>NZ_MUXE01000009.1 GCF_003063245.1 Arcobacter caeni | reverse complement strand
TGTCTAGTGTTAGAAATTGGTTTGAAATTTACCCTCAACTTAGTATATTTTTCAGTGAAATTGTGTCAAAATATACTAAGTAATTAAAGGGTAACTGGTGGGTTTACACAGTTTATTTTACAGTCTCGTTGAGAAGTAAACTCTTAAAAAGAACTGCATAATTATATGCAGTTCTTCTTTTTAATAATTATCTTTATCACTACCTTTTAAAAGATCTCTTGTAAATCTTATAACTTTATTTCTTCCTGTTTCTTTTGCTTTGTAAAGACATAAATCGGCAAATTTAATACATTTCCAAATCTGGTCTGTATCGCTTGGGAAAAATGCATAACCAATACTTACTGTTTTACTAAAAGAATCATTATTAAATGTAAATACAAGTTTTGCAAACTCTTGATTAATTCTATTTGCTAATTCCTCTGCACTTTCAACAGTTGGATTTTTCATTATAATTAAAAACTCTTCACCACCAAATCTAATTATAAATTCATTTTCAGTAATAGCACTTTTCATTGTTGATGAAAGTTTTTGAAGTATTGCATCACCTGCATCATGTCCATAGGTATCATTTACCATTTTAAAGTAGTCAATATCTAAAAACATAACTGCATAAGTCATACCTTTAGATAATTCATGAGGCATTTTTTTATCAATAAATTCATCTAAATATTTTCTATTATAAAGACCTGTTAATCCATCGACTAAATTTCTTTCTCTTAAAACATCCATTAACATTCGACTTTCTAAAATAGGTTTAGTCTCTTCAAGATATTTTTTGATTATTCCAATTTGATATTTAGAATGCTTTAGACACTCTTTATCTTCACATAAAATATGTATAGTTATACTTTTTTGGTCATTTATTAAAAATGGAATACAAATATAATCAGTATCATTTTTACAAGTTGCAACTCTACAAATTTCAGGAAAATTCTCAGATATAACAATAGTGTCTGTTCTTTCAGCTCTACATTGTTCTTTTACATTGTTCAAAATTGCACAACATGGTTTAATATTTTTTGTAGAAAAAATTATTGTTCTTTCATCTTTTAATAAATCATTTTCGAAAATATAAAAAGATTTGATTAATAATTTGTCTTTTAATACTTGCACTAATCTATAGTAAATATCTTCTTTTGTTAAATCAGTTTCAATTGTTTTTTTATAGTTATAAATTTCTGAAATATCTTCTATTATCTCTTTTGCAGTTAATAATTTGTCATTATTTACATTTGATACTCTATTATGAACAAATGCTGTTAGATTTTTTTCAATTCCTGTTAATACAGTTTCAAGTTTTTCTATAATTTCATTTAACCATAAAGAAGCTTCTTTATCTTCTTTTAAAACACCTTCTTTTGCTCTTACTGAATAATCACCATCGTGAACTTGTTTTAAAACTTCTGTAATTGCATCAAATGAACTTGTATATGGTTTGATTTTTTTACTAATATAAATCAATATAAAAATTAAGAAAAGAGAGATTATTCCAATAACATTTAACAAAATAGCAATGCTTGAAATCCTATCTTCTTGAATATCAAATTTTAAAGAAATAGCACCTAATACTTCTCCTTCTTTTGCATTATGACAAGATAAACAATTTGGCTTATCAAGTGAAGAAGCAGTATATGGAATAGTGATTCTTAATGAAGCATTTTTTAAAGATTCAGTTGTTATAACTCTTTCGATACCTGTTCTTAAAACTTCTTCATCAATAGTATCTCTTGGAATTTCATTTCCTAATCCAGATTTACCAAATTGCTGACTTATTGTTTTTGATCTAACTATCCATAAATCACTTACTTCTTTTAATTGCGCCATACTGTCTAGGAAAACATCTCTTTGATGCATATTCCCATTAACCATATGTGATGTTAAAGATTTTTTGACTATATCGGCTGTTAAATAAGCTCTTTTTTTTGCACTATCATAACCTGTTTGCCTAGAACCAAGTGCCACTAAAGCTACTATTACAATTGTTAATATTGTAACCATAGTGAAAATTATAATAGTTATCTTTTTGTTAGAGTTCATCAACTAGCCTTTATAAATTATTTTAATTATAATAACATAAAATTATTTTTATGTATATACTTTTTAAATAATTTTCGAAATTTACGAATAAACTATAGTTATGATGCTAGTTAATGAAAATATTTTTTAAAGAAATCAAATAATACTTTTTATTTGTAAATTATTTTCTAAAACTTTAAAAGCCTCTTCTAAATCAAGAGTTCCTTCATAAAATGCTTTTCCTACAATAACACCCGCAATATTTCCATTTGCTTTACAATTTATGATGTCATTTATATCTTTTACTCCACCAGATGCAATTGTATCAACTTTTGATGCAAGGGCAATTGATTCCGTGAATTCGACATTTACTCCACAAAGCATTCCATCTTTGCTTATATCTGTACAGATGATTGCTAGAACTCCAGCATTTGCAAATTCTTGAGCTAAATCAGTTGCTTTCATCGTAGAAACTTCAGCCCAACCCTCAACCGCAACCATTCCATTCATAGCATCAATTCCAACAGCAATCGGATATTTAGCAGCCATATCTTTTACAAATTGTGGATTTTTTACTGCAATTGAACCAAGAATAAGTCTATCAACTCCAAGTTCAACATACATTTTGATAGTTTCTTCATCTCTAATCCCACCACCAAGTTCGATTTTTAGATTACAGTTTTCTCTGATTTTTTTGATTTGTTCTAAGTTCGCAGGTTTCCCCTCAAATGCGCCATTTAAATCAACTATATGAACCCATTTAGAACCTAATTCTTCAAATCTTTTAGCCACCATCCAAGGTTCATCTGAATAGATTTTTGCACTATCCATCAATCCTTTACTAAGTCTTACAGCTTTTCCATCTTTTAAATCAATTGCTGGTAAAATATCCATATTAATCCTTATTTTATTTACATAAATCTTCTATAGTTTCTTCTATATTTTTGAATTTAAATTCAAATCCCAAATCCAATAATTCTTCAGGAACCGCACTTTGTCCATCTGTTAGAACTTTGGCACCTTCACTAAAAATTAGTTTTAAAATAAATTCTGGAACTGGAAGTATAGTAGGTCTTTTTAGTGTTTTTCCTAAAGCTTTTGTAAGACCTTTATTTGTTGTGGGAATTGGAGCTGTGATATTAAATACATCTTCAAACTCATTTTCAATTACAAATTTATAAGCATTTAATAAATCATCAATATGAATATATGAAAATGCTTGATTCCCGCTTCCAATAATTCCACCAAGTCCTAATTTAAATGGAGTTATCATTTTTTGTAAAGCACCACCATTTTTTCCTAAAACTATTCCAAATCTAAAAATAGATACTTTTGTAGTTTCATTTTTTGCTTTTAAAGCTTCTTTTTCCCACTCTTGACAAAGTTTTGAAAGAAAATCATTTGAATAAGTTCCATTTTCATCATAAGTAGTTTTATTGTCATAAATCCCAACAGCAGAAGTTGAAATAAGAAGTTTTGGTTTATTTTGAACATTATTAATTGCATTTACTATTTTTGAAGTTGTATCAATTCTACTTGAATAAAGAAGTTTTTTATATGCTTCATTCCATCTATTTATGATGTTTGCACCAGCTAAATTAATTACAATTTGAGTTGAATTCAAAGTCTCTTCTAATTTTTGTTTATTATTTAAAATATCTCTTGAAATAGGAATAATTTTATATCCAAGATTAGAAAAATATTTTGTTAAACTTGTTCCAACAAATCCACTAGCACCAGTAATTGCAATAGTTTTCATAAAATTTCCTTATTTTAAATTTATAAAGTTCTTTAAAATTTTTAGTCCATTATCATGTGATTTTTCAGGATGTGGCTGTAAACCATAAATATTATCTTTATTAACAGCACTTGTGAAATCATAACCATAAGTTGTAGTTCCAATGATATTTTTTTCACTAGTAACCGCGTGATATGAGTGAACAAAATACAAATATGGATCTTTTAATCCTTCAAATAAGGCGTGTTCTTTATTTCTTATTGTATTCCAACCCATGTGAGGAATTTTGAAATCTTCATGCATTTTTGACTTATCAAATTTCACAACTTGCCCATCAATTAATCCAAGACCATCTGTATGACCAAATTCTTGTGAGCTTTCAAATAAAAGTTGCATTCCCAAACAAATACCAATCATTGGTTTTCCACTTTTTGCAAACTCATAAACAGCTTCATTCATCCCTGTTTGAATAAGATGTTCCATTGCATCTTTGTAAGCACCAACACCTGGCAAAATAACTCTATTAAAATTTTTTAAATCTTCTGGATTTTTAACAATTGTAGCTTTTGCATCTATTAATTTACAAGCATTGTAAACACTTGCTAAATTCCCCATGTTATAATCTATTATTCCTATCATAAACAATTCCTATTTCATATATCTTGATTATATCTTATATTAAATGTGAGTTACTTAAGAGACAAAAAATTATCTTCTACTTTAAAAATAAATACATTTAAAAGCTATCATAATGCTATGTTTTAAATGTATTATTTATTATATACTTTTGGAGGAGTGTAATGGTTAAAAAAATGTTTTTTCCTCTATTATTTTTGGTTTTAGCTTATTTCGTTTTTTCTTATGAAAATGCTAAAATTATTGTTGCTGGAGTTGCTATTTTTTTAGTTGGTATGTTTTTTTTAGATGAAGGATTTAAACTTTTTTCTGGAGGTTTTTTAGAACATATTTTAGAAAAATTTACAAATACTTTGCCAAAAGCTATTGGAACAGGTTTTATAATCACTTCAGTTATTCAAAGTTCATCCCTTACAAGTGTAATCCTAATCTCTTTTTTAGCAACTGATTTAATTGGATTAAGTGAAGCAATAGGTGTAATCTTAGGTTCAAGTTTAGGCTCTTCCACAACTGCTTGGTTAATTGCAACACTTGGATTAAAAATAAAAATTTCTCATTATGCTATGCCTATAATTATTTTTGGTATATTTTTTAGATTTTCAAAAGAACAAAGAAATAAAGGTTTAGGCAATATTTTATTAGGTTTAGGATTTATTTTTTTAGGAATATCTTATATGGTTAATGGTTTTTCATCATTAAAAGATAGTATTGATTTATCAGTTTATGCTCTTGATGGTTTTTTTGGAATGTTTATTTATTCTATTTTGGGAGGTATAATGACTTTTGTTGTGCAATCAAGTTCGGCAAGTATTGCTATAATTTTGACAGCACTTGCAAGTATGCAAATAGTTTATATAAATGCACTCTCAACTGTAATTGGTGGAAAAATTGGAAGTACAGCAACAACTGTTTTGGGAGCTGTATCTTCAAATGCAAATGGTAAAAGATTAGCTCTTGCTCAATTTATTCTCAATCTAACAGCTGCTATTTTTGCAACAATTTTTATATATCCAATTATATATTTGATTGATTTTATTGCACAATATTTTGGTGTAGCAGCAGATAATTATGTTATAAAATTAACAATGTTTCAAACTTTATTTAATATTGTGGCTGTTATTATTTTGATTCCATTTATTCCTTTGATGGTAAAAACACTACAAAAACTTTTTATTCCTAAAATAAAATCTTGGGCTAAACCGCAATATTTAAATGATGAAGTTATTCAAATACCAAAAACTGCAATCATTAGTTTGCGAAAAGAGAATAAAAACTTTTATTACAATCTTTTAAAATCAATTAAACACCAATTAAAAATAAATGATGAAGATTTGCATTTTTCTCATTATGAAAATAAAACAAATAACATACAAAATATAAAAATAGATAAAATTTATAAAGAAAATTTAAAGTTATTACATGATGATATTATTCAATTTTCTTCAGAAGCACAAAAAAATATGAATGAAGAAGATTCTCAAGTTGTAAATTTATTAAAATCTGCAACAAATCAGATGAATAAACTTCTAAAAAATATTAAGAAATTAGAAAAAAATCTGGAAAATAATCAAAAAAATAAAGATAAATATGTTACATCTGAATATGAAATTATAAAAGATTTGATGCTTATGGTTTTTAGAGAATTAAAGTACATAAGACAAAATCATAATTTGGATGATATTGATCGCCTTTATAAAGTAAAAGCATTAAAACAAAAACTAAATTCAATTGAAAATATACGAAATATTAGAATAGATAAGTTAATAAATTCAAAAAAAATCAATGCCTCTGTTGCTACAAATTTAATATATGATTTGTCTTTTGCTATTTTTATTTGTAATAGACTTATTGATGTAACAATGATTTTATGGGTTGAAGATAAGGTTTTACTTGAAATTGCAGAAGAAAATGATAATTAAAATTTTAGAGTTTTGCATCAGCTAATGTTAGAGAAAATAGAACTTGATTATTCTTTTTCTCTAAAGCTTTTTTCGCTTCTTTAATAGTAGAACCTGTGGTAATTAAATCATCACATAAAATAGTTATTTGATTAGTGATATTTTTAACTTGAAATTTTCTTGGATTTTTTTGTCTAAATTCCAAATCTTTTCCTGCATATTTTATAATATTAGAAGCTTTTAAAGTGTTGTATTTAGGAGTTATAAATTCAGATTTTAAATGTCTTGCTAAAATAGCTGTATGAGAAAAATCATGTCGTGTATGGTCATCAATAGGAATTGCGTAAACTTCATTTGTAAAACTGAAATTCTGAGCAAATTTAGCAAAAGAGAGTTTTGCTAAAATATTAAAAACTCTATCTCCATGAAAATAGTATTTTGATAAGATTAAATCTTCTAGTTCTGAAAGAGTATAAAAAGAGTAGTTGAAAAATCCATCTTCTATTTCTCTTTTGTGGAAAGAGGGGATTAAAAGATTATTTTGACAATCTTTACAGATAATTTGGAATGATAGGTTTTTACAGGTTATGCATAACATGAAAATAATAATATCATAAATTATGTTTATTTCTTTGTTGTGATGCTTCATACTTTTCTTTTTAGTAAAGAAAAGTAAGCAAAAGAAAAGCGTTCGCAGGGATTCAAAATAGCTAAAAAATCTATCTAAATTCTAAAATTTGAAAACTTGACTTCGTACCTCAGTCTTCAGACAGTTCAAATTTCTTAACGAATTTAGATAGATTTTTTTTTACGCTATTTTGAAAATGCTCACATTTAAGAGTGTAGTTCAGATTTTGCTATAATGATTGAAATTATTTAGAAGGAAATTAATGCCTGATTTAGGAAGTATATCAACAGCAATTGCTACTATAAAAACATCAATGGAGATTGCAAAACTTATAAAAGATAGTAGTAGTTCTCTGGATGAAGCAGAAACGAAATTGAAATTAGCAGAATTAATTAGTTCTTTAGTAGATTTAAAAACAGAGTTAGCCGATATTAAAGTGGATTTAATTGATAAAGATGATGAAATCAGAGACTTAAAGAAAAAGTTACAAGATAAAAGTACTATTACTTTTGATGATAATATATATTGGAAAGAAATTGATCGAAAAAAAGAAGGTCCTTTTTGTCCAACTTGTTTTGATGTAAATGAATTGAGTGTAAGATTACATAAAGATGGACCAGGATGGTGGTGTAAAAATTGTCGAGACCATTTTGATGAGAGTACAAAATATTAAATATATAGATAATTTTTAAAAATAGAGTTTTAGATTTTGAGTGAAGTTCAAGGAAAAAAGAGAATTTAAAGCGCAGCGTACTAAGAGTACGTGAGCATTTAAATTATTGATTTGACGCAGAAATTCGCCAAAAGATGAAATTATATTTTTAAAACTGCCATGAATGCTTCTTGAGGTACATTTACTTTTCCTATGGCTTTCATTCTTTTTTTACCAGCTTTTTGTTTTTCTAGTAATTTTCTTTTTCTTGTAATATCTCCACCGTAACATTTTGCAGTTACATTTTTACCTGTTGATTTTACAGTTTCTCTTGCAATTACATTATTTCCGATACTTGCTTGGATTGCAACTTCAAATAATTGTCTTGGAATTAACTCTTTTAAGGCTTTGATAAATTCTCTTCCTTTTGAAAGTGCTTTATTCTCAGGCACGATAATTGAAAGTGCATCTACGATTTCACCTGCAACTTTAATATCTAGTTTTTGTAAAACACCTGGTCTAAATCCAATTGGTTCATAATCAAAAGAGGCATAACCTTTTGTTGTTGATTTTAATTTATCATAAAAATCCATTACGATTTCATTCATTGGAATATCATAATCTAGTAAAACTCTTTTACCGATGTAATCCATTTTATTTTGATTACCTCTTTTGTCATTAAGAAGTTTGATAACATTTCCTAAGAATTCATCAGGTACTAAAATTGTAGCTTTTACATAAGGTTCAAAAATCGTATCTATGTAGTTTGGAGCTGGTAATTCACTTGGGTTTTGGATCGTAATTCTTGTTCCATCTGTTTTTAAAATTTCATAAACAACCGTTGGTGCAGTTGCTATTAAATCTAAATCAAACTCTCTTTCAAGTCTTTCTTTGATTACTTCCATGTGAAGCATTCCTAAAAATCCTGTTCTAAATCCACTTCCTAAAGCTGCTGAACTTTCAGGTTCAAATGAGATTGAACTATCGTTTAATTGTAGTTTATTTAAAGCATCTCTTAAATCTTCAAATTTATCTGTTTCAATTGGATAAATTCCTGCAAATACAAATGGTTTAGCAGGTTCAAATCCATCGATTACTTCAGCTGTTGGATTTTTCGCGTCAGTAATTGTATCTCCAACGGCGATACTATTTGTTGTTTTAAGTCCCAGTATAACAATTCCAATTTCACCTGTTTCAATAACATTTGTTTTTGTTGGTTTTCTAGGATGTGGATACATTAAATTAAGAACTTGATGTTCTTCTTGTGTATTCATCATTCTAATCATTTGACCTTTTTTGATACTTCCATCATAAACTCTAACAAGTGCTAAAGCTCCAAGATAATTATCAAACCAAGAATCATAAATCAAAGCTTTTGTAGGAGCATCTGTATCACCAACTGGTGACGGAATTCTATCAACGATAGCATCAATTAACGCTTTTACTCCAACACCTGTTTTTGCACTGATTAGATTACTTTCCGTACAATCAATTCCAATTGCTTCTTCAACTTCTTCTAAAACTCTATCTGGATCAGCACTTGGCAAATCAATTTTATTTACAACTGGAAGAATTTCTAGGTCATTATCCATAGCAATATATACATTAGCAATAGTTTGAGCTTCAACACCTTGTGTTGCATCAATAATTAAAAGTGCTCCATCAGAAGAGGCTAATGAACGGCTTACTTCATAAGAAAAGTCAACATGACCTGGAGTGTCAATTAGATTTAGAATATAATTTTGTCCATCTTTTACATAATTAAGTCTTACACTTTGAGCCTTAATTGTAATCCCTCTTTCTTGTTCTATATCCATAGTATCCATCATTTGTGCTGATAAATCTCTATCTGCAACTGCACCACATTCTTGAATTATTCTATCTGCAAGAGTTGATTTTCCATGGTCAATATGAGCAATAATACTAAAGTTTCTAATATTTTTTTGCAAGGGTAATTCCTATAAGTTGTTTATTGTGTTATTTATTATATCGCGATTGTATCTAAAGTTTTGTAAGTTTATTGTTAAATAGGAATTGGTAGAAATAAAAAAAGGGGCTGAGATAAACTCAAGCCCCTTATATTCTAAAAAAATTAGAATTATTTGCTCATTACAGCTTCAACTCTTCTATTTTCAGCTCTACCTTCAACAGTATCATTTGAAGCAACTGGTTTAGTTTCACCATAACCAACAGCTTTAATTCTTGATGCGTCAACTTTTAATGCTTTTAATGCATTAACAGCAGCAGCAGCTCTTCTTTCAGATAATTTTTGATTGTAAGCATCTGAACCAACAGAATCAGTGTGTGCTCCAATTGTAGCTTTTAATTTTGGATTAGCATTCATCATTTTTGCGAATTCAGCTACTCTTGAATTGTAAGAATCTTTAATATCTGATTTGTTTGTATCAAAGTTAATATTTAAGTTAACTAAAGTCATACATCCAACAGTATCAACTTTTGAACCTTTCATAGTATCTGGACATTGGTCTAATTCATCAATTACACCATCACCATCAGAATCTTTAGGAGCTGCTGCAACAACAGGAGCTACAACAACAGGAGCTTTTTTCTCAACAACAGGAGCTGGTTTAGCAACTTCACCAAATGGAACAGCAAAACCTACATTATATAATAAGTTATTGTCTCCATGATCAGCTTCAATTAAATGTCTAACATCGAATTTTAAAGCAAATTGGTCTGCAATTTTATATTTAATTCCAGCACCATAGTTACCAAATAATCCGTCTTTATTTCCATTACCTTCGTTGTCAAAAATTTCAACACCAGCACCAACTAATGTATATAATGATACATCAGAAGTTAAGCTATATTCTTTAATAAAGTTAGTAAATATTCTTGTAATACCAGTATCAGCATTAGTTCCTTTGTAATTTACATCTTCAGTTGATCTTAAAAAACCAAGTTCAACTTGATCAATAAAAGAATCAAATTGATTAAATCCTAAACTTAATCCACCATTTGCATAACCTCTATCTAAACCTAAATTACCCTCAGTATAAACTCCACCAACTGTTGGTGTAATTTCATATTTGTAATCAGAGTTTGCAGCTAACATCATTGTTGCACAAGCAACAGTTGATAATATAATTTTTTTCATTGTTATTCCTTTTTAATTAATAATCACGCGAATTATACCGAAATTTTCTAGTTTTGCATCACGCAATAAAAATTGAATTAACAGATTCGTTATTGTGAATCCTTCTTATGGCTTCTCCAATCATAGTTGAAGCTGTTAATACAGTTATTTTTTTAGCATTTTTTCGTGTAGGAATTGTGTCAGAAATAACTAATTCATCCAATTCACCTTTTTCAATTCTATCATAAGCAGGTCCACTTAGAACACCATGTGTACAACATGCCATTACAGAATTTGCACCTTTTTTCTTTAAAACTTCTGCAGCTTTTACTAAAGTTCCAGCTGTATCAACCATATCATCAACCAAGATAACATCTTTACCTTTTACATCACCAATTATATTCATAACTTCAGATTCATTAGCTTTTTCTCTTTTTTTATCAACAATAACTAAGTCATAACCTAATTTGTCTGCATAAGATCTAGCTCGTGCAACTCCACCAATATCTGGACTTCCAATTATTGGGTTTGCTAAATTTTTAGACTTAATATAGTTTGCAAATAAAATAGAACCAAATAAGTTATCAGCAGGAATATTGAAAAAACCTTGAATTTGAGCAGCATGCAAATCAATAGTAACTACTCTTGAAATACCAGCAGTTTCTAAAATATCTGCAACTAATTTTGCAGTTATTGGAACTCTTGGTGCTGCTTTTCTATCTTGTCTTGCATATCCATAATATGGAATAACAGCTGAAATAGATTTTGCACTTGATCTTTTTAGAGCATCTACCATAATTAACAATTCCATTAAATTGTCATTTGTTGGTGCGCAAGTTGGTTGGATTATAAATACATCTTGTCCTCTTACACTTTCTGTAATTTGAACAGAGATTTCTCCATCACTAAATTTATTAAGAGTTGCATTTGAAACACACATTCCTAAATATTCTGCTACTTTTGTTGCAAATTCAGGGTTAGCTGAACCACTAAAAAGTTTAAATGTTGACATAAAAATTCCTTGGATTTTGATTGTGAGCATTTTATCTAAAGAGTACTTAATTGATATTAAGTTAATAAAAGATTAAGAAAAAAACTAATACTATAATAATGATTATCATAAACATTAATCAATATTTAGTAATGTATAGTATATATACATCTAAACTGTTTATTTTGATTTTTGTTGATGTTATAATTTTATTGTTCTTCTATAAAGAAAAGCTATTAATGCGATGATAGTTATTCAATATTAAAAAAATATTTGTAAGGAAAAAAAATGAAAAACCTTTTGTCAAGAAATAAAATAAGCTTAATTGCTTGTGGATTTATATTCAGTTCTTCTGTGGCTTTTAGTGCTGATACAATTGATTCTGCGTTTAAAGAAGGAAAAGTTTCAGGAAGCGTAGCTTTATATGGTGAAAAACATGATAATAAAGATGGTGTGAAAGATTCTGGATTTGGAAATGGACAAGCTACAGTTGCTTTTGAAACAGCTTCATTTTATGGATTTAATGCAAAAGCAGAATTTAAAGGAAATCTTGGTTTAGGTCAAATTGAAAAATATGATAGATCAGGTGATGCTGATTCTGCATTTGCAAACAATTCTTTAATGACAGAAGCATATCTTAAATATGCAATGGAAGGATTTTCTATAACAGCTGGTAGACAAGCTATTGATCTTGAATGGTTAGCTGATTACAATGAAGCTGTAGTTGCTGCAATTACTGCTATTCCTGATACAACAGTTGTTTTAGGATACTCACAAAGAAAAGCTGAATCAGGAATTGATTTAAGTGAAGATTTTCATGATATAAATGGAAATAAAGGAGTATATGTTCTTGATGTTAAATATGCTGGATTAGAAAGTGTAGAATTTAACCCTTATGTATATTCAGCTCCTGATGCAGTTGATTTTTATGGTTTAAAAACAACTATTACAACTGATTATTTTGGTCTAATTGCTCATTATGCAGAAAGTAGTGTTGATAAAAATAATGGGTATGAAGATGGATCAATTGGACATCTTGAACTAAATACGACTATTGCTGATATTTCTGCTGCAGTTGGATATATTAAAACTGATAAAGATGGTGGTGCTGCTATAATGACTACTGCTGGTGATAATATTTCTCCATTTGATACAGGGAATAGAACTTATGATCCAGATGCTAGAACTGTATATGGTTCTTTAGGATACACGATTGCTGATGTTGAATTAGGTGCATTATATGGTGTAACAACTTATGGAATAGATGATTCAAAAGAAAAAGAGTTGAACTTAACAGCATCTTATCCTATTACTGAATCTTTAACGGCAGCTATTTTATACGGAGATGTTAATGAAGATGCAACTGATACTGAATGGCATGATGACAAATATGTATTAGCAAGTGTAGAATATACATTCTAATATAAAGATAATTTAGGAGTTTAACTCCTAAATTATGAAACTAAATAAATCTTAATAGATTTATTTAGAACTTTCAATCCAAGCACTCCCAATTACTTTTTGTCCATCATAAAATACAGCTAATTGTCCAGCAGCAACGCCAAAAGCTGGCTCTTCTAGAGTTATATAGACTTTTTCATCTTCAATTTTTATATGACAAGGAGTTGATACTGAACGGTATCTTAGTTTTACACTACAAGAAAACTCAATATCATCAATAAACATATTTAGGTTCTTTCCAACTACTTCATTTACTTCTAATGCGGCTTTTTTACCAACTACAATAGTATTGTCTTTAGGATTTAATTTTGTTACAAAATGAGGATCATGCGCTCCATGAACTGTAAAACCTCTTCTTTTTCCTATTGTATAATGTGCATAACCTTTATGCTCACCAACAACATTTCCCTCTTCATCTAATACTTTTCCTGGAACATCAATATTTGCATGTCTTTTTACAACATCTGTATAAACAGTTTCAACAAAACAAATTTCTTGTGATTCACTTTTTTCTGTGATTCTTTTATATACACCTGAAAGAGTTGCTCCAAATTTTACAATATCTTCTTTTTTATAGGTACTTAAAGGAAACATCATAAAAGGAAGGGCTTCTTTATCTACTTGTGATAAAAAGTAGCTTTGATCTTTTGTTTTGTCATCAGCTTCATAGAAGAACTCACCATCAGTTTTTGCATAATGTCCCGTTGCTAAATAACTAGCAGCATGATCTTGAGCAAATTTTAACATTGCACCGAATTTTATATTTTTATTACATTTAACACATGGATTGGGAGTTGTTCCCTCAAGGTAAGCTTCTACGAAATAGTCATAAATTTCAGCAGTAAATTTATCAGCTAAGTCTAATATATGGTATTTAATATTTAAAAATTCAGCAACATCTTTTATGTAACCTAAATTTCTTTCGTGATAACCATCAGTTCTATTATGAAGTTTTAAATAAACACCCTCAACTTCATATCCATCTTTTTGTAGCATATAAGCAGTTACCGAAGAATCAATTCCACCACTCATACCAACCATTACTTTTTTTTTCATTATTACATCCTTTTTAAAGGAATAATCACTGACTCTCTACTTGCCCAATTTTTATGAGGTATAATTAAATCTTTTGTATTTATTTTTAAATTATCAAAAAATATTATATCTATATCCAAGGTTCTAGGCGCATCTTGAAAGGATCGCTTTCTTCCGAATTTATTTTCATATCTTTGCATTACTTTTAAAAAGCTATTAGGACAAAGATTAGTTTTGAGGCGAATTATACCATTTAGAAAGTCATTTTGTTCCAAGAATCCAAAAGGAGGGTTTCTTAAAAGTGGTGAAGTCATAAGTAAAGTAAATCTTGAATCTTGTTTTAAACATAAGATTAATTTATCAAATAATTTTTTTGTATTTCCAATATTTCCCCCAATTCCTATAGTTACAGTATATTTTTTACTTGAACTAGCATTGAACTTTTTAGGGAAATTAGCAGTATAAAAAAGTGTTAGATTTTGTGTTAATTTTTTTTTCATTTTTCTTCTTAAAATACTTAACTTATTAAATAAGTCAAGTATATTTTTTATAAAATTACAGCTTTTCCATTTTGCATTACAATTGTATCTTCAATTCTAACACCAAATTCATTTGGTAAATAAATTCCAGGTTCTATTGTAAATACCATATTTTCTTCAATTATTACATCTGATTTTGAGTTTATATTTGGAAATTCATGAATATCAAGTCCAACTCCATGTCCTGTGCTGTGAATAAAATATTTTCCAAATCCAGCTCTTTCTATTACATCCCTAGTTAATTTGTCAATTTCAGATGCTTTCATTCCAACTCTTGCTTTTTCTATGGCATTTAGTTGAGCTTTTAGAACAATATCATAAACTTTTTGATGTTTATCATTTTTAAAGTTTTGCCCTCTTTTAAAAGAAAATTTTTCAAAATCAACAACGCTTGTACAAGTTCTATCAGAACAATATCTTTTATATTTAACTCCAGCATCTACAAGAATTAAATCGTTTAGTTTTAATTTTTTGCTTGTAGGAAGGGCATGTGGTTTTGCTGCATTTTCATTTATAGCAACAATTGGTTCAAAACTAATATCAAGTTTTCCACTTTGACTCATTTTTTCAAAAGCTTTAAAATATAAAAATTGTTCGCTTTGATTAAGACCATTTTTTCTAATAAATTTTGCTAATTGTTTAAATCCATCTCTTCCAGCAACTGCAGCTTTTTTTAATAAAATTATCTCTTTATCTGATTTTATAATTCTTTTTTGCTTTGAAAAGTTTGGTTTTTCTATAAATTGAGTTTTTATATGTTCACTTAATTTTATGTATGTGGCATATGTAAAATCATTTGAATCAAATATAAGTTTTTTTATTTTATTTTTTTTTAGAATTTCTTTAGTTGTTTCTATTAGATTTGATGATTCAATAACTTGACAATTTTTTGCATATTCTTTAGCCTCAGTAACATATCTCGCATCTGTTATAAAATATTTTTCATCATTTAGATTTAAGAAGATTACATTGTCACAAGAAAATTTGCATTCAAAATAAATTGCATTCTCATTTTGCAGAATAAAGTTTTTCATAAAAAGCCTTTAATTTGGTATCGTTTAACATAAATTTTATTATAATCTTACCTAAAATTTATAAAAGGAATATAATATGAAAATTGCCGTAATTCAAGGTCCAAACCTGAATATGTTAGGAATTAGAGAACAACACATTTATGGTTCAATGGGATTGGAACAAATTCATGACCAATTAAAAACAGCTGCAGGACAAAATGGAGTTGAAGTTGAATTTTTTCAATCAAATCTTGAGGGTGAAATTATTGATAGAATCCAAGAATGTTTAGGAACTGTTGATGGAATTATGATAAATCCAGCTGCTTATTCTCACACATCAATAGCTATAAAAGATGCTTTAAGTGCAGTTGCAATGCCAGTTGTAGAAGTACACATTTCAAATATTTATAAAAGAGAAGAATTTAGACAAAAATCAATAACAGCAGGTGCTTCAACAGGTGTTATTTCAGGATTTGGACCTTTTGGTTATCATATGGGATTAATTGCTTTAATGCAAATAATTAGTGAAATTAAAGCAGTTACACAAGCACAACAAGAAAACGCTTAATAATTATTGATGAAAATAATAAGTGCAAATTGGATCGTAACTTGTGATGAAAACAATCGTATCATTAAAAATGGTGCAGTTGTTTTTGATGATAAAATTCTTGAAATTGATACGCTAGTTAATATAGAAAAAAAATATCCAAATATTGAAATACTAAAACTTGAAGAAAATTCAGTTTTAATGCCAGGACTTATAAATTCCCATGTACATTTAGAATTTAGTTCAAATACAACAACTTTAAAATATGGTAATTTTATGTCGTGGTTAAATTCTGTAATTAAAAGTAGAGATGATTTAATAAATAAAGCTGATAAAAAATTAATTTCCACAAAACTTGATAGAATGAAAAAAACAGGAACTACAACTATTGGAGCGATTTCTTCATACTCTTTTGATATGGAACCTTGTGTGAAAAGTCCAATTAATACAGTATTTTTTTGTGAAGTAATAGGTTCAAAAGGTGATATGGTTGATACTTTATTTGCTGATTTTAAAGATAGATTGAACAATGCAAAAAGATTAAAATCTAAAAACTTTATACCAGCAATTGCAATTCATTCACCATATTCAGTGCATCCTTTTTTAGTAAGAGAAACTTTAAATCTTGCTCGTGCTGAAAATTTAGCCGTTAGTTCACACTTTTTAGAATCACCTGAAGAGTTTTCTTGGCTTCACAAAGATGAAGGTTCTTTTTTGGATTTTTTCAAAAACTTTTTAGGACAAGAAAAAGCAGTTACAAAACCTATGGAGTTTTTAAATCTATTTTCTAATATCAAAAATCTTTCTTTTACTCATTGTGTGGAAGCGAGTGATGTAGATTTAGAAAAAATCAAAGATTTAGGTGCAAGTATTAATCATTGTGTAACTTCAAATAGAATTTTAAATAATAGTAAATTAGATTTATCAAGATTAAAAGATATTCCTTTTACAATAGGAACAGATGGGCTTAGTTCTAATAATTCTTTATCAATGTTTGATGAACTAAGAAATGTTTTAATGATTCATAGTGATAAAAATATTGTTGATTTTTCAAATATTTTATTAAAAGCTGCAACTTCAAATGCAGCAAATGCACTTGGATTAAATAAAGGAAAAATCAAAAAAGATTTTGATTCAGATATGATAACTTTTACTTTGCCAGACGAAGTCGAAGATATGGATGATTTAGCTATGCAAATTATTTTGCATACAAAATTTATGGATAAAGTAATAATAGGAGGAGAATTTGTTTAATTTTTTTAAGTTTATGTTTTCACCAATAATAGCTATTTTGGATTTTATTACTAAATATTTTAAAACAATAGTTTTTTTAACAATTATGTATTTTATAATTGTTCCATCAGATGAAAATTTAGTTGATAGTAGTATTCATGCAAATCTGCAAAAAATAGAATTATCAGGTCCAATAATGGATGTTTCAAAAATATTAGAAGATATTCAAAAAGCAAAAGAAGATAAAAATATAAAAGGTATTTTATTTGTTGTAAATTCTCCAGGAGGTGCTGTTGCTCCATCGGTTGAATTAGCTTACGCAATAAAAGAGTTAAAAGAGGTAAAACCAGTTGTTGTATATGCAAGTGGTGTGATTGCCAGTGGAAGTTATTATGCTTCAATTTGGGCAAATAAAATTATTGCAAACCCTGGAAGTATGGTGGGTTCAATTGGTGTTATTATGCAAGGTGTGAATGTTGAAGAACTAATGCAAAAAATAGGAATTTCAACACAAACTGTAAAAGCAGGGAAGTATAAAGAATCAGGAACACCAACTAGAAAATGGTTTGATTATGAAGAAAAACAACTTCAAGGTGTAATCGATGATACTTATAATATGTTTATAACAGATGTTGCAAGTGCTAGAAATCTGGATGTAAAAAATCATAATTTATTTGCAGATGCAAAAATATTTACTTCTAAACAAGCAAAAGAAGTTGGTTTAGTTGATGAGGTTGCAACTCTTTCTTATGCACAAAATAGTTTAATAAGTTTATCAAAAGTAGAAAATCCAGTATGGAAAAAAGAAGATAAATTTGAAAAATTTATGAATAAATTAATTAGTGAAGCTGTAACGAATATTAGTATGAATTTTGTAAGTGGATTAAAAGCTTATTAGATTTTGTAGTATTTTTAAGGGTTAAGAAGAAATAAAAAAAGGTAGAAGTTTTTAACTTCTACCTTTTTTATTTTGAAGAATTTAATTCAGATACAATTTTATATGTATCATTTGCAATTACAAACTCTTCATTTGTAGGAATAACAAATATTCTAGCAGCTGAACTATTTGTTGCAATATCTCTAGCTACTGATCTTCTTTTGTTGTTTTTAGTAGGATCTATAATTAATCCCATTCCATCAAGACCTGCACAAACGATTTCTCTGATTAACGCTGAGTTTTCACCAATTCCACCTGTAAAACATAATGCATCAACACCATCAAGTGCAGCAACATAAGCTCCTACATATTTTTTGATGTTATAAGCTACCATTTCAACAGCTAATCTACATCTATCATCACCATCTTGCATACCTTGTAAAACTTCTCTTAAATCAGATGATTTTCCAGAAATTCCTAAAATACCAGATTTTTTATTCATAATATCCATAATTTGGTCAATATCAAGACCTTCTTGTTTCATCATATATGAAACAGCACCAGCACCAACATCTCCACATCTTGTTCCCATCATTAAACCTTGAACAGGAGTAAGACCCATAGAAGTATCAATACATCTACCATTTAAAACAGCACTTACAGAAGAACCATTTCCTAAATGACAAACAATAATTCTAGTATTATGTTTTTTGTCTAACATTCCTTTTGCTTCATTTGAAACGAAGTAGTGGCTAGTTCCATGGAAACCATATTTTCTAATACCATGTTTAGTATATTGTTCATAAGGTAATGCGTACATATAAGCATAATCAGGCATTGTTTGATGAAATGCAGTATCAAATACAGCAACATTTGGTTTACCAGGCATTAATTCTTCACAAATTTCCATTCCCATAATATTCGCAGGATTATGTAATGGAGCTAATGGAATTAATTCTTTCATTTTATCAATAACTTTTTGAGAAACCATAACAGAAGATGCAAATTCTTCTCCACCATGAACGGCTCTGTGTCCTATTGCATCAATATCATCAATAGACTCGATAACTTTACCTTCACCACTTGTTAATGTTCTTAAAACTAATTCTATAGCTTCTTTATGTGTAGGCATTGCTACATTTAATGTAATTTTATTATCACCAAATTCATGTTTTAAAATACCATCTAATCCAATTCTTTCACAAAGACCAACTGCAAAAACTTCTTTTGTAATTGGGTTCATTAATTGATACTTTAAAGATGAACTACCTGCATTTAAAATAAATACTAACATATTATATTTCCTTTTTCTTGTGTTTAAATTATTTGATTTGAGTTGCTGTAATTGCAACTAAGTTTGCTATATCTTCAACTGAACAACCTCTTGATAAATCATTAACAGGTTGATTTAATCCTTGAACGATTGGTCCATGAGCTTCAGCACCTGCAAATCTTTGTACAAGTTTATATCCAATATTTCCAGATTGTAAATCAGGGAATACTAAAATATTTGCATGACCAGCTACTTTTGAACCTGGTGCTTTTTTAGCTCCAATTGCTTCAACAATAGCAGCATCTGCTTGTAATTCACCATCGAAAGCAAAGTTAACATTTCTATCTTCAAGAATTTCACATGCAAATTGAACTTTATCAACTAAAGGATGTTTCGCACTTCCTTTTGTAGAAAAAGATAACATAGCAACTCTTGGCTCAAGTCCTACAACACTAGCAGCAGTTGCTGCTGTTGCACATGCAATATCAGCTAATTGTTCAGCATTTGGTTCAGGAATAACAGCACAATCTGCAAATAAAATTAAACCATTATCACCAAATTTACCATCAGCTGTTTCCATAATAAATGTAGAAGAAACAGTATTAATTCCAGGAGCTGTTTTGATAACTTGAATAGCAGCTTTTAAAACATCTGCTGTTGGAGAGTTTGAACCTGCAACTAAACCATCTGCATCACCAAGTCTTACCATCATACAACCAAAAAATCTAGGTTCTGTAGTCATGATTTCAGTAGCTTCATCTTTTGAAAGATTTTTTGCTTTTCTTAATTCAACTAATTCATTAATGTATTTATCAATATTATCAAAGTTTTTAGGATCAATAATAGTTGCTCCATCAATATTAGCTCCGCATTTAGCAGCATCTGCTTTAATAGTTTCAACATTACCAATTAAAACAACTTTTGCTGTTTTCTCTGCTATAACCTGTTGCGCAGCTTTTAAAACTCTTTCATCTTCAGGCTCTGGAAGAACGATAGTTCTTAATTTTAATTTTGCTTTTTCTTTAATGCTTTCAATTAAACCCATCTTTAGTAATCCTTTCTAATTTAAACTTTCTTGAAAGATTATAATTTAGAAACATAGCATTAACATAGCAATGTTTTATAATCTTACTAAGTAAAATTTTATAGGATATTTCAAAAAAAGTACATAATAAGTACATAATTATGAAAAAAAAATGAATTTGTGCAAAATTGTAATATATTGGAGAAAGGATAGATTTAAAAGGGGATAATTAGGTAAGCTATGTACAATATTTGTACATAGCTTACAATTTTTTAATATTTTCTAATTTGTAACAAATTATTTAGATTTTACTAAATTATATGTGTCTTTTGCGATTACTAATTCTTCATTTGTTGGAATAATATAGATTTTTGTTTTTGAATCTTTTTTACTAATTTCTCTATTTCCTAATTCCCTTACTCTGTTTCTTTCTACATCAAGTTCAATTCCCATAAATTCTAAACCATGGCAAACTTTTTCTCTTATTAAATCAGAATTTTCACCAATTCCAGCAGTGAAACAAATCGCATCAACTCCACCCATTAATCCAGCATACGAACATAAATATTTTTTGATTCTATTACACAACATTTCAATAGTAATTTTTGATCTCATATCTCCATCTTTTGAAGCTTTAATCACTTCTCTTAAGTCAGAACTAATTCCAGAAATTCCTAAAATTCCAGATTTTTTATTTAAATAATCAAGAATCTGATTTGAAGTTAAATTTTTCTTTTCCATTAAATATGGAATAACACCAGCATCAATATCTCCTGATCTTGTTCCCATAATTAATCCCTCAAGTGGAGTTAATCCCATTGATGTACTAATAGATTTTCCATCTCTAACTGCACAAACAGATGAACCATTTCCTAAGTGACATACGATAATTTTTGAATCTTTTTTATTTAAGATTTTAATGGTTTCATTTGAAACATAATAATGACTTGTTCCATGAAATCCATATTTTCTTAAATGATGTTCTGTATAATCAGCATAAGGAACAGCATATAAATAGTTTTCTTTTGTCATAGTTTGATGAAATGCCGTATCAAATACAGTAACATTTGGAATATTTGGCATTAATTCTTGACAAATTTTTATTCCCATAATATTTGCAGGATTATGTAATGGCGCAAGGGGAACTAATTGTTCAATTTTTTCAATAACATCTTTTGTAACTATTGTAGATTCTTTGAAAAATTCTCCACCGTGTACAACTCTATGTCCAATTGCTTGAATCTCTTTAATTGAATTTATAACTTTAGTTTCGTCATTAGTTAAAATTCTAAGTACTAATTCAATAGCTTCTTTATGTGTGGGAATTGGTAATTCAAAAGTTAATTTTTTGTTTTCTCCAACTTCATGTTTTAAAATTCCATCTATACCAATTCTCTCAACTAATCCACTAGCTTTTAATTCAGCTGTTTTTGCGTTTATTAATTGATATTTTAAAGAAGATGATCCCGCGTTTAATACAAATACTAACATTTATTTTTTCCTTTTAATTTATTTTTACTTTTGGCAAATTTTTTAGTTTTATAAAAATCATTGAAGTCATAATTGCATCATTATATGCATCATGTTTTCCTAAACTTGGAATTTTCAATTCTTCCATGATTGTATTAAATCTTAAATCAATATTTGCTTGAGGTATTATTTCAATTTTATAATCATGGTAAATTGCAGAAACTTCAAGTAATTTATTTGGAAGAGTAATCCCTAATTTTGGCTTTATATATTTATTAATCATTGCAACATCAAATTCTAAAAAATATCCAACTAAAGTTCTATTTCCAATAAAATTTAAAAACTCTTCAATTACTGTGTCTATGTCCTCAGCATCTTCTAAATCACAAACTCTAATATGATGAATTTTGATTGCATCAGCTTGAAGTTTTGTTTTTGGTTTTACAAATTTTACAAATCTTTTACTTGAGATAATTGTATTATTTTTAATAATAACCGCACCAATAGAAACAATATCATCTTTTTTAGGATTTAATCCTGTTGTTTCACAATCAAAACATACATATTCATCATTTGATGTTTTATCAAATAAGAACTCATATTTATTGTCTTTTAAATTTTTCTTATTAAAATATTGAATTATATTTCTAAACATAATTCAACTTAAAGTGAAATTCTAATTTCTTTTTTAGTTTATTTACAATTTTAAATGACTCTTTTAATAAATCTTTTTCCATTGTATTTAAAGTATTTGGGTTAATATAATTATCTACTTCTTCTTGTTTGTCTAATTTCTCTAAATTTGATTTTAGATTTATGTTAGTTAAAAAATTAAATGCCATTGTTATCTCATTAGCAAGTTCAGTTTCAATTACACCTAATTCATTTAATCTTTTTATTCTTTTTGCAGTACTAGTATTATATAGTTTGTGTTCCAAACTAAGTGATCTCATTCCTTGTACAATTATGAAAATACCGCCTTTTTTGATGTTTAATTCATTTTTATGTTTATTGTCTTTACTATTAAAAACAAATCCATCAAAAAATCCTAATGGAACATCAAAACTTGATATTATTTTTGCAAAATGAGAATTAAATTGTTGAGAATTATCAATAATTTTAAATAAATATTCTTTTAATCTAAGAATTAATGCTCTATCTCCTGAAACACTAACCGCATCATAAAAAATTGCAATATTCATAAAATTATCAGGTGATGGTTGCGTTACCCATTCAAAAATTAAATCTTTAAAATCAGATTCTCTTCTGCACCAATATGGATTTGAAACCATAATATTTCCCTCACATCTAGGAAAACCAAAATCAACTAAAGTTTCAGTAAATCTAGTTGTGAATTCTTGAAGTTTTTCATCACTAATAGTACAGTCGTTTTCTAAAATAAGTGCGTTATCTTGGTCTGTTTTTAAGATTTGTTCACCTCTTCCTTCACTTCCCATTACAACTAAAGAAGATTTTCCTAAAAGCTCTTCAGGTGCTAACATTACATATAATTTATCTAATAATTTTTTATTTAATTGATTAATTAATTTTGCAATAAATTCAATTTTAACGCCTTTTGCATTTAATGATCTGATTATTTTTATAAATGATAAAGATGCTTCTTTTAACTCTTCAAGTGTTTCTGCTTTTACAATTTGATTTGAAACAGAAAATGTATTTGTTGCAAAAAATGATGATAATGAAATTTGATCTAAGATTCCAACAATCTCTTTTTTATCATTTTGAACTACTACTCTCTTAAGTCCATGTTTTGCCATTGTTAGTTGGGCATTGAATAAAAAATCATCTTCATTTACATAAATTAAACCTTTTGAAGCAATTTTTATAACTTTATCATCAAAATCCATTCTATTTAGGATTACTTTTTGTCTAAAATCAGAATCAGTTACAATATACATTTCACCTTTTTCATCTTTTAATAAAACTGTAGGAACTTTTTCTTTTTTTATAATTGATGCGGCTTCAAATATTGTTTTTTCTGTATCAATAATTACGGCTTTGTGAATTTTTGCATCTTTTATTTTTGCAACCATAATATTAGCCATCTCTTTATTATTTTCGTTGTTAATATTATTACTTATTTTTTCTGAGATAGATTGGAAAAAATAGTTTTTTAATGTAGAGTTTTCATGTAAAGTTTTTATAAAAATATCTCTTGGTAATATGTAGCAAATAGTTTCTTCTACTGTTATAAAGACATTTTTAGAGTAGTTTTCAATTAATGAAATAGAATCGAAAATCTCGTTTTTTGAATATAAACTTAGTACTTCATCTTCTTGTTTTTCTTGTATTAAACCTTTTAATATGAAATACAAATGAGTAGGTTCACAATTTTGTTTTTGTATTACCTCATTTTCTTTGAAATAAGCAATATCAATATTTTCAACAAATAATTCTAGTTGATTTATTGTAAGGCTTTCAAATGGATGAATTGATGATATGAAAGATTCTTGTTCTGGTATACTCATAGCTTCCCTTTTTAATGGTTTTGTGAGTATATTTTAGCCAAAAATGAATAAGAAAATTATTACCTTCTATGAAAATACGAAGAAAAAGAAAGATTTGTGTATTTATCAAAGGAAATTTTCCTTTGATAAATTATATAACTAATGAGAAACAGCTCCAGCTGCACCAATACCAGTATTTGCTCTAACATTTTGACCTCTAAATAACTCTTTTTCTCTTTTAGCTCTAGGAGAATTATCAAGTTTTGAGAAGAACCAAATTGAAACAAATGCAATGGTTACTGAAAATAGTGCAGGGTGAGCATAAGGAAAAATTGCTTTTTCATTTTTTAATATTTCAACCCAAACATTTGGTCCTAAAATTACAAGTGCAACAGCTGCAATTAGTCCCATAAATCCACCAATAAATGCACCTCTTGTTGTTAATCCACTCCAGTAAATTGAAAGAAATAAAATTGGGAAGTTTGCAGATGCTGCAATTCCAAATGCAAGTCCTACCATATATGCAATATTTTGTGATTCAAAAGCTATTCCTAATACAACTCCAATAATACCAATAATAATTACTGTAATTTTAGAAATTTTAACAACTTTTTCATCTGATGCTTCTGGATTAATAACATTTGCATAAATATCATGAGATATAGCACTAGCACCTGCTAGTGTAAGTCCTGAAACAACCGCTAAAATAGTAGCAAAAGCAACAGCTGAAATAAATCCTAAGAATGCATTTCCACCTAACATATGTGATAAATGAACAGAAGCCATATTGCTTCCTCCAAATAATTTTCCATCAACAAAATATTGTGCGCCATCAGCAGAATTTAAAAATGCAATTGCACCAAATCCAACAATAGTAATAATTACCCAAAAATATGCAACAAATCCCGTTGCATAAACAACAGATTTTCTAGCTTCTTTTGCATTTCCTACTGTAAAAAATCTCATTAAAACATGTGGTAATCCAGCAGTTCCTAGCATTAATGCCATACCTAAAGATATTGCAGAAATAGGATCTGTAATAAATCCACCTGGGCTTAAAATTGCTTCACCTGATTTGTGATTTTCAACAGCTTTAGCAGCTAATGACTCAAAAGAAAAATCAAAGTGATATAAAACCATTACCGCCATAAATGAAACACCTGTTAATAATAAACAAGCTTTTATAATTTGTACCCAAGTAGTAGCTAACATCCCACCAAAAGTAACATAAATAATCATTAATGCACCAACCATGATAACAGCATATTCATAATCCATACCAAATAAAACTTGAATTAATTTTCCAGCTCCAACCATTTGTGCAATAAGATATAAAACAACAACGCTAATAGAACCAAACGCAGCTAAGGTTCTAATTTCTTTTTGTCCAAGTCTGTAAGCTGCAATATCAGCAAAAGTAAATTTACCTAAGTTTCTTAATTTTTCAGCCATAAAAAATAAAATTACAGGCCATCCAACTAAAAATGAAACTGCATAAATTACTCCATCATAACCTTTCATATAAATAAGACCAGATACTCCAAGAAATGCTGCAGCTGACATATAATCTCCAGCAATTGCTAAACCATTTTGAAAACCAGTAATTCCTCCACCTGCTGTATAAAAATCACTTGCAGATTTTGTTTTCTTAGCAGCCCAATAAGTTATTCCTAAAGTCCCCGCAATAAAAACAAAAAACATAATAATCGCAGGAATATTTAGTTCTCTTTTTGCTGCTTCAAAAGTTGCATCACCTGCTGCAAAAGAAGTTAATGCTATGATTGAAATTAACGCTAAAATTTTTAACATTAGATTAGCCCCTTTACATCTTTTTTAATTTCATTAGTTAAATCTTCAAATTCGCCATTTGCTTTTCTTACATAAATAAGAGTTGTGATAAAACTAAGTACTAAAATTGCTAATGCAATAGGAAATGCTATTGTAGTAACTCCAACACCAATTTTTGTAGCTAAAAGTTCTTTATTAAATGCAATAATTAATATATATGCATAAAACATTACGATTACAAAAATACCTAATTTAATCCCTAAACCATTTCTTTTAGAAACTAGTTCTTTATACTTTGGATTAGATTCAATTCGCTCGACTAATTCGTCATTCATTTTGCTTCCCCTCATTTTGAAATAATAAACAAAATATGTTTATCACTCTTTTTCATTTGAACTAAATTATTAATTGCAGTAATATAGTGCATGAAAAAGTAAATGATTATACTTACAAAAGTGTGATATTAATGTTTTTTCTTTTTAAG
Source organism: Arcobacter caeni (assembly GCF_003063245.1). Taxonomy (GTDB): domain Bacteria; phylum Campylobacterota; class Campylobacteria; order Campylobacterales; family Arcobacteraceae; genus Aliarcobacter; species Aliarcobacter caeni. Next base: position 72,330 of record NZ_MUXE01000009.1, on the reverse strand, counting down.
TAGTGTAAAAATTGTGTAAGAATAAGTAGATTTGTAACATAAAATATGATTATAAGTTATTTTATTTAGTTGATAATTTTAAGATAATTTTAAGATTTTAGAATAAGTAAAAGTTATAAAAGAGATATTACTAAAGAGAAACTTCTCTTTAGTAATATTATAAGATTAGTGAGCAACAGCTCCATCAGCACCGATACCAGTTTCAGCTCTAACATTTTGAGCGTCATATGATTCGATTTCTTTTTTAGCACTTTCTGATTTATCAGTAATTGAGAAGAACCAAATTCCAATAAATGCAACAGTTACAGAGAACAATGCAGGGTGTTTATAAGGGAAAATTGCTTTTGCATTTCCTAATATTTCTACCCATACAGTTGGACTTAAAATTACAAGTACAATTGCTGTAATAAGACCCAAGAATCCACCAATAAATGCACCTCTAGTTGTTAATTTTTTCCAGTAAATTGAAAGGAATAAAATTGGGAAGTTAGCAGATGCAGCAATAGCAAATGCAAGACCAACCATGAATGCGATATTTTGTTTTTCAAAAGCAATACCTAATATAACTCCAACAATACCAATAACAATAACTGATCTTTTTGAAACTTTAATTTCTGCTTCTTCAGTAGCTTTACCTTTTTTCATTACAATTGCATAAATATCGTGAGATATTGAAGATGCACCTGCAAGTGTTAATCCAGAAACAACCGCTAAAATAGTAGCAAATGCAACAGCTGAAATAAATCCTAAGAATATATCTCCACCAACAACATGTGATAAGTGAATAGCAGCCATATTTCCACCACCAATTAATTTACCATCTTTGAAGTATTGTGCAGCATCAGGTCCTTGTAAGAATACGATAGCTCCTAAACCAATAACAGCAATAATTAAGTAGAAGTAACCAATAAATCCAGTTGCATAAACAACAGATTTTCTAGCTTCTTTTGCATTTCCAGCAGTAAAGAATCTCATTAAGATATGTGGTAAACCAGCAGTTCCTAACATTAATGCTAAACCTAAAGAAATAGCAGAAACAGGATCAGAAATAAATCCACCTGGAGCCATAATAGCTTGACCTTTAGGATGTACAGCGACAGCTTGAGTAGCAAGTTCTCCAAAAGAGAAACCATAATGTGCCATTACCATGAACCCCATGAAAGTAACACCTGAAAGTAATAATACAGCTTTGATAATTTGTACCCAAGTAGTTGCAAGCATACCACCAAAAGTAACATAAATAATCATCATAACACCAACAAGGATAACTGCATACTCATAATCCATACCAAATAAGATTTGAATTAATTTTCCAGCTCCAACCATTTGAGCAATTAGATATAAAGTTACAACAGATAAAGAACCAAAAGCAGCTAAAATTCTGATTTTAGTTTGATCTAGTCTATATGCAGCAATATCCGTAAATGTAAATTTACCTAAGTTTCTTAATTTTTCAGCCATTAAGAATAAAATAACTGGCCAACCAACAAGGAATCCAACAGCATAAATTAAACCATCATATCCACTTAAATAAATCATTCCAGAAATACCAAGGAATGAAGCAGCTGACATATAATCTCCAGCAATTGCCATACCATTTTGGAATCCAGTGATTCCTCCACCTGCTGTATAGAAATCTGAAGCAGATTTTGTTTTACTTGCAGCCCATTTTGTAATACCCAAAGTTCCAGCAATAAAGATGAAGAACATGATAATAGCAGGAATATTTAAATTTGATTTTCCCATATCCCCTAATGAATCACCAGCAGCAAAAACTGCTATTGCTAATACAGATAATAGTGCGAATATTTTTAACATTATTTATCTCCTAGTGCTTGTTTTTTTATATCATTTGTTAAGTCTTCAAATTCATTATTTGCTCTATTAACATAAATTAATGTTGTAATAAAACTTATAATAATGATTGCAGCTCCTACTGGAAATGCATAAGTCATAACACCGTCACCGATTTTTGTAGCTAAAAGTTCTTTATCAAAAGCGATAACTAAGATATAACCATAAAACATAACTAAAACAAATAATGAAAGTTTTAAAGAAAACGAATTTCTTTTTGTAACTAATTCATTGTATTTTGGATTAGATTTAATTTTTTTTACTAATTCTGATTCCATATTCTCTCCCTAAAATTTAGATTGTAACTAAATGTACTAGAGAATATTAAACTATTAAAGTTGCAATAACATAGCATTTGAAAATATTTCTCAATTATTTTAATAAAAGATGAAAAAATGAGCTATTTAGGGCTTTGTTTCAAATAATTTATTAATTTAATGTCAAAAATATGACTTTTATTTTTTTAATTTGTATAAAATGTAGTTTTTGCAGCTGTTAAGTTTTTTAGTTTTAGAAATATCATAGATGTCATTATTGCATCATTTAAGGCATCATGTTTACCTAATGCTGGAATATCAAGATTTTTTAAAATAGTATCAAATCGTAAATCAATAAATTGATAATCACTTGATTTTTTTCTGGTTTTGTAATACATCGAAGATACTTCAATTGTTTCATTTGGAAGTTTTATTCCAATAAATTCTTTTGTATATCTTGAAATTATTGCTGCATCAAATTTTATGTAATATCCAACAATTGGTCTTGAACCAATAAATTCTAATAATTGATATATAGCTTCTTTAGGATTTTGTCCATTTTTTAAATCAATTGGTCTAATATGATGAATTTTTATTGATTCAGGATTGATATTTTTCGATGGTTTTAAGAAAATATTAAATGTTTTCCTCATTAAAATTTTATTTTTTTTTATATGAACTGCTCCAATTGAAAGAATTTCATCTTTTTTTGGATTTAACCCGCTAGTTTCACAATCTAAACATACATATTCATCAAAAACAGGGTTTTCAAATAAAAAATCAAATCTAATATCTTTTAGTTTTTTTCTATTCCAATTTTTAAACAAATTATTAAATATCATGAAATTCTATCTATTCTAAAAGTATAAGAGATAAACCTTTTAAATTCATTTATAATTTTAAAAGAATCTTTTAATAAATCTCTTTCTATTTTTCCTAAAGTGTGCGTATCAATTTCATTAGTGATTTTTTTTCCATGTTGAATATCATGAAGTTGCGATTTTAATCTTAGTGTATTTACAAAATCAAAAGCTTCTAATAATTCAGCTGCTTTTTCTTTCTCTAAAACTCTTCTATCTTCAAGAATTTTTATTCTTTTAATGGTTGTGGTTTCTCTAATCTTTTCTCTTAATGCTAAACTTCTAATTCCTTGAACTATTGGAAAAACAGCTGTCTTTTTTATGTCAATGATATGTGATTTTGTCATAATATTTGTAACTGTATTTGGTGTATCAAATGCTATTGTTGCCTTTGCAAAATATGCCATAAATACATCTTTATCATGTAGTTTATTAAATAAATCGTCTTTTAAATTAATTAATAATTCTTTATTCCCTGCTACTGCAAAAGAATCAAAAAAGATTGCTAAATCCATATAATTTTGAATCCCAGGAGCTTCAATCCATCTTGCAGTTTCATTTTTATATTCATTTACAGTTTTACACCAAAATGGATTTGAAACCATAATATTTCCCTCACAGACTGGATAAGCAAAATTAATTAAGTTTTTCGTGATTTCATTCATATAGAATCTATATTGTTCAACATCAATTCCATCTTTAATAACAAGTGCATTATCTTGATCGGTTTTTATGATTTGTTCATTTCTTCCTTCACTTCCCATAACCATAAAACAAGCGTTATCTCTTAGTTCTTCTGGTAAAATTAATTCATAAAGTTTTTGATAAACTTTTGTATTTAATTGACCAATCAAATTTGAGATATGATTTACTTTTACACCTTTTGCATGAAGACTACTTATAATATTTATCAAATCTTTACTAGCAGATTTTAAATCTTCTAAATTGTTTGCTTTTTTAATTTTTGAATCAACAACATAAGTGTGGTTTGCAAAGTGTGAAAGAACATCAATTTGTTCTAAAATACCAATCATTTCACCTTTGTTATTTGTAACACCAACTCTTTTTATATTTTTTTTAATTAATACTGTTAATGCTTCAAATAAATAATCATCATTATTAACAGTTAAAAGAGGAAAAATTGCAATATCTTTTACAGAAATTGTCAAATCTCTGCCTTCTAATAATACTTTTGTTTTAAGTAATGAATCTGTAATAATTCCATATTCACCAGTTGTTTTTTTGATAATAATACTTGATGTTTTATATTCCATTGATTTTTGAATAGCATCTATTAATTTTGTATTTTCATCTATAATACAAGCTTCATGAATAAGTGTATCTTCAACTTTGGCAATCATAAAAGATGAAAGTTCAGATGTATATTCTTTATTTTTTAAAGTTTGAATTTTATTTACTAAATCTTTTAAAAAATAATCTTTAAATTGTTGATTTAGTTCTATTAATTTCAAAAAAGTATTTTTTTCTAACTCGTAACAGATTAAATCTTCATATACTTTAAAAATATTATTACATTTTCCATATATTAAAGAGTTAGAATCAAAGGAATCTTGATGATGGTAATCCATAAGAACAACATTTTCTACTGAATATTCATAAACAGAACCTTTTATAACTATAAAAAAGTAGTTTGGAATTTTTTCAGGATTTATTAATATTGAATCTTTTGGATAATATGCAATATCCATATGTTTTATACATATTTCCATTTGTTCTGCTGTCAAAACTTGAAAGGGATGAATATTTGAAAGAAATGTTTTTTGGTCTTGGATACTCATGAATTTACCTAATATTTATAAAAGTAAAAAAAGTACACCCAAAGGTATACTTTTTAGTAAGTTTTTTAATGTTCTAAAGCTTCGCCTACACCTGATGGAATTCTTATTCTTTCAACAAGTTCTTGAATATGAAAAGGTGGTGCCGGAGTCATTCTTGATACAATTAATGCTACGATAAAATGCAATAAAGCGCCAAGTGCACCAATTCCTGTTGGATTAATCCCTAGTAAATAATCTTTTGGATCACCACCTAAGAATACAAAATAAACTATATAAGTAAAGGTAAAAGTTAAACCAACAATTATTCCAGTAATCGCGCCTTCTTTATTCATTCTTTTATCAAATATTCCAAGAATAATTGTAGGAAAAAATGCAGCAGCTGCTAAACCAAAGGCAAAAGCAACAACTTGTGCAACAAAACCAGGGGGATTTATTCCTAAATATCCAGCAACTAATACAGCAACGATAGCTGAAATTCTAGCCCACATTAATTCTGTTTTTTCATTTAAAGTTGATCTTTTTGTTACTTTATCTTTAAAAATAATTTGTCCCATCAAATCGTGTGAAATTGATGAAGCAATTACCAATAATAAACCAGCGGCTGTTGATAATGCAGCTGCCAATCCACCTGCTGCTATAAATGCAATAACCCAATTTGGTAAGTTTGCTATTTCTGGATTTGCAAGAACCATAATATCGACATCAACATATAATTCATTAACTATTCCATTCCCTTTTCTAAGTTCATAGTCATCAGGAGTACCTTTAGGGTTAGTAGTTAATTTATGTCCATCTTTTGCTCTATTTATTTCATCAAAAGTTGGTTTTCCACCTTTTGCATCAAATGCAACACCTGATGCATATTGGATTTTACCATCACCATTTCTATCATTCCATGCTAATAAATTGGCATTTTCCCAAGTTTGAAACCATTTTCCATTATTTTCAGTTCCATCAATATTTTTTGATTCTCCATCAACAAATGACTGATATTCAACATTTTGAACATTTTTTATCAAATTTATTCTTGAAAATGATGCAACAGAAGAGATAGTTGTATACATAATTGCAATAAATACTAATGCCCAACCAGCAGAAATTCTAGCATCTCTAACCGTTGGTACTGTAAAGAATCTTACTATTACATGTGGTAAACCAGCTGTTCCTAACATTAAAGCAGTAGTTAACATAAACATATTCCATAAATTACCAGGTTCTGTATATGCTTTGAATCCTAAATCTAATAATGATTGATCAAGTGCATGTAATAAATAAGTCCCCTCAGGTATTACTTGAACACCTGTATTAAATGCAAAAGTTGTTTGTGAAAAAATACCTAATTGGGGTAAAAAAGTATCAGTAACTTGTAATGATAGAAAAATTGCAGGTACCATATATGCAAAAATCATAACTACATATTGTGCAACTTGAGTATATGTAATCCCTTTCATTCCACCAAGAACTGAATAAAAAAATACAATCGCCATACCAATAATAACACCTGTATTTATATCAACTTGTAAAAATCTAGAAAATACAATTCCAACACCTCTCATTTGTCCAGCAACATAAGTAAAAGAGATAAAAATTACTGCAATAATTGCTACTAATCTTGCAACATCTGAATAATATCTGTCACCTACAAAATCAGGAACAGTAAATTTTCCAAATTTTCTTAAATATGGAGCTAATAACATTGCAAGAAGAACATAGCCACCAGTCCAACCCATTAAATAAGCACCACCATCAGAACCTTGAAAAGAAATAATACCAGCTAAAGAAATAAATGAAGCAGCAGACATCCAATCAGCAGCAGTTGCCATTCCATTTGAAATAGGATGAACTCCACCACCTGCAACATAAAATTCTTTTGTTGAATCAGCTTTTGCCCAAAGAGCAATACCAATATATATCGCAAATGAGATACCTACAAATAGATAAATTAATGTTTGTAAGGCCATATTAATAATCCTTATTCATTTACACCATATTTTTCATCTATTCCTGTCATTACTTTTACATAAACAAAAATTAAGATAACAAATACATATATTGAACCTTGTTGAGCAAACCAATAACCTAATTTAACTCCACTAATTTCTATTGCATTAAGTTCATTGATGAATAAAATTCCACAACCAAAAGAAAATACAAACCAAACTATTAGAAGTTTAATAATCATAGAAATATTTTCTTTCCAGTATGCTTGTGCTTTTTCTGGGCTCATTTTACTCTCCTTATAAATTTAAAATGCAATCGAAAGACAATTTAAGATTGAATTATAGTAGAGGTATGTAGCAAAAGGGTAGCATTTAGCTTTTTTTGAAGGTTTCTTTAATATGGGTAATTTTTAGGAAGTTTAAGCAGAGTAATACCTGTCTATTTTATATCCAAGACCTCTGATGTTTTTGATAAAATCTTCTTTTAATGCTTTTTTTAATCTTGATATTTCTGCTCTAATAGTAGGATTATCAATATCCTCTCCATCCCAAATATCAATTCTAAATCTTTCAAAATCTACTATCATATTTATATTTAATGCAAGAATATGAATAATTTCTAATTGTTTTTTAGTTAGATTTTGTGGTTCACCATTAAAATATAAAGTTTGTTTATCTTTTGAATAAGAGTAATTTTCAGAGAATTTAATATGAGTAGTATTATTTTGTTCTTTTTTTAAAATCTGATTTATTTTTATACCTAATTCACCTAAATGAAAAGGTTTTTTGATATATTCTCTACATCCAAGACTATATGCTTTACTAATATCTTCTATATCAATTAATGCAGAAATAAATATAGTTGGAATATAAATTTTTTTATTATTTAACTCACTTAAAATCTCAAAACCATCTTTTGTAGGAACATTTATATCAAGTATCAATAAATCATAGTTATTGTTTATATTGTCTAAAACTTCTTGTCCATCGCTAAAACTCTCAACCATATGACCTATATTTTTTAAATATTCACTAATGGCATTATTAAGCATTAACTCATCTTCAAGTAGTAGTATCTTCATTTATTTTAAACCTATAAGTAAATTTTGTCTCTTTTGCATTTGAATCAAGATTGATTATAACTAAATTTTTATCACAAATATCTTTCACTATTTTCAAGCCTAGACCAAAACCACCTCTTGCATTATTCTCCCTATAAAAATCATCAAATATCTTATCTTTAGATTCTATTTTTTTTGAATTAGATGAAACACTAAATTCAATTTCTTCATCATTTAAATAGTCTAACTTTACAAAAATAGGAGATTTTGCAAAAGAGTATTTAATTGCATTTGATAAATTATTATCTATTACTCGTTGAAGTTCTGTAATATTAAATTTAATATATATATCGTCTTCAATGTTACTTACAAAATTTAAAGAGTTTGAAATTGCAATTTCATCAAAAAACTCTATTCTTGAAATTAAAATCTTTGAAAAATCTAAATACTCTTTTTCATATGTAACTCTGTCTTTTTTTACAAGATATGATAAATCATCATAAATATATTGAATTATTTTTGAACCAGATTCAATATTTGTAATATATTTATTATTAGGTATTTTCATTTTAAGTAAATCAATATTTGTTTGTATTATTGATAGTGGAGTATTTATTTCATGAACTGAATTTTTAATAAATTTTTTCTGAGATGCTATAAGATTTGTGAGCTCTTTTGTTTTTTCATTAACTTTATCTTCTAGATTTTTATTTAGATCTTCAAGCATATTTGTTTTAAGTTTAATATTATTCATAGCATCAGTTGCATAGTTCGCAATTACTTTAAATTCCCCGAAAATAATTCTGTTTTGATTAATTGGGTCGTTATTTTTTTGAGATTCTTTAAAATATTTACCTATTTCTTTTACATCATTTACAATTAAAATAGTTGCATTTTTGTAAATAAATATAGAATATAATACCAACATAATGGTAAGTGAAGTTATTTGTAGCGTATAATTTGAGATTTTTTGATTATAATCTTCTTCTTTTTCTTTAATTAACTTATCAATTTCATCTAAATAAACACCTTTTCCAATAGTCCAATTCCATTTATTATAAGAAAGTGCATAAGAAATTTTTGTAGTTTGTTTTGATATTTCTGGCTTATACCAAATATATTCAACATATCCTCCTAAATTTCTTTTTGAGGTATTTATTAGTTCTTTTATAACTTCTTTACCTTTTACATCTTGTGTATTTAAGTAGTTATGTCCAATATTATCTTTTTTTGCTATTGCATCTTGAACTAAATTACCGTTAAAATCATAAATAAAAATATATTCATTGGGGTTTTCATTAACTCTTAGTTTTTCAATTATTTCAAGAACTTCTTTTTGTATAACAGCTTCAGATTTCTTATTTTTATTTATTTCATTATAATAATCAATAAAATTTATAATATAGTTAACATGATTTTTAATTAATTCTTTTTGATTATTTGTGTAATCAGTTTTTAAAGTATGGTTTTTTTCTTGAAGTTCCTCATGAGCATTACTTATTATAATAAAAGTAAAAGTTGAAACTAAAACAATGATAAATAAAATACTGTAAACTATAAGGTGATATAAACTTTTTGCTCTTAACATTAAAACCCTTTTTATCTAAGGTAATATTGTATCTGGATTTTTGTGAGAATAATCTTTGATAGATTAATAAAAGTGGCGCGGTTGAAGGGACTTGAACCCTCGACCTCCTGCGTGACAGGCAGGCATTCTAACCAACTAAACTACAACCGCACTTTAAAAATACTATTTACGAGAAGTAAATAGAAGTCACAAAAAATCTTTAAAAATCTAATGCTACTGCATTTTGAGACTTTTAAAAAAGTGGTGGTCGATATAAGACTCGAACTTATGACATCTACCTTGTAAGGGTAGCGCTCTACCAACTGAGCTAATCGACCGTTTTGTTGCAAATGGCTTGGTGACCCCTAGGGGATTCGAACCCCTGTGATTGGAATGAAAATCCAAGATCCTAACCGTTAGATGAAGGGGCCAAGATTGCAACAGAATAAAAATAAAATGGTGACCCGTGATGGATTCGAACCATCGGCCCCCTCATTAAAAGTGAGATGCTCTACCGGCTGAGCTAACGGGTCACATAAGAAAATAAAAAGTGGCGCGGTTGAAGGGACTTGAACCCTCGACCTCCTGCGTGACAGGCAGGCATTCTAACCAACTAAACTACAACCGCACTTTAAAAATACTATTTACGAGAAGTAAATAGAAGTCACAAAAAATCTTTAAAAATCTAATGCTACTGCATTTTGAGACTTTTAAAAAAGTGGTGGTCGATATAAGACTCGAACTTATGACATCTACCTTGTAAGGGTAGCGCTCTACCAACTGAGCTAATCGACCGTTTTGTTGCAAATGGCTTGGTGACCCCTAGGGGATTCGAACCCCTGTGATTGGAATGAAAATCCAAGATCCTAACCGTTAGATGAAGGGGCCAAGATTGCAACAGAATAAAAATAAAATGGTGACCCGTGATGGATTCGAACCATCGGCCCCCTCATTAAAAGTGAGATGCTCTACCGGCTGAGCTAACGGGTCACATTGATAATTTAAGTTGTTCTACTTAAATTGGACTGGAATTATAGTGCAAATATTTTTATTTGTCAAGAGAATCTTTAACAAATTTATAAATTTCTTTCAATGCAACTTTTGCAGCTTGTATTTGAATATCTTCTCTTAATCCTTTGAAATTATAGATATTTACTATTTTATGGTTATTCTTATCCCTAATTCCTATTACGACACTACCTACAGGCTTGTTTTTTGTCCCACCATTTGGTCCTGCAATTCCAGAAATTGCTATTGCAAAATTTGCATCAAATTTATTTATTACACCATTTAGCATTTCATTTACAACTTCAATACTAACCGCACCATATTTTTCTAAAGTTTCATTTTTAACATGTAATTCTTGATTTTTTATTTTATTAGAGTAGGTTACTATGCTTCCATTAAAAATATCTGATGAACCTGATATTTTAGTTATCATACTTGCAACTAAACCACCCGTACAAGATTCTGCTGTTGTTATTGTTTGATTATTTGCTCTTAGAAGAGTTTGAAGCTTTATCATATCGTCTTCATTAAAAATATAGTTAAACATTGAATACATCCTTTTAAATCAATTTACAGGATAGTATTTTATATGTTTAAGATTAAAAAAAAATAAGAGAGAAAATATGTATAATAAGAATCAACTCTTATTATACATATAAAGTAAGTTTTACGCGATTTCTGGGTCAGTAAAATCAGCTAAGAATTGAGCTTCATTAAACTCTAATTTTAAATAGTCACAAACTACTTTAATATCTCTTTCTGCATTTCCTAAGCAAGAAGTTGCTCCTGGACTTGGAGTCATATTAAAGATAATTCCTTTTCCTTCACTTAAAGAAGCTTCACCAAGCATTAATTTTTTTTCAGTTTTATTAAGAACTTGAGGTCTAACACCACCAAATCCTTTTGCATACTCTAAATCATCTACAGTTAAAGATGGAACAATTTTTCTAGCATCTTTTACGAATAAACCTTTGTTTATTCCTGGAACTTCAAATAAGAAGTTTTTAAATACATAATTTCTTATTTCTGAATCTTTTAATAAATCCCAGAAGATTTTTAAGATACTTCCATCAATATTCATAGTTTTTAAACATTGGAATATTGATTTACCACCTTTATATCTTTCAAGAACTAATAAAGCAAGAGCAGTTGGACCAAATCTTGTTTTACCATTTTCTAAGATATCTGGATCACCATGAAGTGCTGCAAATGGTAATTTATCATTTTGTACCATATAAACTTTACCATTTAAGAATTCACCATTTGTAATATAAAATGATCCTGCCATTGATAAAGAACCCATGTGTTTACCATAACCCATTTTATGAGCTAAGTATAATGAGTGCGCACCTGCATTTACAACAACAAAATCAGCTGTATAAACAGTTCCATTAACAGTTGTTAATTTATATTTATTTCCAACTTTTTCAATTTCTTCAACTTCTGAATTAAAGAAAATGTCAGTTGTTTTTGAAGTATCTGCAGCTTGACCAGCTTTTGCTAATTCTTTTGTCATAGCTCCAAAATCAACAGTTGTATATTGATCTTTTGCACCCATTGCAATAATTGGTTCAGGTCTATCTATTGTTTGTGCTTTATCAGCATAAACTAACTTAGGCTCTAGCACTCTTAATGTTTCTTTATCCCATAATTCTAAATAAGGAAAAACTTCTTTAAATTCATTGTATCTTTTTGTAATGAATTCAACTTCTTTCTCACCAACACCTAAAGCCATTTTTTGGTGTTTAAACATAATTTTTTCTTGTAAATTATATTGTAAACAGAACTTCTCAATCATTTTCGCAGTTCTTTTTGTAACTTTTGCTTTTGATAAAGTGTAGTTAGTTTCAATATCACCAACATGAATAGTTTGAGAGTTACTTGTACCTTTAGAGTTTAAAGTTGCAAGATCTTCATACTTTTCTAACAAACAGATTTTTGTTGCAGTTGAATATTTAGCTAACTCATAAAATAGAGCAGCTCCCGAGATTCCTCCACCTACGATTACTACTTCATAGTGTTTTTCGTTCATTTATTTTTCCTGTGTTTTTGTGAAATATCTGGAAATTCTATCATATAAAATTTATATTTTAGATAAAAGAATAGATATTTCTTTTAATTATATATCTTAAGTATAGATTTTTGTAACATAAGCTTATTTCTTAATCTTTTTACTTATATATTTAACTAAAAGTCATAAATTTATTTTAAACTAAATTAGATATAATCAATACTTTAATTAAAACTACAAATATTTTGAATGTCAAAGGTGTGATAATGGATTATAAAGAGAGTTTACTGCTTCCAAAAACTGATTTCCCAATGAGAGGAAATCTTCCTAACAATGAACCTATTAAATATAAAGAATGGGATGAGAAAAAAGTTTATGACAAGATGAAAAAAAATAGGGTAGGTTGTGAATCTTTTACACTTCATGATGGACCTCCTTATGCAAATGGAAATATTCATATTGGACATGCATTAAATAAAATTTTAAAAGATATTATTAACAAATTTCATTATTTTGAGGGAAAATCAATTAGATATGTTCCAGGATGGGATTGTCATGGATTGCCAATTGAGCAAAAAGTTGAAGAAAAGATTGGTTCTGAAAAGAAAAAATTACTTCCAAAATCAAAACTTAGACAACTTTGTCGAGATCATGCAACTAAATTTGTTGATATTCAAAGAAGTGAATTTAAACAATTAGGTGTTATTGCTGATTGGGAAAATCCTTATTTAACAATGGATTTTAAATTTGAAGCTAATATTTATAGAGAATTATGTGCAATTGCTAAACAAGGTTTATTAATTCAGAGAAGCAAACCAGTTTATTGGTCTTGGGCTGCACAAACAGCACTTGCTGAAGCTGAAGTTGAATATGAAGATAAAACTTCACCATCAATTTATGTTGCATTTAAACATGAAAAATTGAACGCAAGTATTATTATTTGGACTACAACTCCTTGGACTTTACCTGCAAATACAGGAATCTCACTTAATGGTGAAGAAGAGTATGTTCTTACAAGTGATAAATTTATTGTTGCAAAAAAATTGTATAACACATTAATTGAAAATGGTGTGATAAGTGGAGATATAGTTGAAGTTATTAATCCAAAAGATTTAGAAAATACAAATGCAATCAATCCATTAAATGATAGATTCTCTAAAATTGTTTTAGGTGAACATGTTATGATGGATTCAGGAACAGGAGCTGTTCATACAGCACCCGGACATGGAGAAGATGACTACAAAATTGGTTTAGTTTATGGTTTAGATGTTCTTATGCCTGTTGATGCATTTGGAAAATATGATGAAACTATTGTTAGAGAAAAATTATTTAGAGATACTGAAAAATATTTAGGATTAAATGTATTTAAAGCAAATGAATTAATTCTTGAAGAATTAGGTACAGCTTTAATAAAAAGAGTAGATATTAGACATTCTTATCCACATTGTTGGAGAACACATACACCAATTATTTTTAGAGCTACTAAACAATGGTTTATTTCTGTTGATGATAAATATGGAAAACAAAATAAAACGCTAAGAGAAAATGCTTTAAATGTTGTTGAAAATTTAACTTTTTATCCTGAATGGGGAAGAAATAGATTAAAAGCAATGCTTGATGGAAGACCTGACTGGTGTATTTCAAGACAAAGAGATTGGGGTGTTCCAATTGCATTTTTTAGAAATAAAAAAACTGATGAAATTGTTTTTGATGAAAAAGTATTAAATTACACAGCTATGATTTTTGAACAAAAAGGTTGTGATGCTTGGTATGATTTAGAAATTTCAGAATTACTATATCCAGGAAGTGGATTAAATGCTGATGATTTAGAAAAAACAACTGATATTTTAGATGTTTGGTTTGACTCAGGTTCAACTCAAAATGCAGTTTTAAGATCTAGAAACTATGATGCTGGAACTTTCCCTGCTGATATGTATCTTGAAGGAAGTGACCAACATAGAGGTTGGTTCCAATCTTCACTTTTAACAACTTTAGCATCAAGCGAAATTGCTCCTTATAAATCGATTTTAACACATGGATTCACTGTTGATGAAAAAGGTGAAAAAATGTCAAAATCTAAAGGAAATGTTGTTGCTCCTGATAAAGTTTTAAAAGAGTACGGAAGTGAAATTTTAAGACTTTGGGTTGCTATGAGTGATTATCAATCTGATTTAAAAATCTCTGATAATATCTTAAAACAAAATGCAGAACTTTATAGAAAAATTAGAAATACTGCAAGATTTTTACTTGCAAATGTTTCTGATTTAGAAGAAATTGTAGCAGTTGATAAAATGGGACCTTTAGATAAATGGGTTTTAAATAAAGCTAAAAAAGTATTTGATGAAATCGAAGCTGCATTTAATGTATATGAATTTTCAAAAGGTTTAAACAAATTAAATAACTTCTTAGTTGTGGATTTATCTGGAATTTATCTTGATGTTTGTAAAGATAGATTATATTGTGATGATAAAAATGATATTCATAGACTTGCATCTCAAAGTGCAATGGCTTTAATTGTTAAAAAATTAATTTCTACAATGGCGCCAATATTAACTTATACAATGGACGAATTATTGGTATTTGCACCTGATTTTATAAAAGCTGATTGTGAAGATATTTTTGATTATAAAAAAGTTGAATTACCAAATGTTGAAGTAACTATTAATGAAGCTACTTTATTTGCAGCAAAAGAAAAATTCTCTGAAATAAAAGATGCTCTAAGTAAAGAAAAAGTAATAAAATCAACATTAGAATTAATGATTTATACAAATTGTGAAGATATTTTAGGTTTAGACGAAGTAGAATCAAGTGATTGGTTTTTAGTAAGTAGCGTAACAAAAGATAAACAAAACTCTGATATACTTGGAAGTTTCCAAATTGATGGGAAAGAGTTTGAAGTTTATAAAGCAAATAAGCATAAATGTCCAAGATGTTGGAAGTTTACAGCTGTTAAAGAAGAAACACTTTGTAATAGATGTGAAGAAGTTTTAAAATAGGAAAAAAATGTTTCAAGAAGAAGTAACACTTACTTTTATATTCCAAACAATAGCTGTAATTTTAGTCTTTATAGCAGTTGGAATATATTATGTAAAAAGAAAAGCAAAAGAGGTAAAATAATATGATGCCATTTTCTGATGAAGATTTACAAGAGCCTGTAAGTTCAATTATAAAAAATAAGATTGCACCGATGCTTGCTCGAGATGGTGGAGCAATTGAACTTTTGGATATTAAAAATGCAAAAGTTTTTATTCAATTAAAAGGTGCATGTGTTGGATGTAGTGCTAGTGGAAGTACATTAAAATATATTGTAGAAAAAGAGTTAAAAGCAGCAATTCATCCAGAGTTACAAATAGTTAATGTACCACAAGGTATGGAAAATAAATTAGAGGAATTTTAATGATAAATGAAGATAGATTATTAAATGAAGCAAATAGTTTTTTTACTCAAAAAGAATTTAATAAAGCTTTATTTTTATATTCACAACTATCATCAAATTTTCCACAAAATAAGGAATATCCCATTTATGCGTTGTTTTGCGATATTGCAAGTGAAGATGAAGAAAAAGCAATTTCACTTTATGACTATTTTAATATCGTAAAAGATGAAAATCTAGAAGAAGCAATAAGATATGTTGAAGATATGATAAATGCTTATGATGGTGATATTGATAAAATGATGGAAGTTTTAAAAGAGTTGAGTACTTCGACTATTGAATCACTTGATGCGATTAGATATGAGGATTTTAAAAATTTAATAGGATCAAGAGGGTCATTTAGAATTGCTTTTGAAGATATTATGTTTTCTACAAAAGTTGCCATTGAAAATAAAGATGATTTTTTTGATTTTGTTACAAAATTGATTGATAATGATTTTAATAGTACAGCTTATACATATTTAGATGGATTTAATGAATATTTCTCTTATGATAAAGAGATTGAAAAATTATATAAAAAATTAGAAGAGAAAAAAATTGCAGTTAATCATAAATAATAGAGTTTATACAGATAATTCAAATGAAGCAGATGAAAATTCTGTTTTTGTAGTTTCAAAACAAAATGAAAAGTTTAAAGATAGTGCAATTTTAAATGGTTGTAAAGAAATAATAACTGCAAATGAGTTGAAAAATCATTTAGATATGTCAAGTATTAAAGTTATTGGAATAACAGGAACAAATGGCAAAACAACAACTGCTGCTGCCATTTATTCTATTTTATTAGATTTAGGATATAAAGTTGCACTTCAAGGAACAAGAGGATTTTTTATTAATGATGAAAGAGTTGAAGATTACTCTTTAACAACCCCTGTTCAGCTTGGAAATTTTGCGCATATTCAAAAAGCTATGCAAAATGGGTGTACTTTTTTTGTTATGGAAGTAAGTTCTCATGCAATTGAGCAAAAAAGAATTGAAGGTTTAGAGTTTGCTCTTAAAATTCATACAAATATAACAAGAGATCATTTGGATTATCATAAAACTATTGAAGAATATATTAGAGTTAAAAACTCATTTTTTGATGATGATTGTAAAAAACTTATAAATAAAGATGACAAAATTGTAAAATACAATTCTAAAAATGGTTTTGCTTATTCTTTGGATGAACCATCAACTTATAAAGTTACAGCATATTCTTTTAAAAATGGAACACATGTAATGTTTTCTCATTTTGGAGAAATGCACTCGTTTTCATCAACTATGATGGGAATTTTTAATGTTTATAATCTTATGGCAGCAGTTGCAGCTGTTCATATAACTACACAAAAACCTTTAGATGAAATTTGTGAAGCTTTAGAGGGATTTGCAGGAGTTAGTGGAAGAATGGAAACAGTTTGTTCTAATCCTTTGGCAATTGTAGATTTTGCGCATACACCTGATGGAATGAAAGAAGTTTTACAAAGTTTTAATGAAAAAGAAATCATTTGCGTATTTGGTGCAGGTGGAGATAGAGATAAATTAAAAAGACCATTAATGGGACAAATTGCTGCAAATTTTGCAAAACATATAATTGTAACTAGCGATAATCCAAGAAATGAAGATCCAGATTTAATAATTGAAGATATTTTATCAGGAATTAAAAATCATCCAAGTGTTTTAGTTGAAATCAATAGAAAAGAAGCCATTAAAAAAGCTATGGAAATGGCAAATGAAAATTCTGTAGTTTTAGTTCTTGGAAAAGGTGATGAAGCTACTCAAATCATTTATGATAAAAAATTCCCTTTTTCTGATAAAGAAGAAATTTTAAAACATATAAAAGCAGAATAGTTTTCTTCTTTGATTAAAGAAGAATTAATCATACTTTATATATAATCGCAACTCTAATTTTAAATTAGAACCTCACATGTGTCAATCCTTGTATGGGTTGTGAAAAGAGAAATCTTAGCATTAAGGGACACAGAGGCTAAACCCAATTACAAAAATACAATTAATTCAAGGAGAATTACTATGGTTACAATGAAAGACCTATTAGAATGTGGTGTACACTTCGGACACCAAACAAGAAGATGGAATCCAAAAATGAAAAAATTCATTTTCGGTGTTAGAAAAAATATCTATATTATAGATTTACAAAAAACATTAAGATATTTCAGATATACATATAATGTTGTTAAAGATAGAGCTGCTGAAGGTCAAACAATGATTTTTGTTGGTACTAAAAAACAAGCTAGTGAAGCTATTAAAAAAGCTGCAATTTCTTGTGGAATGCCATATGTTAATCATAGATGGTTAGGTGGAATGTTAACTAACTTTGGAACAATTAAAAAATCAATTAGAAAATTAGAAATTATTAAAAAAATGAGAGAAGAAGGTCAATTAGATCTTTTAACTAAAAAAGAAGCTTTAATGCTTTCTAGAAAAGAAGAAAAATTAGAATTATACCTTGGTGGTATCAAAGAAATGCACAAACTTCCAGATATGATGTTTGTTCTTGATGCTGTTAAAGAAAAAATTGCTATTGCAGAAGCTAGAAGATTAGGAATTACAGTTGTTGCTCCATTAGATACAAATTGTGACCCTGATGTTGTAGATTTACCAATTCCTGGAAATGATGATGCAATTAGATCAATTCACTTATTCTGCAACGAAATGGCTGCAGCTATGAATGAAGGAAAAGCTGTATTAGCTGATGATATTGGTGGAGATCTTGAGCCTGTATCACAAGAAGAAGCAGAAGCTTTAATTGCTGAAGCAGTAGCTGAAGGTGAAGAAATCGCTTTTGAAACAGAGGAAGCATAATTATGGCTGGTGCAACTCCACAATTAATTAAAGAATTAAGAGAAATGACAGGTGCAGGTATGCTTGATTGCAAAAATGCACTTAATGAAACTGATGGTGATTTAGAAAAAGCGGTTCAAGCTTTAAGAGAAGCTGGACTAGGGAAAGCTGCTAAAAAAGCTGGAAATATTGCTGCTGAGGGTGTTATTGCTGTTAAAGTTAACGCAAATAACACTGTTGCGACAATGCTTGAATTAAATGCACAAACAGATTTTGTTGCTAAAAATCAAAACTTTTTAGATTTAACACAAGAAATTATTTCTCATGTTCAATCTAATAATATTGCTGATGCTGATGCTTTAGCTACATCAACTATTAATGGAACAAGTTTTTCAGATTTCTTAAACGGTAAAATTGCTACAATTGGTGAAAATCTAGTTGCTAGAAAAGTAGTTACTGTTACAGGAACTGTTGTAAATGCATATGTTCATACAAATGGTAGAGTTGGAGTTTTATTAGCTGCTTCTTGTGATGAAGCTGCTAAAGATAAAGCTGCTACATTATTAAAATCATTAGCAATGCACGCATCTGCTATGAAACCAACTGTTATTTCTTACACAGATTTAGATCCTACATTTGTAGAATCTGAAAACAGAGCAATTGTTGCAGAAATTACAGCTGATAATGATGAGTTAAAAAGATTAGGGAAAACATTAAAAAATATTCCTGATTTTGTTTCTAAATCTCAATTAACAGAAGCTGCTATTGCAACTGCAAAAGCAGCTTTTGAAGCTGAATTAAAAGAACAAGGTAAACCTGAAAAAATTTGGGCAAATATTATTCCTGGAAAAATCGAAAGATATATTACAGATAATACTCAATTAGATGGTAGATTTGCACTTTTATCTCAAGCTTATGTAATGGATGACAAAAAAACTGTAGAGCAAGCAATTGCTGATGTTGATGCATCTATTAAAATTACTGAGTACATTAGATTTGAACTTGGTGAAGGTATTGAGAAAAAAGAAGAAGATTTCGCAGCTGAAGTTGCAAAACAAATGGGAAAATAATCGTAGTTTAACAACTATGTATAAATAAAAAAGGAAGATGTAATGAGTGAAGCTAATAAAATGGAGGCACTCATTGCAGATGACTTTTTACTACAAGCTAAAAATTTATCTCATAAATTTGATTATGAGCTTTTTAACGATATTAATTTATCTCTTCATAAAAAAGAATCAATTGCAATTATAGGTACAAGTGGAAGTGGAAAATCTACACTTCTAAATATTTTATCTTCTCTTTTAAAACCATCTGTTGGTACTGTTATTTTTAAAAGTAAAGATATTTATTCACTAAAACAAAATCAATTATTAAAAATTAGAAGAGATGATTTTGGAATTATTTTTCAAGCTCATTATTTATTTCGTGGATTTTCTGCAATTGAGAATCTTGAAATTGCTACGCTTTTAAGTGGTGAAGAAATTGATAAAAACTTATTAAAAGAGTTAAATATTGATTATGTAATAAATCAAGGTGTTGGTGAATTAAGTGGTGGTCAGCAACAAAGACTCTCAATAGCAAGAGTTATGACTAAAAAACCAAAAATTATTTTTGCAGATGAACCAACTGGAAATCTCGATAAAGATACTGCTAATATTGTAATGAATACATTATTTAAATATATTAAGAATAATGATGCGGGTTTAATACTTGTGACACATGAGCATGAATTAGCTAATAGATGTGATAAAGTTTATAAATTAGAAGATTTAACTTTGCAGGAGATAAAGTGACTATACTATTAATATGTGATGCTGCAATAATTGAACATATTTTTACTTTAGTTTGTAAAAGATTGCATATAAAATTAACTATTCAAAAAACGAATAGTGTAAATGAAAAATTTGATTTAATTATTATTGATCAAAGTTTTATAGATGATAAATTTAATACAATAAAACAATTCTCAAAAAAACTTGGTGCAATTAGTTCAGAAGAGTTGTCATTTGATAAATCAAGAGATTTTATCATACAAAGACCTTTTTTACCTACAAAACTTGAAGAAATTTTAATAGAACAAATTGAATATATTAAAGAAGAAAAAGCAAAAGAAAAAGAGTTAAATTTAAACAAATATGAAGAAGATGAAGAAGTATTTGTTCCAATTACTAAAAAGTATATTGAATCATTAGATACTACAAATACAAATTATTCAGATGATGATTTTTATGAAGAAGAGGATGATGAAAGTCTGATAAGTTCAAATTCTTTAAATATTGGTGGAATTTTAGATCATAGAGAATTAAGTAAAATCAATAATATTTTGAGAGAAGATGTTATTCAAAATGAAATTAATTTAGAAAAAACAGATTGGAAAGATATTGCAGCTATTATTGATGATGCTTTAGATGAAGTTAAAGAGTATGAATTTGATTTAACTAAAGCTCCAATAAAACACTATAGTCTAGTATTAAGTGATTTTCATATTAATGAATTACGACCATTGTTAGAAAAGTTTGACCAAACAGTAATTGATAGACTTTCAAGTGGTGAAAGTGTTGATATTAGATTGAGTTTGAAGGAATAAACTTTGATAAAAGAGAAAAAAGGTGCTATTTTAATAATCTCTGGTCCTAGTGGTTGTGGTAAATCTACACTATTAAAAGAGGTTTATAAAGATATTGAAGATTATTATTTTTCTATTTCAACTACTACAAGAGCTCCTAGAATAGGAGAGGTTAATGGTATAGATTATTTTTTTGTTACAAAAGAAGAATTTGAAAAAGATATAAATAATGGAGACTTTTTAGAGTATGCAAAAGTTCATGATAACTATTATGGAACTTCAATAAAACCTATTAACAAAGCTTTAAATGAGAGTAAACTAGTTATCTTTGATATTGATGTTCAAGGTCACGAAATAGTAAGAAAAAAGCTTAATTCTATAACTACTTCTGTTTTTATCACAACACCATCTTTAGAAGTTTTAGAAACTAGATTAAATAGTAGAAATACAGATAGTATTGAAATTATTGAAAAAAGAATAAAAAATGCTAAGGGTGAAGTTGAATATTTCCAAGATTATGATTATTTGATAATTAATGATGATTTACAAATAGCAGCAAAACAGTTAGTTTGTATTGCAAATATAACAAGAATCAAAAGTAAACTTTTTGAAAAAAGTAGTATTGTTTCAAATTGGTTAAAGTAGCCTAAGAAATAAAATTAAGGAATTATATGCCAATAGAAATTAATCAAACCGTTAAAATAATGTTTGAAGTAAGAGTAGATGGTGTTTTAGTAGATGGAAGTAGAAGTAATAAACCTTTTGAATTTTCATTTGGAACAGGACAAGTAATAGCTGGTCTTGAAAAAAGAATAATAAATATGAAAGTAGGTGAAGCTGCAGACATATTAGTTCCTGCTGCTGAAGCTTATGGTAAATATGATTCAGCAGGAATTCAAACTTTACCAAAAGAACAATTTGAAGGAATAGAAAATCTAACAATTGGAATGCAAATCCAAGGTCAAGATGAAAATGATCAACCTATACAATTTATTGTAAAAGAGATTGGTGAAAAAGAAGTAATAGTTGATTTTAATCATCCTTTAGCTGGAAAAGATTTAGAGTATAAAATAAAAATTGATTCTTTATTGTAAAAGTTGAAGTTTTGTAAAAAATTAATATCTTATTGTATTTATTAAGGTATACTAGCCTGTATAACTTAAAAAAAGGAGTTTGCATGGCAAAAGGTAAAGATGTTCAAAAAGCTACAAAAAAAGAACCTGCTAAATCATTAAAAGAAAAAAGAGCAGATAAAAAATCAAAAAAAGATTCTAAATAATTTTAATATAAATATTCTTTCCCACCAGAAATGATGGGAAAGAAAAAGCCCACTTACTTATCCCTCTTTATAAATTATCTTTTTAGGACTAAATTTTTTTAATAAAATCATTGCTATTATAAAAGTAATAAATTCAGCCATTGGTATTGCTAAAAATATTCCATTTGTATTAAATAAAAATGGTAATGTAAATATAAAAAATATAGGAAAAAGAAAACTTCGCGATATTGCAATAATCATTGAATGTAAAGGCTTATGAATAGCTGTAAAATAAGCTGAAATCACAAGATTAATTCCATTAAAAAGAAAAGCCGCCCAGATAAATGTTGCAAAACTTAAAACTATTTGTTTTGTTTGATAATTTGAATCTTCTAAAAAAATATTTGCTAAGGTATTTGGGATAAATATAATTAACATTATCATTACGATACCCACAAAACTTGTTGTTATAAAAGCAAATTTTAGAAATTCTTCAATTCTTTTATTTTCTTTTGCTCCAAAATTTTTACTTATTATTGGTTGTAGAGAGTCACTTATTCCAAAACTTATCATTATTCCAATTAATAAAAGATAATTGATTACAGTAAATGCAGCAACACCTTCAATATGAAAATTCTTTATCATCACATAATTAAAAATCAAAGTTGTAATTCCTATTGAGATTTCATTTACAAATTCAGAAGCTCCATTGTAAGATGCTTTTAGAATTTGCATATAATTTCCTATTGGTTTTACAAATCTAAGAGTTGCTTTTTTTGAAAAAAAATGCGGTAAAAGTATAATCAATAATGCAAGTTGAGATATTCCAGTTGCTAATGCTGCTCCAAAAATACCTTTTTGCAAATATACTATCAAAACCCAATCTAATAAAATATTAATAAAAGCACTTGAAACTAAAGCTACAAAAGCAAGGTTTGGTCGATTATCAATTCTAACAAAATAATCTAATACAACTCCAATCATCAAAAAAGGAATAAAAATTAGAATAATTGATAAATATTCAATTGCAATTATCGTCAAATTTTCATCTGCTCCAAAAAGATGCAAAATTCTTTCTATATTAAAAAATAAAATTGTGCATAATATAAAACTAAAAGAAGTAATACAAATCATAGTTTTAGTAAAAATCATAGAAGCATTTTTAATATTTCCCTCTCCTAGGAGTTTTCCAGTTGTAACGCTACTACCAACTGCCAACATCAAAGCAAAACCAAATAGCAAAGAAAATATAGGAAAACTTATATTAATAGCAGCCAGTCCAAAATCTCCCACATAATTACCTATAAAAAATCCATCAACAATATTTGCTGATGAAATCGCCAACATACCTAATACTGAGGGAATTGAGTAATGAAAAAAAACTGATGATATTTTATCTTTTGTTACATTCATATAATTTCTTTTATTTTTGATAACTTTTCTATTTCTAAAAAGTAGTTTATTAATTCTGTTTTTAAATCATAATTTTCTATCATAACTGATAATAAAAACATTCCATCGGCTGTTGCACATAAAGATTTTGCTAAGTTTTTTGAATCTGCATGAAAATTGCCTTTTTGTATTTCATCATCAAAAAGTTGCTCTAAACTCTTAAAAATACTTTTGTATAAATTAGTATTGAACTTTTTTATTTCATCATCATTTGATGTAATATACATATGTAAAGTATTTATATATAATTTTCTTAAATCCTTGTAAGATTCTTCTTCATTTAGATATATTTCAAAAATCAAATTTATTTTATCAATATAATTTTCTTCATATTTATATTTTTCTATTGTGTTATTGATTAGTTCAAATGTTTTTTTTGACATAACTTGATATATTAATTGTTCTTTTGTAGAAAAATAATGATAAAACTGTCCTTTTGACATATTAATATCTGTAATAAATTTATTTAAAGAAAAACAATCAATTCCAATTTCAACAAATACTTTATAAGCTTCATTACAAATGTAATCGATTTTTTCTTCTTTATTTATAATTCTTGGCATAATTATCCTTTTATAAACTGATGGTCTAATTATACTTGTGAATACTTTATTTTAAATAAACTAGTGGTTTATTTAGTGTGATTTTTTGTAAAATTTGGGAGGAATGAGTTGAAGAGAGAAAGAGATTATTGATTATGAGTTTTAGAAAACAGAAAAGATAAAATAATAAGCGAAGGAACCAAAAGGGCTTCGAAGCCGTTGGCGATTTTGCTTACTTTGTCCATACAAAGTAAGAAGAAGTAAAAAACTTTTTATTTTTTAAGAGAAAATAGTTTTAGTATATATTCCCATCGAAAATGATGGGAACGAGAATAAACTTTATTTATTCAACCAAACATTTAACATGTTTTTAACATATTGTTCTGGGTTAGGCATTGGATGCGTAGGATTTTTTTTATTTTGATTGTCATTTTCATGATTTATATAACTATCATTAATTTTTTTCCAATCTTTTGGATAATCAATTTTGAACTTTAATACAAATTCATCTGCATTACAATCTCTACCCAATGTATCAACTAGTGATTTTATCTTTTCATCTTTTTTTATAACTAATGCCATATTATTACTCCCTTATATATAAATATTTATTGATATTGTATCTTAAATGAATAAAATCAACTCAAAGATTTCAATTCAGCTACAACCTTAGCCAATTTATCTTCAGCTGATAATAATCCTGCTCTATTTTCTTCTAAAACATTTGCTGGTGCATTTGCTACGAATCTTTCATTATTTAACATTCCTGATAGTTTTGATATCTCTTTTTCCAGTTTTTCTTGTTGTTTTGAAAGTTTAGAAATAATTGGTGTCATATCTATTTCACCTCTTGGAATATAAACTTCTAGGTTATCACTTACATCTGTGATTGAGTTCTCTACTTTTGCTAGGACGAACTCTAAATTTTCTACTTTTGCAAGTTTTTCGATAAATGGTTTTGCCATTTCATTATCTATATTTTTATTGATTTTTATATAAGCTTTTGCAATTTTTGAGTTACCCATATCTATGATAACTTTCGCTCTTCTGATTGCTGTAATTGCTTCTTCGATGATTGCAAACATATCTTCAATTTCTTGATTTTTTGCTATATTTTTTGGGAAATTCATAATCATTAATGAATCACCATCTTCAAGTGTTGTTCCACTTAATTTGTGATATAAATAATCAGAAATAAATGGCATAAATGGACTTACCATCTTAAGCGTTTCTTTAAAAATTGCTCCAAGTTCTACAACTGAATCTTTGCTAGCTTTTGCATATTCGATTCCCCAGTCGCAGAATTCATTCCATACAAATTTGTATAAAATAGATGCTGATTCATTGAATTTATAAGTTTCTAATGAAGCTCTTAATTCATCAACTGCAACACTTAATTTACTTTGCATATAAAGTCCAAGTGGTGTTTGGATTTTTATGTCTTTTAAATCAGGGAAAGTTTCTACATTTAACTGTAAAAAATTTGTTGCATTATAAAGCTTGTTTGTAAAGTTTCTAAATTGCTCTAAGTTTTTAGCACCTAACTTAATATCTCTTCCTTGAACACATAAATATGCCAATGTAAATCTAATAATATCAGCAGAATGTTCATTTACCATATCAAGTGGGTCAATTACATTTCCTTTTGATTTTGACATTTTTGCACCAAATTCATCTCTAACTAAGGCATGCATATAAATATCTTCAAATGGTAATTGTTTTTTGAAGTGTTCACCCATCATCATCATTCTTGCTACCCAAAAGAACATAATATCAAAACCAGTAATTAGTAGTGAGTTTGGATAAAAATCTGCTTCATCACTTGAGTTATACAACTCTTCTAGTTTTCCATTATTTCCCCAACCTAATGGCGACATTGCCCAAAGTGCTGATGAAAACCAAGTATCTAAAACATCTGGGTCTTGAGTCATTTTTTTACTTTTACATTTTGGACAATGATCAGGTTCATCAGCTTTATCAGCCCATTGATGTCCACAATCTTCACAAGTAAACACTGGAATTCTATGTCCCCACCAAAGTTGTCTTGAAATACACCAAGGTCTTAACTCATCCATCCAAGCTGTATATGAATTTATCCAATGTGCTGGGTGGAAAAGTGTCCCATTATGCTCACCACTTAAAGCTCGCTCTTTTGTAGTCTCTTTTGTTTTTCTAATAGACTCTTGAGCCATATCAGAGCTTAAAAACCATTGTTGAGAGATAAACGGCTCAACTATGTTTTTACATCTGTAACAATGCCCAACTTGATGAATATGATCTTCGATTTTTACGATATATCCCTCAGCTTGAAGTTTTGCCACAATAACTGGTCTTGCTTCTAATCTTTCAAGTCCTGCAAACTCTCCACAATATTCGTTTAGAATACCTTTTTCATCAAATACTTTTATAAACTCTAAATCGTGTCTTTTCCCAACTTCGTAGTCATTTTGGTCGTGTGCAGGTGTTACTTTTACAACACCTGTTCCAAATTCCATATCAACATGAGAATCTGTGATAACTTTGATTTTCCGCTCTGTTAAAGGTAAAAGAACTTCTTTTCCTACAATACTTGAATATCTAGCATCATCTGGATGAACCATGATAGCAGTATCCCCAAAGTATGTTTCAGGTCTTGTAGTTGCAACTTGAAGCTCACCACTTCCATCTGCAAATTTGTAAATCATAGTATAAAACTTACCGTTTACTTCTTCATGTTCAACTTCGATGTCAGAAAGCGCACCATCGTGTGTACACCAGTTTACCATGTAGTTATTTTGAGTGATATGTCCATCGTTATAAAGGCTTACAAAAGCTTCTTTTACAGCTTCTTTTAATCCCTCATCCATAGTAAATCGTTCTCGTTTCCAAGCTGGAGTAACTCCTAGTTTTCTCATTTGATGAACTATATTTCCACCTGAAACTTCTTTTTGTTTCCAAGCTTTCTCTAGGAATTTTTCTCTTCCTATTTCTTCTTTTGTAGTTCCCTCAGCAATTAATTGTTTTTCAACTACATTTTGAGTTGCAATTCCTGCGTGATCAGTTCCTGGTTGCCAAAGAGTTTTAAAGCCGTCCATTCTTTTGTATCGTGTGATAATATCTTGTAGTGTAAATGTCAAAGCATGACCAATATGTAAACTTCCTGTTACATTTGGTGGTGGCATCATAATTGAAAATGTTTTTTGTTTTCCATTAACATCAGACTCTTGAATAGACTTATTTCCATCTATTTCAAAATAACCTCTATCTTCCCATATTTTATAAAATTTATCTTCTACTTGTGATGGTTCGTATTTTTCGCTCATTAAAAATCCTATGTTTTCTATATATATTCGCGATTATATCTACTTTTTTCTTATGATGCTATTTTGCTTTATTTTAAATTTTATTTTAATATAGATTGATAATGTTAGGTTACTCTGTTGATGTTGTTTGTCCTAATAAAAAGGCAAATGAGCAAATTAAAACTGCAATTCATGATTTTGAGGGTGATCAAACTTATACTGAAAAGCCTGGGCATAATTTTACATTAAATGCATCTTTTGATGAAGTAGATGAATCAACTTATGATGCTTTAGTAATTCCAGGTGGAAGAGCTCCTGAGTATATTAGATTAAATCCAAGAGTTATTGAAATTGTTCAAAATTTCAATAAAAGTAATAAACCAATAGCTTCTGTTTGTCATGGTATTTTAGTACTTGCAGCTGCTTGGCCTGCTCATCCTGAGTGGTTAGCTAAGTTTAATGAATTACTAAAATAAAAATTTGTAAAAAAAGAAGAGAAGTAAAAATTTATATTTTTACTTTCTCTAATCTAAACCACTTATAAAGTTTTCTAATTAATATCATTAGAAATAATCCATCAACCATACTAGCTATAATAAATGAGAAATATTCAGATTGAGTTATTAGACCATAATTAAAAGATAACATTGCAATTGCTACCATAAAAGTAAGAGGCATAGAATCACTCAATGCAAAAAGTGCTGTTTGTTTAAATTTTAAGTATTTAAAAAATACTAAATAAGAACTTATTAATCTAATTGAAATAATAGCAACTATAATAAATCCTGCATGTTGTAAAATATCTAAATCTATCATATCAAGTTTTACAGTTGAACCTGTATAAATAAAAAATATTGGTGCAAAAAAACCAAAACCGAAAGATTCGATTTTATCAAGAAGTTCATGTTTTTGATTAAAGAACATTTTAAAGAATAATCCAGCTGTAAATGCACCTAACACAACATCAATTTTTAACAATAACATAATAGAAACTAAAATTAATAAAAGAGAAATAGAAAATCTTATATCTTGATCGTATCTGTCATTTTGAGAATCAGGAATAAGGAATTTTTTTAATTCAGGAAACCACCAAAAAGCGATATAAAAAACTCTTAATCCTAAAATTGTAATTGCAACAACACTAATTACAGTTAAAATAGCTATAAAAAAGCTAATACTTAATCCATGTTCTGTCCAACCACTAAATAATGTTAAAGCTAAAATACTTATGATTTCTCCCACAACACCAATAGATAAAGCAAGATTTAACCAAGGTTCTTCTTTTCCATACTCTTTTATAAGCATCATAATCATACCTAAAGAAAAAATAGGTAAAGCAACAAAATAGGGAAGTCCTAAAGAAAAAAACCAACAAACAAATCCAGATATTGAATACAATAAGATAAAATATAAAATTACATTTACGGCTAAAGTTGCTTTTATAATTTTTACAAGTTTGAAATTTATTTCAAGACCAGCTAGAAACATTAAATAAACGAATCCAAATTTAGCAATTAATTTTAAAATCTCATCATCATATATTAAGCCTAAATAACCAGCAATTAATCCTAAAACTATTTCAACAACAACGACAGGTGCTTTTACTATTTTTGAGAGAATTGGTGCCATCATAATAATCGTACACACTGAAATCATTAAAAAAATTTTTTCCACTTATCTTACTCCTACTTTATAATTACTATTCATATTTTATATATTTTATTATATTGTCTTAAACTTAAGATTCTTCAGCATCTTTTATTATCATTCCAGCTTCTTTTAGAAATGGACTGGCAACAAAAGTCATTTTTTTTATTTTGTCATATTTTGCATAAGAAAGAAACAAAATATCTTTAGCTCTTGTAACTGCTACATAAAAAAGTCGTCGTTCTTCTTCTATGCTTCCACCTTTACTCATAAGTTTTCTATTAGGAAATCTTCCATCCATTAAATCAATTACATAAACTTCTTTGAATTCCAAACCTTTACTTGCATGAATTGAAAGAAGATTTACACCATCTCCCTCACTCATTTCACTTCCACCTAAAATCATAGAATTTATGAATTTTGATAAATCTTGGAAGTTTCTTGAAAGATTTTTTAAAAGCATCACTTTTCTATTTATTTTCGCAAGTGATTTTGTTTTTTGGCTTGGATTTATAGTTCCATCTTTTTGTGTTGCTCTTTTAGTTGATAAAAAATCTTTTAATTTAGAATAAGCCATAGAAGAAGAAATGCTTCCTACAAGAGTTTCTGGAACTTTTGTTCGTCTTAAATGTTTCATTAATAAATAAATATCATATAAATATTTTCCACCATCAACATTTAATTTTGGATGTTTTAAAATTGGATTTCCTAAAAAAGCCTCTTCAAAATTACAATCTTTAAACTTTGAAATAGAACCTAATTCTATAAAATCATCAAAAAGTCCTAATTGTCTATTTTTGATTTTTCCATTTTCATAAGGATTATTTATATCAGCTCTTGGTGAAAAAAGACCTTTTAATAAATCTCCATCTCCTAGTTTTATAAGTGCATCAAAAACATCTTTTGCAATTGCTTTTCCAATACCTTTTCCATGTTCAACCACATGAATAAAAGCCATCATATCGTTGTGTGTGATTTGCATTACTAAAACATCTAAAATAAATTTTATTTCAACAGAATCAAAAAAACTCATTCCACCTTTTCTTTTTGCTGGAATTGAAAACTCTCTTAAGTTTGCTTCTATTCCATCTGCACTTGAGTTATTTCTATAAATAATCGCAATATCGTTATGTGGTGTTGAACTTTTTGAGATTAACTCTGAGATATATTCATATTGAGAAAAAAGTTCATTAAAAGCCAATAGTTTTGGTTTATGTTCATTTTCAGTTCGAACAACTTCAAGTTTTTTTTCATAAACTCTTTCATTGTATTCTATAACTTTTGTAGCTAAATCTAAAATAGGTTTTGTTGAACGATAATTTTTTCGTAAAGTAAATACTGTTGCATTTTCATATCTTGTAGCGAAAGTAGAAATAATCCCAATATCAGAGCCATTAAAAGCATAAATACTTTGGTCATAATCTCCAACACAAAATAAAGATTTTGGTCTAAAAGCATCAAGAAGTCGTCCTTGTAGAGGGTTTGTATCTTGATATTCATCCACTAAAATCTCTTTAAAACTAAAATCTTTGTCTTTTAATGTATCTAACATAATTGTTAGTAAATCATCAAAATTTGCATATCCATATTTTATTTTCAATTCATTAAATTCATCAACAACATCTTCATAAATCATAATATAAATCTCATGGCTTGGACTTTTTGATTTTATCCAATCGCCAAAATTTTCGCCATCATTTGAATTTAGATATAAAGAGTACATATCATATAAATATCCACCATCATAAGGATTTGCTTCATCGGTTCTATCAAAAAATACTCTTTTTTCATAAACTGATTTAAATAGTGTTTTTAGTTCATTTGGTTGTTTTAAAGTGATATTTACATTTAATTCTTTTAGAAGTTTATAAGAAACAGAGTGAAAAGTTCCTGCCATAATTTGTTTTGCAATATCTTTTCCAAAAAATTTAGCAACTCTTGTTACCATTTCTGCGGCTGCTTTATTTGTAAAAGTTAAAAGTAAAATTTCATTTGGTTTAACTCCACTATTTATAAGTGTTGCAATTCTTCCAACAATAGTAGAAGTTTTACCAGTTCCAGCACTTGCAATTATTAGATTATAACCAGCACCACAAGTTGCAGCACTAAGTTGTTCTTGATTTAGGTTTGATAAAGGCATGGATTAGTTTGTTGTATTTGGGAAAAGTTTAATCATTTCGAAATGGTATCATAATAGAATTAATACAGATTGAAATAAAAAAGGGATGCCTTTTGACATCTCCTTTTCTACACAAGGAAACATAAAAATTATTTTGTCTAAAAAATTTATCTTAAAGCGATGTATAAATAAGTCGCTGCGTCAACTTACCTACAAAAACATTCTACCAGCTCATAATTAACTAAAATATAATCGAAGATTAACAAATAGTAAACTATATTTTACTATTTTTAACAATTTGTTGTAAAAGTTTGTAATATCCAATTATTAAAATAATTCCTATATAAATAAATTGAGTTATATTTATAGATTTTTGAGCCATAATCCAATGAATTGTAATTAAAATTAAAGAAATATAAACTAACTTATGATAATTATTATATTTTCTAAATAACTGTTTTGAAGAAGTAATTGCCATAAATAAAAGTATAAAAAAAGAAATCATTCCTAAATAAATAAACGGTTTATCCAATGTCTCTTTTATAATAAACTCAAAATCAAAGGAAGCATCAAAAACTATAAAATTTGTTAGGTGTAAAAAAGCATAGAAAAAGGCCAAAAGTCCAACTTTTTTTCTATATTTCATAAGATTTATTTTATTTTTTATCATGGAAATAATTATAGAAATAAATAAAATTATAGTTGCACTAACACCTGTGATGGCGTAAATATATTTTATTGGGTCATATACATCATCAAAGATAAATAAGCGAATAAGTAAATAAACTATTGGTAAAAAAGCAATTAAATAAATAAAAAATCTTTTCATTATATAAACTTTGTTAAATCCATTTTTGTATAAAGCCCTGATACTTCTTTTTCATAACCATTAAACATTAAAGTATTTTGTTTTATAAAACTTCCTAAAACTCGCTCTTTTTTTTGTGACCATCTTGGATGATCAACATTTGGATTTACATTTGCATAAAATCCATATTCATCCGCATTTTCTTTTTGCCAAGTATTTAGTGGTTCTTTATCCACAAAAGAGATTTTAACTATTGATTTTATAGATTTAAATCCATATTTCCAAGGAACAACTAATCTAATTGGTGCACCATTTTGTTTTGGCATAATTTCGCCATAAAGCCCAATGGCTAAAAATGATAAATCATTATAAGCTTCATCAATTCGTAAACCCTCAACATAAGGATATTCAACGGCAGAAAAAGCACCCCTTTTTTGATCAGGAAAACTAACTGGATCAACTAAAGTTTCAAATCTTATATATTTTGCACTTGAAAGAGGTTTTACTTTTTTTATCAAAGAGCTAAGTGAATAACCGTTCCAAGGAACAACCATACTCCAACCCTCAACACATCTAAATCTATATATTCGTTCTTCTAAGGTAAGCTGATTTTTTAAGTCATCCAAATCAATTTCCATTGGATTTTCAACTAAACCATCTATTTTTATTTTCCAATTATCAGTTTGTAAAGTATTTGCAATATCTTTTACTTTTGCTTGATTTGTTGTGAATTCATAAAAGTTATTGTGTGAAGTTATTTGTTCGTAAGTGTTTAATTTTAAATTATTTTTATTTTCATCTTTTATAAAATCAAGGGTAATATTTGGAAGATTTTCTTTTGCAAGAAGTTCCATAATAGCGCCACTTGTTACAAGTGAAGCAACTCCTAGTTTTATAAAACTTCTTCTTTTTTCAAATAATTCTTTTGGAGTTACTAGATTTTCATTTATTTGCCAAGATTTTTTTTTAATTATATTCATTAAATAGCCTTTTCATATTTTTCATATTATAGAAATTTTATATAAAGGCTATGTTTAGTAACTATAGTTTCTAGTTGGACTACTTGAGAAATCTAAACCTGTTTCAAAATCTGAGATTTCAAATAAAACACATTTTTTATCATTATTATTTGTACATTTTGAATTTTCTATGTGTAATTGACTATTTATACTCTCATTTAAACTATCATCTTTACATAAAAATTCTTTTGTAACTTTTTTATACTTATCAGCATTAACTGTTAATTTACAATTATTATCTTTTTTTTCAAATAAAAAATATAAATTTTTTATAATACCTTTTTCAAATTTTGCTTCTTTTTCATTTGGAGCAATAGAATCTTGTATAAATGATTCAGGTCCTATGATAATTCGTTCAGTAAAATTATCACTGTCTCTTACTTCTCTTATATCGAATTTAAAATTTGGATATTCATATTTAAAAACATGTCTAGTATTCATATATAGATTAAAAATATTATCCTTATTTATATTTTTAATCGTAAATTTTATATACCCATTTTTATTTTCATCTGTTTGAACTTTAAATAAATTTATATTTGGTAATTTTTTTGAATAATTTAAAACTTCTAAATTATTATCTTTTATTTTTAAAACATCTTTTATAATAATATTTTCATTATTTTGTCCAAAGCTGAATAAATCATCAACATCTAATTCTTTTGTTAAGAAATATGGTTTATAAGAATAAAATTTTTCATTATCTATTTCATAATCTACAAATAATTTATTATTTAAATAATAAACATTAAAAAAATCTTTCCATGGTTTAGAGAACAAAATTTCTGTATTTTCTATACTTGCTTGAAAATTAGAATTATAAATTTTTAAATTGAACTTTTTATTTGTATCTACATATTTAGGAATATTATTATCTTTTTTCACAACTAATAATTTACCTTCAAATTTATTATCTTTTAATTTTAAGGAAGCTTCTTTTATTAAAGAATCTTCCTTATCTATACTTTTTATAGAATACGTATATATATTATCTATTATTTCAATATTATCTATATAATTATTTATTTCAATCCTATATTTACCATTTTTAGGCTTATTACACTCAAATTCAAGTTTATTTTCATTTATTCTACTACATTTTTGATTATGTAATTTAAGCTCTACATCTTTAAAAATGCTTATATTTTTTTTTGTATTTAAAGAAATAGTTATATTTTCTTTTTTCTTTATACCATTATCATATTCATAAGTATAAAAAACCCAAAAAAGAAACATTCCTAACAAAATAAACAATCCAATTAGAATATATTTCCATATCTTAGTCTCTATTGAATTGATAAGATTTTGCAAACCTACAGGTAAAAAACTCATCAAAAAATCTCAATTCTCGAAACTAAGATTCTTGTATTTTCTGTTCCAACAGAAATTTGTAAATTTTTATACCTTTCAAATTCTAATTTATTATTTTCATTATCAGTATATTCTGTTTCAATTAAATTTTTTTTTGTTTGATTATCTATAATCTTTAATTGATACTTATTTTCTGTTCTTGAGAAATCTATTCTATAATTTTTATCATTTTTAAATTTATTATAATCAATACTTTTTACTATAACTCTTTCATTATTATTTAATTCTCGTTGTAAAAATTTAATTCTTTTATTATCAAAATTTATAACTATTCTTTCTCCAAATGAAAGTCTCATGTCTACAGTTTTCGTTTTAAGTGGCATAAAATCAAAAATAATATTTATATTTCTATCAAAATTCTTCTCATATTCCATAATAATATTTTTTTTATCACATTTTCCACCTAATATAACTTCTCCAGCATTTCTAATTCCATAAGCTGGACAAGTAGAAGTTTTATGAAAAATCCAATTCTCTAAAAAAACATCCTTTTGATTTTTCTCAACATCATATAAATATTTTATATCTAACTTTATTTCTAATGGAGTATTATCATTATAAAAAATCACTAATTTATTTTTGCCTGGCACTATCTCATAAGTTGATTTTAACTCTATCTCATTAGTTTTTTCGTTGAACTTTCCTTCTAATTGATTTTCATCAAATTCAACATATCTTATATTTTTAACGTCATTATCTTTTAAATTTATTTTTAGAAAATTATCTGAAGGAAGAATATATTCATAATGATTAAAAGAAAGTTCTTTTAAATTGACTTCACTATAAAGTTTTGGTTCTTTTTTTATTACTTCTTTTGTATCTTTAATCTGCGGTTCTCTTGTATCTTCTATTTTGTTAGAAGGAGTAGTCGTTTTTGTTTCTTCTTTCTTCAAGAAAAAGTAAAAAAAAGCTATAGCAAGTATAAAAGCTATCGTAAATAAAGTAAGAGAAGTTTTTGATTTTTTATTTATTTACAAGCCTTTGATTTTTTGTAAAACATTATATATTACATACACTTAAAATGTGTTCTTTAACTATTTCCCTTTTAATAAAATAGTTATATATTTACTTGACCACACAAGCAGGCCAATAATTAATAAAATTGCAGTAAGGTTTATAAAAAATGTATAATTTAAACCAAAATTAAAACTAAATGAAGAAAAAATTCTGAGTAATGCTATAAACTGAACAACAACAAAAATAAATATTGCAAAATTACTTGCATGAGGAGTTGTTCCTGAATGTCCCAAAATTACCCGTGTTCCAAAACCAATAAGAACAGTTAAAAAATATCCAAGTGCCATTGTATGAATTACTGCTTTTTCAAAGATTATATTAGGATCATAAAATGCCATTAATCCTTCGATAATTGATACAAAAAAAGCTACTGGAATCCAGTAAAGTCCTAAATATAAAACCCACATAATAGCAGGTGATTTAAAAAATGGTAATTTCCATTTTATTAATTCTCTTGTAATCACTATAAATAAAGGAATATCTGCTAATAAATTTATTTTTGCATTATCAAAAGACAATAAAATTACTTTAAATGCCAATAATGAGAAAAGTATAGTAAGTAAATTTACACTTTTATTTGCCACATAACTTGGAACTTTTGCAGTAGTAAAAAAAGGAATCATTCTTTGTGATATTGCAAAAATAATCATAAAAAGAAATAGATAAAATCCTCCATCTATTGCAAATCTTGAAAGTTCATAAGAATAAGGGAAATTTAAAGAAGAGATTATAAATAAACTGTGAAAAACAAGTCCTGAAAAAAGAGATATTAAAACCCATTTTGTGTCTTCTTTTATTTTTACAATACTTTTTTTATGGATTGAATAAAGTAGTTTAAAACTCATAATTTGAGCTATTAACATCAAAATTTGAAAAATAAAAGTAGCTTTTGAATAAAAAATAAGAGTTAAAAATATTCCTAAAGAGGCAAAAAAGTATAATAAAAATTGTTTCATATAAACTTGTATTTCAATTTCTGCTTGTATTAGAAATCGTGGGAAAACAACAAATAAAAATCCTAAAAAGAACTGAATAAAAATAACAAAAACCATAGTATATGCGTGATAAGTTAAAACACTATTATCTAAAATTAGAGTATTTGAATAAACTGATACAAATAAAGCCATAAAAAGAATTAAAAATAAGATACCACTTGTAAAAAATGGTTGATGAGGTTGAGAAGAAAACTTCTTATACCATGAAAAAAACATAATTTCTCCTGAAATAAAGCCACTTTAAAAGTGGCTTTTTAATTTTGAGAATTGTATCTAGTATAAAAATAAAAATCCTTGATTTTAAACAAGTGAGCTTAATACACTAAGCCTTTTAAATCATCATAAGCTTTACAAGCTTCTTTTAGATTCATACCACAAGCTTTTGTAAATAATTCAAGAGCTTTAATATTATTTTTTTCTAAATCTTCATCTTCAATATACATTATTCCTAAATTATAACAAGATTTTGCATAACCTAAATTACAAGATTTTTCATAAAGTAGCGCTGCTCTTGATGGGTTTTTTTCAACTCCATCTTCATTTTTATATTTTAATGCTAAATTATAACAAGCTTTTGGATGATCTAAATTACAAGCTTTTGTCAAATATTCAATTACTTTAAATGAATTTTTTTCAACTCCATCTGCAACCTCATACATATTTGCTATATTGTAACAAGAAGCACCGATTCCAGCATCACAAGTTTTTTCGTATAATGTTAATGCTTTTTTTGAATCTAATCTAACTCCATAACCATTTTGATACATATATCCTAAGTTATAACAAGCTTTTGTATGTCCATCATCACAAGCTTTCGAGAAAGCTTCCGCTGCTTTGAAATACTCTTGTTCAACTTCAGTTCCATTGTAATATAAAAGTCCAAGGTTATAACATCCAGATGATGCACCCTCATCACAAGCTTTTTTAAATATTTCAATAGCTTGTTCATTATTTCCTTTTTTGTATTGGTTAAAACCATCATTTACATCTGCTGCAAATAAAGTTTGTAGTCCAAACAAAAAAAACAATGTGATTTTTAATAAATTTTGTAACATGATTTTCTCCTACTAATAAATTTAGTGTAATTCATTATACTACTTATTTGAGGTATTAACATAAAAGGAAAAAAGTCATCAAAATGATGACTTTTTTTATTTAAGAATTAGTGGCAAGAACCACAACAAGAAGTAGATACAGATTCATTAACAGCTGCTAATGCTGCTTCATAA
The DNA here is from genome assembly GCF_003063245.1 of Arcobacter caeni. Classification (GTDB taxonomy): domain Bacteria; phylum Campylobacterota; class Campylobacteria; order Campylobacterales; family Arcobacteraceae; genus Aliarcobacter; species Aliarcobacter caeni. The sequence goes on along the minus strand of NZ_MUXE01000009.1, from coordinate 34,458 downwards.
TTTGGCTCTTCTGTAATTTCTGGACAAATTTCTTTATAAGTAATAATTCCTGATGCATTGATTACAAATACTGCTCTACAAGTAACACCTGCTAATGGTCCTGATGAAATTAATACTCCATAAGATTTTGCAAAAGCTTTTGCTCTAAAATCAGAACCAACACTTAAGTTTGAAATTCCTTCAGTTGTACAAAATCTTCCCATTGCAAATGGTAAATCCATAGAAACTACGATTACTTCTGCATTTTCAACTTTTGCTGCTGCTTCATTGAATTTTCTAGTTTCTGCTGCACATACTGCTGTATCTAAAGAAGGAACTACTACTACGATTTGAGCTTTACCTTTTTGTCCACCTACTTGAAGATCAGATAAATCTTTTGCTACTACTGTAACTACCGGAGCTACATCTCCAACTTTTAATTCTGTACCACTTAAAGTAACTTCGTTACCTTTAAATTTTGTTGTTGCCATTTATTTTCCTTTATAAAAATATTTATTGGTATTATAATAAAATAGGATAAAATTAGTCTTAATTGTTTATTGTCAAAGTTAAATTTTTAAAATTATAATTTAATTTTGATACAGTTTTCTTCTAAGATGATTTTATTCTCAGCTAGTAGTTTAGTTAAAGATGCCTTAAAAGCTTTTTTACTCATTCCAAATTTTTCTTTTATTTCATCAGCTTCACTTTTATAAGTAAAATTAAGTTTTCCACCTTCTTTTTCTAAAAGATCAAAAATCTTATCTCCAGATATTTTTTCACCAATTTTTTGTAAAGTTATATCTATTTTATTGTCATCTCGTATATTTTTTACATAAGCTCTTTTTGTATCACCAATTTTTATATTCTCGAAAATTTCTGTATGATAAATCATTCCATCATAAGAATTATTTACAATTACTTTATATCCAAGAGGTGTTTTTGAATATAAAATTATCTCAACTTCAGCATTTTTTTCTAAATCTTTTATCTCTTTTAATAAATTATATTTTTCAGAAGCAATTAATCTATCAGTTTTATCATCAAGTTGAAGTTGTAATACTTTTCTCTCACCTACCTCAAAAGATCTACTTTTTTGTTTATTTTTAGGAACTAATATGTGTTTTGGAAGTCCAATATCTACAAAAGAGCCAAATTTCATATTATCTACTATTTCTAAAGATGCAAATTCATATAAATATACATAAGGTTTAAGTGTAGTTGCTACAAGTCTATCTTCACTATCTGTATAAATAAATACATCAAGAAAACTTCCTATTTCCATAGATTTTGTAACATAAGCATTTGGAAGTAAAACCTCAGTTTCATCATCACTAATTAGATAAATTCCAGGTTCACTAACTCTGTTAACTGCAAGAGTATTTAATTCTCCCACATAAATGTGTTCGTTTATTTGTTTTTCGTTCATTTGGTTTTTCCGTTTCTTTTTTTATTTTTTTAGATTAAAAAGTTTCACTATTGCTAAAAAAACAACAGCTACTAAAATTATACTTGCACCTGAGCTAATATCATAAGTGTAAGATACTATTAATCCTAAAATTGTGAATATTGTAGCCAAAATAGAGCTAATTATCATCATTGTTGATAATCTTGATGCAAAACTCTCAGCTAAATATGTAGGGATCGTTAAAAGTGCGATTACTAAAATCAATCCCACGGCTTTGATAGCTGCCACCACACAAAGTGCAGCTAAAATCAAGATTAGTGTATAAAAGAACTTAACATTTATACCTCTTAAACTTGCGAATTCACTATCGTATGAAACTGCTAAAATTTGTTTATAAAAAAAGACAATTATTGAGATAATAAAAATATCTAAAACACTCATATATATTAAATCTTCTTTTGAAACAGCAATTATTGAACCAAATAAATATGACATTAAATCCACATTATAACCAGGTGTTAAATCCACAAAAATAATACCAATAGCCATACCACTAGCCCACATCATTCCAATAATCGCATCAATTCTTGTTCTGTTTTTTAGAGTAATAATTGCGATTAAAATAGCTGTTAAAACTGCAAAAACTGTAGCTCCAAAAAGTACAGGAATTCCTAAATAAATAGCAAGACCAATTCCTCCATAAGAACTATGAGCAATTCCACCTGTTAAAAAAGTAATTTTATTTACGACAACTAAAGAACCTATTATTCCAGCTGCAATTGAGATTAAAACTCCTGCAATTAAGGCATTTTGAATAAAATCATATTGTAATATTTCTAACATTTTTTGCCTTTAATGAGTATGTTCACAACAAATATGAGATTTTCCTAAAGCTGATAAAAGTTCAACTTCACATAAATGTTCATTTTGTGTATTTATATTTTTTTCAAGATTTTCTAAAGAGTGATAAACTAAATTTTTATTTATATGAGCTACATTTTTTGCATAATTTAATAAAACAGAAATATCATGACTTACTACAACTATGCAAATTGAGCTATTTAACTCTTTTAACAACTCATAAATTTCTCTTTGACCTTTTACATCAATACTAGCAGTTGGTTCGTCTAAAAGCATAATTTTCGGGTTTGAACATAACGCTCTAGCAATAAAAACCCTTTGTCTTTGACCACCACTTAAATCACCAATCTTTGAATTTGCAAATTCAGCCATACTAACTTTTGCTAAAGAAGCCATCGCACAAGCTACATCTTGTTTTGAATATCCAAATAGTTTTTTTTGTGAGCTAACATGTCCCATCAAAACTATTTCTATTGCTGTTATTGGAAAATCTATGTTTAAGTTTGTATTTTGAGGGACATATCCCACTTGATTATTTTTTATTTTTTTCTCAATTTTTCCCTCTTGAGGAGTTAATAAACCTAAAATAAGTTTTAGTAAAGTAGATTTTCCTCCACCATTTGGACCAATTATTGCTAGAAAATCATCATTTTTTATTGATAAATTTATATTTTCTAATACATCTGTTTTATGATATTTGTAAAATAGATTACTAATATTTATTAATTCCACTAAAAACCTTTATTTGCAACTTTGTTGCAATAATATCAAAGATTGGATTAATCTAATATCAAATCTCTTTTTTAAGATAAGAATATAATAACCCTAAATATTCATGAATTGCTGTTTCACTATTTCTAATGTTTTTTGCACAAAAATATGCTGAATAAGAATCATCTTTATAGGATAGATGATTTGTTGGGCTTGGAAATACTTCTAATCCTTCTTTTTGAAACAATAAAACGGCTCTTTTCATATGAGAAGCACTTGTTACTAAAATAAATTTATCATTTCCTATTATTTTTTTTGCTTCAATTGCCTCTTCTTTTGTATCTTTTGGAGTATCAAGTCTGATAATATCTTCTTTTTTTACACCTAATGAAATTGCTAGTCTTTCTTGCATAAAAGCATGAGAATTTTCATCATTTGAGCCATATCCTGAAACTATTAATTTTGCATTTTCTAGATTTTTATAATGTCTAATTCCCTCAACTAATCTATTTATTCCTACCATTTTTACCTGAGATGTGATACTTAAACTCTCATTGCTTTTATGGCCACTTCCTAAAACCAAAATATAGTTTACTTTTGGAGTTTCTAATAAAGCTTTATGTGTATTTTCCAATGGTGATAAGAGGGCATTTGAAATTGGCTGAAAAGAGAAAAATAAAAACCAAGATAAACCTAAAAATAAGAATATTTTGGCTTTTTTATATGAATTAAACATCAAATAAATAAAAGATGTAAGAAGTAAAAATAAACCTATTGGAATAGGTAATAAAAAAGCTGAGATTGTTTTTTTTAGTAAAAACATTTATTTAATAATATCCTTTATTGCTTCAATAAATTCATCACTATCATTTACGCATTTACATACTTTATAATCTTTTATTCCTATTTCATGGGCAATTTCTCTATATTCAATATCAAGTTCGAAATCTGTTTCTGAATTGTCAACTATAAAGGCTATTGGATAAATAAGTACATTTTCATTTTTAAAGTTTTTTAGCATATTTTCAAGTGAAGGTTCAAGCCATTTTAGTGGTCCAACTTTTGATTGATATGCTAAGTTGATTGATTTGAAATTTATTCCTTTTTGTGACAATTTATCAGATAATATTTTTACATGTTCATTCATTTGTTTTTCATAAGGATCACCTGCATCCACTATTTTTTGAGGAAGACCATGAGCTGAAAAAATAAGATTATATTCACTTGGGCTTTGTATTTTTGAAATAATTTCATCTAAAATACACTCATTAAAAGAATCATTCTTATAAAAAGTTTCAATTATTTGTATTTTGAAATTATCCTTTGCAAAATAGATAAAATCTTCTAAAGAAGATTTTGTAGTTGTCGTTGAATATTGAGAATAAAGTGGTAAAAGTATAACCTCTGTTATTTCATCTTTTTTCATTTGTTCTATAACATTTTTTGCAAAAGGTGGAGTATAACGCATAACTTGATATGTCATAAAATCTTCTATTTTTTCATTTGCTTTTTGGACTAATTTTTCTGTTAATTTATTTATAGGAGATTCATTTCCTATTTTTTCATAATTTTTCCATGCACTATCCAGTCTTGAAGTTACTATAAAAGTAGCAATTAGTTTTCTAAGAAGATTACTTTTCATTGTTAATATATTTTTATCATTAAACATATTTGTTAAAAACATTTTCAATTCAGCTTTATTTCTAGCTCCACCCATATTAAGTAGTACAAGTGCTTTTTTATTTTTTTGCATTTTCTTCCAATCTTATTATTTTATCACTACACCATGAAGCCATGTCTAAATCGTGAGTAATTAGCAAAATAGCACATTTATCTAAAAGTGTGATTAATAATTTCATCACATCATAAGCTATGATATTATCCAAAGCTGATGTTGGTTCATCAACTAAAAGTAAATCTGGTTTCATTAATAACGCTCTTAAAATCGAACATCTTTGCAATTGTCCACCACTTAATTCATAAGGTTTTTTATTTAAAATCTCTTCTTCTAAAGTCAATTTTTCTAAAAAATCAGTTAATTCTTTTGAAGAAATATTTCCTACAACATCTTTTATTTGCTCTTTAATTGAATATGTTGGATGAAATGAATTATATGGGTCTTGAAAAATCATAGCAATTTTTGATTTTTTTATAGTTCCAGTTATTGGTTTTAGACTTCCAAAAATTAACTCAAATAGTGTAGTTTTCCCTGTTCCACTTTTCCCAAAAATTGTTACTAATTCACCTTTATTTAATTCTAAAGAAAAATCTTTATAAATTGGATTATCTTTTTTGTAATAAAAAGTTAAATTTTTTATATCTAAAACTCTTTTTTGATTCAATTTTATACCCTTTTTAAAAAATATACTATATAAAAAACTCCCTTTATCTTAGCAAAATAGGGCTTTTTTTCTTTTCACAATATATATACAATTAAGAGTAAAACTTCTAATTGTTATCAACAAAAAAAGCTAAAATATTAAGCAAAAAAAAAGAAAAAAAAGCTAAAATATTTTTCTTAAATTTAAAGGAAAAAAAATGAAAAAAATCGTATTAACTTCTATCTTTGTTGCTGCAACTGCGGCATATTTATCAGCTGCATCTTTTACAGCATGTGCTGCATGTCATGGTGCAAACGGTGAAAAAGCTGCTTTAGGAAAATCTGAAATTATTAAAGGTTGGCCAGAAGCTAAAACTATTGAAGCATTAAACGGATACAAAGCTGGAACTTTAAATGTTCACGGTATGGGTGCTGTTATGAAAGGTCAAGCTACTAAATTAGCAGACGCTGACATTGCTGATTTAGCTAAACAAATTGCTGCAATGAAATAATTTTTTAAAACTAGTTAATGAAAGTTAACTAGTTTTCTTCTTCTACTTCTTTTTTTAATTTTTCTTTTTCACTTTTTATTTTTTCCTCTTTTGCAGCTTTCAGATTTTTCTCTTTATTAATTGCATCATTTAAGTCATCAACACTATCAAATAATAAGCCATTTACCATCTTACTTGAATCATCAAATTGTCCTGTTTTTGCAGCCCAAATAAAAAGAAGTAACATTCCTGCTGAAATTATAATTCCTACTATTAACATAAAAAAAAGCGTATCATTTATCATATTTATTCCTATTTCATTTTTATTCTAAGTGAGTTTAATACAACCATTAATGAGCTTAAACTCATCGAAAGTGCTGCAATTAATGGAATTACATATCCAGCCATTGCCAAAGGAATCGTTACTGCATTATATATTAATGATAAATATAAATTTTGTTTTATAAATTTATATGTTCGAGAAGAGATTATAAAAGCATCCATTAAAGATTTTAATGAAGAATTTAATAAAACAATATCAGAAACAGCCAATGAAACATCTGCTGAATTTCCCATGGCAATTGCAACATCAGCATTTGATAAAGCCACACTATCATTTACTCCATCCCCAACCATTACAACTACTTTATCTTCTATTTTTAATTTTTTAATGTATTCAGCTTTTGAAATAGGAGTTTGAGAGCTAAAATAATTTTTTATATTTAATTGTTTCGCAATATTTGAAGCGACATTTTCATTGTCACCTGTTAGCATTGTAACTTCAATATTGTGTTTTTGTAAATATGATATTAACTCTTTAGCATTATCTTTTATTTCGTCTTCAAGTTCAAATGTTGCAATAACCTTTTTATTTATTACGAAAATATAAACTGTTTTATTTGATTCAAACTTATAATAAATATCATTTTGTTTTAGTAAATCAATATTCCCACCTAAAAGCTCAAAAGATTTTCCGTCAATATTTGTATATTTAGCGCTCATTCCTTTTGCTTCAATATTTTTTACACTGTCTAATTTTTTTTCTTTTAAGTCATATTTCTTTGATAAATATTTTTTAATAGATTTACTCACAGGATGGTTTGAAGCTGACAATAAAGAGAATAAAAGATTTAATTTATGAATATTATCATCCATAATTATTGCTTTTACAACAGTTAATTCACCTTTTGTTAAAGTTCCAGTTTTGTCAAAAACTACACTTGAAGCAACAGCCATTGATTCAATAAATTTTGCTTCTTTAAAAAGTAAACCTTTTTTTGCAAGTTCAGAAATCCCAACTAAACTAGCCATTGGCGTAGCAAGAGCTAAAGCACAAGGACAAGCAATAACTATTACAGAAACTGCAACAATAAATGACCTTTCAAATTGCGTAGTTCCTGTATAATCAAATCCTAAATCAATACCAAAAAAATACCAAACTAAAAATGTCATCAAAGCAACTGATAAAATTGTTACACTAAATCCTTTTGAAATTTGAGCAGCTTTTGTTTGTATTTTTGGTTTTGAGTTTAAAGAATCTTCAAGAAGTGTAACAATAGATGAAAATGTAGAATTTTTAAAATCTTTCGTAACTTTAAAATTTATCAAAGAGTTACTATTTATTGTTCCACTATATACAATATCTCCAATTTTTTTGTATACAGGAATAGATTCTCCTGTAAGTGTTGATTCATCAAAAAAACCTTCACCATATACAATTTGTCCATCAACTGGCACTTTATCACCAGCTTTTATTTCAATTACATCATCTATTTTTATACTATTTAATGCAACTAATTTTTTATTATTGTTTCCATCTACAACAACAGCTTCAAGTGGCAAACTAGATTTTATTTTATCTAAAGTATCGACTGCTGATTTTTTACCTATAACTTCTAAATATTTTCCAACTAAAACAAAAGTGATAATCATAGCAACCGAATCAAAATAACTTTCACCTTTTGCACCAAATAAAATAAATAAGGAATAGGTATAGGTTAAAGTAGAACCAAAGGCAACTAAAAAATCCATTGTAATAATACGATTTTTAAGCCCAAAATAAGCACCTTTGAAAAATATCCAACCACTATAAAATAATACAGGTGTAGATAATAAAAATTCACCAATATGAATCATATTTTTTACTTCATCTGAAATTCCTGTAAAAAATCCAGTATATTTTGCAACACTTAACATCATTATATTCATACTTGCAATTACAGCAACCATCATACGAATAAAATAATCTCTTTTTGCTTTTGTGGCTTGTATATCTGCTATACTTGAATCATAAGCATAAGCGTTGTATCCAATGGCTCTAATTTTTAAAATAATTTCTGATAGTTTTAATTTTTCATCATCCCAAGTAATTCGAGCTTTATTTGTAGTGAAATTTATGTTAGCTTCGATTATTCCTTTTGTTTCGTATAAAACTTTTTCATTTAACCAAACACAAGCGGCACAATGAATTCCCTCAATAATCAGATCTATTTGAGCAAAGCCATCTTTATTTATTTTTACATAATTATCTAGGAAGTTTTTAGAATCAAATTTGTCTAAATCGTTATTATCTATTTCTAAAGGTGGAGAAATCGTCTTATTCCCAAGCTTTTCATAAAAAGAATCTAAGCCATCATCTTTTAACAGATGATAAACTCCTTGGCAGCCTTTGCAGCAGAAATTTAAATCATTTTCTTCTATCATAATCACTTTAGTAAATTCTAAATGACAATGATTACACTTAACTTTAGACAAAAAAACTCCTACGGTTACTATTACTTTTGATTGTTTATATATTATGTAAATTTATGATATTATATCTTAATAATTTTGGAGAGAGTCTTAATGATAAATAATATTTCAATACTAAAAAATATAACTATTTTATATGCAGAAGATGAAAAAGACTTAAGAGAAGTTACACATCAGATTCTAAAAGGCTTCACAAAAAAGCAATATGTCGCTCAAAATGGACAAGAGGGACTAGAACTCTTCAAAAAATATGAAAAAGAGATTGATTTAATTATTACTGATGTTAATATGCCTATTTTAAATGGTTTGGATATGGTAAAAGAGATAAAAAAAATCAATCTAAATATTCCAATAATCGTAGCAACAGCATTTTCAAATAAAGAATATTTACTCGAAGCCATTGATATTGGCGTGGATAAATATGTTCTAAAACCTATAGATATTGCGAAACTTTTACAAGTAATGTCACAATCTTTAATTTATCATGAATTAAAAGATTTATATACAGATAAACTAACAAATCTTCCAAATAGAAATAAACTAAAAAAAGATTTAGATGAAAATGATATAGATTTAATGGCTCTTTTAGATGTTGATGAATTCTCAACAATAAATGACCTTTTTGGTGAAAAAATCGGTGATAGAATATTATATGAATTAGCTAATAAATTAAAAAGCTATTTTAGTGATGAAGATTATATTGTTTATAGAATTGAAGCTGATAAATTTACTATTGTTTCAAAAAAACATAATCAAGATATAAATGAATTTTACGACCTTTGCAAAGCATTTGCAGATAAAATAGAAAAAGAATCTTTACTTATTGATGAAGCTGAAATAGATATAAATATTACTATTGGTATTGCTCAAGGTGATGGAGCAAGAGCTTTTAAATATTCACAAAGAGTTATAAATTACGCAAGAACAAAACTTCAAAGAATAATGATTTATAATGAATCTTTTAAAATTCAACAATCATTTGAAGAAAATATAAAATGGGTAAAACAACTAAAAGTAGGGTTTAGAGAAAACTTATTTCAAGCATATTTTCAACCTATTGTTGATACACAAACAAAAAAAGTTCATAAATATGAAGCATTAATAAGATATATCACAAAAGAGGGTGTTGAAATTGCTCCTTACAATTTTATAAATGTTGCTAAAAAAACAAAACTTTATCCTAATATCATAAAAATTGTTATTCAAGATGCTTTCAGATTAATAAAAAACAAAAATAAAAGAGTTTCTGTAAATATTTCATTTGATGATATTGCAAATGAAGAAACAACAGCATTTATTTATGAAATTTTGAAACAAAATAAAGAATATACAGAGTTCTTAGAGTTTGAAATATTAGAATCAGAAGAAATTTCTGATTTTAATGAAGTTTCAAAATTTATTTCTGAAATTAAAAAATTTAATTGTATTGTTGGAGTTGATGATTTTGGTGCTGGATATTCAAACTTTAATTTATTAACTTTACTTGATATTGATTTTGTTAAAATCGATGGTTCATTAATTGAAAGAATAAATACTTCAAAAGATTTAGAAATTATTGTAAATACAATTGCAAACTTTTCAAAAGAGTTTAAAGTAAAAACTGTTGCTGAATATGTTTCAAATGAAGATATTTATAATAAAATAAAAGAGTTAAAAATAGATTACTGTCAAGGTTATTATTTTGATAAACCTCTTTGTTATGATGCAATTGAGTAAGACTTGTAAATCCTTTTTGGATTTACAAATTCTTGAAATTCTTTAACTTATCTACTCACTGCATATAAATTATATTTTTTTAGAAATTCCATATCTTCATCATCTTTTACATTTTCAGCAAGAACTTTTATATTTAATAAACCTGCTAAGTCACTAATAGATTCTATAAAACTTTGTTTTGAATAATCTTTATTAATATCACAAGTATAATCTCTTGCAAGTCTAATATAATCAAGATTGAAATCTTTTAGATTTCCAAGAGGAATAAATTTAGTTTCAAATCTTTTTATAATTATTTTTGCACCACATTTATGAATTTCGTCTGCAAAAAACTTAAATTTATCTACATTTTTAGCAACCGCATAAGCTGTTGCTGAAAATACAAGTTGTGTAGCAATTGCTTTATTTTCAATAATTTTATTTTTAATCCATGCAATGAATGCTGTATTATTAATAGATTCTAAAGATAAATTTATTGAAATATCATGTTTAATACTATTTATTATGATATGTTGAATAACTTTTTCAATAACTTTTTTATCGAAGTCAACTACTTTTTCATATTTTTCAGCAATAGAAACAAATGTTCCAATTGGAATATTATTTCCATCTTTATCTTTTAAATTTGTAAATGCTTCTTGCATAACAATCTTTTCATCACTTGTATTTAGAGTTTTACAATTTCCAATATAATTAACCTCAAATCTTGAACCATTAATAATATCAAAAATTAGATTTCTCCAAGATTCCATATCTCGTGAAAGTTCATTTGCATCAGTAATAAAAAACTCATTTGGTCCAATCAAAGTAGCTTTTTCATAAGCTTGAGTTGCGCTTTGCAGAATTTCAGGTGTTGTTCCAATTGGGTTAAATGGAGTTCCTCCTATATGTACAATTTCTTTTTTGTTAAATTCTATAGATAACTCTTCGAAACTTTTTTGTAATTGTTTTGTAAAACCTATTGCATCTTCATAAGTAAAATCTTTAGCAATTAGAGCAAACTCTGAACCAAAAAATCTATAAGCACTTGTTTTTAGATTTTTATATTTATTAGCTCTTAAAATTTTTGCGAATTTTTTAATAAAATCATTAACTTCACTTGTTGTATGAGCTTTTGCAAAAGATGCTAAATCAGTGATTTTTATTACAAAAACATAACCAGTTGATTTATTTATAAACATATGTTTCATATCAGTTTCAAAATTTTGTTTTAAACAAAGTGCTGTTAAATCGTCTGTTGATAGTTTTTTACTTAAATTTTCAAGGGTATTATTTAATCTATTTATTATTGCTTCTATTTTTGTTGACATATCATTAAAAGCAATTGCAACTGCTTTTATTTCTGTTGTCCAAGGAAGATGTTTTATTGTTCCAAATTTTCCACTTGCTATATTATTTGCTAGTTTTTCTAGATTTTTTAAAGGTTTCAAAATATATTGAACAAAAATAAATAATATTGCAATAGAAATAATAAATGCAATAATTGCATAAATACTAGCACTTTTTGCTTGTTCATAAAGTTTTGCATAAGCATCACCTGGATTTGCACTTACATAAATAATTGCACTTGTTTGCCAACCATCACTTATTTCACTTGCTTGTTCTTTTAATTCAATTGGAATGGCATTAATAAACCATTGAGGAATATAATCAAATTTTATTTCTCTTGAAACTTTTACTAAAATATTACTAATTTTTAAAGAAGAAGTTGCATTGATTTTTTTACCAAGTATATTTGTGGCTGTAAAAGATACAAGTACATTTTTATCGCTTTGATAGTTTTCATTTGGCGTAAAAATATAACTATTCTCAACTTCTGGAATATCTGTTTGTTTTTGAGTGTTTATCTCATTTGGATTTTCAAGGGCATTTAATTCATTTTCCATACTAGAAATAGAAGTAAATATTTCAATTTTCCCGATTTTTTCTTCAACTTTAACATTAGAAATTTGCCATTTATCATTATCTAAATCTTTTGTATTATTTATTAAATCACTATCAGTTAAAGAAATATATGAGTTTTCTAATCTAATCTCTTTATAAAAACCTCTGTTTGCAATGGCATTTATAATTGATTCAATTTCAGGATTTGTTTTATCTTTTAGAAGATTTTTTAAACTCATTCCTAATGAAGTTGCCGTATCTTGAGCTTTTGTTACGGACTCAGTTTCTAAATACTCTTTTGTATTTTTAACGCTAATAATAAAATTACCTGTAAAAATCATAAAAAATATTATTGATATGATTATATATAACTGTTTAGATAAAGACATTTTGTATTCCTTTTTTAAAATCTACTCATTAAATCTTTCCAAGATTTAAGTTCATTATTTCCAACTCTTGATTCACCTTTTGTTTTTGCTTGCCATAATCCAGATGCATTAAAACTATAAACAGGTACTAAATCGGGTCTTTTTGATGCAACTTGTAAAGTTTTATTGATATTATCCAAAACAACAGGTTCAACTCCTACTTTATGATAATAAGTTAAAACCATGTGTGCTTGTTCAAATTTGCTATTTGCTTTTTTATAAGATACATAAGTAATTCTTAGTTTTTCATCAGAAATTCCTAATTTAATCAAAGAAAAATATTTGGCAATTGCATAATCTTCACAATCCCCAGCACCAATTCCCATAAACTCAAAAGGAGTTGCCCAATAATCTTTTACACCCCAAGTACTTAAATCTGAAGCATAAGGAATTTTATTAAAAAAATCATTTACATTTTTGATTTTATTCAAAATAGTTTCATCTTTTGAAGATTCTATCATCGCATCCCATTCTTCGACTCTGGTTCTTGCTTGAATTCCAAATTTGTTTTCAATAGATTTTAGTTGAGGTTCTTCGATATTAAAAGTTTTTGAAGCGCTGGAAAATAAAGAGAAAAAAGAGATTAGAACAAAAGATATTATTAGTATTTTTTGCATCTTAATCTCCTTTTTTTGTATCTATAATAGCCAATATTTCATTAAAAATGAAATATTATTTTAGAAGATTTTTTATCTCTTCTTCGCTGATTTTTTCATTATCATATTTTATTGCAATTATATTTTCAGTATTATTTATATACCACTCATCAATTGCATCGTGAGTTAATTTCCCACTATTTTCTAAATGAAATTCATTTAATGATAAATAAGCAAATTTTTTCTTAGATGGATTGTGCATTGTGATAATTAAAATAGCCCATAAAACACAAACAACAGCAATAACAACAGCTAAAGTAGTTAATGACACATCTTGATAAAACATTCCACCAATCATTCCACCTAAGAAAGTTCCTAAATAACCAGCTGAGTTGAAGATTCCTAAAACTAAACCTCTTTGGTGAACTTTTGCAAATTTTGAAGCAAGTGATTGCATAATTGGTTCATGCATATTAAATCCAATAAAGAATATAACAACACCAATTACAAATATAGAAGCACTTGTACTAAATCCAATAATTAAATAAGAAACAGCAAAGAAAATAATACCAATGATTAAAATTTCTCTAAATTTCCCTTTTTTCTCTGCAATAATAGCAGCAGGAGCCATTGAAATAAATCCAAAAATCATAGCAGGAACATACACTTGCCATAAATCAGACAATTGCCATCCATAAGTTTTTGTTAAAACCATTGGAATAATCATAAAAGCAAATGTCATTAAACCTTTTTGTAAAAAGTTAGTGATATTCATTTTTATCAAATTTATATTTCCTAATACTGCACCTAATTCAACTTTTTTATTATAAGTGTGAGTGATATGTGGAGGATTTGGAACCATTTTTAATAAAACAAAAATAGAACCAATAGCAATAAACATTGTAATATAAAATAGAGTTTGAACACCAAATTTAGCCCCAATTGTAGGACCCATTGCCATTGATGCTGCAAATGCAACTCCAATAAACATTCCCATTGTTGCCATTGCTTTTGCTCTTTGTTCTTCTTTTACTAAGTCACTAATAGTAGCTGTCACTACAGCTCCAATAGCACCAGCACCTTGTAAAAGTCTTCCAAATAATAAAGAGTAAATATCTGTTGAAAGCGCACAAATTAAAGAACCAATAGCAAAAAGTATTAATCCAATAACAATAGTACCTTTTCTTCCTAATTTATCACTAATTATTCCAAATGGAACTTGAAAGATCATTTGAGTTAGGGCATAACCACCTATTACAATTCCAACTAAAGTTGGAGTTGCACCTTCTAAATTTATAGCATATACTGATATTACTGGTAAAACTAAAAATAGACCGAAAAATCTTAGCGCGATAATCAAACTAAGAGGTAAAACTGATTTAATCATATATAATCCTAAACATATTATAATTTTACGAGATTATAGTTAATTATAGTTAATAGTAGGTTGAAAAAGGATAATAGTGAAAATAGTAATAGCCTCAGCAAATAAAGGAAAAATTGCAGAGTTTCAAAAACTAATGCCAGATGATGAAGTAGTCGCATTTAGTGAAATTTTAGGTGAAATAGAAATTGATGAAGACCAGGATAGTTTTAAGGGAAATGCTATAAAAAAAGCTCAAACTATATATGATTTATTAATAGAAAAAGGGTTTACAAATATTATTGTAATTTCAGATGATTCAGGAATTTCAGTTCCTGTACTTAATAATGAACCAGGAATTTATAGTGCTAGATATGCTGGAATAAATGCAAGTGATAAAGATAATAATGCAAAATTAATATCAAAATTAAATGAATTAAACTTAGAAAAAACACCTGCTTTTTATACGGCTTGTATTGCACTTGTTTATAATAATCAAGTTTATACAGTTCATGGTTGGATGCATGGAAATGTAATAAATAAAGAACTAGGTGAGAATGGTTTTGGATACGATCCTATTTTTATTCCAAATGGTTTTGATAAAACTTTAGGTGAACTACCAAATGAAGTAAAAAAAGAATTTTCACATAGAAGTAAAGCTTTAAATCTAGCTAATAAAGTTTTGGATGTTATTCTTTAGTCACTCTTTCATAAAGTGAAATGTTATAATTTTTTGCTTTTACAAAAATATCAATGGTATAAATAGAATCTTTGGATTCTATTTGTGCAAAAATATCAAATAACTCATCATCAATTTTTATATGATTTATATCTTTTAAATCCAACTCTTTTATATAATCTTTTAAAAAATTCTTATTATTTTTTGCTTGAATATATAAGTATTGATTTGTTAAATTTATACTTTTCAATGATTTTGTTTCTAAAATAAAAACACCTAAAATGCAGAAGATAGTAATTAAAATAATAGTTAAAAGTAGGGTATAAGCTTTTTTCA
This sequence comes from Arcobacter caeni, assembly GCF_003063245.1. GTDB lineage: Bacteria > Campylobacterota > Campylobacteria > Campylobacterales > Arcobacteraceae > Aliarcobacter > Aliarcobacter caeni. The sequence continues at coordinate 18,935 of NZ_MUXE01000009.1, read as the reverse complement.
TTGTAAAAATTCCCATGTTTGAACTATTTTATCATCTAAATTTATAAAAATTTTGATTTTATTTGCTGATTTATTTAAAGTGAATTCTTTTATATTTTCTAAAAGTAAAAAGTTATTAAAATACAAGTTTTGATTTGAGTACTTAAACTTTTCTATTTCATTTTGGTGTTTTTCGAAAAATATTTTGGTAGATAATAAATCTATTTTCTGGATTTCAAGTTGTTGATTAACTCTATTTTCAAAAAATAATTCTTTTGTAAAAAGTGTTGAATATATTATTACTATTGAAGAGATAATTAAAGTTAGAATTACTTCAAGTAGTGAAAAACTATTTTTCATATTTAAAGATTTTTATATTTTCGTTTTCAAATTGATACTTTGAAACGGTAAAATTTTGAGTTGTTTCTTGATTTTGTGTAATTTTCAGAGTTTTATTTGTTTTTGTAAAGTTTTTATAATCTTTTATATTAAAACTATTTTCTAAATTATTTAATAACATAAAGTTTTCTTGATTTATTTCGTCATGATAAGAAGAATACATGAATCCACTTATCACAACGGATAAAAAAGTAATACTAATTAAAGTTTCAATTAAAGTAAAACTATTTTTTACCAAGTTCAATAGCTTTTTTATATGCTTCTTCAACAGCTTTTATCATAGCATCTCTAACACCTGCTTCTTCAAGTTTTGCATATCCAGCAGCAGTTGTTCCACCAGGACTCATAACTGAATCTTTTATAATTGCAGGATGAGTATGTTTTAATAATGATGCAGTTCCCGAAAATAATCCTTGAACTAATTGATTACTAAGATGTCTTTCCAGTCCAGCTTTAACTGCGCCATCTGCTAAGGCTTCAGCAACAAGAGCTAAAAATGCAGGTCCACTTCCAGCAACTGCCGTTGCAATATCAAGTTGATCTTCTGTATTTACCCAAATAGCTTGTCCAATACTTGCAAATATTTCCATTGCTACAAGTTTAGCTTCATTATCACCTGTAATTGTAGTCATAGAATTTTGAACAGAAGCCGCAATATTTGGCATTGTTCTTATATAATGTTTCGCATGTATTTGTTTTTTTAATGTCTCAAGTCTTGTTCCCGCTAAAATAGATAATAATATATTTGCAGTTCCTACAAGTCTTGCTGAAACACTTTGTAAAGCATAAGGTTTTACACAAAATAATATATTTTTTCCTGTTATGTCTTCATTGTCTGTTAATTCTTTTATTGTAATTTGTGGAATTTTTTCTTGGATAGCTTTTAATTTATCATGATCTCTTCCAATTATCTCAACTTCATGATTTTTTATCAAGCCTCTTGCTAATGATTGAGCCATAATACCATTACCAATTAATGTAAGTTTCATTATATTGCCTTTATTAATTATTTAGATAAATTATAGCAGATTATTCCTAAGCTACTATTGGATAGAATATCACTTTTATGAAAAAGGATATTTAAAATGAACAAAAGCTTTAACTTTAAAAATTTATTATTAATAGCTTGTGCTGCCTTTGTACTTACTGCTTGTTCAAGTAAAAATGAAGAAGAGTATAATAAACCAGCGATTTACTGGTATAACAAAATGTTAAAACAGATTGCTTCAAGTGATTTAGATGCAGCTGATGACACATATACATCACTAGAGAGTGAACACAGAAATACTCCATATGTTCCAACAGCAATGTTAATATTGGTTAATGCACATATTGATGAAGAAGAGTATGCTTTAGCTAACTTTTATTTGGATGAGTATATTAAAAGATTTGGTCTTAGTAAAGATATTGATTATGCAAGATACTTAAAAATCAAAGCTAACTTTTTAGGATTTAAATATCAATTTAGAGATCAACAACTAATAGAAGAGACTTTAACTCAAATCAATGAATTTAAAGTAAAATATAAAAATTCTCCATATATGCCTTTAGTTGATACAATTAATTCGAGATTATTTATGGCAAAAGCTTCTATGGATAAAGAAATAGCAGAGCTTTATATAAGAAGAGACAAAGACTTAGGAAGTGCTTTTTATGATCAAAAAGTAAAAAATTCTTGGGTAGAACCAACAGAAATTGTACCTGTAAAAGTACCTTGGTACAGAGCAATATTTGAATAATATATGATTTTTAGGAGTTAAATTAAATGGAATTAGAAAATTATGATGAATTCCCACAAACTATACCTTTAATAATAGAAGATGATATATTTTTATATCCTTTTATGATTGCTCCTTTATTTTTAAGTAATGAAGAAAATATTAAAGCAGTTGAATATGCAATTGAACACAACAAACTTGTAGTTGTTACGGTTTCAAAGCAAGGGAAAGAGGGAAAAAGAGAAGCAGATTCTTTTTATGATGTAGGTGTTGTTGGAAATATAATGAGAAAGGTATCTTTACCTGATGGTAAGATAAAAGTTCTTTTTCAAGGTTTGGTAAAAGGGCATATTTCTGAATTTACAAAAGAAAATTCTTTATTTGCAAAAGTTGATATTTTAAAAAGTGAAGAATCAAAAGAAGAAAGTATTAAATCAGTTATTGAAGTATTGATTGACAATGTAAAAAAATTATCGAGATTAAATATCAAATTTCCAGCTGATTTAGTAAAAACAATTGAAGAAAACGATGATGCAACAAGAATTGCTGATTTAATTTCATCAGTTTTAAAAGTAAAAAAAGATGAAGCTTATAAATTATTTGCTCAAACAAATATCGAGCAAAGATTATTTGATATTATTGAAGTAATTAAAAAAGAGATTGAATCTTTTAAAATTCAAAAAGAAATTACTCAAAAAGTAAATTCAAAAATTGAAAAAACTCACAAAGATTATTTCCTAAAAGAACAAATCAAAGCTATTCAAAAAGAACTTGGAAGCGATAACCAAAAAGATGCTGAGGTTAAATCTTATAAAAAAAGATTAAAAGCTAAAAAAGAGTTTATGCCAAAAGAGGGTTATAAAGAAACTAAAAAGCAAATTGAAAAATTAGGAAGAATGAATCCTGATTCTCCTGATGCTTCACTTTTACAAACTTATGTTGAACAAGTTTTAGATATTCCTTTTGGAGAATATGCAAATGAAAAAATATCTGTTAAAAATGTTGAAGACCAGTTAAATAAAGACCATTATTCATTGGTAAAAGCAAAAGAGCGAATTTCAGAATATTTTGCAGTTAAACAACTTCTTGAACAAAGAAATATTGAAGATTTAAAATCAAAAGGTACAGTTCTATGTTTTGTAGGACCTCCAGGTGTTGGTAAAACTTCATTAGCAAACTCAATTGCAAAAGCATTACAAAGACCACTTATAAGAGTTGCTCTTGGTGGAATGGAAGATGTAAATGAGTTAAGAGGACATAGAAGAACTTATGTGGGAGCAATGCCAGGACGACTTGTGAAAGGTTTGATTGATGCAAAAAAAATGAATCCAGTAATGGTTTTAGATGAAATTGACAAACTAGGTGCAAATCATAGAGGTGATCCAACAGCTGTAATGCTTGAGATTTTAGATCCTGAACAAAATCATGAATTTAGAGATTTATATCTAAATTTTCCACTTGATTTATCTCAAGTTATTTTTGTATCAACTGCAAATGATGCTAGAAAAATTCCAGCACCATTAAGAGATAGAATGGAATTTATTGAAATTTCATCTTATACTCCAAATGAAAAATATCATATTGCAAAAGATTATTTAATTCCTCAAGAATTAGCAAAACATGGGCTTAAAAAATCTGAGATTAATTTAAATAAAGCAACGATTGAGCTAATTATTGAAAAATACACAAGAGAAGCAGGAGTACGAAATTTACGAAGAGTATTCTCTAAATTATTTAGAAAAGTTGTAAAACAAATTTTAAATGATCAAACAATAGAAAAAGTTACAATTGCAACAAAAGATTTAAAAGCATATTTAGATAATCCAATTTTTGAAATCGATCCAGCTGATAAGAAAAATTCTATTGGAATTGCAAATGGATTAGCATGGACTTCTGTTGGTGGAGATGTTTTAAAATCTGAAGCTATTAAGTTAAAAGGAAAAGGTAGTTTATCTGTTACTGGAAACTTAGGTGAAGTTATGAAAGAGTCTTCAAGAATCTCTTATTCAGTTGTAAAAGTTCTTATTGATAATGGAACTTTAAAAATTGATAATAAAATTATTCCAAAAACTGCACAAGAAATTACGGATAAAGTAGTAGTTGATTCAAGTGAAGTTTATAAAAGATTTGATATTCATTTACATATTCCAGAGGGTGCAACTCCAAAAGATGGACCAAGTGCTGGAATTACAATGGCATTAACAATAGCTTCTGTTTTATCTGAAAGACCTATTAAATCAGATATTGCAATGACAGGAGAACTTACTCTTTCTGGAAAAGTTTTACCAATTGGTGGACTAAAAGAAAAATTAATTGCAGCATATAAAGCAAAAATGAAAAAAGCTTTAGTTCCTAGAAAGAACTTTGAAAGAGATTTAGAAGATATACCTCAAGAAGTAAAAGATGCTATGGAAATAAAAGCTGTTGATGTAATAGAAGATGTTTTGAAAGAAGCATTAGTTTAAATAAATGAAAAGAGGAGCTAGAGATAGTTTAATTGTAAATAACTTTTTTACTCTAGCTTCAATTGTATTAATTACTATAACTATAGTTTTATATTCTAAATATATTGCAAATGATAGTTATGAAGAGATAACAAAAGAGGAAGTTATTCCTCTTTTGTGTGAAAAAGAAGTTTTCACAGTTTCAAAAATTTATAATCAAGAACTTCTAAATAAATCTATAAAAGCTTTAAATAAGGGTTTTTATAAATTAGAAGGTTCTTATAAAAAATCCCAACAAACACAATCTATTATTGAAGATTTTATCTCTATTGAGGAATTAAATAGTTATTATATAAAAGCTATTGAGAAAAAATCAAAAGAAGATATTACCAAATATTTAACTATAAAATATGAGATAATAGAAAATGATAAAAAAGAACAGAATAAGAAAATAAGTGATTGTAAATTTTGTTCAGGAGGAATTTTGACTTCATTTTTAGCCGATGATAAAGAGATTTTTAAATTTTATACAGATTTTAAACTTTATGATAAAAATGAGATAGCTTCAAAAATAGATTGCGCGATAAAGGTATATAAAAACAATGTTAAAAAACTTTAGTAAAAAAGATTTTACAGCTACAAATGTACTAATAATAATTACAGTTTTAATGTATATTATTCAAATAAATATCTCAAATGGTGGAATATTATTTGGATTAAATCTATATTTTTTAGTATATGGTTTTTGGTGGCAACCACTTACTTCGATGTTTGCTCATGGCGGAATTGCTCATCTTGGAATGAATATGTTTGTTCTTTGGCAATTTGGAAATCTAATTGAGAGATTTAAAGGAGCCAAAGAGTTAGTATCTTTATATTTAATAACTGGTTTACTAACTTCTCTTTTCTCTTTTGCATATATTTATTATTTGGATCATAATGTAAACTTAGTTGGAGCATCAGGTGCTATTTGTGCGCTTTTAGGTTATGTGGCTTATTATGATAAAGCCCAAAGAAGTGGGATAATAACTTGGGTTTTACTAATCTCTGTGGCACCTTTGATAATTGGACTTCCAATTGCTTGGTATGCCCACTTTATTGGTTTAGCAGTTGGATTTTTATATGCAATTATTAGAGGAAAATAGTTAGTTCTTTAGAAAATAAGTAACTATACTCATAACAAATATAACAATTGTTAATCCTATAAAAATATCTTTTAAGGTTACTGTTGGATTTAAAATTCCACAGTATGGGCATTGTCTTTTTTTTGCTTCAATTTCATTTTTACAATTTTTACAAGTTGCTATGATTTGTCCTTTTGTAAGTTTTTGAAATAGTAACATATTTTATAGTTTTAAAGGATAAAAATGAAAGAAATATATATTCAATGTCCCTATTGTTTACAAGCTATTTCTATTTTTTTAGAGTATAAAAATTTTGGATTTCAAACAAAAATTGATAATTGTAAATTCTGTAAAAAGCCAATAGAAGTTTCATATATCGTTGAAAATAATGAAATAAAAACTTATTCATACAATAGTATAGAAGAAAATGTAAAGAGTATTTAACTCTTTACATTTTTATGAGCTAAAACCCATAATTCAACTTTTTCAGTTTCTCTTGAATCTGTTCGTTGAGTTCTTCTTGATGATGCTCTTACTTCTCGTCTTAAGTGTAAATCTTTTCTAAATCTATTGTTTTTTTGTAGTTCTTCAATTATTGGATGAGTGCTTTGATTATCAACTTCTTGAGCAAGATTTGAGAATATTAAAACTAATTTTCCATCTTCTTTTAGATATTTTTTTGCTTCTTCAAAAAACCTTGCAAATAGGTCTTCTTCATAATACATCGCTTTATCAATTCCCTCTTCTAGATTGTGTTTTGCCAATAACCAAGGAGGATTAAAAACAATTACATCTACTTTTCTATCGAAATCTCCAAATAAATCACAGTGATTTAGAGTTATTTTCTTTTGAAAATCTAATTTTCTACTTTCTTGATAAACACCAATAATCGCATTTTTATTAGTGTCAGTTGCATAAATATTTTCAAAACCATTTTGGATTAATTGATATGTTAAAATCCCACTTCCCACACCAATATCAATGGCATTATCTTTAGGTCCATCATATTTTTTTAACCATTTATCAAACAGTTTTAAATGATCAAATCTTGTTGGAAAATAAGTTCCATAATAAGGATGAATAGATAAATTTAAAGTTTTAATTTCAAGACCTTTTTCATGCCATTGCCATGAACTATTTAATCCTTGCACTTCTGGATAAGTGATATAAAATTCTGAAACTTCTGGATATAATAATTTTAACCAACCAATATCCGGAGCTTTTTTAACAGCTAGTTTATTGTCAATTACTTTAATAAATAATCTGTGTGAAGCTTCTCTAAACGCAGTTCGATAAGCTCTTTGTCCTTGAAAACTTTTATCTTTGTATTTTTCTGAAAGATTCTTTTTTAATTCAGCTAAAACTTGTAATCCATTACTATAATATTCTTCAACAATCACAGATTTCCCTGCAATCATTTGCCTAACAACTGATTCTGTATCCATTTTTCGGTAAAAACTTATACCATCAACTTTTGTAGTTATAATATTAGGTCTATCTGGTTTGATAGATTGTAAATTTGTAGTCATATAATTATTCCCTTTGTCTTGTGTTGCAATTTATTGTATACAATATTATGGCTTATGTTCTGATTTGGTTTGTGTAATATTAGCTGTTTATTAGTATTTAGTTAGAAAATTCTTCATAAGATAAAGTATCATAATGGGGAAGCTTTTCAGCTCTTTTGTAACTTCATCTATCCAAACTTTTTCTATAGAACTATTATTAAAAGAGTTATGACTTTCTAAAAAGCTCCAATTAACTTGATTCTATCTTTAATTGGTAAATTATAAGCACTCTCTAAGATATTATTTTTTGATATAGGAAAACCTTTTAATTAATGTTTTTGTATTATATCAAATAGATGATTTAAGTCAGTAGCTAGTAATAACTAAACTTTGGTTATTAATTAGTAATTTAGCTAAAATGTAAAAAATATATTGGTTGGTTAAATTTGGAAGAAGAATTAAAAAGATTAATTAGAGAAAAGAAAGTTATTCCTTTTGTGGGTGCTGGTGTTTCTAAAGATGTAAAAGATAAAGATGGTAAAAATATTTTTGTTAATTGGAAAGAATTATTAGAAATATTAAATCAAAAAGTAAATGATGAAAATAAAAGAAATGGAATAGAATTTTTTTTAAAATCAAAAGATATTGATTATCTTCAAATTGCAGATATGATTGAAAAAGAGTTAACAACAGACGATTTTAATAAGCAATTAAAAGAGACTTTTGATGTTGATTTATCTTCGATTGATGAAACAACTTTAGAACTTGCAAAAACTATTTGGGAACTTAATTGTAAACTTATTATCACTACTAATTATGACAAAGTACTTTATCACGCTTGTTCTGATACAAATAAAAAAATTTGGGATATTGAAGCAATTCACGAACAAGCTACATCGTTAAGAGATGGCATATCTCAATCCACTATTTGGCATTTACATGGACACATTGATAATGTTAATAATACTATTTTAACTTCACAAAAATATAATGAACTTTACACAACAGATTCTACAAACAGCAGATATAAAAGTGCATTGGAAACTTTACGAACAACTATAAATACAAAATCTCTTCTATTTATTGGCTTTAGTTTAGATGATGAGTTTGTAGTAAAGCAATTAAATAGAACAATAGATATTTTTGGTGGAAATAGCCATGAACATTATGTTTTATGTAAACAAGGTTCAAAGCCAAATACTTTAAATAAAAATATCAAAGTAATAGAATACGAAAATCATGGACAAGATTTAATAGATAAAATAAAATCATTAGCTCCAACTTTAACAAACAATGAAAATAAAATAGAAGAAAAAATTCCAACGCAAACTAAACAAGAGTTCAAACAACTTACAACTCTTCCAAGTATAAATAAAGATTTTATTGGAAGAAAAGATGAGTTAGAAGAGATAAAAAAACGACTAACTCAAAATAGTTTGATTTGCATAGTAAATGGAATAGGTGGAGTTGGTAAAAGTGAGTTATCATATAAGTATTTACACGAAAATGCACACAAATATAAAAATATTGCTTTTGTTGAGTTTACAAAAGATGACTCTTCAATTGAAGAGGTTTTTATCAGAAAATTTAAAAATGAATTTGGTTTAGAAAATGATGTAACTTTAGATTCTGTAATCATTCGATTACAAAGACTTCCCCAAAGAAATCTTTTACTTTTAGATAATTTAGAAAATATTGAAGACTTTGAAAAAGTAAAAGTTTTAAATACAAATTTCGATTTATTAATAACTACAAGAAAAGATATAGATAAACAAAACCAATTAAATCTTGATACATTAAATCCAAGTGATGCAAAAGAGTTATTTTTAAGTATTTTTAATGAAGATGCAAATATTGAAGATATTTTAGTTTATTTAGATAATCATCCTTTATTTATAACCTTAACTGCTAAATCACTTGATAAAAAATATATAACATTAGATGAACTAAGAGAAAATATCAAAAACAACACTATCTCAAAAATTGATTCAAAAGATGATAAAACTTTTCAAGAACATTTACAAAATACCTTTGATAAACAGTTTACAAGTGAATCAAAAGACGAACTAAAAGAACTATTACAAATCTTAGCAATATTCCCATCTATTGAGATAAGTTTTGAGATTTTACAAAAATCAATTGGATTAGAAAAATTAAGAGTAAATCTTCAAAAATTAGTTGAAAGAGGTTGGCTAACAAACAAAGAAGACTCATATAAACTTCATCAGATTATTAAAACATTTATATTAAGTGAATACAAAATTGAGTATGAAAAGGTTACTTTTATTTTTGAAAATATTTCAAAATATATAAATCCTGATGACTCAACTTTGATTGCAAACAGATTAAATGGATATATTTCTATAATTGAGTCTTTTTTAGAGATATTTAAAGAAAAAGAAGATGATTTTATATGTGGACTTCTTGATTCAATAACACATTTGTTTTATTCTTTTGCACAATATGAAAAATCATTAGATTATCAAAAAAAGGCATTGGAATTTAGAATAAATAATTATGGTGATAATAGTTTAGAAGGAGCAATAAGTTATAACTTATTGGCAATAGTTTATCAAGTAATAGGAAATTATCAAAAAGCTTTTGAATATTCAGAAAAATCTTTAAAAATAAAAGAAGAGAAATTAGAGAATAAACATCTTGATTTGGCATTAAGTTATGGTACAACAGCTTCTATTTATCTAAGTATTGGAGAATTAACAAAAGCTTTTGAATATTCAGAAAAATCTTTAAAAATAAGAGAAGAGAAATTAGAAAATAAGCATCATTTATTAGCTGTATCTTATTCTAGTATTTCTTTAATTTATAAATACAAAGGACAATTAGTTAATGCATTAGATTATCAAAAAAAAGCATTGGAGTTATTTGAAGAATTATTAGAAAAAGAACATCCCAATTTAGCTACTTCTTATAATAATATTTCACTAATTTATTTAGCTATGAAAGGGAAAGAAAATCTTGAAAAGGCATTGGAATATCAAAAAAAGGCATTGAAATTATCTGAAGATTTATTAGATAAAAAACACCCATCTTTAGCTACTTGTTATAATAATATTTCAATGATTTTTCGAGATATGAAAGATTTTAGAAAAGCTTTGGAATATCAAATAAAAGATTTAGAAATTTTAAAAGAAATATTAAGTGATAATCATCCATCTTTAGCTATTTGTTATAATAATATCTCACTAATTTATCGAGATATGAAAAATTTTAAAAAAGCTTTAGAATATCAAATAAAAGATTTAGAAATTTCTGAACTAACATTAGGAAAAAAACATTTTTCTTTAGCTACATGTTATAGTAATATTTCTTTAGTATATAAAGATTTAAAAGAGTGTATAAAAGCAAAAGAGTATATGCAAAAAGCCATAGATATTTGGGAAGAAAGTGAATATCATAAAAAAGAGTTATTTGAAGCTCGGAATTATATAAAAGAGATAGATTACAATATCAAAAAAAATAAAAAAGGTAAATTCTGTAAAGATATCTAAACAAGACTAAATTCATCCTCTTTTATGTTCCCTTTTGGTAAGCTTCTTACATATATACAAACAAATATTTATCAAAAGAGAAAAATTATGAAATTAAACAAATTAAAACTTGAAGTTGATTATTTCGAGTTTGATGAAAAGTATTATAACAAAATAAATCCCACACCACTTAAAAATCCTAAACTTGTATCATTTAACCCACTTGCTTGTGATTTAATAAATCTTGATTATGAAGAGTGTAAAACACAAGATTTTGTGGATTTTATAAATGGAAGTAAGATTTTAGAAGGTTCAACTCCTTTTGCTATGGCTTATGCTGGGCATCAATTTGGATATTTTGTTCCACAACTTGGTGATGGGCGAGCTATAAATTTAGGAAGTGTAAATAATTGGTATTTACAAACAAAAGGTTCTGGACTTACTCGATATTCACGACAGGGTGATGGAAGAGCGGTTTTGCGTTCATCTATTCGTGAATATCTTATGAGTGAAGCTATGTTTGGTTTGGGAATTCCAACTACTAGAGCTTTAGGAATTATTGATTCAGATTCTTTTGCTCATAGAGATTGGGAAGAAGAATCATGTGCCATAGTTTTGCGAATGTCACCATCTTGGATTAGAGTTGGAACTTTTGAGTATTTTGCCAGAAGTAGAGATAAAGAGACAATCTCTCAACTAGCAGATTATGTGATAAAACAGTCGTATCCACACTTGGAAAATGAAGAGAATAAATATGAAAAAATGTTTTATTCTTTGACTGATAAAACAGCTGAACTTTTAGCACTTTGGCAAGTTTATGGTTTTCAACATGGAGTTATGAATACTGATAATTTTTCAATGGCAGGTCTTACTATTGATTATGGTCCTTATGCTTTTATGGATTATTTTGAGAAAAATTCTATTTGTAATCACACAGATGCAGAGGGAAGATACTCTTATAATAACCAACCTTATGTTGCTAGATGGAATTTATTTGCATTGATTCCAACTCTAAAACTAATTTGTGATGAGAGTAAATTAGAATCTTATATGAAAGCATTTTTGCCACAACATGAAAAGATATATTTAGATATGATGAATAAAAGATTGGGCTTGGATGCTTCAAAAAGTGGAAACTCAAATCTTAATTTAATTTTAGAGTTACTTGGAAGTTTGGAAAATGCAAAAATGGATTACAATGTTTTCTTTTATAGATTAACTCATCTTAAATCTTTTGAGGATTTAAGCTCAATTCTTGATATTGCAGTTTTTCAAGAGCCACTTAAACAATGGTTTGAATCTTATAAAAAAGTTTGTGATGAACAAGAAACAACTTTTGAATCAAGATTTGAAGTTATGAAAAAAGTAAATCCAAAATATATATTAAAAAATTATATTCTTCAAGAAGCTATCGAAAAAGCCCATGATGGTAATTATTCTTTAGTAAATGATTTATTAAAAATCGCTCAAAATCCTTATGATGAACATCCAGATTTTGAAAGATATGCTAGACAAACTCCTATGAATTTTGCTAATATAAAACTTTCTTGTTCATCTTGAATAAGAAAAAAATCAAATGATTCAAAAAGGTTAATAGTAATAAATATGATAAATAGAAAATATGAAAGAATAGTTTTTGCTTTTTTTATGGCATTGTTTATGAGTTTTATAATGAGTTTTATAATTACATTTATAAATTTAGGGTTTGTTGATATTTTTTTATCTAGTTGGATAAGAGCTTGGCTGATTGCTTTTACTTGTGCATTTCCAATTATTGTGGTTGTGGCACCAATAGTTCACAAAATTGTTCACAAATTAATAGCAAAAATATAAAAAGATGAAGAGTAATATTTTTATAGATATTAAACTCTTCATTCTAATATTTATAGCATTACTTTTTCTAGCAACAAATTCTATTTTATGTAAAATGGCAATTTCTACTCAAAATATAGATGCCTTTTCTTTTACATTTTTCCGAATATTATCAGGTGCAGTTTTACTTTTATGTATCTATTTTTTTAAAAATAAAAATCTAAAATTTAGTTTCAAAAAGAACTGGCTGAGTTCTTTTATGCTTTTTTTATATGCAATTTGTTTTTCATATTCATATATAAATATGTTTGCTGGTATTGGAACACTTATACTTTTTGCGGTTGTTCAAATAAGTATGATTTTAATTGCACTTTTTTATAAAGAAAAACTTACACTTAATAAATTATTAGGAGTTTTAGTAGCTTTTTGTGGATTGGCATATTTGCTTTATCCAAAAGAAGATTTTTCTATTTCACTTTTTCATACATTTTTGATGGTTATTTCAGGTATTGCTTGGGCTATTTATAGTGTTATTGGAAAATCTTCAACAAATGCTTTATTAAATACAACTGACAATTTTTTTAAAGCAACAATCTTTACAATAATATTTATGATATTTTTTATAAATGAATTTAAGTTTGATTTATATACTTCTTTTTTAGCAGTTCTTTCAGGTTCGCTTACTTCAGGATTGGGTTATTTGATATGGTATGAAGTTCTTCCAAAAATCAAAATAACAACAGCTAGTATTTTGCAACTTATTGTTCCTATTTTGGCTATCTTTTTAAGTGTGATTATACTTAATGAAAAGTTTAGCTTTGAGCTTGGTATTTCAACTTTTATTATTCTTTTTGGAATATTTTTAGCTTTAAAAAAAGTCTAAATTTTATTTATTTTCTCTTGGTTTTGGAGGCACATTTTCAATACCTTTAAATGGTTCACTCCATTGAAGTTGAGAGGGAATACTTGGTGAATTGTCTCTTCTATTTATGTCAAAATTAATACCATTAAGAGCAGGTTTTTCTTCAAAAAATATAAATGCAATAACCAATACAATGAAACTTATTATTAATTTGATAATCGTATATTTTAAATCTTTCATAAAAAGATTGTTACATTGTTTTGATTAATTCTTGCTATGTAGTTATTAAGAATCTCAAAAGAGATTCTTAATGTTTTACTTTTAGGTTGTTTTTGTTAATAGTTTCCATTAGTTTCATAATGTTTGCTATTTTGTCTTCTTCTTTTTTTATATTATCTTCACTATGAAGTGTAAATATTTCCATTTTTTTATCTAAGTAACTTGTATTAAAAGTTCCATTAATAAAATCTTCATCTCTTACAATTTCTCTGTGTAATGGAATATTTGTAGGGAATCCCTCAATATAAAACTCATCTAAAGCTCTTTTTGCTTTTTTAACAGCACCTTCCCAGTCTAATGCCCAAACAATTAGTTTTCCAATCATAGAATCATAGTTTGAAGGAACTTTATATCCAGTATAAATACTTGTATCAATTCTTACTCCTGGACCTCCTGGAGTTAAGTATTTGATAACTGTCCCAGTTCCTGGCATAAAGTTTTTTTGTGGATTTTCTGCATTGATTCTGAACTCAATTGCATAACCTCTAAAATGAACTTCTTCTTGTAAAAATTGAAGTTTATCACCCTCAGCAATTTCAATCATTCTTTGAATAATATCAACACCTGTGATTGTTTCAGTAACTGGATGTTCAACTTGAACTCTTGTATTCATTTCAATAAAATAAATATTATCTTGTTCATCAACTAAAAACTCAACAGTTCCAACACTTTCGTATCCTAATTTAAACATAGCTTTTGTGGCAATTCTATAAAGCTCTTTTCTAGTTTCGTTATTTAATCTTGGACTTGGAGCAATTTCAATAACTTTTTGATGTCTTCTTTGAATAGAACAATCTCTTTCACCTAAATGAAGAACATTTCCGTATTTATCAGCAATAATTTGGATTTCAATATGTCTTGGATTTTCAACATATTTTTCAATGAAAACTTCATCCCTACCGAAATATTTCATAGATTCATTTGTCGCACTTTCATACATATCTTTGAAATCTTTTTCAAGTTTTACAATTCTCATTCCTCTTCCACCACCACCAAATGCAGCTTTGATGATAACAGGGAAACCGATTTCTCTTGCTATTTTTTCACCTTCTTGAATATCTTTAACAGGCTCATCAGTTCCCTCAAGAACTGGAACACCAACTTTTTTCATGGCAACTTTTGAAGCCATTTTATCACCAAAAAGTTCAATATGTTCAGGTTTTGGACCAATAAAAATTAGTCCATTATCTTCACAAGCTTTTGCAAAATCTGCATTTTCACTTAAAAATCCATAACCTGGATGAATAGCATCACAATCAGATTTTTTAGCAATAGAGATAATTCTGTCATAATCAAGGTAAGCTTGAATTAAATCACCCATAATTGGATAACATTCGTCAGCTTTTCTAACCCAAATACCCTCAACATCAACTTCTGAGAATATAGCAACGCTTCCGATTTCTAACTCTTTACATGCTCTAATGATTCTAAGAGCTATTTCCCCTCTATTTGCTATAAGTACTTTTTTTATCTTTGCCATCTAATTTTTGCCTTTTGTAGATTTTAATTTTATTTGGAAATTGTAGAGTTTTTTTTAAATTTAATCTTCTTATTCATTGCTAAAATAATTGTTCATTATTGCTAAATATTTTATTTGTTGGTGTTATAGTTGAGAAGAAAAAATAATTATTATTTATTGTTTTTTATCATGATATTAAATCTATTTTACAAACAGCAAGAGACAATGCTTATAAATCCGTAAATTTTATAATGGTGGAAGCCTACTGGAATATAGGTAAAAAGATAGTCGAAGTTGAACAAAATTGAGAAACAAAAGCAAAATATGGTTCAAAACTTATAAGTGAATTATTAAAACAGCTAACGGTTGATTTTGGTAGTGGGTTTAGTGTAAGAAATATAAGGAATATGAGACAGTTATATAACTGTTTTCCAATTTGGCAGACAGTGTTTGCCAAATTGAGTTGGAGTCATTATTTACTTATTTTGAAAATTGAAAACGAAAAAGCAAAAGATTATTATATTCAAGAAACAATCACTTCAAACTGGAGTGTAAGAGCATTAGAGAGACAAATAAATTCGCTTTATTATGAAAGACTTATATCAAGTCAGGAAAAACAATCAGTTATTCAAGAAGCAAAAGAAAATACAAAAAATCTACAACTTACAGCAAAAGATATTATCAAAGACCCTTATGTATTGGAATTTTTAGATTTAAAAGATAATAAATCATTCAGAGAAAATGAACTTGAAAGTGCCTTACTAGAAAAAATACAAGAATTTTTATTAGAATTAGGTCGTCGTTTTGCATTTGTGTCACGACAAAAAAGAATCAAAACACAAATAAGTGATTTTTATATTGATTTAGTTTTTTATAACTACCTTTTAAAATGTTTTGTACTTGTGGATTTGAAAATAGGAAAACTAACCCATCAAGATATTGGGCAGATTGATATGTATGTAAATATGTACGATGATTTAGAAAAAAATGAAAGTGATAATCCAACTATAGGAATAATCTTATGCACAGACAAAGATGAAATCATCGTAAAATACTCACATATAAATAGTAAAGATAATCTTTTTGTATCAAAATATCAGCTTTATTTGCCAACGGAGGAAGAATTGAAAAGTGAGATTGAACGGGATGTTTTTGGATTAAGATGATAGAAAGTAAAAAAGAGTAAGAATAAGTGGAAAATTTTTATGATCTTAATTTTAAAGTGAAAGATTTTTCAAAAGCCAAAGAATTAAAAAGTTAATAAAATTGTTATTAGTCAAATGAAGATTTTGAGTGGTGAAGATAGAAAAGAGTTGTATGATATGCACAGTAAGAACAAGGAAAATTAAATATAAGGAAATAATATATGAAAAAAACTTTTAGAGAATATCACCAGTACTCAGAAAATGAATTCAAAAAACTTTGGAATGAATGCATTTTTGTGTTTGATACAAACACATTGTTAAATATGTATCGATATCGGCGTGATACAGTAGATAAATATTTTGAAGTTTTAAGTGAGCTTAAAATTAAAAATAAGCTTTGGATTCCCAATCAAGTAGGTTTTGAGTTTTATGAAAATAGAATAACGGTTATTTCAAATTATGAAAAGTCTTATGATGCAATTTTAGATATATTAAAAACTACAAAAGATAGTATTGATAAAGACTATAAAAATCATCCTTTTTTAGATTGGGAAGAGTTAAAAGGTAACATTGACAAAGGACTTGAATCTGTTATTAAAGATATTAGTAAGAAAAAGCAATCTCATCCAAAGTTATTAGATAAAGATGATATTCTAGAAAAAATAAATAACTTATTTAACTCTTGTGTTGGTGAATGCTTTGATGATAAAAAACTTATAGAAATAAAAAAAGATGGAGAAATAAGATATTCTAAAAAGATTCCACCTGGATTTAAAGATGCAAAAAAAGATGATGATAAGAAATATGGAGATTTAATCCTTTGGAAACAAATTATAGAGAAAGCAAAAGTTACTAAAAAACCTATAATTTTTATATCAGGAGATGTCAAAGAAGATTGGTGGCTTGAAAAAGATGGAAAACGAATTATGCCATTACCACAATTAAAAAAAGAAATTTATGATGAAGCAGAAGTTGATTTTCATATATATACTGCGGATAGATTTTTAGAATATTATCAGCAAGAATATCCAAAACAATCTATTGATAAAATATTTATTGATGAAGTTCGTAAAATAAGAGAACTTGAAGAAAAGAAAATGACTAGAGCAAGAAAAGAATTATCTGAATATGAATTACACAGAAGAAATTTATTTGTTCATGGTAGATTTGAGGAGAATAGGCATTTATACATGGAAATAGAAATGCAATTGAATGAATTGATTCACTTGTGCATGGAACATAAATATTTTGACGAACTTCGGCATTTATTTCATCGTTATTCAAGATTTATAGAAAGATTGCATATCAAAGAAAGAGATGAAGAATTTCATGATGAAATCAATTATTATCTAAAAAAGATAAAACACCTTCTGTTGAAAACAATTGAAATTGAGAAAAATAATGACTATTTCCATCAATCTTTATCAATAATCAATAAGATAGATAAAGTACTTAGATTCAGAGATTGAAAATGAATCCATTTAATCTAAAATCCTTATCTCTACCACAACAAATTGAAACCCAAAAAGTCCTAAAAAAAGCAATATCGGCAAATAGGGCTTTGGCAAACCTAAATGGTGTGGCTCGTATTATTCCAAATAGTGCCATTTTGATAAACTCTTTAGTTCTTCAAGAGGCAAAAGATAGTTCAGCTATTGAAAATATTATTACAACTCACGATGAACTTTATCGTGCAAACCTTGATATTGAAAGTGTAACAAATGAAGCAAAAGAAGTTCAAAATTATAAAGAGGCACTTTTAAGAGGTTTTGCACTTGTAAAAGATACAAAACTACTTCTTAAAAAACATATTGTAGAAATTCAAGGTGTTTTAGAACAAAATGATGCAGGTGTGAGAAAACAAGCAGGAACAAATCTAAAAAATGCTTTGACTGGTAAAGTGATTTATACTCCGCCACAAGATTATGAAACTATTCAAGAGCTTTTGACAAATCTTGAAAATTATATTAATGAACCAAATGATATTGACCCACTTGTAAATATGGCAATCATTCATCATCAGTTTGAATCAATTCATCCATTTTATGATGGAAATGGACGAACGGGAAGAATTATAAATATTTTGTATTTGATTTTAAAAGATTTGCTTGATATTCCAGTTTTATATTTAAGTAGATATATCATCACTCATAAAGCTGATTATTATAAACTTTTGCAAGAAGTGCGAACACAAGATAAATGGGAAGAGTGGATTTTATATATGCTTGATGCAGTTGAAAAAACTTCACTTGAAACCATTGAGCTTATTAATAATATTAGTCATTTGATGATAAAAACTCAAGATAAAATATCGCAAGAATTGCCAAAAATTTACAGTAAAGATTTAGTAGAAATACTTTTTATGCACCCTTATACAAAAATAGAGTTTTTAATTGAGAAATTAAATCTTCATAGAGATACAGCATCTAAATATTTAAAAGAACTTGAAAATATAGGAATTTTAAAACCTATAAAAATTGGAAGAAGTAAATATTTTATAAATTTAGAACTTTTTGATATGTTGAAAAAAGGAATATAATTCAATATATTAAGACAATATACCGAAAAAACTAGACTATTTCGGTATATATGGGATCGTTCAAAATTTTGTGTCAAACAGGTAAAATAAACAATACCAAAGGACACAAAGATGAAGATAGAAATAGATGTAGAGCAATTTGCTCGTGATATAAAAGCTGGTAAAAGTATCGGTGGAGC
>NZ_MUXE01000008.1 GCF_003063245.1 Arcobacter caeni | reverse complement strand
ATAATCAACTGTACTGTTGAATCCTTAAACTCTTGACTATATTTACTTTGTCTCATTTGCAACCTTTATTCATTTATTTTATCTCAGAATCTTTTAATTCTGAGTATGAATTTATGTTACCTCTCCAGATAAAGCTTTGGCTGAATTTCAGAGAATTGAAAAAGATAAAACTTTTGCAGAGGAGCAAAGGAAAAAAGCTGATGCTGAAACTCTAAGAATTAAAGATGAAAATAAAAAAGTTTTAGCAGAGTTTCAGAAAATTCAATTTGAAACTCTAAAAATTAAAGCTCTTTCAGATGAACAAAGAAAAAAAGCTGATGATGAAACTCTAAAACTTAAGGAAGAAAAAAACAAAACTCTAGCTGAGGAGGAATTACATAATTTAAATGATTTTGAAAATTTACTTATAAAAGTAGATTGAGTTAAAAATATTATGTTTTTAAAGGGCAAAAATAGCAATGGAGAAATTATTGATATAAAAACATACAAAGTTTCAACTGCAAAAACTACTATAAAAAAACCTTTGGGATTGGGTTCTATCACCTCAATATCACTAAATCCTCAGTGGAATCCAACAAATAAAACCTTAAAAGCTTTTAGAGAAAAAGGGATTAATTTACCATCTGTTGTTCCTTTTGGAGATAAACAAAATTATATGGGCGCTGCAAAAATAAATTTAAGTCATAGGGTTAATGGGCAAGATGTTTATCGAATTCATGGTACTTTAAGTGAAGATACAATTGGTACAAATGAATCAAGTGGATGTATTAGGATGAAAAATAAAGAGGTGGTTGAACTAGCAACTTTACTTGAAAAATTCAGTAAAACAAAAAGTTTTAATAATATTAGTGTTGTTTTGGAGTAAAAGTAATAATTCTGAATGTAGCAAAATTCTAATATGGAAAGGATAGATAAATTTTTTATCTATCCTAGTAAATTATTTAGCTTTTTTGTCTTTTTCTTTAAAATTCAAATAATACTCAATTTCAGATGGTGTTAAAATTTTAATAGTATTTGTACTTCCTGGCATTCCAACTGGATAACCAACAGTTGCTACATAAAGTCCATCTTTTTTTAGTTTACCAATTTCATCTAAAGATTTAAGCATTTTTTGAAACATTTTTGAAGCTTGTGCTTCTTTTATTGTACTTATTGGTTCAACTCCCCAAATAGCTGTTAAAGAATTTAAAACTTTTTTCTTATGTGTAAATGTAAAAATAGGAGTTCTTGGTCTATATCTTGACATTTTAAGAGCTGATTTTCCAGAACTTGTAATTGCTAAAATTCCATTTGCTTTTAAATCATCTGCTAGTTTTGTAACGGTTGCTTGAATAACATCAAATTCATCTAAATATGGGAATTTGTATTGTTTATCATAGTTATAAATACCCTCAGTTTTTGCAATAATATTATGCATTGTATCAACTACATTTATTGGGTCTTCTCCAATGGCACTTTCTTCACTAAGCATTACAACATCTGTTCCATCTAAAACAGCATTTGCAACATCTGAGATTTCAGCCCTTGTTGCTCTTTCATTTTGAGTCATTGATAAAAGCATTTGAGTTGCTGTGATTACTGGAATTCCTTTTAAATTTGCTTTTTTAATTAACATTTTTTGAATAGTAGGAACATCATAATAAGGAACTTCTATTCCTAAATCTCCCCTTGCTACCATTATTCCATCACTAGCTTCTATAATTTCATCAATATTTGCAACTGCATCAAATTTTTCAATTTTTGCTATTAATTTACCTTTATATCCACCAAGAAGTTTTCTAGCATTATTCATATCTTTTGCATTTTGTACAAATGAAATAGCAAAATAATCAACTTCATTTTCAATTCCCCAAGCAATATCAATTTCATCTTTTTTTGTAATTACATCAATATCAATTACAGTATTTGGGAAATTCACCCCTTTTCTTGAAGAAAGAATTCCGTGATTTTCGATTCTTGCTTTTACTTCTTTTCCTGTTTCAATAACTTTTGCTCTAATTGTTCCATCATATAAATATATATATTCATCAATTTTAACTTTTCCTAAAATATCAGGATAATTAATAGAAACGACATACTCTTTATCTGCTTTTTTATATCCAACTATTTCATCTTTTAAAAAAGTAATAACATCATCTCTATATAGTTCAAAAGGTTCTTTTAAATCACCAATTCTTACTTTTGGTCCTGAAATATCTTGTAAAACTCCTACTGTTTTATTTAGGTTTTTCATGGCCGTTCTAATATTATTTAATGTTTCTAAATGATACTCATGACTTCCGTGTGAAAAGTTCAATCTAAACATATTTGTACCAGCTTTTATTAGCCCTTCAATCATTTCAATGCTATGGCTTGCTGGGCCTAAAGTTGCTAATATTTTTGTTCTTTTTTCCATAGTTTTTCCTTATTTAATTATATTTGATTATAACATACAATTATTACAAGTCAAGTAACTTTTCTCTATAACAATTATTTCACAAATAAGATGATAGAATCACGATAAATAAAATAAATTATACAAAGGTTTTTATATGAAATTATTCAATTTTAAAACAATTATTTCTTCAATAGCAATCGCAACAATGATTAGTGGTTGCGCTCAAACAACGGGAAATCAAACTTATGACCAAAATCAAAATGCGATTTTAGGAACAACTCTTGGAGCAATTGCTGGTATTGTTCTTGGAAATAATATTGGTGGTGGAAATAAAGGAAGAAACAAAGTAATTGGAGCTGTTGCAGGTGCTGCAATTGGTGGAGCTGTTGGTTATAGTATGGATAATCAAGCAAAAGAAGTTGCTCAAAGTTTAAATACAAATGTAAACAATAATCCAACAGCAGCGCTTGACCCAAACCAAGATTTAATAGTTTCAAATACAGACAACTATGTAAAAATCATGTTTAGAGATGATATGATGTTTGAAACAAACTCTGAAAACCCAACTTATGCTGCTGGAACAAAAATAGCAAAAATCACTACTGTTTTACAAAAATATCCAAATACTTTAGTTCAAGTTGTGGGTCATACAGATAGTCGTGGAACTCACGCTTATAATCTTACTTTATCAGAAAAAAGAGCTACAAATGTTGGGAATATTATAAACAACACAGGTGTTCAAAATCAAATCTTCTCAAGAGGTTGCTCATTTGATAAACCAATAGCTGCAAATACAAGTGATGCAAATATGGGATTAAATAGAAGAGTTGAAGTTTATTTATATCCAAATCAACAATCTGTTATTGATGTTTGTAGATAAAAAGAGAAATCTTTTTATCTGCTAAATCTACTTTTTGATACAATTCTTTTATGATTACTTTTAATGAATACTTCAACGATTGGCTTTATGGTCAAAATGCTTATTACTCAAACTACAAACAAATAGGAAAAGATGGTGATTTTTTCACTTCAGTTTCCACTTCATCTTTTTTTGGTGGTTCAATCGCTAAAAAAATCATCTCTTCAATTGAAGAAGGATTTTTACCAAATAATACGACTATTTTGGAAATTGGCGCTCATCATGGATATTTATTAGCTGATATTATTCAATTTATTTATACTTTAAAACCAGAACTTTTAGAGACTCTAAATTTTGCAATAGTTGAGCGATTTTCAAATCTTCAAGAACAGCAAAAAAAATATCTTTTTGACTCTTTTGGAGATTTAATAAAATTAAAACATTATGATGATTTAAATGAAGTAAAACTAGAAAATGCTTATGTTCTTGCAAACGAAATATTTGATGCTTTTTCTTGTGATTTAGTTTATACAAATAAAGAAAATATTTTGCAACAAGCTTTTGTACAAAATCACAAAATAGAATTTGTTGATTGTATTGATGAAAATATTATAAATCACTGTAAAAAATATCATATTACAAAAGGTGAAGTTGCCCTTTCATATAAAGATTTTGTAAATACTTTATGTCAAAATGTAAGAAGTTTTGAATTTCTTACTTTTGATTATGGAGATAAATTTCCAAGAAATGATTTTTCAACAAGAGTTTATAAAAAACACAGTGTTTTTCCTATTTTTGAAGAAAATTTACCTTTAGAAAAACTCTTTAAAAACTCTGATATTACTTATGATGTTCATTTTAATTATCTAAGTGATTGTTTTAAAGAAAATAATATCACACAAATAAAATTCAATACTCAATTAAAATCTTTAGTTGAATTTGGAATTTTAGATTTACTTGAAATTTTAAAAGCAAATGTTGATGAAACAACATATTTAAAACAAACTCAAAAAGTAAAAGTATTATTAGAACCAACAGGAATGGGCGATAGATTTAAATCACTGAATATTAGGAAATAAGTTAACTCTTTGTATAATCTTTTTTTATAAAAATATCAAAAGGTATGAAATGACACTTATAATAAATGGTGAAATAAAAGAGTTTTCGCAGGATTCAACGCTTCAAAATATTATTACAAATTTACAAATAGAAAATAAAGTAATGGCAGCAGCTGTTAATATGAACATCGTAAAAAAAGATGATTGGAACAATTTTATTCCAAAAAATGACGATAAAATCGAACTTCTTCAATTTGTTGGTGGAGGATGAAATAAAAGTAAAAGAGTATGAGTAAACAAAAAGGAGATTTTGCTGAAAAAAAAGCAATCTCTTTTTTAGAAGAATTAGATTTTAAAATAATTGAACAAAACTTCTATGCAAAAAAACTAGGAGAAATAGATATTATTGCCACCAAAAATTCTATCTATCACTTTTGTGAAGTAAAATCTGCAAATGATTATGAAACTGCTATAAATAACATTACAAATTCAAAACTATCAAAAATAAAAAGAAGTGTAGATTATTATATTCAAAGTAAAAAACTTGATATTTCATATTGTATTGATGCTATTATCGTGACTGATGAGAGTATAGATTTTATTGAAAATATAACTATTTAGAAGAATAAAAGAAAGAGATGAAGGTCGCATAAACATCTCTTTCTTTTAAAAACTAGTATATAAAATTAGTGTAGGAATTATAACAACTCATCGTAGCAATAATCTAGCATATATAAAAATTCTAAAATTTAATTTTTTATTAGCACTTTTTAGTTATCATACTCAAATACTTACGGAGAAATATTTGTACTCAAAAGAACTAGAATCTATTAAAAAATCAAATCGTTTTAGAACAAGAGAAGTTTTTAATGATAATTTAATTGATTTAGCTTCAAATGATTATTTAGGACTTTCTACAAACCAAACTCTTTTTCAAAATGCTTATGAAACTATTATAAAAGAAAAATATCACTCACCAAAAGCTTCAATGTTAGTAAATGGATATAGTAAAATTCACAAAAAATTTGAAGATAGATTATGTGAAATAAATGGTTTTGAAGCAGGTGTTATAGTAGGTTCTGGATTTTTGGCAAATATTTCTATGATTGAAGCACTATGTAGAAAGAATGATACTATTTTTATAGATGAAGAGTACCATGCAAGTGGAATATTGGCTTCAAAACTTTTAAAACCTGAACAAGTTATTATTTTTAAACACAATGATTTTAAAGATTTAGAAAAAAAGATTTCAACAAATCAAAGAAAAGGAAGAAATATAATAGCAATTGAGGGTGTTTATTCTATGGGTGGTGATTTGGCTCCATTAGAAATATTTGAAATAGCAAACAAACAAAAAGCTATTTTAATAGTAGATGAAGCCCATAGTTTTGGAGTAATTGGAGATAATCTTTTAGGTATTTTTGATTATTATAAAATTAAGCCAACTAAATATCATGTAAAAATGGGGACTTTAGGAAAAGCTTATGGTTCTTATGGAGCTTATATTTTAGCTTCTAAACAAATTATAGATTTTCTAACAAATAGAGCAAAACCAATTATATATTCAACCGCTCCATCACTTTTTGATACTGCACTTGCAAATGAATCTTTGGATTTTATTATAAAAAATAAAGAACTATTAAAAGAAAAAATAAAAACTAATTTAACTATTATTCATAATATCTTGGGTTTAAAGTCCCAAAGTTTAATTATTCCTATATTAATAGGTGATAATAAACTAGCAAAAAAAATACAAGAAAATTTAAAACAAAATGGTTTTTTAGTTGGTGCAATTAGGCAACCCACAGTAAAAGAGGCAATTATTAGATTAATTGCAAAAATAGATATAAATGAAGATGATTTAACAAAAGTATGCAACTTATTAAAGGATTCAAATGTTAATAAATGATTTAATAAAAGGAAATAAAAAATTTAGAGAAGCTAGTTTTCCTAAATATGAGGGTAATTTAAAAGATTTAGTTGAAAAAGGACAAAAACCTGAAATTCTTTTTGTCGGGTGTAGTGATAGTAGAGTTACACCTGACTTAATGCTTGATACAAAACCTGGAGATATGTTTATTTTAAGAAATGTTGGAAATTTTGTCCCTCCTTATAGCCCTGATGATGATTACCATGGTAGTTCTGCAGTAATAGAATATGCTGTTTCTATTTTACATGTTAAACATATTATTATTTGTGGTCACTCTCATTGTGGTGCTTGTAAAAGCTTATATCAAGATATTGGAAATGCTCCTGAATTAGTTCATGTTAAAAAATGGCTAGAACTTGGAAAAAGAGCAAAAGAATATACACTTCTTGCAATTCAAGACAAATCTGATAAAGAAAAACTTTATAGAGCGACAGAGAGAATTTCAATTGTACATCAAATGGAAAATCTTTTAACATTTCCAGAAGTTGAAAGAAAAGTAAAAAGTGGTGAATTGCAGATTCATGGTTGGTATTATAGAATTGAAGATGGAACAATTGAATATTATGATGGAGAAGAGTGTTCATTTAAACCACTAAAGGAAAATTAAGATGAATACTCATCAAGTTAGAAAATTACCAAAAAAAACTGTTGTTATTATAAGTATTATTATTGCTATTGCTTTTATAATATTTTATATAATAAAAGATTTAAAAGAAAAAAGAATATCTGAAGTTCTTGCCACAATTGGATATACAAATATAAAACAACTAAAAGTTATAAATAAATTAGAAGTAGAAGATAGTGAAACTAGATATAAAAGTAGTGTTTACAAAGTTATTTTCTATGATAATGATTTAAATCAAAGTTGTATAGGTTTTATTCATCAAGAAAGAAACCAACAATATACAAAAGATTTTAACTGTAAATAGGAAAGATATGAATATTATTGAAAAATTAGAAAAACAAGAAAGATTAAATTACGAAGATGCAATTAAATTATATGATTTAGATTTATTCACACTTGCTGAATATGCAAATAAAATAAGAACTGATAAACATGGTAAAAAAACCTATTTTAATATTAATAGACATATAAACCCAACAAATGTTTGTAAAGATGTTTGTCAATTTTGTGCATATAGTGCAAGTAGAAAAAATCCAGATCAATGGACAATGACACATGATGAGATTTTAGAAATAGTAAAAAATTCATCTAAAAATGATATTAAAGAAGTTCATATCGTATCAGCACATAATCCTCATACTGGATTACAATGGTATATGGATGTATTTAGAAAAATAAAAGAAAATTTTCCAGCAATTCATGTAAAAGCATTAACAGCTGCTGAAATTCACTTCTTAAGTACTGAGTATAATTTATCTTATCAAGAAATTATAGATATGATGATTAAACATGGAGTTGATTCAATGCCAGGTGGTGGTGCTGAAATTTTTGATGAAAAAGTACGGAAAAAAATCTGTGGTGGAAAAGTTACATCAGAACAATGGCTAGAAATTCATAGACTTTGGCATACAGCTGGCAAAAAAAGTAACGCTACAATGCTATTTGGTCATGTTGAAGATAGAAACCACAGAATTGATCATATGATTAGATTAAGAGATTTACAGGACATTACAGGTGGCTTTAATGCCTTTATTCCTTTAGTTTATCAAACTGAAAATAATTACCTAAAAGTAAAAGAGCCATTAACTGGTCAAGAAATTTTAAAAACTTATGCAATTGCTAGAATATTACTTGATAATATTCCAAACATAAAAGCATATTGGGCAACTTCAACAGTAAAATTAGCTTTAATTGCGCAGGAATATGGAGCAAATGATGTTGATGGAACTATAGAAAAAGAATCTATTCAAAGTGCAGCAGGAGCAACAAGTGCAAATGGAATAGCACAGTTAGAGTTTGTTGATTTGATTAAAAATTCTGGATTTATACCAGTTGAGAGAGACTCAATTTATAATGAAATAAAAACTTGGTAATTTCCAAGTTTTTATTTTGTTTCTTCTTTTTCTTCGTCTTTAACTTCTTCTTTTGAATCATTATGTTGATTAAATACTAAAACAAATTCAATTTCAATCCCTGATTGCGTTTTTAACATACTAATAGGATAAGCAATATGAATTGAATATAATTCATTATTTAATACATCAATCATATCAAAAAATTCTCTTGGATCTTTTACTAAAATATTTACAGAATATACAAATCTTGTAATTGTACTATTACTAGCTGTTGTGTTAAACTTGATTATTGAATCAATTGGCATTAAAATCTTTAATTGTTCAGTCACTCTGTCCAAAGCCATAAACTCATCTGTTAAATATTCTTTATCATAAGTTTTGTAAGTTTTATTTAATTCAATTTCATTTCGTGCAAGAACTACGCCATCAATATTAACTTTTTTATCACTTGATGTTGTAGAATAAACAACATCTTTATATAATTTATTTAAATTAGGTTTTAATGCTGTTGCAAAAACTACTTCATTTAAAAAGTTACCTTTTAATTCTAAAATATTTTTCTCTATTTTTAATTCATTCAAATATACTTCATTTGGAATTGTGTTGAATATTGATTTAACTCTTTGTTCTATTTGATCATTTAAAGCTAAATGATCAGGTAATTCAAGTATATCTTCAATTTTTTGAATATCCACAGTTTTCCCAGAAACTGTTTCATTTTTAAATAAATTATTAAAATCTACTTTTAAATATACCTGATAAGCTAAAAACCCAACTGCTAATATAAATAAAAAGATATATAAATTAGTATAATTTCTTTTCTTTTTCTTTTTTCTAGGTTTTATAAAACTTTTCTTTAAATGTTTATCTCTTGATAATTCAAAAAGCTCTTCATCAATATTTATTGGATGGTAATCTACTTTTAAAAGTAAATCTTCACCTAATTGTTCAATTTGTTCTTGTGATAATTGTTTTGAAACATAAAGTAATGTAACTTTTTCAACGAAAACATTATTCTTTTTTTCATAAAATGTATTTAATGTATTATGAATAATTTCATTTAATTCTAAATAATAAATTTCATCAAAAAGCTTTTGTCCATCAATATCATCTTCATAAAAATGTGTTTTTTTAATAGTATCAAAACAAGCCAAATCTAAAATCGTATTATGTACAATAACTCCAGCAGCATCTAAAATAACTATAAAAGCTTTACTGTTAAATAAAAATACAATGATTTCACTTCTTGATATATTTTTTTCTATATGAAGATTTATTAAATGAAAAGCTGAATAAATATAATCTATTCCTGTTTTTACAAAATAATTTTTTGTCTCAAATAGTGTTGTTTTTAAAACTGCAATATCAAATTCATTATTGAATTTTGCTATTTCACAATCTTTTAATTTTGCAGATATTGCTTTAGGAACAAGTTTTGTAGTATCGTTTATTAATAATGTAGAAATATATGTACTGTCAATTTCTTGCTGTGAAGAATTTAATTTCTGAGCTATGTCAAAAGGTAATAAATCATTATCAACTAAAAAAACAGAATTATTTGTATCAATAATCTCTTCATTATTCAATTTCTTATAATCAAGTTTTAATTGAGTATCATATTTCACAGCATTAATATATAAAGACTCTTTAGTAAACATATATTTCCTATCTAATTTCTTTTAAAGTATAGTATTTAATAACATTTTGTTTTTAATAAAATCGCGTGCTTCTTCAAATTCTAAGTTACTAATATCATAAGGTTCAGACATATAAAAATCAATTCTTCCAAAAAGTTTTGGTAAAACAAATTTATCCCAAGAATTAAATTGCCAATAAGATTTAGGTTTTGCACTTAAGACAATGATTCTAGCACCACTTTTTTGGGCAATTGCAATTACACCATCAGCAACAGTATGTCTAGGACCTCTTGGACCATCAGGAGTTATTGCAATATCAACTCCTGATTTAATTTCTCTAATTGTACTAATTAATGCTTTAGTAGCACCTTTAGATGAAGAACCTCTAATTGAGCCTCCTCCAAATAAAGAGTAGATTTTAGAGATAATCTCACCATCTTTACTTTGACTTATTAATGTCTTGATAACACCATTTGGTCTATTTTTAAAATAATTCATTGGCTGACAAACTAAATCACCATGCCATGCAACAAAAATGAAAGCTTCATCATCTCTTAATTTTGGATGGTGAAAAACTTTTTTATTTGTTAGATAGATAAACTTAACTATCAAATATAATACATAAGGTAATATATTAAATTTAAAATAATTCTTCATTAAAGAACGACTTCACCTTTTAATGAAGTTCTTGAAGCATCTGTGATTTTTATATCTATAAATTTACCTAAAAGATCATCACTTCCTTTTGTAAATACTTGTAAAAGATTATCTGTAAAACCACAAACTTCACCATTTGGTTTTAAAGATTCAATAAGAACATTCATTGTTTGACCAATATATGTATCCATTTTTTTCTCTAAATGTCTTTTATGAAGTTCAATTAATTCAATTAGTCTTGCGCTTCCAATTTCATCATCTATTTCTAAATGTGCCATATTTAAAGCTTCCGTTCCTGGTCTTGGAGAATATTTAAAGTTGAAAATTTGATCAAATTCAACTTGATTTACAACATCCAAACTATCTTCAAAATTCTCTTGTGTTTCACCTGGAAATGCAACAATAATATCAGTTGTAATTCTAAGATTTGGAACAAGTGCTCTTAATTTTGAAGCTCTATTTAAAAACCACTCTTTAGTATAACCTCTTTTCATAGCTCTTAAAATTTTTGTTGAACCACTTTGTAAAGGCATATGAATACATTTTGAGATTTTTGGATTTCTTGCAAACTCTTCAATAAAATCATCATCCATATGTAAAGGATGTGGTGATGTAAATCTAATTCGTTCTAAACCTTCTATTTTTGAAACATCTTGTAAAAGATTTGTAAATGAATATTTACCTCTTCCATCTGAAAAATTTCTTCCATAAGAGTTAACATTTTGTCCTAAAAGTGTAACTTCAACAGCACCTAACGCAACAGATTTTCGTACCTGTTCTACTATCATCTCAGGTGGAATAGAAATCTCTTCACCTCTTGTGCTTGGAACTATACAATATGTACATTTTTTATCACAACCAACAGAGATATTTACACTTGCTCTATATTGATTTGTTTTTGCAGTTGAAAACTCATACATAGATTCATCATTATCAATAGAAATCTCGACAGAACCTTTAACATCAACTACATCTTTGATTTTTGAAATATTTCTAGCGCCTAAAACAAAGTCAACATAAGGTGCCCTTTTAATAATATCTTCACCTAAATGTGATGCTGTACAGCCACATACGCCAATTTTTGCACCTTTTTTTTTCTTTTTATTAAACTGACCAATTTCAGAAAAAAGTTTAGAAACAGGTTTTTCTCTAACAGAACAAGTATTTATAATAATTAAATCAGCTTCTTCCATATTTGAAGTTGTAGTGTAACCTTTGTGTTTTTCAAGTTCTGCTTGAATATGTTGGCTGTCTGTATCATTCATTTGACAGCCTATTGTTTGTATAAATAGTTTTTTATTTTGACTCATATTTTTTTTACTTAAATACCTAAATATTAAAGTGCATGAACCTCATACATATACTCATCATCAGCTAAACCATATTTAACTTCTCTAAAGTAAACATTAGAACCTTCTTTTTCTAAAGCATCAACTAACGCCATCATATCTTTATGAGAATTATCTCTATCAAAATAAAAAATCTTTTGACCATCTTTCTTTAAATCTTCTTTGATTTTATCTAATTGCACTTTTTTTGGTTTTTCATTTAACTCATTTCTTGCAAATAATAATTCCATTTATTAAGCCTTTTTCTTTTTTAATTAATTATATATTCTATCCCAAAATTACTTTAATTTCTATAAAAGGGTATTTTAGCTATACTAATAACCTATACTACATTGGAAATCAAAACAATCATTTCAATGTCAACAAATAAAAGGTTATTAATGGATAAAATAATAGATATTTTAGATTCAATTGCATATGAAAAAGGTCTCAAAATTGATGATGTTGAAAATGCACTAAAAGAGGCTTTAATTAAAACTGCCCAAAAGATGGTAGATGAATCATTAATTTTTGATGCAAATATTGATAGAGCTAATAAAAAACTTAAGTTATTTCAAAAAATTGAAGTAGTAAGTGAAGAGGATGAAAGATTTCTTGCTAATGCTGTTACTAAATTTGGTCATGCAGTAAACTATGAAAATTTTATTACACTAGAAGAAGCAAAACAAATTGATCCTGATTTAGAAATCGGTGACTTTATGAACTACGATTTAGAATTTGAAAATATGGGAAGAAATGCAGCTACCATTTTACATAGTAATTTTGAATATAGACTTCAAAGATTTATTGAAGAGAATATTGTTAGTAAATATAAAGATAAAATAGGACAAACTGTTTCTGGATCAGTTACAAGAATTGATAAACAAGAAAATACTTATATCGAAATTGGTGAAGTAAAAGGTATTTTACAAAGAAAAAGTAGAATAAAAGGTGAATCTTTTAAAATTGGTGATGTTGTAAAAGCCGTTGTTAAAGGTGTAAATATCGATAAAATAAATGGTTTATTAATTGATATTTCAAGAACTTCCCCAAAATTTTTAGAAAATCTTTTAGCACTTGAGGTTCCTGAACTTAAAGACAAAAAAGTAACTATTGAAGCAAGTGCTAGAATTCCAGGTACTAGGTCTAAAATTGCTTTATTATCTATTGATCCACAGATTGATCCAATTGGTTCTGTTGTTGGGGTAAAAGGTGTAAGAATTGGCTCTGTTTCAAAACAACTTCATGGTGAAAATATTGATTGTGTTGAATACTCAACAATTCCTGAAATGTTCATTGCTAGAGCTTTATCACCTGCACTTGTAAATAGTGTAAAAATCGAAAAAGCTCCAACCTATGGAGAAAAAGGAAAAGCAATTGTTACGATTCCTAGTGATCAAAAATCAAAAGCAATTGGAAAAGCTGGTTTAAATATTAGATTAGCTTCAATGCTTACAAAATACGATATTGAATTAGTTGAAGTTGCTTCATTATCAAGTTCAACAACAACTAATGAGAAAAATATTATTGAAGACAAAACGACAGACACAGCATCTTTAGAAGCATTATTTAAATAACATGTTACTACATATTTACGACTCAGTAAAAAAGGAAAAAGTAGAGTTTAACTCTATTATTCCTAATGTGGCTAAAATTTATGTTTGTGGACCAACTGTTTATGATGATTCACATTTAGGTCATGCAAGAAGTGCAATAGCTTTTGATTTGCTTCATAGAGTTTTAAAAGCCAATGATTATGAAGTAATAATGACAAAAAATTTCACTGACATTGATGATAAAATCATTAAAAAAATGAATGAAACTTCAAAATCTCTTGAAGAAATAACAACTAATTATATAAATACTTACAAAGCTGATATGAAAGCTTTAAACATCTTAGATAATACTATTGAACCAAAAGCCACTGAAAATCTTGAAATTATGAAAGATATGATTTCAAATCTAATTTCAAAAGATATTGCCTACAAAACAAGTGATAGTGTATATTTTGATACTTCTAAAGACAACTCTTATGGAACATTATCACACAAAGTAAATGATAAAAATTCACAAGCTAGAGTTGAAGCAAATCTTGAAAAAAGAAATCCATCTGATTTTGCTTTATGGAAATTTGCTAAAACAAATGATGTAAGTTTTGAAGCGCCATTTGGACTTGGGAGACCAGGTTGGCATATTGAATGTTCAGCTATGATTGAGAAACATTTAGCTTATAAAGATTCAGAGTTTCAAATTGATATTCACGGTGGTGGAGCTGATTTACTTTTTCCTCATCATGAAAATGAAGCTGCGCAAACAAGATGTTCAAGTGGACAAAATCTTGCAAAATATTGGATGCATAATGGTTTTGTAAATATTGATGGGGAGAAAATGAGTAAATCTTTAGGGAACTCATTTTTTCTAAAAGATGTTTTAAAATCATATAGTGGTGAAATTATAAGATTTTATTTAATGTCAGCTCATTACAGAGCTAATTTTAATTTTAATGAAGAAGATTTAATCGCCTCTAAAAAAAGACTTGATAAGCTATACAGACTTAAAAAAAGAGTTTATGCTATTGAACCATCTGATTTGAATATAAAATTCTCTGAAGAGATTTTTAATGCTTTAAATGATGATATAAATACTTCAAAAGCATTTTCAATTATTGATGAAATGATTGGAAATGCAAATGATAAATTAGATGCCAATCCAAAAGATAAAAATCTAAAAAAAGAGATAGTTGCAAATATTTTATTTATCAATAATATATTAGGAATTGGATTTAATGATGCTTTTGAATACTTCCAATTTGGAATTGATGAAAAAACCAAAAATAAAATTGAACAATTAATAAATGAAAGAAATGAAGCAAAAAAACAAAAGGATTTTCTAAGTGCAGATGCAATTAGAGATGAACTTACAAAACTTGAAATATCTGTAATGGACACAACAAACGGTGTTGTATGGGAAAAGATTTAAATTTTTCCCATATTTCATATAATTGACTTAAATCTATAAAAACTTTTTTAATTAATGATAAAATCTTATAAAATTTTAAGATTTAAGGTTTTATATGTCTAAAAAAGATTTACTTGTAATAGAAATGAATAATAAAGAAGATATGGAATGCTTCAACTTCAGAGAAAAACTTAAACTTGCACAAAAACCCTATGACTATTTTAAAGAGATAAAAAATTTAAATTTTGATCAATTAGCATCAAGTGACAGAATATTTTTGCAAGATTTTGGTATTTATAATAATGAATTAAATGATGAAGAGTTTATGCTAAGACTTCGTTTCCCAGCAGGTAAAATCTCAAATGATTCACTTCTATTAATCTCAAACTTAGCACAAAAGTATAATCTACAAATAATTTTAACAGCTCGGGCTGGAATACAACTACATGGATTAAATTCAAGTAATATATTAGAAGTTTTCAATCAAATAAATTCACAAAATATAAGTTCATATCAAAGTTTTGGTGATAATGTCAGAAATATCACAAGTGATATTTTTGATGGAATTGGAATATATAATATAATTGAAGTATTTCCGTATATTGAACAAATGCAAACATATATATTAAATAATCCAGATTATGTAGGGTTACTCCCTCGAAGACTATCTATTGGGATTTCAGGTTCTTATTCAAATATTAATTCATTTTTTGCAAGTGATATTTATTTTGCTTTAGCCAAAAAAGATGATGTGTTTGGTTTTAATGTTTATTTAGGAGGTAAAAATACTCAGATAGCACAAGATGCAAATATCTTTTTATACAAAGAAGAAATATTTGAATTTTTTAAAGCATTTATTCAAATGTTTAATAAATATGGGCTTAGATTAGATAGACAAAGAAATAGATTATATAACTTAATTGAAGAAATAGGAATTGAAAAATTAAAAGAATATTTAATAACAATTTATAATAAAAAGTGGCAACCAAAAGGAGAAATTTTTTTAGAGAAAAAATCTTTCAATGAGTTTGAGAAACTAAAAAATAATAAGTACTCTTTTTGTTATCGTTCACTTTTTGCTAGAATTCAAGCTTCTGAATTATTAGAAATTGCAAACTGGGCAATAAAAGATAATTTAGAAGTTAGATTAGGTACAGATCAACAAATTTATATTTTTAATTTAGAAGAGCCTAAAGTTTCTATCATTCATTATAATGGTAATAGAACGATGCTTGCATGCGCGGGAAGCGATTTTTGCCCTTATGCTTATTGGAATATTAAAGATGAAATTCAAAGTTTACCTTTAGAAAAAATTGAACGAAATAATATATTAGTAGGGTTTTCAGGTTGTTTAAAAGGTTGTGCAAAACATGAACATAGTGATATTGGATTAGTTGGATTAAAATCTGATGTACATGGAAAAAGAGAGAAAACAGCAAGAATTTATTTAGGTGGACTTTATACTTTTGGAGAAGCAAATGCAAGAAAAATATTTAATGCCATACCTCTTCATAGTTTAAAAGAAATATTGGAAATAATAATTGATGAGTATGAACAAAGTATATACACTACATTTGAATCTTTTTCTAAAAATTTATTAAACAATTTTAATACCGATTTTTTAAGTTCTTGGTTTTTAGCAAAATTTAAAACTAAAGAAAAAGTTTATTTAAAAAATAATATTAGTGAAGAGGAATTATTTCAAAAATATTTCAAAAAATATTCATTTTATAAGATCCAAGAAAACAATGACTTTAATATTATAACTCAAAGTTTATATAAAAATCTTTGGTTTAGTAACGAGTCTAAAGAAGATAAAAAATTAAATACAACATATGTTTTAAAAGCCTAAACATAAAAAAAGGGAAGAAGTAAAACTTCTTCCCTTTTTTATTTACTAAAAATAAATATTAGTAAAATGATCTTGAATATGCAGTATCAGTGATATTTTTTGTATCAACAATGTATGGAACTAATGCCATATGTCTTGCTCTTTTGATTGCTTTTTCTACCATTTCTTGTGAATTTTTAGAGTTACCAGTAAGTCTTCTAGGCATGATTTTACCTCTTTCACTCATTGATAATTTTAATAATTCTGTATTTTTATAATCGATAAAATCAACTTTCATCTCAGTATATTTACAATATTTTTTTCCGTACTTTCTTCTTTCTGCCATTTGATGTCCTTTCTAAAACGGTATTTCGTCTTCGTCTATATCAATTTCAGGTATTCTTTGCTCAACTCTTGGTTTTGCTTGATTCATACCACCATAGCTTGCTGGAGAAGATGGTTCATCATATTGAGCTGCTGGTTGATTATAAGATCCTTGCGGATTATAACCTTGGTTGTCCCCAGCATTCATTGAATCACCCTTTGCATCTAACATTTTCATAGTTTCCACTCTTAATGAGTGTCTACTTCTTGTAGATCCATCTTGGGCTGTCCATTGTTCAAATACAAGTCTTCCCTCTAATAAAACTTTAGAACCTTTTTTCAAGTATTGATTAGCAACTTCAGCAGATCTTCCAAAAATATTAAAATCTAAAAAACAAACTTCATCTTTTTGTTCACCAGTTGAAGATTTGTATTTATAAGATGTTGCAACAGCAGATTTTGCAATTGCAGAACCTGATGGTAAATATCTTAATTCAATATCTCTTGTTAAATTTCCTACCATTATTACTTTGTTATACATGTAAGATTCCTAATTTTTATTATTTATTAGCTTTTTTAGCTGCCTCATCACTCATTTTAGTCCATGATGCAACTTCTTTTTTGCTATCATATTTAATGAAGATAAATCTAATTAAGTTTTCGTTCATTCTGTAATTTCTTTCGATTTCAGCAATTCCTGCTGGGTTACCTTGGAAATAGATTACATAATAGTAACCTCTTTTACATTTTTCGATTTCATAAGCTAATTCTCTTTGACCAACATTGTCAGCAGATATGATTTCTCCACCATTTTTTTCGATGATACCTCTAATAGTATCAATTTGCGCTACAGTTTCTTCATCAGTTAATGTAGGTTTTAAGATAAACATTGTTTCATAATGTTTGATTTTTGACATTAATTCTCCTTCTAGTTTGTGCCGGTATTCTTTACATTTCCTAATATCAGCAAGGATTTCTTTTTTTGTAAAGTTCGAGATTTTATCTAAATAAAACTGTAAACTTTCTTAGAGTTGCTTGAAGATATACACTTTGATTATCAATTTTTGAAGTTTTAAAGTCTAATTCTATATTTAATAGATATTCTAAGATTTCTTGAAAAACTTCTGGTTTTTTATTTATAGCTAATTTTGATTTTTTTTCCCAAATATTTTTTGGTGGAATAAAACCTAAAATCTCTTTAGGATTTGGTTGTCCTATTGTTCTTGCGTAAGAGCTAATCATAAAAAGTTGTTGAACAAAAGAAGTAACTTGATTTAATAAAAAGATTTCATTCATGCCCTCTTCTAAAAGTAAACTCAAATCTGAACTTATATCTTTTCCACTCAATAAATCATGTAAAAAATCTTCAAAATTAACTGTTCCTATTCCAAAACAGTGTGTATCGACAAGATGTGTAGTAATAAGCTCATCAAATATTGCTAATTTTTTCATATCATTTACACATAATGCTAAATCATTTTTATGCATAAAATATAGATGATTCAAAGCACTTAACTCAACTTTTATATTAAGCATTTTTGCTTCATATTCTAAGAATTTTATGGCTTCAGTATCTGTTGGTAAAAAAAATCTTACAGCAGCTGAATTTGTTTTTAGAGAAAAACTTGTCTCCATTGTTTTAAAATCACTATCACCTAAACATGCAATTATAAGTGTGCTATCTGAGTTTAAATTACAAGCTTCTATTAAAGAATCTACTTCTTTTTTAGGAAGTTTTTTATCTATTTTTATTAAAACTATATTGTTACTTGAAAATAAAGAGGATTGTAGAAGTTTATCTTTAGCATATTTGAAATCATATTCTTCAAAATATAATTTTTCTATTTCATCATCATTTCCTAAAGATTGTGCAATAATCAAAGAGTATTGCTCCACTAAAAAGACAGATTGCCCATAAAACATATAGGCTTTAAACTTTTTATTTTGTTTTAAATAATTATCAAATTCATTTTTATACATAATAAAATAATATCCTAAGTTTACTTTTAATACAATTTAATTATTTAAAAGGAGTTAGCTATGTATAAGATCGTACTACCAATATTAGGGTTTGAAAATTTCCAAAGTTTAAGTGTTGAAAAGATTGATGAGTTTTTTTCTTTTTTAGTTTTTGATAAAAATACAAAAGTTACTGTTGTAAATATTAATGTTTTAAACAAAGTTTCATTTGATTTCCAAATTGATTCAGATGTTTTGGAAAAATTAAAAATTAAATCTAAAGAAGATTTTTATACTTATTTTACTGTAGTTTCTCAAAATCCTATTGAACATTCAATAATAAATCTTGTTTCTCCTATTTTTATAAATGAAAAAGAGAAACTAGTTGGTCAATATGTTACTAGTGAAAAAGTTGAACCTTATTTAGCTTCTATTGATAAGTGCGTTACATTATAGTCGCAATTATCACCTTTGTTACAATATCGGCAGATTTTATTTTCACTCTCATTTTAGAAAATAGTTTCTGCCCTTTGTAATTTTCTAAAACTACTTTCATTCCAAACATTTTTTCATAACAGACAGCTCTTGCTTTTTCAGTATCAACAACTTTTACTTTTATCTCTTCATTGATATGTTCATTTGCCCATCTTGCGTATTTTCTATCTTCAAAATCCCAAACAAGTTGATCAACTTTTCTTTCATTTAATGAAATATGTTCGCAAATCTCTTCTATATTTTTAGGTGTTTGTTTTGTTTTTAAAATACGATGTAAAACTAAATCTGAATATCTTCTAATTGGAGATGTAAAATGTGAATATGAAGAAAAACCTAAACCAAAATGTCCTAAATTTTTTGAAGAGTATTTTGCTTGTGTTTGAGCTTGTATGATTAACTCATCAATTTCAGCACTCATCATTGAAATTTTTGCTTTTTCTTGAATATGAACTATTGTATCATGAACATCACTTTGAAGTTTTACATTAACTCCTAAAATATTCACATCATCTACAAGTTTAGAAATTGCTTTAAAAGCTGGTTCTTCATGGATTCTATAAATTCCAACAATATTTACTTTTTTACTTGCTTCTATATTTGCTAATAACATACACTCTTCAACTAATTGGTGCGATGCTGTTGATGTTTCAACATCTATTGATTCTAAATTATCATTTTTTAGTTTTAATCTATTTTCAGTAGTTCTAAAATCATAACCTTTTAATAATCTTCTTTTTCTAAATTTTTTTGAAATTTCATATAAAGGAATCAAATAATCAAATATCTCTTTTTCAACTTTTGAATATTGGTCTAAATGTCCTTCAATAACTCTATCAATTCTTCCATAAGAGAAATTCTTATGAGAATTAATTATTGCTTCAAAAAGCTCTGCTTTTTTAACATTTTGGTTTTCTAAATCCAAATATAATTTAAAAACATAAGAGTATCTATCTTGTCCTTCTTTTAATGAACACATCTCTTCACTTAAAATTGGTGGAAGCATTGGTAAAACTTTTGTAGGAAGATAAACAGAAGTTGATTTTTTAAAAGCTAATAAATCCAGCTCACTTCCCTCTTTTACAAAATAAGAAACATCAGCAATTGCCACATATAAAATATTTTCTTTCACATCAAAATATATTGCATCATCATGATCTTTTGCACTATTTGGATCAATCGTACAAAAAGCCAAATCTCTTAAATCAACTCTTTGTTTTTTATCATCCATATTTGCATCAACTTCAAGATGTTTTTCTAATCTAAAAGTTTCATTATAAAGGGTTAAAGAGATAATTTCATCTATTTTAGGCTCTTTTATATTTCCTAAGTTTTTTATTAATTCCAAAGATTTATTATCAACTAATAAAACATCACCATCTTGATATTTTAAAGCATTTTTATTTTCTAATTTTATATTTTCTTTTATTGTATAAAATGCTTTATCTTTTATATAAACTAAAACATCATTTTTTTTACCATCAAGGATTTTTTCAATTTTTGCTTTTGTTCTACTTCTTGGATTAAATACTCTTTTTGCAAGAACTAAATCTCCATCATAAGCGCCATTTAAATCATCAAATTCTATTTTTATGTTTTTATGTTCACTTATTAAATCTTCAAGAATCACTAAGTTCTTTCCAACTTTTACAAGAGCTATTTTATATTTAGAGTTTAATTCAAAAGTATCATTATTTTTTATTACTATTTCATCTTTTAAAAACTTTTTTATCTCAATTAATTCCTCTTTTGAGTAGTCTTTACAGTTTGTTTGAATTTTTATAAATAGTTCTTTTAGCAATTTTAATCCTTTTAATAATCCTCTAATAGTATCAAAACTAAAGTATTCTTCCCTTTAATTTGTTAAGTTATCTAAGATTTAGATAGTTTTTTGTATAATCTCAAAAATTTAATATTTAGAGGGATTACTTATGGGTTTAAATGTATTCTATGATAAAGATTGTAATATCGATTTAATTAAATCAAAAAAAGTTGCAATGATTGGTTTTGGTTCTCAAGGTCACGCACATGCTGAAAACTTAAGAGATTCAGGTGTTGAAGTAATCGTTGGATTAAGAAAAGATGGTTCATCTTGGGCAAAAGCTGAAGCTAAAGGTTTCAAAGTTTTAACTGTTGCAGAAGCTACAAAAGAATGTGATATTATCATGATTTTATTACCTGATGAAAATCAAGGTGAAATCTATGCAAATGAAATTGCAGGAAATTTAAAAGATGGTGCAACTGTTGCATTTGGACATGGATTTAACATTCATTATGGAAGAATAACTCCAGCAAAAAACATCAATGTAATGATGGTTGCTCCAAAAGCACCAGGTCATACAGTTAGATCAGAATTTGTTAAAGGTGCTGGAATTCCTGACCTTATTGCAATTCATCAAGATCCATCAGGTAAAACTAAAGAAATCGCATTAGCTTATGCAAGTGCAATTGGTGGTGGAAGAACTGCTATTATTGAAACAACTTTTAAAGATGAAACAGAAACTGACCTTTTTGGTGAGCAAGCTGTATTATGTGGTGGAGCTGTATCTTTAGTTCAAGCTGGATTTGAAACATTAACAGATGCTGGATATGCACCTGAATTAGCATACTTTGAGTGTTTACATGAACTTAAATTAATCGTTGATTTAATGTTCCAAGGTGGAATTGCTGATATGAGATATTCAATTTCTAATACTGCTGAGTATGGAGATTATGTATCTGGTAAAAGAGTTATCAATGCTGAATCTAAGCTAGCTATGAAAGAAATCTTAAAAGAGATTCAAGATGGTAGATTTGCAAAAGATTTCATCTTAGAAGGACAATCAGGATACCCAAGAATGAATGCTGAAAGAGCAAATGCTAAAGCTTCATTAATTGAGCAAACTGGTGTAAAATTAAGAGAAATGATGCCTTGGATTTCTTCTAACAAAATCGTTAACAAAGACAAAAATTAATCAATTTAAGGAAGATTTTCTTCCTTAAAATGAAACTTTCCGTATGAATAAAAAAAAATCACGAAAATTAACTAATCTCAAGCCTAATAAAAAATTAATAAATATTTTTTTAGCAATATTTTTAATTGCATTTTTAGTAACAATTGCTAGTTACTTTACACTAAAAAATAAAGAGGCAATTAAAGATATTCCAGTAGAAGCAATTACTCAAGAAGAGAAGCATGAAGTTTCTATTCCTCCAAGAATTGCTGAAATTAAAGACTTAAAAGAGCAAATAAATCACGAATTATTCGAAGAAAAATTTGATTTAAATGAAGAACACAAATTTGAAGAATATACAAAAGAACTAGAAAAAGTTATTGACGAAAAAGCAGAAGTTGAAGAATCAATAAATAAAGAAAATAAGATTATTCAAAAAAAAGTTGAAGAAATAAAAGAAGAGAAGTTAAAAGAAAAAGATAAACAAAAAGAAAAAGATAAAACTTCTATAAAAATAATAGATGAAAAAAGCATAATTACTAAAAAAGACACTTTTATTTATGATAAAAAAGTTAAACCAAAAATCGCTATTGTAATTGATGATGTATCAACACAAGCTCAAAAAGATAAGATTTTAAGTCTAGGTTTTAAAATAAATATGGCATTTTTACCTCCCACAAAAACTCATCCAGATTCAGCAAAAATTGCACATAATTTATCTTTTCATATGATACATTTTCCTATGCAAGCTTCAAGTGCTTTTAAAGGTGAAGAGATTAATACTCTAAATATTAATGATTCATATGAAACAATTGAAAAAAGAGTTAGACAATTAAGAGAATGGTATCCAAACGCAGTTTATACAAACAATCATACAGGTTCAGTTTTTACGGAAAATGATGAAGCAGTTGATAAATTATTTAGAGCTTTAAAGAAATATAATTTTATATTTGTTGATAGCAGAACAAGTGCAAAATCAGTAGCTAAAAAATATGCTAAAAAATATGATATGCCATATATCGTAAGAAATACATTTATTGATAATGATAGAGATGCAAAATCTATTCAAAATCAATTAAAAAAAGCCATAGAAATCGCGAAAAAACAAGGTTATGCAATTGCTATTGGACATCCTCATTCAATAACTCTTGAAGTACTAAAAGATTCAAAGTCTTTATTTAAAGAAGTAGAACCAATATTTATAAATCAACTTCCATATCTTTAATAAATAAGTTATAATAATATAATTTATTATTAGAGAGTTATTTATGATTTTAGAAATAGATTTTAAAATTGACGAATTATCATCAATGAAAAAATATCCAGAAGAACTTTTTTGTATAGGAAATATTGATTTATTAAAAAAAAGAAAAATATCAATTATTGGATCTAGGCGCCCAAATAGTTATACAAAAGAGTTTACATATAAATTAGCATCAAAATTTTCTGATGCAGGAATTTGCATAATAAGTGGTGCAGCAATGGGCGTTGATGCAATAGCTCATCAAGGTGCAAAATCAAATAATACAATAGCTGTTGTTGCTAATGGTTTAAATATTAGGTATCCAAGTGTCAATAAAAATCTTATTCTTGACATAGAAAAAAATGGCTTGGTACTTTCTGCGTACAAAGAAAATGAAAAAGCTAGAAATTATACTTTTGTTCATAGAAATGAAATTATTGTTGCATTAAGCGAATTTTTGATTGTTACAGAAGCTGATTTGGATTCAGGTTCTTTAACTTCTGTAAATTATGCTCTAAAAATGGGAAAAGAAGTTTTCACTATTCCCCATAGAATAAATGAGAGTTTAGGAACACAAAATCTTGTAAAACAAGGGTTAATAAAAGTTATTTATGATGTTGATGAATTCATTTATAAAACTTGTGGCTTACAAAACAAAAGTATTGAAGATGAAGTTTTACTTTTTTGTAAAAATAATCCCACTTATGAAATCGCTATTCAAAAATTTCCTAACAAAATTTTTGAATATGAACTTGAGGGAAAAATAAAAATCGAAAATGGAAAAATAAAGATTATTTGAAACTTATTTAAGAATTAATGTCTTAATTGATAAGTAATATCTCCAGCACCAACACCTACAACTAATCCATTTTCATATACTTTTATTACTTTATTATCACTAATTAATTGGATTTTTCCTTGTGTTGTTTGAATACTATGCGCAAAAATTGGGTTGTATTTTGCAAACTCTTTTACAAAGTCAATTTCCACTTTTTTCTCACCAGCAACTGTCCAAATAGGAAGAATAACTAACTCGTCACAACCATCAAAACATTTTTTAAATCCCTCAAGATTATCTATTGTTCTTGAATATTTATGAGGTTGCCAAATCACAACTTTTTTTGACATTTTCTTAAGTTTATCATATTCTAAAACTGCATTCATTGTTGCTTTTATCTCTGTTGGGTGATGAGCATAATCATCAATTACAACAAAATCTTCATTTGACTGAACAACATCAAATCTTTTTTTAATTCCCTTATATGAACTAATATTTTTTCTAATTGATTCAATATCTAATTCATTTAAAGCAGCTAATATTGCTAATGAAGCATCAATTGCGATATGATAACCAAATCCCCAAACCTCAAAATATCCTAAATCTAATAACTCAAATTTTGTATAAGGCTGATTATCTTTTAAAATATAAGTTATATTTTTTATATCAATACTTGGATAAAGTTTTACAGCTTTTTCATTTATATTTAATTTTTGTAAATATTCATCTTCTGCATTTATAACTATTTTTTCACCTAAATTTATAAATGTTTCATAAGCTTGAAAGAATTTTTCATAATCATAGTTATAATATTCCATATGTTCGGGTTCAGCATTTGTAACAATTGAACAATAAGGATTTGATAATAAAAAACTAGCATCCGACTCATCAGCTTCAAAAGCAACCAAATCATTAACATATCTAAAGTTTGAACCAAAATCCTTTGAAATTGCACCAATTAAGGCTGAGCTTTGTAAAATTGAAGCTAAAATTGCTGTAGTTGTAGATTTACCATGAGCTCCAGCAACACAATAATTCTTTTTATCATCCAAGAT
The DNA here is from genome assembly GCF_003063245.1 of Arcobacter caeni. GTDB lineage: Bacteria > Campylobacterota > Campylobacteria > Campylobacterales > Arcobacteraceae > Aliarcobacter > Aliarcobacter caeni. The sequence goes on along the minus strand of NZ_MUXE01000008.1, from coordinate 79,747 downwards.
TATAGGAAGCGCTTCTTTTCTCGAAAGAGTTCTTATTTGTTTAAGTCTTGACTCCATTAATTCAGGATTTTCATCTGTAACAGCAGCAGAATAAATAACTATATCAAACTCATCTTTGATATTTTTTGCTTCTTGAGGACAAGAGATTTTTATTCCCTCTTTTTCCAACTCTTTTGTAATAGGAGAGCTTTTTACATCCGAACCACTTATCTCATGACCATCAAAATTCAAAAATCTTGCTAATGCAGAAAGACCTATTCCGCCGATTCCTATAAAATGTACTTTCAATTAATTTCCTAATAAATGTTTTAAGTTTTTATACTCTTTTTTTAAAATACTTTTATTTTCTTCTAAAAAAGTTTGATTATCAAAACTAAAATTTATAATAAAATATCCATATTTTTCATCATCAACCTGAGCTTCTAAATCAACTTTTGAATCATAAAAATCATCTAATTGAGTTTTTGAAGACAAAAATACAAGCAATATATTTAAAGCTTTTTCCAAAGTTTCATCTTTTATTATATTTGCTAAAACAAAAATTAAATCTTTTGCTCCATCAAAATTATCATAAGACCATTTTTCAATCGCATGTTCGTATAAAGCTCTAACATAATGTAAATTATCATCTTCAAGACTTAACTTTTCATCTTTTTTTAATATTTTTTCTACATTCTCAAATGATGTTTTCAAAATTTGTTCATATAATTTATTTATGTTTTCTTCATCTAAATCTAAAACTAGCATAGAATCTAATGTTTCATACATCAATCCTATATCTTGGGCTTTCATTGAATTAATTCTTGCTTCTTCTAAATATTTTAAAAAATCAGGGTTTGTTCTTGCTTGAAATAATGCTTCTTTATCCATCTATAAAATCCTTTAATCTGCTAAGAGCTTCTCTTGTTTTTTCTTCATTTTCTACAAGTGCAATTCTAACATAACCTTTTCCTAAACCATTTCTACCTAAAAAGCTTCCTGGAAGTACTTTGATATTTTTTTCTTTATATAAATTTTTTGTAAATTCTAACTCGTTTTCTACTTCTAACCAAATATAAAAAGTAGCTTTGGGGATTGGTGTTCCTAAAAGTTCATTTGCAATTTCAAAGTTTTTCTTATATATCTTTCTAAATTCCACTACATGTTCTTGGTCATTCCATGCAACTGCTGCTGCTTCTTGAAGAGGAACCGGACTTGCGCATCCTACATAAGTTCTATACTGTAAATATTTTTCTAAAATTTCTGCATCACCTGCAATAAATCCACTTCTTAATCCAGGAGCACTACTTCTTTTTGAAATAGAGTTCATAACAAGTACATTTTTAAAACTATCATTTCCAACTAAAAGTGAAGCTTCAAGAAGTGTTGCTGGTTTTGTAGCTTCGTCAAAATATATTTCAGAATAACACTCATCATTTACTAAAATAAAATCAAACTCTAAAGCTTTTTTAACCCATTGACCTAACTCTTCAACACACATTGAAGCTGATGTTGGATTATTTGGAAAATTTAAAATTACTAAATCACATCTCTTTAAATCTTCATCGCTAAGTGTTGCTTTAAATCCATTCTCTTTTGTTAAATCAATATGAATAACCTCAGCTCTTGAAGCAATTGCAGCACCTTCATAGATTTGGTAAAATGGATTTGTAAATGCCATAACTGGATTTTTTTTATCAAATAAAGCAAATTGAGGGAAATTAAACAAAACTTCTCTTGTTCCAAATGTTGGAACTATTTGATTCAATGACAAACTTACATTAAATCTTGTTTTTACAAAATTTATCATTGATTCTCTTAAAAATGGCTCACCAATAGTTGAGGGATATTTTCGTAAACTTGAACTTGTTTGCTTTAATTTATCTTGTATAAATAAAGGTGTTTCAAATTTTGGTTCACCAATTGTCAAAGCTGATAATTCATATTTTTCATTGGGAACAATTCCCTCTAATAATTCATTTAATTTTTCAAATGGATATTTTTCAAAATTCATATAATTTATTCCTTTTATTCTTCAACTATTGGTATTAATAATTGATTAAATTTATTTAAATCAAATGCTATAAAATCGCTGTTTGTATAGAAAAACTTAAAGAAAAATCTCTTTTTGAACATTTTTTCTTTTAGTGGTAAAAGCTGAAGCATATCTTTTTGTTTTTTAAGTTCTCTTATTGGATTTTGTCCACTTGTTACAACTTCTATTTTTTCATTAAAGATTTTTGCTAGATTCTCAAAATGGTCTAAAAGATTTGTTTTTCCCTCTTTATCACCAACTGGATCTAAATCAAATATTTTAGTTTTTATTTTTAATTGACCTGAAATATCAAATACTATTGGAGATATTTGTTCATAAGAGTTTGTATCATTTAAAATTATTACAGTTCTTTTTACCGCTTTTAGATTCTCTTTTCCAAATTTAAAAATTGGAATTTTTAAATCTAATACGCTTTGAATATTTTCTTTATTTTTGAACATTTCAGGAGTCAACATGATCATACCAATATTATTTTTTCGAAAATCTTCTTTTATAATTTTGACAAAACCTTTATTTCCATAATCAATTAATAAAATAATTGAGGGAAAATGTTTTAACTCATCTTTTATAAAATCCATAATAGGAACAGTTGTTGGTCTTGTAATTCTAACAATTAAAAGACTATTTTTTAGTTTTTGATTTAGATATTTAGCTTCATCTATTACTTTTTTTACACTTTCATCATTTTGCAAATAAAGGTCTAAATATAAATAAATATTTTTTCCAAACGGCATTGGAAATTGCCCTTGTGTTTTTCCAATTACATTATAAACATGCATTAAAACATCAGGTTTTCCAATAACCAAAATCACATCATTGGGTTTTAAAACTAAAGATGGTTTTATTGTAATCATTTTTTGATTTCTATAAAGCCCAAATATTTTCCACTCTTTTTGCTCAATTGAACCTATATACCTATAAGCATAAGCACTTCCAAATGGAATTCTTATTTCCATAATTTCACCTTGTCTTAATCCAATATTTTGGGCTAAAACAGGAACATTTGGAAGTTTTTCAACCATTCCATTTGCTAAAACTTCAATTCCTCTGTAAATACGAACTAAAGGATCATTTACTTTCATTCCCCAATAATCTAAAACTGTCATTTGAAGGTTTTTTGTATGATCTCTAATATTTTTTATAACATTTAACATTTCATCTTTTGAATTTAGAGCAATTAAAACTTCTGTATGTATATCTTTATCTAAAACCATAGCAAGTTTTGAGTTTGAAGTTGGGTCGAACTTATAAAAAGTAAAATTTGAAGGTTTTTGAACTGGTAAAATTAAGTCGCTCATATATATTACATCGTAACTATTGTCAACTGTATTTGCTTCAATAATTCTTTGCATTAATTTTTTTGCAACAATACCATCAAGGATAATTAATATTTTTTTCATGGGCGCAATTATATCTTAAAAAAATTAATTGTAGATTTTAAAGATACATCAAGTAAGAGCTATAATCTTACTTTTGCTATAATAAGATTATCAAAAAAAAAGGTTTTATTATTTATGGAATTTACAATTGACGCTACATCAAACAAAGCTCGTGCTTGTACAATCAAAACAGCTCACAGCACAATACAAACTCCCGTTTTTATGCCTGTTGGAACACAAGGAACTGTAAAAGCACTTGATGCTAATGATATGTTAGAACTAGGTGCAAAAATAATACTTGGAAATACTTATCACTTATACTTAAGACCAGGAAGTAAGATTGTTAAAAAATTCGGTGGACTTCATGGTTTTTCAAAATTTCCTAATTCTTTTTTAACAGACTCAGGTGGATTTCAAGCATTTTCTTTAAGTTCAAATTCAAAACCAGATGAAAATGGAATTATGTTTAAATCTCATATTGATGGCAGTCGTCACTACTTTACACCCAAAAGTGTACTTGATACTCAATACGATTTAAACTCTGATATTATGATGATTTTAGATGATTTAGTAGCCTTACCAAATACTCAAGAAAGAATTGCAAAATCAATTGAACGAACTACAAAATGGGCAAAAGAAGCAATCGAATATCACATGGAACAAAAAGCAAATGGTATTGGTGTACATCAAAATATCTTTGCAATTATTCAAGGTGGAACTGATAAAAACTTCAGAAAACAAAGTGCTGAGCAACTTTGTGCATTAACTGATTTTGACGGTTTTGCGATTGGTGGATTAAGTGTTGGTGAGCCAAATGCTGATATGTATGAAACGGTTGAGTGGACTACACAATTTATGCCCCAAGATAAACCTAGATATTTAATGGGAGTTGGAACTCCTGAGGATTTAATAGAAAATATTGAAAGAGGCGTTGATATGTTTGATTGTGTAATGCCTACAAGAAATGCCCGAAATGGAACTTTATTTACAACTTTTGGAAGATTAAATATCAAAAAAGCTGATTACAAAGAAGATATGACGCCAATTGATGAAGCGTGTGATTGTTATACTTGTAAAAACTTTTCAAAAGCATATTTAAATCATCTTTATAGAGCAAAAGAAATTACATATTTCAGGCTTGGCTCAATTCACAATATTCATTACTATTTATCATTAATGAAAGAAGCCAGAACTGCTATTTTAAATGATAATTGGGATGAATTTAAAAAAGATTTTTACGCTAAAAGAAGCAAATAAACTCTTTTTGGCTAAAATCAAAAATATTAAAAATAAGGATACTTTATGACTGTTGATGATAAGTTAATTGCAAAATTAGCAAAACTTTCAAGTTTAGAAATTGATGATACAAGAAAAGAAATACTAAAAACAGAATTAGCTGATATTATAAACTTTGTTGAAAATTTAAGTGAAATTGATGTATCAAACATCGAAGCAACATTTAGCCCAATTGAAGGTGGAACACCACTTAGAGAAGATGTTGCAAATCAAGATTTAGAGCTTTCAAAACATATTTTAAAACACGCTCCAAAAAGTGAAGATGGTTATTTTATAGTTCCAAAAATTATTGAATAAAAGACAAATTATGATTACAGTTTATGGAATAAAAACTTGTGGAAGTGTGAGAAATGCTTTAAAGTTTTTCAAAGATAATAATATCGAAGTTGAATTTTTTGATTTCAAAAAAGAGACTCCAAGTGCTGAAAAAGTAAAATCTTGGACTTCAAAAGCTGATATAAATCTACTTTTTAATAATAAAGGTACAAAATATAAAACTCTAAATCTAAAAGAATTAAATCTTGATTCAAATGGAAAATATGAGTGGTTATGTAAAGAACCGATGCTTTTTAAAAGACCAGTTATTGAGTTTGATGATAAACTAATAGTTGCTTGGGATGAAGAGATTTATAAAAATACTTTTTTATAGAGTAGAATTTTTCTACTCTTTGGTTAAAACTTATACGCTACATTAAAATAGTTTGCAAAGCCAGTTGTATCTGTTTCTTTGCCATTTAAATCTTCACCATCTTTCCATTGAGTCATATTTTTGTAGGCTTTTAATCCATATCCGACTAACCATTTTTTATCATGAATCCAAAACCCTAAATAAGATTGCAATGAATCACTTGTTCTATACTGTTTTTCAAAATTTGTATTGTCTAAATCACTACCAAATTCATAATCTATATAACCTTGAAAAGATAAAAATCTATTTTGTGTGAAATGATAAATAGGCTTAAACCAATTTATATGAGCCACATATCCATCAAAACTATTTTCATTACTTGCACCATAATTTTCTTCAATATATCTAGTATAAAAATTCACACCACTTTTACCAAGCCATGGAATATCAATATCACTTCCTAATCCCATCCAGATTACTTTTAAACCATTTCCATTTGCTTCATCTGCATAATATATATCAAATGCAAAAAACAACTCTTTTAATCCTCCATAAGATAAATCTTTATCTAACAAATAATCAATAGAAATTCTAGGTTCTATATCTGCAAAAAAATTATTTTGTCCATGTTTATCACTAGTTGAACTATTTAGTGCATCAATAAAATCCACATATCCATACAAATCAAGCCACTCATATCTTCCACCAAATTCAAACTCTACATAAGTATCATCAAAAGCAAATGGTCCACCTCTTTGGTTTTCCCCATGATATAGGTGTAATGTTTCCCAATTTGAATTTGTAATGTCATTAATATCTTTCGCAGAGATATTAATAGCTAAAAAGATTGAGAAGAAAACTATTTTTAAAATAATTCTTTTCATTTTTGTTTCCTTATTTTTGTTCAAAAAAAAAGGAGAAAGTAAAACTTTCCCCCTTTACAATATTAGATTTAACTTAAACTAAATTCTTTCTAGCTTCTTTTAAAGTATTTGCTATCATAAATGATAATTCTAAAGCTTGATCAGCATTTAATCTTGGATCACATTGAGTATGGTATCTGCTGCTAAGTCCTTCTTGAGTAATTGCAGAAGATGCACTTCCTGTACATTCTGTTACATTTTGTCCTGTCATTTCAAGATGGATTCCACCTGCATATGTTCCCTCAGCATTGTGAATTTGGAAAAATTGCTTTACTTCACTTAAAATTGCTTCAAAATCTCTTGTTTTATATCCATTATCAGCTTTTATAGTATTTCCATGCATTGGATCACATGACCATAATACATTTTTACCCTCAGCTTTTACTTTTTGTAAAAGTTTTGGGAAGAAATCTCCTACTTTATTTGCTCCCATTCTAACTATCAAGTTTAATCTTCCTGCTTCATTATTTGGATTTAGTGCATCAATTAATTGAATTAATTCATCTTCTTTCATAGAAGGTCCTACTTTACATCCTATTGGATTGTTTATTCCTCTAAAATATTCAATATGAGCATCTCTTAAATCTCTTGTTCTATCTCCAATCCATAACATATGAGCAGCACAGTTAAACCAATTTCCTGTTATTGAATCTCTTCTTGTTAATGCTTGTTCATAGTTTAATAACAACGCTTCATGTGAAGTAAACAGAGTTGTTTGATTTAATTGTGGAGTATTTTCACTTGTAATTCCACAAGCTTTCATAAATGTCAAACTTTCAGATATTTTATTTGCAAGTTCTTCATATTTTGCACCTAAATAATTATCTTTTACAAAGTCTAAATTCCATAAATGAACTTGATTTAAATCAGCCATTCCACCTCTTGAAAATGCTCTTAGAAGATTCATAGTTGCAGCACTTTGATTGTATGCTTTTAGTAACTTTTTAGCTCTTGGATTTCTAGCTTTTTCTGTAAATTCAATATCATTTATAATATCTCCTCTATATGAGGGTAATGTTACTCCATCTATTTCTTCAAAATCAGTACTTCTAGGTTTTGCAAATTGTCCAGCAACTCGTCCTACTTTTACAACTGGACACCCCCCTGAAAAAGTTAAAACAACAGCCATTTGCATCATTACTTTAAATAAATCTTTTATGTTTGGTGCATTAAAAGATGAAAAAGATTCAGCACAATCTCCACCTTGAAGTAAAAATGCTTTTCCATTTACTACATCAGCTAATTGTTTTTTTAAGTTTAAGGCTTCCCCTGCAAAAATTAAAGGAGGATAAGAAGCTAGTTCGCTTTCTACTTTTTTTAGTTTTTCTAAATCATTATAAGTAGGTTGTTGTTTTATTGGAAAATCTCTCCAAGAACTTGGATTCCAGTTATTCATTTTTAATCTGCCTTTTAATATATTTTATTTAATTATTTAGATTTTATCTAAATAATTCTTAAGGAGTTAAGCCTGAAAAGTTATTGATTTGTAATAAAAAGAAGAGATAAAATTATAATGTAGTAATAATTTATTAACTACATTATAATTTTTAGAAGATTAGTGAATTAGTTTTGAAAGTAAATCTTTAAATGAAACTTTAAAAGCCTCAATTCCATCAATTAATAGTTTTGAACAAATATCATCAATTTTAATACCTCTTGATTTTAAAGTTTCAAAATATTTATCACATGCAATTTCACTCATAATTGATGCTGGATTTTTAGAACCATCTTTAACCCAATCTTCAATTGTAGCAAGTGGTGCTGTATTTATTGAATTTGGAAAAATTAAGTTATCCACATAATAACTAGGACTTAATTCATCACCTTTTACACCTGTTGAAGCAAAAAGAGTTCTAATATTTGGGTTTCCAAATTTATTGATTTCATGATAACATTTTGTTGCGTTTATGATCCCTAATTTAGAAGTTTCTAAACCTTTTATTTTTAAATCACTATCAGCTAATCTATCCAATCTTGAAACGAATACAGAAACAACAGCTTTTATATCTTTGTTTGAATCTTTAATTCCCTCATCTAAAGCTTGTGTACATTTTATAGCCTGTTCAACAGAAAAAATAAGTGTAGCATTTACATTTATTCCTTTTGATGTTAATTCTCTCATGGCAATGTATCCAGCTTCCGTTGCTGGAACTTTTATCATTACATTATCAGAATTTATCATTGAATAAAGTCTAACTCCCTCTTCAATAGTACCTGCTGCATTATCACATAAAAGTGGGTCAACTTCAATAGAAATAAATCCATCATCAGCATCATTTTTATGTAAATCACTTAATAAAAAAGCTGCTCTTTTAATATCTGTTAGAGCTAACTCTTCGTAAATAGTTTTTGCATTATTTGCTTGAAGCATATCAAGTTGTTGTTTGTATGCTAAAGAGTTTGTAATTGATGACTCAAATATTGCAGGGTTTGAAGTTGCACCTTGGATATATTTTTTTTTGATAATTTCTTTAAATCTTGTTTCTAAAAATTCTCTTTCAATAAAATCACACCATAAAGAGAAATTAATATCTTCTTTTAAACTCATTGTTAAGCCTTTATATAATCTAAAATTTTTGTTAAATCTTTTGTGTCAATAACAATATTTGCTTCTTTTTTCAAAACTTCTCTTGCACAAAAAGCAACTCTTGTATCTGCATGAGCAAACATACTTAAATCATTTGCTCCATCACCACAAACTAAAGTATCAGCTCTTGTAATTCCCATTAAACCTTGGATTCTTTGAAGCATATCACCTTTTGAATATCCAAACATCATATCTCCACCAACAAGACCTGTTAAAAGACCATCTTTTTCATGTAAAACATTTGAAAAATCCGCATCAAGTCCTAATTTCTCACGAGCAGGAGTTGTCCCAATTCTAAAACCACCTGAAAAACAAACTACTTTATAACCCATTTTTTGTAAGGCTGGAACTAATTCCATTGCACCTGGCATTAAAGGAAGATTTGAGCAAATATCGACAACTCTTTTATACTCTAAACCCTTTAATAAAGCAACTCTTGTAGTTAAAGATTCAAAAAAATCTAATCTTCCACTCATAGCTTCCTCTGTGATTTTTGTAACTTGTTCACCAATACCTAATTCATCTGCAAGAAAGTCTATTGTTTCTCCATCCATAAGTGTTGAATCGAAATCAAAAACAGCTAATTTCATTAATTTTCCCTAGTTTTAGTCTTTTAAAGATATAATATTAACTAAATTTTACTAAATATACTAAAAGGAATATTTTCCATAATGTTTGAAACACTTATACAAAAACTTCAAGAAGACAAATTTTTAACACTTGAAACAACACCTCAACATGAACCTTCTATGCATAATATTATAGAAAGAATTAAAAAATTTAAATTACAAGATAGAGTTGATGGTTTTTCTTGTACAGATAATCCCCTTGCAAAACTAAAATATAATGCACTTTTTGCGTCATTAAAACTTCAAATGGAATTTAAAAAACCAGTAATTGCAACAATGAGCATGAGAGATAGAAATAAAATTGCACTACAATCTGATTTAATGGCAGCAAATGATTTTGATGTAAGAGCTATTTTAGCCCTAACAGGAGATCCTGCAAAAATGAGTGATCAACCACATGCAAAAGGTGTTTTTGAATCAAATTCAATTATGCTTTTAAAAATTATAAAATCATTTAATTATGGAATGGATTTTGCAGGTCGTCCTTTTAAAATTGAACCTAAACAAATATTCCCATTTTCAGTTATTAACTCTTATGCAAAAAATTTCTCAAGCTTAGAAAAAAAGATGCATAATAAAATTCAAAATGGAACTTTAGGAATAATTTCTCAACCAATTTTTGATATAGATAATGCGAAAAAACTTTTAGAATCTTTTAATACTTCAAAAGAAGGTGTTGAGGGAGATAAACAAAAAGCTCAATTAATTTTTGGTTTATTTCCAGTTACAAAACTACGAACTGCACTATTTTTATCAGCTCAAGTTCCAGGAATTCATGTTCCACAATTTTGGATTGATGCTTTGGAAGCTGCTCATAATATTTCTGAAGAAGAAGAGTACAAAGTGGGAATGAAATTGAGCTCTGATTTATTTAAAGAGTTAAATAAACTTCACCCAAAAATCCACTTAATGACTGCAAATAGATTTGATGTAGCTGATGAGATTATTTCTTGAAATTAGCCTCAATTGATGTAGGACTTAAAAGAATCGGTGTTGCTATTTGTCTAACTTCTGACATAGTAACTCCTCAAGCTGCAATTTTACGAAAAAATAGAAATCAAGCTGCACGAGATGTAAATATCTTTTTAAAAGAGTGGGAAATAGAAAAATTAATTGTTGGGTTTCCAAGTGCTAGTATTGATATGCAAAATAGAATTAATCACTTTGTATCTTTGTTAGAACTAAAAATTCCTTATGAATTTTGTGAAGAAAATATGAGTTCAATTGAAGCTGAGGATTTAATGAAAGGTGAAATCAAATACAAAAGAGATGGAAGAATTGATTCCTTAGCTGCTAAAATTATACTAGAGCGATATTTAACTAAGAAAATTTCTTAGTTAAATATTTATTCTTCAAAAGTCTTAATTGATTTTTGAAGTTCGATAATTGGAGGATTTGGTAAATTTGGATATTCCTTTTGAACTGCATTAGTAACCCATTGTGGATAAACTCTAAAATTTAATTTTACAGTTGCAGTAAGAGGATAAAGAAGTTTATCTTTAAAACTTTCATCAATATCGTATTTTTCAATTCTTCTTTCACCAGATGCAATTCTAGTATCACTTAAAAGTTTTTCATACTTCCAAAAGAAAAGACCAACAGGTTTTCCATCTTTATCTCCAAAAACTTTCATATAAGGTCTTGCATCTTTACCTAAATCTCCCTCTTCATTTAGTTTTCCTGATTCAAAAACGGTTTCACCATTTCTATTTTTTATTGTAATATCAAGCCAAAGCTCTCTAAAATCAGAAACACCTGTTGGAAGATGATGTCCAGCACCTACATTTGTTACTCCAACTATTAATTGATTATCTTTAAAATCTACATCTAATTTGGCTGAAGTTTTAAGAAGCTGTAAAGTTTGATCCTCATGTGTTTTACTTTTTAGCCCTGATAAAAAGTGATTTGCACCAGCAAAATAATGTACTTTTACATCTTTTTTAACTTTTCCTCCACTTGTTGATTGACCCAAAAGTGGCGATAACTTGTCATTTTCTAAAAATGTCATATGGCAATCTATACAACTTTTATTTTTACTTGGATCATTTGGATTATTAAAACTTGATTCTTGCCACTCTTTAAAAGTTGAAACTATTTTACTTCCACTTCCTGGAGTAAATTCATCATGACAAGAAGCACAATAAACACTTTCTTTATAAACAGGATTCATATAACTATCTATATGAACTTGTGGTTTAGAGTTAATAAACTTTTCACTTAACCATTGCCCTGCTTTATGTGGACTATCTTCAAAAGCATATTTATCTCTTTGTGTAATATTTAAAGTATATGAAGCATTTCCTCCAACATCTTCAATTTTACTAATCCTATGACAAGTGATACAAGAAACTCCCTCTTCTAGCTTTTCATTTCCAAATTTGTCTAATTCATCTACAAGTGTTTTAGCACCATGTTCAAAAAGCTTATCCATAGTAGGCGTTGTTTTTGTTATTCCTGTTGTAATTGCACTAGGATTATGACATCCCATACACCACATTCTAAATCCTTCACCCTCAACTTTTGCAGCTAAACTTTCTAATACCATATAATATGGGTTTGTTCCAACTAAGTTTTTATGATTAGAATCAGCCCATTGATTAAAAATATCTTCATGGCAACTTTTACATTTTGCTGAATTTGTCCAATCCTTTGGATGATATTCTTTTGCATCATCATCTAATTTCATCCATGTAGATAAATATTTTAAATTATCTTTATCTGTAATATAAGTATGAAGTGGTTGCATCAATTCTTCTAACTCTTTTGGCATTTTATCAGGATCGATTTTTTCTAAATTTGATTTTGGATCTTCTCCCATACCACCTTGCGTGTCTCTGGCAATTCTTACATAATCAGCTAAGGGTGTTTTTGAAATATAACCTTTATCAATATTATCATGACCAATACTCGCATCCATTTTCTTATCAAGTTTTGTATCTGTAAATAAAAATCCATTTGTAAAATTAAATCCCTCAAAGTGACAAGAATTACAGCTCATCCAAAAATCACCTACAAGTGGTGTTTTTTCGTAGTTATTTGCATTTCCGTTATTGAATAAAGTTTTACCAAGTCTTAACTCTTTTGATAAAGGATCCTTTTCAACAAGTTTTGAAAAACTATCTTCTTTTACTGTTACTCTTGAAAATGGATGTTCTCCTCCACTATCAAGAAGTGTCATATCAAGTCTAGCTGCATTTTGTACATAAATATTGTCATTCTTTGGATTAACTAAAATTGCTTGTGGATTTGTTTGATTTGGATAATCTCTAAAGATTTCAGTAGCTTTTGCTCCACTTCCACTTCTATTTGCTCTTTTTCTATGTCTTTCTTTATTTGCTTTTGTACTACTTCTACCAATATTAAATACCATAATATCTTCACTTCCAGCAAGTGTTACAAAGGCTTTTGAACCATCATTTGAAAAGCTAAGATCCCAAGGATTCGAGACAATCATTGTTTTGTTATTATTATTTAATACATTTATTGATTTAAAAAGCTCTTTTCTTTGATCTTCTAACTCTTTTTCATTATCTTTTTCTAAAGAAATAATTGAAATTGTTGGAAATATAGTAGATTGAAACTGAAATTTATGGTCAAAATTCCATAATACATGGGGAATCCAAGCTTCATCTTCATCAGGAGTTATCTCAATATCATCTAAAAGTCTAGGTTTTCCTTGAGAAACAAATTCATCTTCATTACTAGTAGAGTGCAAAGTTATGGTTTTTAGTTTAGCTAAACTTCTACTATCATAAATAGAAATCATTCCAATCATTGTATGCGTTACTAAAAGTCGTCCATCACTTGTTAATGCCATACCTCTTGGAGTTATTTCTGTTTTTATTGTTTTTATTGTTTCAAAATTTTTATCTTCAATAACTAAAATCTCATTATCTTCATAAATTGTTACAAAAAAATACTTATTGTTTTTATCATAAATAATTCCATGAGGTTTATTTTTTGTTTTTATTGTTTTTATTATCTTATTATTACTTGCATCTAAAAAGATTACTTGATTTTTAGAAAAATCAGTTACTGCATAAATTGACTCATCTTCATTAAATGCAATTCTTCTAATATCTTTTCCTAAAACTTTTTCAAAAATCTTTTCTCCACTATTTGCATCTATTTTACTTACACTTCCACCATCTAAATTTGCACTATAAATATATTTTGCATCTTTTGTAAGATAAAGAGCCGAAGTACTTGTACCTGAGTACGAAAAAGTAGGAAAAAATAGCATAGAAAGAGTAATAACTGCAAAAACATGTTCTTTTTTTATTTTATTTAATTTTGCAAGTTTCTTTCTTTTTTGATTTGCTGAAGAATTACTACTGTGATACCACAAGAAAAATAATAATAAAAATGAGCCATAAAGATGAATATAAAAAGAGTAAACTCCCCAAATATCTCCTCCTCTATTTCCTACAAGAAATAAATAAGCACCACTTATTGTTATTAGAAGTAGATTTATTCCTAGAAACATACCATTTATACTATTTTTTTTTCTTCCAATAATATTTTTTCTATATTTATATATATGCATATTCACAAAAGGAATTATTAGTATTACAAAAATAGTAATTGAACCTATGATATGTAATGCTTGGACAATATTATAATATTCCCAAGAAAGTGGGAAAATATCCCATTGAATAATTCCTGTTATAAACATAACAACGACTGATAAACTTATATATATTGTTTTCATGAGGCAAACCTAATAATAATGATAATGAATGTTGATTATATTAAGAATTCTTAAAAAGAATTCTTAATATTAAAATAAATTGTAGAAAATTGTGAAGTTTTATTTTGTATTAGATAATTTTACTTTTGCTGCCATTGTCATAGCAGTACCATATTTTCCACCAGCTTTATTAATTGGAGGAACATTATCACCATCATTATTTGAAGTTTTCATATCAGCAGTTTCATATTCTCCTGAATCTAAAAGCCACTCAGAAAGTTGAGCTCCCTCATTTAATGCATTTCCATTTATAACTATTTGGAACCAATTTGTAAATCTTTCTGTTAGATTTTTAAGTTCTAATAAAGGCTCTTTTTCTTTTCCCTCATTTTTTAGATGAGTTATTACATCTCTTAATCCACCACTTGTTGCACCAATTGAATAAGGAGTATATTCTTTACTTGCATCTACATATGTTCCGATTTTTTTATCAAACATATTTTTCTCAATTGATACAAATAGTTTTCTTGCTTCTTCTCTATATTTTTTATCTTGTGTTGCTAAAAATGCAGCTGTAAGTCCTCTAACTACTGCGAATTGTGTTCCAACATCTGATCCTGTTTTTTCACCTGTTTTTAAATCATAACTTGTAAAATATAAACCATTTTTATCTTTTACATTTTTAATTAAGAAATCAGCTTGTGTTTTAATTAAAGCTAAAGCTCTTTTACCTTGTTCTGTTTCTAAAGATTTTGCACCATCAGCTGATCCATATCCAACAGGAAGTGCATCAATTGCTCTTTGGAATATTCTTAGAGCTTCAATAGAATAAGCAGCATCAAAAACTGTTACTGTTGTTCCTTTTTTGCCATCAAATCTATCAACTAAAGTTCCTGCTTTTTCATCATAATGAAGTTTTGAAATATTTTCAAACATTAAATTTGAAATATTTGAAGCAACAGAAAAGGCATCATCAGCTTTTATATTGTTTTTTCTATCTTCATCAGTATTTTCTTTTGGTGCACTTTTAAAAGGCTCACCATCAAATGCACTTAAAAAAGATGGATTTTGATTTTCATTAGATACTCTTTGATCAGAATAAGCATAAAATTCAGAGATTGGCCAAAGTACTTGCCATGTATCTCTTAAAGATGAATATCCTTCTGTAACTTCTAAAGAATTAATTGCTTTAGTTTCATTTTTTTGTCCTTCATTTACTTTAACTTTATGTGCAAACCATATTGGATTACTAGCATTGTAATTAGGATCAAAAGAAACTCCTAATTTTTTACCATCAAATCCGAATTTTTCTTGCATATTCAAAATACTTTCCCAAGCAAGTTCAGTTAAAATAACACCATTAATTCCATCTTTTGCTGAAACTCCTAAAGCGTGTATTCCATCACTATCCATTGTTGAACTTGTTGCTTTTACTTCTTCATCTGATTCAATCACATGCATTCCACCTAAGAAATCTTGCGCCCACATTATATCTTTTAATAATGCTGCTCCAATTGCTGCTGGATTAAATATTTTTTCCATACCATCTTCAGACCAAGAAAGTGTTTTATAATCTCTTAAATAAGCAGGAACAGCTGTGTTAACTTTTATTTCTTTTCCTTTTTTAACAACAACTATTTCATCATTATTTACAACTGTCATATCAATTTCTTGCCCAAATTCTGGCATTCCTGAAATATATGGAAGAGCTGTTGGATGCATATTTAAAGGTATGATTTCTGGTGAATTTCCTGTTACTTTAGCAAGCTCAATAAATCTTTTTGCTAAAGATTCCATTGTTCCACCTCTTTTTTCATTTAGAAGTCCATTAACAAGATGTGGTCCCATTTTTGATTGATAATTTAGTGCATACATAGCTTCTTCTGAATATTCGTAACCCTCAATTCCTGCTGTATAATCAAATTTTGTAGGTTGATTAATTGCATAAGGATCAAGAGTATCTAAATCAAGACCTAGTCCCTCAACCATTGGTTCACCTGAAAGTTCAAACTCAGTGTATGCAAACATTGCACCTGCTGTATCAAATCTTTTATCTAAAACTTGCGTTTTTGTATTATTCGCTGCATATAACGAAGACACGACCAATGATGTAATAAGTGACATCTTAATAATTTTTTTCATATTTATCCTTTGTTGAAAATGATTATCATAATTGTAGATAAAAAAGCTTAATTAAATATTAAATTTTTTATTAATCTTGACTTTCTAATAAATATAAATTTTGTTCTCCAATAAATCTACCTTTGAACTCTATGTAATTTTTTTGTTTTGGTTTATTTGTTGTAATAGTCAAACTTTTTTTATTATTAACTATAAAATCTGCACTATTTTTGTAATATCCATCAACAATCTTATTTTTAAGTTTTTCTCTTAAAAACTCAACACCTCTATTTGTGATTATTATTTCTTCATTATTATTGTTATTTATATATTTTGCAATATTTTCTAGTGGTGAGATTTTTTCTTTATAAAAAGAGTGAGCATAAAAATTTATTATTAAAAAAGGCACTAAAATCAAAATTTTATTTTTTATAGATAAAACAATAATTATATTTGCTAAAAAAATCAAAGGTATCATATGTCTTATATTATCTGGATTTTGAGCAAATATCATCCAAATAAAGTATGATAAAAATAAAACCCAAAGAAAAATATGTTCTTTTTTTAAAGAAAATATAGAAAAAACAAGTAATAAATAAGGAATATTTTCAAGCCTTAAAATATTATCAATCCATTTTATATCACTATTTTGACCTACTCCCCAAAGTTCAAAATGTCCTTGGGTAAATCTAATTGCCTCTTCAATATATAAATATCCATTATAAAAAAAGGTATAAGATAAAAATAAAAATGTTCCAAATAAAAAATAAATCAAAATCTCTTTTAGACTATTTTTATTTGTAAAATAAATGTATAAAAATCCAATTACAAAAAAAATCAAATATGATGGTCTTGAAAAAAGTGCAAGAGAAGCTATAAATCCAGTAAGTCTATTTTTCTTTAATGCATACATATGTAAGGATAAAAAAAAGAAAAATAATCCAACACTATCACTTAACATACTCAAAGATAAGTTCATTAAATAAACTGAACTAATAGAAATCAAAAAAACTACAAATGCTTTTTTTTCATCTGTTAAATTTTTTACATAAAAAAACATAAGCAAGGGTAAAAAAACTGCACATAAAGAAGATAATAAAAAGAATGAATACTTTGAATCATTTATAAAAATATTTATAAATTTACCTAAAATAACAATAACAGCATATCCAGGAAAATGAGGTGAGAAATCAATAACACTAAAATTATCAATTCCTCTTGTTAAGAAAACAGAATCATCATTGTAAAATGAAGGTTCATAATTTAATATAAAAATTGCATAAAATAAAGTAAAAATATATGCAATAATTTTATATTTATTCATCAAAGTGATTTTAAAATTTCGTCTGCTATTTTTTCATTTTCTATATATTTTTGTTTATTTACAGGTTTTGCTCCAACACCAAAAAGTCCAGGATTACCAATAGAATCTGCACATTGAAAAAGAGCATCTTTTAATTTTTTATCAACTTCTTTATCTAAAGAAACGCTCAATAATTTATAAAATTTATCTGCTTTTGCAAGCATTACTTTTGCTATATTAAAATTATCAATATTTTGTAAACCACCATCTAATCTTCTTTGAATTTCAGTAGCAATTGATACATTAAGCCATCTATTTATTTTTTCTTTATCTTTTTCTAAAATAGAAGATTCTAATGAGCTAAATAATTTTTCATTAAATTCTTTAGTTAAATAAAGATAATTATCTTTGTTTTTTTCCAAGATTTCTTTTGCCAAAACAAAATTATCACTATTTATTGCGCCTAAAATTCCCTCTCTTGAATCAATAGTAGGTTCTTTTCCAGCTGCTGCATACGAATAAGCTTGTAAATTAATTGATGCAATTAAACTAATCAAAACTAATATTATATATTTTTTCACTTTTTTCTCCTTTTTTATACTACACTTTTTGTTTCTATAACTGTTTTTTCATTACGATGATTATATATTTTTTCTTTTGTATAACTCTTTTCATCAAGTACTCTATGCGCTGCCATAAGACCTGTTTCCATTGCAGTATCTAAGAAAATATACCTAAATGTTCCTTGTCTTCCAGCCATCGTAAGATTTTTGAATTTATTTAAATACTCAAATGCATCATCTCTTTTTTTTGTATAATCAATATCCATTAAAGTATAGGCATGTTCTGTTATAAAAGAAAAATAATCAACTATTTTATCCTCAATATCAAAATTTAATTTTTTCAAATCATTTTTAACTATTTCTAAAAGTTTTTCTTCTTTCATATTCCAAATTTCATCATTTTTATTGCAAGGGATTTCAAGCATAATTGAGCTTTTTCCATTTGGAGACATAGAAACCGATCTTCTTTTTGGCTCTTGAATTCTTGTGGGTAATAAATCATAATCACTTACATATTGCCAAGTATAAGGAGAGAAATCTTCAATATTTAAACCAATACATAAAAATCTAAGACTTCTAAATTTTAGATTACTCTCAAATCCAAGCATATTTGACATCTCATTTAATGGCATTGTTGAAATAATATCATTTGCATAAAATATTTTATCTTTTGTATAAACAGCCTCAATTTTATCTTGATTATATAAAAATTTTTCTACGCCTTCATTTGTAAAAATTTCCCCACCTAAGCTTTCAAATTTATTTGCCATTTTAATAGGAAGACCTCCAAAACCATATTTAGGATACCTATAACTTTTGGCATAGGTTCTTGCTGTTTTCTTATTTTTAAATAAAAGTTTTTTTACAACATCTTTTAAATCAAGCAAAGAAATTCTTTGTCCTGCCCAATCCGCACTCAAATTTTCAGGTTCAACTCCCCAAAGTTTTTTTGTATATGGACCAAAAAAATTTTCATATAAGGTTTTACCAAATCTTGAAATAATCCATGATTTAAAACTACTATTATCAGGTTTTACAAATTTAAATATAATTTTAAGAGTATCTATAAAAGCTCCTAAAAGAAGTTTAAATGGTGCAACTTTAAAAAGATTTTTAATATTTAATGGATATTCATATATCTTATTTTGATGTAAAATCACTGAACTTCTATTTGCAATTAACAAATCATCACCTAAGATTTCTTCAACAAAAGACAATAAAACTTCATTATTTGTAATAAATCTATGTCCTCCATAATCAAATCTGTATGTCTCATCTTTAGTTTTTAAAATTTCAGTTCGGCACTGTCCTCCAACTACGCTCTCTTTTTCTAAAATAACTACTTTTTTGCCATTTTTTGATAGTTCAATTCCTGCCATTAAACCAGCAACACCTCCACCAATTATCAAAACATCATAATTATTTTGCATTAGAATATGCTTTCTTCCAAAGTAATATGGCAATACTCATATATGAAGCCCATGACAATAAATGAAGAAGAGTAGGAGAAGAGTTGTATCCAAACAATGCTCGTAAAAATGTTCCAAAAATACTTTTATCATCCAAAATATTTGAAATATCATAAACCATAGGAACAAAAGTTGGTAAAATATTACTTGCTTGCATCATTGAAATAGCACTTCCAAAAAGTCCTCCTGCAATAATAAGAATTAAAAGTCCCGTGTATTTAAAAAATACTTTTAATGGAATATTTTTAGCTCCTCTCATTAAAAGATAAACTAAAATTATCGATAAAACTAAGCCCATCATAGCACCAATAAATCCTTCTTCTAAAGAAAAAGTTTCACTAAAAGAAAGTGAAGAGAAGAATAGAACCGTTTCAAATCCTTCTCTTAAAACAGCTAAAAAAGATAAAAAAACCATTCCTAAAATATTTCCAGTAGTTACAAGAGCATTTAAATCTTCTTTTAACTTCTCACTTACTTGTTTTGATTGGTTCGCCATCCACACAACCATGTACGATAAAACGACGGTTGCAAATAAAAGAATAAATATCATCAAATAGTGTTGATAAAGTTCATTTTCTATTCCATAGATTACGACTTGAAAAATATATGCAATGAATAAAGATACTACAACTCCAATACAAACACCTATATAAATGTATTTATTGTATTTTGAAGCTTGAAGCCTACCAAGATATGAAAGAATAATTCCAACAATCAAAAAAGCTTCCAAACCTTCCCTAAAAGTTATTAAAAAACTTGCCAACATTAAAAATCCTTATGAGTAACTATAATAATCATTATCATTGTATTCATAAAGTGATAAATTTTCTCTTAATTCTTAAAAATATTCACAACAACAGCTATTGCAAAACCAGCATCGTGAGTTATCGAAAGATGAGATTTTTTTATTCCAAAAGCTTTTCTAACTTTTTTCTTATATCTAATTTTTGGATTTCCAAGTTTCCCTTTTGATATTTTAATATCATGAAAACCACAAGATGCACCAATTCCAGTTCCAATAGCTTTTGAAGCAGCCTCTTTCGCAGCCCAAAATCCAGCAGCTGTTTCTGGCTTTTTTACAACTTCTATTTCCTTTGGATTTAAAAACTTTTCATAAGCCTTTATTCCAAATTTTTCATACATTTTTTTTATTCTATCTATTGATGTTATGTCTATACCTATCATTTAAACCTATCTTTTGTATAATCCCAACATGAAACTATTTTTTAAAAAACTATTATACCTTATCACCATGCTTTTTATAATTAGCCTTATATCTTTTATAGCAATAAATGCAGCGCCTAACTCTTTTTTTGCTTCAGGTGAATTAAATCCAAATATCACTCCTGAATCAATTGCTCAACTAAAAGCTATTTATGGATTGGACAAACCTTTGTATGTTCAGTTTTTCTCTTGGATTCACTCTATTATTCAACTAGATTTTGGGATTTCTTTTGCAAGTGGAGAAATGGTTAAAGATGAAATTTTAAGTAGAATGCCTATTACTTTAATATTGAATATTCTTTCTATGGTTTTAATATTTATAATCTCTTTATATTTTGGAATTAAATCAGCACTTAATAAAAACTCATTTTTTGATAAATTCACAGGTCAATTATCACTTCTTAGTTTTGCAATGCCATCATTTTATTTGGCACTTTTGTTGGTTCTTATTTTTGCTATAAATTTTGAGATTTTACCAATTGCTGGACTTCATAGCATGTCAAATGATGGAAGTTTAGATTATTATTTAGATTATGCTTGGCATTTAGTTTTACCTATTTTTATAATTGTTTTTGGTGGGATTGGAAGTTTGATTTTATATATTAGGTCTTTAACTATTGAGATTTTAAAGTCTGATTATATTTTTTTTGCAAAAGCTCGAGGATTAACTTCTAAACAAATCTTGAGATATTATATTTTGCCAAATTTATATCCGCCAGTTATCACTTTACTTGGTCTTTCACTTCCTGGAATTATTGGTGGTTCTGTGATTCTTGAAACTATTTTTTCAATAGATGGAATGGGATTATTATTTTATCAAAGTGCCTTAAGCCATGATTATCCAGTAATTATGGGAATTTTAATAATTGGTGCCTTTTTGACACTAATTGGTAATATGATTGCAGATTTAGTTTTATTGAAATTAAATCCAAACTACGAAGAAAAATAACTTTAATTCATAAACGATTAAGAAGGAAAAAAATTGCAAGTTTTAAAAACTATAAAAGAGTTACAAGAAGTACGAAAAAATATCACTGGAACAGTTGGATTTGTACCAACAATGGGTGCATTACATAATGGTCATATTTCACTTATCAAACAAGCACGAAATGAAAATGATGTAGTTATTGTTTCTATTTTTGTAAATCCAACTCAATTTTTACCAGGTGAAGATTTGGATGCATATCCACGAAAAGATGAAGCAGATAAAAAAATTTGCCAAATGTGCAAAGTTGATTATGTTTTTATGCCTGAAATTTCAACTATGTATGGTAATGAAGAGATTTTAATAAAAGCTCCAAATAAAAGTTATATTTTAGAGGGGAAAACAAGACCTGGACATTTTGATGGAGTTTTAAGAGTTGTATTAAAATTATTTAATTTAACTCAAGCAACAAATGCTTATTTTGGAAAAAAAGATGCTCAACAACTTTCACTTATTATGCAAATGGTAAAAGATTTGTTTTTACCTATAAATATTATTCCTTGTGAAATTATAAGAGAAGATGATGGATTAGCTTTGAGCTCAAGAAATATTTACTTAGATGCAACTCAAAGAAAAGATGCTTTGTTAATCTCAAAATCTTTATATATGGCAGGTTCATTAATAGCAAGCGGAGAAAGAAATATAAAAGCTGTGGAGAATAAACTTTATTCAATCATGCAAACTTTGGATGTTGAATATGTGGCAATTGTTGATAGAGAGTTTAATGAACTAAAAATTATAGAGCCAAAAAATACAATAATTCTTGTGGTTGCAAGATTTGGAAATACTAGACTTCTTGATAATATTTGGCTTTAATATTTTGCTTTAATCTTAGTTTATGATAAAATTGCAAAAAAATAAAATAAAAAGAATACATATATGAAATTTTCAGTAAAAAATCCTAAAAAAACTTTACATTTAGTAAGCCTTGGTTGTACTAAAAATCTTGTAGATTCAGAAGTAATGTTAGGTAAATTAAAAGATTATACAATCACAGATGATGCAGCAAATGCCGATGTGATCATCGTAAATACATGTGGATTTATAGATAGTGCAAAACAAGAGAGTTTAAATACAATTTTTAATCTTCACGATGAAAGAAAAAAAGAGTCAGTTTTAGTAATGGCTGGATGTTTAAGCGAAAGATACCAAGGTGAACTTCAAAAAGAGTTGCCTGAAATCGATGTTTTTACAGGCGTTGGAGATTATGACAAAATTGATTTACTTGTACATCAAAAAAGAAGTGCCTTTTCAAATGAGGTATTTTTAGCTTCTGATGAAAATGAAAGAGTAATCACAGGTTCATCATATCATGCTTATGTGAAATTAAGTGAGGGCTGTAATCAAACTTGTTCTTTTTGTGCAATTCCGTCATTTAAAGGAAAACTTCACTCAAGAACTTTGGAATCACTTGTAAAAGAGGTTAAATCTTTGGTATCAAAAGGTTATATTGATTTCTCTTTTGTATCTCAGGATTCATCTTCATTTTTAAGAGATTTTGATATAAAAAATGGTCTTGAACTTTTAATTGAAGAAGTTGAAAAAATTGATGGAATTAAAACAGCTAGAATTTTATATCTTTATCCATCAACTACAACTTTATCTTTGATTGATAAAATTGCAGATTCTAAAACTTTTGTAAACTATTTTGATATGCCATTACAACATATAACTGCTTCAATGCTTAAAATCATGAAAAGAGGAAAAGGTGTTGAAAAATTAAATGAACTTATGAATCACATGAGAAGTAAACCAAACTCATTTGTAAGAACTACATTTATAGCAGGACATCCAGGGGAAACGGTTGAAGACCATGAAACACTTTGTAAATATATTGAAGAGTTCAAATTTGACAGAGCAAATGTGTTTTCATATTCAACTGAAGAGGGAACAGCAGCAGCAGAATCTAAAGATTTGATTGAACAAGAAATAATTGATGAAAGAGCTGAAATTATTGGTGAAATAATTGCTTTAACTACTCAAGAGTCTTTAGAAAATGAAGTTGGAAAAACTTTTGAAGTTTATGTTGATGGAGAAAGTGAAGAGCATGAGTATTTATTAAGTGCTAGAAAAACTCTTTGGGCGCCTGATATTGATGGTGAAATTTATATAAATGACAATGAACTAGGTGAAAATGAACAAATTAAATTTGGACAAATTTACACAGTAAAAGTTACAGAACTTGCGGGAGATAAATTACTAGCAACTGTAATTAGATAAATATGAACTTAGATTTTAGTGTTATTAAGAATCAAAAGAACCTCCTAGCTTTTTCAGCAGGAGTTGATTCAACTGCACTATTCTTTTTACTTCTAAAACAAAATATTCCTTTTGATATTGCCATTGTTAATTATAATCAGAGAGTTCAAAGCAAAGATGAAGTTTTTTATGCAAAAACTTTAGCTTCAAAATACAAAAAGAATATCTTTTTAAAAGAAACAAAACTTGAAAATATTTCAAACTTTGAAAAAAATGCAAGAGATATAAGATATAAGTTTTTTGAAGAGATAATTTTAGAAAATTCTTATGAAAATTTAATCACAGCCCATCAATTAAATGACAAACTCGAATGGTTTATGATGCAGCTATCAAAAGGTGCTGGTTTAGTTGAACTTATTGGCTTTAATGAATTTGAACAAAAAGAAAACTATAAAATCTATAAACCACTTTTAAATATCACAAAAGATGAACTTGAAAACTATTTAATAAAAAATAATCATAAATACTTTATTGATAAGTCAAATTTTGATGAGAAATACAAAAGAAACTTTTTTAGACATAATTTTTCTAATAAATTTTTAGAAAATTTTAGTGATGGAGTTAAAAAGTCTTTTGAGTATTTACAAAATGATTTAAATTCTTTGAATATTCAAAATAATCCAATTAAAAAAATAAAAGAGTTGGAGATTTTTTTAAATCAAAATGATGATAATTTAAATATTAGAACTATTGATTTAAATCTAAAAAAAAGAGGAATTTTACTCTCAAATGCCCAAAGAAATGAGATTCTGAAACAAAAAGAGATTACTATTTCACATAAAATAAATATCTCAATTCAAGAGAATTATATTTGGATAACACCAAACTGCAATGAAATTATAGATAAAAAATATAAAGAGTTATATAGAATAAATAAAATCCCTAAAAATATGAGAGCTTATATTTTTAGAGAAAAGATAGATTTACAAGAGTTAGTGTTTTAAAAATCTCTTCACTTTTTGCATTTTAACAAGCTCTAGTCTTGTTTCTTCTTTTTGAACTTTTAAGAAATTAATATTCTTAAAGAAAAGTTCTTCAAGTCTTTTTAAATCTTCTAATTCTAAATCAAAATCTGCAATAGAAGCATTTGTTAAATAATCATTATGCCATTTTACTAAAGCATCAGCCTTAGTAAACGAATCTAATGAATCAATATAAACTAATTCATTAAGTGCTTTTAAAGACCAGTTTCTTCTTTCCATGCGTCAATTAATCCTTGAGTAACTTTCATAACTTGATTAACTGCATTGATATTATCATCAATTCCAGCACTAAATAGAGTTTCAATTTGGTATAAGTATAAACCATCTAAATAATAAGCAACTTCTCCACCATCAAAATCCAAAACATTTCTTAATTCATCAAAAATTGCTATTGATTTATTGATATAAGTGAACTTTGTTTCAATATTATTTTCTTCCATTGCATTTTTTACAAATGACAAATATTTTATAACACCCTCATAAAGTTTTAGTACTAAAACATAAGGATCATCTGATACTGCATTTTGTTGATTATATACTTCTATTCCCATACTTCAAAACTCCCTGATAATTATTTTGTTACCCTAGTATATTATACATTTGCTTAATTATTAAATATCTATAACTATTTTCTTAACCTGCAACTGATTGTTGAATCATAAGTTTCAATCCTGAAAATGATGATTCCATTTGATTAATCAAACTTCCATATGCACTAAACTGTAATGCCAATTGTTGATATTTTGCATCCAATAATTTTTCAGCTTTTTCTTTACTTTCATTCAATATTATTTCTCTTGTTGTCATTGAAGATTCATAAGAGTTTAACACACCACCTGAGAACTTCATATTATCGAGAGTCTCTTTTAATGTAGTTCCTAAACCTTTTTTTTCAGCCGTTCCAAGGAACAAATCTTTTAAACTTGACATATCTTCTTGTACAACTTTATTAAATTTTGTACTATCAAGTGTTAATCCACCATATTTATCAAGTTCTATTCCAAAATTAAATACTGATTTATTTCCTGATGTACCATAAGAACCAAATAATTTATCTTTTATCTCACTTACTATACCTCTAATAGATGATTTATCGCCAAGAGCTGAATCAGCACTTAAAACTTCGGTATCAATTAATGATATAACTTCATTATATTTAGTTACAAAGTTTTTCATTAATGTTTCAATTTGAGTATTATCTTCAACAACATTTATGCTACTACCACTAGTGTAGACTTCGTTACCATTATCAATAACTTTACTATCTACTTTATTTGCAGTTATCTTTAATCCATCTACTATTAAAGTATTTGATGATACACTATATTTAACACCATCAACTGTTGCTTTCATATCTTGAGCAGTTAGTACATGATTAAAACCTAAGTTAACACTCGCATCTCCAGTTATTTCTAATTTATTAGCAGTCCCTGATTCTTCACTTTTAATAATTAATTTATATTCATTTGATCCTACTTGTTCAAAATTTGCATTCATTCCCGATTCTGCTGTAATAGCTGTTGCTAATTGTTGATAAGTCATATTTGTAGTAACAAAATCTTTCCCATTAATTGTTAATGTACCTTGATTGATTATAGCATCTTTATTTGATCCATTTACACTAAGAGATTCATATACATCTTTTTGTGCAAGCTGTCCTACATTTACTGTTGTTGTACCCTTTTTTAATGTTTTAATATCAGCTGCATCAAATGTTACTGAATCTCCAGAAGTTGTTGCTGATTTTTGTTCAAAAGCAGTAACTCCTCCTGAAACAAATAAATCAAAAGGTTTAATTGTATCTAATAACTCTGCTACTTTTGTTTGAATACTAGCAAAAATCACTTTCTCTTTTGTCATTTTTTCAATTTTTGTTTCAATTGGTGCTACTGCTGATTTTCTTTCTGCAGTTTTTAGTTTTTCTATTAATTCACTATTTAAAGATGCCGCTTGACCAGATCCTAATCCTAATATTCCATCAGCCATGATTTATCCTTTTATCTTTTTAATCCAAGTAATGTTTGCAACATTTCATCTATTGCTGTAATTATCTTAGCATTTGCAGTATAAGCTGCTTGAAATTTCATCAAATCTAACATTTCATTATCTTTATCAACTTTAGTTAATTGATCATATGATGATTGAATTGACATTTTAACACCAGCTTGAGTATCCTTTAAAAAATTCACACTCTCTTTATCTGCTGAAACAGTAACTCTTAAATCTCTAAAAAATTCAGATAATGATGCTTTTGATGTTGATGTCCCTGTTTGAGCTTTTCCATCATAAGACAAATTATTATTCCATTGCATAGTTGCTAAATAATCTAACTTCTCTTGAGTTAATTCATTAACCATACTATCATTAAACTTTAAAGTTTTAATACTTGAACCACTAAATAACCCTACAGAATTTATTACTCCTAAAGACTCATCACTAGCTGCTTCTCCATAAACATAAGTATTTGTTCCTGTTTTGATATATTTATCAGTTATATCTCCCAAAGTTTGAGCAAAAGCATCTAATTTATCAAAATAAACTTGAAATTTATTATTAGGTGAATCTGATGATAAATTTTCTACTTGTGCTTTTACAATACCGCTTTTTGCTGTAACTTCATTATCATAAATTGAAAGATAAACTTTTGATTTAGGATCCGTACTTTGTGACTCATTTCTATAAATAGATTCTCTACTATCTACTATTGAAGAAGTAGTATTATCTCTTTTTTCAATACTAATCCTCCCATCAAATTCATTTGCAATTCCACCAGCATTTGATTCAATTCTTAAATAGTTATCTTGAGTATCTTTAGTAACTTTATTCCCACTAGCATCTATTGAATAATCTCCATTATATGCTGTAATTGAACCTTTCATATCTGGATTAGAGTTTATCTTATAAACTAAAGCTCTAGTCAAATTAGAATTTGTTACAGGCTCTGTTGTAGCCGTACCATCTCCATCCCAATCCATTGTTATTAATTCACCCATAGTAACTGATACTTCAAACTCGTTGTTCAACTTATAAGTAACTATATCATTTGCATCTATTATTTTTGGTGTAAAGTCTTTATTATATTTTAATGCATCATATACTGTGGGTATAGGAACGGTACTGTTATCTACTAAAGTATATTTGTCTTTTTGTAAAGTTTCTTCTTCTTTTACATCGATTGTTCTTACATTTGTATTACTACTAATAGCTGTTTGACCGCCAATTTTTAGTTCATAATAACCAGAATCTCTACTTACACTTACATCAACATAACTTGATAATTCTAATTCAAGTTGATCTCTTTTATCAAGGAGATCATTATTTTCTCCATATTTTTCTATTTTTTCATTAATAGAACCTATCTCTTTTAAAATACTATTTACACCATCAACATTAGCATATAATTCTTTTTTTTCATTTGCCTGTTGTTTTTCAACACCTGAATAAAGATTCTGCAAAGATTCAACTAAAATCTTTCCTTGATTTTGTAAAGCTGTTTTATATACTTGAGAACTTGGATTTGCTCTTAAATTTTCAACAGATTGATAATATCTATTTAAATCTGCTGTAAAACCACTATCAATTGTTTCTTTAAAAATTGATTCAACACTTCCAAGCATACTAGATAACTTATCATAATAACTTACTTTACTATTTTCTGAAATAAGTTTGTCATACATATATTGAGAAGTAATTCTGTATACACCATCTACGCCTACTCCTCTACCTGCAAACTGAGAATCCATTTGAGCTAATTCACTAACTTGAACAACTCTCTTTTTGTACCCAGGAGTATTCTCATTAGCTATGTTATTAGAAATATTTTCAACTGCAGTTTTAGCAGCATTTAGTCCTGATTGTGAAACACTCAATGTACTTAGCATAGAACCTCCTTAGGTATAATTTAACAAATTATTACATTACATTTCTTAAGATTAGATTAAAATGGCCAAATTGCTCTTATAACTTTTAATCCCCATGGTGTTTCTAAAATATCAGATTCAGTACCATTTTTATCGTATAGAAGTTTTAAATTCGCTATTTGTGAAGAGTTTATTGAATTATCCGAAGTTATATCATAAGGTCTAATAACTCCACTTATAATAACTTCTTGTTTTTGACCTTCAATTAACATCTCTTTTTTACCTTTAATATAATAATTCCCATTTTGATAAGTTTCTTCAATAATTGCAGAAAC
This sequence comes from Arcobacter caeni, assembly GCF_003063245.1. GTDB lineage: Bacteria > Campylobacterota > Campylobacteria > Campylobacterales > Arcobacteraceae > Aliarcobacter > Aliarcobacter caeni. Next base: position 50,478 of record NZ_MUXE01000008.1, on the reverse strand, counting down.
CGTACTAGAAAAAGTTTCAGCTACTTGTGTTTTTACACTTCCCTTATCAGAAGAGGAAGCGTCTGTTGAAAAACCTACACCAAGATTTGAATTAAAATCATTTGCTGCACTACCAACTGCACCACCTAAACTATTTGTTCCGGTTGCTGCTAATAATCCACCACCTAACTTATTAGCTCTTGTACTTGTTAATTCTCTTTTATTATTAGCTGCTTGTTTAGTGTTTTCAGATATAACTATTTGTATAATATCTCCAACTTGTAAATCTTTTTTATCAGCAAATAATGAGGCTCCTTGCATAGAATATAAAGAGCCTTTATTTTTTAATGGTTCAGGACTTTTCCTAGGTATTTGAATTTCTGGTTTTTCAAAAGCCAGCTCTTCTTTTGAAGAAGTACAAGCACTAAAAACTACTAAAATAAATATAAACATAAAACTATTTCGCATTTAATCTACTTTTTACTATAAAATTTATATCAACAGCTATAATTATTTCATTTAAAGTTTTTTTAATAAATGCCATAGCCCCATATCTAACCATTAGTGCATCTAGATTTGTTGCTGGTTCACAAATAATTATAACTTTATCTTCTATAATTTTAACATGTCTAATATTTTCTTGTCCGACTAAATCTATTGCTTTTTCAATTTCACTTAAAATTGCTTTTTCTATATCTTTTTTTTCTTTTTCTTTTTTATCTTCTTGCAGTTTTAAAGCTTTTTTAGACTCTAACTCTCGTAGTTGTTGTTCTTCAAAGCTTTTATTCATATGATAATAATAAGCTCCAAACATTACAACCAAAGCTATTAATGCTAAAATCTTTAAAAGATTTCTTTTTTTATTTCTTTTAACTGCAACTATCATTATTATTTAATTACAAAAGTTGTAAACAATATTTGTTTTACACTATTTTTTGTTATTTCTGGTTTTGTTTTGGTAACTTCATTTATCACATTATTTATATCTTGTACTAATTCATCTTTTAATAAATTTTTACCACCAACAGTTAATAACTCTTCAGAACTTCTTGAACTAATTTGAGAAATAACAACATCAACAATTTCAGCTTTAAACTCTGTTACGAGAGCTGCAATTGTTGGTTCATTACTTTTAATTGAAAAAGATAATTTCATTAATTTTTCTTTTCCTCTTGAATCAGTTAAATTCAATACTAAATCAGTAATATCTGCTTTAAATGTATCAGGTTTATCAGAAGACTCTTCTTTTTTTACTTCGCTTGAAGAAGGAGCATTATTATTTCCTAAATGAGAATAAACAAAATAGCCACCCCCAATAACAGCAAAAATTAAAATTACTACTAAAGCTATTAATACAATCATTAAGCCCTTGCCGCTTGAACCTTTTGACTCTTGATCATCTGCCATACTTATTCCTTCTTCTGTTTTTCTGTACTAAAATTTTCAATCTTTTGCGTTATCATAGATGCGTTTTCTATAGTTAAAAACTTCATAATTTGAGTTACATTATTTTCTTTTAATCTTATCATTATATCAAAAACATCTTCAATTTTACCTTCGCCTATCATTTGGTTGAAAATATCAGCAGCATTTTTGGGTTTCATTGCATTATAAATTTTGGATGTTTTATTTTCAACTTCAAGCTTTATATCTTGTAAAATTTCTAAATCTTTATCATGTAATTTCTGAATTGTATTTCTTTCTTTTTCTATTTGAGCAAGTATTCCTTCAAGCTCTTTTTTTCTTTGCTGATACTCTGTTTCTTTTTCTTTATAAAAATTATTTAACTCTTTTTTCAAATCCATAACTTCAATTCTTTGCTTTGTTAAAGAACTACTTGTTTCTTCCACTGCAAATACTAAAGTTCCAAATAAAATAAAAAATAAAAAAATTCTAATCAATTTAAACCCTTACTTTTACTAATATATTTACTTTGAATATATTCTGTTGAAGCTTCTTCTTCTGCTGCTAAAATTCTTTTTATTAGCTCTTTTTTTTCTTCTTCCAAAATATAAGAAAATTGCTCTGCTTCTTTTTGAAGTTCTATTATGTCTTTAGTTAAATTTTCTGCTTGCATATATAATGTATTTTTCTCATTTTTTAACTTTTGAATGTGCATTTTCATTGTATTTTTATGAATAGTTAAAATCATAAAATCAGAGATTGCTCCATGTTTTTCAACGCTTGCTGTATCTATTCTATTTTGTGTTAGCACTATTTCAATATCAATTTGCTCAATTTTTGACATTAATTGAGCTTTTTGCATTAATTTTTGATCTGTTTGATTCTTTTTTAATTTATATAATTTTTCAATCAATTGTTATTACCAAAAATAAGTATTAAATTCCATAAATCTTTTGTATAAGTTTCTATATGATCACCAATCCAAGGAAGTGAAATCAATATAAAAGCTGAAACAAATATCATTTTAGGAACAAAAGATAAAGATGCATCACTAATTTGAGTTACTGCTTGAAAAATAGAGATTATAAGACCTATAATCATACTTACAATCAAAGAAGGCAATCCAAGTATTAATATAATTTTTACAGTATTTTCAGAAATAGCTATTAAATCCATATTTAATCTTTTATTTTTATTGTTATCTCTAAAGTTTTATTATTTAATAATTTAGAAATTAATACAGATAAGTCATTTGTATTTGAGCTATCAATACTTAATGTTTCATTTTTTGTTGGTGAAACTTGTGGTTTATATTCACTTTTAGAACTATTATCTTCAACTTTATAATTTAATGCTTCTATCAAATCATTTTCAGTTAAAGAATCTAATTCAAAAAACTCATCATTCATTTTATCTCCTTGTAAAGCTTGGTCTATTTCTTTTGTTTCTTCTATGTCTTCATTTTTCATATATTCATTCATAAAATCATACTCTTCAATGACTTCTTCTTCCAATAAATCTTCTTCTATTTTATCTGAATCTGAAAAAATTTCTTCTTTTTCTTCTATTTCGACTTTTTTCTTACCTTCTTGAATTTCTTCATTTAAAAAATCAAAGCCACCAAATAAGTCATTATTAACTTTTTCTAAATCTGAATAATCCTCTTCTTCACCAACTACTTCTTCACCTAAAAAATCCAATTCTTCAATTAATTTTGAATTTTTATTTTCAGTTGTATCTTTTGATAAAACATCGTTATCATCATAATCAAATGATATATTATTTAGTCCAAAATCATCATTAAAACTTGTTATTTGTGCAAAGTTATCATTGTCTTTTATCTCTTCATTACTATCAATGCTACCAATTAAACCATCAAGATTATCAAAATCATTGTCTAAATCAAATATTTCATCAATACCTTCATTTAAATTATCTATATTTCCTTTTGACAGTAACATTGATAATTCTTCATCTAATTCGATACTACTTTTAGTTTCTTCAACTTTTTCTTCTTCAACCTCAATTTTAGGTTCAAGTAGTTTTAGCTCTTCATACTTTCTTATTATATATTTTGGCAACTCTTTTAAAGAATCAATTGTTAAATCAGCTATGCCACTATCAAGCAAATATTCTTCTTCAATTCCATCTTTTGGAGTTAAAAATTTAATCTTTTTGTTTAATGAATTTTTTTTAATAATTTTTTCATCATCAATAAGATAAATATCATTTGGATTATTTTCTATTGTTCGTTTTAATTTTTCAAGGGTAGAAATTTCTTCAATTACAGTATTATTGTCAAGTTTAAATTTTATATTTGAATGCTCTAATGTTTCGTGAATTTCTTTTTTGAAACTTTGATTACCATAAATGTAAATCTTCAATCTATAACCCTGTAAAATAATTTTAGTATCTTCGATTATACCTTTTTTTATTAAATTTTCGATAAAATAAAAACAATTAATAATGAAGGATGATATTGAGATATTTTTTAATAGTAACAATTTTGTTGTCTTCTTTGTATTCGCAAACTATCAAAGATATTTCTAATGTAATAGGAATAAGAGAAAATCAACTAATTGGTTATGGATTAATAGTTGGACTTGCGGGAACGGGAGATAAATCTAAATTTACAATGCAATCTTTACAAAATCTTTTAAGAAATTCTTATATAAAAATTCCTGCTGGTTCTATTAACTCTAAAAATATTGCAGCTGTAATGGTAACGGCTGAATTACCAGCATTTTCACGACAAGGTGATAAAATAAAAGTAAAAGTTTCAACAATTGGTGATGCAAAATCTGTTGATCACGGGGAGCTTTTAATTACTCAATTAAAAGGTGTTGATGGAAATGTTTACGCATTAGCTCAAGGAACAATTGTAGCAAATGAAAACAATAAAACTACTGGATTTATTTATGAAGGTGCAACTGTTGAAAATGAAATTGATTATAATTTAAAAGATGAAAAATCTATTCAGTTAAGCCTTTATAAAAGCTCAGCTAGAAATGCAGATTTAATTGAAACCAAAATAAATGACAAATTTGGGAAAAAACTTGCAAGTGCTGTTGATACAAGGACAGTAGAAATTGCTAAACCAAATGATATTTCTATCGTAAAATTTATTTCTATAATTGAAAATATAGAACTAGATGCTGAAATATTTAGGAAAAAAGTTATTGTTGATATGGGAAGAGAATCTGTTATAACAGGTGGTGATATTCCAATTTCTCCTGTAACAATTGCAAGAGATTCATTTTCTATTAGAATTACAAAATCTGGATTAAGTGATGCTGGATGGAAAGACCCTTCTCAAAATCCTGGTGTTGATATTGGTGATAATGTAAAAATTGCAGATAAACCTGTTATAAATATTGATAATGCAATGATTAATACAAAAGGGACACCAACAATTTCTGATTTAGTAAGAGCAATGAAAGTTATGAAATTACCTATGACTGAAATTATTGATACTTTAAAAATGATTAAAGAAATGGGTGCAATTGATGTTGACATCGAAGTAAGAGGATAGGATGGCTGAATTTTTAAGTCAAGATGAAATTGATGCTCTTTTAGATATTGCAGAACAAGGTGAGGATATTGAAACACCTATTGAAAGGATTGTTTCAAAGGAAAAGAACTATGCTATTTATGATTTTAAAAAACCAAATAGAATATCGCCTGAACAGTTAAAAGCATTTTCTGCAATGCATGACAAAATGCTAAGAGATTTTATAAATGATTTATCTTCTATGCTTAGAAAAATTGTTGATGTTAAGTTATATTCTATTGAACAAATGACTTATGGGGAGTTTATTTTATCAATTCCGCAGATTACTTCACTAAATACTTTATCTATTAAACCACTTGATGGAAGAATAGTAATTGAGTGTAATCCAGCTATTTCACATAAAATTATTGCTGAATTATTAGGTTCAGGGGCTGTTAATACAAGTGATAATATTGACAGAGAATTAACTGAAATCGAAATTGAAATCCTTGAGCACTTTTATAAAATGTTTATAAAAAATCTTTATAAAGCTTGGAGTGATATTTCAAAATTAAATTATAAAATCGAATCAAGAGATACAAATGCAAATGCTATTCAAATAGTATCTGATCATGAAATAGTTTTACTTGTTGTTTTAGAGATTACTATTGATGAGGAATCTGGGTTTTTATCTATTTGTTATCCTATTTCTTATTATGAACCTTTGTTAAATAAAGTTGTTGAAAAAGTATTTAGTGAAGGTAAAAATAGAAAATCTAGTAGAAAAAGAGATATTAAAACACTTATTTCAGGTGCTAGAATGAAAATCGAATCAATTATGGCTGAAACTGAATTAACAGCTTATGAAATAATAAATTTAAAAGTTGACGATATAATTGTATTTAATAAAAATGCAACTTCTTCATCTGGAACGATTTATATAAATAAAAAAGAAAAATTCTCATCAATATCTGGTATTTCAAATAATAGAAAAGCTATTCAGATAAAAGCAAATCTAGATAGAGAAAAACAAGAAACTTTAGATAACTTAAGAGCGATGAGAGAAGAAAGAGAAGTAAAAGCCAAAGAAATGTCTGAAAATATCAAAAAATTATTAGATCAAAAAGATAGTTAAAAACTATCTTTTTAATCAATACTTTTTATGCTCCAAGAAATTCTTTCTCCTGAATACATAGGAACAACACTTTCATAATTGTATTCATAAGCAGAGGGAACAATAAAATCTTTTTTTACTAATGTAATTTTTTTCGTTAATGGTGTTAGATTATAAATTTTTTGTGCATTTAAAGATACAAATTTATTTAAATTATCTAAACATCCATGCTCTTCAAAAATCTGTGTTAATACTTGTAAAGCTATTGGTGAAGTAAATACACCAGCTGCACAACCACAAGATTCTTTTCTATGTTTAGGATGTGGTGCTGAATCACTTCCAAACATTAATTTTGGATGAGCTTTTAAAGCTGTATCTAATAAAGCTGCTCTATCTTCTGGTCTTTTTGCTATTGGTTTACAAAATAAATGGGGATTTAACATTCCACCAGCTACATCATCAAGTGTAATTATTAAATGATGTAGAGTAACTGTCGCATATAAATTTTCATATTTATCAAGTAATTCAATAGCATCTTTTGTTGTGATGTGTTCCATAATAATTTTAAGATTTGGAAAAGCAATTGCTAGTGCTTCATAAATTGGAATAAACTCTTTTTCTCTATCCATTACAAAACCATTAGTTTCACCATGAATACATAAAGGGATACCTAATTTACTCATTGATTCTAAAGTAGGTCTCAAAACCTCAACATCCATAGAAGAAACACCTGTTTCAGAATTTGTTGTGATTCCTGCTGGATAAAGTTTAATAGCAATAATATCATTTTTTATATCTTCTAAAAATTCATAAGAATAATCATTTTTAAAAAATAGTGTTAAGTAAGGTTCAAAGTTATCTTCTTCACAAATAGCATTTATTCGTTGTTTATAAGATAATAATTCTTCTTTTGTTGTAATTGGTGGTACTAAATTTGGCATAACTAAAGCACCACTAAAAGTTTCAGAAGTTAATGGTCCAACTAAACCTAACATTTCACCATCCCTTAAATGCAAATGCATATCTAAAGGTTCATTTAGCTCAAAAGTAGAAATATTGCTCATTAAATAGCTTCCTCATCTTGTTCACCTGTTCTAATTCTAATAATTTTTTCAACAGGTGAAACAAATATTTTACCATCTCCGATTTTACCAGTTTTTGCAGCTTCAATAATTACTGCAATTATTGAATCTACATTTTCATCAGCAACAATTAACTCTAATTTTATCTTTGGTAGGAAATCAACTACATACTCAGCTCCTCTATAAAGCTCACTATGTCCTTGTTGTCTTCCATAACCTTTCACATCAGATACTGTCATACCAGTAACTCCTGCTTGTGATAATGCATCTTTTACATCTTCAAGTTTAAATGGTTTAATTACAGCTTCAATCTTTTTCACTATGAATCCTTTTTTTAGTTCTTATATTTTAACAAAATTTTTTTAAATTAATATTAGAATGCTCGTTTAAATTCAGGATAAGCTTCAATACCACACTCTTCTACATCTAATCCTTGCATTTCTTCATCATTTCCAGCTCGTAATGGCATTATTTTATTAATTAAATATAATGTTACAAAAGAACTTACAAAAGCAAATACTCCAATAACTAAAATTCCTTTTAATTGTCCTAATAATGTAATTTTATCATTTGATGCAAAAATACCAACAGCTATTGTTCCCCAAATTCCATTTAAAAGGTGAACCGATAAAGCACCAACAGGATCATCAATTTTCATTTTATCAAAAAAAGAAACTCCAATAACAACCAAACATCCACCTAATGCACCTATTAATATTGGTGTATAAATATTATATAAATCAGCTCCAGCTGTAATTGATACTAAACCACCTAATGCACCATTTAAAATCATTGTTAAATCAAGTTTTTTATAAACAAGGTGCATAATTATTGCCACCATTATTGCGCCACTTAATCCAGCCGTATTTGTATTCAAAATCGTAAGTGCAACTAAATCTGCATTTTCTTTACTTGTAATTGAACCCACACTTCCACCATTAAATCCAAACCAACCAATCCATAATAAAAATGCACCTAAAGTAACTAATGGAATATTGGATGCTGGAATTACTCTTATTGCACCCTCTTTTGTATATCTTCCTTTTCTCGCACCAATTATTAAAATTGCAGCTAATAAAGCCCAACCACCTGTACTATGAATTATAGTTGAACCTGCTAAATCATACATAGATAATTCTAAAATTGTATTTTTTAGAAAATTTGCTCCCCATGTAATATTTACAACCAAAGGATAAAGAACTGATGCCATAATAACTGTAAATAATCCTAATGGAATAATTTTAGCTCTTTCACTAACTCCACCACTCATAATATTTACAACTTTACCAACAAATGCCATTTGAAATAAAAATACAGCCCATTTACTCATAATTTCACTTCCAAAGTCTCCAAAAGCTAATGAGTAACCAAACAATAAAAAAGTTAGTGAAGCGATTGAATAAATAAGTGTATTTATTGTTAACACTGTTGTAACATTTTTAGTTCTTACAATTCCAGCTTCCAGCATTGCAAAACCGGGAACCATAAAAATAATCAATGTCATCGCAAAAATTGCGTATAAAGTGTTGATGATATAAGAGATAGATTCCATACTCATAATATTCCTTAATTTTTTTACTATTATAACAGTATAAAAAATATAATATAAATTATTGATTGTATAATTTATATACAATCAATAGGAAAATACTCCTTCTATCTTTTTGTTTTATTTTTTTAATTATGCCCTTTTAAATTCTGGATAGGCTTCTAATCCTGTTTCATTAATATCAAGACCATTAACCTCTGTCTCATCATCAACTCTTAATCCAATTAATAAATCTATTATTTTCCAAATAATAAATGATGAAATAAAAACAAATGAACCAACTACAACCACCCCTTTTATCTGAGCTAAAAAAGTAACAGTAGGACTAAAAATACCAACAGCTAATGTTCCCCAAATACCTGAAACTAAGTGAACAGATAAAGCGCCAACGGGATCATCAATTTTTAATTTATCAAAAAATGGAACAGCAAATATTATTAATGCACCACCAATTAATCCCTCAATTAAAGCTACATCAATTCCCAAATTGGGTCCTGCTGTACAAGAAACAAGTCCTGCTAAAGTACCATTTAAAACCATTGTTAAATCGATTTTTTTATAAATAAGTTGTGTTAAAATAGCAGCCATTAATCCACCAGCACATGCAGCCATATTAGTACTTGCAATTACAGAAGCAATTGCATCAATATCTTCTTTTGAACCAAGAGCTAATTGAGAACCACCATTAAATCCAAACCATCCCATCCATAAAATAAATGTTCCAAGCGTTGCCATAGGAAGATTTGAACCAGGAATTGGTCTTACTTGACCATCTTTTGCGTATTTACCTTTTCTAGCTCCTAAAATCAATACTCCAGCAAGAGCCGCCCATCCACCAACAGAGTGAACAACGGTTGAACCTGCAAAATCAGAAAATCCTGTCATAAAACCGCCAAGTTCAGATTTTCCCCATGACCAATGTCCTTGGATTGGATAAATAATACTTGTTAAAATTATTGTAAATATTAAAAATGGCCATATTTTCATTCTTTCTGCAATAACTCCTGAAATAACAGAAGCCGCAGTTGCTACAAAAACAACTTGAAAGAAAAAGTCTGCCATTACAGGATAACCCATTCCTTCGCTTGTTTTTCCAGACAACATTACTCCACTTCCAATAAAAATATTTCCATCACCATACATAAAGTTGTATCCAACGAAATAAAACATAATACAAGATATTGCAAATAATAAAATATTTTTTGTCAAAACTGTTGCAGTATTTTTACTTCTTGTTAAACCAGATTCAAGCATAGCAAAACCAGCTGCCATCCACATTACAAGAATTCCTGCAAATATAAATAAAAAACCATCTAAAATATATTTTACATCAGCAAAATTTTCCATAAAATTCCTTTGTGTATATTTTATTTAGATTATAGAAACTTTATACATTATTGTAAACATTTTGTTGTATATTAAATATGCACAATATTATTCCTAGTATATTTTTATCGTTTAAAGCTGAGAACTTGCTTTTTTATTATATAATCGCGAATAAATTATATTATAAAAATATTGGTTGGTGAAATGTTCAAAAAGCTCATAAACAAGACTAAAACTACTGAAGAAGAATTTTTAAAAGAATTATTAAATCAAAATGCTAGTAATGAAAAACTAGATAAAATGCATAGTGAACTTGGTTTAGATTTAAATACCTTAAGTGTTCATAACGAACTTATTTTGCATTACTGCTGTAAAAAAGACTTATATCAATCAGTTGTTTGGCTTATTGCAAACAACATTAATCTAGAAATTCAAAATTCTCAAGAAGAAACTGCAATTTTTTATGCAATACACGCTAAAAATAGTGCAATCCTACAAATCTTAATTGAAAATAAAATCAACATAAACCATTTAAATATTTATAAAAGAACAGCTTTACAAGATGCTGTTATTAGTGCAAATAATAGAATTGTAAATTACTTAATTCAAGTTACTCAAGCTTTAGACAATAGTGATATTCATGGAAATAATTTAATTTTTGACGCGGTTGCAAATGGTAATATGGAAATTATCAGAAAAGTTGGTGCATTAGAAGAGCTAAATATAAACCAAGTTAATAAAGATGGAAATACTATTTTACATAAAGAAATTGTTATCAGAAATAATGAGTTGGCTTTATTACTTATGGAATTAGGTGCAAATCCAACTATTATGGATAGAAATGGCAGAAATTTTATTTTTTATGCAATATCAAAAGGTATCAAAAATATTGACATTATAGAAAAAGCTCTTTCATTGGGCTGTAATATAAATAGTAGAAGTAGTAAAAACAAGACTCTGCTAATGGAATCAATAGCATATTTTTTAGAAACACCAAAAGAAAATACAGAAATAAGAAATGATCATTTAGAAATGATTAGAGAATTAATTCGTTTAGGTATAAGTGTTGATGCAACGGATGATAATAATGAAAATGCACTTTTTTTAGTTACAAGAAGTGAAAATAAAGAGTTAATTGATACTCTTTTTGAAGATGATCATAAAATAGATTTAAATCATCAAAATAATCAAGGTGAGACTGTTTTATCAATTTTGGCATTAAATGGTATTAGAAACATTGAACTAATGAAACTATATTTAAAAAAAGGTGCAACTCCTGATTTAGAGAATAAACATGGAAAGTCTCTTATTGAAATACTTATTGATATAGTTTTATATTCAGAAAATAGAAAACCTTTAGAGTTTGAATATGAAATATTATTAAACGAAGATGCTGAATATGCGAATGTATTAGAGATTATTTTAAAAAGTCATAATGTTGATATAAATAAATTAAATTCTAAACATGAACCTTTATTTTTTGATTCTATTGTCTATTTTAATTTTAAACTATTTAAATTATTAAGAGTTAAAGATATTAATCTAAATCAAAGAGACAAAGATGGAAATAATATTATCTTTAAACTGATGAATTACAATGATAAAAATCTAATAAAAGATAAAAAACTATATTTAAATACTATAAAAAGTCTGATAAATGCAGGTGTTGATATTAATGCAAAAAATAATGAAGGATTAACTGCTCTTCATATTGCAGTTGGTGAAAAGTGTGAACATACAATAAGACTTCTTTTAGAAATGCGTGCTGATTGTTTTGTTACTGATAAACAAGGAAGAAGTATTATTCATATTTGTATTTGGAAAAATACGACCAAATATTTTAGACTACTTTATCACTATAACAAAGAAGTAATGAATTTACCAGATAATTATGGAATAAGACCAATAAATTATGCAGCATTTATGGGGAAAAAAGATTTAGTAATAGAGATGTTAGATGTTGGAGCATTAGTAAATAATTTAGAAAAAAAAGATCCTAAAATTTTGCAATTTCTTCAAAAATTTCATGTAAATATTAAAACACTTACAAAAGGGATTGAAGACTCTAATAATGTGAAAAAACTAGAAGTACTTGCAGAAAATATGATCAAAGAATTTAATATAGAATAACTCACTTAATATTATATTTGTATGATTAATAAACAGATGATTTTATATTATCCCCTTTTATTTTCATATACTTATGATAAAGATACAGAGGAATTTATATGAAAGAATTTTTTGAAACATATATACAACATCAAGAAGATATAGAATATTTTTTACAAGAAAGTCTAAAAAATTCAGGAAACTTATCAAATCACAAAAAAAATAATTTTAAACAACTCTATACAATATTTCCTTCATTAGAACTTGTTTATATTGTAAATAAAGATACAAAAACTCAAATTTCGGAAAATTTCTATAGATACAAAACAGATGAAAATGCAAGAAATAAAGATCGTTCACACTTAATTTTAAAACTTCATTTTAAAGAATCTAATATCGCCTTTTCTAAACCTTATATTAGTAGCGCAACAAGAAGTAATTGTGTAACAGTTACCATAAAAGAAGGTGAAGATATATTTTTTCTAGATTTTCAAGTAGATATTTTATTACAAAAATTAAATCTAATTGAATTAAATAAACCTTTTCATAGTATTACTAAAAGCTTTTATATATTAGCTGGGATTTCAATGATAGTTTTATCTGTATTTACTATTTTATTTTCTATTTATGACTTTATTACTTACTTATTTTCAAATCATGCCTTATCTCTTGAAATGATTTTTAAACCAATAATTGCCCTTACTTTAAGTATTGCAATATTTGATTTAGCAAAAACTATTTTAGAACAAGAAGTATTTTTTAAATCCTATTCAAAAAATTCAAAAGTTGAAACAAAAATTTTAACAAAGTTTTTAACAACAATTATTATTGCACTTTCAATTGAAGCTTTAATTGTTGTATTTAAAATTGCTATAAATGACTATGTTCAAATGATAAATGCTTTTTATTTAATAGCAGGAATTGCATTAATATTAATTTCTTTAACAATCTTTATTCACTATTCAAATAAAGATTAATATAAAAAGATTTACTAATGTATATTAAATATACAAAAGAATAAAAGATTTTTATTTTTATACAGTATAATATTTTTTAATCTCATAAAATAAAGATTAAAAAGAGGTGGTAATTATGCAAAATTTTATTGCAGAAGATGAAATTTCAAAGGAAATATTAAATTCAGCAAAACTTTTACAAGCAGTTCAAGTAAATGCACTTATTTTAGGAAAAGCAGGGACAGGAAAAAAATCACTTGCTAAATATATACTACCAAATTCAGATATTTATGAAGCTAAAAACTTACAAAAAGATATAGCTGATGATGTAATCTTTTTACAAAACGAAGCTATTATAATAGATAAAATTAATGAAATAACAAATATTGACCTATTCTTAAAATGGGTAGAAGATAATAATATTAGACTAATTGCTATTTCAAATACTGAAAATTTAAATCAGAAAATAAAAGATATTTTTTCAATTAATCTTGAAATTCCTAGCTTAGCTAAAAGAGAAGAAGATACAAAAGCTTTGGTAAATAAATTTTCCACAGAAGCCAGTTCAATCTTAGATTTACAAAAAGTTTCCCCTTCAAAATTAATTATAAATATAACAAATAATGCTCATAGTTTAAGAAAATCTATCTATTTCTCATACCTTTTTGAAACTATTGGCGAACACGAAATTTTAATGTTTTTAGAAAAATATATTAGTGAAAATTTACATGGAGAAAATTCATATAAAGAGTTATCATATATTTTTGAAGTTCCTTTACTAAAAGCCTCAACTGCAAAATATAAATCTCAAGTTCAAGTTGCAAAACATTTAGGATTAAATCGAATCACATTAAGAAAGAAACTAGAAATCTATAAAGATTTATTATGATTGAAATAAGTATACAAATAGAAGAACTTATATCAAACAACGCTTCTGATTTTGAAATCTCTAAAGTTTTCAAGACATACTACAAAAACTATCTAGATTCAATTGATACAACAGTTGAAACAACAGGTGGAAAAGATTTTTTTATAAAACATACAAAACATACTGATAAATTTTTGATTTTACTTTATAAGTATATTTTACGAAAAAATTTTGCTTCACATCAACCTATGAGTTCTTCAATCCCTATTAGTTTAGTTGCCTTAGGTTCCTATGGAAGAGAACAACTTTGTATTTATTCTGATATTGATATTATGCTTTTATACGAAAATGTAAAAGGTTATAACTTAAAAAATATTATGGAAGAATTTATAACTTTGGCTTGGGATTGTGGTTTAAAATTAGGCTCAAGAGTTCATGAATTAAAAGAAATAGGTGAAGCTGTAAAAGAAGATATAACAATTAAAAGTTCTATTTTAGAATCAAGATTAATTTATGGTTCAAAAAATCTTTGGTTTGGTTATCAAAATGTTTTAAGCAAAATCAGAAAAACAAATCAAAAAGAGTTTGTTTTAGATAAATTAGAAGAACATAAACAAAGACTTTTAAAATATCCACTAAAAATGGAACCAAATATAAAAGATGGTTATGGTGGAATTCGAGAATCAAATATGATGTATTGGATGGCAAATATTTTATATGGGGTAACAAATACAAAAGATTTAATTGGAACACAATTTACAGAAGATGAATACAAAAAATATAGACAAGCTTTAGAGTTTATATTTCAAGTTAGAAATGCTTTACACAATATTGCAAGAAAAAAACTTGATCAAGTTACTTTTGATATTTTGCCAGATTTAAGTTCTAAACTGGGCTTTAAAAATAAATCAAGATATACAAAAGACAGACAATGTATGTCAAAGATTTTATCTTGTTTACATATTATTCACAGTTTTACAGCAACTATGGTGAAAAAATTCACAAGACAGATTTTATTTGAAGCCCAAAATATACCAAAATTGAGAAAATTGAGATTCAAAAAAAATCTTTATATTATAAATAATACTTTATATTCTTCTTTTCATAGAAAAGAACAAACGCTAAATTCTCTTTTAAAAGAGTTAATTGAACTTCCTTTAAATATTGAAAGATTTGATAGATCATATATTTATTATGCAAGTCGAGCAAAATTACCAAAAGTTCAAACCAAAGAATTAAAGAAAAATATAAAAACAATTTTGTCTAAACCAAATTTATATCCTTTAATGAAATTAATTTATAATGCAGGTTTATTTCAAGCTGTACTTCCAAGTACAAAAAAAATGATGGATCAACCACAATTTGATGGTTATCATACACATCCTGTTGATATTCACTCTTTAAAAACTCTAAAATTTTCTCAAAATATTGAAGATGAATATATAAAATCAATATTTAATGACTTAAGCAATGAACAAAAAATATTAGTTAGATTAGTTGCTTTTTTTCATGATATTGGAAAAGGAAGAACCGAAGATCATCATATTGTTGGAGAAAAACTATTTAAAAGTATGATGAAATCTTTTGATTTTAGTGAAGAGTTTATAAAACTAGGTGCAAGACTTGTAAGATACCATAATATGATGTCCTATATGGCAACCCATGAAGATATATATTCTGAAAAAACAATTCTAAATTTTACTGGTTTAGTAAAAACAAAAGAGGCTCTAAAACTATTATATGCCGTTACATATTGCGATATTTCTGCCGTTGGGAAAAATATTTTTAGTAGTTCAACCGCTTCACTTTTAAAACAACTTTATTTACAATCTCTTCCTGCTTTTGAAAATGAAGGATTTTTAAATGAAAGTAAAAGAAGAATTGCAAAACAAAATACAATCAAGAATCTTGATAAATATAAAGAATTACCTGTAATTTTACAAAAAAAGATTATGTATATTTCTTCAAATCAAATCTTCTTAAGACTAAAAGCTGAAGATATTTTGGATATTGCAATTAAAGCAAAAGATGTAGAAACATATATTTATAAAATAATTAATGATTCTCAACTTACAATTAGAATCATTAGAAAATCCCCTTTAAATCTGGGATATTTACTAGGAAAACTAGAATTTCTAAATATTGCAGCTATGAATATTTTTAAACTTTATGACAATAAAAAAGCCTTTGATATTTCATTTTCAGAAAAAGTTAACAATGAAGACCTCTTTTTTATAGAAGAAATCATAAAAGACTCTTTTGATATGAGCAAAACAGTTATTACAAAAACACCTATAATAAAAAAAGATGACATTAGAATTGATTGTAATCACACAGCTTATTTAGCATCTATGCATATTATTGCGAAAGATCAAAAAGGTCTTTTTGCCTATATTGCAAAAATATTTGATGATTTTAAAATAGAAATTGAAAGTGCTAAACTTCATACTTTAAATGGTTATGCAAGAGATTTGATACTAATAGAGAAAAATGGGAATTTTTGTTCGAAACAAGAAGAGATTATAAACCTTATTTGCATTAATGACAAGGAAATATGATAGAATAAATAACTTAATATTTTTTTAAGAGGGATAAATGAGAATTCTTAAGCATTATATTTTAACTCTACTATTTTTACTACTTAGTTTTTCTATTTTAAATGCAAATTCTAATAAAAAAATTGCGTATATTGTTTCAGATACAACTATTCCATATTGGAATATTATGTCTCATGGAATAAAAAATAGTGCAGAAACTTTAGGTTATGAAGTTGAAGTTTACAACTCTTTAAATGATTCAAAAACTGAATTAGAAAATACAATAAAAGCAATAAATGAAAATGTTTCAGGAATTATTGTTTCACCAAACAATTCATCTTCTTGCTCAACTATTTTAAAACTAGCAAAAAAAGCAAATATTCCTGTAATAATCTCAGATATTGGAGCAGATTCAGGTGAGTATATTTCATATATTTCTTCTGATAATAAAAAAGGTGCTTATGATATTGGAATAACTTTAGCTGAAAAAATATCTATTTTAAAAATCCCTAATCCAAAAGTTGCAATTATTTCTATTCCTCAAAAAAGATTAAATGGACAAGAAAGAACAGCTGGTTTTGTAAAAGCCATGGAAGAATCAACAATAAAAAATACAAATTTAAAACAACAAATAACATTTTCAAAAGAAGAAACATATAATTTTACAAAAGAATTATTAAAGGAAACTCCTGATTTAAACGCAATTTGGCTTCAAGGTTCGGATAAATATCAAGGTGCTTTAGATGCTATTTATGAAAGTGGTAAAAAAGATAAAGTTTTACTTCTTACTTTTGATGCAGAACCTGAGTTTGTTGAACTTATTGAAAATGACACTTTACTTGCATCTGCAATGCAACAGCCTTTTTTAATGGGAGAAAAAGCAGTTGTTTTATTTGACAAATATTTTAAAAATGAAAAGATTGAAAAAAATTATAAACTTCCAGTTCTTGCCATTTCTAAAGAAAATATAAAAGATAATTTAGCACTTATAAAAAGAAATGTATTTGGAATAGATTCTGAAACTAATAAAAAAATTCAATAGCATGGATATTAAAAATGTATAATCCTAAAAAATCCTTATATCTAATTCTTTTTACAATTATTATTTTGTCTGTTACTATAATAATTTCTATAAATTCTACATATAATTATATAAATATCAGAAATCATCTTATTAAGGATATAAAAAACAACTCAAATAATATAATTTTAGAACTAAAAAATAATATTAAAAACCTAGTTGCTTCATACTCAATAAATGAATATGAAAAAGTTTTATTCAATGAAATAGAATCTAATGATATATTACTTGCAATTGTTCTTAAAGATTATAATATGGGAAAACTTTTAGGTAAAGAGTATGAAATTAGTGGAAAAATTAGAGATGAAAACTCAAATATTATTGATTTCAACAATGACATTCATCAAAACCTTTTAACTCAAGCATATTATGAAAAAGTTTTTGATATAACAAATCAAGAATCAAATAAAATTGCAACAATTCACATATATATTTCTAATAAATCACTAGATAATGAACTTGATAAAGTTATTTTCAATAATATAGTAGAAGCTATAATCATAGCATTAGTACTTATATTATCTTTGTTTTTAACTATCCGTCATTTTATATTAAAACCTATTTCAAATATGATTAAAATCATAAATGATACAGATAAAGATGGGATACCTAATGAAAAGTTCTCTTTGAGAGGTTCAAAAGAGATATTTTTACTTTCAAATACTATGAATAATATGATTGAAACTATAAAAAGTTCAAGAAAAACTTTAAAAGACAATGAAAACAGACTAAAATCTCTTTTACAAATGAGTCCAATTGCTGTTAGGATTGCCACAAATAATGGTGAAAATATAGTTTTTGCCAATAATTCATATTTAAAATTAATTGATATTCAAGAAAGAGAATTAATAAATAAAAATCCAAAAGTTTACTATATTCATGAATCAATATATAAAGACATTTTAGACTCTTTAGAAAGAAATGAAAGAATTGAAAATAAACTAATTTCTTTAAATGTAAGTGGCAATGAAGTTTGGGTAATTGCATCTTACATGAATATAATTTATGATGAAGAAGAAGGAGTTATTGGGTGGTTCTATGATGTTACTGATAAAATAAAAATTCAAAAACAAATAGAAGAACAAAAAAATGAGTTTGAAACAATCTTTAATTATTCTATTGATGGCTTAGCAATAATTGATTTAAATAGTAATTTTTTAGAATTTAATGGTGCATATATAAACTTGACTGGTTTTTCAAGAGAAGAGTTACTAAAAACTTCTTGTATTAAACTCACTGCTCCTGAGGATTTAGAAAGAGTTGAGATTGCCTTTGAAACAATTACGGAAAAAGGTTTTGTTACTGATTTTGAAAAAACTTGTATAGTAAAAGATAATAGAAGTGTTACAGTAAATGTATCTATGGTTTTACTACCTGATAAAAAAAGAATTCTATTAAGTGTAAAAGATATAACTCAACATAAACTTATGGAATCACAATCAAAATTGGCTTCAATGGGTGAAATGATTGGAAATATTGCGCATCAATGGAGACAACCTTTAAGTCTTATTTCAACTATTGCAAGTGGAATAAAAGTAAAAATGGAATTTAACCAATTTGATGAAAAAGAACTTATTTCTAATATGGAAAATATTATAAAACAAACAAATTATCTATCAAATACTATTGATGATTTTAGGAATTTTATTCAAAATTCAAATGATAAAGGAGAGGTTCTAGTTTCAAATATTATCAAAAAAACATTATCTATTTTGAATCCATCAATTGTTAGCCACAATATTACGATGATTTTAGATACACAGGATGATATTAAAATTGATGGTTATGAAAATCAACTTATTCAAGCTTTAATAAATATACTTAATAATTCAAAAGATGCTTTAAAAGAAAATATTAAAGAAAGTGAAGATAGATTTATTTTTATTGAAACAAAAACTATAAATGATGGTTTAATCTTAAGAATCAGAGATAATGCAAAAGGAATTCCTGAGGGTGTAATTAATAAAATATTTGAGCCCTATTTTACTACTAAACATAAAAGTATTGGTACAGGAATTGGATTATCTATGGCTTATCAAATCATTACAAAACACCATAACGCACATATTTTTGTTTCTAATGATACCTTTGAATATGCACATAAAATGTATACAGGTGCTTGTTTCTCAATTACTTTCAAGAATATAGAATCAAAATTAAGTTAATTTTATTTAACTATGTTTCTTTTGACCTCATTTCCAAAAAAAATATTTTAAAACTATTATTCAAGAATAAACTTACACAAGATAGACATAATTTACAGATATAGTCCATCAATAAAAAAACTTAAGGTTGTTTCTTGGAAGAAATATTAGATGAAAAGAAAAAAGATTGGACAAACTACACAATCAAAAGCTTAGCTTTCTGGGTTATTGTTGCCATTATTTCAGGTATTGTTTTTGGTGTTATTAATCCAAAACTAGCAGTTGAAGCAAAACCAGGGATTGATTGGTTTATTCAAATACTTAAATGGCTTGTTGGACCTATCATATTTTTAACAATAATTTCAGGTATTGTTGGTCTAAAAAGTCTAAAAGAAGTAGGAACTATTGGATTTAAAGCATTTGTTTACTTTGAAATCGTAAGTACATTTGCTTTAGCAATTGGTGTTTTATTTGGTAATTGGTTTGCACCAGGAAGTGGAATGAATCTTTCTGTTGATTCACTAGATCCTGCAAGTGTTGAAAAATTCACACATGGTGATCCACATTTAGGTTCTGTTTGGTCTATTTTAAAAGGAGCAATTCCAACTGATCCAATTACTCCATTTTTAAATGGGCAAACACTTCAAGTGTTAGTGATGGCTTTAACATTGGCTATTTTAATCTCTGCATTTGGTGGAGTTTATAAAGAAAAAATTTTAGCGCCCCTTGAAACTGCTCAAAACTTTTTTTTCAAAATTTTAACAGTTTTAATGTGGTTAAGTCCAATCGCAAGTTTTAGTGCTATGGCATTTTTAATTGGTAAATTTGGTATTGCTTCTTTAGTTAATATGGCTAGTTTATTAGGAGTTATGTTTATTTCTGTTTCTGCTTTTATTTTTGTTGTTTTAGGAATCATCTTATCTATTTTCAAAATCAATGTTTTCAAATTTATGAGATTCATTTATAAAGAAGTATTAATCGTATTTGCAACATCTTCAAGTGAATCAGCTTTGGCTCCACTTATGAGAAGACTAGAAGCTGCGGGAGTTAGTAGAGGAACAACTGGTTTAGTTATTCCAACTGGATATTCATTTAATCTTGACTGTACAAATATTTATTTATCACTTTCAGTTATATTTTTATCACAAGCCTTTAATATTCCATTAACTATAGGTCAACAACTTAGTATCATTATTATTTTAATGGTTACATCAAAAGGTGCTGTGGGAGTTACAGGTTCTGGATTTATCGTTTTAGCGGGAACTCTTTCAGCACTTGGTGGTGTAATTCCAGTTGTTACAGTTGCTGTTTTATTAGGTGTTGATAAATTTATGAGTGAAATGAGAGCCGTTGGAAATCTGTGTGGAAATGCAGTTGCAGCTGTTGTTGTTGGTGCTTGGGATAAACAAATTGATATGGAAAAATTCAAATATTCACTTGATTATCCAGAGAGCGTTAAAGATGTAATTCCTGGATAATTACCCAAAAAGAGAGAATTCTTTTCTCTCTTTTTTTTCTAAAAAAACTTTACAAAATTCTTTTCTATCTTCATATATTTAAACTCAAACTCTTTTTTTATCCACTCAAAAGTTTTTTCTTGAAAAATAAAAACATGAGTCAAATCATTTTTATACCACCATTTTGGAAAATCTATATTTTTGTTATAAATTCCCGTCATTAGGTATAAAACTCCATTTTCTTTTAGAAGTTTCTTTAGTAATTCAAACTCTTTTTTTGGATTATAAAAATGCTCAATCACTTCACAACAAGTTATATACTCATACTTTTTTTCTAAAAGCTTTTTATCATCAAAGAAAAATGGATCATATTCTAATATCTCATATTCATTTTGTCTTAATACTTTTACTATTGGAGAATCTTTCCCACAACCAAAATCTAAACCAATATCTTCTTTTTTAAACTCTTTTAAAACACAATTTGTAATTGGAGATACAAAGTTTTGATAACCTAAATCATTTGAATCATTTGTATGACTTTCATATCTTTCTTTCTCTTTTTCATTATCAAGAAGTTTTTCAGAAGGTCTAAATATTCCACCACAACAAGAACATAAATAAAATTCATCTTTATAAAATGGCGTTGAATTATTTTGGCAAAGTGGGCAAGTTGGCATAAAATCATTCTCCTTTATTGAATTATTTTTACGATTTCATCAATATTCAAAACTTTCCCACTACTTTTTACAACTCCATCAACAACCAATGCAGGTGTACTCATAACTCCATAGTTCATAATTTCAACAATATCTTCGACTTTTTGTAAATCATGAAATCCACCAATTTTTGCTAACGCTAATTTTGTATTTTCTTCAAGGGTTTTGCATTTTGTACAACCTGTTCCTAAAATCTCTATTTTCATTTTTTCTCCTTATAAAATCATGTTAAATAAATACCCAACCATCAGTATCGAAAAGCCTACTATTGCAAAAAATATTGAGATAAGTTTTATGCTTAATACTCTTTTTAAAATCATAGCCTCAGGCAAACTAAGAGCCACAACTGCCATCATAAATGATAAGGCAGTTCCTAATAACATTCCTTTTTGTGTTAAAACTTCAATTAATGGTAAAACTCCAGCTGCGTTTGAATACATTGGAATTCCCATAAGAACTCCAATAATTGGTGCATACCAAACATCTCCACCTGCATATTCGCTTATAAAATCAGCGGGGATATATCCATGAATAAAAGCTCCAATTCCAACTCCTAAAATCACATACATATATATTTTCAGGAAAATATCTTTTGTATTATCCCAAGATTCTTTTGCATTTTGCATAAATTTTGTTTGATTACTACTTGAATTATTACAACAATTACTTATGGGTTTTATCTCAATCAAAACCTCTTTTTCAAGATTAAGTGAGCCAATTATTAATCCTGCAACAATAGCAACGATTAATCCAACTCCAACATAAAGCAAAGCTATTTTCCAACCAAACATCGAAAACAACATAGCAATAACAACAGCATCACTAAGTGGTGCTGAAATCAAATAAGAAAAAGTTACTCCCAAAGGAATTCTAGCTTGTAAAAATCCTAAAAAAAGTGGAATTGCACTACAAGAACAAAAAGGAGTTAATACACCAAAAACAGCCGCCATTATATGTCCAACTATTTTGTTTTTCCCGCTTAAATAATCTCGTACTTTTTCAATTGGAAAATAACTTCTAAAAAGCGTAACTAAATAAATAATCGTAACTAAAAGAATAAATATTTTTATCGTATCATAAATAAAAAACTCTAAAGCATCACCTAAATGAGCACCTTTTTCTATTTTTAATATATTAAAAACAAATAAAGAACTTAAGTTTAAAAGCCAATCAAACATCTATTTCAATACCTCAATTATTTTTGGAAGTAAAATTTCTTCTATTTCTTTATAAGTATTTTCAAAAGCTTCAAAACCTTTTCCATCTGGATCTTCAAATCCTACATGAATTTTTTTTATTGGTTTTGGGAACATTGGACAAGTTTCATTTGCATGATCACAAACAGTTACTATCAAATCATAATCATTTTCTATTACTGTCTCAAGTGTTTTTGAGTGATACTCACTTTTCCAAATTCCTTTTTCTTCTAGTAATTTTTTAGCATTTGGATTTACTTTTCCACTGGCTTTTACGCCACTTGAATCTGCACTAATTCCATCTAATTTTGCATTTATTAAAGCTTCTGCGATAATACTTCTGCAAGAATTTCCTGTACATAAAATCAAAACTTTTTTATTTAAATTACTCATTTTTTACTCCTTTAATTAAATTTATAAGGCTAATAAAACTATTAATAACACAGGTGGTGTGATTAATAAACCAAATTTACTATATTGCCAAAATGATATTTTTACACCTTTTTTTGCTAAAACATGAAGCCATAAAAGTGTTGCTAAACTTCCAAATGGTGTCATTTTTGGTCCTAAATTACATCCAATAATATTGGCATATGCAAAAGTTTGATTTGGTATATCTTGAAGTGCAATATCCATAATCATAACTGTTGGCATATTATTCATAATTGCACTTAAAAATGCAGCTATAAATCCTGTTCCAATTATGGCAACCGTATCTCCTCTTAAAGCTAAATCTTTTAAAACAATTGTTAAATAATCTGTTAATCCAGCATTTTTCAAACCATAAACAACGATATAAAGCCCAATACTAAACCAAACAACTTGCCATGGTGCTTCTTTTATTATCTGTTTTGCTTTTACTGCTTTTGATAATGTGGCAATTATTAGAAAAATAATTGCTCCACCTAAAGCGAAAATAGAAATAGGTAAATCATAAGCATCACCAATAAAATACGCACACAATAAAAAGCCTAAAAAAACCCAAGAAAAGTAAAAGAGTTTCATATTTTTAATAACACTTTTTGGCTCTTTTAAAAGAGTTATATCAACTATTTTTGGAATATCTTTTCGTAAAAATAACCATAAAAAAATAATTGAAGTTATCACACTTACAATAAAGGGAATAATCATATTTAAAAAATATTCCACAAAGCCAATACTAAAATAGTTAGCCGTTACGATATTTGTAAGATTTGAAAATACAAAAGGAAGCGATGCACTATCACTTATAAATCCACCTGCAAGTAAAAAAGCAACTATTGTTTTTGTATTCAGTTTTAAAATTCTCATTTTCGCAAGTAAAATTGGAGTTAAAATCAAAGCTGCTCCATCATTTGCAAAAAGTGCAGATACAAAAGCTCCAAGTAAAATAGAATAAATAAACATCTTTATTCCATTTCCATTTGAAAATTTCGCCATTTTAAGTGCCGCCCATTCAAAAAATCCAATTTCATCTAAAACCATCGATAAAATGATAATTCCAATAAATGCCAATGTTGCATCCCAAACTATATTTGTCACACTTTTTACATCATCAAAACTAACAACTCCAAAAACCAAAGCAACGATTGAGCCAATAACAGCAGTTGTTCCTATTTGAAGATTTTTAGGTTGCCAAATTACAAAAATTAATGTGATTATAAAAATTGAACTTGCTAATATCATAAAATATCTTCTTTAAACTCTTCAACTCCAGCTTTTAAAACATAAATAAAAGTATCAACTTCAAATTCATCAAACCTTTCAACGGTTACTTCTTCCCTTTGAAATTCAGCTCCCTCAAACTCATCTAAATTTTCCCAATGATTAATAAGATTATTTGAATAAAATAAAAACCCATGAACCGTATCACCATCTGGGTCAAGTTTGATTCCAGGATAACCCATACTTGCACTCCATCCTGCATCTTTTAAATAACCTCTTACGGTTGCTGGGACAAATTTTCCTACAATATTTTCCAAAACATATCCATTTGGACAGTTTGGCATCAAAGTTCCATATACAAAAAGTGTTTCTTTCAATTATTTTCCTTTGTTTCACAAGCTTTTTTTAGAACTGGTAAATCTATTTGAAGAGTCCCTATCTCTTTTATACAAGCTATTCTAAACTCATCAAGTGGAAATCGAATACTGTAATAAGCCCATCTTCCCTCTCTTTCGAGTTTTAAAAATCCAGCTTCTTTTAGAATTTTAAGATGCCGTGAAAGTCTTGATTGAATCATTTCAAAAGAGTTTTCCAAATCACAAACACAACATTTTCCATAGGTATTTATAAATTTGAGAATTTTTATTCTTGTTTCATCATTTAAAGCACTGGCTGTTTTTAGAAAAATATCCATAAAATTCCTTTTGTTTTTTTGAAGTATAACAAAATAAATTTAATATATCAAGATATATTGATATATTAAAATAAAAAATATTAATTTATGATAATCACTTAAAAAAAGTGATTATCATAGGAAGAAAGATTGCTGTAAATATTCCACTAAGTCCCATTGCAAGTGCTGAAAAAGCAGCTGCTTTTTCACTTATTTCAATTGCTCTTGCTGTTCCAATTCCATGAGAAACCAATCCGAGGGCGAAACCTTTTGATGTATCGTGTTTTATATTTACGAGTTTAAAAACTATTGTTCCAAATAAAGCTCCGATTATTCCAGTAATAAGTACAAATCCCACGGCTAAAGATGGAATTCCACCGATTTGTTGCGAAGTTATAATTGCAATTGGTGCAGTTATTGATTTTGTTGTCATTGATAACATTGTTGGTAAATCTGCTCCAAAAATCCACAATAAACTAACTGCAATCGCTATTGAAAAAACACCTGCAATAAATAAAGTAAGAACTATTGGCATAAAAAGTGATTTTATATATTTCAGGTTTTTATACAAAGGCAAAGCTAAAGCTACAGTTGCAGGTCCTAAAAAGAAATGAATAATTTCAACACTTTTAAAATACTCTTCAAAAGATGTATTTGTGTAAATTATCAAACTTAAAAGAATCACATAAGCTATGATTATTGGTTGCAATAAAGTGTGTTTATTAAATCTTTCATAGATAATTATTCCTAATTTAAAAGCTGCTAATGTGGCAATCAACCAAGTAAGCGGAGTTGAATGGATATAAAATATTAAAGCTTCTTGATTCATTTTTTTTCTGCTTTAATTGTAAGATAATCCATAAATTTTGCTGCAAATACTAAAGCCACCAAAGTTCCCACAAATAAAGCAATTGCTATTGCCCAAAACTCTCTTGTAATAATATCAATTTGAGTAATTATTCCCATTGCTGCTGGAATAAATAAAAGTGGTAAATATCTTAAATGTAAAGCAACTGCGTTATCAAGGCTATGAAAACTACTTTTTCTAATTAATAAAAATATCAATAATAAAATCATTCCAATCACAGGCCCTGGAACTAATAACTCAAAATATTTAGTTATACACTCCCCTAAAAATTGACAAAACAACAAAACAATAATCCCTTTTAACATTCTTTTCCTTTAATAAAATCAACAAATAAATCAAGCAAGTGGATCTTCACCACTTGTCCAAGTTGCCAAATACTTTTCAACCAAATGAAAATCTTCACCTTTATGTTCTGTAAAAGTGATATATTGATTTTTTGTATTAATTCCAAAATTTTGTTTTACAATCTCCATATATTTCAAAGCCAACTCTCTTCTTTTTTCAATTGTTCGACCTTCCCTAATATCTAGGTTCATTAAACAAATATCATCATTTATATCTGCTCGCCCAATTGTTAAAGAGTATTTATCATATTCTCTTAAAGTAATAGCAATATGGTCAGTTCCCGTGTCCATAATTTGGCTAAAAGTATCTCGCATTTCATTTACAAAATTTTCTTTTGTTTCATTTGATACTTTTTTATTTATTTCAAATTGTAAATGTGGCATTTTTTATCCTTTTTATTTTTTAAATAGTTGATAAATCGAAGAGAAATCCTCTTCACCTTTTCCCATCATTTTCATTTTAGAGAACAGCTCTTTTGGGACGCACGCACTATAAAGTGGTTGTTTCAAATTATATGCTAAATCTTGAACTAAATGCAAATCTTTATTTATTGCATTATTTGAAAAATGTGCAGAAAAATCTTCACTAATTAACTTTTGAGTTTTTGCTTTTAATACAAGTGATTGACCTCCACCAACTCCCAAAATTTCCAAAGCTTTTGCCTTAGGAATCTCACAATTTTCTGCTAATGCTGTACACTCTGCAAGTGTTGCCATAAATGAACCTAAACAAAGGTTGTTGATAAGTTTCATTTTTGTGGCACTTGATGGAACTTCAAGATGGAAAATTTCAATAGCAATTTTTTCTAAAATCGGTTTTACTCTCTCAAATACTTCAATTTTTCCTGAATTAACAACTGTTAATGCTCCATTAAGTGCAGGAGCTACTGAACCAAAAACTGGATTTTCAAGATAATTTCCACCAATATCATTTACAAGTTTGTGAAATTTCAAAACCTCTTCATAATGATTTGTAGTTAAATCAATAATTGTTTTACCTTTTAATTCTTCACATAAAAGCCCATTTTCTTGTGTTAAAATATTTTCAACAGCAGCTGAATCAAACAAACATAAAAATATAACTTCACACTCTTTTAAAATATCTTTTGGAGTATTTGTTTTTTTGTATGGTAAATCTTTTATTTTTTCTTTATTTCTATTATAAACTATTAATTCATCCCCAAGAGATGCTAATCTTGTGCATATTGCACGACCCAGATTTCCAAGTCCTATAAATCCTATTTTCATAATCTCTCCTAGATTTTTTATCTAAGTATTATAAAGGCTTAATATTAAAAAAAGATGATATTTTGATTAGTTTGAAAGAAAGTTCTGAAAAAGATAAAGAGGTAAAGAAAAATAGATGAGAAAACTCATCTATTTTGCAAAAACTATTTTTTGAAGTCAGCTATGATATTAGCTTTTAATTTTGGAATTGTAAATCCAAATTCGTCAAATAAATCATTTGCAGGTCCTGATGCTCCAAAAGTATCCATTCCAAATACTTTGTGCGCAAATCTATAATACTCTAAACCTCGAGCAGCTTCAACAGCGTAAACTCTTGTATTTTTATCAATAATTTGAGCAATATAAGATTCATTTTGCTCTAATAATAAATCAAAACAAGGAACAGAAACAATATTTGCAATAATTCCTTCATCTTCTAAAGCACAAGCTGTTTGAAGTGCAAGCATTAATTCAGAACCAGAAGCCATAATCGTAATATTTGCATTTTCTCTTTTTTTAAGTAAATATCCACCATTTGCAACAGTTCCAAATGCTTTTTCATCTTTTAATACTTTTAAACCTTGTCTTGAACACACAAATGCAGTTGGTGCTTTCATTTTTAAAGCAACTTTCCAAGAATCTATATTTTCACTAGCATCTGCTGGTCTGAATGTATAAAAATTTGGTAATGCTCTAAATTGAGATAAATGCTCAATTGGTTGGTGAGTTGGTCCATCTTCTCCAACTCCAATTGAATCATGTGTCCAAATAAAATGTTGAGGAATAGAAGCAAGTGCTGCAATTCTAGCACTTGGTTTTAAATAATCAGAAAATACAAAAAATGTTGCCGAATAAACTCTAAATAATCCATAAAGATTCATAGCGTTTGTCATAGCTGCCATTGCGTGTTCTTTGATTCCAAAGTGGATATTTCTTCCATTTGGGAAATCACCCATTCCCATTAATTCTGTTTTATTTGATGGAGCTAAGTCAGCACTTCCACCTAAAAATCCTGGAATTGCTTTTGCAATTGCATTTAAAATTTTATGATTTGAATCTCTTGTTGCAACACTTGAATCTGCTTCAAAAGTAGGATAAACAACTGAATCAAAATTTGGGTTTTGTAGTTCAGCAATTTTTGTTTTTGTTTCATTACTTAAAGAATCATTCCAATTATTTTGAGCAATTGAACCCACGATTAATTTATCAAAAGCACCTTTTACATCAGCAGGAACAAAGAATTTTTCTTCAGGATTAAATCCAGCTTTTACTTTTGAAGCTGCAATTTCAACATCACCTAATGGCGCACCATGAGCATGATGACTTCCCTCCATTGTAACAGCACCTTTTGCAATTGCTGTTTTTGCAATAATTAAAACAGGCATAGTTGAAGTTTTTGCACTTACTAAGGCTTTATCAATTTGCTCAAAATTATGTCCATCTATTTCAATAACTTCAAAATCAATAGCTTGGAACCTTTTTTTAACATTTTCACTCCATGCAAGAGATGTGTCACCCTCAATTGTAATAGAATTTGAATCATAAATAATTACAAGATTATCAAGTTTTAAATGTCCAGCACTTGCAGTTGCTTCGTAAGAAATTCCCTCTTGTAAATCTCCATCTCCACATAAACAATAAACTTTATGATTAATAACATCTTTTCCTAAAAGATTTTGTGCATATTTTGCAGCCGATGCAAAACCAACAGCATTTGCAATACCTTGCCCTAAAGGTCCAGTTGTAATTTCAATTCCATGAGTATGTCCGTATTCTGGATGACCTGGAGTTTTTGAGTGAGTTTGTCTAAAGTTTTTCATATCATTTACAGATACATCAAATCCCCAAAGGTGAAGTAACGAGTAAACTAACCCAGTTGCATGACCACCACTAAAAACTAATCTATCTCTATTTAACCATTTTTCATCAGCTGGATTAACATTTAAATGTTTACTTAAAACTGTTGCTATATCAGCTAATCCCATTGGAGCACCTGGATGTCCTGAATTTGCTTGTTGCACCATATCAGCTGCTAAAAATCGAATAGTATCTGCTTGTTTTTGTAATAATTGTTTTGACATGATAATCCTATTTATTAAGTGAAGTTTTGTAATTTGTGGGGATTATATCTAAATAAAATTAAATACAATATGAAGTAAAAAAGCTTAAATTTTTGGAATAATAATTTTAAAAAAAGCACCATCAGAAGAATTTTTTACTGATAATTTTCCACTCATATTCTTTTCAATTATGAGTTTTGACATAAAAAGTCCAATTCCTGAACCACCAAGTTTTTCATAAGTAAAAAATGGGTCAAATATTTTATCTATTGGCTCTACTTTTATTCCACCTGCATTATCTTCAACTGTTGTGATAATATTTTCTTTTTCTTCAAATATTGAGATTTTTATATATGGATTAATA
This sequence comes from Arcobacter caeni, assembly GCF_003063245.1. Taxonomy (GTDB): domain Bacteria; phylum Campylobacterota; class Campylobacteria; order Campylobacterales; family Arcobacteraceae; genus Aliarcobacter; species Aliarcobacter caeni. The sequence goes on along the minus strand of NZ_MUXE01000008.1, from coordinate 20,290 downwards.
ATCTTTCTTTGAACTAAAATATCTTTTGCATTGTTTATTATGTTGATTAAAACTTGTGAATAATCATTCTTAAATCCAACCATTTCAGGATTTTTCTGAATTATAATATCCAGTTTTATATTATGAGTTTTTAATCCACCACTAATAATATTTATTGTTGAATTTATTTGTTCTAATAATTGAAATTTTATTTTTTCTTTATCCGTAGCAAAAAAGTTTTTGAAGTCATCAATAGTATTTGACATATATTTTGTTATATGATTTAATTTATCTATAGTTTCAAGAATTTCTTGATTATCCAAAGGCATATCAAGAGTAAGTTTAGCCTCGATTGGTAAAAATAAAGAGTTAATTTCCATAAGTGGTTGCCTCCATTGATGAGATATATTTCCTAACATTTCACCCAAAGATGCTAACTTAGCTTGTTGAAACATTAACTTATCTTTTTCCCTATTTTTTGCAACTTCTTCTTTAATTTTTTCTTCAAGTTCTTTGTTGTGGTGTTCTAGTTCTAGGAACTCTTCTATTCTTGTTTGTCTCATGTTAAAAATATATCCAATTGTTTGTAAAATTAAAGAAAAATGCCGATAGGATAAAATCCTATCAGTATTTTATATATCATGATGAATAATTATTTCATCTTCAATTAATAATTTAATAGTTGAGTTAACTCCTGTTCCTGTAAATACTTTATAATTTACACCATCTAGTTGTTCTTTCCCACTATTTGCCCAGTCACTTGGAGTATCTAAATCAACTTTATCTCCTAAATCACCTTTTATAACCAAATGTTTATCATCATCAACTAAATCTACAACATCTTTCATATCTACATGTAGTGTATTAACTTTATTATTAGTCATATCCACAACATCTGTTACACCTTTGTAAGTTGTATTATTGTTTATTAAAGTTGTTAAATCAATACTATCATTATCTGGAGTATGAAGTGTTGTTACTGTTTCATTTGGAGTAATATCAATTTTCAAATTAACATGAAAAGATGCTGTATCTCCATTTGTATCAGAAGCATGTACTTCAAATGTTTTCATTGTATCTGTTATGAATTCAGAAGATTTTGCATTATAAGTATATTTACCTGTATCAAAATCAAACACTAATTTACCATCAGTATCTAGGGCAATACCATCTGTTGGGAAAGTAGTTTTTGTATATTTAACTCCATCAACTATGATTTCAGCTATTGTTCTTGAACCATCCCCTCCAAAAAGATTATCTGTTACATCTCCTGAAATAGTTACATTTAATGTATTTGATAAAACTGTAGTTAATTGTGTATCATTAGTAACTTTAATTACTGCATTATCTCCTGCACTTGCTAATGTATCTAAATATTTATAATCACTTATTCCTTTTCCCACACCTACAACATAAAGTTCATGAACATAATTTTTTACAAAATTATTCCATCCTGTTTTATAGCTACTATCTAACCATCCAGATTCATCACTATTATATCCACTACTTGAATTTTGATTTGTATATACAGTTTGTGTCATTCCTTTATTTTCTGCAGTTGGCACTCCATCTGAAATAAAATAAGCAACTGTTCTATCTGAAACTGGTTCAGTATATTTATTATATGTTTCATAAACTGCATCTTCATAATTTGTATATGTACCCACTTTTAAACTATCAATAGTAGTTTTTGCTTCAGATAATGTCATCCAATTTGCATACGCTTTGCCTTCTGTATCAAATGTGATTAATTTAATATTTACAGTACCTTGTTCTGAATATGAATCAAGCATATTTTTTATAGCAGCTTTTGCAATATCTAGCCTAGTTTTAGTACCATCAACTTTATCATCCATACTTTTTGAAATATCAAGAGTAATTACAACATTTGTTGTTGTACTTTTATTATCAATAATTAAAGTATTAGTTTCATTAACAGCATACACTGTTGCATCAGAAGCAGTTGCTTGAGCAGAAGAACTATTACTTCCTTCTGTTGCTGTTGCTGTAATTTTCAAATCAACATATTCAACTCCAGAAGGAATAGTCATTTTAATATTACTATAATCTATAGATGTAGATTTTGTATGGACAGGTACTTCCCAAACTCCATTTCCTAAATCTTTCATATTTGCTAAATCAAAAGTTGCACCTGTTGGTACCTTTTCTATTTTAACAGTTAAAGTTTCACTTCCATCGGTATCTGTTAAAGCTGCACTTATATCAACTTTATAAATAGTTTCTACAGGTACTGGTTCTTTTCCTATATAATTTCCATCACCAAATACTATTGTTTCCATTTGATTATATTGAATAGTTCCTCCACCTTTTTTATCAGTTATAGAACCTTCAATCATCCCATTATTATTTGTCTGCCAATTAAATGTATAATCTGATTTATTGCCACTTAAATAAAGAGTGTCTTTTCCATCACCACCATTAATATGTGTATTACCTGAAACTATATTATTTATTATAATTACATCATCTCCACTTCCTAGATTTATATTATTAGTACCATTGACTTGTCCATTAATAATTACTTTATCATTTCCATTACCTAAATCTAGAGTAACCTGATTGATATTTTTATTTAAAATTAAAGTATCATTACCATCTTTTAAATCTATTTTATCATTCATTACTAATTCTTTATTAACTTTAATAATATCATCACCAGAAGTTCCTATATTGTTTATAGAATCAGTAGTTTCTATTTTTATAGAAGAATTAATTAAGCTTCCATCATCACTTGATGTTATTTTTGTAACATTAATACTTGCAGTTGGTACATCTGCAATCGCTTTTACTTCTATCGTTGTTGTGTATTCTGCACTAAAATTACCATTTCCATAACCTACAGCAAATTTAAAACTTCCATCTAAATCTGAATTTTTAGTTGGTTCAAATACAACTTGTCCTGCGCCAATATTAGCCAAAGAAACAACTTGATTTTCAAAAATTTCAATTTTTGTATCTTCTGTAGCCACTGTTTTATTTCCATCTTTATCTATAATAGTTTCGCCTGCTTTAACTATCAGATAAAGTATTCCATTATCTGGTAAATGAGTAATTTTGAACTCTGTTGTATTTGTTGAAACATCACCAAAATCAGTTATCTTTAAAGTATAAGGTTTATCTTCATCTGTACTTATAATATCATCTGAAGAAGTTGGTGCAGCAATTGAAAAGTCAAAACTTTCTGATTTTGAATTTACTTTTTCATAATTTCCACCAATAACTTCTGTAACAATTACTGTAACTTTTGATAAATCACCTAAATTCTTAGAATCAATAGTTAATGTTCCTCTACCTGTTGCATTTAATTCAACATAATATGTTTTACCATTTACTTCAACAGTAGCTGTTGCTTTTCCTTGTGGTGGATATTTTTCATCTATTTGAATATCAAATGTTACATTACCACTTTTTGTTACTATATCTGTTACATAAGGATTAACTACTTCTTTATATGTAATTTTATTTATTAAATAGTCATCATCAATTTTTGGTGCTGTAAATTCAATTTTATCGAATGCTACTAAATTTCCATTACTATCTGGTAATTCAAAAGTATATGATAAATCAACTCTATCAGTCCCCCCTTGTGCTTCAACAGTTTTGATCAAATTACCATCTGGAGTATAATAATTTACTTTAGCTTTTGTATTATCTCCTCCTCCTGTAACTTCAGCATATCCTACTATTTTGCCATCATTCATAAAGGTAACTCTTGCTGTTTCTCCATTATTTCGCCATGCAAATGCAATATCAAGAGAATTTACATCTTTATCAAATTCAACAACAATTTTCTCACTATTCCCATTTGCATCTAAGTTACCCAATTCAGAGGAAGCTCCTCCTCCTGTAGTTGAACCTTCAACTCCAAATCCATCATGATCTGTACGCTTAACTATCGAAATCGTTTTAGGATTTCCAAAAGTATCTGTAGCATATATTTTAACACCTGTTGTTGTTCCAAATTCAGTATTTACATCAATAATTTTTGGTGTTGTTACTGTTGCAGTAATTGTTATATCTACTGGAGTTTCTGTATCATTTACTGTTACTGTTGCTGTATCTGTTGTAGTTAATGCTTCGAAGTTATTAGCTTTAGTTACATCATTATTTGTTCCTATAACACTTACTATAAAGCTTGAACCATCAACATATACATCTTCACCATTATTAATTACGAATGCTGGTGATGTGATTACTGTATTTGCTATTGTTCCTGCTGGAATTGTAACTTGGATATTATTTCCATTTACATCTTTTACATCAAGTGTTACTACTAAATCAACTTTTGTATCTGCGTTTACTGATACTCCAATTGTTGCTGTTCCACCTTCATCTACTGTTGTATCACTTAAAGTAATTGCTGTTCCAGTTGTAGTTGTATCATTTACTGTTACTGTTGCTGTATCTGTTGTAGTTAATGCTTCGAAGTTATTAGCTTTAGTTACATCATTATTTGTTCCTATAACACTTACTATAAAGCTTGAACCATCAACATATACATCTTCACCATTATTAATTACGAATGCTGGTGATGTGATTACTGTATTTGCTATTGTTCCTGCTGGAATTGTAACTTGGATATTATTTCCATTTACATCTTTTACATCAAGTGTTACTACTAAATCAACTTTTGTATCTGCGTTTACTGATACTCCAATTGTTGCTGTTCCACCTTCATCTACTGTTGTATCACTTAAAGTAATTGCTGTTCCAGTTGTAGTTGTATCATTTACTGTTACTGTTGCTGTATCTGTTACAATTATATTCTCAAAATTCCCACCTGTTGTTCCTATTACCGATATTGTATAAGTTTCACCATCTACATATACATCTTCACCCTGTACAATAAACGGTGTTGATTGAACTATTGTTCCTGCTACATAATCTGTTCCAAATGTGATTGTTGCTCCATTTGAAAGTGTTACTATTAATGCTGTTTGTGGTGCATAATCTAAGCTTCCACCTACTGTTGCTGTTCCTGTTCCCTCATTTACACTTACATCATTTAATGTTAATGTTGCAGTTGGTCTAGTTACTGCATTTTGTATATTAGGAGTACTTGCTGTCTCCACAGGAATAGTAGAAATAGATTCACTCAGATTTTCCCATCTTGCAGTATCTGCAATACCATTTAATCCGCCATCAGTTAAAGAAAATATTGAGTTAAAGGTTGAACCATTACTTCCATTTCCTCCTGCATCAGGTCCAGCTGCTGCTGCTCCTAAAGATTCTAATAGTGTTTGATAGTCTGTTATCATTGTTAGATTTGAGTTTGCATTGTTTCCTAATTCAACTGGTTTTGAGATTAGAGCTTCTAATTTATCAATTATCTCTCCACCATCAAAAGAATTGTTATCAACGATATTATCTACATCTTTTTCATTTGCATCTTTATTTATAATAATTGCAGTTGGATTAGGCATATTTTCTGTATTTGCTTGAAGAAGTGGAACGATACCATTTAACTCTACTTTTATACTTTTGCCATCAACATTAAAAGTTAATATTACAGATTCTTGATTATCTTTGAAATTGAGAACATAATTTGAAAAACCATTTGAGAACACATATTGTTCACCTTTTGCAGCATTAAACTGTAAATCGTTTTTTAAATCTACAACTTTTTGACCATTTTCGCTTTTTATAGTAATTTTCATCTTATTTCTCCAATATTTATCTTAGATATACAAAAGTATAATTTTATAGTTAAATATTATATAAATAAAGTCTCTAAAAAGTTTTTTTATTATTAAATTTGAAAAAAGACAACCTGTTGTAGGTTATCTTTCATGAAGAGAGTCTTGTTTTACTTTTAGTATTGGTTTTAATAAGAAATCAAGAATTGTTTTTTTACCAGTTACAATATCAACTGTTGCTATCATTCCAGGAATAATAGGTAGTTTTTTACCTCTTCTTTCTAAATAATTTTTATCAGTTTTTACTAAAACTCTATAATAACTTTTCCCATCTTTTGACTCTTTATCAACTATTGTATCAGCTGAAATTTCTACAATTTTACCTTCTAATCCACCATAAATTCCAAAATCATACGCTGTTATTTTTATAATTGCTTTTTGACTTGGATTTATAAATGCTATATCTTTTGGGTCAATTTTTGCTTCTACAACTAAAGCATCACTTAATGGTACAATTTCTATTAAATCCATACCAGATTGAACAACTCCACCAATAGTATTAAAATTAAGTTGTTTAATGATTCCATCAACAGGTGAAGTAATAGTTGTTTTTGCAACTTTATCTCTATCTCCTACTAACTTTGCTTCAAATTTATTTATTTGACTTACTGTTTTTTGTAAATCTCTTGAAGCTTCTGCTTTAAATGTATCTATCTTTTCTTTAATTCTATTTTGTGCTTCAGAAATTGCAAAATTTGATCTTGAAATAGACAATCTTGCTGTTTGTAAATCACCTTTTGTAATATTATATTCTTTTTCAATAGCCAATAAATCATACTTAGATTTAATCCCTCGTTCAACAAGTTTTTTAATAGTAACTCTTTGTTCTTCAATAAAACCCAAAGTATCTGTTAATTTTTTAATTGTACTTTCAATCTCTTTTAACTCTTGAAATTTCTGACTTTCTTGGTTTTCAAGAACTTTTATAGAAGATTTTATTTCTCTAAATCTATTTTCTAGTAATAATTTCTCATTTATATCATATCTCGACATATCTTTTATAATTTTTTCATCAAATTTTAAAACAGGTAATTCACTATTAATATCAATCATTGATTCTACTTCTAATCTTGTTTTTAATGCTAATAAAGATAAATATTCTTGTTTACTCTCTTCTAGCGTTGCTTGAAATCTAGTAGTATCAATTTTCATCAAAGGTGTATCAAATTTTACAATATCTCCTTCTTTTATAAAGATTTCTGAAATAATTCCACCATCCAAAGATTGCACCGTTTGGATTTTATCTGTTGGGATTACTTTTCCATTTCCCCTAGCTAATTCATCTATTTCAGCAAGTGCTGCCCAAAGTAGAAGTATTGAGAATATTCCCGTAATTAATAAAAATATTATATTAGAAACTCTACTTGGCTTTTCATTTGAATTTGCATAAGAGTTATACATAAACTCTAAATCTTCTTCTTTCTCATCATCTAAACCATAAAGTCTTTTAATCCAATGAAAAAGACCTTTATTTTCTTCAATTTTTTTATTTTTTTGCATAACCTAACCTAACTTTGTTGTAAAAACTTCATCTTTAGGTCCATCAACAATTATTTGACCATTTTCAACAATTATGATTCTATCAACCAATTGTAATAAAGAAGTTTTATGTGTTACGATAATTAAAGTTTTTTCACTAACAATATTTTGAAGTCTATTTATAAATAATTTTTCAGTTTGTCTATCCATAGAGTTTGTTGGTTCGTCCAACATTATTATATTTGGGTCAGAGATTAACGCACGAGCTAGAGTTACTGATTGTCTTTCTCCACCTGATAATCCCTCACCTCGCTCACCAACTAATAAATCATATCCAGCTTCGTGTTTTCCTAAAAAGTCATCAAGTCCTGCTATTTTTGAAACTCTTAATAACTCTTCATCTGAAACATATTGTTCACCAATTGTAAGGTTATCTTTTATTGTTCCCATAAATAAAAATGGTTCTTGTGGAACACTTCCAATTGCATGTCTTAAATCGGTGGGATCAATTTGTCTAGTATCTAAACCATCAATTAAAACTGAACCTTTAGTTGGTTCATATAAATTCATTATAAGTTTTAACAAAGTTGATTTTCCAGAACCAATTTTTCCAAGAATTGCAACTTTCTCACCTTTTTTAATTACCAAATTTATATCTTTTAGCGTTTGATGATTTTGGTCTTTATATGCAAATTGAACATCTTTTAATTCAATATCACCTTTTAAATTTGGTCTGCTGATATATGATTTGTTTTCTTTTTCAACTGGCATTCTCATAACCTCATCAAGATTATTTAAAGATAACATTGTTCTATCAAATTTAATAATCATTCCTACTAATTGAGAAATTGGAGCTATTACTCTTCCATTTAAAATCATAGCTGCAATAATAGCCCCCATAGTAATCTTTCCATCTTGTGCCAGATAAACTCCAGCTGCAACAATTGCTATATTAGAAAATTGTGAAATAAATGCTGTTAAATATGTAATTGTTTGAGATAAAAAATGTCCTTTATCAGCATAATATACAGTTTTATTAATAGAATTATCCCAGTGTGTTTTCATTCTATTTTGAGCTTTTACACTTTTTATTATTTCTAAACCTGAAACAGTTTCAATAAGTGTAGTTTGTTTAATCTGCTCTTCTTTTACTGATTTTGAAATGATTTCTTTTAGTGGTCTTTGCATATACCATGAAATTAGTAGTGAAATAATAACAGTTAAAATTGTTATATATGCCAAAGGACCTGCAATAAAAAATATTACTATAATAAAAATAAGAGCAAAAGGCAAATCAACAATAGCAGCCATTGTTGCACCTGTAAAAAACTCTCTTACACTTTCAAAAGATTGTAATCTACTTACAAATTGTCCTGTTGAGGCTGGTTTTGCATCTAGTTTAATATTTAATAAATGATTAAATATTTTATTAGACATAATCGTATCTGCTCTTTTACTAGCTGTCCCCAAAAAATGAGATCTTAGAATTTTTAAGAATAAATCAAAAACCATTACTATTGAAATTCCAATAAATAAAGCCCATAATGTTTCAATCGCATTATTTGGCAAAACCCTATCATAAACATTCATTGTAAAAAGTGGTGTTGATAAAATAAATAAATTAATAAATAAAGAAACAACTATTACTTGTTGATAAATCCCTTTATTTCGTAATAATGTTCCCCAAAACCACTCTTTTGGATTATCAACGACTACTTCTTTTTCTATTCTATTATTAAAATTATATTCTGGTTTTATTATTATTACTTCACCTGTGTATTCACTTTGAAGTTTTTCTATACTCATTTGTGTTTCACCTGAAATTAATCCAGGAATAATCACATTTGCAGTTCCTTCTTTTAAATTATATGTTAATAAAACACAAGCTCTATTTTTATCTAAAAGTAAAACAGAGGGAAGAGCCAGTTTTGTTATATCTTTTAATTTTTCTCTATTTACTGTTTTAGTAACTAATCCAATACGAGAAGAAGCTTGATGAAACATTGATATATTCATTGAAGTTTTATGAATTGGTAGTCCAAAAGTCAGAGATTCTGCTGATGCTTCTCTGTTGTGATACTTAGATAAGAAAAGTAAACAACCCAAAAGGTCATCTACTTTTCTTCTATCTTTAAGGTCTGTTAATGTTTCATTTTCTATTATATTATCAGAAGTATTTTCCAATATTAACCTTTTTTATAAAAACTCATAAATATTAAAATTATGGCTTATTTGTAAGAGACAAAAGATAATTAATTTTTTAAGTGATTTTGCCATTTTTACGAAGTTTAATGTACCATAAATAACCTTAGCAGATTTTAAAGCCTCACTTATAGTATAAGTAAGGCTTTAAATAAAATATTATTTTTTAGGTAATTGTGGAGTTTTATTTTTTGTGTTTTTAGGAGTTGTTTTTTCATCTCCAAATAATGCACCTAATTCTTCTGCTTCTGCTTCTTTTGAAGCTTTTTGTTGTTCAGAAACCAAAGAGCTTAAAGCTTTATCATTTGAACAACCATCTTCTGATTCTAAAATAGTAGTTGTTAACATTGATAATGTATTTAAAATATCAAAATAATTTGTATATAAATCATATTCTCTTGCAACTAAACTTTTTTTAGCTTCATATAAAACTGTTTGTGCATCTAAAATATCAACAAAGGTTCTTGTTCCTGATTCAAATTCACTTTTATAAACTTCAACAATATTTTCATTTGCAATAACATAATCTTTTAAAATTGCTATTCTTTCTTTATTTTTTAAAAATCTTTTATGATTTACTTTGATTGATTCAACAATTTTATTAGTAATTGCATCTAATCTTTCTTTTTCTTCTGCTAAAAATAATGCTTCTTGTTGTGATACAGCATAATCTCCACCACCATTATATAAATTCCAAGCAAGATTGATTCTTCCATAAGCTTGATTTTCTTTACCTTCTTCATTTAATGCTAAATCATTATCAGTTAGAGCTTTTAATTCTAGACTTAATTTTGGTAAAAATTTTGAATCAGCTTGTGCGATTTTTTCTCTTTGAGCTTTAATTACTTCTATTTGTCTTTGAATTTCATAATTTTTTAAAACAGCAGCTTCTACTGTTTGTTGTAAATTATCTGGTATTTTAGATAAATCAATTTTAGGTCTACACTCATTTCCAGATGGTTCAATTCCTACATATCTTTTAAAAGTGCTAATTTTTGAGCTTTTTAAATCTTCTTCTTCTAAATATTTTTCTTTAACAAAACTCAATTTTGAATCAACTTCGTAAGTTTCTAACACTTCCCCACTAATTGATTCTTTTTCTTTTGCTGTTTGAAGATTTTCTTCATTTGTTGTAATCATATTTTTTGTTAAATCTAACATTTCATTGTATTGAACTAAATCTTTATACGCAATAATTGTTTCATAAACAACATTATCAATATTTTTTTCTGTTCTATATTTATTAGCTAAATCGTTATGTTTTGCTTCTTGCACTTGGCTTGGAGTTAAATTACCATCATATAACATTTGATTTAATGCTATTCCTACATTATATCCATCTTCTTGATCTGAACCATCTGGAAAGTCATTACCAGAATTTGGATGATCATATTTCTTATCAGAGTTACTTTTTTCTAATCTTCCATCCACATCAATTCTTGGATAATAATTAGCTTTTCTTTCATCAATATACTTTTTAAAAGCTTCTTGATTATTTTTCTCAGCTATAATTTCTGGATTACTAGCTAATACTTTATTCACACTTTCTTTTAAGCTAACGGCTTGTAAAGAACCACTTGCTAATATAGAAATACAAGCAAATTTAAATAATTTTTTTATATACATTTTAACTCCCATTAAAATAATTCAAAGACTCTAAATAATTTTTTGTGTTACTTTACAGGCTTTTCACTTAAGTACCTATTAAAACAATTTTTGATTAAGCTTTCTTATCATAATATACAAAATTATTATTTTTCAAAGGGTAAATATGCAAAGAAATCTTAATTTTAATCACATATTAAAAAACCTTAATATCTTATATATTGAAGATGAAGAAAATATTAGAGCAAATATCAAAAAAACTTTACTTTTATTATGTGAAAATGTATTTGATGTTTCAAATATAACCGATGCAAACCTTATTTTTGATAAACAAAGAGTTGACATAATAATTTCAGATATAAATCTTCCTGATACAGATGGAATAGATTTTATAAAAGAGTTAAGAAAAACTGATAAAACTATTCCTGTAATTTTATTAAGTGCTTTTACTGACACAAAATATTTATTGGAAGCCACAAAATTAAAACTCGTGGATTATCTTACTAAACCTGTGGATTTCAAAACCTTAAATAGTTCTTTACAATCGTGCGTAGAAGAGATTTTGGATAATTCAAGATATTTGATTAATTTCCAAAATAATATTCAATACAATGTTCTTCATAAAAAAATGATTGATTTAAATACAAAAAATGAGATTATGCTTACATCAAAAGAGTTAGATTTACTAAGTTTTTTAATCAAAAATAATAATAGAATTGTTTCATCAGACGAATTAAAATCTAATATGTGGGAAGATTGTTTTGAAGCTACAGATTCTGCATTAAAAAATTTATTAAACAAAGTACGAAAGAAAATAGGGAAAGAATCTATTACTAATATTTCAGGCGTTGGATATAGACTTAACTTTTAATACTTTTTGTTATAATCTAAGTTATAATATAATATGAAAAACTTATTTTTTATTATTATTTTATTTTCTACATTTTTATTCGCAAAAGAAACTTCTTTTAAAATCTCTTATGACTCAAATTATGCTCCATTTTCTTATAAACAAGATGATAAAGCAGCTGGATTACTTATTGATATTTGGAAATTATGGGCAAAATACAATAACTATATAATTGAATTTGTAGATGGTGTTCTTTGGGATGATGCTATTAATCTTGTTAAAAACAAAGAAGTTGATTATTTTTTAGGTACTAAAAAATATTCTGATTGGATGTTTACTTCAAATACTTTTTATGAACTAAAAAGTACATTTTTTACTTTATCAAAAAATGACTCTAACATAATTACAAAACCTCTGCTTACAATTGGACTTATTGGAGGAAATTACCAAGATTTAATTTCACAAAATTATCCAAATGCAATAATAAAAGTCTATAAAGATTATGATAAATTAATTGAAGGGCTAGAAAATCAAGAGCTTGATTTGATTTATGAAGATAAATTGGCAGTTGAATTTTATACTCTAAGAAATAATTTATTTCATTTAATAAAACCATTAGATGATTTAACTCTAAAAAATAGTGTTCAAGCAATAACTTATAATCAAGAAAAAGCTGATTTATTTGATATTGGATTTTCAAAAATCCCTACAAATGAACTTTTAGAACTTGAAGAAAAATGGATTATAAATGAAAAAGAGAGATATTATTCTAGTTTTAAACAACAGCTAAATTTAACACAAGAAGAGAAAGATTTTTTGTTAAAAAATCTAATAAAAGTATCAGTTTCTAATTCATGGGAACCTTTTACTTTTAAATCAAAAAATAACAAAGCTATTGGTATTTCTGCTGAATATTGGGAATTAATAACTAAAAAACTAGGTTTACAATATAAAAATGTATTTTCTGAAACATTTAAAGAACAAATAAATAGCATTAAAACTAAAGAAAATGATTTGATTTATAGTATTGGTGAAACTTCAAATAGAAAAGATTATTCTATATTTACAAAAGAATATGCGAAATTTCCAATTTCTATTGTTACAAAAAAAGATGAAAACTTTATAGAAAATATTTCTATGTTAAAAAATAAAAAAATAGCTGTTGGAGATAATTTCACAGCTCATAATATTATAAAAAACAACTACCCAGATATTCAACTTACTTTAGTTAATAGCATAAAAGAAGGATTAGAATTAGTATCAAAAAATGAAGTTTATGCTTTTGTTGATATTCAACCTGTACTTTTTTATAATATTGCTAAATATGGTTTTGATGATTTAAAAGTATCTGGAAATACAGGTTTAAACTTTAGTATGAAATTTATGATAAGAGATGATTATGCAATATTGGAATCAATATTAAATAAAGCTATCTCTTCAATTTCTATAAATGAATTAAATGAAATAATTACAAAATGGAATAATGTACAATTTCAAACTAGCTTTAATTATGAATTATTTATACAAATATTTGCTGTTATTTTTATAATCATATTAGCATTTATACATAGAACTATAACACTCAAAAATCTTAACAAATCTTTAAGTAATAAAGTAGAAGAAAAAACAAAAACACTAAATGAAATGAATAAAAATTTAGAAAATTTAGTAGAAAAAAAGACAAAAGAATTAATACAAAAAGAAAATATCTTAAACCAACAATCAAAGATGGCAGCAATGGGAGAAATGATAGAAAATATTGCCCACCAATGGAGACAACCTCTATCTTTGATTTCTACAGCAGCAACGGGAGCTAAATTAAGAAAAGATTTTGAGAATTTAAGTGATGTTGATTTTTATGAAGCTATGGATATTATAAATAATTCAGCTCAACATTTATCTAATACAATTGATGATTTTAGGAATTTTTTTAGTAATGAAAAAGAAGCTTCTTTTTTTGATATTAATATTCCAATAGAAAAAGTATTGTATTTAGTTAGCTCAAAATTAAAAAATAGAAATATTGAAATTGTAAAAAATACCCAAGAAATAATTATATTAGGACTTGTTAATGAATTTATTCAAGTTCTTCTAAATATTATCAATAATTCAGTTGATGCATTAGAAGATAGCGATTGCAAAAATAAATTTATATTTATTGATATTTATAAAGAGCAAAATAAATTAATCCTAAAAATAAAAGATAATGCAGGTGGAATAAAAGAAGAAGTTATTAATAGAGTTTTTGAGCCTTACTTTACAACAAAACATAAAAACCAAGGAACAGGAATAGGTCTTTATATGTCAAATGAAATCATAAAAAAACACATGAATGGAGATATAAGTGTCTCAAATAAAGAATATTTATATCAAAATACAAACTACAATGGAGCTGAATTCAAAATTGAGCTTCCATTGAGTTCACAAATTATTAAATAAATTTAGTATTATCTTCTTTTTGCCATTTTCTTCTCATATTATGAATATAAATAATTAATACAAAAAATATAGATGAAGTAATTCCTAATGCCATTAATAAATCTGTTTCACTAGGAATACTTTCAAGTAATATAAGTTTTCTAATGATTACTACAAAAGCAATTTCTAAAAATGTTAAAGCATAATCAAAACCACTTTTTATAAAAAGTGTTTTTACAATAGCAATCACAATCAATGTAAATAAGCCATCTGTTAAAATAGTTTTAATTGAGGTAAAATCTAAAGCACCTTGTGCAAGAGTAAAAGAGATAATTTTATGTCCTAAACTTAGAAGACAAATTGCTAAATAAACTATCATTATTAGAATAAAAAAATATTTTAGCATATTTATAATTCTTAGTAAAATTGTATCAACTTTACTTTCTAAAACCTTGTCTATACTATTTACTTTTAAAAAGACTTTTTCTACTAAACCTTTTTTATTCTCAACTTTTTCCATTTTTTGCATTCAAAATACCCTAGTTAATTTTTGCGAATGGTATCACAGATAAACCTAAAATAAAGATAGAAATAATCATTTATTTACACTATTTTTGTAAATTCTTCAAATAATTTATCTTCAAGAGGAATTTCTAATTTTAATTCTAAACTTATTGGTTTATTTCCACTATATTTGACACTATTTGCAATTCCTAGATAAATAAAATCTTGAGTTTTTTTATCCACTTGTACAAATTTTCTTATAAAAATATGTAGTTTTACACCATGTTCTTGATTTTCGATTAATCTTTCTCCATCACCTTTATCTTGTGACATACTTGGTTTACTTTGATAAGTAAATCTATCTTTTGATAAAAAAGTATTAGTATAATTTGCTGATTTTGAAAACTTATCTTTTTCAATATTTATAAATAAAAAGAAATCATCTTTGTATTTTAAAAATCCACTTCCTCGAAATGAACTATGAATTTTTGGAAAATTACAAAGTTGTGCAATATTTAACATATTATATTTTCCATATAATTTTAAAAATGGCATTCCAAAGTCAATGGTTTCAAATTCTTCTTCATAAACATAAATTCCATAATTTAAACTATCTTCAATAATCTCTTTATATTTAGAAATTCTTATAAGCTCTTCAAACTCTTTTGTTTTTACCGCTTTTTGTCCATCAAAATTTATAAGTTTCAAATATCTACTTATTTGTGCTTTATCTAAAAAATCTTGATTTAAATAAAAAAAACTATGATTTATACTCTTTTTGCAAACTTTATCTAAATATTTATTCAATATTTTAAAAGCTATTTTCTCATCACAAAAATCATTATTTAAAAGATATTTTAATATTACAAATTCATAAATCCTTTTTATTGGAAGTTGATTTTCTATAAATCTAATAGTTTTTAAAAACTGCTCATTTTCACATAAAATTTTATACTCATTTTTTATTTTTACATCTTCAACTTTTGCTATAAATTCAACATAAGATTTACTTTCATATATAAAATTCATAGGATTTATTACTTCATTAAATTGTAAGAAATCTACCAGTTTTGGGACTTTATTTTCTAAAATAGTTTTAAACTCAAAATATTGTTCTTTTAAATATTTTAAATGATTAAAGTTTTCATTTTCTATTTGTTTTAAAATTCTATCTTTTGAAATCTTATCCATAGAAATAAATGCATTTTTAAAATCTGCAAAATTATTTTGTAGTGAAATTTTAATACTATCTTTATCAATAGCTTTATTTCCAACCAAACTCAAAGCAATTAAATAGGCTTTTTTATGGTTTCCTATAAAATCAAGAATGGTTAAAAACTCTTTATTTTTATGTTTTCGTAAACCGCGTCCAAGTTGTTGTACAAATACTATTGGCGAATTTGTTGGGCGTAAAAATAAAACTGTATTAATTGAGGGAATATCAATTCCTTCATTAAAAATATCAACTGTGAAAATCACTTCTAAAGTTTCATTTTCATCTTCAAGTTTTTTTATTGCTTCTTCTCTTTTTTGTATAGAATCTTCATTTGTAAGAGAAATTGAATTTATTCCTTTTTCATTAAACTTTTCACTCATAAAAAAAGCATGTTCTTTTGAAACGCAAAAACTAATTACTTTTCTTTTTACTCCTGCAAAAGAGTAAAAATTCATTTTTTCTATAATAAAATCTGCTCTTTTATTTACACTTAAAAGTTTTGCAACTTCATCTATTTTTGATAAATCAATATTTTCATAATCTACACTTTGTATATCACTTATTCCAAAATAGTGAAAAGGAACCACAAGATTATGTTCTAAAGCATCATTTAATCTTATATCACAAGCTATATTTTCATCAAAAACTTCGTAAATACTATTTCCATCCATTCTATTTGATGTAGCTGTTAGTCCTAATAAAAACTTTGGTTCAAAATACTCTATTACTTTTTTATAGCTAGGACTTGTTATATGATGGGCTTCATCTACAATTATATAATCAAAATGATTTGGTGAGAAATCAAGAAAAGTATTATTCATTGTTTGAATAGTTGAAAAAATATAGTTTTTGTTCTTTTCTTTTTTATTTCCAGTAAAAAGTCCATAAGTAAAACTATCTTCTAAAATATCTTCAAAACTCTTTTTTGCACTTAAAAGTATATTTTCCCTATGAACTAAAAAAAGAAGTGTTTTTGGCCGAAATTTTTTCACATCAAAAGCACTAAGATAAGTTTTTCCACTTCCTGTTGCTGCAATTACTAAAGCTTTTTTTTCTTTTTTTTCTCTTAATTCTTCCAGCTTTTGTAAGGCTTTTTCTTGCATGAAATTTATTTTTATACTTTTTTTATAAGTAAAACTAGGAAGAAACTCTTTTTTTTGTTTATCTAAAAAATCTGCATATTCTTTCAAAAATTCATCATTTACATCATAAGAATTTAACCAAAGTTTTTCAAACTCAATTAATACATTTTGTAAAAAACAATCATCTTTTTTTGCAATAGTTTTTACATTCCATTCAATGTTTGATTTAAAAGCACTTGCAGTTATATTTGAAGAACCAATTATTATTTTATACTTATCTTTAAATTTAAAAATATAAGATTTACTATGAAATCCTATATTTGACTCATTTGAATCATAAATTTTTAGTTCTATATTTTTAAATTCTCTTATTTTTTCAAGAGCTTTTATTTGGGTAAAATTGAGATATGTTGATGTTAAGATTTTGCCTTTTATATTTTTTTTCTCTAGAATTTCAAAACAATCAAGTAAAAGCTGTATTCCAGAAAAATTAATAAATGCCACATTAAAAGTAAAGGATTCACACTCTTGCAGTAACTTTGTGATATGATTGTAAAAGTTAGTTATTTGATTATTGGTTAGTAGAGTATTCAAAAAATGCCTTAAAATGAAAACTACATTATAATTAAATCAAACGAAATTTATACTAAATCACAATTTATTCACACTGCAGATATATGATTCTGCAAATTTGTTAAAGGATTCTTTATATGAAAAAACTACTTTTAATTTCACTTATATCTCTTGGTTCAACTTTATTTGCAAATTCTGATTTGGGAGTTAGTATTAGAACACCTATTGGAAATAATTCTACACTTGATTTAAATTTTAGATCTGATGATCATAGATATGATGATAGATATAGAAACTTTGATTACAATCATCGTGGTTATTATGATAATTACGGATATTATTTTGGATATTTTGACCGAACGGGATATTTTTATAATAATATTTTCTTTTTATATGATGGTCGATATAGTTATAATGATAGACTGCATTTAAGAGGGTATTTTAAACCAAATCATCCACATTATAGAGAATATAGATACCATAAAAATAACGATTGGAATAGATCAAGAAACTATAGAAATGATAGAGAACCTGTTTATGGTAGATATTATGAAAGAAACGAAAATCAAAATTATAAACAAAATAATAGAGATTCACACCAAAGAGATAATCGTCATAATAGATAAGGTGTGAAATGGAAAAAAAGAATGTAGTTTATTTTTTAACTTTAGATGATATAAAAGATGAAAATATTCTATATAATCAAATCTATGCAAATGAAAAATCTAATTTTTATGTAAGTAATGATTTATCAAAAGATTTTTATATACATCAAGCATTATATGGTTTTATTTCAACTTCAGCAACAATTGAAGATGAGTTTTATTTAGTTCCTGAAATACAGTTTGAATATGCAATTTTAGATTTTGAAAATTTACATATCAGTAAAAAAGTAAAAAAACTTCTAGATAAAAATGAGTTTGAATTTCGTATAAATACAAACCTCAGTTTAGTTTTGGATAATATCTCAAAGTTTCATAAAACAAATTGGTTAGAACCTCAATACAAAGAATTAATCTTATCTTTAAAAGATTATACTCATCCAAATATTGATTTTAAAATTTTTAGTGTTGAACTTTATGATAAAAATACAAAAGAATTAATTGCAGGTGAAATTGGATATAAAATCAATTCAACCTACACTTCACTTACTGGTTTTAGCTCAAATAATAAAAACTATAATAACTGGGGGAAACTTCAGTTAGTGCTTCTTTCTTTTTATTTAGAAAAAGAAAACTTCTCTTTTTGGAATTTAGGTCATCCTTATATGCAATATAAATTTGACTTAGGCGCAATCACATATTCAAGAAAAGATTTTTTAAAACGATGGCTAGAAAAAGCTTTACTTTAATTCTTTTCTAAAAATTAATAGAGACATAAAAACTCAAATCAAATTCATCGCTATCATCTAAAAAATCTAATTTTTTATAAATAGCATAAGATGGTTTAGTTGTTGTTTCATATTCACTTTGAGGAAGCCATTCGTGATAAACCCAATGAATAAAAGGTAAAACATCTCCTGTTTTACCTTTTAAATCAAACTTTGCATAAACACCATCTGCAATTTTAAAGTTTGGCAATCTATCACTTTTTACTTTTTCTAAATCATCAACAACTATACAGCCAATATATTGACAATCATTTAAAGGTGTAATTGTTGGATTATCATGAAAAAGTGCAATTTGTTTATAAGAATGAATATTATTTGTTAAAATCCAAGTTTGAAGTTTTTGCCATGTTTCTCTAATATTTATATTATAACCTTTGTTTCTAATATAAAAACTCTCAAACGATGGCATTTTTACGATAGTTGGTGTTATATCACTAAAATCTGCTTTTGATTGTTTTGCTCTTTGCGATTGTTGTAAAATTTTATTTGAATACTCTTTATATCCACCGTTCCTCCAATCTTTTGGGGTCATTTCAAATCTTTCTTTAAATGTTTTGATAAATGAAGATTGTGAAGAATATCCACATAAATTTACTATATTTGATATAGTTGAATATTTATTTGTTAAAAGTAAATTTGATGCTTTTTGAAGTCTTATTGATTTAATGCTTTCATAAATATTTTTTCCAAAAGCCTCTTTAAAAATTCTATGCATATGGAACTTACTAACTCCTAAATCAATACTAATTTCTTCAATATCAATATTCGTTTCTATGTGAGTATAAATATAATACATAATATCATTTGCTATTTTTGTTCGTTTTTGTAAGGTTTCTTTTTTCATACTTTATTATAGCATTTCTAAACCATAAAATAAGCACTTATAAACAATTTTTAAAGCACTTAAAAAGAAGAAGTATTTACTTAATTTCCCTAAAATTGCACCGTTAAATAAACAAAAAGGTTTAGTTATGGAAATAAACTTAGTAGTAGAAGTAATAGAATTGCTATTAGTGGGAATGGGTATAGTCTTTACATTCTTGATAATTGCAGTATTTATGACTCAAGGAAAAATATTAAGAAAATTCTTTCCACAAGAGGAACTATCTCAAACTATTAATGTAGTATTAGAAGCAAATGCAACTAATACAGACGCTGCAAAAATAGCTGCAGTAATAGCAGCCGTACAACATCATAAAAATCTAAAGGGTTAAAATATATGTCTAAAAAATATATAGATATTATGGATACAACTTTTAGAGATGGATTTCAATC
>NZ_MUXE01000007.1 GCF_003063245.1 Arcobacter caeni | reverse complement strand
ATAATCAACTGTACTGTTGAATCCTTAAACTCTTGACTATATTTACTTTGTCTCATTTGCAACCTTTATTCATTTATTTTATCTCAGAATCTTTTAATTCTGAGTATGAATTTATGTTACCTCTCCACACTATTTGAAAGAGTTGAAGTATCACGACTTACTAACATAGAAATTTTATATCTTTTATCTTCTATATTCTCATTTGATACCACATCTTTAACTGCATCAAAAAGCATTTTTGATGAAAGCGTAAAAGAAGCCAATACTCCTTGAATAAAAATATTATTTATAAATGAAATGGGGTAAACTATTATGAAAACTACAAAAAGCAAAGAAAGAGTTAAAAGAAAACCTCTAAAAATAGAGTTTTTATAAAATCTCTTTTCAAACCAAGAAATATAATCTCCCATAAAAATAATTGGATGTTTAAAATATTTAAATCTTTGGAATTCAGAAAAAATCATATCAATAATATATGCTATCAAAGCTACTTCAAAAAACATAAAATTTATTTTCCTATACTTTCTAAAATATATTCAACATCAAGTTTTGCTTTTAGTGTAGAAATAAAGTTATCAATAGTTTGTTTTTTATACTCTTGAAAATCAAAACCTATATAATCAGCTTTTATAGATTTAAAATATTTAGTTCTATACTCATTATTATCAAAAATCTGATGAACAAAAGTTCCTTTAAAATTCTCTTTTTCAAAAGACAAAGGATAATTTTTACTAATTCCGTGATGTATTTCAAAACCAGCTATTTTTTCTCCAAATAACTCATAAGTTTTTTTCTCTAAAATTTTCTCTTTTTCAAAAATAATATTATCGGGAATAAAACCAAAACCCTCTTCTTTTAGTGATTGTTCATTTTCCAAAGCATAAATGTCATTTAGTGATTCAAACATCATTTCATAACCACCACAAATGGCACAAATATCTTTTTTGTAGTTTTTAATCTGCTCAAAAAGTCCAGTTTCTTTTAACCAAATCAAATCCTTGATTACAAGTTTACTTCCTGGCAAAATCACTAAATCAAACTTTTCAAGTGAAATATTAGAACTAACAAACTCCACAAAAACCTCATCATCTGCAATCAAAGGTTCAAAATCGTTGTAATTACTCATGTATGGATATGCAATTACAGCAATATCAAGTTTTTTATTTCGTGGTTGTTGAACAAAGTTTTTCAAAGATGCACTATCTTCAAATCCAAGATTAAAAGGAAGATATGGCAATACTCCTAGAACTGGAATTTTAAAATCCTCTTGGATAATTCGTATTCCCTCATCAAAAAGAGTTAAATCACCTCTAAATTTATTTACAATCACACCTATTACATTTTTTCGTAAATGTTCAGGCAATAGATTATAAACGCCCCAAATAGAAGCAAAAACTCCACCTTTTTCTATGTCTGCAACTAAAATGATTTTTGTATTGTATTGGGTCGCCATAAATATATTTGATAAATCCTTATCCATAAGATTTAACTCAACGGGACTGCCAGCACCTTCACAAACAACACAATCATACTTTGCATCCAAATAATCAAAACATCGCTTCACGGCTGGTTTAAGTAAGTCTAAATCACGATAATATTCTCGTACATCTTTAGAAGTTACAACTTTCCCCTCAACTATCAAAGAAGCCGAACTTCCACGACCAGATTTTAGTAAAACTGGATTTAGATGATATGAAGTTTCTACTCCTAAAACCTCAGCTTGAAAATACTGAGCAATAGCAATTTCACTTCCATCATCACAAACATGAGAATTATTTGATACATTTTGTGCTTTAAAAGGTGCAACTTTGTAGCCTAAGTCTTGAAGTATTTTTGCTATTACAAATGTTATTGTTGATTTTCCTGCGTCTGAGCTTGTGCCAAAAATTGAAATATTTTGCATTTTTACCTATTTCTTATAAGAATTCTCTCTAGATTTTACAGACACTACTAAAATAATAAGTCTATCTTCCTCTTTTTTGTAAATCACTCTATAAGTTCTTAGTTTTAATCTATAAAGTTCTTCATCCATACCTTGAAGTTTTTTAATTTTGCCAGTTTTTAAAAGTTCTTGTTCATATTCAAAAGAGAAATTTTCTACGAAACTATATAATAAATCTCTTATGAACTTTATATCTGAAATATTTATATTTTTAAAATCTTTTTTTACAGATTTTTCAAATTCAAGGGTGTACATTTATACACCTAATTCTTTGAAGAAATCATCTGCTTTTATTGTTCCGGTACTTTGAGATAATCTTTTTTTAGCAAGTTGAATATCTTGATAATCCATATACATTTCAAGAGCTTCACTAATAATTGCTGTTTTCTTTTTACCTAATTCTTTTGACATAATGTCTAAATCATCAAGTAATTCTAATGATAAAGTAAATGTTGTTGGTTTAACTGTTTTATACATAATAAACTCCTTTTATATTGTTTATTATATTGTTTATTATATTTATTGTCAAATAATTTTTATTTATACTCCAAACTATTTACTACTAATTTCTTATTTACAAAGGGGTCAACGATAGCTTCTATTTCTTCAAATTTATATCTCAAAGGAAAACCTATTTTTGAATTCTCAGCCGTACTTTCCAAAATATAAAATCTTTTATCATTTAAATATAAAGCTTTTGAATTTAGGTTTATATTTTCAAGATTTATTATCACAAAAATATGTTTGGGAACTAAAACAAAATAAGCTTCATATCCACGAACCTTTAACATAGAAATCAACAAATTTGATTTATCATCACAATCTCCAAAGTTTTGTTCAACAACTTGTTTTGAACTTCTGGCGATACTTTCATTTATTTTATATGGAATTTTTGTTACAAAATCTAACATTAATTGAACTTCACAGATTTTGTTTTTGTTACAATCTTTTGTTAGAAAATCTGCAAGTTTCATGGTGTAATCATCGGTTCGGACTTGGTTTACATAAGTTGCATCACCAATATCTATGAACTGATTTTTAACTATTATAAAAGATGAGATTATCAAATAAATCACATACACAATAAATATTGCACTTAATAAAAAAGAAAAATATTTTAAAAATCTGTTTTTTATTAACATATTTCTTTTAAAGCTTTTTGTAAAACTTCATTTGCGATTGAACTTTTAACTGCAATTCGTACAAATCTCTCATCTAAATAGTCAAAATTTGAGCAGTCTCTAACCATTATTTTATATGGTTTTAGTTTTTCTTGAAACTCTTTTGCATTTAGGTTTGAGAGTTTCACAAGCAAATAATTTGCACTACTTTCAAAAATCTCTTCGATTAAATCTGACTCTTTTAAGATATTTTCTAATTCGATTTTATTTTTTATATTTATTGCTTTTGAGATATTTTTGAAAAGTTTATCATCTAAAGCTGCTTGTAAATAGTTCGAGTCAAATTGTGATAATTTCCACATTGGCTCAAATCTTTTTAATTTTTCAATATTTTGTTTTGTTGAAACTATTGTTCCAACTCGTATTCCTGCACTTGAATAAAACTTTGTCATTGATTTTAGAATATACAATTTATCGTAAGTTTCTAAATATTTTATAGCAGAGGGTTTATCACAAAAATCTAAAAAACTCTCATCTATTAAAATCGTGCAAGAGTTTTCAATCCAAGTTTGCATCAACTCTTCTAAGTCATAATATTTTCCATCAGGAGTTGATGGATTTACAAAAATTACTAAAGAGTTCTCTTTTACATTTTCATTTACATTTTCAAATCTATTTATAGTTTGTAACTCATATCCAAAATTCAAAGAAGCTTTTTTGTACTCCAAATATGCAGGTGAATAAATCGTACACGAGTTTAGATTTAGATGTTTAAATAGAGTAAAAATCGCAGAACTTCCACCGTTGAAAAGCTCAATTTGAGAACTTGAAACTCCATAATTAAAAGCTATTTTTTCATATAACTTATCATAAGTTGGATAAGATGAAATATCTAAAGAGTTAAAATCGATATTTATTTGAGGTTTTACAAAATTTATATTTGATGATAAATCAATAATTTCACTAACACTACATCCTAAATCAAAGGCAAATTTTTCTATTTGTCCGCCATGTTCAAAAGTTTTCATAATATTATCGCTAATCCTATATTTAAAAGTATTAATTCTGTGTGTTCAAGGGTAAAACCTAAACAATCTCCATTTACAAAACCAAATTTGTTGTTTAAGATTTTTAGAATTATGTAAAAACTTGCCAAACTTAAAACAAATAAAACCAAAATATTTGAACCAATAAAAAATGCAATAATCACATAAATCAAAGCAAAAATTTTTAGTTGAAATATTCCAGAATTTGCAAAAGCTAAAGATAAAAAACTATCTTTGCTAAATTTAAAATACCCAAGAAGATAAATCAGATTCAATCTTGAAAAAATGCAAACTATGAAAAAAAGGGCATATTGTTTTTCATATAAAACATAAGTAATTATTCCCACTTTTAATAAAACAAAAGCAACACCATATAAAGCGCCAATTGCTCCAATAGTCGATTCTTTCATGATTTTATAAGCATCTTTTCCACTGTAAGTTGCAAACCACGCATCAACAACATCAATTATTGCCTCTGTGTGAATAAAGCCATAAAGTGCCAAATAAACAACTGCACAAACAAATGAAGAGTATAAAGGATTAAAAAATTCATTTAAACCAAGATTTAAACCTATTACCAAAGCAGCTAAAATCGCTCCAACAAGTGGCAATAAAACCAAAGTATATTTATAAGTTTCATTGTTTATTTCCATATTTTTTACAAATACGGGAATAATAGAAAAGTATGAAAGCGCAAATAAAAAAGCGTTTGATATTTGTTTCATTTTAATCTTCTTTCAATTCGATATTTCACTTCATAAACTTCATCACATAATTTTGATAATTCTTGTCCAATAAGCCCTGAAAAATCTACAAATCTTCTTGATTCCTTATCC
Organism: Arcobacter caeni; assembly: GCF_003063245.1. GTDB lineage: Bacteria > Campylobacterota > Campylobacteria > Campylobacterales > Arcobacteraceae > Aliarcobacter > Aliarcobacter caeni. Next base: position 116,704 of record NZ_MUXE01000007.1, on the reverse strand, counting down.
AGTGGAATTATCCCACATGAAACATCATTTAAAATAAAAATGATGTTTGCATCTATTTGGCAAATCTTCTGGAGTTGAGTTTTTAAAGTTTCTTCACTATTTTGTAGATTATTAAAAAGCCACATAGAAATACAATCAATCAAATATGTTTTATTTGATTCAACTATTTTTGTCAAATCTTTTGACTCTTCAATAGTGATAAAATCTTCTTTTCTCTCAATAATATGTCTGTTTATTCGTTCACTCATAGAATCATCACCAAAAGAGTTATCGTAAGTTGCCACATAATATGGTTTTTCATCTTTTGATAATTCTAAAGCTTTTTTAATTCCAGCTTTTGTTTTTCCTGATTTTTGTCCACCAAAATAGAATATTTTCATCATAAAGCCAAAAAGTTTTTAATACCAGTAAATACAATTTGAGCAGATAAAGCAGCCAAAATTAAACCTGTGATTTTTGAAACTACAATAAGTGCTTCATTACCAATAATTTTTTCAATAAAACTTGCGGTATATAACATCAAACCAATAACTAGAACTGCACTCATAAGTGCCATTGTTCCTATTATAAAAGATGAAGAATCAGTAAAAGTTGCACCCATAACAACCAAAATACCAGTAGTTCCAGGTCCTATTATCATAGGCATCGATAAAGGAACAACTGCTAGTTGAGAAATGTCTTTATCATCCACATTTGATTCATGTTCTTTTCCTCGTACTAAATCAATTGCCGTTAAAAATAATAAAGCACCCGCACCTATTCTAAAAGCATCGACAGTTATTCCAAAAATAGAGAATATATGTTTTCCAAAAAAAAGTAATATAAAACTCACTATTGTCACAGAAATAGTAACTTTTATAGCCAAAGCTTTTCGTTGTGCAATTGTTGCGTCTTTTGTCATGGTTAAAAACATTGTTAACACAAAAAATGGTGTCATCAGAAAAAATATCTTTAAAAACGTTGAGATAAAAATATCCATAAAAGTCCTAAAATATAGTGTATTTGTTTAGTAATTTTTATTTTAGCTTTTACGATATGAAATTGGGGTTAAATATAATTTTTATTCTTGCTTTTAAGATTCTTTTCTTGGATTATTTATAAAGTTTAAAAGAAATACTAAAAATATAGATACGATAAATCCAGTTAGGAATGAAACTACAATAACCAAAGATTTTTTTGGTTTAACTGGAAAATTATTCACTAAATACTCTCCAACTAATTTTGTATTTGCAAGATTTTGTTCACTTTTTTTGAAATTTTGTATATCCATTTTCTCATTTAATTGATATATTTTTGTTTGAAATTCAACATTTATTTTATCTTCAAGTTTTCTAATTAGCTCATTTGATATATTTATTTTTTTATTTTCAAGATTTTTAATATCAACATTTAAAATATTTTTCTTTTTATCTTCTAAATCTTTTATTTTAATTGTCGTAATATTTTCAAGGTCAAATTCTAATTTTGGAATAGTTTCATTTTTAATTACTTCAATTTCTAATTCTAAATCCTTTATTTCATTTTGTGCATTTGTTATTAGATTTTGATAATTTAATATTTGAACAGAAGCTATCATAGATGATGTGTTATCTAATTTTTCTATATATTGATTAATCTTATTAGTTTCTGAAATATACTTTTGTAAATTTTTTGAATAATACTCAATTTTATTTTCTAAAGATTTTATATGTGTTTTAGACAAAAAATTTATATGTTTTTTTAAAGTTGGAACTTCTTGTGATTTAAGTAAATTTATTTCTCTATCTATATTTTTAATATTTTGTGTTTTCAAAATATCAATTTGTCTATCAATATCCTTTATTTCCTGCTCTTTTATTATATTTATTTGTGATTTTATATCTTTCACATTAACATTTTGTATAAAATCTATCTCTCTTTTTGTATCCGAAATACTATTATCAAGTGATGTTTTATACTCTTTTATTTTCTCTACGGATAAGTCTTGAATAAATTCTAAAACTTCTTTATTTTTAACAATTGCAACTTCATTTGTAAATGCTTCAGTTTTTATTTCTAAAAAGTTTTTTACACCTTTTACTTGTTTGATTGATGTAACAACACCTTTTTCAAAACTATTAGCTTCAGATTTCACATCTTCAATTGAAAATACTACTTTTAATTTTTGTTCTAAGGAATTAATATCTTCAATTATTTCTTTATTTATATAACCTAATTCTACATGTGATTTCACTTCAAATATTGGTGTTTTAGAATAAATATAAAAGGCTGAAATTATAGTTATGCATAAAGTAAAAAATATAATAAATACTTTTTTATTCCACACTATTTGAAATAACTCTCTTAAGTCTATTTCCTCTTCCGTAATGTTCTTATTTTCTTTCATTTTCATCCTAATAAAGTTGAAGAAAAAACAAAATAAAAAATACTAATTAATAAAGTGGCTGTTAAAAGCATACCTATAAAATATATTTTTGTTTTTTTATTCATTTTAATAATCCAAATTTTTTCTTGTATTATAGAATAATTCTATTTATATAGCCTTAATTATAGATTATTCCTTATTATAGGGATTAATTATATATAAAATTTCTATAAAAGGCTGAAAATATGGAAGTTTATGAAAAAATAAATCTATTAATAAAAGAAAAAAAAATAAATAAGAAAAATTTTGCATTAAAACTTATCACTCTCGAACCGAAATTAAAAAGTACTGGAGAAATTCCTACAGTTAAAGCTATTTATGCATATCTAAATGGTGATATTGCACTTAAAATCGAACTTATCCCATATATAGCAGAAGTTTTAGAGATTCCTGAGCAGTTACTTTTTGATGATAGCGGTCGTGCTAGAAAAATTTATTTGAAGCATATTTTACAAAATGCTTCTAGTGAGGAAAAAGAGTTTATCAAATCAAAGGTTTGTTCGGAGCAAACTTCTAAAATTTATATCCCAAAAGACAGATTTCATACTATTCAAGATTTACTTGTATATGCACCTGAGATATTTCTTGAAAATCTAGAAAACACTTTGAAGAACTACAAAGATTTAACTATAAAATTCACAAAATAATATAAGGTGAGATTAAATATATTTTTTAATCTCGTCTGCCCATAACACATAAGCTTTCCCATTTATATGTAAATCATCCGATGTAAACTCATGTTTTAGCATTTTATTTGATGATAATATTTTATTTAAATCTATAAAAATCAAATTATTATGACTTGCAAATTGTTTTAATTTTGTATTTAAATTTTCAACTTTTATATTAAAATTCTCTGCTCTTTTTTCACCAACATAAAGAGTTGATTGAATATACACTTTTATATCTTTTTCTTTTAATATTTGAACTATTTTTTGATAATTCGTAAAAATCTCATCAACAGATTTTCCTCTCATAATATCATTTACACCTATCATTATAAAAACTTGTTTTACGCTTTTATTGATACTATCAAGTCTTTGTAAAACTCCATCTGTTGTATCACCACTAATTCCTCTATTTTGAATCAATCTTGAATCCAATAACTCAGCCCATTCGCCCTCATCAGTAATTGAATCACCCAACATAACTACTTTATATTTATCATTTTGGGCTAACATTTCAAATTGGCTTTTTTTGTGTTTATAATATGGGTCATCTTGTATTTTCCACTCTTGTACTTGTTTGGGTTCTTTCATATTACATCCACTTAATAAAAGTGCAAATAAAAACCCTGATAATATTTTTTTTTTCATTTTATACTCCTAAAAAACTCTCTACTTTTTTTGTAACTTGCTCTTTTGTAAGTCCATTAATTGCCGCATAACATAAAGCTCCACCACAACCAACACCCTCTTTTGCTTCACCTTCATCATATAATTTTAATGCAGGATGAGAAGATTCACTAAAATCAAAATCACTAGCATAAGCATTTATTGGGAAATCAAGTTGCTCTAAAAGTGCTTTAATATTTGAGTTTTCATCTTTATTTATCCATTTTGTGGTACTTAGTGCTAAATTTGAAGAATCAATAACTCCACCCATACTTCTTAAAATAGAGTTCACCACAAGTAAAACAGCTGCCATTTGAGTTCCACCTGCTAGAATAATTTTTAGATTATTTACCCTACTTCCTAAAATAAATCCAGCATTAAAAATAATCATATTATCACTTATACTTGAAAGTATTTCAAATAAATCACCATTTAAATCTACTCTTTTTAAAGCTTTTTGCATTGTTTGATTTTTTATATCACTTGGATTATTTTTATATGAACTTGAAAAATATCCCTCACATTCATATTTTAAACCCAAAGCTGTTGCATTTGCTGTTGTTGTTCCTGCTGGAATTGATTCTGCAAGAATTACATAATCGTCATTAATTTGATAATTTTGACCAAATTCAATACCTTTTTGGAAAATTTCCAAAGCAGGAATTTTTGCTCCATCATCAATTCTAGCACTTGGTTTTATTGCAAAATCATGAATTTTAAAATAATCAATTTGAGGAACTACATCTAACCCCAAATCTAATATTTCTATATTTGAATAAGCTTTTAACTCATGAACAGCTCTTGTAATAAGTGCAGGTGTTGGAACACCTTTTGGAGTTTGCGCAATATCAGGCATTGAACGAACTTGTTTTGTACACAAAAATTCTGCATCTAAAGTTGGTGTTAAATATAATTTGCCAGGAATTCCAGCTTGTGAAATATTTGGAATCTCACAAGTTTTTGTAACACTTGCACTTAATAAAAATGTTGCTTTTTTACCTCTTAGAAATTCTAAAAAATCAACTTTTCCTAAAATCGTTTCAAAGTTCATCTGAACCCTTTATTTATAATTTTTATGAAGTATATCAAATCTTAGATATAAATAATTAATGAATTATTATTCAATTTATGAGTATTTCAGTTATTTTAAAATTTTTATAACCTTATTTGTATTCAAATAATAATATAATATGAAAAATTCATTAGGAGGATTTTATGTCTAGTAAAGCAATAAAAATGATTATTCCAATCGCGCTTATACTTATACTTTGGTTTATTCCAGCACCAACGGGATTAACACAAAATGGTTGGCATTTCTTAGCAATCTTTTTTGCTGTTGTTGTTGGTCTTATTTTAGAACCAGTTCCAGCGGCACTTGTTGGTTTTACAGGTATTTGTTTGGTTGCTCTTTTAGGACTAATTGGAAGTCCAAAAGATGGTATAGCTTGGGCTTTGTCTGGTTTTTCAAATAGTGTTATTTGGTTAATTTTTGCAGCATTTATGTTTGCACTTGGTTACAAAAAAACAGGTCTTGGAAAAAGAGTATCATTAATTATGATTAGATATATGGGTAAAAGCTCACTTGGTCTTGGATATGCAGTTGCATTTTCAGATTTAGTTTTAGCTCCATTTATGCCATCAAATACAGCGAGAAGTGGTGGTTCTGTTTACCCTGTTGCTATTAATATTCCGCATATTTTTGATTCATATCCGGATAAGGATCCAAGAAAATTAGGTGCTTATATTTCATGGGTTGCAATTGCGACTACTTGTGTTACAAGTTCTATGTTCTTAACAGCTCTTGCTCCAAACTTACTTGCAGTTGATTTAATCACTAAAAGTACAGGTCATGCAATTAGTTGGGTTGAGTGGTCATCTGTTATGTTACCACTTATGATTCCACTTTTTTTATTAACTCCTTGGTTAGCTTATGTAGTTTATCCACCAACTCAAAAAAAATCTCCAGAAGCTCCAGCTTGGGCAAAAGAAGAACTTAAAACATTAGGTCCTGTTACATTTAAAGAGTATTTAATGGGTATTCTTGCTACTGTTGCTTTGATTCTTTGGATATTTGGAAAAGAGTTTGGTGTAGATGCAACAACTGTTGCTATCTCAATTGTTGCTATTATGGTTTTAACAAATGTAATTACTTGGGATGATTTAATTTCAAACAAAGCAGCATTTGATGTATTAATTTGGTTCTCATCTTTAGTTGCAATGGCATCTGGACTTCAAAAAGTTGGTGTTTTAGCTTGGATTGGAGCAAATACACAAACAATGTTATCAGGTATGGCTCCAACAACTCTTATTATTTCATTACTTGTTTTATTTTTCTTGTTACACTACTTTTTTGCTAGTGTTACAGCACATGTTACTGCACTTATTCCAATCTTTATGGCAATTGCAGTTAATTTATTAACTCCTGAACAAATTGTTCCATTTACAATTATTCTTGCAGGAAGTTTAGGTGTTATGGGAATTATAACTCCTTATGGAACTGGTCCATCACCTATTTGGTATGGAGCTGGATATATTTCTCAAGGCAAATGGTGGGCTTTAGGCGCAATATTTGGATCTTTATATCTTGCAGTTATGATTTTAGGTGCATTTATATTTATTTAGTACTTTAAAAAAGAGAAAGAAATTTCTCTTTTTTAAATCATTGTTTGATAAATCAAAACACAAGCTATCAAAAATAAAACTACTTTTACAACTTTTACATAACTCTCTTTTGGAATCTTATCTTTTATTTTAAGCCCAACAAACATAGCAATTACAACAATAATCAAACTACTAAAAGATAAAGTTAACAACTCCTGATTAAAAGAACCATGAAAAGTAAAAAGCACTATTTGAGTGATTTTACCAAATAAAAAACATAAATTTGTAGATTGGATTATCTCTTTTTTTGAGTGTTTTGATTCAAGTGAATAAATTATCAAAATTGAAGCCATAACATTTGTCAAACCACCTATTATTCCAGCAATTAATCCAAAAACTACCATTGATAATGTTTTCTTTTCTTTTATCCACTTCATTTGTATTTTAAACTTTTGAATAAAAAGATACAAAAGAATTGAAAAAGCTAACAATAATTTAAAAAGTTCAGAACTAGAATAAATAAGTATTTGTGTACCTATTGCACTCCCAATCATTCCAATAATTGCCAAAGGATAAAATCTTTTTATAGCTTGTAAAAAATTCCCCTCACTATAAATTGAGATAAGATTTATCAAAAGTGTGGGAATTGCTATATATAAAATTGCAGTTTTCATATCTGTAACCATAGCCAATAAAGGCGTTGCAATCATAGGAAATCCAAAACCAATACTTCCATGAACTAAAGAAGAAACAAATATAATTAGTGAAAAAATGATTAAAAAATCAGTTGAGAGTTCCATAATAAATCCTAAAAGATTTATTATAGAGAAATATTATTTAAAAGAAGAGTTTTCTTCTTTTAAAAGTTTTTATTTAGTATTTCTAAAAATTCTTTTGGATTTTTATATCCAACAATTTTTGATGAATTAAGCTCTTTTTTATCTTTATCCCAAAAAATAAGTGCAGGAGGACCTACAACTCCAAACATTTTTTGCAAAGCTTTATCTTCATCACTATTAGCTGTAACATCAGCTTTTAAAAGTGTAAAGTTTTGAAGTTTTTTCATAACCTCTTCGTCTTTAAAAGTTATCTCTTCAAACTCTTTACAAGCAACACACCAAGAAGCCCAAAAATCTAAAAGCACTGGTTTATTTGAGTTTTTGATTGCAAGTTCCAGCTCTTTTATATTTTTTATTTTATGAAAAACTAATTCATTTTCTTTTGATATATTTGCAGAGCCTGTCAACTTTTCAAGTGGTTTTAATGGATTTGTAGAACCACTTATAAGACCCACCAACAAAACCACTCCTAAAATAAATAAAACCGAACTAGCTAATTCAGCAATCATATTTGATTGAGTTTTTAAATATATTGCTGTTGCTAGGAATAATAATGCCCATAAAGACATAATAATTGAAGCACTCAAAACTCTATCAAGGAGCCAAATAGCAACTCCTAACATTATAATTCCAAAGATTTTGGTAATATTTTCCATCCAACCACCTGGTTTTGGCATAAATCTTCCAGCACCTAAACCAATAAGTAAAAGAGGAACTCCCATTCCTAAACTCATAACAAATAAAGCCATTCCACCAAGAAGTGCATCACCTGTTTGACCTATATAAACCAAAGCACCTGCAAGTGGTGGAGCAACACATGGACCAACTATTAAAGCTGATAAAAATCCCATTATTGCAATTCCAACTATTCCTTGTTTTTCTTTTCCATCTGTTGTTTTATTCAGTTTTGTTTGTAAAGATTGAGGAAGTTTTATTTCAAAATATCCGAACAGTGAAAATGCAAGTGCCACAAAAACTAAAGCAAAAACAACTAAAACATAAGGATTTTGAAGTGCAACTTGTAAGTTTGCGCCAAAGACTCCTGCAATAATTCCAGCAATTGTGTAAGCCAAACTCATTGAAAGTACATATATTAAAGATAAGAAGAAACCTTTTTTTGCTGTCATATCCTCATTTTTTGAAGCACCCACAATAATAGATGATAAAATTGGAATCATTGGAAAAACACAAGGTGTTAAAGAAAGTAATAATCCAAAACCAAAAAAAGTTGCTAAAACCAGAATTAAATTTCCATCTTTTAAACTATTTGCAATTGAATCTGTTTCATTTAAAGTTGTGGCTTCAGCTTTTTGTTCTTCTTTTATAGTCTGTATTTTTGAAATATTATTGTCAAATGTAAGTAAATATTTTTCACTCATAGGAGCATAACAAAGTCCAAGTTTTGAGCATCCTTGAAATTTGATTTCTATTTCATAATCATTTGATTCAGCTTTTAATTTTAATAAACTAATAGGAATAGTTAAATCTAAATTACTAAAATGGACTACATATTCTTCATAAGCCACTGGGTTTGGGACATTTATCTCTTTTGTAATCTCTATTTTTTCAGGTTTAGAAATAAAGATTTTTAATTTATCAGAATACAAATAAATATCTTTGCCTAAATCTAATTTAAAATTTACACTATCTTCATTTTTTGAAAATGTTGGTTTAAAAGCCTCATTAGGTTCTAAAAATTCTTGGTTTAACCCAGCTGCAAATGAGTATATAAAAACACATATTAATAATAAAAGTTTTTTCATCAAATATCTTTATTTAAAGTTTTCTTTTGATGCTTGAAGTAACTCAGCAGAGTCTAAAACACCAACATAATCTTTTACAACTTTCCCATTTTTAAAATAAATCAAAGTTGGAAGAGCAGAAACTCCATATTTTTTAGCAAGATTTAACTCATCATCAACATTTACTTTATAAACATGTACATTTTTAGGTTTTGAAGTACTAAAATTTTCTAAATTTTCTGCCACAATTTTACAAGGTGGACACCATGGAGCATAAAAATCAACAATTACATTTTTGCCTTTTATTTTTTCTTCAAAATTATCTATATTTAACTCTTCATAGGCATAAGCACCCATTACACTAATTAAAATTATTAGAAATATCTTTTTCATTCTCAACCTTTTTATTTTTTTTATTATATTTAATCTTTGTAAAGAGTTTGTTTACATCATAGTTTTATAATCTGATACTTATTTAATATTATAAGATTTTATTATATATTTTATGTTAATATAAAATTTATCAAAAGGACAATAATGAATATGTTAGCTGAATTACAACCCAAAATAGTAGAAAAAATGATTGATGATAATATTATAATGATTGATGTTAGAAGAAAAGAAGAATTCAAAAGAACAGGAGTTATACGAAATGCTCATTTATTAACTTTTTTTGATGAATTTGGAGAGTATGATATAAAAAATTGGATGAAAGAGTTCAATAAATTAGTTACTTCAAAAGAGCAAACTTTTATTTTAATTTGTGCTCATGCAAATAGAACAAAAGTTATTGGAAATTTTTTAATAGAGCAAGGGTACAAAAATGCAGCTCATTTGTTTGGTGGGATGGCTTTATGGAAACAAGAACTAAAAGAAACTTTGACTTACAATTAGAGTATTTATAGGAGCAAATTATGCTCCTATATTATCTTTTTTTATTCTTCTTTTTTGCGGATTACTTGAACAACTAACTTTTAGGCTTTTTTCAATAAATTCCATAATTCTTTCTGCAATATTAATATTTGTAGATTTTTCAATTCCTTCCAAACCTGGGCTTGAATTTACTTCCATTACAAGTGGTCCTCTTTTTGATGGAATCATATCAACTCCACAAACACCAAGTCCCATAGCCCTTGCAGCTGCTATTGCTGTTGCTTTTTCTTTTCTATTAAGTTTATATGCAACGGCACTTCCACCTTGATGTAAGTTTGATCTGAAATCTCCCTCAGCACCTTGTCTTTTCATTGCACCAACAACTTCATTATTTACTACAAATGCTCTAATATCAGCTCCACCTGCTTCTTCGATATACTCTTGAACAAGTAAATTTACATCCATTCCATAAAATGCATCTAAAACAGATTTTGCTGCTTTTTCACTATCAACTAAAACAACACCAACACCTTGTGTTCCTTCAAGAATTTTTAATACTAAAGGAGCTCCTCCACTTAGAGCAATCACATCTTTAGCATTTGATTTATTTGAAGCAAAAACAGTTCTTGGCATATCAACACCATTTTTTGATAATACTTGCAAACTTCTTAATTTGTCTCTACTTCTAGTAAGCGCTAAATTTCCTGTTGTACTAAATACATCTATCATTTCAAAGTGTCTTACCATTGCAGCACCATAAAATGTTCTACTAGCACCAATTCTTGGTATTATTGCATCAGGAGTTGGTAGTACTTTTCCTTCATAATTTACAACTAACTCATTTTTCATAATTTCAATAGTACATTTCAAATAATCTATTACTCTAACTTCCCAACCTTTTGCAGTCGCTTCTTCAACTAACCTTCTTGTTGAATATAGATCTTTATTTCTTGATAATATATAAATTCTCATATTAATCTCTTTTAATTTACTTTTGTAAGATATTCTTTTGAAACATCAACTAAAAACCGCTCAGTTAAAAACTTTCTTCCTATTAACATAGGATACTTCATATCAGAACGATCAGTCAAAGAAATAACTGTTTTATATTTTTTACCAAAAAACAATATATCTACTTTTATAGATGCTCTTAATTGTACAGTTCCATTTGAACTTTTTACTCTTTTATATTTATAAAGTGGCATTTTCATTTTTTTGCCATGATAAGCTGGATGAATTTCATCTAATAATGTAAAATTAACAAATTTCTCATCGTCAATAAAAATATCATCGCAATGTAGGGAATTAGAATCAGCTCCTGTGTCAATTTTTACATCTAAATCAAACAGTTCTAAATCTAAGATAGATACTATTTCTCTTCTTCCTATAATTCTTTTTTGTGACATAATATACCTCTTTAAAAGGATATTATATCACAAAATTATTTCATAAAATTATGAATTTTATTTTTTAGTATCTAATGCTTTTTGAAGTATTGAAATCACATCTGCTAAGTTTTCATAAGGGATATGAGATTTCCATTGAATATCTTGTCCATTTAAAGAAATACCAATACTAACTATATCCTCTGTATCTTTTCCATAAGGTTCAGTTACATTTGAAATAGAAATTTTTCCTTTTTTAGTACCAGATAAATCTAATGTTCCTAATTCTGTAATAGTTGACATTTTAATCCTTTTTATTTTACTTTAATTCTACAACAATAAACTTGTTTTTAATTAAAACTAAAGAAAATCTGGCGCTGGTTCAGCTAAATAAAAACCTTGTAATTCATCAACACCTAATTCAACCAATGAATCAAATACTTCTTGAGAATGAACAAACTCAGCAATTACTCTTATGTTTAAAGCTTTACTAAAATCAATAATTGATTTGACCATTTCATATGAGTTTTTATCTGAATAAATATTTTTAATTAATGAGCCATCTATTTTTATATAATTTGGTCTAATTTTTAGAATATGTGCAAAATTTGAATATCCTGTTCCAAAATCATCAATTGCAATTTTTATGCCTTGTTTTCTATACTTACTAATAAAATCCTCAAGCAAAGTATAATCACTAATATAATCACTTTCTAAAATTTCAAAAACGACTCTTGATTTATCTTCATTAGTAATTTTATCAAGACTTTCATCTAAAAAATTTATAAACTCCCCATCTAAAATATCTTTAAAACTTAAATTTATAGATATTTGTTTATCGGTTTTTCCTAAATCTTTTAAAGCTTTTGATATAACTTGATTCGATAATTGAAGATATTGTTTCGTTTTAACAGAAATATCAAGGAAAAAATTAGGACTTAAATATATATTTTCACCCTTTTCATTTATATCTTTTATTCTCATCAAAGTTTCATATTTAACAATATTTTTATCTACATCAAAAATAGCTTGATAAAAAGGTACAACACTATCATTTTTAAGTGCTTCTTTTATTTTCTCTCGCCAATATATAGACTTTTCAATCATCTCTTTTGTATCAATATCATTGTTATAAACAAAATAAGGAATATTGTTCTTTTTAGCTTTTTTGAGTGCAATTCCTGCTGTTTTTATAGATTCTTCTTGAGCAATTGAAATACCCAAAGTTATATTTACGAAAATATCAAGGTCAAGATGTTCAATATAAAGCGGTTTATTTTTAAAAAGTATAGTTAAGTCTTCTATTAATTCATTAAATCTAAAAAATCCCATCATTTTTTTATCAGCTAAACAATATACATTTCCATATATTCTATAAACTGAAACATCATATTCTAATGAAAATTCATTTAATATTTTTCCAACTTCAATTAAAACTAAATTACCAGTTGAAAACCCATAAAGTTCGTTTATATCGTCAAAAGAATCTATATCAATTAAAGTTATTGATACAAAATCATTCTCTTTTATCTCTTCTTCTAAAGCATATCTATTTTTTAAATTTGTCAATTCATCAAAGTATAATTTATTCTCTATCTCTTTTGTTTTTATACAAACCTGTTCATCAAAAGTTTTTTTATTTGTTTCAACTTGATTAATTGAAGCAATTATTTTTATAATCGCAAATGCTGTAATTACTAAAAATACAACAAATGCAAATATTAAACTATACAATATAAAATAATTTATTTTAGGAGATAATAAAAATACTACAAAAGATACATATAGTAAAAAAATTATAATAAACAACCAAGCTATTTTTAAAGATATTTTATTATTCAAGCAATCTCTCTTTTATTTTATAAAAAATTTGCTATTTTTTGTCCAAATCTCACATTTTTATCGAGTAAATCTTCAAGTTCTACCATTTCTTTTTCCCAAATCATAACAACAGTTGAACCCATTTTGAAATACCCTAAACATTCACCTTTAGTTATTTCAATATTTTCATAAGTATATACTTTCATCTCTTTTGCATTTGTGTTTGTTTCAACTCTATCTTCAAATTCAAACACCATTTGTCCAACATTTAAAGCTCCTACAAAAACCATATAAAAGATTTTTCCATTTGTTTCACACTCTAAAATTACTCTTTCATTTTGAACAAAAAGTTCAAATTCTTTATTTAAGTATTTTAGATTTACAGGATAGAGTTTCCCTGGAACATGAATTAACTTTAATAATTTAAAATCACATGGAGCATGGTATCTGTGGTAATCTTTTGGTGATAAATAAAAATTCATAAAAGAACCGTCTTTAACTTTTTCAAAGTTTGAAGAACAATAATAAGTTAGCAATTCTTCAACGCTATATTGCATTCCTTTTATTTGTAAAGCAATATCATTTTTAATTTCTCCACATTGTGTGATTAAACTGTCAGTTGGAGAAATAATTACATTTTTATTTTCATCTATAACTCTTTTTATGATTAATTCTCTTGTGAATAAATCATTTAAAGATTTATAATATCTTGAATGTTTAAATTCGCTCATATTTAAACCCATAAGTTTTACATAAGAAGCATTTATGATTTTTTGAATAAATGAGGGAAACTCTTTTTTAGCGAACTTTCCAAAATTTAAAGAGATAAGATTTGTAATATGCATTATTTTCCTTTATTAAAATCAATTATTACTATATTTTATCTATTTTTTCTTCTTAAATTGCTTTAATAAATATTTAGCTAATCTTGCAACATTAATTTATCAAATTTTTAAGGATTATTTATGTACAAAATAGTAATTGCAAATCAATGCGCATGTTTTAAAAAAAGCAATTTAGAAAATAATTTAACTTTTGAATCAAAAGACGAAGCTTTAAGCAAAGCAATAGAAATGAAAAATTTTATGAATAAAGATTTTTGTAAAAAACATGAATTTGAACTTCAAGAAATGTTCAATAATTTTGTGATTTCATTTTATAGTGAAGCTAGAGATAATTGCTGTGGAAATGGTTGTTGCATGTAAGCAACAACTATTTTTTAGGCATTAAAATATACATTTTCCCTTTTTCTTTCATCTTCCCAGCATAAGCAAAAGCATCTTCTCCATATCCCCAAAAGAAATCAGCTCGAATATTACCTTTTATAGCTCCACCAACATCAGCAGCTACCATTAACTGATTTATAGGTTTTTTATCAATAGGATTTTTTGTACTAAGAAAAACAGGCATTCCAAGAGGAATAACACTTCTATCTACTGCCAAATTTCTTTTAGCTGTAAGTTGTGTTCCTAAACTTCCGGTTGCTCCTTGATTTGATTTATGAAAAAATACATAACTTTCATTTTGATTTAAAACTTCATCCATTTTTGAAGGATTTTTATCTAAATATTTTTTCATTCCCTGAGCTGATAATTCATCTTTTCCTATATAACCATGATTGAGCATATAAGTCCCAATTCCTTTGAATTTTCTTCCATTTTGCTCAGCATAACCAACATTAATTAATTCACCATTGTCTAATAGTATTTTCCCTGAACCTTGAACATGAAGTAAAAATAAATCAACTTTATTATCCACATAAGCAATAATTTCAAGATTTTTACTAGGATTACTTTCTATTTGAGCTCTTGAATCATAAGGAATTACTTTATTATCAACTATTTTTCCTCTTAATTTATAAGTTTTTAATTCAGGATAAGCTGATACAAAATCAACAATCATCATATCTTTTGGAGTTTTATAAACTGGATATTTGTATCTATTATTTTTTTTCAAACTTCCGTAAAGAAGTGGTTCATAATAACCTGTAATAATTCCTTCATCCAAAGCGTTATCATCTAAAAGTTTATATGGTTGAAAATTTATAGTAAAAAACTTTCTTCCATCTGTTTCATTTTCAGCTTTTTGGCAAACTTCTCTAAATAATTCATTTCTTTTAGATTTTGTACAATCTTTTTTAAAAACATCTAATGCATGAGCTAAATCATCACTATAAAAACCTTCAATTTCATTAAACCCAACAGCTTGCATTTTTTTTGTATCAGTTTTTACTTCTTTTTCAATCTTTTGTTCTTCAGGAATTACTTTTTCTTTTGTTGCACACCCTGAGAAAATAAATAATGCTATTAATGATATAAATACTAAAGATTTCATGAGTCACAAGAAGTAGGTAATAAGTTTGTGGAATGTACTTCTTTTAATCCACATGAATCACAAATAAATTCAACATCATTTACTCCTGAACAGCCATGATTTTGAACAGTTCTTGATTTTATGATTTCAGATTTAAATGTCGTTTTTGTTTTTTCATCAAAAAAGACTTTTGCTTTTTGCCCACAAGATGGACATTCACCAGTAAGTAATTTTTCTAGCCTCGAGGTTTTACTTTTTAAGTATAAAAGGACAGAAAAAATAACTATTAAGAATAGTATTAGTAAAAAAAACAAATTTTGCATGAAGCAGAGATTTACTCTACTTCAGCATCGATAACATCATCGTCATCTTTTTTTGCTTTTTGGTTTGGTTGAGCACCAGCTTCACCACCCTCTTTCTTGTACATAGCTTCTGCTAATTTATGAGATTTTTCAGTTAATGTTTTTAATTTTTCTTCAATTTGTTCTTTTGAAGCATTATCATCTTTTAAAGTCTCTTCTAATTCAGCAGCTGCATCAATAATAGCTTTTTTCTCTTCTTCTGAAACAGCGTTTTCATTTTCTTCTAAAGTTTTTCTTGTTGAATGTAATAATCCATCAGCTTGATTTCTTACTTCAATTAATGCTTTTTTCTTAGCATCAACATCTTTATTTGCTTCTGCTTCTTGAACCATTTTTTCAATTTCAGCATCACTTAATCCAGATGAACCAGAAATAGTAATTTTATTTTCTTTACCAGTTCCTTTATCTTTAGCAGATACATTTAAAACACCATTTGCATCAATATCAAATGTTACTTCAATTTGTGGAACTCCTCTTCTTGCTGCTGGAATATCCGAAAGTTCAAACATACCTAAAGATTTATTATCTTTTGCAAATTCTCTCTCACCTTGTGAAACATGAATAGAAACAGCAGGTTGATTATCTTCAGCTGTTGAGAAAACTTGAGATTTTTTAACAGGAATTGTTGTACCTTTTTCGATTAATTTAGTCATAACTCCACCTAAAGTTTCAATTCCAAGTGAAAGTGGCGTAACATCAAGTAAAAGTACATCTTTAACATCACCTTTTAAAACTCCAGCTTGAACAGCAGCACCAGCAGCTACAACTTCATCAGGATTTACACCTTTATTTAAATCTTTTCCAAAGAAATCTCTTACAACTTTATTTGCTTTTGGAAGTCTTGTACTTCCTCCAACCATAATAATTTCTTGAATTTCACTTTTATCCAATCCAGCATCTTTAAGTGCAATTTTGATGTGATCTAAAGTTTCAGTAATTAAATCTTCTGTCATAGACTCAAATTTTGCTCTTGTTAATGATTTAACTAAGTGAACAGGACCTGCATTTCCCATTGAAATAAATGGTAAATTGATTTCTGTTGATTCAGCTGATGATAACTCTTTTTTAGCATTTTCAGCAGCATCTTTTAATCTTTGTAATGCCATTTTGTCATTTTTAACATCAAAACCATTTTCATCTTTAAACTCTTTTGCTAACCAATCAATAATTCTATTATCAAAGTCATCTCCACCTAAAAATGCATTTCCATCAGTTGATAAAACTTCAAAAGTCCCATCACCAATTTCTAAAACAGTAACATCAAATGTTCCTCCACCTAAATCGTAAACTAGAACTTTTTCTTCACCTTTTTTATCTAAACCATAAGCTAAAGATGCAGCTGTTGGTTCATTGATGATTCTAAGAACATTAAGACCAGCGATTGTTCCAGCTTCTTGAGTTGCTTTTCTTTGTGCATCATTAAAATATGCAGGAACTGTAATAACAGCTTCTGTTACTGTTTGACCTAAATATTCTTCCGCATCAGCTTTTAGTTTTCCTAAAATTTTTGCAGAAATTTCTTGAGGTGTATAAACTTTCCCACCAATTTCAACAGCTGCTGCTCCATTTCTATCAACAATTTTATATCCAACTTTTGATTGAGCTTCTTTTGCATTTGGCTCATCCATCATAAGACCCATAATTCTTTTAATAGAATAAATAGTTTTTTCAGGATTTGTAATCGCTTGTCTTTTTGCAGGATCACCTACTAAAACTTCACCTTTATCTGTAAATGCCACGATTGAAGGAGTTGTATTTTTACCTTCTTTATTAGGGATAATTTTAGCTTCCCCACCTTCATAAACTGCAATACAAGAGTTTGTTGTTCCTAAATCTATTCCAATTACTTTACTCATTTTTTGTCCTTTTATTAAGTTTTAATTTTTTATTTAATTTATATCTTTTCAAATCTATCTAGTTTTATGACATCACGGTCAAAGTGCTTATTTTTTACAGATTGAAACCATTGCTGGTCTTAATAATCTATCTTTTAATAAATAACCCTTTTGTAACTCAGATACAATTGCACCATCTTCATGATCAGCACTATCAACTTGCATTACAGCATTGTGTACATTTGGATCAAATTCACCATCTGTTTCAATTTTTGAAATATTATGTTTTTCGAAAGTTGTATTAAAACTTTTTATTGTTAAAGCTATTCCTTCTTTTACTTTTTCAAGTAATTCTTGCGCATCTACTTGTGAATTTGAAGATGCTAAAGCTAGCTCCAATGTATCAATTGGTGTTAATAAATCTTTTGCGAATTTTTCACTTGCATAATCAATAGCTTGATATTTTTCTTTTTCTAATCTTTTTTTAATATTCTCAAAATCCGCATGAACTCTTAAATATTTATCTTCACTATCTTTTAATTGTTGTTCTAACGAAGCAATTTTATCTTCTAAAGTCTCTTCTTTTGTAGTTTCTTCAACTACTTCTGCTTGAACTTCTTCTTGTATTAATTCTTCTTTTGTTTCTTCACTCATTTTATCTCCTAAAAAGTTGTAATTTTTTCATAAAAATATTCATAATCTTTTGGTAATTCACCAATAACTAACATTTTAACATCTTCATTATTGATTTTACAGTAGTTACAAATTCCAATATAATTTGATGGTAAAAACTTATCAAAATATAAACCTTCTTTTAATTCATCTAAAATTTGACCTTTTAGAAAACTATTTATTGTATATTCATCAAAGTCATAATTTAAAGCTAAATTTAAAAACTCTTTGTAATTAAAAATCTGAAAATCTGAATTCTGCAAAGTTTGATTTATTGATTCATAAACCTCATAAGCACCCACATCTTTTGAAATCTTTGTAATATCTTTTAAATCTAAACCTATCATATCATTCAAAAATCGATAAAGTGCATCTGAATATTTTACACTAATTGCAAATGAAGAAAATTCTAATATCATATATTTATTTTCAACATTTAAAATGTTTTTTAATACATCAGATTTCTCTTTTTTTATAAAAACAGACAGCCCTATTTCTGAAGCAAAATATTCCAATGCTCGTAAGTTTACACTTTTTAGTTCAAAATTAAGTTTTGATTGCCAATATTGTTTTAAAGCTTCAGTAGTTGGAGTTCGTCCACTACTTATATGTTCTTGTGCAAGATAACCCTCATCACCTAACTTTTTAAAGTAACCTCTAATAGTTGCTGGTGAGTAAGTAATATCGTACATAGATTTTAATTGAGTTGAACCAATTGGTTCTAAATGCTCAATATAAGCTTTAATAATATATTGTAATAAAAACTCTTTTTTATCTATCACTAATTACGACCATTTTTATAATTTAGCACTCAGTATCTTAAACTGCTAAAGAATTATAACCTATTGAGTCTTTATTTGTCAAGTATTTTATCATCAATTAATATTTTATTTTTGTAAGATAAAGACCATTGGCAATTACTGGCATTTTAAAGATTTTTTTTTCTAATCTTAATTGTTTTTTTAAGTCTTCAATGGTTAGTTTTTTATCATTAATAGCCAATAAAAATCCAACCATTAATCTAATTTGAGATCTCAAATATGAGTTTGCAGTAAATTTAAAAACAAAAATATCTTTATATTTATAAAAAACTGTATTATAAATTTCTCTTGTTGTAATATCTTTGTCACTTCCTGTTTTGTGAAAATATTTAAAATCATAAACTCCAATAAACTCTTTTATTGCTTTTTTAATAAGTTCTTCATCAACATTTTCTACATAAGTAATAAATTTATCATTAAAAGGAGTTGTAGGTTTTGAAGTAATTATATATCTATAATCTCTTTTTTTAGCATGAAATCGTGAGTGAAAATCATCTTTTACTTTTGATATTTTAAGAATTTTTATTGAAGATGGAAGATTTCTATTTAAAACTTCTTTTAATTTAGAAAAATCATTCCAGAAATCAGGAACTAAACAATTAAAAACTTGTCCTGTTGCATGAACTTCTTTATCAGTTCGTCCACTTAAAACTATATTTGTTTCTATATTTATTTTTTTAAATGCAAATAAAAGTTTGTCTTCAATTGTTTTGCCATTTGGTTGCTTTTGGCTTCCTTGGTATAAACTTCCATCGTAAGCCAGAGTAAATTTTAAATTCATAAATTTATATTAATACTCTTTTCTAACTGTTTTAAAATACAACAAATATGTTCCAGCAAGCCAAAAAATAGGGATTGCATATAAAGCATGTAATAAAATCTTATCACCAATTAATTTAATTAAAACATAATATAGAACTACCGAAATCAAAGAGTAAAAAACTGCTCTATTTTTTTCATATCTTGGATTAAAATATCCAAAAGTAATAACTAAGAAAAGTGATATTATAGGAAATAATGAAGTTAACATAAAAAATGTTAAGTCATCAATATTAGTATTTTGCTGAATATTTTTTTTCCAGTATTCATAAGAATTAGTAAAAATATCTGTCTTACTATCTGCAATAGAATCATTTATATACATAGATTTAAAATCAATTTGATTAAACTCTTTTTCATCAATAACAAAAGCTTTACCATCATTTAATTTAAAACTCAAAGAACCTTTATCATTATCTAAAACTGCTGTTTGACTAACAATGAATTGATCTTTTTTATCTTCTGTTTTAAAAAGTTTTACTTCATCGTAAACTTTATCATTTTTTTCACTTATATAAATTAACCAATCACCAAACTTTTGTCCAAATTCACTAGCTTTTATATTAAAATTTGCTTCTGTTTTCTTTTTATCTAAAAATTGTTTTGTTAAAAATTTTGTTTTTGGAATTAATCCAACAGAAATTACCAATAACATAACAGATAAAAGAAGAGTTACAGGTACAAATATTTTTAAAATTTTTATAGGATTTAATCCAAAAGATGTAATAACTGTTAATTCATATTCTCCTGCTAATTTTGCCAATGTAATAACTAATGACAAAAAAAATGAAATAGGCATAGTAAAAAATATAATTTGAGGTATAACATACGAAAATAGCGTAAATAATTCAAAAAAATCAAGAGTGATAATAGAAGTTAAAGCTGCAATTTTCACTAAAAAAATAACTGAAGTTATAAAAAATAGTCCTAAAAATATTGGGAAAAATGTAATAGCTAATTGAGAATGTAAATATTGTTTTAATTTCAAAAAAAGACCTTTATAATTGTTTCTAAGTCAAAAAAATATTCTGTAAAAAATCCCAAAACTAAATAGGGAATAAATGGAGTTTGAATATCTTTTTTTACAAAATTTGAATAGATTGCGGGAATTATAGCGAAAATTGCAGCTAAAAATATAGCAATTAAACCACCATTTATTCCAAGAATAATTCCCATCATTGCAATTATTGGAATATCACCCTCACCTAAGGCTTCTTGAGTTTTTAAACTCTCATCTTTTAGAATTCTTGATTTTATATTTTGTATATAAAAAGTGATTACAAAATTTAATAAAACAAAAGCTCCTGTAAATAAAAAGGCATTTTTAAAAGCTTCGATTATAGAAAAATTTGTGGCAATTAATGAGAGAATAAAAACTATTAAAAGCAAATAATCAGGAACGGCTTTATATTTAAAATCAATAAAAGATAGAGTTATTAAAACATAAGATAATAAAACCATAAAAATAAATTCTTGATTTAAACCTAATTTTAGGAATAAAGCTAAAGTTATAATTCCACTTATTAACTCAATAAAAAAATATAAAAAAGATATTTTTGTTCCACAATAAGAACATTTTCCCAAAAGAAATAAATATGAAAAAAGAGGAATATTATGGTACCAATAAATCACATGGTTACATTTTGGACAATGACTTCGAGCTGTCATTAAAGATTCATTTTGGGGTAATCTTAAAATTAGTACATTTAAAAAAGAACCAATACATATACCAAAAATAAAACTAAATAGCTCCAAAGCGTCTCTCTCTTTTAGAAAAATCACTTAAAATATCATCAAGTTCTACTTTTGAAAAATCAGGCCAATAAGTTTGAGTAAAAAACATTTCAGCATAAGCGTTTTGCCACAACAAATAATTTGAAAGTCTCACTTCTCCACTTGTACGAATCAAAATATCCACATCACCCATTCCAGCTGTATCAAGGCAAGATTCTAAATTTTGTTCTGTTACTTCAAGATTTTTTTCATTTAGTTTTTTAATAGCTCGTATTATTTCGTTTTTTGAACCATAATTTAAGGCTAAAACTTGAGTTAAACCTTTACAATGTGAAGTTTTTTCTTCTGTATTTGATATTGTTTTTTGTAAAGATTTTGAAAATCTTGTTAAATCTCCAATTGCTTTAAATTTAACATTTTGTTTTAAATAAACTTCTAACTCTTTTTTTAAATATCTTTCAAGAAGTTTCATCAAAAACTCAACTTCAAGTTTTGGTCGTTCCCAGTTTTCTGTGGAAAAAGCGTATAAAGTTAGATATTTAATTCCAATATCAGAACAATATGTAGTGATTTCTCGCACAACCTTTGCACCCTCTTCATGTCCTGCGGTTCGATTTAATCCTCGCTCTTTTGCCCATCTTCCATTTCCATCCATAATAATGGCAATATGTTTAGGAATATTTGAATCACCCATAAATTTCAAACTCTTTTTCTAATTTTTCTAAAATTTCTAAAGAAATATCTAATTTTGAACCTTTGAATTCATAAGAGTTATCTTTTAAAATAAGCTCTATATTATTGTTTTCACTTCCAAAACTATTTTCTTCATTTAAAATATTCAAACAAACTCCATCAAGATTTTTATTTTCTAACATTCTTGTAGCACTGTTTATTGCAGTTGTTTCATCCATTTCAGCTTTAAATCCAATTGAAATAATGCCATCTTTATCAAGAGATTTTAAAATATCCATATTTTGTTTTAACTCTAAATTCCAAGAAGTACCAATTAACTCTTTTTTTAATTTTCCATTTTGAGCAAATGAGGGAACATAATCACTAACAGCCGCCACCATAAATAAAAATGGTTTTTTTAGTATTAATGTAGGAGTTGAATTATCCATTAAAGTGGGTTTTGTAAGAATTCCTTTTTTAGCAACTCTTATTGAATCAACCAAATATTCATACATTTCACTTGAACTTTCCACTTTTATAATATGAATATCTTTTGGTAAATTTTCATAACCTCTTGAACTAACAAAACAAACATCACCACCTTTGTAATACAAAGCCTTTGCAAGATTTGAAGCCATTTTTCCAGATGAAAAGTTTGAAAGGTATCTTACATCATCAATTTTTTCAATTGTTCCACCACCACTTATTACTACTTTTCTATTTGTCCAATAATCTTGCTTTAAAAGTTCTTTACAAGTAACATCAAAAATATCAGCAGGTTCCGCCATAGCTCCATCACCCACATCTTTACAAACCAACTCTTTTGTTTGTGAAGAAATAATCTCATAATTACAAAGTTTTAACATTTTAAGACTTGATTGTGTGATTGGATTTTTTAGCATATTTGTATTAGCTGCTGGTGCAATTAGTTTCATTCTTGGATATGCAAGTGCAGTTTGAAGTAAAAGGTTATTTCCAAGTCCATTTGCAAGTGCATTTATAGTGTTTGCACTAGCTGGTGCAATTACGAAAATATCTGACCATTTTCCAATATCTATGTGATTATAATCTTGGCTTTTATCCCAGTTTTCACTACTTTCATCAAGAACTTTATTTTGTGAAATTGCTTCAAAAGTTATAGGATTTATAAACTTTTTAGCACTTTCTGTCATAATAACTCGAACTATCGCCCCCGCTTTTATATAAAGTCTTATTAAATCCAAAGCCTTATAAATAGCGATTGAGCCAGTAACTCCAACTAATATTTTTTTATTTTTTAATAACATTTGAAATCTTTATTTTTTACTTGAAAAATGCTTGTAAAAGTAACCATCAATAACTTTTGCTTTTGCACGAGTAAGATATAATTCACCTTTTTTTACATTTCCAGTTACAGTTGAACCAGCACCAATTAGAACATCATCTTCAATATTTACAGGTGCCACAAACTGTGTATCGCTTCCTACAAATACATTTTTTCCTATAATTGTTTGATGTTTATTAACTCCATCATAATTACAAGTTATTGTTCCACATCCGATGTTTGTTCCCTCATCAATAGTACAATCTCCAAGATAAGATAAATGACCAGCTTTTACACCATTTAAAATAGCTTTTTTTGTCTCTACAAAGTTTCCAATATGAGTTTTATTAAGTTCACTTCCAGGTCTTATTCGCGCCATTGGTCCAACATCACTATCTTTGATGATTGAATCTTCAACAACTGAATTTGTTTTAATATGTGAATTTATGATTTTTGAGTTTCCAAGAATACTAACACCATTTTCAATGATACTTTCACCAAGAATTTCAACACCCTCTTCAATATAAATAGTATCAGGCAACCTCATAATAACACCCTCTTTCATAAAATCTTTTTTGATTCTATTTTGATGAATAACCTCAGCATCAGCTAATTCAACTTTTGAGTTTACACCTTTGAAATTTTCTTCATTCACAACAAGTGGTTTTAAAGTTTTTCCTTCTTTAATCGCCATTTCCACTAAATCTGTGATGTAATACTCTTTTTGAGCATTGTTATTATTTAGTTTTGCTAAGTTTTCAAGTAAAAACTTTGTTTCAAACTGATAAATTCCTGCGTTTGCAGTTGTAACTTTTAACTCATCTTCGTTTGCATCTTTTTGTTCAACTATTTTTTTAACATTTCCATTTTCAATAATAACTCTTCCATAACCATCAGCACTTTGTAGTTCTAAAACAGACATAACAATAGTTGCATTTATGTCAAACTTTTCTAATTCACTTGCTTGAATTAAAGGCATATCACCATTTAGAACCAATACTTTTTCATATTTTGGAAGAATTCCCATAACCGCTCCACCAGTTCCTGGAAAATTTATATGGTCTTGAATAACAAAATTTATATTTGAAAAATATTTTTCCATTTCTGCTTGTACTCTTGAAGCTTGATGAAATAAAACCACTGTAATATCATCACTAAGTTTTAGTGCTTCTTTGATTGAATAATATAACATTGGTTTCCCAGAAATTCTATGTAATACCTTTGGAGTATCTGATTTCATTCTAGTACCTGCACCTGCTGCTAAAACTATAATTGATTTATTAAACATTTTTTTCCTTATTAAATTAAAGCTTCATTTATCTCATTTTTGAGATTTTGAACAACTTCTTTAAATGCAAGTTGCATTTTATCATCTGTAATATTACTTGAAAGCAATTTTTCTATTTTATTCTCTCTATTTTTAAAAAATAAAGCAACTTTTTTATTTTTTGGATTTCGATTATACATTAAAACTCCTGAGGCAATAAGTGCAACAATAAGTCTTGTATGTCCAAAAGTTGCAGCATAATTTAATAAAGTAAATCCAGAATTATCAGGTAAATTCATATCCGCACCAGCTGCAATTAACCATCTTGCAATTTTATAATTTCCATGCCATTGAGTATGATGAAGTGCTGTTCGTCCATGAATATCTTTTATACTTAAATCTGCTTTTTTTGTTAAAAGTTTTTCTACAATTACTAAATCATTCGCAATTACAGCTTTATGAATTACGGTTCTGCCATCATTATCTTGAGTATCAATATTTACTCTGTATTTTAAAAAATAAATCAATCTTTCGATAAAAGCATCTTTCTCTTTTTTGTCACTTATTTTTAAGCCTTCTTCAACCATATACATAAGTGGTGTGTAACCTCTTTTGTCTTTAATATTTAAATTTATTCCATAATTTATAATAGTTTTTAGAGTCTCAAAGTCATTATATAAAACCATATCAAATAAAATATTTGTTCCATCTAATCTTTGTCGTTCAATATTTGGTCTGTAAGTAAGAACTTTCTTTAGTAAAATATCGTATTTTTCATCATATTTTATTTCATTTGAAAAAAAAGCATGTGGTTTTTTAAACCCTTTTATAATTGCAATTATTTCAACAATATCATCAACTACGCCTTTTTCATCTAAATCTCTTGCATCAATATTTGCTCCATGAGATACTAAAAAATCTATCATTTTATAATTTGAGTAACCTTTTAATATCTCTTTATGAACTATATTTTTCTCAAATTCATCACAAATATTTACATCAGCTCCACAATTTAATAAGAATTCTACATTTGTAAAATTTTTATTTTCAACTTCTTTTTGTAATTTTGTTTTTCCATTTTCATCTATTTTATCAATCTCAAAACCATGTTCTAAAAATAAAAAACCTAAAGGCAAATACTCTTTATCTTCTGTTATGATTTTATATTTTCCCTCCGGTTCTTTTGATGAGTTTTTTTGCAAATCAAAAACATATAAAAGCTCATCAATTATGTTTTTATGATGATTATCAATAATATTTGTATTAATACCTTTTTTTATTAAAAGTTCAATTAAAGGTAAATTTTTAACTCCTTGTAAAATTGCATTAAAAAGTACATTTTGTCCATCTTTATCTAAAAAATTTACATTTATTCCATTTAAAATTAACTCAGTAGCCAAAGAAGTATCATCTTTTAAAACTGCACTAAAAAGTGCGTTTTGATGATTTTCATCTAATATATTTAAATTGTTTATATTATTTATCACATCCTTTAAAATATCAAGATTCCCACCCTCAACAGCATCAAATAAAACTGTTTTTCCATGGCTATCTTTTATATTAAAATCTGCATTATAGTTCATAAAAATCTGGAAAATTTTATTATTTCCCATAAGTGCAACATTTTGAAAAACCGTTCTTCCTGAATTATTTTTATGATTTATATGGAATCCATTATCAAGTAAAAAACGAATCATCATTCCGTCATTTCTATTTATTGCTTCATCTAAAATAGTTTTTTTATGAAGGTCTTCTATTGTTAAATTTGCACCGTTTTTTATTAAGATTTTTAAAGCTTCGAGTTTTCTTTTTGCAGCAAGAGAAAAAAGAATCGTTTGTCCTTTTTCATCTTTTTTGTTTATATTTACGCCCTTATTTATGTATTTTTCAATTTTATCTATATCCATGTCATCTGATAATAATTCTTCAAAAAATAAATCTTCATTGACTTTAAAAAATCCAAACACGATATTAAATCCTTCTACATTTTAGAGCTTTGGTAAGTATATAATTCTAGCTAATTTTATATTAAATTGTTTTTCGTCTTCTTGGTCGATAACTTTTTTTAGAATTAACTGCTTCTTTAGAATCGTTTTCTTTTCGCGGGAATGGTTTTGAAAAAGTTTTTTTAGGACTTTCTTCTTCAATCAAATTTCCTTTTAAAGATTTTTCAATAAATGAATTAAAAGAGTTTCTTAAAATATACGCCTTATCATGATCAGGAAAAAGATCAGGAAGTTTATATGAAAGCCATAAATATAAAGATATTTTTTTAACCTCATCCTCTACCAAAAGTAAATCTCTTTGTGTTATCGCTTTTTTTGGCAATGTAATAGATGGTTTATAATGGCAAACTTTTTTCTTAATAACACTTGCAATATAAGCTTCATAAGCTTGTAAAATGATATTTGATTTTGTTGTTATTGGAGCTTGTGCTAAAAGATATTTATCTTCAAGTTTTAGATTAAATCTTGTATCAACAATGGCTGCAGCTTCAAGCATTGAAGAAATATTAGCAGCTATAAATGGACCTGAGAAATACATATTATCAGCAAAAAACTTTAATACTTTTGTTAAAGAGTTTGTTTTTATGTGAGCTGCTAGTGCTTCAAGTTGGTTATTATTTATTTTTACTTTAAAAGGTGGTTTTATAGTTTTTATAGGGCTTTCAAATTCAACTCTTACATGTTCTAAAATATCTCTTCTTGTAGCTCCCAAATATCCAGCTTCAAAGTGTCCAAATCTTCCTGCTCGACCTGCTATTTGAGTGATTTCATTTACCGTTATTTTTCTTTTACTAACACCATCAAATTTTGTATCAGTTGTAAATAAAATAGTTTTAATCGGAAGATTTAATCCCATGGCAATGGCATCGGTTGCTATTAAAATTTGGCTTTTTTTTTCTCTAAATCTTTTTGCTTCATCTCGTCTTACTTCTGGTGATAAATTTCCATAAATAACGGAAACTGTATATTTTTTTTGAAGTTTTTGTTTTAACTGTAAAACATCTCTTCTTGAAAAAGCAATAAGTGCTGTTCCATCTTCAAGTCTGTCTAAAGATGTCCATTTTGGTAAAACTATTAATTCATTTTTTCTTTGATGTTTTACAATTTCTAAATCTTCCTCAAGATAAGCAGCTATTCTTTTAACTGCATCAAGAGCATTTACACTTCCAGTCATAATGATTTTTTTTGCAGGACAACCAATAATTGCATTTACCCAAGCCCAACCACGATCAGCATCATCAAGCATTTGAACTTCATCAATAACAGCCACATCAACATCTAAATCAAAATCTATCATTTCAATAGTTGAGCAAACATGAGCCGCATCTTCATGAAGCATTTGTTCTTCACCAGTTATTAGTGAAGCTTGAATATTTGAAGCTTTTAAATCTTCATAACCTTCCAATGCCAAAAGCCGTAAAGGCGCCAAATAAAGTCCAGAATTAGCCTCTTTTAATTGCTGCATTGCATTATAAGTTTTACCTGAGTTTGTAGGTCCTACATAAAATTCTAATTTTCTGTTTAGACTTCGCGCCAATGGATATAAAGTTTTTAAATCACAATTTAATAGTGATTGTAGTTGTTGTTGCCAGTTTTCTTTCATGGGCGTATTATAATCAATTCAATATAATACAAGTTTAAATAACTAAGGATTTTAATGAATTGTGAATATTTTGGGAAATGCGCTTCTTGCGTTTTATATGATAAATCTTATGAAGAGCAACTAAACTTTAAAGAACAAAGAGAAAAACAGAGATTTTCAAACTTTACTACAAAACCATTTGATATTATAAAAAGTGAAAAAAAAGCTTTTAGAAATAGAGCTGAGTTTAGAATTTGGTGGGAAAAAGATGCAAATGAAAAAGTAGTTTATTCTTATGCTATGAATGATTTTAATAAAAATATTTTAGAAATAAACTCTTGCCAAATAGTAAGTTCACATATTCAAGAAATTATGCCAAAACTTCTAGCCCTTGTTAGTTCAAATGAAGAACTTTCATCAAAACTCTTTGCAGTTGAGTTTTTAGGTAGTTCTACAAAAGATTTATTGGTAACTTTAATTTATCACAAAAAACTTGAAGAATCTTGGAATCACTTAGTAAGAGGACTTGAAGAAAAATTAAATATCAAAATCATGGGAAGAAGTAGAAAACAAAAAATTATAATAAATAGTGATTCAATAAATGAAAGCCTAAATATAAATAATCAAGAGTTTAAATTTGTTTATCAAGAGGGTGGATTTACCCAACCAAATACAAATGTAAATATTCAAATGATTGAATGGGTTTTAAATAATATAGAAACTTCGTCAAAAGATTTATGTGAACTTTATTGTGGTGGTGGAAATTTTACAATTCCATTATCTACTAAATTTAATAAAGTTTTAGCTACAGAAATTTCAAAAACATCTATAAAATCAGCTTTAAACAACTGCCAATTAAACAATATCTCAAATATTAGTTTTATTCGTATGAGTGCTGAAGAGTTTGTACAAGGTCTTCAAGAAGTGCGAGTTTTCAATAGGTTAAAAGATATAAATCTAAAAGATTATAACTTTGATACTATTTTTGTAGATCCACCAAGATCAGGACTTGATGATACAACCAGA
Organism: Arcobacter caeni; assembly: GCF_003063245.1. GTDB lineage: Bacteria > Campylobacterota > Campylobacteria > Campylobacterales > Arcobacteraceae > Aliarcobacter > Aliarcobacter caeni. Next base: position 87,293 of record NZ_MUXE01000007.1, on the reverse strand, counting down.
GCATTAGCAAAAGATTTTGAACAAATTATATATATCTCATGTAATCCAGAAACTCTTCATAGAGATTTAGAAACACTCTCACTTACCCATAAAATCGTAAGATTTGCACTATTTGATCAGTTTGCATATACAAATCATATAGAATGTGGTGTAATTCTAAAAAAGATTACATAATTTAATCTAACTTTAAGAAATGGTGTGCAATAATTTCAATATAAAGATTAGGGACCAATGGGTTCCGAAGAGAAGATTTTTTCCTCTCTATGCTTGGGACTTTTAAAGAGAAACAAGAAGGTACTAGGATGTGAGTCAAATCACAATGTGTCATATTAAAAAGGATTTATTATGAGAATTAATACAAATGTTTCATCTTTAACAGCTCAAGAAGCTGCACAAAATACAAGTAAAAATATAACTGGTTCATTAGAAAAACTTTCTACTGGTTTAAGAATTAATAAAGCTTCTGATGATGCTTCTGGTTTAGCAATTGCTGATAAATTAAGAACTCAAGCAACTTCTATTAATCAAGGTATTGCAAATGGTAATTCAGCTGTTTCTTTACTACAAATTGCTGATAAATCAATGGCTGAACAATCGAATATTCTTGATACTATTAAAGCTAAATTAATTCAAGCAAATACTGATACTACATCAAATGATGGTAAATTATCTATTGCAAAAGATGTTAATAAACTTTTAGAACAATTAAATAATATTGCTAAACAAACTAACTATAATGGTACATCTTTATTACAATCTGGTAGAGGAAGTGCTCAAGAATCAAAAGGGTTATCATTCCAAGTTGGTGAAGATAGAGCAGATTTAATTAAAACAAAAACTATTCAAGCTAACTCTACAGGTCTTAAGTTAACTACACTTAAAGGTGGGGCAAGTGCCGCTGCTGTTTTAACAGCAGGTGCTGTTTCAACAAAATTTGGTAAAACTATTATATCAGCATCACAAAAATTAATTGATAATGCTATTTCAAAATTAAATGGATATAGAGGTGACATTGGTTCTACTCAAAATCAAGTTGAATCTGCTGTTAGAAACTTAATGACTCAATCTACTAATGTTAAAGCTGCTGAATCTATTATTAGAGATGTTGATTATGCGCAAGAGTCTGCGAATTTTAATAAACAAAACATTATTTCTCAAGCTGGTTCTTATGCAATCAGTCAAGCAAATTCTGTTCAACAAAATGTATTGAAATTGCTACAATAATTTCTAGGTTTGAAATAACTTTCAAACCTAAAAATTCAAAAAAGGAGATTCTTTTAGTCTCCTTTTTTATTAAATTACTCTTTCTAAGCATAAAATATAATCATCAATAACTTTTTCTATTTGTTTTACAAAAACTTCTTTTATTTTCTTTACTTTATTTTTTTCATTCTTAATTTTTATATCATTAAAATGATAAGATAAATATGGAACTACCATTTGAAAATAATTACTAATTATTTGGTAAAGTAAGGGTATTCTACCCTCTACTATTTTTGTTGGTATTATGAATATTTTCTCATAAAATTCATTATAAGATTTAAATGTTTCACCTTTTATATCATTTAGAATCTCTTTAATCTCTTTATTTAAAAATAATATCTCTTTTCTAAAATGTTTTTTTGATTCTTTAGATATTTCTTTAAATGAGTTTTGCTGTAAGAATTTTGTTAAATCTTCATTTATTGATTTAACATTATTTAAATTTTCTACTTTTACATCTTTTATTTTTTTAGATATCGTACCTTGAAAGTATGCACCATTAGTTGAAAGATTATATATTGATAAATTCTTATTCTTTCTTGATATTTTAAGTTCTGCACTCTTTATAGAACTATAGAAAAGTGATGTTGTAAAAACTTCTTTTTTAAAATTACCTTTTACTTTTATCAAACTTTCATCGACAATAAAAATATCCCTATTTTGTTTTTTTTCAAGATTTAATACTTGTACATTTGAACCTGATGCCTTTGAATGAGATTCTCCAGTTGTTTGATTTAATGCTAAATCAAGTCCAATTAAGTATATTTTCTTTGGATTAAAATTCATCAAAAGAGCTAATGTTATTTCACCAACACTAAAACCATCATAAACAATATTATTTAAATGAAAAGGTGTAAATATTTCAAATAAGAAAAGTTTTTTCTCATTAAACTTTTTCAAAATTTTTTCATTTGTCATAACTGATGCCAGAATAATTGTATCATTACTAATTTTTGCTACACTTTCATTATCAAACTGTAATTTTTCTAAAATATCACTTTCATCAATAGTTGAAATCATATCTATCTTTATATTATTTAATAGTAACTTTTTATATGCGGCACCTATTGTTACAATAAAGAACTTATTTTGATTTACTTTTATCCATTCTAAATTTTCATCCAAAGAAGGTCCTGCCGCAATATATAAAATTGGAACATCTTTAAAAAGTTTAGATTTCTCACTTATTTGATTTAAAAGTAAAGTCTTATATCCATTATTAAAAACTTTTGTTGATCTATTAATATGAATATATAGCATTCTTATATAGTCATATGCAGTTGGTCTCGCAGATTGTAATATACTTAGTATATTATCAATATATCCATCAATATTTATTCCAGTTGATGAAATCTTAATTAAATAATTTTCTAAATTCTCATAATTAATAAAATTAGATATTTTATTTTCTTCTTCTAAAACATTATCCATTATTGAAAAAATTGCACCTTTATTTGCAAGAATAGTATAATCAACAGTAAACAAAGACAATCTAAATATTTCAAGATTTCGTTCAAGAATTAAATATACCTTGGCATCCACTTTTTTAGCAATTCGTGGTATATGTCGTCCTAAAAGGGTACCTAAGAAAATAAATTTTTTTATTTTCTTTACTCCTTTTTTATTTTTCTCTAAAAAATCATTTAATGCATTTGCATATTCCCACATATTATTACTTGTCAATGAAATAGATTCACTTATCTTTTCATGATTAAATCTATTATTTATATCTATTTCTACCTGATTTTTAAAAAGAAAATATTCTGGAAGGTTAAAAATAGAATTTTTTTCATTAAATTCTATTTTCTTAACTATCTCATCATTCATCTTTTTTGGATTCTTATTATATAAATATTTATTATTTATAATGTCATATATATCAAAATCTCCACTTTCTAAAACAAATTCGAGTGCATATTTTTCTTTATAAGTTCCATTTTCTATCATCATTGAAAGTTGTTCAACTCTATGATAAAGTTCATTATCATATTCACTTAAAAAAACTAGATTTGCTAGAAAAGTAGTTGTTAATGCATTTTGTAATTGTATTTGTGCTTCTGTCATAAAATTCCTCTTATTCTCAATAATTTGTATAGTATTAAATATTTGCTATCTTATTTTTTATAAACTCTCTAATTTCCTTAATCATATAATTTATAGCATCTTCACCCATACCTGGATATAATCCAATCCAAAAGCTATCATTCATAATTTTATCAGTAACTGTTAATTCACCAACAATTCTATAATCAGTATCTAAAATCATACTATCAAACATAGGATGTCTTGTCATATTTCCTGCAAAAAGATTTCTTGTTTGAATTTTATTTTCTTCTAAAAATTCTACTATTTCATTTCTAGTGAAGTTTACGCCATCTTTTAATGTCATCATAAATCCAAACCAACTTGGGTCTGAGTTTGGTTGAGTCTCTACTAATTGAAGTTCTTTTAAATCTTTAAGTCCATCATATAATTTCTTTTGATTTTCTTTTCTTTTTTCTACAAAGCTTGGGAATTTTTCAAGTTGTGCGCATCCAATAGCTGCTTGCATATCAGAAACTTTTAAATTAAATCCAAAGTGTGAATACACATATTTATGATCATAACCTTTTGGTAATGTTCCAAAACTTTGTGAAAATCTACATCCACAAGTATTATCAATACCACTTTCACACCAACAATCTCTTCCCCAATCTCGCATACTAAGCATGATTTTTTTTAGAAGTAAATTATCTGTATAAGTAGCTCCTCCCTCACCCATAGTCATATGATGTGGTGGATAAAATGAACTTGTTCCAATATCTCCCCAAGTTCCTGTTAGTTTTCCCTCATAAGTTGAACCAAGAGCATCACAGTTATCTTCTATTAACCAAAGATTATGTTTATCACAAAACTCTCTTACAGCTCGTAAATTAAAAGGATTACCTAAACTATGAGCTATCATAACAGCTTTTGTTTTAGCACTAAGTGCTAGTTCAAGTTTAGTTACATCAACATTTGCATAAGTTAAATCCATATCTATAAATACAGGTACCGCACCATATTGAACTATTGGAGCTACTGTGGTAGGAAATCCGGCTGCAACAGTTATAACTTCGTCCCCTCTTTTAACTTGTCTCTCTTTCAAAAAGGGAGAAGTAAGTGCATAAAAAGCAAGAAGATTTGCCGAACTTCCAGAATTAACTAAAAAAGTCCATCTTACACCTAAATATTTTGATAATTGTTTTTCAAATTTCTTAGAGTAGTTACCATAAGTTAACCAAAAATCTAAAGAACTATCTACTAGATATTGCATCTCTGTCTCGTCAAATACTCGCCCTGCATAATTTACTCTTGTTTCACCATCTACAAATTTTTGCTCTTGTTTTGGTTTATGCACTAGTTCATAATACTCTTTTGTCTTTTCTAATATTTCTTTTTTTAGTTGTTCTTGTTTTGTCATTACTTATCTTTCCAAATATTATCTATCTTTTTTAAATAGGGGTCTTCTATTATTACTTTTACATCTAAATTATTCAAATTATTTTTAAAATATTTTCTCATTTTTATGATTGCATTTTTATGAGAAGTAAAATCAAAATCACCAATTTCATTTAAAAGTCTTTCATTATTAGATGTATATTCATTATTTAATCCATCATTTAAAACTCTTGTTTCTGATTTAAAATCACTTGTTTCATTTACAATATTTACTAAACTAAGTAAATCTATTTTTTGACCCGTAGTTACATTATAAATCTTTTCTTTCGCTTCATTGTGAATAAACCAATCAATCATTTTAACTAAATCATCAATATAAATATAATCAAAATAAACATTTTTATTTATTACTATTGGTAAATTCAAAAGATTTTTAACTATTGCATTTGATATAAATTTATATCTATAATTCTCATATTCACCATAAGCCCCAAATATTCGTAATTGTAGAATATTATCGGATTTCTCAATATATTTTGAAGTAACAGATTTATAAAATCCATATTCATCCAATGGCTGAGATAAAAGATATTCTTCTTCTTTTGCATCAACTATTGGTTTATGTTTACAATATTCTGCACCACTACCAAATGATATTATTTTTTTAACATTTCTTTCATGTTTTGCAATATTGAAAAATATTCTAAGATTATATTCTGTAATATTTTTCATATCAAAAGTATCTCTTCCTCCTCCACGATTTGCAAGATGAATAATAATATCTATCTTATTTAATAATATATATTTATCAACAGCACATTCATCGACTAAATCAAGTTCTTTACTTGATGGTATAAATAATATGTAGTTTGAATAGTTACATAATAAATATTTCTTTAAATGAGTACCTACAAAACCATTTGAGCCTGTTATCAAAATATTCATATTAATTCTTTAATTTTTTGTATAATTTGTTCAGCAGTAAAATTAAATTTTTCTCGTATAAACATTTGACTACCTACATAATGAGAATATTCATCAGGTAAAGCAAATCTTTTAAATACTGGATTTTGCGATGATTCTGCTATATATTCTGAGACTACACTACCTAATCCCCCAATTATACTATGCTCTTCTATTGTAAATACATATTTTTTTGTATTTATTATATTTTCTAATGTCATATAATCAAATGGTTTAATAGTATGCATACTTATTAAATCTATATCAATATTATTATTTTCTAAATCTTTTGAGATTTCAAGAGCTATATCAGAAGCATTACTTGTAAATAAAATTGCTATATTACTATTTTCTTTTTTTTGTATATAGTTAGCTTTTCCTAGTTTTATTTTCTTTAAAATATCACTTATTGTGGGTTCACCTCTTTTAGCTAATCTAAAATATATTGGTCCAGTATGATTAATAGACTCTTTGGTAATTTCTTCTACTTCATAAGGATCACATGGACAGAAAACTGTCATATTTGGTAACGCTCTCATAATTGCTATATCTTCTATGGCATGATGTGTTGCTCCAGCTGGTCCATAAGTAATACCTGCTCCAACACCTACTAGCCTAACATTAGTATTCATATATGCTACATCAACTCTTATTTGTTCAAAAGGTCTCATTGTTACAAATGGAATAATGCTATAAACATAAACTATTTTACCACTTAGTGCTAAACCTGATGCAATACTTATAGCATTTGCTTCTGCAATTCCAACATTTAAAAACCTATCTGGGAATTTTTGTTCAAATTCCTCTAAAACAGAAAACCCAAGATCAGGAGTTATAACGAAAATTCTTTCATCTTTTTCTGCAAGTTGAGTTAATATTTTTACAAAAGTATTTCGCATTATTCTCCAATAATTGCGTATGAAATATATGAATCATACTTTGTTTTACGAAGTTTTAAATTATTTATACCTATTGTTTCAAGAACAGCCATTGTCTCACCTGGGAAATTTTTTGTATTTAACTCATCAAATGCAATTATCGAACCTTTTGCCATTCTTGTAATAAAATTATTTATAGCAATTTTTGTAGGCTCATATATATCAAAATCTAAATATAATAAAGATATCATCAAATGCTTATTCGATTCGATGTAAGCAGGAATAGTTTTTGTTGCATCACCTTTAATCAATTCGATTTTTTCAATATGATTTAAAGGTCTATTTTTATCAAATAATTGAATTGAAGTTTTTAATTCTTCATATATATCTTTATGAGTAGATAGGTCACCCGATTTATAATCTATCTCATCATTTTTATCTTCTATTGATACCTCAGGAAAACCTTCAAAAGTATCAAATACAATAATTTTTCTATTATGATTATAAGGCTCATTTATACTACTCAATTGTCCAAATGACAATGCACCACCACCCATATATGTTCCACATTCAACAATACTACCAGGTATATCTAGTTGCATATTAAATATTTCATTTTTTGCTAAAAATCTAGATAAATCTTGTCTTCTAATATATTTAGTGAAATTTTGCAACTTATTAATTGTAGGGATTGCTGATGATTCAAAATAATTTGAATAATCCTTAAATAATTCTTGCTCAACATTAGTGTGTTTATTTATATTACCCTGAAAATACATTTATTGTTCCTTTTATTTATTTTAATTCTTTTAAAGCTTGGATTAATTCTTCTTTATTTGGTGATTTATAGTGCCAAAGAAATTCATTTTCCATAAAACTAATTCCTTTACCTTTAATTGTATGAGCTATGATAACTTTCGGTTTAGAGTTTTTTCTAAGCAATGCTTCTTCTATCTCTTCAAAATTATGTCCATCGATTTCTATTACATCCCAATTAAAAGCTTTAAGTTTTTCATTTAGAGGTTCAAGATTTATTACTTCATTTGTTTTACCATAACCTTGTAATTTATTATAATCTATGATAAGTGTTAAATTGTTAAGTTGCTGATGTGGTGCAAACATAATAGCTTCCCAAACAGAGCCTTCATTTAATTCTCCATCTCCACACATAACATAAACATGATTATCAAGTTTATCTACTTTATTAGCTATTGCCATACCTAGTCCTATTGATAAACCATGTCCCAAAGAACCAGAAGAAACTTCTACCCCAGGAACAGCTTCTTTATCCAAATGACCAGGCAAAAGACCGCCATCAATATAAAATCCATCCAGAAGTTTTTTATCAAAAAAACCTTTTTCTGCCAAAGTGGCATAAAGAGCAGAACTTCCATGACCTTTACTTAAAATAAATTTATCTCTATTTTTTAATAAAGAATTTTTTTCATCTATATTCATTATTTTAAAATACAAAATTACTAAAATATCTACCGTAGAAAGTGCCGTTCCCGAATGAGAGGCAAAAGATCTTGAATTCATTTGAAGAATAGATTTTCTTATATTTTTTGATATTTGTACTAAATCCATACTATTTACTCCATTCTATATCTTTTAATCTGGTATTAAAAAATACTCATATTAATTTTCTAAAGGCTTAACTATCATTAAAGAATGTAACTTTTCTTTCGAGATAAAAGGATGCATATCTTCAATTGGTTTATTAACAATAAGTTTTGGCTCAACTGAAGTCATTTTTTTGTCCAAAATGATATTTATTAACTCAGGTCTATTAGTAGAAAAAATATCTTTTAACTCATCATCTATATTATTCAAATCGTCAATATTCCTACCATTTAATCCATAAGCTTTTGCTATTTCAACTAAATTTGGAACACTATAATCATCTACTGTTCCCGAATATTTTTTATCAAAATATAATTCTTGAAATTGTCTTACCATTCCTAAATTTTGATTATTTAATACAAATATCTTTATAGGTAAATTTCTTCTTTTTATTACTTCTAATTCTTGAATATTCATCTGAATACCACCATCACCAGCAATTACAACAACTCTTTTCTCAGATGCAATACATGCACCAATAGCACTTGGTAAAGAAAATCCCATTGCACCCATCCCACCAGAAAAGAGTACTTGCTGGGATTGTTTAATATTTAAAGATTGTGCTGTCCACATTTGATGTTGTCCAACATCAACTGCAATAACTTCATTAGTTAAATAATTTGATATTTTAGAAATTATTAAATTAGGAACTTTTATATTTTTATCAATCCCCTCAATTGAAGAAAATTCATTTTTATAGACTTCAAGTGTTTTCAGCCAATCACTTATATTTATTTCAATTCTTTCTTTATTTAATTCATTTATAAAAACTGCTATATCACTATTAATAGCTATATCAACATTAATTTTAGAACCTAATTCATTTTTATCTATATCAACTTGTATTATTTTTGCCTCTCTTGCAAATGTTTCTAAATTTGTACCTGTTTGTCTTGTGTCCAATCTAGAACCTAATACTAAAATTAAATCACTATTTGCTAATGTTAAGTTCCCATATCTATTTCCATATGAACCAATTAGTCCCATATTATACATATATTCATCACTTATTGCATCTTTCCCCATTAATGAATATACAACTGGAATTCTAGTTAATTCTAGCCAATTTAAGAGTTCATTTTGTGCATTAGATAATCTAACGCCACCACCTATTAAAATAACTGGTCTTTTAGAATTATTCAGACTTTTAATAACTTCTTCTATTTGAGTGTCTACATTCGCTTTTTCTAATTCTTTATATTCATCAGAACCAACAAAGGAATCTAATGTATTTATATCTACTTCATTTCTTTGTATATCCATAGGAATATCAACAAGTACAGGACCTTTTCTTCCATTTTGAGATAAATAATAAGCTTTTTCTAATTCATATCTTAATTCACTAATATTATTAATCATTACTGCATATTTAGTAATAGGTTTTACAATACTAACAATATCTGTTTCTTGAAAACCTATTTGTCGAACTGGTTTATCATATTTATATTCATAAGTATTTACTTGTCCTGTTATAAACAAAGTAGGTACAGAATCAAAGAAACAACTACCAATTGGCGTTATTAAATTTGTAGCTCCAGGTCCACTGGTTGCCATAGCAACACCACTTTTTCCACTAACTCGAGCATATCCTTCCGCAGCAAATCCAGCACCTTGTTCATTTATGCAATTTATCATTTCTATATTTTCATATTTATCTATAGAATGATATAAGTGAGCCACTGCTCCACCAATATATCCAAATACTTTATTTATATTTTTTTCAAGTAAAAATTCAATAATATAATCTGATATTTTAGTCATTATTTCGTCCACTCAATATTTTTATTTCGAGCATCTTTTACATAATTTTCTAAATCATCTTTTGTCAAAACATTTCTATCTTCTTCATAATAAGCTTTATACCATTTTACAGTTTTCTCAAATGTAGTTTCACTATCCCATACATCTTTCCATTTAAGTAAAATATGAGCTTTTGAACAATCAAGTTTCAGCAAATTTGCTTCATGAAGTTGATTTGGGTCACGATGAATTTCGTAATCAATTTTATCCCAATGTTTCTTAACATTTTTAACTACTTCTTCTACCGTAATATTTCCCTCATCTGATGGGCCAAAGTTCCAAGCATCGCCAAACTCTTGCTTTTCTTCGAGAAGTTTTTGTCCTATGTGTAAGTATCCACTTAGAGGCTCTAACACATGTTGCCATGGTCTTGTAGCATGTGGGTTTCTGATGCTTACTTTTTTACCTTGTGAAACAGAAAGCATAATGTCAGGCAGAAGTCTATCTTTTGCCCAATCTCCGCCACCAATTACATTTCCAGCTCTACATGATGAGAGTAAAGTATTATGTTTAGTTTTATAATCACTGATATTAAAATAAGAATTCCTATATGATGATGCTAAAATATCTGCACATCCCTTAGATGAACTATATGGATCATATCCACCCATTGGGTCATTTTCTCTGTATCCCCATATCCACTCTTTATTTTCATAAGCTTTATCACTTGTGATATTTACAATAGCTTTTACATCAGCTTTTCGGCAAGCTTCAAAAACTTTTAGCGTTCCAATAACATTTGTTTCATATGTCTCAATAGGATTTTCATACGAAAGTCTCACAAGAGGCTGAGCAGCAAGATGAAAAACAATATCTGGTTTATAAGTTTCAAAAGTTTGATTTAATTTATCTAAATCTCTAATATCACCAATTATTGAGATAATATCAAGATTTAATAGCTCTATATGATTTGGAATTGTTGGTGCTTCAAGGGAATATCCTACAACTTTTGCACCCATTTGATTTAACCAATAAACAAGCCAAGAGCCTTTAAATCCAGTATGTCCAGTAACCAATACTGTTTTATCTTTATATATCCCAGAAAAAAGATTTTGCATTACCATACTTTCCATGGTGCTTTATTGTTATCCCAAAGTTTATTTAAATCATTTTTATCTTTTAAACTATCCATGGGTGACCAAAATCCTTCATGTTTGTAAGTAAAAAGTTCACCATCTAGTGCAAGATTTTTAAGTGGAGCTTGTTCAAATACAGTATTATCTCCCTCTGTAATATAATCAAATACTTTGGGCTCACATACAAAATAACCAGCATTTATCCAATGCCCATCACCTTTTGGTTTTTCTTTAAACTCTTGTACTTGATTATTTCCATCAATATTTAATGCTCCAAATCTTCCATCTGGAAGATGCGCAGTTAAAGTCATGGCCTTTCCATGTGATTTATGAAATTTAATTAATTCATAAATATCTATATCACTAACTCCATCTCCATATGTAAGCATAAAAGGTTCATTTCCTACTATATCTTGAGCTCTTTTTATCCGTCCACCTGTCATACTATTTAGACCCGTGTCAAGAAGAGTTACTTTCCATGGTTCACTCGAGTTGTTTAAAACTTCCATCTTGCCATTTTGCATATCAATCGTTACATCACTTTGATAAAGAAAATAATTTGCAAAATATTCTTTTATATAATAACCTTTATATCCAAGAAGAATAACAAAATCATTAAATCCATACTTTGAATAAATTTTCATAATATGCCATAAAATTGGCTTACCACCTATTTCAACCATTGGTTTTGGTCTTATATCTGTTTCCTCCGATAGTCTTGTTCCATATCCCCCTGCTAATAACAATACCTTCAATTAATTTCCTTTTACTCATTTAAAAAATATTTAATCATTTTATTAAGATTATATCAAACTATTTTTTTATTTTAACTCTAATTAAAATAATATTTATGTAGAATCATTATAAATAACTATTAAAAGAGGCTTTAATGATATTTGATTTTACTATTTGTATAATAACATTTAATAGAGGTAAAAGGGTATTAAGTTTAGTAAATACATTGTTGGAAAATTTAGAAAAAAACTGGTGTGTACTCATTTTAGATAATGCTTCCACAAATGGAGTTGAATACTATCAAAAAATACATAATATTTCTAAAATAAATAAACAAGTTGATTATATTAAACATGATGTAAATGGTCAATTTCATGGTAATTATTTATCTTGTTTTAAACATACAAAAACGAAGCATTTTATGATTTTAAGTGATGAAGATTTTATTAATCATTCAGGAGTAAAATCAGTTTTAGAAGATATAAAATTAAAAGAAAACTTGGGTATGTGTAGAGCTTCAATTGGAACACATGAATCTTTAAAAGTAGACTTAAATAGTTTTGTTTTTGCTAATTCTTTTTACAAAGCAGGGGAAGAAGCGATGAAAGGTATTTGTTTCTCAGGGAACTATATCTCAGGAATAATTTACAATTTAGATTTAATTAAAAAATATGATTTAATCCCAATTTTAGAAAAAAATATTGAAAAACATGCTGCATATCCTCATATATACTTTGATTTATTAATTAGTGCAAAATGTGATGTAATGAGAAGTTCTGAAATCGTTGTTTTAGAGGGTGTTCCTGAAAAAACACTTGATGAAAGAGGAATTGAATATACAACATTTGAACATGTAGGTATGTATGGTTTTGGAGCAAGAATTAACCAATTTTTTTCACTTAGAGATGGAATTTTTGATGCTGTTAATCTCCTTAAAAAAGAAAATTCAACTGATGAATTTATTATATTCTTAGGTATTTATTTATTATTAGTTCAAAAATATTTCTACTTAATTGCCGATTGTAATATGCATAGTTATAAAAAGAATTTCTTAGAAGAAAGTCTCCTAAAAGAATCTTTTTATTATATCACGACATCTGCTGTTTTTGCATATCCGCAAATCGAACCTTTTAAAGAAACAGTACTAAGTGCTTTAACAGATATCTATCAAAGCCATAAATAATATTTAAATTTAAAATCAATCAATATATTATTTGATTGATTTTAAGATTTCTTGCGAAATTAGAAAATCTATTTCTTCATCTATATCAATAGAATTTTTTCTATCCATTTTATAAGCAAAAATATTTTCTTTTAAAAAAAGGTTCTCTTCTTCTAGCAACTTATTTGTTTTACATATATAAATAGCACCATTTAATCTATAGTATTTTTCTAAATCTTGGCTTCGTTTGTTAAAAATATCTTCTCTTAAAAAATTTTCCATTGATAAATCATTGTTCAAAGTATTACACCATAAAGGAGAGTGTTCAGTTTCACATACACTTATCACTGCATCTGCATTTTTTTCTTCTAAAAGCTCTATTGCTTCATCTATATGTTTTTCAGTTCTAAGAGGGCTTGTAGGTTGAAGTAAAATTATATAATCATACTTTTTTTTTATATTTTCAATAGTATGTTTAATTGTATCAAATGTTGTAGCTGTATCACTTGATAACTCATTTGGTCTAATAATAGTACCTACTTTATATTTTTTTGAAATTTCTAAAATTTCAGAATCATCACTTGATACAATAATATTATCCAAATACTTACTTTTTAAACCTGCTTCAATAGTATGAACAATTAAAGGTTTCCCACATAAATCAAGAATATTTTTTCGAGGTAAGCGTTTACTTCCACCTCTAGCTGGTATTATTGCTAAAAAAGTTTTATTTTTATACATTAAAAAACTTCTCCATACTCTTCATTAGCTTTTTTATACTCTTCAATTCTTCCAATATCTAACCAATACTCTCGCAAAGGGAAAGATATTGTATTTTTACTTTCATTTATTAATTTTTCAAAAAGTGTTGGCATATCATAGAATTCATTTTGAGGAATATAGTCTAAAGATTCAGAAGAAAGCATATATATGCCTGCACTAATAAAAAATTTATGTATGGGTTTTTCTTCTATTGAAAGTATTTTATTATCATCAACTTTTACAACACCATAAGGCACTTGAAAATCATATTCTCTTACACACATAGTTGCAATCGAACTATTTTCTAGATGATAATCATGTAAATGTTCAAAATTTACATTTGTAAGTAAATCTCCATTCATTACAAAAAAAGGCTCATTTGGTTTCTTTGGCAAAAGGCTCAGTGCTCCTGCTGTCCCCATTCGTTGTTCTTCAAATATATATTCTATATCTACTCCAAACTGCTTTCCATCACCAAAATAATCTTGTATAATATCGGATTTGTAATTCACACACATTATTATATTTGTGTATCCATACTGTGCAAACTTTTCAACAATAGTTTGAAGTATTGGTTTATTTCCAACTTTAAGCATAGGTTTAGGGGTGTTTTCAGTAAGTGGTCGTAATCTTGTGCCTAATCCTCCTACCATTAAAACTACTTTATTAGTTTTAATTTTTGGTTTTAATAGTTCATCTATTTGCTGAATTCCTATAACTTTACCATCATCATCCACCACAGGTATTTGGTGTAATTTTTTAATAAGTGCTAATTGAAGAATCTCTTCTTTTGTATCACTTATCTTTGCAATAGTAGGTGATTTAAATATAATTGTCTCTATAGAACTATTTAATCCAAGACCTTTTATCAATCCTCTTCTTATATCACCATCGGTTAATGTCCCTAAAAGTTTGTTATTTTCATCTACAATTAAAGCTATCTGCATTGAACCTTTATCTATTAAAATTAGAGCTTCTTTTATGGTTGCGCTTGGCTTTAATTTTATATTTTCTATATTTTTCATAAATTTACCTTTAAATTATAAAAACTCTTTTTTAAAATATTATCTAAATCTATTTTTTTTATCTCTTCAATAATTTTTTTACTAGCACAACCCTCACCATAAGGATTTCTTGTTGTTTGAAGTATATCTTGGAATTCTTGTGTATAAAGTTTTTCAAATGCTTTTGAAATAGATAATTTTACAGGTTCACAATCTATTACACTATCTGCTTTTATACGCCCTTTTTGTCTATCACCAATATTTATTGTAGCAATTTTAAAACTAGGAGCTTCCGCCAAACCACTTGAGCTATTTCCTACCATTGCATCTACATATTGTAATGCACTTAAGTATCTTAATTGTCCAAGAGATGTAAACCCAATCGCTTTATAAGAATTTTTATTTACATACTCATCAATCATCTTATTTATAACTCTTCCATCTGTATCACTATTTGCTTTTGTGAAAATTATATTTGTATCTTTTAGTTCATCAATAACATCTAAAAGTTCTTGAAATTGTTCGCGTGTAGTTGAACTTTCTAAAGTTACTGGATGAAAAGTTACTAAGATATTTTCTTTATTTAATTTAAAATCAATCGACTTTTCAAATTCTTCTTTTGTTAAAAGTTTTAGTTTTTTAATATTTTCAATCCCTAATCCACCAACATTAAAAACTCTTGAAGGATGTTCACCTAATTGAATAACTCTATTTTTGTATTCATTTGTAGCAGTAAAATGCAAATGGCTCATTTTTGTAATACTATGACGAATTGATTCATCAAATGCACCTTCAGTAGTTTCACCACCATGCAAATGTGCAATAGGAATTTGTGCAATCATTGCAGCACTAACACATGAAAATATTTCATATCTATCCCCAAGGACTATTAAAACATCTGGTTTTAATTCTTCATAAGCTTCAGAAAAAGAAATTTGTGCAAGACCGATTGATTTTGAAATACCCACAGGAGTATCAGAAGATAAAAGCATCTCTATTTTTTTATTTATTTTAAATTCTTTTTCTATTTCTTTATAAGTGAGCCCAAATTCTGGGCTTAGATGCATACCTGTAACTATAAGTTGAAGTTGAAGCTCTTTATCTGCTTCAATTTCTTTCATAAGCCAATAAAGTAATCCATATTCAGCTCTTGTTCCTGTAACTACACATACTTTTTTCATATAATTTCATCTTTGTTATAATCTTTACTTGACACAGTTCCAATTATTTCATCCCATCGCATTGGATTTATTCCATTTCCTGGTCTTTTTACAGCTAAATTTGTTTCATTTAATGTATCGCCTTTTTTTATAGCTGTTTTTGCTACTATACTTTTTCTTGCAATTGATATGTTTGGCATTTCACTCTTTGATGGTTTTTTAATACTATTTCCAAGAGCTAATTCAATATTTCTAATTGCTTTAACCATTGCTTTTAATTCATATGGTTCTAAACTTGCTTTATGATCAGGTCCTTCCATAGTACAATCAAGTGTAAAATGTTTTTCTATACAAGATGCACCCATTGCAACTGCAGCTGTTGGTACTTCTATTCCTAAAGTGTGGTCACTATATCCGTAAGCCACATCAAATGTATTTCCTATAGTTATCATTGCTCTTAAATTTACATCTTCCATTGGAGTTGGATACATAGTATTTGCATGTAGTACTGTAATATTTTCTTTTCTTGTTCCAGCTTTATATAATACATCTAAAGCATCTTCAATTTCACCAATATCAGCCATTCCTGTTGAAAGAATTACTTTTTTATTTAGTTTTCCTATATGTCTTAAATATGGAAGATTTGTTATTTCTCCACTTGGGATTTTAAATATTTCAAGTCCTAAATCATTTAAAAGCTCAATACTATCATGATCAAAAGGAGTTGATAGAAACATAATATTTTTGCTATTACAATATGAAATAAGTTCTTTATGAGTTTCAAGATCAAGTTCTAGCTTTTTAAGCATATTAAACTGTGAATCATCTGCATCATTCATATTATTTTTTTGATAATCTGCTTTTTGTGCATTTTTACTTACAAGATTAGAAGCTTTGAAAGTTTGAAACTTAACGGCATCCACTTGTGCTTCCACTGCTACATCTATTAACTTTTTTGCCAGTTCGATTGAGCCGTTATGATTTACCCCTGCTTCTGCAATAATAAAAACTTTTTTAATTTTATCTTTCATTTTACTAAACTCCCCGCTTTTACAAATCCATTTATTTCTATATATTGTTTTGAAGTAGTATTACTTCCAACAAAAGTATTTGCTTTTACAATAACTCCACCATTTATAACACTTGCAGTTGAAATATGACAATTATCTTCGATAATAACATCATGTTCAATTAGTGCCTTTGTATTAATTATACAATTTTTTCCAATTTTTGCATTTGCATTTACTAGTACATGATGCATAATTACAGTTCCTTCTTCTATGAAAGAGTGTTTTGAGACATATGAAAGTGGTGAAATTATCGCAGGAAGATTAAATCCTATCTCTTTTAATTTATTAAATAATTTTACTCTTATGTGGTTTGATTCTATTTGTCCTACTGTAATTATTGCATTTTTACAAGTTTCAAATATCTCTTCTAAGTCATCATCACAAGCAATGATTTTATACCCTAAAATATCACTTCCGATTAACTCTTTTTTATCTATAATTCCAATAATTTGATATTTGTCTTCTTGCTCAAGTACATCAATTACACTATGACAATGTCCCCCACCACCTAATAAAACTATTTTCTCTTTCATTATAATATTACCGAGCTTGGAATATTTACAACTCTTTCTTCAAGATATTTAGAGTTCTTTAAATCATCCTTTTGACAATCTTTGAACATTTCTAATTCATTCATTAGACGCCAAATAGGTCTTGTCATAACGCCATTTTTATTTGTAAATTCTAAAAATTCATCTCTTTGATTCTTATCTTTTAATAAAATAGCTTGAAGCCAATAGTTTGCTTTTGAGTCTTTTGGCTCTTCTATAAAAATGATATCTTCTTTTGCAAAAAATTCTTTATATTTTAAAGCTAGTTCTCTTTTAGATTCTAAAAATCCATTTAGTTGTTCTAATTGTGCTACAAGTAATGCTGCATTTAGATTTGGAAGTCTATAATTATAAGCTATTTCATCATGTACATATTCGTACGGATGAGGAATTTTTGCTGTTGTTGTTATATGTTTTGCTCTTTTGGCTAAGACTTCATCATCTGTTACAATTACTCCACCACCACCTGAAGTTATGATTTTATTTCCATTAAAAGAAAAAGCTGCAATTTTCCCAAAAGTACCTGTGTGTTTTTCTTTATAGTAACTTCCAAGAGATTCTGCTGCATCTTCTACTAAAATTATATTCCAAGTATCGCATATCTCTTTTATTTCATCAATTCTACATGGATGTCCAAAAGTATGCATTGGAACACATGCTTTTATTATCTTTTTTGTAGTTTTATTTATACATTGCTTATTTACAAGTTCACAATTTGATTCTAAAAACTCTTTTAATGATTTAGGACTCATTCCCATTGTGTCTAAATCAACATCAACAAAAATAGGCTTCGCTCCAATATAAGAAATTGCATTACATGTTGCTATAAATGTAAGAGCTTGAGTTATAACTTCATCATCTTTTTGAACATCTGCTAAAATAAGTGAGATATGAAGTGCAGCTGTTCCATTTACAGTAGCTATCGCATATTTACTTCCTACTTTTTTAGCAAACTCTTTTTCAAAGGTATCTACATATTTTCCTACACTTGATACAAATGTAGAATCTATACAATCATTTAAATATTTCTTTTCATTTCCTACAAATCGAGGTTCATGTAAAGGAATAAACTCATTTGTTTTAAATGTTTGTTTTATAAAATCTGTTATGTTTTGCATAAACAGCCTCCAATTATGCTTACGCATATAATTTCTGGTTCCGAATCTAAAAGAGTGAAAATATTCACTCTTTTTTTACGATTCTCACATCTTTCCATCAAGATATTTACCTGTTTCTTTATGTCCAAAATCAGGAATCATTGTGAAAAATTCTTTTATGATATCTTCTTTTGTCCATGATAATTCTTGCTTATATTTTTTTATTATTGTTTCAAAATGATTTAATTTTGTTTCATCATAAATTGCTTCATTTTTAATTATTCCTAGATTTTCAAATCTATTCATATCTAAAACTTCAGAATCAGTAAAAAACTCTTCAAAATCTTTTTCACCTGTTGTATCACTTGAAGTAAACAAACATGGCCACTGTTTTTTTAATTTGGTATTATTATTATTTTGTTGTTGTGAAAAGAAATTTCTTGCTTCTTCTTCATCTTTACATAGGTATGGTTCATATCCTAAATCTTCAAGATATTTTACTGCAATATTTGCAAAAGTTATAAGATGTAGATTCTCACTAAGTTTTGGGAAAAATATATCTCTATTTTCTCCAAAAATACAAGACATAAGGCAAAGTTCACCCGATTCTTGTGGTGTTACAAAATATCTTTTTATATCATTTGGTGCAACTATTGGTTGATTTTTTTTGATTCGTTGATCAAATCCATGAAGAAGACTTCCATCAGAAAAGGCAACATTTGCAAATCTTGCCATTGAAACATTTATTTTTTTTGATTTTTTCATTACAAACATTTCCATAATTCTTTTACTTGCGCCCATCATATTTACAGGATTTGCAGCTTTATCTGTACTTACACAAAAATATTTTTTTACTCCTTTATCAATTGATTGTTGAAGTGTTTTATCTGTATTAAAAACATTTGTTTCAATCATTCGCATAAGAGTAAATGGATCTTTTTCACTTCGTACATGCTTTAATGCTGATAAGTTTAAAACATAATCATATTTTCCATCAGATTTTATAAAAGCATCATATTCAAATGAACCAATATCTAAAGCAAATGTTTGGAAATCTCCATCAATATATCCAAAGCTACTTCTAATATCTCGAACTAATTCCACCATATTATTTTCACTAATATCAACAATGTGAAGTTTTTTAGGATTTCTTTTAAAAATTTCTTTTGTAACAGCTTGTCCAATACTTCCTGCTCCACCTAGAACTAAAAAGGTTGAATCAGAAACTCTTTTATATAGTTCTTCATTTCTATTATTTATATCTTCTGAAAAAAGCTCTTTAGTTCGACCAATTAGTTCTAATATATTTATCATTTTTTAGCTTTAAGTAAATTTTTAATAGAATATACCTAAATTATATTTAGGTTATACTAATGATAAACAACTCAATCCCAGAAGATATTATAAAAATACAAAAAAAATTAATTATCCTTGAAAAAGATTCTAGAAATTACAAAAAATATACAAAAATTCTTGCTAAACATGTAAAATCATATACTATGAAAAAAAGAGTAAATTCGCATATTAAAACTATTGAAAGTATAGAAAAAATAGAAAAAGAAAATAATTAAAATAAAAAATATTACAAATTGTAATAGAATTCTTTAGCTTGTAAAAAACCTGCTAAAATTCCAACATAAAATAAGAAGAAACAAACATAGGAAATAACATGGATGACAATCAAAGAAAATCATTAGACTTGGCAATTAAACAAATAGATAAAACATTTGGTAAAGGAACACTTATTAGATTAGGTGACAAAGTTGTAGTTCCTATGGAAACTATTAGTACAGGTTCTTTAGGGCTTGACTTAGCACTAGGTGTTGGTGGTCTTCCAAAAGGAAGAGTTGTTGAGATTTATGGACCTGAAAGTTCTGGAAAAACAACACTTACATTACATGCCATTGCAGAGTGTCAAAAAGCTGGTGGAGTTTGTGCATTTATTGATGCGGAACATGCTTTAGATGTTGGATATGCAAAAAACTTGGGTGTTGATACTGATAATTTACTTGTTTCACAACCTGATTTTGGGGAACAAGCTTTAGAGATTTTAGAAACAGTTATTAGAAGTGGTGCTGTTGATTTAGTTGTAATTGACTCAGTTGCTGCTTTAACTCCAAAAGTTGAGATTGATGGAGATATGGATGACCAACAAGTTGGTGTTCAAGCTAGACTTATGTCAAAAGCATTAAGAAAAATCACTGGTTTATTAAACAAAATGAACTGTACAGTTATTTTTATTAACCAAATAAGAATGAAAATTGGAATGACAGGTTATGGAAGTCCTGAAACTACAACAGGTGGAAATGCACTTAAATTTTACTCATCAGTAAGACTTGATATTAGAAGAATTGCTACACTTAAACAAGGTGAAAATTCAATCGGAAATAGAGTAAAAGTTAAAGTTGTAAAAAATAAAGTTGCAGCTCCATTTAAATTAGCAGAATTTGACATTATGTTTGGAGAGGGAATTTCAAAAACTGGAGAATTAGTTGATTATGGTGTTAAACTTGACATTGTTGATAAAGCTGGTGCTTGGTTCTCATATGGTGATTCAAAAATTGGACAAGGAAGAGAAAATTCAAAAGTATTCCTAAGAGAAAACCCAGAAATTGCAAAAGAAATAGAGAAAAAAATCCTTGATTCTATGGGAATTAATGATGCTTTAATCACTGGAAGCTCTGATGATCTTGATGATGCATCTGAAATAGACGAATAAAAAATACTTTAACCAAATAGGAATTTTTTCCTTTGGTTAAAATCCCTGCACTTTAAATACTCAAAAAAACTACAAAAGCAAACAACAAATTTATTTTAGCTATAATCTATAAAATATATGAATATAGGAGACCTAAGTGGTATTTATCGATAATGTATACGCTAATGAAGTATTAGATTCAAGAGGAAATCCAACTGTAAAAGCAACAGTTATATTAAGTGATGGTACAAAAGGTAGCGCAATAGTACCAAGTGGTGCTAGTACAGGTAAAAGAGAAGTTTTAGAATTAAGAGATGGTGATAATAGATTTTTAGGAAAAGGTGTTTTAAAAGCTGTTGAAAATGTAAATACTACAATTGCTAACGAATTAATCGGATTAAGCCCTTTTAATCAAGCAGAAATTGATGCAACTATGAAAGATATTGATGGAACAAATAACTACTCAAATCTTGGTGCAAATGCTGTTTTAGGTGTTTCTATGGCAACTGCACGAGCAGCAGCTGAATCTTTAAAAATCCCATTATATAGATATTTAGGTGGAGCAAATGCTATGACTATGCCTGTTCCTATGTTTAATATCATAAATGGTGGAGAACATGCAAATAACTCTGTAGACTTCCAAGAATATATGATTTTACCTGTTGGCTTTGAAAACTTCAATGAAGGATTAAGAGCTGTTGCAGAAATTTATCAACACTTAAAAAAAGTTATTGATTCTATGGGTGAAAGTACTGCAGTTGGTGATGAAGGTGGATTTGCTCCAAATTTAAAATCAAACGAAGAACCAATCACTGTAATTATGACTGCTATTGAAAAAGCAGGATATAAAGCTGGTGAACAAATTGCTATCGCACTTGATGTTGCGGCATCTGAGTTAATTAATGAAAAAGGTTTATATGTTCTTAAATCTGAAAATAAAGAACTAACTTCTGCGCAACTTGTGGATTATTATGCTAATTTATGTGCAAAATATCCAATTGTTTCTATTGAAGATGGATTAAGTGAAGATGACTGGGACGGATGGAAAATTCTAACTGATGTTTTAGGACATAAAGTTCAATTAGTTGGAGATGATTTATTTGTAACTAATGCTTCAATTTTAAGTGAGGGAATTAAAAAAGGAATTGCAAATTCTATTTTAATTAAACCAAATCAAATTGGAACTGTAAGTGAAACGATGCAAACAATCAGACTTGCACAAAGAAATAACTACAATTGTGTAATGTCACACAGATCAGGAGAAAGTGAAGATGCATTTATTGCAGATTTTGCTGTTGCTTTAAATTGTGGTCAAATTAAAACTGGAAGTACTGCCAGAAGTGATAGAATTGCTAAATACAATAGACTTATTGAAATTGGCGCTGAAATCGGTTATAGTGAATATTTAGGGAAAGAACCTTTTAAAAAATAATAATGATTGATGAAGCAAAAAATGCGTGTTTATAATAAGTTTATATTAATTGCTCTATTTTCTTTAGCACTTACTATTTATCTTTCATATCACGCAACAAATGTTCTTTTTGGAGATAACTCTTTACAAGTTTATAATTCTTTGAAAAATAAAAAAGAGTATCTCGAAGAAGAGATTTTACGATTGCAAAAAGAAAATGCTTACTTACAAAAAGAGTATTTTGAATTAAAAAACTTGGAGCCAGAAGAATGAAAACTTTATTTTTATTTATACTAACTGTTATTTTAGCCTTAAACCTAAATGCAAGAGAAAATCCATTTGAACCAACAGATTCCTTTGAAGATGAAGTTGGGAAAATTGTACAAATGGATGAGAATTCAGTAAGGAAATCTATGGAAGAAACTCCATATATTAAAGAAATGCAAGAAAAAATGTCAAATGTTACAGGTCAAAATAAAACTAAAGTTGAAGAAAATATAAATAAAGCTATGCCAGCAGTTGAGCCAAAAACTTACTCAAAAAAAGAAGTTGATACTCTAATTCAAAAAACTCAAAAACAAACTGAACAAAAAGCTAAAGAATTAGTTAAAAAAGAAGTTCAAAAAACAACTGAACCAACGCAGGTTGTTTATGTAAAACCAAGAAGTGATGTAGCTGATGATGAATCTTTATTAACTAAAACTATCTTGCCATATTTAAAAGTTGAATATAACGATAATAAATTTATAATACATTCTGAGCATAAAGTTTCAAAAAAGTTTTCTATTGATAAAGAAAATAAAATTATTATTGATTACAAAGGTTTAGTTGAATTTAACACAAAAAAAGACTCTTTAGAATCACAAAGTTTTAAAAAGATTGCTGTAGGAAATCATAAAAAAGAAGGATATTATAGAATTGCTATTGAATTAATTGATAAACCGTCAAAATTTGAAGTAGACTATAAAGATGACATAATTACTATTACTAAAAAGAATTAAAAAAGAGTAGATAATAATCTACCTCTTTTTTAATTAAATAATTCCTATTTCTCGTCAGGCATTATATGAAAATTTTTAGCTATTTTATAACCAAATGATTCAAGTGCTTCAACATCATCTTTTGGAGTTTTTCCACTAGTTGTTAAATAATCTCCAATAACAAAAGCATTAGCACCTCTTTTAAAAATTTCATATTGCTCTTCCCCAAACATTAATTCTCTTCCTCCTGCAACCATAATTTTATGTGCATTTGGAATCATCTTTCTAGCAAGTGTGATTAAATCAAAAGCTTCTTCTCTAGTAATTGTATTTTCAACAATTGGTAAAGCTTCATTTGGATGGAAAAAGTTTAAAGGAACATTCATAGGATCCAATGAATTAATAGCTTCAATCATTGAAATTCTATCTTCTTGAGTTTCTCCCATTCCAAAAATACCACCACAAACAAGTTTTAAACCTGCTTCTTTAACATTTAAACATGTTTGGTATCTTTCATCCCATGAGTGCGTTGTACAAATTGTTGGGTAAAAATCTCTTGATGTTTCTAAGTTGTGGTTATAATTATCAACACCTGCTGCTTTTAACTCTTTTAATTGCTCAACAGACGCCGTTCCATTACAGGCAATTAATCTAAGACCAATATTTTCAGCTTTTATAGCTCTTGCAGCTTGGGCTATAAATTTTGTTTTTTTCTCAGTTAATCCAAGTCCAGCTGTTACTAAACAAAATCCAACAGCTCCATTTGCTCTAGCAATTTTGGCCTCTTTGATAATTTGCTCTATACTTTTTAGTGTATATCTTTGAATATCAGCTTTGTATCTTACACTTTGTGTACAGAATTTGCAATCTTCATTACATGTACCACTTTCAACATTGCAAATAGCACATAAAAATATTTCTTCATTATTATCGTTCATACTTTTTCTCTTCTTTTGTAAAATTTATTTCATTAATTTTTTTAAAATAACGGGAGATTATATACTCATTTTCTTTAATCTCTAGTTGTACACATTCAATCAAAGGCTTTTCTCTAGCACATACTTCTCCAGGATTTATAAAAAGTGTTTTGTTTTTATAGTCACACTCAAAGATATGAGTATGCCCAAAAATCACTACATCACTATCAGGATTTAAGTAATATGGCAAATGCATTAGTTTAAAAGTTGTATCTTTTATTTTAAAATAATAAGGCTCTTGTTTAATGTTATAATTTGAAGCTAAAGACAATAAATGCCTATCATTATTTCCAAAAACTGCCATATATTTTAAACCAGATTCTTCTAATAGTTGAAGATTCTTTTCCAAACATAAATCACCCGCATGAACCAAATAATCACTCTCTATCTCTTTTAAAAAATCAATAACTTCTTTTGTATAGTCACTTTTTAGGTGACTATCCGATAAAATGCCGATTTTCATAATTATTTATCAGCACTCTTTTTTGTTGTAGTTTTTTTAGCTGTTGTTTTCTTTGGAGCTGCTTTTTTAGCTGGTGCTTTTTTTGCACTTGTAGATTTTGATGATCTAGGAGATTTCGCATCTTTTTCAATTATTTCTAAACATTGTTCAAGAGTTAAATCATTTGCTTCTATTCCTTTTGGAATTTTGTAGTTTTTTCTACCTTGTTTTATATAAGGTCCATATTGACCTATTAAAACTTGGATTTTTTCTTTATCAAATGATTTTATTGTAGATTTTTCTTTTGCTTCATCTAAATCTTTAATTATTTCTAATGCTCTTGGTAATTCAACGGTATAAGGATCATCAGTTTTTAACGAATAATATTTAGTTTTTACTTGTAAATATGGACCAAATCTTCCAATATTTGCTTTTATCTCTTCTCCGTTTGCATCAACTCCCACAACTCTTGGAAGTGTAAATAAAAACATTGCTTCTTCAAATGTGATTGAATCCATATTCAAATGATCAGGAATTGCTACAAATTTTGGTTTTTCTTCATCATCTTTTGTCCCAATTTGAATAAATGGTCCAAATCTTCCAACTCTAGCACTAACAGGTTTTCCAGATTTTGGATCAGTTCCTATTTCTCGTACTTGTAAATAATCTTCTTTATTTACACTTGTCTCTTTTTCATCAATAATTTTTTTGAAATTACCATAAAAATCTCTCATTACTTGTTCCCAAGTAATTTTACCCTCAGCAATTTCATCAAACTCTTCTTCAATTTTTGCAGTAAAACCTAAATCAATAATATAAGAAAAATGATCAACTAAAAAACTATTTACAACTTCACCCGTTGGAGTTGGAATTAGTTTTTTATCTTCTGTTTTACTCACATATTCTCTTGCTTGAATAGTTGAGATTGTTGGAGCATAAGTTGAAGGTCTTCCTATTCCCTCACTTTCAAGTTTTTTAACCAATGAAGCTTCTGTATATCTTGCTGGTGGTTTTGTAAAGTTTTGTTCACATTCAAGATTTTCTAACTCTAAAATTGTTCCTACTTCAATATTTGGTAAGATTTTTTCAGTACTATCAAGTGCAGATTCTGGATTATCACTTCCCTCTGTATAGGCTTTCATAAATCCTGCAAAAATAATTCTTTGACCTTTTACTTGAAATTCATACTCTTTATTTTTCCCTGCTTCAATTTTATAAGTAGTATTTGCAATTTTTGCTTGTGCCATTTGAGTTGCAAGTGTTCTTTTCCAAATTAAACTATAAAGTTTGTATTGAATATTTTCCACATATGACTTAATCATACTTGGTCTTAAAGCTAAATTTACAGGTCTAATTGCTTCGTGGGCTTCTTGAGCGCCTTTTGCTTTTGATTTGTAAATTCTAGGTTTTGATAATGAATACTCTTTTCCATACTCTTCATCAATTACGGCTTTTGCAGCTGTTGTAGCAACCACAGAAAGATTTAATGAGTCAGTTCTCATATAAGTGATTAAACCGCCTGTGTGTCCTGGAATATTCCCTACATTCCCCTCATAAAGTTGTTGGGCAACAATCATTGTTTGTTTTACTGAAAGTCCAAGTTTTCTACTTGCTTCTTGTTGTAATGTTGAAGTTGTAAATGGAGCTGCTGGATTTCTTGTGCTATCTTTTTCTTCAATATCAGTTAATTTATAAATACCTTGATTTAAAGAATCTTCAATTTTTAAAGCTTCTTGTTCATTATTTACTTTTGAAGTTTTTCCATTTATTTTTGCTAATTCAGCTTTTAATTCTGGATTTATAAAATCTGCTTTTACTCTCCAATATTCTTCTGGAATAAAAGCTCTTATTTCATTTTCTCTATCAACGATAATTCTAACAGCAACTGATTGAACTCGACCTGCGCTTAAACCATATCTTACTTTTTTCCATAAAAGTGGTGAAAGTTCATATCCAACGGCTCTATCTAAAATTCTTCTTGCTTGTTGAGCATCAACTAAATTTTGGTCAACATCTCTTGGATTTGCTAAAGCTGCTAAAATTGCATCTTTTGTAATTTCATGAAATACAATTCTTTTTATAGGATTTTTTTCGATTTTAAGTGCAGGAATTAAATGCCAAGCTATGGCCTCACCTTCCCTATCCTCATCGGCCGCTAGGTAGATGGTTGTATCTTTGTCTATATGTTTTCTTAAATCGCTTATTACTTTTTTCTTATCTGTTGAAACTAAATATTTTGGTTTAAAGTTATCATCTGGATCAAACCCTAATTGAGATTTTGGTAAGTCTCTTACATGACCCATTGAGGCCATTACTGTATAATCACTACCTAAAAATTTCGATATTGTTTTCGCTTTTGCTGGGGACTCCACTATTACTAAATTCTTCACTAAAAAACCTTACATTATTTTTAAAGTTTGCATTCTAACATAAATAAATTAATTTTACTTGTAAATTATAATCTCTTCTTCTATATCTATACTAAACTCTTCTTTTATCTTTTTCTTCGCCAAATCAATCAAATATATCGCATCTTCGAAAGTTCCAGCACCATTATTTACTAAAAAATTTGCATGTTGTTCTGAGAAACTCATGTCCCCTTGCCTCAGACCTTTTAAATTAATCGCTTCAATTAATCTTCCTGCAAAATCACCTTTTGGGTTTTTAAAACAGCTTCCAGCACTTGGCACATGAGGTTGATTGTCTCTCATTTTATTAAACTCTTTTAGTTTTTCTTTACAAAAACCAAACTCAATATTAAAAACTACTTCATAAACTATGGTATCTATTTTAGTATGTCTATATGAAAAATCAACATCTTCTTTTTTTATATATCCATCTTTTGTTTTTATACTATTTATATAATTAAACATTTCCCAAGATTTAAGTCCAGCATTCATTTTAACCAAACCACCTAAATTTCCAGGTAGTTTTGCTAAAAATTCCAAATTTGCAATATCATTATTTCTAGTATAGGTAAGAAGTTTACCAGAAGTTGTGGCACAGCCAACAAAAAGTTGATTTCCCTCTTGTTTTATATAATCAAAGTTTTCACCTAAAACTGCAAACTTTTTATTTGTATTTGGAGATATTAGAAGATTATTAGCACGACCTATAATTTGATAATCACTATAATCGCCTATTTCATTTATTTCTAAAACATCTAAAACAGGACCTATTTTTATTGAAGAATATTTTTTAAAATCTATTGTTTTTATACTATTTGACATCTATTATTTGGCTCTTAACTCTTCATATTCACTTGGGATTAAAAAATCTTGCGATTTTACAAGATTTTCATAAAAACCATTTTTATATCCAAGTTCATACAATTTATCCAAAGCTTTATATTGTAACTCGCTCATTTTTACTGAGTTATCATTTGCATATAAATCTAAATATTTATCTAAAGTTTCAGCATTTACTCTAATTAATCCTTTTTCAATTAACATAGGAGCTAAGACTTTTCTGTTTTTATTTGCAACTTCAACTGCTTTTATTAAAGTATTTTCATAATTTATAGCATCACTTAGAGGAAGTGATCGTCTTAAACACATTCCACCAAGTGGTAATGGTAAATCTCCACCACTTAATTCAACCCAAATATCCCAAATTTCTCGTTCAACTTCTAACTGCTCGTTATAATTCAAAATTGATTCATGAATTAAAACACCAGCATCTACAGTTCCATTTAAAACAGCTTCTTCAATTTCTAAAAAATTTAAATAAGTAATTCTTGCATTTGGATATGCGATTTTAAAGATAAGTGCATTAGTTGTAAATTCTCCACTAAGAGCAACTTTAAAATTCTTTTTTAAAGTAGTTCCTTTTTTCTTTATAAGTTTAGGTCCATAACCCTCACCAAAAGAAACGGCTGTTTTTAATAAGGCATAATCATCTTTTACAAAAGGATACAAAGCAAAAGAAATTGCACAAATGTCATATTCACCCTTTAGCGTTGCTTGATTTAAACTTTCTATGTCATCTGCGATATTTTCAAACTTTGCATCTTTTGGAGTAACCCAACCAAATTTAATGGCGTAATACATAAAAATATCATCAGCATCTGGTGAATGAGCTACACTTATAGTTTTCAATTTCTTATCCTTGACTTTTTTCTTTGGGGATTGTAACAAGTTATGGTTTATTGTTTGGTTATATTGATTTTATTATAAGAAATTCTAACCATTTTTCATTAATGATTAGAATTCTTATTAATTAAAATCCTGAGTTTGAGACTAATGTTGAAATTATATTTAAAAGTGGATCTATTAATAAAACTGCAATTATTGTTAAAAAAACTGCAAAACCAACGATTGATTTTGTTGGAGTTGTTGCATTTTGCATAAACTCAGTATTCGCACCTTGTTCAACATCTCTTAAAAACATATAAGAAATTGGTCTTAAATAATAATAAGCAGCAATTACAGAATTTAATACCATTATAATAGCTAAAGCAATATGTCCTGAATTAACAGCACTTGATATTAAATACATTTTCCCCCAAAATAATGCAAAAGGAGGAAGACCTGATAATGCAAATAAGAATAAAGCTAAAATTGAAGCACTAAATGGCGATATTTGAGCAAGTCCTGAGAATTTAACAAAAGTATATGGAGATTCATAATCTTTAAACTCTTTTCCTCTATTAAGCCATAACATACCAAAAGCACCAAAATTTGTAATTGTAAATAAAATCCAATATAAAAATAAAGCATTTGTTGCTTGTTGTGTTCCAATTGCAATTGCTGCCATCGCCATACCTGTATTTGAAATTGAAGAGTAAGCAAGCATTCTTTTAATATCTTTTTGTTGTAATGCAATTAAATTTGGAATAGTCATTGTTAAAATTACTGTTACATAAAGTATAGTTTGAATGATAATATCATTAGCATGAATAAATATTTCAAAAAATCTCAAAGCTACTACAAAACCAGCAATCTTTGGTACAACAGAAATAAATCCAGCTAATGCAGAAGTTGATCCTTGATAAACATCAGGAACCCAAACATGATATGGGAATAATGATAATTTAAATCCAATAGCCGCAAACATAAACGCAAAACCAACTAATACTAAAATATAATTAGAGTAATTTTCCATTGATAAAAAACCATCTTGAGTTAAAACTTGAGCCATTTGAGCTAATTCAACTGTTCCTGTAATTGCATAAAATATCATTGAACCAAATACAAAAAATGCAGCTGCTAAGGCACCCATTGTAAAATATTTGACAGCAGCTTCTATTGATACCATTCTATTATGCATTGCTATTAATGTATATAAAGCAAGTGAAGATGTTTCAAGCCCTACAAAAATTAAAATCAATGAATCTGAACTAACCATAAATTGAAATCCAGCAACTGCAAATAAATAAAGTGCAAAATATTCAGCATATCTAAATTCTTGAAGTCTTAGTTTTGATAATCCCAATAAAATAAATAATATTGAACCTCCAATGATTATACATTGAGATAAAATAGCTATTCCATCAACTAACATTAAATCAAATAAACCTCTTGGTTCTCCATTAAAAGACAAAAGAGTAAACAAATCAAAAATTAAAAATAAAACAACCAAAATTACATAAAGTGATTTATGTTTATTTTTATTAAATATATCTGTTAATAAAATTCCTAAAGCCCCAATTATCGCGATTGATATTGGTGCTATTGTTCCTAAATTTAAACTATCTAAACTTATATTTATAGGCTCAATCATTATTTAATCTCCCCAATAGAGTTTAAAGCTCTTAATTTTTCTTTTGAATCATTATTAACTGCTTTTATTTCCATTACTTTTGTAAGTTGAGTTACTGTTGTATTTAAAGGATCTAATACTACTTTTGGATATATCCCAAGTGCTATAATCAAAATAACTAAAGACCCAAGCGCTATTAATTCTCTTCCTAAAATATCTTTCATACTTTTATTTTCTTCTTTTACAAGGTTTCCAAAGAAAGTTCTTTTGTACATTGCTAACATATAAACAGCACTTAAAACAATCGTTAAAGATCCAATAAATGCAAGTATTGGTGAGAATTTAAAGAATCCTAAGAGTGATAAAAATTCACCAATAAATCCAATAGTTAAAGGTAATCCAATTGAAGCCATTAAAACTATTCCATAAACTAGGGCAAACATTGGCATATTATGGGCTAATCCTCCAAACTCTTTTATCATTTTGGTTTTTCTTCTATCATATAACACACCAACACACATAAAAAGCGCTCCTGAAACAATTCCATGACCTATCATCAAATAAACAGCACCTGAAACTCCCTCAACATTTAAAGCAAATACTCCAAGAGTAATAACTCCCATGTGAGAAATTGATGAATAAGCAATCATTTGTTTCATATCTTCTTGTGCATAAGCAATCATTGCCGTATAAATAATCGCTATTAATCCTAAAGTTGCCATAAATCCAGCAAAATATACACTAGCATCTGGGAATAAAGGAAGAGAGAAACGAATAAATCCATAAGTTTCCATTTTTAGTAACACTGCTGCTAAAATAATAGAACCAATTGTTGGTGCTTGTCCATGTGCTAATGGTAACCATGTATGAAATGGGAACATTGGAACTTTTACTGCAAATGCCATAAAAAATGCGATAAATAACCAAAGTTGTAAGTCAAAAGGAAGAATTAAACTATTCCAATCAAGGAAACTAAAACTCCAAACTCCTGTTGCTTCATGAAAAATATATCCAAAATACAAAATCCCAACAAGCATTATTAATGAACCTGTGAATGTATATAAAAAGTATTTAATTGCTGCGTAAAATCTTTTTTCTGCACCCCAAAATCCAATAATATAAAACATTGGAATAAGTGTAAATTCCCAAAATACATAAAATAAAATTAAATCTAAAGAAACAAAAACTCCTACCATTGTCATTTCTAAAAACAACATTGTAATAATTAAGTTTTTTACACCTTTTTTTTCTGTTAAACCTATAACTGCAATCATTGTCATAAATGCAATCATAATTATTAAAAATAGACTTATACCATCAACACCAACTAAATAATTAATTCCATAAGTACTAATAAGTGGAAGACTTTGAACAAACTGCATACCAGCAACACTTGGGTCAAAATAGTACCAAAGTAATAATGATAAAATAAATTCAACTACAGTTACAACAACTCCGTATTGTCTCATAGAATCTTTATCTATTAAAAATCCAACAATCGCTGCTGCTGCTGGAAAAAATATCAACATTGATAAAATATGTTCCATTTACATAACCCCTTAAAGTACTGATAAAACTAAGGCAAAAACTAATCCTAGGATTAATCCAACCGCCATAAGTCTTAACGATGATGATAAATTTCCAGTTTGAATAGGTCTTGCTTTTACACCTAATTTATTAATAAGGTGAGCTAAACTATCAACTGTTGTATCAATTAATTTTATTTCAATTGTTCTCCATGCCCAAACACAAATCGCATAATATGGTTTTGAAATAACATTTTCATAAATTTTTGGAATAAAATATTGGTTAATTAACAATTTATAAATTGCTGTATCTTCCCAAGATTTACTAAATCCACCTTTTTTATATTTAAACACTGCAAGTAAAATTCCACCAATTGCCACAGCACTTGTAAGTAAAATCAATATCCAAGTTGTTGAATGTTTAATATTAGTAGCTTCCCAAGTTGGAAGGACTCTTGTAACAAACTCAATAAATGAATGTTCAAACCAACCCGCAATTACTGCTAATATAGCAAGTGGAATCATTGCTGCAATTACAAAGTTTTTAGCTTCATGTGGATGAAATTCTTCATTTGAATAATTTTGAGTTCCAAAGAAAATTTTCATTACAAGTCTAAATGAATAAAATGCTGTTAAACCAGCTGTTATCCATAATATTGTCCATAAAATAATAGCATCAGCATTAAATGCAACTTCAAGAATTTTATCTTTTGAAAAGAATCCAGCAAGTGGAAAAATTCCGGCAAGTGCTAAAGAAGCGATAATCATAATAATTGAAGTTCCTTTCATTTTATTATGAAGACCACCCATTTTTCTAATGTCTAATTCATCATCCATAGCATGCATCACATTTCCAGCACCCAAAAATAATACTGATTTAAAAAATGCATGAGCAGCTAAGTGAAAAAGTGCTACCCAATAAGCTCCAAGTCCAGCTGCTACAAACATATATCCAAGTTGTGATAGTGTTGAATAAGCAATAATTCTTTTCATATCATTATTTACTAAAGCCATTGAAGCTGCAAAAATTGCCACAAAAGCGCCAAGAGCTGCTATTGTGTATCCAACTTCAGGAACAAGAGTATAAAGTTCATTTGCTCTTACAACTAAATAAACTCCAGCTGTTACCATTGTTGCGGCATGAATTAAAGCAGAAACAGGAGTTGGTCCCTCCATCGCATCTGCTAACCATGTATGAAGTGGAAATTGTGCTGATTTTCCCATGGCTCCTAAAAATAACAATCCAGCTATCCATACTAAAGTGCTATTTTCCAAAGTAGAAATTTGAGCAAATACAATATCATATTGTAAACTTCCAATATTCCAATAAATTAAAAACATTCCAAGAAGTAAACCTAAATCTCCAACTCTATTCATAATAAAAGCTTCATTAGCAGCCCATGATGCTGATTCTTTGTGATACCAAAAACCAATCAATAACCAAGAACAAACTCCAACACCTTCCCATCCTATGAATAAAACAGCAAAGTTATCACTCATTACAAGAACTAACATTGAAAATACAAAAGCTGAAAGATATGAAAAATATCTATTAAAACCCTTATCATGTTCCATATAACCAATAGAATGAATATGAACCATTGTTGATACAACTGTTACTACACTCATCATTACAACACTTACTTGATCAACCACAAATCCAAAAGGAATATCTAGATTTCCTATTACTATCCAATCAAATAGATTTATAATTAAAGTAGTATCTGTTGTATAAACAAAATACAAAAGAGTTAAAGATGCATACATTGATACAGCTAACATAAAAGATGTAAATAATCCAGTAAATAAAGTCTTTTTTTGCATTGAAAATAATGCTGCTATTAAAGAACCTACAAGTGGGGTAAAAAGTGCAATATATATATATTTTTCCATGCTTACCCTTTCATTCTTGCAATATCATCTAAATTCATAGAACCTGTTCTTTTGTACCATAAGATAAGTAATCCAAGACCAACAGCAACTTCACTAGCAGCAACGGCAATGATAAAAAATGCAAACATTTGTCCTGTTAAATCTCCATGAAATTTTGAAATAGCTGCAAATCCTACATTTACCGCATTTAGCATAATTTCTGTTGAGAAAAATAACATTAATACATTTTTTCTTCTCATTACTCCTATTAAACCAATACAAAATAGAATTGTTGAAAGTATTAAATACGCATTAAGAGTCATTTAATCTCCTTTTGAGATGCATTCTCAAGTCTGATTTTTTCATCTATTTCTTCTTCTTTCATTTCCGAATATGATTCGTTCATCTTTTTACCTGCAAGTACAATTCCACCAATCATTGCAACTAAAAGCATGATGGCTGCTAATTCAAAAGCTACTAAATATTTTGTAAATAATATAATCCCAATATCAGCAGTATTCCCATATTCAGGATGTATTGGATAATCAGCTTCAAGATTTTGTCCAATAACTGGCGCAATTAATACAATAACTACAATTAAAGCAATAATTCCTGAAAGTAAAAATACTAATCTTGGATTTTTTATTTTCTCTTTTACTTCTGATAATGAGTCAAAAAACATCATTCCAAATGCGTATAAAGCCATAACTGCACCTGTATAAACTACGATTTGAACTGCACCTAAAAAATCTGCATTTAATAAAAAGAAAAATGCTGAGATAAAAATCATTCCAGCAGCTAGTGAACTTAATGCATATAAAGCATTATTTGTTAAAACTGTAATACTAAACATACTAATAGTTAACACGGAAAATATTATAAAAGCTATAATTTCAAACATTCAAACTCCTCTTAGTATGATAATGGTGTTTTTTTAATTTTTTTATCTGCATCTGGTGATACTGAACCATATCCTTCAAATTCAAGTTGCGCTCCTAAGCCATTTTTCGAAGTTAAAATATCTTCTTTTAATGAAAAATGAGCTCTTTGTTCACTTGAGTTTTCATATCTTCCCCCATGAACGATTGCTAATTCTGGACAAACCTCAGCACAATATCCACAGAAAATACATCTTCCCATATTTATTGTATATTGCAGCACTTCTTTTCTAGAATTTTCATCAATTCTAGTTTCCATTCTAATACAATTTGCAATACAAATTTTTTCACAAAGACCACAACCAATACATCTTTCTTCTCCAGATTCTAAAAGTCTAAGAAGTTTATGAACAGCTCTATATCTTGGACCAATTGGAAGTTTTTCTTTTGGATATTGAACTGTTGCCATTTCACCTTTAAATAATGCTCGATACATTATTCCAAAAGTGATTCTCATACCAACAAAAAGTTCACCTTTTATAGAACGAGCAAATACTTGTTTTAACATATCCCATGAAGTTTCAGGATAATTATCTTCTTGAACGGTGATATAGTTATCTGATATATTTCTATTTTTAAAATCTTTTAGTTCCATTTTAACTCCTAAAACATCATCACAAAACCAGTAACTAAAATATTTAGTACTGCAAGTGGCATTAATATTTTCCAACATAACCACATTAATTGATCAGGTCTAATATGAGGCCAAGAAGCTCTTGTCCATAAAAAGATAAAAATCAAAAACATAACTTTTAATACAATTGCAAATCCACCTGGAATAAACCATAAATCATTAAATCCACCTAAAAATATAAGTGTAATTAAAAATGAAATTGTAAAAAGGTTCGCATATTCTCCAATAAAAAACATACCCCATCTCATACCTGAATATTCAGTTGCATAACCAGCAACCAGTTCAGCTTCATGCTCAAGTAAATCAAATGGAGTTCTATTAGTTTCAGCAAATCCAGCAATTGTAAATAACACAAAAGCCAAAGGTTGTGACCAAATTATCCAGTCAGTTATTCCACCTGCTTGATAGTTATTAATATCAATTAAAGATAAACTTCCAACCATCATAAGTGGAGCTAAAAGTGAAAGTCCTGATACCACTTCATAAGATAAAAGCTGAATTGCAGTTCTAGCACCTCCAAGTAATGCCCATTTATTTGCACTACTCATTCCTCCAAGTAATGGTCCATAAAGTCCAACAGCTCCCACAGACATTACAAATAAAACACCCACATTAATATCAGAAATAATTGGTCTTACTGTATATCCAAACATTTCAAATTCAGGGAAAAATGGAACTGCACTCATTGCTATAAATGCAGTTGCAGCAGTAATTAAAGGTGCCACCATAAAAACTGGTTTATTTGCATTTGCAGGAATAAAATCTTCTTTACAGAATAGTTTAATCCCATCCGCTGCTATTTGTAATAACCCATAAGGACCAACATTTGTGGGTCCAAGTCTTCGTTGCATAAATGCTAAAACTTTTCTTTCAATATAAGTTGTAAATCCAGCAAGTGCTGAAAAAACTGATAAAACAACAACTACTTTTACAATTGTTTCTACAATAATACTTGTTTCCATTTTATGCCTTTACTACTTTTGCTTTATTAAATCTATAAGTATTAAATAAGGCATTTGATGGGCTATTTTTCATAAATGTTGATACATAAGGAATATTTCCATCTATTTGAATATCAATAAAAGCAAATAATTCTAACTCTTGATTATTAGCCTTTACTTTTACTTTATCGCCTTTTGTTAATTCAAGTTTTTCAAATAAAGCTTTTGAGAAAAATATTCCATCTTGTAAATTTTCTTTAAATTCATGGCTAATTGCTGTAAATTCATTAAATTGATTAATTGGATTTGCTTTATAAATCAAAATCTCATCAGAAGCTAAAGTGATTTTTTCTATATTTATTTGTTTTGTTGTATCTTGAACAAAAGTATCATTTGCTCTTATTTCATAACCTCTATATTCAACTTGGTCATTTCCAAATTTATTTGGTAAATTATCAAAATCAATAGCTTCATAACCTTTTTCTTTTGGAAGTTTTGCTGTGTATTCTATTGTATATTCCACATCTTCATTTAAAAGTTCATTTGCAATTTCGTTTAATGTATAACCATTAAATCCTAAAGCTGCATTTGTAGGAATCACTTTTTTATCAATATTTGTAAAAGTTCCCTCTTGTTGATTTAGTGCTGGAATATCTAAGTTTCCATCACCTAAAGCTGAAAGTTCAAAATCTGCTTTCATATTATAACCCACAGAAAAACCATCAACTTCATTTGAAAGGGTACAGATTTGTGCAACTCCTAAAGTATTTGTTTGAGATGGAATAATTACTACACTAAAAGGCGTACATTTATCAATTAATCCACAAAGTTTTGCAAGATTTTCAGCATTTGGATGAGTGATTAAATCCTCTCCTACTATTAAAGAAAAAGTATCTTTTTTAGCTAACATTTCATCAAGTAAATCTATAAATGATTCATCTTTTCCAAAATCAGCCAATAAAGAAATATATTCGTAAGAAACTTCTTTTGAAACATTTGTAGAAACTACTTTTTTAACTTCTTTTTCTTCACCCGTTGTTTCATCAACCACGATTTCAACAACATTTTCTTTTACAACTTCTATTAAAGTTTTAGTTCTTGTTTCTTTTAAAGAGTTGATATATTCTTGAACTTCTTCTGGTAAATTTTTTCCAAATTTATATAATATAAAATATAAAATCGACTCTTCAACCATTGCATCATGATAGATAAATTCAGTTGTTTTACCTTTTTTACCAATTTTTTCCATAACTGGGTCAGATATAGGATGAAAATATAATCCACTTCCTTTATTCATAGAAACTGAATTATTAAAAGCATATCTTGCATTTGGTAAATCAGATTTCAAATAAGAACCCACAGAAATTACAAAGTTTGCATTATGTACATCTGCTAATTTTGAAGAATAAAGAGATTTTCCTGAAGTTTTAGAGTAGTTTTTTAAAAATTCTTGGTATCTTTTTGCATCTTCATTTACAAGATTTGCTCCCATTTTAGAAGCTATTTTTTCTAAAATCAAAGCTTCTTCATTTGTGATATATGAATTAAATCTAATATTTTTTGCTTTTTTGAAAGCTTCTAGCGCTTTTGCAAAAGCATCTTTATCTTTTGATTCAACTTTATTTTCAAAATCATAAGCAAATCTTCCTGCTCCATTTACAGTTGAAAAATGTGGTTCATTTGTAACTCTATAGATTTTTTTAGTGCTGTGTTTATCTATTGATTCATGTTTAATTTCATAATACATAAAAGCACAATCACTTGAGTGAGGATTTGCAGCTGGTATTTTTTTAAGTTCCCAAGCATTTGAAGTATATTGAAAATCATGAGAAACTAAAGCTCCAACAGGACAAGCTGAAATACACTCTCCACAGTTAGTACAGGCATCAGCATCATAACCAATAAGTGATTTATTAAGTTTATTCCACATAGCATAAGCATCTTTTGGCATCTCATCTTTAAACACTTTATCAATATTATCAGAATCTCTTTTTACCGTACTAAGTGCTTTTGAACCTACCATATCTTCACATACAGTTACACATCTTTCACAAACAATACATAAAGCTGGGTCATAATTCATAACTCCCCAATGTTGTGTTGGTCTGTGAATATCTTTTATGCTAAAACTTTGAGAATCAACTTTCATATATAAAGAATAATTTTGTAATTCACACTCACCACTTTGGTCACAAACACCACATTGTAATGGATGATTTACATCATAAACTTCCATTATCGCTCGTCGTTCTTTTTCTATATTTTCAGTGTTAGTTGAAATATTCATATCAGCTTTAACTTTTGTATTACAGCCATATACTTGTTTACCATCAGCTTCAACTAAACACAATCTACAGGCAAGTGTTGGCGAACATCTTGTCAAATAACAAACAGCAGGAACAAATACATTATTTGCCCTTGCTACATTTAAAATAGATTCACCATCTTTGGCTTGAACTTCTTTTCCATCAATTGTTAGGGTAATCATATCGCTCATTATGCTTCGACCTTTTCAATTTTTACTTGTTTATATTTATATCCTGAAAAAATATCTTCATCATTTTTCATTTTTAATATGGCAATTGTTCCATTTAAATTTTCATCAATTTTTATTATTCTTTTTATTTTTTCATTTTTTGATATTACAAAAACTTCATTTCCATTTGATACTTTTGAAATGTTTGCAAAAGTTTGACTCGCTACTAATTCATTATTATTTTCATCAATTAATTTATAAACCAAAGTTCCATTAAATGACTTTAATTCTTCTAATTCTTTTAAATCAAAATTCTTGCAAGAATCTATTTTTTTTGCTAAGTCTTCATTTAAAACAACTAAATTAAAATCTGAATATTTTTTTATTAAAGCAAGTAATTGAATAATATTTTCTATTTTTTCATGATTTGATAAATCATCTCCAATAATTAAAGTTTTAACTTTTGCATTTAAAGAGTTTTCAAAAGCTTCTTCAAACTCTTCTTCTCCCGCACTACTTTCAGCACTAACATATCCTAAGTCTAAATCATCTAAATAATTTTTGACATTTTCATCACAATTTGAAGTAAAACTATTTAATAATAAAGCACTAATGCCCTCTTCACTTCCAACTTCATATTTTATTATTTGAGAATAAAAAGGTTTTAAAGTTGAATTATCAATAGGATGCATATAAACAAACTTTGCACCATTATTTTCAACAGCTTTTAAAATAGAATCTTTTAATTTTTCATCTTCAATAAAAGTTCCAAAAGAGATAATGAAATCACTATTTAAAATTTGTTTTATATTATTCATCTTTTTCACTCTCTTCAACTATAATTTTTAGTTCGGGTTTTGTTTTTTTTACTACTATTGTCCAATCTACTTCATTAAATTTTAATGAATTCATTAATGTATATCCAGCTTCATAAACCACATCTGCTGATTTTTGAATATGGCTAAAATCTCCAATTTCAAACAAAATAATTGCAGTTTCTTCAGGTGTTATTTGTTTATCAAGAAGTTCC
This sequence comes from Arcobacter caeni, assembly GCF_003063245.1. GTDB lineage: Bacteria > Campylobacterota > Campylobacteria > Campylobacterales > Arcobacteraceae > Aliarcobacter > Aliarcobacter caeni. Next base: position 47,104 of record NZ_MUXE01000007.1, on the reverse strand, counting down.
AACATTCTAGTGTAGAAGTCATCTTTTAAATATCTTAAATCAAATCTTTTCATAATATTTCCTCTACCTATCTATTTCACCAAAAACGATATTTAAATTACCAATAATTGTAACAACATCGGCTAATTGGCATCCAACTAAAAGTTCTTCTAAAAGTGCTGTATGTTGAAAACTAGGTGTTCTCAGTTTCATTCTGTAAGCATAAGGAGTTCCATCACTTACAACAAAATATCCCAACTCACCTTTTGGCGATTCAGTAGCCACATATACTTCACCAACAGGTGGTCTCATACCTTGTGTTACTAAAACAAAATGTTGCATTAAAGAGTAATTTTGAGTCATAATTTGCTCTTTTGGAGCTGAAATATAATTTGGTGCATGGGCCATTAATTGAGTATCTGATTCTTCGTACATAGGAACTAATTGTTTTAGAATTTTTGCAGATTCCCTAATTTCAGCAATACAGATTTTATATCTTCCATAAGAATCACAAGTTTGTGAAACTGGAATATCAAAATCAAGTTCAGGATAAATACCATAAGGCATCTCTTTTCTTAAATCCCATTTGATTCCACTTCCTCTTAAAACAACACCTGAACAGCCCCAACTTTTTGCCATAAGAGGTGTAATAACTCCAACATTCTCAAGTCTCATTTTCCAGATTCTATTTTCTGTTAAAAGCCCTTCGTAAGTTTCTAACTCTTTTGCTAATATTTCCAAAAATGATAAACAATCATCCGTCCAGTTTGCTGGTAAATCCAAAGGAACTCCACCAATTCGTACAGCACTGTGAGTTAGTCTTGCACCACAATAGTCTTCAATTAAGTCCATTGCGTATTCTCTTTCTCTAAAACAATAAAGGAACATAGACATGGCACCCACATCAAGTGCGTGTGTTGCTAACCAAAAAAGATGTGAAGTGATTCTGTTTAACTCTAAAAGCATAGTTCTTATAATCTCAGCTCTTCTTGGAGCCTCAATTCCTAAAAGTTTCTCAATTGCAAGTGCATATCCATAGTTATTTGAAGTTGCTGCTATATAATCCATTCTATCGGTTGTTGGTAAAAATTCGTTATACATCATATTCTCAGCCATTTTTTCCATACCTCGGTGAAGGTATCCAATCATTGGTCTTGATTTTACAACTTCTTCACCTTGAAGCTCTAAAATAAGTCTTAATTGTCCATGAGCAGATGGATGTTGTGGTCCGAAGTTTACCATCATGGTATTATCTTCTCGTTCAAAATGAATATTTTCAAAAAAAGGTTTTAGTCTATTTGGTTGTTGCATATTTTCTACCTTCTTCTTTTTAAAACAACTGATTCTTCAGGTTTTAATTTTTTCATAATTTTAGAAGTATTTTCTTCTTGATAAGAGATATTTGTTTCAGGCTCATATAAAGAAATATCAGTATCAAATGGAACTTCATGTCCAAGTCTTGCAAATCTTGTAGTATCGTATCTATCAATTGCCGCTGGATCTCGTTGTTCTGGTCCAATAATACTTCTAGCTTCTTTTCCAAAAATTTTATCAACTTCGTACCACGAAGCTGTTTCATCACCTTGAAGTGGATAAGTTTTTTTCAAAGGATGGTCATACCAATCATCTGGCATAATTAATCTTTTTAAATTTGGATGATTTATTACTTTTACACCCAACATATCGTACATTTCTCTCTCAGACCAATTTGCTGATTTAAAAAGTGATGTTACAGATTCCAAAGATTCATCTTTTTGTAAAAAACATTTAATTCTTATTCTTTTATGTTTACTCAAAGATAAAAATTCATAAAAAATTTCATAACCATCTCTTGAAGCTAAATAATCAATCGCCGATAATTCCATCAACATGTCATATTCTAATTTTTCTTTTAAAAGCTTAATACATGAAATCAAAAAACTTTTATCAATAATAATTACTAAATGAGTATGTTCGATAAAAGCCTCTTGAACATTAATACTATAATTGATTTCTTCAAAATCTTTTGAAAAAGTTTCATCACTATTGGGATTAAATCTAGGAACACTTGGAGATACAAAAAATCTGTCTGAAAAATAAGCTTCTTTTTGTACACTATCTTTAGGAGTATATTTTCTCATTATACTAACCTCTTTTTTTTATGAGCTCTAAAAATTGATTCTTTTCTAATTTTTTGTTGAAGTGCCATTAGGGCATATTGTAAAGTTTCAGGTCTTGGTGCACAACCTGGAAGATAAATATCAACTGGAATAATTCTATCTGCACCTTGAACAGTTGCATAAGTATTAAACATTCCACCTGTATTTGCACATGATCCCATAGAAATTACCCATTTAGGATCTGGCATTTGATCATATAATCTTCTCATAAATTCAGCGTGTTTTTTTGTTAAAGTTCCTGCAATTATCAAAACATCAGATTGTCTTGGACTTGCTCTAAAAATTGTACCAAACCTATCAAAATCATACCTTGATGCGCCGGTTGCCATCATCTCAATAGCGCAACAGGCTAAACCATAAGTCATTGGCCATAAAGAGTTAGAACGCCCAAAATTAACTAATTTATCAATAGTTGTTAATTTAACAGCAGCTCCATTATCTTGTAAATAATTTATTTTATGCTGTGCCATTCAAGTGCTCCTTTTCTCCATGCGTATAAAAATCCAATTGCTAAAAGTGTAATAAATAATATCATTTCCACAAACCCAAACCATCCTAAAATTTTAAAGTTAATTGCCCATGGAAACATAAATATAATTTCAACATCAAATAAAATAAATAATAATGCTGTTAAATAAAATTGAGTAGAAATACTATTAGGTTGTTTTGTAACTTCAGGTCCACACTCGTATAAAGTTGTTTTTAGTTTTTCAGTATCAAGTCTAGCAATCTTTCTACTTATATATCGTGAAAGCCATACTGTTGCACCAAATGCACTAAATGTTACAATAAACATAACAAATGCACCAAAATAGGGATGTGCAAATTCCATATGTGTCATTTAATCTATCCTTTTAAAGCTAAAAAGTTCTCTTATTTTACAAATATAATATCTTATTTGTAATAAATAGTGACTTATTAATAATGTATGCAATGATATTCTAACCTAATAAAAATTAGCTTATTGTTTAATCTTTTTCTAAGGATTAGAAACAAACTGGTACAAAAAGAAACATAAAATCTTTAGTAAAGATTTTGAAAATAAAATCTATTATTTTTTGTATTCTTAAAATATTATAAAATATATCAATTAATTATACTTTTTAAAGATGAAATATTTATGATATTTATTTATACATCAAAACTAAAATAGATTTAGAAAAACCCAACTTTATTTTCGCTGTCAAATTGACCTTTTTGTTCTTTAGTAATTTGCTCTTTAAAATTCTCAACTTTGAATAAAGGTTCGTCACTAACAGCTATTTTATATGCTGTATTTTTAATAACTAACTCTATTTGTCCACCTGTTAATTCATATTTTGCTAATTCTTCAATATCAAAATTTTCTTCAAGTGGTAAATTTACAGGAATTAGTTTTTTCCAAAGGTCAATTCTTTGGGCTTTATTTGGTTTTACAAACTCTATTTTGTAATTAAATCTTCTTGAAAATGCTTTATCTAAGTTCTCAAGTAAGTTTGTAGTTGCAATTAATATTCCATCAAATCTTTCAATTTGTTCCAAGAAAATATTTTGCATTTGATTATGCATTTTATCACTACTACTAACTCCTCCAGAAGCTCTTGAGCTTAAAAACTGATCTGCTTCATTTAAAAGTAAAACTGGCTCTGATTTTGTTTGAGTTCTAAGTTCATAATATTTATCAAAAATACTTCTAACATTTTTTTCACTTTCACCAATATACATTGATAAAATCTTTGAACAGTCAAAACTTAAAACATCTTTTTTAAGAGATTTTGCTAAAGCTAATGCTGTAAGTGTTTTTCCAGTTCCAGCAACTCCGTAAAAAATTATTTTTGCTTCAATTCCTCTTTTTTTGTCCTTTATTCCCCATTGTTTCAAACGATTTATTACATTTTTATCAACTTGTTTTAAAAGTGCATCTAAAGTCTCTTTTGTTTTTTCATTTAAAACAACATCTTCCAAAGTTTTTGTTGTTGAAATTAACTCAAACATATCTTGTTCTTTTATGATTGTATCTAATTTTATTTTTCCAACATTTGTACTTTTTTTAGTTGGATGTGAAATTTTATATAAAACCTCATCAGGAATATAAAAATTTCTATTAATCCCACCAAATGGAGTTAAAACCTCATCATAATCAATCAAAGATTTTGAAACTAAAGTTGAACTTTCTTCCAATAAACTTCTATATTTTATCTTTTCATAATCATCACTTGAAATTAATTCAATCAAAGAATTCATATCTCGCAGACTTCCATCTCCACCTGAATATTCTTCTTTTAAAAGTGCTAAAAATAGAGTTTGTTCTTGTTCATTTAACTCATTATTTTTGAAAAAATCTTCAAGCATTATTGAATTACTTGTAACTTTTATTCTCTCTTTTATTCTATTTTCAAGAAGTACTAATTTTGATTTTAATCTATTTGAACTAGGACTATTTACATCAAAGTTTTTTCTAACAACATTTAACTGTTGTGCCAAATCTATTCTAAAAAATTGGTCTTGTAAATATTCTAAGTGGTCACTATAATTTTTGATTTCAGGAAGAACAAAATCATTACTTCCATTTTCAAGCATTTTTAAATACGCACTTGATAAAGAAACACTTGAATTAATAAGTTCAAGTTTAGAAACTTCACTTAATTTTACTTGTTCAAAAGATACTTGAACCAACCATCCAAATTCCAAAAGTGATTTTATTAAATCAAGTTTTTCCAGATGTTTATATGTTTTTAAATCATAAAATTCACCTAAAATATCTATTACACCTAATGTATCTCTACCATTTACATACTCTTTTGACATAAATTGTAAAATTTTTGCTTCTTCTTGTGAACATTTTAATTGTCCAAAAAAATTTGTTGTTTCAACATTTTGCGCTTTTATAAAATTAATTACTTCTTTCATTCTTATTTTATTATCCTAGTTATTTATTTTTTCTGATATTTTTTTATAATAATCATTTAACTCTTCTTTTTCTTTAAAAGTTATTTTGTGAGTTTTATTTATTATTAGATTAAGTTGATTTATTTCTAGATTATTTATATCTTTATATTTAAAAATTGTTGAGTTTTCATCAATATTTACGACAAAACTATTTTTTATTTCAATAAAAGAATCATCACAAAAAGCCTTGTATGAACCCTTTGAATATGCATATTCTTGACAGTTATTTTTTTTCAAATATTCTTCAATATAATCTAAGTTTGTATGGTTATAAATATTTAGCGAAATAGCCACAAATGCTATAAATAAAAAAAGTCCTATTAAAATCATTTAATCTCCCCTTAAGTACAATATAATACAGCAATCTGTCTTAACTACTTATGAATATAAAACTTGCTAGAATTAAGCAATTATACAAGTAACTTAAAAAAAAGGAATATTATGCTCAAGACTATCTCATCTTCATTTGCTTTAACAACTCTTTGCTTATTAGCGTTAACTAGCTGTTCTAGTCATAACGAATTTTTAAAAGCTTCATCAAATGAACTTCAAATTGCTGATGATTGTAGAAATACAAATAAACATTTAGAGATGGATTGTTATGACTTAATTTCTTATAAAAACTCTTTTGCTCAATTAAGACTAGGATTAAATGCTCAATTAAGAGGTGATTTTACAGAAGCAATTCAAAGATTAAATATCTCTAAACAAAAAGGTAATTTTTATGCAAATGCAGCATTAGCAGATATTTATAAAAATGGATTTGGTGTTGCTGTTAATAATGATGAAGCTGTTAAACTTTTAGAAGATACAAAAGAAATCGACCCAATTGCAGCATATAGATTGTCTTTTTATTACCTTGATAAAAATAAAGTTGAAGATGCGTTAGAACTTCTAAATTATGCAGCAAAAAATGATGTGAAAGCTGCTCAACAAGAACTATCTAAACTATATTTAAATGGTGAGTTTATTGAAAGAAATACAGATAAATCAAGTTATTGGCAAGAACAATATGAAGATACATCAGCAAATTTTGCAAATAAAATTTATGGAATATAAATGTTAAAAAAACTACTACTACCAAGCTTATCAATATTCTTATTTACAGCTTGTTCTTTAAAAATGCCAGAGTTTTCAATGCCTTCTTTCTTGTCATTTTCTAACAATAAAGATGCCCTTGCACTTGAAAAAGCAAATGTTTGTCAAAAAATAGAAGATATTGATAATAAACTTTTTTGTTATAGAAAAATTGTAAATGAGAACTCTTATGCTCAACTTAGAATGGGAACATATAGTGTTGAGAAAAAAGATTACAAAAAAGCAATTGATTATTTAAACCAATCAATCGATAATAAAAATGCTTACGCAAATTTAGCTTTAGCATTTTTATATTATAAAGGGGATGGAGTTGAGAAAGATATAGATAAAGCTTTTAAACTTCTAAAAGATTCAAGCGATATTGACCCAAATTCAGCTTATCAATTATCAAGATTTTATTTACAAGGAATAAATACAAAAGTTGATGTTGATAAAGGAATAGATTTATTAGAATTTGCAGCTTCAAAAAATATGTTAGCTGCTCAAAAAATGCTTGTTAATATCTATAAAGAAGGATTATTCTCTCAAGATAAAAATGCTAAAAAAGTTAAACAATGGGAAGATATAATCAAAAAAGATATAAAAGATACAAATTTCGAGATTTATAAACTCTAAAAACTAAATAATATTACTTTTTTTCTAAACCATAGAAAAAAAGTTTTATTGTATTTTCCACAATATCTTTTGTATCATACTTTTCTAATAAATAACTCTCTATAAATCCATCTGATAACTTTTTGAAAAGTATTACTATATGTTTATAATCCATCTTAGAATCTGGATATAAACTTTTAAATTGTCTTATTAAAAACTCATAAATTTCATTAACTATTGCATGATTTGAAATATCTAATTTATGAAAGAAATATGGATCATTTGTTAGTGTTTCATCTCTATTATTATCTATTTGAATAAATATTTCATATTTACAAGATAAATATAATTCAAGATTTTGCATAGGATTAGTAGTTTCTTTTTCATTTAATTTATCTAAAAAACTTTGTAACTTTAAAATCAAATATTCCAAATATAAATCTTCTTTTGAAGTAAAAAGATTATATATAGTTCCTACTGAAGTTTCCAATTCAATAGCTAGTTGTGAAATTTTAAAATTTTTATACCCACACTTATCAAAATATACAGCAGCAGCTTTTAGGTATAACTCCCTTTTTACTTTACTTAATTCGTCATTTATTTTACTTTTCATTCTAATCCATATTTTTTTTTGAATTATATTTTAATTAATATTAAAACATCAAATGAACTAACAAAATAATTTTGAACTTAATTCATTATTAAGTATTATTGATTTAAAATCCACAATCTTAATATTTAGGATTTAAATGAGCATTAATAATAAACCACAAATCTGCATAAAACTTCTTAGAGACATAAAAACTGATGCCTTACTCATCTACATAAAAACAGTAATTGAAGAACTTCTTGAAAATATAAAAACAAATAACTACAAAATTGATTTGGGATTTGAAGAATTCAATAAAGAAATAGAAAAAAATATAATAGAATTAAATGAGCAATTAGATAAAACAATAATAAATGCCTATGAATTAAAATCTTTTATGGCTTATCAACAAGCACGACAAACAAATCATAAACTACTTCCAAATGACGAAGCTTTGGTATTTTATTACAATACAATTGTAAAACAAATCGAAACTTATTTACTTGAAGGTGAACTTTGGATTCCGGAACAAATCATTTTAGCATTACTTAGTGAATGGATTTTAGAAGAAGAAAAATCAACGATTTTTTACTCTTTTTTAAATAATTTTGATTACATAAAACTTCTAGGATATTATGAAGTAGCAAGAAATAATGAGAAAAATATAAATCTAAAAAACAATATCCTAAAAATGTATCAAATTTCATCTTCTATGATAAAAAGACTCAAAAACTCAAAATATAAGATAAACTCTTCTAGAAAATCTAAAATGAGAAAAAAATGAAACATGATATTTTATCTGGTTTAACTGTTGGAATAATTGCACTTCCATTATCAATGGCATTAGCAATTGCTACAGGAGTTCCTCCACAACTTGGACTTTATACTGCAATTATTGCAGGAATAATAGCAGCTATTTTTGGAAGTAGTAAAATAAATATTTCAGGACCAACGGCTGCTTTTGTTGTTATTTTAATTCCAATTGTTCAACAATATGGAGTTACAGGACTTTTGCTTTGTGGTTTATTATCAGGAATTATTCTAGTATTCACAGGTCTTTTAAAATTAGGAACTTTAATAGAAGTTATACCTTATCCAGTAACCGTGGGATTCACCTCTGGAATTGCCGTTGTAATTGCTACTTTTCAGATAAAAGATTTTTTTGGTTTAACTATTGAAAATTTTGATGGTCACTATTTAAATAAAATTTATCTTATTTTTAGCTCAATGTCTACATTTAAAACTCCTGAATTACTTATTGGATTATTCACACTTTTTTTATTAATTTTATGGCAAAAAACAAAAAGTAGAATTCCATCAGCACTTGTGGCTTTGAGTTTTATAACAGTAATTGCTGCTTTTTTAAATATCTATTTCCCTTATCTTAACATTTCAACAATAGCTTCAACTTTTCATTACGATATAAATGGAATCCAAGGAAATGGAATTCCACCTGTTCCTTTACAATTTTCTCTACCTTGGAGTTATTTAAATCCAGAAGAAATAAACTTAGATTTAATATATAAACTTCTTCCTCATAGTATTGCAATAGCAATTTTAGGTGCATTAGAATCACTATTATGTGCTGTAATTAGTGATGGAATGACGGGAAATAAAACAAACCCAAATAAAGAGTTAATAGGTCAAGGAATTACAAATATGATTGTTCCATTTTTTGGCGGAATCCCCGCGACTGCTGCAATTGCACGAACTGTTGTAAATATTAAATCAGGTGGAACTACAAAACTAGCATCTATTATTCACTCTTTATTTATTTTAGTTTCAATTATGTTTTTATCACCATATTTATCATATTTACCAATGGCATCACTTTCTGCTTTACTTTTTGTAGTTGCTTGGAATATGTCAGAAGTTAAACACTTTATAAATATTATCAAAGTGGCACCCAAAAATGATGTTTATGTACTTCTTACTTGTTTTATTTTAACTGTTTTATTAGATATGCAAATTGCAGTTGCGGTTGGAATTGGTTTAGCTTCAATATTATTTATAAAAAGAACTATCGATTTATATTCTATTGAACTTGTAAATACAAAACTCTCTATTCATCCAGATATTCCTGAGAATATCTCTATTTATGATATAAATGGACCAATGTTTTTTGGGGCAGCTCAAAATGCTTTAAAAACTCTTTTAAACTCAAATGAAAATACAAATATAGTAATTTTAAATATGCAAAATGTACCAATGATTGATATGACGGCAATGGTTGCACTTAAATCAATAGTTGATAATTTTAAAAGTAGAAATAAAAAGCTAATTTTTTCTGGTTTAAATGAAAGAATTCTGAAAAAATTAACTAAAGCAAAATTTGAATTTGATGATGAAAATTTGAAAACTTTTAATAATTTAAAAGATTCAATTGATTATTCAAAATCTATAATATAGTATTAGTTGAAAAAATTATTTTTCAACTAAATCATAAAGTGCTTGAATTTCTTGCGCCCAAATCTCTTCATTTATTGTTTCTAAAACAAGTGGAATATCATTCATTCTATCATCATTCATAATAAATCTAAATGCATCCCAACCAATTTTTCCAAGGCCTAAAGAATCATGTCTATCAACCCTACTTCCAAGCTCTGGTTTTGAATCATTTATGTGCATTCCCATAAGATATTGACGTCCTACTATTTGGTCAAACTCATTCCAAGTTTTATCATAAGCTTCACGTGTTCTTATATCATAACCAGCTGTGAACATATGACAAGTATCAATACAAACTCCAACTCTGCTTTTATCTTCAATTTTGTCAATAATATAAGCTAAGTGTTCAAATTTATATCCAAGATTACTTCCTTGACCTGCTGTGTTTTCAATTACAAGTTTTACATCTTTTGTAATATCTATTGCTTTGTTCATAGACTCTGCAATATTATTTAAGCACTCTTCTTCACTTATTTTACGAAGGTGGCTACCTGGATGAAAATTTAATCTATCAAGTTTTAATATCTCACATCTTTCAATCTCATGAATAAATCCATTTAGAGACTTTTCTCTTGCTTCAAGTTCTGGATGTCCAAGATTTATAAGATATGAATCATGGGGTAAAATATGTTTTGCTTGAATCCCTGATTTTTCTAACTCTTTAAACCATTTATCAATTGTTTTTGTATCTAATTCTTTTGCAGCCCATTGTCTTTGATTTTTTGTAAAAAGTGCAAATGCTTTTGCTCCAATTGCCATAGCATTTATTGGTGCATTATAAACTCCACCACTTGCACTTACATGTGCGCCTACATATTTCATTATATATTCCTAATTATTTTATTTATTTTTATTTTACTTAAATATTCTGTGGCTAATTTTAAAAGTGACAATAAAGTGTCATTTATAAACATCTTTGATTTATATCAAGAAATATGTCAAAAATTTTCTTTTCTCACTAAAAGCATATTATACAATGACTCTTTAAATTTAAAAGTCGCTATAAATGGGCTATTAAATTTTTGTAATATTTCTAAAAAAATAAAGGATTAAATTATATGGAAAAAGTTGTAATTATTGGTGGTGGATATTCAGGAATTTACGCATTACAAGAATTAGTTAAAAATAAAAATATTAAAATTACCCTGATTGATAAACACACTTTTCACAATTTACAACCAGAAGTTTACGATTTAATTGCAAACAAATCTAACATCGCAGATGTTACTATTGATTTAACAACATTATGTATGGGATTAGATCATCCATATTTAGAGTATAAGAATTTAAAAGTTAGAAAAATAGATAAAGAAGCTAGAAAGATTTATACAGAAGAGCAAGAAATCGTTGAATATGATTATTTAGTAATGGCAGCGGGAACTAGAACTTTTTTCCCTCCTCAAATTCCAGGACTAAATAATGCCCACGATATTAAAAAACTTCATTGGGCAATGTTTTTTAAACAAAGTTTTGAAAACCAACTTTTTAAGAAAATTCAATTTGAAGCAAAACAGTGCGATGACACACATATTGTTGTTGTTGGAGCTGGTTTATCAGGTGTTGAAATCGCAGCTGAAATGGCATATAACTCTAAAATGTTTTTCAAAAGAGGAAACTTTTCTTGTGATAATCTAAAAATTTCACTGGTTAGTAGTTCAGATACCATTCTTCCTGGACTTACTCCTAAACTAATTAGTATGTCTCACGAAAGATTAAAATCTTTAGGAATTAATGTAATTACAAATACAAAATTACTAAAATGTAATGAAGACCATTTAGAGTTATCAAACGGTACAAAAATTCATCATTCATTTATTATTTTTACAGGTGGAATTGAAGCTTCTCCTATCACATCACAATTAGATGTTGATAAAAATTCAAGAGGTCAAGTTTTAGTAAACGAATATCTTCAAACCAATAAATATCCTAATATTTTTGCTATTGGTGATATTGCTGAGATTAAAAACAAAAAAGGCGAAATAATGCCTCCAAATGTTACAGTTGCTAGAATCAGTGGAACAAGTGCTGGTAAAAATATTTTAAGTATGATAAAAAACAAAAAATTAACTGCTTGTGATCCAAAACTAGAAGGTATTTTAATTGCACTTGGCGGAAAATTTGCAGCTGGAAACTTATATGGATTAATTCATGTTCAAGGAAGAATTGCATATGAAATCAAAAAATATGTATTTAGTTCATACAGAAAACCTTTACTAAAACTAATTAAAATGGGTTATAAAAAACTAAAAAGATTATAAAATAGACTTTAACTTTTTAAACTTTTGATTATAAAATCTAGAATCAAAAGTTTAAAATATTACTTTAAAGTAAATATCCTATATAATCTAAAAATATTTAATTATTTTTATGAAATGAGTGATTATGAATAAAACTACAAGCTACAATAACCTTATCTTAAAAATTATTATTATAACTCTTACTTTTTCATTAACAATTGCATTTGTTTACACTCATTATATGAAAAAAGAAGCTATTGAAAAACTATCAAAAGTTGATGCTAAAAAAACTACAGAACTTATCTTTCAATCTTTATACTCAGCAATGGAGAGAGGTTGGACAAGAACTGATTTAGAAAAAATAATCTCCAGACTAAATTCTGTTGATAAAAATATGGCTGTGCATGTTTATAGAGGTGAAGAAGTTGCCAAACAATTTGGAGATATTTTAAAAGATTCGCAGGCAAGAAAAACAGATGTTTTTATTCAATCAGCATTTGGGAATAATGATATTTTGAATGTAATTGATGACTCTACAATAGAATATTATTATCCAATTGTTGCAAAACAAGAGTGTTTAAAATGCCATACCCAAGCTCAAGAAGGAAATGTTTTAGGTGTTATAAACATAATGTATCCAATCGATGATTTAAAAATCTCTCTTTCATCAATTATTAACTTCTTTATTTTGTTTATAATTTTATTTTCAATTGTTATTTTTATTGCTTTATTTTTAGAATTTGATAGACATTTAGTAAAACCAATTAAAAAATTTATTACAAATATAGACTACATTTCAAACCATAAAGATATTACTAAAAGAGTGGGAACAAACAATAAAATAACAGAAATAGATTCAATGCAAAATGTATTTAATCATATGTTAGATTCTCTTGAATATCAATTTTATCACGATGAATTAACAACTCTTCCAAATAGAAAAAAATTAATAGAAACCTTGACTTTAGAAGATGATGCAATTTTAATGATTTTAAATATTGATAAATTTCAACATATAAATGATTTATATGGAGATAAAATCGGAAATGATATTATCAAAAATACTGCACTTATTATAAAAGAAAATGTTTCAAAAGATGCACAATTATTTAAACTTCATGCAGATGAATATGCTGTATATTTACCAATTGAAGGAGTTTATGAAGAGATTAAAACTCTTGCTTTACATCTTGCAAATTGTATAGAAAATCATACTTTTATTATAAATGATAATGAAATTTATGTAAATGCAACGATTGGAGTTGCCTATGGAAATTCATTTTTATTAAATAATGCAGATATGGCTTTAAAACTAGCAAAGAAAAAAAGAAAAAAATATCTAATCTATGAATCTTCAATGAATATAGAACATGATTATGAACAAAATCTAAAATGGGCTAAAAGAATAAAAGATGCAATAGAAAACAATAGAATTGAACCATTATTTCAGCCAATTGTTGACACAAAAACTTCAAAAATTGTTAAATATGAAGCATTAATGAGAATGATTGATGAAGAAGGGGAATATCTTTCTCCTATACATTTTTTAGAATTAGCTAAAAAAAATAAACTTTATCCTAAACTTACAAAAATTATTATTGAAAAAACTTTTGAGATTTTTAAAAATATTGATGCTCAAGTATCAATAAATTTATCTGTTTATGATGTTTTAAATGAAGATGTTTATGCAACTATTATTGAAAAATTATATGAGTATCAACTAGGAGACAAAATAGTTTTTGAACTTATAGAATCAGATGGTATTGAAAATTATAAAGAAGTTATTGAATTTATAAATGAAGTAAAAAAAACAGGTGCAAAAATCTCAATTGATGATTTTGGAACTGGTTACTCAAATTTTGAATATATTATGAAATTAAAAGTTGACTATATAAAAATCGATGCTTCAATGATAAAAGATATTGATCATAATATAAATTCTCAACTTGTTACAGAAACTATTATAGATTTTGCAAAAAAAATGAATATTCAAACAATCGCCGAGTTTGTCCATTCTCAAAGTGTTTTTGAAGTGGTTAAAAATATGGGAATTGATTTTGCACAAGGTTATTATTTTGGAAAACCGCAAAAATTAGATTAAGAAAATAAAAGGGGCAAAATGCACAAAAATCGTTTTACAAGAGTTGGATTTATTCTAGCAGCTGCAGGAAGTGCTGTTGGACTTGGAAATATTTGGAAGTTTCCTTATATTGCAGGAGATAATGGAGGAGGAGTTTTTGTATTAGTTTATCTAGCAACTGTTTTTCTAATTGGTATGTCGATATTTATTGGAGAAGTTTTACTTGGTAGTAACGCCCACAAAGATGGTGTATCAACATTTGAAATACTCTCACCTAAAAATAAAAAGTATTGGAAATATTCAGGATTTACCTTTTTAACTGGTTTTCTAATTTTGACCTTTTATTGCGTTGTTATTGGCTGGATTTTTAACTATATTGTTCTTTCATTAACTGCATTACCTGCTAGTTTTAAAGATTCAGAAGATTTATTTTCAAATTTCTTGAAAAATGATATTTATGCTCAACTAATTTATTACACATTAACTTTTATACTTATTGCTTTAACTATTTCAAAAGGCGTAAAAAAGGGTATTGAAAAATTAAACAATATATTAATGCCTGCACTTATAATCATTTTACTACTCTTGCTTGTTTATTCTATTCAATTAGATGGATTTATGAAAGCTGTTGATTTTATGTTTTATCCAAATTTTGAAAAATTTAAATCAAGTTCAATAATTGTGGCCGTTGGACATGCATTTTTCACCTTATCAATTGGTATGGTTACTATTTTAACTTACGCTTCTTCTTTAGATAAAGATGTAAATATAGTAAAAGCATCTGTTTGGGTTGTAGTTATGGATACTTTAATTGCTATTGTTGCTGGTTTAATTATCTTTTCAATTACATTTACAGCAGGGCAAGAACCAAGTAAAGGTGCTGGATTAGTATTTATTACACTTCCTGCGATTTTCCATGAAATGGGAACTATTGGTATTTTATTATCATTTTTATTTTTTGTGGCTTTAGCATTTGCAGCTATTACATCTGCTGTTTCAGTATTAGAACCAACAGTTATGTACTTAATCGAAAGAAGAAATATGGAAAGAAAAAAGGCAACTTATGGTGCTGCTTTTTTTGCTTATCTTATTGGAATAGTTGTTTTATTGTCAAATACAAATGCCTTTTCGGAAAGTTTAACCCTTGGAAGTAAAAATATTTTTGATTGGTTTGACTTTATAAGTTCAGCTATTTTATTACCACTTGGTGGAATGATAATCTCAATCTTTATTGGATTTGTTCTTGATAAAGAAGTTTCAAGAAATGCGATTGTTCCATATATTGGAGAGAATTATTACAAAATTTGGTTATTTATAATTAGATATGTTGCTCCAATTTCAATACTAATTATAATGCTAAATGAATTAGGCATAATAAATATCGAATAAAAGACTAGTTTTAAACTAGTCTCTTATTATTTTAATCAAAATGTCATTTTGTTTATCTCTATGAATAACTTCTTTTTGATTTCTCTCAAATAACTCTTTTATAAAATTATCAGGATATGTTGAAGATAAATTTTCTTTGTTAAATGTTTTTAAATCTTGACATTTAAAAGTAGCTTTACAAACTTTATCTTCATAAATTTTCATATCTAAAATAGCAGTTCCAGCACTAAAAATCTGAACTTGCGTATAATTTTTATATTTATAAATAAACCCTTTATCATAAAATTTCATTTGGGGAGTTTTGATTAATATTGTTGCGCTGTTCGAACTAATTTGTGGTTCATTTGTGCTAAAACATCCCGTAAAGATGAATATAGAAAAAATGAAAATCAATAAATTTTTTATGGCTAATCCTTTGTTTTAAAAACTTTTACTATAATTATATCAAATTATATAATTTAAAGGTTTTATATTGTTAGTTCATATTTGTTGCGCAGTTGATAGTCACTATTTTTTAGAAAAAATACAAGAAGAATTTCCAAATGAAGAATTAGTAGGTTATTTTTATGACCCTAATATTCATCCATATAGTGAATATAGACTTAGATATTTAGATGTAGAATATTCATGCCAAAAATTAGGCATAAAATTAATTGAAGGTGCTTATAACCTCGAAGAGTGGTTAAAAAAAGTTAAAGGAATGGAACATTTACCAGAAAAAGGCGATAGATGTACAGTTTGTTATGATGATAGACTCGATACAACTGTTCAAAAAGCTGCTGAATTAGGACATAATAAATTTACAACAACACTTCTAATTTCTCCCAAAAAATCCCAAGAAAAACTTGAAATAATTGGAAACAATTTATCCTCACTTACAGGTTTAGAGTTTATTTATAGGGATTACAAAGCCGGAAATGGAGCTGAAATTCAAGGGCAAAAAGTAAAAGAAAATTCACTTTATAGACAAAACTATTGTGGTTGTTTATTTGGTCTTAGTGCCCAAAGAGAAGCTCAAAAAAAGATTATGGATGAGATGTTTAATCCAATTTCAAATCAAATATTGCCAGAATCTATTGAAGAGAGACTAGAACTTTATAAAAAAAGAAACAAACTTGAAAAAGAAGGAGCAACTTATAAAATCATAAAACAAAGATTTTTAAACTATAGACTTCTTGGCTCGATTGTAAAAGTTGCTAAAAATATAGTTCCCTCATATATTTTTTGTTATTCAACAATAAATAGAAATAATACAAATGGAAGAATTGAATATGAAAAAGATGGGATAAACTACTTAAACAAAGACGAAGTTAAAATAATTGATATTACAACTTTTAATCTATTTGCAGACTCTTCATACAAAAATGTAAAAGAGCTTATGTACAATCCTCTAAGCTTTGAAAAAGAGTTAAATATACGAAATCAAATATTAAAAAATCCTTATGATTTAAGTGCTTTAATAGTTCTTGATGAGATAAAAAATGAAAAATATGAAATAGAAATAAATGCAACAACTTATGAAGATATTAAAGAAGAATTAGTATGAAATTATTAGTTTGTGCAATGGAAGCCTCTTCAAATATTCACTTAAAAGAGTTAAAAAAGTATTTATCTAAGGATGTGGAACTTTTTGGAGTTTTTGATAAGGAGCTTGGGAATCCACTTTATGATTTAACAGCATTGGCAATCATGGGAATTGTTGATGCTTTAAAAAAATTAAGATTCTTCTTTAAACTAAGAGACGAGTTAGTAGATTTAGCCAAAGATTGTGACAAAGTTTTACTAATGGATAGTTCAGGTTTTAATCTTCCACTTGCAAAAAAACTAAGGGAAACTTATCCAAATAAAGAAATTATTTATTATATTTTGCCACAAGCTTGGGCTTGGAAAAAAGGAAGAGTAAAAAAACTTGAACTTTATTGTTCAAAACTTTGTTCTATCATTCCTTTTGAAAGTGAAATGTATAGTGATAAAAATAAAATCACCTATGTTGGACATCCACTTTTAGATGAAATAAAAGAGTTTAAGCAAGATTTATCTGCTACAAATAAAATAGCTTTTATGCCAGGAAGTAGAAAAACAGAAATTACAAATCTTATACCAATTTTTAAAGAATTAATCAAAAAAATTCCAAACAAAGAGTATATTTTGATAATTCCAGCAAAATTTGATGATGAATATATTAAAAATATTTATGGAGATATTTCAGAGTTTACTATTTCAAAAAATACTCATAAAACTCTTCAAGAAGCTGAATATGCATTTATTTGTTCAGGAACAGCAACCCTTGAAGCAGCATTAATTGGAACACCATTTACACTTTCATATATTGCAAAAAAACTTGATTTTTTTATAGGAAGAATGTTTGTAAAACTAAACTATGTTGGCCTCGCAAATATCTTTTTTGAGAAAATGGGAAAACCTGCTTTACATAGTGAATTTTTACAAAATGAAGTTAGTGTTGAGAATTTATTTTTAGATTATACAAATATGGATAAAAAATTATTTTTTGATAATTCTAAAATATTAAGAGATTATCTAAAAAATGGAAGTTCGCGAAATGTTGCAGAGATAATTCAAAACTAATTATTTTTTAGATATAATATTTGCCATTCAATAAAAAAATCAGGATATTATATGTTAGATATTATGCAAATTCAAGAAATTCTTCCTCATAGATACCCAATGTTACTTGTGGATAGAATCACGGAAATGGAACTTAAAAAATCTATTAAAGGTTTCAAAAATGTTTCTATTTCAGAACCAGCTTTTCAAGGACATTTCCCAGGTCATCCAATTTATCCAGGTGTATTAATTTTAGAAGGTATGGCTCAATGTGGTGGTGTTTTAGCTCTTAAAAGTTCTGATTTAACAGACGAAGAGATGAAAAATAAAGTAATTTATTTTATGAGTATTGATAATGCTAAATTCAGAACTCCTGTACGACCAGGTGATAGATTAGATTATGAATTAGAAGTAATTAAAATGAAAAGCTCACTTATGGTTTTAAAAGGACAAGCATTTATAGATGGAAAAGTATGTGCTGAGGCTGAATTTAAAGCTATGATAGTTGATAAATAATAGGCAAATAAATGAACAATATTCATAAAACTGCAATAATTGAAGAAGGTGCCATATTAGGTGATAATATCACTATTGGTGCTTTTACAATTATTGGGAAAAATGTAAAAATTGGTGATGGAACAATTATAGATTCGCATACACTAATTGATGGTAAAACTACTATTGGGAAAAATAATCATATCTTCTCTCATGCTGCAATTGGAAGTATTCCTCAAGATTTAAAATTCAACGGTGAAGATGTAGAATTAGTAATTGGTGATAACAATAAAATAAGAGAATATACTTTATTTAATCCAGGAACAATTGGTGGTGGTTCAATCACAAAAATTGGAGACAACAACCTATTTATGGGTTATGTACATGTCGCTCACGATTGTATTATCGGAAATAATTGTATTTTTGCAAATGGTGCAACACTAGCAGGTCATGTTGAATGTGACGATTTTGTAGTAATTGGTGGATTAACACCTATTCACCAATTTTGTAAAATCGGAACTCAAGTTATGGTAGGTGGCGCATCAGCTGTTGCGCAAGATATTCCTCCATTTTGTTTAGCAGAGGGAAATAAAGCTGTTTTAAGAGGATTAAATCTAACTGGTTTACGAAGAAGATTTGAAAATAGAGAAGATATAGATGCTATAAAATCAGCATATAAAGAACTTTTTGAATCTGGAAAACCTCTTCAAGAAGTTGCTCGTGAATTATTTGAAACAAACGAAAATAAACATGTAAAAGAATTAGCAAGTTTTGTATTAAATACAAAACGAGGCATTCCTTTTAACAGAAAGTAATAGGTATAAAATGAGTAAGATTATATGTGATTTTTGTGGAACAACAGACACTAAAGATAATCCTGTAATTGCAGGAGATAATGCTTGTATTTGTAAAGCTTGTGTAACAGCTGCAAATGAAATAATGAGTGGAAATCTTCCAATAGAAGAGTTGGATAATAAGATTACAACTGCTGAAGCAAAAGAGATTAAAATCAAAACTCCTGCTGAACTAAAAAAAATATTAGATGAATATGTAATTGGACAAGATAGAGCTAAAAAAGTTCTAAGTGTTGCTGTTTATAATCACTACAAAAGAATTTTTAGACACCATGAAATTGATGATGATACAGAATTAAGCAAATCAAATGTTTTATTGATTGGACCAACTGGTTCAGGAAAAACACTTTTAGCTCAAACTATTTCTAAATATCTTGATGTTCCTTTAGCAATTGCAGATGCTACAAGTTTAACAGAAGCTGGATATGTTGGGGATGATGTTGAAAATGTAGTAACAAGACTTGTTCAAGCAGCAGATGGCGACATTAAAAAAGCTCAAAGAGGAATCATTTTTATTGATGAAGTTGATAAAGTAGCACGAATGAGTGAAAATAGATCAATTACAAGAGATGTTTCAGGAGAGGGAGTTCAACAAGCATTACTAAAAATTGTTGAAGGTGCTGTTGTAAATGTTCCTCCAAAAGGTGGAAGAAAACATCCAGGACAAGAAGCACTTCAAGTTGATACTACAAATATTTTATTTATTTGTGGTGGAGCATTTGATGGGCTTGAAGATATTATCAAGAAAAAGCAAGGTGCAAATGTACTTGGATTTAATCAAGATAAAAAAGGTAAAAATGACCACGATAAAGTTTTATCAAAAGTAGAAGCAGATGATTTAGTAAAATATGGTTTAATTCCTGAATTAATAGGAAGACTTCATATGGTTGCTACATTAAATGAAATAACAGAAGATGATATGGTTCATATTTTGACAGAACCAAAAAATGCGCTAATTAAGCAATATATCAAACTTTTCCAAATGGATGATGTTAAATTAGAATTTGAAAAAGATGCATTAAAAGAGTTAGCAAGACTTGCAATTGTTAGAAAAACAGGAGCTAGAGGATTGCGTTCTATACTAGAAGATATAATGTTAGATATAATGTTTGACCTTCCAAAATATAAAAATAAAACAATAACAATAACAAAAGAGGTTGTTCTTAAAACAAAAGAACCAAAAGTAGCATAGAAAGGATATAAAAGTGTTTTTAGATAAATTAATAGGTCTTTTTTCAAGTGATATGGCAATTGACTTGGGAACGGCAAATACGATTGTTTCAGTAAGAGGTAAAGGTATCATTATAAATGAACCATCAGTTGTTGCTGTTCAAAAAGACAAAAATGGTAGAGATAGAATTTTAGCAGTTGGTCAAGAAGCTAAACAAATGATTGGGAAAACTCCTTTAAATATTCAAGCTGTTCGTCCAATGCAAGATGGTGTAATTGCCGATTTTGAAATGACTGAAAGAATGATTAGATATTTTATTGAAAAAGCTCACTCAAGAAAATCATTTATTCGTCCAAGAATTATTATTTGTATTCCTTATGGTATTACTCAAGTTGAAAAAAAAGCAGTTGAAGAATCAGCAATGAGCGCAGGTGCGAGAGAAGTATTTTTAGTTGAAGAACCAATGGCAGCTGCTATTGGTGCTGGAATTCCTGTATCTGATCCAGCTGGTTACATTGTTGTTGATATTGGTGGAGGAACAACAGAAATTGGTGTTACTTCTCTTGGTGGATTAGTTTTATGCAAATCTATAAAAGTTGCTGGTGATAAATTTGATAAATCTATTATCGAACATGTTAGACAAAATTACAATTTATTTATTGGTGAAAGAACTGCTGAAAATATCAAAATAGAAATTGGAACTGCAATTAAACTTGATACTGAGTTAAAAATGAAAGTAAAAGGAAGAGATAATTCTGGTTTACTTTCTACAATTGAACTTGGAAGTGAAGGCGTAAGAATTGCTATTAAAGAACCACTAAAAGAGATTGTTTCATCAATTAAAAGTGTTCTTGAAAATATGCCTCCTGATTTAGCAAGTGATATTGTTGATAATGGTGTTATTATCACAGGTGGTGGTGCATTAATCAGAGGATTAGATGTATATTTAAGTGATATTATCAGACTTCCTGTTAAAATTGCTGATGAACCTTTATTATCAGTTGCATATGGAACAAGCCAAGTTCTTAACGAACCAGAGTTACTTAAACTAATAACTAATGCGTAAATTTATTTTTGCATTACTTTTTATAATTGCAGGAGCATCTTATCTTTTTCAGATAGATGAACTGCTAATTAAAAAATTCACTTTTCTAAATGATTTTAAAAATTTATATATTAGTAAAGTTATTAACTTTACTACATCTTTAGAAAAACATTTTAATCAAGCAGAAACAATTGAAAAATTGAAAATTGAAAATAGTGAATTAAAAGAATACAAAATATTATATACAAATGTACAAAATCAACTACATACACTAAAAGAATTTTTAGTTAACATTGATATTCCTGAAAATAAATCTAAAATCGAAATCGTTAAAGTTCTTTCTTACATAAATTACAATGACTTTACAAAAGTTTGGTTAGATAAAAAAATAGAAAATGATACTATTTTAGGTCTTATTACCGATAATTATTCAGCAGGAATTGTTGTAAATAAAAATGGTAATGCAGTTGGATTATTAAATGGGAATAAAGAGTGTTCTTATGCTGTTTTTATAGGTGAAGAAAAAGCTCCTGGAATTATTACTGCATCAAAAAATCAAGATGAATTAGAAATAAAATTTATTCCTGTTTGGGCTGAAATAAAAAAAGGTGATGAAGTTATAACTTCAGGTATGGATAATATCTTTTTTGAGGGTTTAAAAGTAGGAAGAGTTATTCAAGTTACAGATCTTACAGATATGAAAATTGCAACTGTAAAACCTTATGTAAATGTATTGAAGAAAAAATATTTTTATACTTATAAAAGTAATAATGAATCAATGAGCACTAATTTACTAAAAAGTGAAAACAAAAAATAAAATACTTTAGTATCTAGCCATAACTTTATCTACATCATCCCAAGATAATGCTTTTTCACTTTTGTTTACTTGAAACATATTATAAATATATCTAGCAAACATATCCGTCTCCAAATTTACTTTTGTTCCAACTTTATAATTTTTAAATAAAGTATTTTTAACAGTATGAGGAATTATAGTTAGTCTAAAAGAGTTTTCCATAACTTCATTTACAGTTAAAGAAACGCCATCAATACTCACACTTCCTTTTGGAATAATGTATTTTGAATATTCACTAGGTAAAGAGATAAAAAAATCAGTTGAATTTCCATTTGATTTAATAGCTTTTACCGTTCCCAAACAATCAACATGCCCTTGAACAATATGTCCTTCAAATCTATCACCCATCATCATAGCAGGTTCCATATGAACCTCATCTTTATAGTTTTCCATTGCTAAGATTTTTTGAGATTCAGGTGAAAGCTCAACAGTAAAAGTATCACTTGTAACTTTTACAACTGTTAAACAAGCTCCATTTATAGCTATTGAATCCCCTATTTTGGGATTATATTTTGCACTTAATGTCAAAAAATTGTTTTTAAAACTAACAACCTTTGCCATTTCTCGTATAAGTCCTGTAAACACTTAAAAAACCTTTTGATATATTTTAGATATAATATCGAAAAATTGTTAAGAAGCTAATTTTAACTACTTTTAATAAATTTTTTAGATAAATGGAAGAAAACATTTATCTAAGAAATTTCCCAAATATAAAATCAAAAAAAATTTATAAGGAATAACATGGATTATGATGTAATCGTTGTTGGTGGTGGTCATGCAGGGATTGAAGCCTCACTTGCAAGTGCTAGAATGGGTAAAAAAACTCTTTTAATTACTATGTTAGTAGAACAAATAGGAGCAGCAAGTTGTAACCCAGCTGTTGGTGGTCTTGCAAAAGGTCATTTAGTTCGAGAACTTGATGCAATTGGTGGAGAAATGGGACTTTGTACTGATGTTGCAGGTATTCAATTTAGAATATTAAATGCTTCAAAAGGTGCAGCGGTTCAAGGAAGCCGTGCTCAAATTGATATGGATAAATATAGAGAATATATGAGAAAAGTTTGTCATAATACTCCTAATTTATCAGTTTATCAAGATGAAGTATCTTCATTATTAGTAAAAAACGGAAATGAAGTTTATGGAGTTAAAACAAAATTAACAGAAGAGTTCACTTCAAAAAAAGTAATTATCACAACTGGTACTTTCATGAGAGGACTTATTCACATTGGTGAAAATAGATATGAAGCAGGTCGTGCGTGGGAATTACCATCTAGCACACTTTCAATTCAATTAAAAGAATTAGGTTTAAATGTTGGAAGACTAAAAACAGGAACTCCCTCAAGAATTGATGCAAACTCTATTGATTTTTCAGTTATGGATATGCATGGTGGTGATATTAATCCCTCACCATTTTCATTTAGAACTGATAAATCAAAATTCTCACCAACTCAATTTCCATGTTATATCACATATACAAATTTAGAAACTCACGAAAAAATCTCTTCAAACTTTTATCGAGCGCCACTTTTTACAGGTCAAATTGAAGGATTAGGTCCAAGATATTGCCCAAGTATTGAAGATAAAGTAAATAGATTTGCAGAACGAGATAGACACCAACTATTTTTAGAACCTCAAACTGCTATGTGTACGGAATATTACATAAATGGTTTATCAACTTCTCTTCCTATTGATGTTCAAAAAGATATGATTCACTCAATTGCTGGACTTGAAAATGCAAAAGTTGTTAGATATGGTTATGCAATTGAATATGATTATGTTGACCCTACTGAACTAAAACATACTTTAGAAACCAAAAAAATAAAAAATCTTTATAATGCAGGGCAAATAAATGCAACAACTGGTTATGAAGAAGCAGCAGCTCAAGGATTAATGGCAGGAATTAATGCAGCACTTGCAATTGATGAAAAAGAACCATTTATTTTAAGACGAGATGAAGCATATATTGGAGTTTTAATTGATGATTTAGTTACAAAAGGAACTAACGAACCTTATAGAATGTTTACTTCAAGAGCAGAATACAGGCTTCTTTTAAGAGAAGAAAATGCAGATTTAAGATTATCGCAATATGGTCATAATTTTGGTTTGATAGATGATATTACAATTGCAAAAGTTGAAAACAAAAGAAAAGTTATAGATGAAGCACTAGAATTTATGGCAAACGAATGGGTAACTTCTAAAAAAGAGACTTTAGAACTACTTGAAGCAATTGGTGAAGAAAGAATAAATGATAAAGTTTTACTTATAGATTTAATAGGTAGAAATAGTATTGATGCGGCAAAATTTGATAAATTAGTTCCTAATTATGCTTTTGTTGATGATTATTTAAAAGAGCAAATTATCATTGAAGCAAAATATTATAGATATATTCAAAAACAACAAAAACAAATTGAAAAAATGAAAAAAATGCTAAAAGCCACTATTCCTGAAAACTTTTCTTTCAAAGGACTTGCGGGATTATCAAATGAAGTTATAGAAAAGTTAGAAAGACACAGACCTCCAACACTTTTTAATGCAAGTTTAATTTCTGGAATTACGCCAGCGGCACTTGATATTATTCATCTAAACATTAATATAAAACAAAAAGAAGCATAAAATGCAAGTCTATTTATATGCAAAAAGTGGCCATACAGTTGGACTTGATGCTACAAGAAGATGTGCTGCTATTGCAAATGCACTAAAAGAATTTGAACCAATTTTATGTACAAGTGATTTTAGAGCAGGAGCATTTGCGAAAGATTATTTAGGTGTTAAAAAATATGTAAATATTGATGTTGTAAGAAATTTACATAATATAATGCAACGAAGAGATATTTTAATTTATGAAACACCCGAAGTAAATGATGCTATGAGAAGAGATATGAGTGAATTTTGTACTTTACTTTATGGAATAGGTGAAGAATTAAATGAAATTATTGTTGATGAATCTATTTACACAAAAAACAAAAATCCTTCTATTGAAAAAACTATCTTTTTTGGAGATGACGATTATCATAATCTCTTTTTAGGAATAATAGAAGAATCTAAAAAATATGATATTAATCTTTTAATGGGTCATTATTTCTTTTTGGGAAATGAAAAAATATTTGTTAATCATTTTTCAAATATTATTGATGAAGAAGAGTATGTTCAAACTATACAAAATTCAAAATATCTATTAACAGCATCTCTTCAAACAGCGTTAGAATCTCTTGCTTGTGGTAATAACCCTGTCTTATTTAAAAGAGTTGATAAAAGTTATGATGAAGAATTAATTAAAAAATTAAATCTTCCAGTTATTGAATCAGGAAATTTAAAAGAATTAATTAATCAATTCGAACTAATAATAAAAGATTACCCTACAATTGCAAATTTTAAGTGTACAGACCTTTCAATTATCCTTTTAGAAATAAAAGAAAAAATTGAATTATTTAATAAATTAGTAAGAATGTAACTAATAAGAATATTTTTATATAAGTAAATCTTATAATTTATTATGCAAATTATAAGCTTACTTTATATAAAATTATAAAAATTATAGAAGGTTTTATAATGAATAAAGAAAATGAATTTTTAAAAAAAACTCCTTACAGATATAAAAGGTATATTGGTTACTTAATAGCTAGTATTGTTGCGTTAAGTTTACCCTTCATTAAGATTAATGGAAATCACATTTTTCTATTATCTTTTGATAAAAAGCAATTGCATTTATTAGGGACTGCTTTTGATATGCAAGAACTTTACTTAATGCCATTTTTATTAATGCTTTTATTTTTAGGAATTTTTGCAGCTACTTCACTTGGTGGAAGAGCTTGGTGTGGCTGGGCTTGTCCACAAACTATTTTTAGGGTAATTTATAGAGATTTAATTGAAGCAACACTTTTAGGCTTAAGAAGAATCAAAAACAAACAAAAAGATCCAGATTTATCAAAAGCAGAAAATAAAACAAAAAAAGTTATTGGTTTAATTCTTTGGACATGTTTATCACTTCTTGCAGCATCTAACTTTTTATGGTTTTTTGTTCCTCCTGAAGATTTTTTTACTTATTTACAAGATCCAACTGAACATCTATTTTTAATCGGATTTGTTTTAGCAATTGCAGCATTTTTGGTTTATGATATAGTATTTTTAAAAGAAGATTTCTGTATTTATATCTGTCCTTATTCAAGGGTTCAATCTGTTTTATATGATAATGATACATATCAAGCAATTTACTCTACAAATAGAGGTGGAACAATTTATAATGAACATCATGAAAAAATTATTTTTAAAGTAAAAGATTTACCTGAACCAACAAATGAATGTACAACATGTGAATCATGTGTAACTGTTTGCCCTACTCACATTGATATTAGAAAAGGTTTACAACTTGAATGTATAAACTGTTTAGAGTGTGTAGATGCTTGTACAACGGTAATGGGAAAATTAGGAAAACCATCTTTAGTTCAATGGTCAAGTACAAATCAAGTTAAAAACGACATTCCAACAAAACTAATTAGAAAATCATCTATTATGTATTTTGTTGCTTTAGTTGTTGTAATTGGATTATTATTTGTAATGGGTGGTGAAAAAGAGTATATGCTTTTAAATATTAATAAAACTACACAGCTTTATAAAGTAAAAGAAGATAATCTGGTTACTAATAATTATGTTTTATTATTCCAAAATACAGAATCAAAAACATTAACTTATGATTTAGAAATTGTTGATAATCCAGATATTAAAATCACAAGATTCGAATCATTTACTTTAAGTCCAGGAAAACTTGCAAAAAAAGTTGTTATTCTTGAAACTGACAAAATTTTAGTTAGTGATAATACTAAAGATACACCTATATCAGTTACATTAAAAGCCTTTGCAAAAGAAGACCCAACTAAAATTGTGGTATTCAGAAAAGCCGTATTTATCTATCCTAGATTAGATAAACTACAACAATAAACACTAGATAAGAGAAATCTCTTATCTAGCCTAGCTTAACTTACTTATCAACAAAACTTAGATACAATCGCGATTATATATTTAACAACTATTTTTATGGAGTATTTTTAATGACAAAATTCATTTTTGTAACAGGTGGAGTTCTTAGTTCACTAGGAAAAGGTATAACTTCTGCTTCTATTGCAACAATATTAAAACAATCAGGCTTTAAAGTGAGTATGCTTAAAATCGACCCTTACTTAAATGTAGATCCAGGAACTATGAGTCCACTTGAACATGGGGAAGTTTTTGTTACAGCAGATGGTGCAGAAACAGACTTAGATTTAGGAAATTACGAAAGATTTATTGATAAAACTTTAACTAAAATAAATAGTTTTACAACAGGACAAGTTTACCAAAGTGTAATTAAAAGAGAAAGAGAAGGTGGATATTTGGGTAAAACTATTCAAGTAATCCCTCATGTAGTTGATGAAATTAAAGAAAGAATTTATGCAGCAACTGAAGATAATGATTTTTTAATTATTGAGCTTGGTGGAACAGTTGGAGACATTGAGGGCTTACCATTTATGGAAGCAATTAGATCAATTAGACATGAACTTCCAAAATCAAATACTATGAATATTCATTTAAGTTTAGTACCTTACATAAAAGCAGCAGGTGAACTTAAAACTAAACCAACTCAACATTCTGTTCAAGAATTAAGAAGAATTGGTATTACTCCTCATATGTTAGTTTGTAGAACTGAAAGAGAATTGCCAAAAAATTTAAAAGATAAACTTGCTCTTGCTTGTGATATTGATAGAAATGCAGTTATTGAAGCTGGTGATGCACAATCTATTTATCAAGTTCCTTTACAATTTATTAAAGAAGGAATTTTAACTCCTTTATCTGAACATTTCAATATTAAAATTAAACCAAATATGGAAAAATGGGATACTTTAGTAAAAAATATTTTACTTCCTCAAAATGAAGTAACTATTGCATTTGTTGGAAAATATTTAGATTTAAAAGAGTCATATAAATCACTTACAGAAGCGCTTATTCACGCAGGTGCACATTTAAGCACAAAAGTAAATATTCATTGGTGTGATAGTGAGCGAATAGAAGATGTTGGAGCTTACGATATTATAGGTAATTCTGATGCTATTTTAGTTGCAGGTGGTTTTGGACAAAGAGGTGTTAATGGTAAATTAGCAGCAATTAAATACGCAAGAGAGAATAAAGTTCCTTATTTAGGGATTTGTTTAGGAATGCAATTAGCAATTATCGAATTTGCAAAAAATGTGCTTGGTCTTGAAGATGCAAACTCAATCGAATTTGATCCTGCTACAAAAAATCCTTTAATTTATTTAATTGATGAATTTATTGATCAAAGTGGAAATAAACAATTAAGAACTCATGAATCACCAATGGGTGGAACAATGAGATTAGGTGAATATCCATTTGAGCCATTAAAAGGAACTCATCTTCAAAAAGCTTATGGTAATAATGATATTTATTATGAAAGACATAGACATAGATATGAAGCAAATCCTAAATATAAAGAACAATTAGAAAATGCGGGAATGATTATTTCAGGTCAATCAAATGGATTAATTGAAGCTGTTGAATTAAAAGATCATCCTTGGTTTGTTGGAGTTCAATTTCACCCTGAATTTACATCACATTTAGAAACGCCAAATCCTATTATTTTAGAGTTTGTAAAACAAGCAACTAAAAGAAAATAATGTCAAAAATCACAAAAAGTAGACTTTTTGAGATACTATCTGCAAGACATGTGAATAATCCTTATTCACGCCTTGCAGACCTTCCCTCACCTGAAAAATTCAAAGATATTGATATTGCAACCAAAAGAATCAAAAAAGCTATTTTAGAAAAAGAAACTATTACAATAGTTGGTGATTATGATGTTGATGGCGTAATTTCAACAACAATTATGTTAGATTTTTTTAATACTATTGGCGTAAAAGTAAATCATATAATTCCAAATAGATTTGAACATGGTTATGGTTTATCAACCAAAATTGTTGATTTAATAAATGATGGTTTAGTAATTACTGTTGATAATGGAATTTCTGCATATGAAGCTTCTGTTAAATTAAAAGAAAAAAATATTGATTTAATTATTACAGATCATCACACAGTTGGAAAAAGAATACCGATTGCATTAGCAATCATAAATCCAAAACAAGCTGATTGTAACTTTGAATTTAAAGATATTTGTGGCGCACAAGTTGCTTGGTATTTATGTGCTGCAATTAAAAAAGAGATGAACCTAGATGTAAATATGTCAAACTTTTTAGATTTACTTTGTGTGGCTATTATTGCTGATATTATGCCTATGACCGCACTTAATTATACTTTAGTAAAACAAGGTTTGAAAAAAATAAAAACCTCATCAAGGGAAGCTTTTAAAAGATTAAATGAAATTATGTCAAAAGAGATTTTTGTATCTGATGATGTTGGATTTTTTATTGCTCCTAAATTAAATAGTGCTGGAAGAATGGATGATGCAAGTGTCGCTTTGTCATTTTTACTTTCAAAAAACTCTTTTCAAGCAAATGAAAGCCTAGCCTTATTGGATGAGTTAAATAATTATAGAAAAACACTTCAAGAAGAAATCTCAAAAAAAGCAGAATCAAAAACAGATAAAAAAGATAATGCAGTTATTGTTTGGGGTGAAGATTGGCATGAGGGTGTAATTGGGATTGTTGCTTCAAAATTATCAAATTCACATAAAAAACCTGCTTTTATTTTTTCAATTCATAATGGAATTGCAAAAGGAAGCGCAAGAGCAAATTCTAATATAAATTTATATGACATTATCACAAAAGCAAATCATTTACTTCTTGGATATGGTGGTCATAAAAATGCAGCTGGATTGTCTTTAAAAGTAGAATTTCTTGAAGAGTTTAAATCTATTATAAATAAAGAATTAGAAGAGTTTAAAGAGGATTTACACATAGATCCTGTTACTTTAGGAGAACTTGATGTATCAAGTGTTGACTTAGAATTTTTATCAATCATTGAGCAATTTGAACCTTATGGTTTAGAAAATCATAGACCAATTTTTAAAATCTCAAACACTTCTTTAGTAAAATATGACTTGATCGGAAAAGATAAAAATCATTTAAAATTAACATTAAATAGTGATGGATTTGTATTTGAAGCTTTGAAATTTAATGACTCTAACATCAATATTTCTAAAAATTTAAATTTGATTGTATCAGTTAGTAAAAATGAGTTTAGAGGAGAAATAACTCCTCAATTTTTAATTCAAGATATTTTATAAAACAACATGTGGACGAGGAGTAGGAGTTTGTTTTTTATTCTCGTCTTGCAGTTTTTCACTTTGTAATCGTTCACCCTCTAATCCTAAAATCTCATCATCAATTTCAGTTCTTTCATAAGATGAAGATAAAATATTTCCATTTCTAATATCAACTAATTTAATAAATACATTTAAACTTTTACTAGTTAATGAATATGTTCCAACAACAGCATATTTTTCTTTTGTTATTTTAGAAGAAAGAATATTATCTTTGTTTCGTGTTAATAAGTTAAATCCATTTGGTCCATATTCAAACTCTTTTCCTAACTCTATTTCTCTTACAATTATATTTTCTGAAACCAAACTATCTTTTAACATACTAGAAAGTAAAAATCCTAACTGAGATTTATTTTTTAATTTATCTAAATTAACAAAATCAGATACTAAAACAGCTTCTTGTAATGAAATATTTTTTTTGATTTTACTTACAGAATCAGCAACAAGCCTTGAAACTAAATAGTGAAAATTATTTGACCCACTAATTGGATTTTTATAAACACAAGAGCTAAGAAAAAAAACTAAGAAAATTGGAATTATAAAAAATTTCAATTTTCCTAAAAAGCTAAATATCATTTTGATGATCGTTCTTTTACTATATTTATAGTTCTAGCAGGTGCACAATCTTTGAAAATTATACAATCATTTACAATACCATGCACATATGTTGCTCTAGCACTTGTAATGATTTTACCTGTAATATTATCTATTACTCTAGCATTTAACATGATTTTACCTGATAATCTTGAGTAAGTTCCTACAACTACATAAGTGTTAGGTATTTTATTTTTTAGCTCATGGGGTTTTCTTGAGATAAAATATTCACCTTCATCATTTATAGAAATAGCCATTTGACCTCTGAATTCAGTAATATCAAAACCTCTATTTGAAAGTTCATTAATCAAACTTTCACTAACAACTCTTCCGAATTCAGTAGTTTTTTTAAACTCATCTAATCTAACAAAAGAAGTAATTAATACAGGTTTATTTGTATCCATTTTTTTATTTTGTAACATTTGAGCTGCTAGTGATGCGATTGTTGATTCTAATGTATTCTGAGTAGTTACATTTTTTTGCATATCAGCTGCAACTTCTAAATGTTGCTTAGTAGTTTGTACTTTATCATATTCTTGTGCTATAGGA
The DNA here is from genome assembly GCF_003063245.1 of Arcobacter caeni. Lineage (GTDB taxonomy): Bacteria > Campylobacterota > Campylobacteria > Campylobacterales > Arcobacteraceae > Aliarcobacter > Aliarcobacter caeni. The sequence goes on along the minus strand of NZ_MUXE01000007.1, from coordinate 15,211 downwards.
TCATTAGTTCTACCTACTGTACATCCAGTTACAAAAAATAAAAATACACCTGCTAATATACTTGACTTAAGAATACTTTTAAACATTAAAAACCCCTTTTCATAATTATTTAAATTTTATTTAAAGTTTGCTTAGATATTCTTGAATGATTGTTTTATTACTTTAAAAGGACTATTATACCTTAGATTACAAAGCTTTGTGATTTAAATCATAATAATATATAATCAATAAAATTTATAAGGAAAAACTATGGCAAATATTTTAATACCAATCTCAAATGGATTTGAAGAAATTGAAGCTATTTCAATAATTGATATTTGTAGAAGAGCAAATATAAAAGTTACTATTGCAGGAGTTGAGGATTTAGAAATCGTAGGAGCACATGGTGTGAAAATTATTTCTGATGAAAAAATAGAAAATATTTCTAGTGATGATTTTGATATGATTGTTTTACCAGGCGGACTTCCTAATGCTTTTACACTTGCAGAAAATTCAAAAATTCAAAAATTATTAAAAGAATTTAAAGATAAAAACAAGAAAATTGCAGCAATTTGCGCAGCCCCTTATGCTTTACATAAAGCTGGTGTATTAAGTAAAAATTATACTTGTTATCCTAGTTTTGAGAAAAAAATAAAAGATGATGGTTATTTAGGCAATCAAGATATTGTTATTGATAACAATGTAATAACATCAAGAGGACCTGCAACAGCCATGAATTTTGCACTTGAAATTGTAAAAATACTTTGTGATGAAAAAATTTATATTGAAGTAAAAGATGGTTTATTAGTAAAATAATATGAAAATACCTACAAATAATCTAGCTCTTGCCCTTGGTGGTGGAGTTGCTCGTGGTGCTTTTCATTTAGGAGTTCTTGATTTTTGCGAAAATCATAATATTGATATAAAAGCTTATAGTGGTTCATCAATTGGTGCAATTATAAGTGCTTCTCACGCAAGTGGAATCAAAGCAAAAGAACAACTAAAAATATTTTCCTCAAAAGAGATAAGAGAAGTTTTAAAATTTAATTTTTTTAGAAACGGTTTGTTAAAAATTGATTCTACAAATAAATTAATTAAAGAACTTTTGCCAATAGAAAATATTGAAGATATTCCAAAACCTCTTTGGATTAGTGCGTATGATTTAAAGAAAAAGGAACTGCATTATTTTAATAGTGGAAATACTTTGACTTTATGTCTAGCTTCAAGTGCTTTATATCCAGTATTTAAGCCGATTTTTTATAATGGAATGTATTTAATTGATGGAGGATTATTTGATAATATTCCAATAAAACCTCTTGAAAACAGAGGTTATGATATTTATGCAGTTGATTTATTTGCAAAAAGCAAAGAACAAAAAAGCAAAAAATTTAATCCAATAAAATCTATAAAAAAATCACTTTTTAAACAACTTCATTCTAATCACAAATATTCTTTGGAAAATACAAACTATTATTTAGGAAGTCCACATATAAAAAGCTTCTCTTTATTTACCTTTAAAGAGTTGGAAGAATGTTTTAAATTAGGCATTAAAGAAGCTCAAAATCATTTTTTGGATACACTATAAATAAAAACTACAAAGATTTATATTATGTCTGATACACCAAAATTTACCCATCTTCATTTACATACAGAATATTCACTACTTGATGGTGCAAATAAAATAAAACCTCTTGCAAAAAAAATAAAAAAAATGGGAATGACAAGTGTTGCTATGACTGACCATGGAAATATGTTTGGTGCAATTGACTTTTACAATGCCATGAGAGCAGAGGGAATTAAACCAATTATTGGGATGGAAGCATATATTCACAATAGTGAAGATATTGGTGATAAAACAAATAGACAAAGATTTCACTTATGTTTATATGCCAAAAATGATGTTGGTTACAAAAATCTAATGTTCTTAAGTTCTCAAGCTTATATGTTTGGTTTTTATTATTATCCTCGAATTAATAAACAACTTTTAAGAGATAATTCTGAAGGTTTAGTTTGCTCAGCTGCTTGTTTGCAAGGTGAAGTTAACTGGCATTTAAATACTCAAAGTGAAAGAAATGTAAAAAATGGTGCAAAAGGTTATGAGGAAGCAAAAAGAGTTGCTTTAGAATATAAAGATATTTTTGGAGATGACTTTTATTTAGAAATTATGAGACATGGAATTGGTGACCAGCATTTTATTGATGACCAGATTTTAAGAATCTCAAAAGAGACAGGAATAAAAGTAGTAGCCACAAATGACACTCATTATTTAGAACAAAAAGATGCCGATGCACACGAAGCTTTTATGTGTATTGCTATGAATAAACTTTATGATGACCCAAAAAGATTAAGACATAGTGTTCATGAGTTTTATTTAAAATCACCACAACAAATAGCAAAATTATATGCAGATATTCCAGAAGCCCTAGAAGCAACTCAAGAAATCGCAGATAAATGTAATTTAGAAATAAAACTAGGAAATCCAACTCCTCCAAATTTTAAATTTACAAGACAAAAATCTGCGGAAGCAAATTTAACTCTTCCTGAACCAGATGTTGAATACTCTTTGGAAAATGACAAAATTTTATTTATTCATGAGTGCTGGAAAGGTTTAGAAGATAGATTAAAAATCGTTCCACCTGAACAACATGAAGAATATAAAGATAGATTAGCAGTTGAAATTGAAATTATTAATAATATGAGATTTCCAGGTTATATGCTTATTGTTTGGGATTTCGTAATTGTTGCAAAAAATATGGGAATTCCTGTGGGTCCTGGAAGAGGAAGTGCCGCGGGAAGTTTAGTTGCATTTTCTTTAAAAATCACAGATATTGACCCTATTCCTTATGGTTTACTTTTTGAAAGGTTTCTAAACCCAGAAAGAATTTCAATGCCCGATATTGATATGGATTTCTGTCAAGCAAGAAGAGGAGAAATTATTGATTATGTTGTTCAACAATATGGTCGTGCCAATGTTGCACAAATCATCACCTTTGGTAAACTTCTAGCAAAAGGAGTTATTCGAGATGTTGCAAGAGTTCTTGATATGCCATATGCAAGAGCTGATGCAATGGCAAAACTTATTCCTGATGAATTAGGAATAAATCTTACAAGTTCTTATGAAAAAGAGCCAAAAATAAAAGAACTTTGTGATGCAGACCCACAAGCTGCAAGAGTTTGGGAATACGCTCTTGCTTTAGAGGGCTTAAATAGAAATGCAGGAACTCACGCAGCTGGTGTTGTTATTTCAAATGAACCTTTATGGAAAAAAACTCCACTTTTTAAACCCTCAGGTCTTGATACACTAGCAACTCAATATAACGGTAAATATGTAGAAGATGTAGATTTAATCAAATTCGACTTCTTGGGTTTAAAAACCCTAACAGTTATTGAAGAAGCAAATAAATTAATTGAACAAAGACACGGCAAAAGAGTAGATTTTATCACAGCTGATGTAAATGATAAAGGTGTTTATGACCTGATTCAAACTGGAAATACGATGGGATTATTCCAAATCGAGTCAGATGGTATGCAAGATTTATGTAAAAGATTAAAACCCTCAAATTTTGAAGATATTATTGCCGTGCTAGCACTTTATAGACCAGGGCCAATGGAATCAGGAATGCTTGATGACTTTATTGATAGAAAACACGGTCGAGCTGAGATAAACTACTTCTATGATGAGTTTGATGCACCACTTCGACCAATTCTTGAAACAACTTATGGAGTTATTGTTTATCAAGAACAAGTTATGCAAATCGTGCAAACTATTGGTGGTTTTTCCCTTGGAGGCGCGGACTTAGTAAGACGAGCTATGGGTAAAAAAATCAAAGAAGAGATGGATAAATTAAAAGATGAGTTTGCTATTGGTGGAGTAAAAAAAGGTTACCAAAAAGCTCATTGTGAAGAACTATTCGATTTGATTGTAAAATTTGCTGGATATGGATTTAATAAATCTCACTCAGCAGCTTATGCACTAGTTACTTTTTATACTTCATATCTAAAAAAATATTATGCATCAGAGTTTATGGCAGCACTTTTAACCCTTGAAAAAGATAACACTGATAAAGTTGTTAAATATGTGGATGAAGTAAAAAGATTAGGACTTGATTTATTCCCACCTGATATTAATAAATCAGATTTAGTATTTTCTGCAAAAAAGATTGATGGGGAAGAAGTTGTAATGTTTGGAATGGGTGCCATAAAAGGTGCTGGTGATGTCGCAATTAATTCTATTTTAAAAGCTAGAAATGATGGTGGATTATTTGCAGATTTAGGTGATTTTATCTCAAGAATTGACGGTAGTAAAGTAAATAAAAGAGTAATTGAATCTTTAACAAAAGCAGGAGCTTTTGATAATTTTGGTTATTCAAGACAATCACTATTAAATCAAATAGAAAAAATAGTTGAAACTGTTGGAAAAGCAGCTCTTGCAAAAAAAATGGCAACAGGTTCTTTATTTGGAGATAGTGATGAACTTACAAAAATTGATATTGAACTTGAACATCTTCCAGAATTTGAAGCAAAAGAGATTTTGGAACTTGAAAAAGCCTCTTTAGGTTTTTATGTATCAGGGCATCCACTTGATGAATATAGAGAACAACTTGATAAAATAAACTATACTTTATCATCTCAGATTGATGAACTTGAAGATGGAAGTCAAGCTTTATTTGTTGGAAAAATTGAGAATATCACAGAAAGAATCTCTAAAAAAGGTAATAAATTTGGAATTGCGACAATTATGGATTTCCATGGGAATATCGAACTTATGCTTTTTGAAGATAGATTAAAAGAGTTAAAAGAAGATTATGATTTAAATGAACCAATAGCTTTTAAAGTAAGAATTTCAAAAGATGATAATTTTACAAGAATGAATATTCTAAAAATAGAAAGTATCAAAGAAGCTAAAAACGAAAAAATCAAAACAAAACAAAAAGAAGTAGTTGAACCACCAATTACTATTGCTATTCCTTTTTCAAATGATGAAAATCTAATGTACAAACTTTTTGATATTGTGGCAAATAATCAAGGGAAAAGAGAGTTAAAACTTTTGATTAAATCAAAACTTGCAGACTTAGAGCTGGAAACTGGCTTTAAAGTAACTTCTCAAGTAGAGAATTTAATACACCAATTAGAAGGAGTTTATATAGTAGCATGAAACATATCTTGCTAACAAATGATGATGGATTTGATGCTGTTGGACTAAAAGCTTTAATTGAAGCCTTAAAACCAATAGCAAAAATAACGGTAGTTGCACCTGCAAAAAATAAATCTGCATGTGGTCACTCATTAACCCTTGAAAGACCATTAAGAATGGTTTGTGTGGAAGATGATTTTTACAAAATAGATGATGGAAGTCCCACTGATTGTATTTTTATTTCAGTTAGTAATTTATTTAAAGATGGATTTAAACCTGATTTAGTAATAAGTGGCATAAATATTGGTGCAAATATGGGAGAAGATATTACATATAGTGGAACGGCATCAGCTGCAATGGAAGCTGTAATTCATGGAATTCCTGCAATTGCAATTTCCCAAGTATGTAATGATATGTGCCAAGATGTAAAAACCGATTGGGATTTTGCCCTTGCAAAAGAGGTTATAGTCGAACTTGCCTCTAGAATATTAAGTAATAATTTCCCATTAGATGAAAGAAAGTTTTTAAATGTTAATATTCCACCAATAAAGGCTATTGAGAGTAAAGGTATAAAAGTTACAAAAGCCGGATTTAGAGAATATGGAAATGATACTCATCGACATTTAAATCCAAGAGGTGAAGAGTATTATTGGATTGGATTACATCCATTGATTTGGAAACCCTCTGTAAACAAAGATTGCGACTTTGAAGCAATAAAAGCAAATTATGTATCAATTACACCAATTATGCTTGATATGACTTCTTACAATGATATAAAAGCCATAGAATCTTGGCTTACTAAATAAAAGGAAACAGATGAATTTTACAAAATCATTATTAAAACATATTGATAAACTGGTTGGATCATTAAGATCAGATGAGCAAATACAAGAAATCTTAAAAAGAAAATTTACAAAAAAAGAGTATAAGATTTTTGTTGCTATTGAAGAAGCAAAAGATATGGAAGAGATAAAAGCTCTTGTAAAAGAAGATGAAGAAGCAATACAAAAACACTATAAAATTGCTTGTAAAAAATTAAATCAAGAAAAATTTAAACAAGAATTAGTATCTTACGAATAAGATACTAATTAATCATAAAACCATTTTAATATTAGAATGGTCACCTAACATTTTATAAATTTCTGTTCTATCATCATCATTATGAACTAAAAGCTCTAAAGTATAACTTTTATATTTGCCTTTGGCACTAACTTTTGATTCTTGCACTTTATGCTCTCTGCTTAAAACAACTTCTTTTACTGTTACATGAATATCAATATGTTCTAAAACAACTAATTTATATTCCCAAGAACATGGATAATTTAATTCTAATTTTTCTTTACTTAAATCAATCATTATTTAAATCCTCTCTAATAAAATCGCCACTTTTCCCACCTGATTTTCTTTCTAATTGTACATTAGAAATAATCATAGATTTATCAATAGCTTTTACCATATCGTAAATAGTTAATAATCCAATAGAAACTCCCGTTAAAGCTTCCATTTCAACACCTGTTTGACCATTTAATTTAGCTGTAACAATTAGTTTAAATCCAGGTAATTCAGGTTTTTCTTCCACATCACAATTTATTCCACTTAATAATAAAGGATGGCACATAGGAATTAACTCACTTGTTTTCTTAACTCCCATAATTGCTGCAATTACAGCAGTTTGAAGAACTGGGCCTTTTTTAGTATTATTTGAAATAATTGCATCAAATGCTTCTTGAGACATAGTAATATCTCCTGATGCAATTGCAACTCTTTTAGTTTCATATTTGTCAGAAACATCAACCATTTTTGGTCTATTATTATCATCTAAGTGTGTTAAATTCAAAATATTCCTTTTTGTTAAAAATTAATTATATTCTAATATTTGTTAAAGTTAAATAAGGATTAAGTAAACTTTAAATATAATCCAAACCTAAAATTTATAAAAGAAAGTAGGTGATTTTAGTGCCAGGCATAAAAGTTAAAGATAGCGAATCTTTCGACGAAGCTTATAGAAGATTTAAAAAACAATGTGATAGAAATCTTATTGTTACAGAAACTAGAGCAAGAAGATATTTTGAACCAAATACAGAAATTAGAAAAAAACAAAAAATATCTGCTAGAAAGAAAATGTTAAAAAGATTATACATGTTAAGAAGATACGAATCAAGATTATAATATTTTGATTTGTAACAACAAAACTCTATTTATAGGGTTTTGTTTCTTACATTAAAACTTATTTTAACTCAAACTGAGAGCTATATTCTTTTCCTCTATAAATTATTTTAAAATCCCATTTTCCATTTTCCCTACCATCTATATATCGATAATCATACGCTGAACTATCACCTGCTGGAATTAACATTTCTCTTGTTCTTGAAATTTCGCCAGTTGGACTAATCCAATTAATAATAATTTGTTGTTCATTTTCATCTCTAATTATTTCAAACTTACATATAATCGAATTTTCATCTTCTAAAATCAAACAATCTACATTTGGATTGTAAGGTATATTTCCAGCTACTTCTTGTTTATTTGTTAAATTATCTTCTGCAAATAGTACATTAATAAGTAATAAAAAAGAAACTACATACTTAATCATTTTTCTCTCTTTCTTCTATATTCATATATTTCATTAAAATATATTTTATAGGTGCATAAAATGTTGTCATTGATACTATTGTTAATATTAATTGAATAATCTTAAAAAAACTGTTCTTTTCACCCATTGTAAAAAGTACTAAATAATAGCTAATAAACATGGAGATTATAGCACAAATTATTACACTTACAATAACCACGATATTATAATTCATTTTTTTTCCAAATTGGCGTTTCATCAAGAGTTGGTCTATTTTTTAATATCTCAAATGGAGAATATGCTTCTTTATATCCCATAGAAAAATGATCTTTTATCCAATAGCCTAAATATATATAAGGGATATTTAACTCTTTTGCTATTTTAATTTGAGCTAATATTGAGAATTTTCCTATTGATAAATCTGAATAAAAATGATCATAATAACAATAAATAGCAGAAATTGAATTAGGCAAAATATCAACCAATGCAACTCCAATTAATTTATCATCTTTGATATACAAAAATTCTTTTGCATATTCTTCTTTTGTTTCAACATAAGATTTCATATATTCATCAGGAGAAATAGGAGTATAAGGCCAATCTTTTTTATCATTCATAAATCTATGATATTTATCATAAAGATTTAGATGCTCCATTGTAACAGAAGGTGGTCTTATATAAAGTTTTGTATCTTTATTTTTTGATATTACTCTTTTTTCTGATTTAGAAAATTTATAATTGGCTACATCAATTCTCATTGAAACACATTTGTTACAAAATTTACACTCTGGAACAAAATGCATTCGTCCAAATCTTCGCCAACCTCTTTCTAACATATTTTGATAACTTGAAGTTGAACAAGAATAAATATATTTATATCTAATATCAGATATTTTATTTTCAAAATAAGAGCAACTTCTATCTTCTTCTAAAAATTCAATATCTTGGTTAAGTATTTGCATAATTATTCGTTTATTTTTTCTTTTATCTCTTTTGCAATTGCAGAGATTCTTTTAATTTTTTCGTCATTTGATAAACTATCATCAATTATATGTTTTACAAAAGCGCTTCCCACAATAACACCATCAACACCCATGATTTTTTCTTTACAAGTTTTTTCATCAACTCCAAAACCAATATATAAAGGTGTAGAAGAATATTTTCTTACATTTTCTATTATTTGTGATAAATCTTCTTTTTGACCACTTCCTGTGATTCCAGCATAAGCAACCATATAAATGAATTTTTTAGAGTTTTCAACAATTGTTTTTATTCGCTCAGGACTATCTGTGGGAGCCACAAAAGAGATATTTGCTTTATTATATTTATTAAATAAATCTTCATAATCTTTCGCCATTTCATATGGAAGATCAGGAATAATAGTTCCTTGAATATTATATTCAGCAGCCTTTTGTAATATTTTTTCCATTCCATAATGATAAAAAGGATTCATATATCCCATCCATAAAGTATCAATATCTTTGGCAATTTTTGAAGAAACTTCAAATAAATCTTTTAATTTAAATCCATTATTTAATGCAATTAAATTCGCTTTTTCAATTACAGGTCCATCAGCCACTGGATCAGAAAATGGAATTCCCAATTCTAAAGTATCAACTCCAGCATCTTTCATACTATATGCTAAATCTATTGTAAAATTATTATTTGGAAGAGAGGATGTAATATAACCTACTAATTTTTTCAAAATTCTTATCCTATGTTTAAAATTTTTCTTATTTTATCTAAAATCTTCTTTTAAACTATTATTTAATATCTTCATCATTATTTTGTGATTTCTTTCTACTTTTAATAATTATTAGTTTAATAATTCTTTGCATATTAATAAAAAATCTTGTAGTATAGGTGGTTTCTGTATTTTCTAATTCTTCACCTAATTTTATATTTATTGCCTCTGATTTTTTCATTGATAATACCTGAGATGGAAATACACTTCTGTGTCCTGTCATTAAAAAAGCAATAATAATAGATATTGCAGCATAATGTCCAACATCCATTCCGAATAATTCAACAGACATTATCATGGCAGCTATTGGCGCACTTGTAGTTCCAGCAAGAACACTCACAAATCCAAGAGCTGCAAACAAAGGAATATATCCATTAACTAAATATCCAAAAAAATTACCACTTGTTGCACCCACATAAAAAATAGGAGTAATAACTCCTCCACTTCCACCAAAAGAAAGAGTTAAAGAAGTAAAAATCGTTTTTAAAATAAATGTGTACCAAGGAATATTTTCATAAATCATTTCATCCGAAGACAAGGCATCTTTTATGGTATGAAAACCTAATCCCAAATATTCATCTCCAACAATTAAAGTCAAAATCACAATAATAATTCCGCCTAAAAATGCCTTAAGAATATAATTTATTTTTATCATTTTTATATATTTATGTAATTCACTTAATGTTGTAATAATAAAATCTGCAACTAAACCAAAAAATATTCCACCAATAATTACTTTTGAAAGTAACACATAATTAAAATCAAAATTGGAAAAAAATGCAATATAAAAGTATGTATAATTTATTCCCATCATTTTTGCAACAAAAAAGGCAGAAAAACCAGCAACAATCGATGGCAATAAAATATCATACATTAATGCACCAACAATTAATATCTCAACTCCAAAAATTGCTCCAGCAAGTGGAGTTCCAAAAACAGATGCAAATCCAGCACTAATTCCACAAATAACAATTTTTTTTCTATCTCTATTTGAAAATTTTAATTTCATAGCAATAAAAGAAGCTAGTGATGCACCAATTTGCGCGCCAGGTCCTTCTTTTCCAACTGAACCACCTGCAAAAATTGTTAATACTGTTGCAAAAAGTTTTGTGGGAACCACACTTAAATTTATTTTTCCTGCATTTTTATGAATTGCTTCAATTACTTTTTCTGTTCCATGACCCTCGGCACTTGGAGCAAATTTCTTGACGATAATTACAGTTAAAGCCAAAGCAAAAGGTAAAGTGTAATAATAATCAAAAGGCAACAAACTCCTTGATTTTTCACAATATTCTAAAAGTTTCAAAAATAAAGCTACAACAGCACCAATTAGTGCGCCAATTAATGATGAGAGGATAATCCATTTTGTGATACTTGCAAACATAATAGTTTGCTCTGCTAGGTGGTTTTGAATATTTTTTTCTTTGTTCATAGGAATACTTTGTTATTACTTGAATTTTATATAAGTTATATTAACTGAACACATATTTAGTTGTTCTTTAATTTTTTACTTTTTTTTACAAATATAAAAATTTTATTAAAAAAGTTAGTTTTGGATATAATCGTTATAAATTATTAATAATTATTAGGGGAAAAAATGAGCATTATAAAAAACGATTTTGAAAAAATGAATATTACAAAAATTAAAAACTCTAAGAATAATAAAAAACTAACAGTTATTACAGCATACGATGCACTTTTTGCAAAACTGTTTGAAGATACAGCGGATATGATTCTTGTAGGTGACAGTCTAAATATGAGTTTTGCAGGAAAATCAGACACTCTTTCAGCAACTCTTGAGCAAATGATTTATCATACAAATGCAGTTTGTGCTGGTGCTAAAAGTGCTTTTGTAATCACAGATATGCCTTTTGGAACATATATAAACAAAGATCAAGCCTTAGAAAATGCTATCAAAGTTTATCGAGAAACAAATGCTGCTGCTATAAAAATAGAAGGTGGTGAAGATAGAGCTGATATTATTAAACATCTTACATCAAATTCAATTGCAGTTATGGGACATATTGGATTAATGCCTCAATATGTAAGAAGTGAAGGTGGATATAAAGTAAGAGGGAAAACGCCACAAGATGAAGAACAATTAATTCGTGATGCAATTGCAGTTGAAAAAGCAGGAGCTTTTTCAATAGTTGTTGAGGGCGTTATGAGTAGTGTTGCAAAAAAAATAACTGAAGCTGTAAATATTCCAATTATTGGAATAGGAGCTGGAAATGTTACAGATGGACAAGTTTTAGTTTGGTCTGATATGTTAGGATTTTTTGAAGAGTTTAAACCAAAATTTGTAAGACATTATATGCAAGGAGCATTATTGGTAAAAGAAGCTGTAAATCAATATAGAAATGATGTTCAAGATAGTTCTTTTCCATCAAAAGAAGAAGAGTACTAACAAGTGGAAAGAATAGTAGAAGTTGAGTCAGTATCTTTTGAAGAAGAAAATACAGAAGTAAGTTTACGACCCTCAAATTGGGATGATTATATCGGTCAAGAAAAAATCAAAAAAAACCTAAAAGTATTTATAGAAGCTAGTAAAAAAAGAAAAGAAGCGCTGGATCATATTTTATTTTATGGACCTCCAGGACTTGGAAAAACTACGCTTTCTTATCTTATTTCAAATGAAATGAATACAAATATAAAAGTAACAGCTGGTCCAATGATTGAAAAAAGTGGCGATTTAGCTGCAATTTTAACAAACCTTGAAGAAGGAGATATTTTATTTATTGATGAAATACACCGTCTTTCTCCAACTGTTGAAGAGATTTTATATCCTGCGATGGAAGATTACAGACTTGATATAATAATTGGTTCAGGACCAGCGGCACAAACAGTGAAAATCGATTTACCAAGATTTACATTAATAGGTGCAACAACAAGAGCTGGAATGCTTTCAAATCCCTTAAGAGAGAGATTTGGAATGCATTTTAGAATGCAGTTTTATAATCAAGAAGAATTATCAAAAATTATTCAAAAAGCAGCAGTAAAACTATCAAAATCATGCGAAAATGATGCATCTTATGAAATATCAAGAAGAAGTAGAGGAACTCCAAGAGTTGCTTTACGACTTTTAAAAAGAGTAAGAGACTTTGCTGAAGTTGAAAATGAGAATTCAATTAAACTAAAAAGATGCAAATATGCTTTAGATGAATTAGGTGTAAATGAAACAGGTTTTGATGAAATGGATATAAATTTACTTGAACTGTTAGTTTCAAATAGAGGAAAACCGATGGGACTTTCTACATTAGCAGCAGCACTAAGTGAAGATGAGGGAACAATTGAAGATGCAATTGAACCTTATTTACTTGCAAATGGATATATAGAAAGAACTGCTCGTGGAAGAATAGCTTCACTAAAAACTTATGAAATGTTTAGACTTTCATATCCAGGAAGTGAAAAACTAGATGATGACTTAACTCAAGGAAAACTATTTTGAAAGCAGCCTATTTCTTAATTGCAATTGCAATTGTAATGATTTTTTTTATGGTGGAACTTTTTGATCCATTTTTAAAAGCAATTTTTGTATCACTTTTATTAGTAGTTGCAACAAGTACTTTAACTTTATACTTAGAAAAGAATTTAAAAAGTAGATTTTTTGCTACAACTATTATGACAGTAGCATTAACATCACTATTTTTTATACCTATTTTATATTGTATATTCTCATTTGCTGATTTTTTCACTAAAGTTGATCAATCATCTTTAATCAAAAATCTTAATGATATGAAGATTATTATTCAAGACTCATTAAAAGATTTTATTTTCTTAAATGATTTACTAACACAAATAATATCAAAATTTGATGTGGCGAAAACAGTTCAAGATATGTTAACATTTGGAGCTTATTTAGGTAAAAACTCTGTTAAGTTCATGATGGATATGATTATGATTTTAATATTCTTCTTTTTCTTTACACTTTATTCAACATCAATTTCAACTTTTATAAAAGAGTTATTACCAATAAAAAAAGAAGATTCAAATATTTTATTTTATGAATCATCAAATGTAATGACAGTAGTTTTATATTCTATATTAGTTACCGCAATATTTGAAGGACTTTTATTTGGAGTTTTCTTGACATATTTTGGTTATGATGGATTATTATTTGGTGTTTTATATGGTTTTGCATCTTTAATTCCAGTAATTGGTGGAATCATTATGTGGCTTCCAATTGTAATATTTGAAGCTACAACAAATTTAACAAATGCCTTCATAATTGCAATTTATTCAATTGTAGTTATTTCGATTGTTGCAGATACTTTTATAAAACCAATGATTATAAAATACATAAATAAAAAAATTGTTAAAACACCTACAAATATAAATGAACTTTTAATTTTCTTCTCTATTGTTGCTGGTCTTTCAACTTTTGGTTTTTGGGGAATGATTATAGGTCCAGCAATGGTGACATTTTTTATATCAATTATGAACTTATTAAAAAAATATTCAGATGATTTAAAAGATAATGTATCCTAAAAAGGATACATTAAAACTAAAGTTCTCCTCTTTCTTTTTCACCACCATAAGATGATATTCCATAATCTAGATTAGCAACTGAACTAAAACCTAAATCTTTCATTATTCGTTGACAATAAGCACTTCTACTGCCACTTAAACAATAAACAACTACTGGTATATCTTTTTTACTTGTTATTTGCTCTAATGCATCATAAAATGATGTTGTAGGAATTAAATAATCAGTTCCTTTAATTCTATTAGAAACCCATTCCATCCACTCTCGTGTATCAACTAAAGTAAAATCAATAAAACCTAAATCTCTAGCTTCCAATAAAGATTCTAATTCAATCGAACTAACTTCATTTTTTGCTAATAATTTTTTTCCTTCTTCCTTAGTTAACCCTCTTGAGTGAGTTGCAACCACATCATGCAAATTATTTTCTTTTTCAATTTCTAAAGCTTTTTCATTAGTACAGAAAATTCCACAGTGACATGAACCAGTATTAGGTATTTCATTAGTTAATGCAGGTGTACATGGGCACAATCTATTTTCACTTTTTTCTTGCTCTTCTGCATTTTGTCCTATAACCATAAAACAAGGGCAAAATTTCTTACCATAAATCAATTGATTTCTTGTAAGTCCCATTTGAATTGATTGATTGATTTCTTTATCTGGATTATAAACAAAGTCGTATTCTGATAATACATTATCTGTAAATTTTTTAGTTAGCTCAAATTCATTTAAAAATTCTTCACTATTTGTATCTATTTTTCTAATCATATTGAATATCCTATTTTATTATAAAAAAGAATAATAGTGTAATAATGTTTAGATATAAATATAGCTTGTATTAATAATCAAAAAGAGTTCAAGAATAGAGTTTCAATTTTTTTTCTGGCCCAAGGGGTTTTTCTAAGGAAAGTAAGACTAGATTTAATAGAGGGGTTGTTGTAAAAACATCTAATGTTAATTTTGTGAGATAATTCTTCCCATCCATATTTGTCTAAAAGAGAATTAAGGATCATTTCTAAAGTAATTCCGTGTAATGGATTGTTTGGTTGCTCGGTCAAATTAAAATCCTGTAATGTAATATATACCAGATGAGATTGTATCGAAAGAAGAGTAATAAAAGAATAAAAAGCAAAGTAAAGAAGTAAAAGATGAAGCGGGTAAAAGAGTAGACTAAAAAAAAGCTTCTTCCTAAAAGAACTAATAATAAGTTCAAATAAGAAAAAGCTTTGTAAAAAAACTCAAGAGCTGGCAGCGGCCTACGTTTCCACCAGGGGACCCGGCAGTATTATCGGCGATGAA
>NZ_MUXE01000006.1 GCF_003063245.1 Arcobacter caeni | reverse complement strand
TAACATTTATTCTTATTTTACATCTGTAATAAACAACAGATTATTCTACAAGAATTCTATATTCGGTTTATAAAGATTACTTTATAAATTGTTTATAATTATTTTTAAAGATCATCCAGCTTCAATTACAACGCTTCTATCATTCTTTCGTTTGATGCGCTTCAGTCAATTTGGACGGGAATTATAATAGGTTTCCTTCCCTTTGTCAATAGCTTAACGCTTAAATTTTAAAATTTAATACTTTTTAGACCTTAATTCTATTTTTTACTTTGTTTATATTGGGTTTTACTCACCTTTATTGGACGGATTTACTAATATTTGAATATCCAGTCTTTGGAAATAGTATAATTTCTTTATTTTTTCCATCTTTTACAATAAATTTAATACTGCATGGTGCTGTTATTTCATATTCATTTTCTTCATTTACTTTTTCACTTAATCTTGAATAAATTTTTCCGTCGCTACCAAAAGACAATTGTCCCAGTGATGTTGTAGAATTACAAGACATTTGAACATCTGTTATTCCAAATTCTTTAGTTAGTAATACATATTTACTATGTAAGTTATTTTCTTTGCATGTATTTGATGAATAAACATTTTTACCATTTAATGGATCTTTTAGCGTATCTTCAATACTTGGATGACCAGAGTTGTTTTTATCACTATATATTGAATAATAAATTCCACCTTCACTTTCTCTACATCTAAAAAATTTTATTGTCCATCTTTTTTTATGCCAAAGTTTATCTACTAAATCATATTTGTCATCAATTAATGCTTTTTGTCTTGTTAATGAAATGTATAATTCAATTCTATTTACTAATTCATCCAAATAGTTTATTTTATTTTTTGGTAAAAAAACTGTATATAAAAAGGCAATTAATGAAATAGTAACTATGATTTCCAATAAAGAAAATGATTTTTTCATTTTATTTTTATTAAATAAGCTACAAAAACTTCTTTTCCATAGTATTTTATGCTTATTCTTTCACTTGGATAATCATAATTTTTTAAAGTCAAGAAATAATCTTCTCCTCTTTCAATATGATAAAATTTCAATCTTAAAGCTAATTCATAATCATCTGTAACTACTGAATGTATATTTCTTTTATGAAGTTCTTCAACTAACTCTTTAATAAAGTGATATTGATATACAAAGTGTTTATTAGGATTTGGAAGAATTAAATATAAAGGTTTATTTACAAAAGTTAAAATTACATTTATTGATAACATCAAAATTACAAGAAATGCCAGAATATTGTATTTAGTTCTAAACTCTTTTAATCTAACACGATATGCATGAAAAAAAGTTTTTAACATATAAGGTAAAGAAATTACAACAAAAGGTGCAAAGTCTTCAATATAAATTCTTTGTCTAAAAGAAAATAGCATAGACAAAAGTAATGCAGTAATTGAAATATACCATATTAAAGTTGTGTCATTTTTTATCCAACTTCGGTACATTGTATATATAAAATACAAAAAAAGAAATGGCGAAAATATTGTTGCATAAATACCAAAAGTATCTACTAAAAATCCTCTTGGTTTGCCACCTGTTGAAAATCCATATATATACATTGAAAGTGTAAATAAAAATAAAGAGATATATAAAAGTTTTGTATCTTTATTTTTTAAAGAATAAAAAAATAAAGCTAGGTATAAAATAGCAAAAGAGTTATCTATAAATAAAAAAAGCAATAACAACAAATATGAATGTTTATTATATTTGTGATAATAATACAAATATAATAAGGTAAAAAAAGTTACGACAATTGCGCTATTAACAAGTAAAGAAGCACTTAAAACTCCAGGAAGAAGCATAAATACAATAATAGAAATATATCTATCTTTTTCATATCTAAAATAATTTTCTGTAATTTTGTACATAATAATTATGCTAAAAGTATAGAATAAGATAAAAGGCAATCGTAATGCTAAATCATTTTGCCCTAAAATATAAATTGAAATATTAGTGATTAAAGATAATACTGAATTATTTACAAACACATTTAAAGCTTCTTTATATGAAATACTAAGAGTATAAGTAGCTTTAAACAACAATATAAATGTTAGAACTAATAATGATGAATAAAAATAGTATTTATATTTGTTGTTTGTTATCATTTTTTATAATTTTAAGAAATTATTTATGATTTTATATCCATGTTCACTCATAATTGATTCAGGGTGAAACTGCACTCCATATATTTGTTTATCTTTTATTTCTAAAGACATTATTTCATCATCATCTTCACTATATGAAGTAACAATAATATCTTCAGGAAGATTTTCTTTTTCTACAATTAATGAATGGTATCTTGTTTGTGTAAATTCTTTAGGTAAATCTTCAAAAATTTTTGTATCTTTTACAACTTTTATTAAAGAAGTTTTTCCATGCATCATATTTTTTGCTTTTACAACATTCGCTCCAAAAACTTGTCCAATTGCTTGATGCCCTAAACAAATTCCAAAGATTGGTTTTTTTCCTGCAAAATATTTTATTACTTCCAAGCAAACACCCGCATCATTTGGTGTTGCTGGACCTGGAGATATAATTATTTTTTCTGGATTTAACGCCTCAATCTCTTCTATTGTTAATTCATCATTTCTTATTATTTTTAAATCTGCACCTAATTCTAGGCAATATTGAACTATATTATATGTGAAAGAATCATAGTTATCAATCATTAAAACCATATATATTATTTCCTTTTTTTTTGATTGTCTATTATAACACTAATAAAATTTGTTTATCTTAAAAAGTATCTTCGATAATATGATAATCATTCTTTGAAATTTGAAAAATTCTAGGCTAAAATATCAATATTATCTATAATGAAATTTTAAATATTTCAATTTACTAATTTTAAATATTATTTTTATAATTAATATTGTAGAATCTTAGATGCTAATAAAAAAATTAATTATCTTATTTCTACTAATTGTTATAAATCTAAGCGCTCAAACAAATAATAAAGTTACTCTTTATTTAGACTGGGTACATCAATTCCAGTTTGCTGGTTATTATGTTGCTAAAGAAAAAGGTTATTACAATGAGCTTGCATTAGATGTTGATATTAAAGAAATTAATGATAATTCAGATAATCTAAAAGATATAATGACACAAGATGCCTCATATGGTGTTGGAAAATCTTCTTTAATTGTAGATAAATTTAATGGTAATGATTTAGTTTTATTATCAAGTATTTACCAATCTTCTCCCTTAGTTCTTATTAGTTTAAAAGAATCAAATATCAAAAATCCTAGAGATTTGAAAAATAAAAGAGTTATGATTACCAACGATGCTGTAACTTCTGCATCAATTAATTCAATGATTATTTCTCAAGGTATTAAATTAGATGAAATTATTATCCAAAATCATTCATTTAATATAAATGATTTAATAAATAAGAAAACAGATGCAATGGCTTGTTTTTTATCAAATGAAGCATATATTCTTGATAAAAAAAATATTGAATATAATATATTAAATCCTGATGATTATAGTTTTGATTTTTATGAAGGTATTCTTTATACCTCACAAAAAGAGTTATTAAATAATCCTTCTCGTGTTCAGAACTTTAACAAAGCTTCTTTAAAAGGTTGGGAATATGCTTTTAATAATATTGAAGAAACTGCAAAATTAATCCATGAAAAATATAATACGCAAAATAAAAGTTTAGATTCTTTAATATATGAAGGAAATATCCTAAAAAAATTATCAAAAATTGAAAAAGGAAAACTAGGAGAGATTAATCCTAAAACAATAGATGAAATTAAAAGATTTTATAATTTTTTAGGACTAAATAAACAAAATACTAATTTTGATACAAACTCAATAATTTTAAATAAAATGAATATTTTACTAAATGAGAATGAATTAAAATACTTAGAAAATAATCATTTTACACTTTTAGTAGAAGATAATAATATTCCTTTTGTTTTTAAATTAACAAATAAACTAAGTGGAATAGAAATTGATTTTTGGAATTTAATTTCACAAAAACTATCAAAACCACTCAATATTGAAGAAACTATGAATGATACAATGTTTAGTATTTTCTCTGATTCTATTAAAACAAAATTTGTATATGGTTTTGAAAAGAAAAATAAACCTGATTATTTATTAAGTGAACCTATTGCTCAAATTCCTATTGTTCTTGTAACAAAAAATGATAAAAATTTTATTGCTGATTTATTTGCTTTAGAAAAAATAAAAATAGGTGTAGTGAAAAATTTAGAGATTATTTCAACTTTGCAAAAAGAGTATCCAAATATAGATTTTGTAGAAATACAGAATATAAATGATGCTATTTTACAGTTAGAGCAAAATAAAATATTTGCTTTAATTGATAATTTATACACTGTTTCTCATAAAATTGATAAAGATAATCTAAATGGTATAAAAATAAATACTTTATTAAATCATAAAATAAATATCTATTTAGAAGTTGCACAAAAGAATAGTCCTTTTCTAAATATTCTAAATAGTGCAATAAATAGATTTTCACAAGAAGAAAAAAATACTATTTTAAATAATTATCAATTTATTTTTTATCCAAAAAATATTGATTTCTTATTTATAGGAAAAATTCTAATTCCATTTATTTTATTGTTAGCTATTTTTATATATTTTAATTTTAAATTACAAAAAGAGATTACAAAAAGAAAAGAAATAGAACTACAATTATCTGAATTAGCGAATAAAGATAGTTTAACAAATATTTTTAATAGAAGAAGAATTGAAGAACTTTGTGAAACAGAATTAATAAGAAATAAAAGATACAAAGGAAATTTATCAATTATATTCTTTGATATTAATAGTTTCAAAATAATAAATGACTCGTTAGGACATCATTTAGGTGATGAAGTTTTACTAAGGATTTCTGACATTATAGGAAAAAACATAAGAAATACTGATTCTCTTGGAAGATGGGGAGGAGATGAATTTTTGATTGTTTTACCACAAACAAATTTATCTCAAAGTAAAAATATTATTTCTCATTTAGAAAAACAATTAAGTCAAATAGAATTTAGTAAATCAATAACTGTAACTTGTAGTTTTGGAATTGCAACTTGTGAAGAAGATGATACTTTAGATTCATTGCTAAAAAGAGCAGATGAATCTATGTATCTTGAAAAAACTAAACTCAAAGAAAGCAGAAAGAATTAATCCTCTTCTACTACCGCACCCTCTGGTTGTAATACTGCTAAATATTCTTTGAAACTTTTTTGACCCAAAGAATCAGCTTTATAATCATTTATTAATTGTTCAACATAAGAAACAAGACCAGTTGCTGGTACTTTCACACCAATTTTTCTAGCAATTCTACTTTTTGATGTTCCTTCTAAATTTCCACCTAATAAAACTTCGTATCCCTCAACTCTTTGTCCATCAACTCTAATCATAGCACCAACAAATCCAATATCAGAAATTTGCGGATGAGAACAAGCATTTCCACATCCTGAAATTGCCATTGTTACATTTTCTTTAAAATCTGGGAATTTATTTTCAAGTTCAACTAAGAATTTTTTAGCGAACTCTTTAGTTTCAGTTATACCAAATTTACAGAACTCTTTTCCTGTACAAGATTGTAATCTTGCTCTAAATGGAGTTGGTTTATATGGGTATCCTAAATTTGCAAATTCTTCTGCTAAATTTAAAGCTACCTCATCTTTTACACCATAAACTACAAAGTTTTGAGTAGCTGTGATTGTAATTCCACCTGCATTATATTTTTTACAAATATCATACATAGCTTGGAAATCCTCACCGGCAACTCTTCCTGAATTTGTAGCAAATCCAACATAAGACTCACCTTCTTGTTTTGCTTTATTTATTCCAAAATGGTTTCTGTTTTCTGATGAAGTAATTTTTGGCTCAACTAATCCCTCTTGTAAAGAATAACCAATTACTTTTTCAATTTCAGCAACAAATTTTTCAATTCCCCAGTCATTTAATAAATGTCTAACTCTTGCTTTATTTCTATTTTCTCTATTTCCATTGTCTCTAAAAATCTCAGCACATGCAACTGCAACATCTTGAACTTGTTCAGGTTTTACATATCTATTTGCTCTTGTTGCTATTTGTTTTGATTTCGATAATCCACCACCAATAGTTAAATCAAATAAAACTTCACCATCTTTTGTTTTAAATGCAGTAAATGCAACATCTTGAATTTCATGTGAAGCACAATGACAAGCACATCCACTAACACCGATTTTGTATTTTCTTGGAAAATTACAGAATCTATCATCATTATTTGCAAAATATGAATCTACATTTTTTACAAGTTCTCTTGCATCAAAGATTTCATTTTTATCTATCCCACCAACGGGACAAGTCATAATTGGTCTTGGTCCATCACCTGATGCCATTTTAGAAGTTAATCCAACACTTTGTAATAATCTAAAAATTTCTGGCATATCTTTTATTTGAATAAAGTGAAATTGAACATTTTGTCTATTTGTAAAGTCAACTAAACCCTGAGCATAATCACTACCAATTTTTGCCATAACTTCTAATTGCTCTAAATTCATACTTGTATCAACAAGTTTTATTCTTTTCATAAAATATTTTTTATCTTCTAATCCATCACTATTTACATGAGGATACATTCCATACCATTTTAATAATCCAATATATTCACTAGATAGTGGAATTCCCTCATTTGCTTCTTTATAAATATCATCAATTACTCTTAAAGGGTTTCTTGATGCTTTTAGTTGTTCTAC
This sequence comes from Arcobacter caeni, assembly GCF_003063245.1. Lineage (GTDB taxonomy): Bacteria > Campylobacterota > Campylobacteria > Campylobacterales > Arcobacteraceae > Aliarcobacter > Aliarcobacter caeni. The sequence continues at coordinate 116,376 of NZ_MUXE01000006.1, read as the reverse complement.
TGCTGATAACTCTTTTGCCATCTTTTTTCTCCTATTATTTAAAGATATAAATATTATCTTTAAATCTCTTTATTTTTAAAATTATATCCTATTTTTATAAAAAATAAATTAAATTAATCTTGATTAAAATACTATAGTTTTAAAAAGGTTATTTTTCTAAATTTTATTTATATTACTTAATAATATTTAATCTTAAAAGAATTTATTTTTTCTTATACAATCCCTATTTTTAGGTTTTTTGAGAGACAAAATCATTTTTAAGATTTTTTTCAGGATATTTCTTTTTTTTTGGTTTATAATTACAATATAGAATAAGAATTAAATCACAAGTATTTAATTTTACTTCCTACACTCTTATTCTATCTAAAATTTTCGGGAGAATAAATTGAATGATTCATCTTCAAATGAACCAAATATAAACTTTGTACATTTTTTGGACCTTTTAAAACAACTAATACGAGTTCCATCTGTAACAGGTGCTGAACACTCATTTTTATTATATTTAAAAAGAGAATTAGAAGAAATTGGTATAAAAACACAATATTACGATGGACTATTAGTAGCACAAGGTAAAAATCCTACAAAAGGTATGTTAAGTGCGCATATTGATAGACATGGTGTTATTTGTACAGGTCCAAATGAATTTCAATTTGCTGCCTTTCTCGCAAAAAACCGTTCTGATTTAAGGGGAAATTCTTTATCTGAACAAACTTATCAATTAATTGCAAAAAGATATATAAATCAACAAGTACAAGCTTATGAACCTTGGAGTGGAAGTTATTTAGGAATTGGTAAAATTTCTGATGCTTTTATGTGTGAAGAGATTAATAACCTTGTTTTTAATATTGATGGTTTATCTCACTTACAACCAGGAACTCCTATTGCATTTAGTGATAAACTAAATATTGAAGATGATTTAATTTCAGCTCAACTTGACAATGTTATTAGTGCAGCAATGATTATTTATTTATATCAAAATGGATTTCAAGGAACTGCATTTTTTACAGCACAAGAAGAAGCTGGAAAATCTTGGAGATATGTTTATGAGTGGTTTAGAAAAAATAAAGTAACGACAAATGAATTGTTAGTTTTAGATACAAGTCCTTATGATACAAGAGTTGAAGCAGATGTTCAACAAGTAGTTTTAAGAAATAGGGATGCAAATGCTAGATTTAAATCTCCAATTTTAAAACAATTAAAAAACTTTTGTCATAAGAATCGAATTAATTTTTCATGTAAAGATACTTTTATTCAAGAAAAAAATAAAGTGAGAAAAGAAAAAAATCTACCTTTGCTTACTCTTGGAAGTACAGAACTTGGTAGGATAGTAATGGAATCAAAAGGAACTATCCAAGGAGCAACTTTACAAATACCAACAACAGGTTATCATACAGTCGAAGAAACAGCTTCAATAAAAGCTGTTAAATCAATTTTACATATATTAAGCAGTTTATATATTGATAAAAAGCCTAATATAAAGTAGTTTAGAATCAAAATAAATATATATTAATTAGAGGAATTAAAATTATGGATTTAGCGATTATTTATGAATTAAGAGCAAACGATGTGAAAGAAGAACACATTGAATTAATCATGGATAGAGTAAAAAATAGATTTACAGAAGAAAATATTGATAAAGAACTTCAAAAATTGGGTTATCAAAAAATATTTACAGTAGATTATGATGAATATGATAATCTTGATTTTGATGATGATTATGGTTCAAGTAATAAGGGAAATAATGAAGAAATTGACTAATAAAGAGTTAGTAAAATTATATTATAATGAATTATGGAACAAACAAAACAAAGATTATATTGACATCTTATTTGATGACAATATAACTTTTCATGGTTCTTTAGATATTTCAGTTGTAGGAAAAGAAAAATTCAAAGAGTATATGGACACCATTTTAACAGGAATTCCGAATTTATTTCATAGTATTTTAACTATGGTTTGTGAAGATGATAATATCGCTGTTAGAGCATTATATAATGGTAGACATACTGGAAAATTATTTGATTATGAAGCAAGTAACAATAAAATTGTCTATAGTGGGGCATCATTTTTTAAATTTAAAGATGGCAAAATTATAGATATTTGGGTGCTTGGTGATTTAATTAAACTTACTAAGCAGCTTTCATAAACATTTTTGTTTATGAAAGGCTATAAATGACACAAATTAGCAATAATATATATTGCGCTGATTTTTTAATTTCATTAGATATAAAAACAAAATTATTACCTAATCCTTATTACGACTATCCTTATTTAATTATTGAAGATTTTTTAAGTAGCCACGAGTGTGATGATATTAATAAAAAAGTTAAAGAAGATGATGATTATGAACAAGCTCAGGTAAAAATAAAAGATTTACTGATTAAATCTCAAACAAATGAAGAAATTAGAAAAACTAATATCTATAAATTAAGTGAAAAATATTTAGAAATTTATACAAATAGATTTTTAGAATATCAAGCAAAAATTGAAGATTATTTTAAACTAGCAATTACAACTTCAACAAAAGTTCAAGTTTTAGAATATTTGAAAGACTCTTTTTATGCCATGCACAGTGATGATTCAAGTATGTTATACAAAAATAAAGAACTAATAGGATTCACAGCTGTTGCGAAACAAAGAAAAATCTCAACTGTTTTATTTACAACTTCAAATAATGAAAATCCAAGTGATAACACTTTTTTAGGTGGTGAGCTTTTGTTTAATTTTTTATGTGACAAAGATGGAAATGAAATAAAACTAAAACCAAAAGCTGGAATGATGTTAGTATTTTTAAGTAATCCATATTTCACCCATGAAGTTTTAAAAGTAATAAAAGGAAGAAGAATAAGTTTAGTTCAATGGCATAACGCAATTATCAATTAAAAAAAAGCTTATTTAACTATAATTGCGTCAAATTATAAAAAATAAGAGACGCCATGAAATTAGATGAAAATCAACTAAAAGAGTTCCATGAAAATGGATTTTTAGTTCTTAAAAACTTTGCAGATACAAAACTTTGTGAAAAGATTTTAGAAAAAGCTAAAAGTCATCTTGAAAATAAAATAGCTCCTATTGAAACTGAACAAGAATATATTCAAAAAGATCTTGAAAAAGTAACTGTTCGAAGATTAAGACAAGTTTACGATAGAGAAACAGTCTTTCAAGATTGGATGAGAAATGAAGAAATAAGACCCATTTTAAAACAAATCTTAAATGATACACCAGTTTTGACTTTAGCTCATCATAACTCAATTATGACAAAACTTCCACATGAAAGTACAAGAACTTTTTGGCATCAAGATAGAAGATATTGGGATTTTAAGAATAATAATTTAGTTTCTGTTTGGTTAAGTTTGGGTGATGAGTTTTTGGAAAATGGACTTTTAGAGTTTATCCCAAAATCTCATAAAATAGAATTTTCAAAAGATAGATTTGATGAAGTTGATAATTTTTTAGATGAAAACGAAGAGAATAAAAAACTAATAGAAACAAAAGTTCATACGAATCTAAAAAAAGGTGATGTTGTTTTATTTCACTGTAAAACACTACATCATGCAAATAAAAATATTTCAAATGAAGCAAAAATCTCTTTTGTTTATACAGTAAGAGCTGCTTCAAATAAACCAACAAAAAATACAAGAAGTGATTTTAAAGAGGTGATTCTTGACTAATAATTTATTACAACTTTTAGAAGAAAAAACTAATTTTTCTAAAAATATTATACAAAACATACTAAAACTTTTAGAAGATGGATGCACAATTCCCTTTATTGCTAGATATAGAAAAGATTTAACTTCAAATGCCACAGATGAACAACTTCGTGATTTTGAAGATATTTACAATTATTCATTAAAACTTCTTAATAAAAAAGAAGAGATTATCAACATCTTAAAAGAGCGGAATTTTTTGGATGATAAACTTTTAAATCATATAAATAGTGCAACAACTTTACAAATGGTAGAAGATATTTACGCTCCATTTAAAGATAAAAAATCTTCAAGAACATCTAATGCAATAGAAAATGGTCTTGAACCTTTAGCAAATATTATTCAATCAATGAAATATTCACTTGATGAAATAAATCAAAAAGCAAAACAGTTTTTAAATAAAGAAATCACAAATATTGAAGATGCCATAAATGGCGCAAGTGACATAATCGCCCAAAGATATGCAGATGATTTTAGAACAAAAGAAGTTATTAGAAATATAGTTTTAAACTATGGAATAATAGAGACTAAAAAAACAAAAACATTTACTGAAAATGGCGTTTATACAAGTGTTGCTAATATAAGTGAAAAAATAAAATATATCAAATCACATAGATTTTTAGCCATAAATCGAGCAGTTAATGAAAAAGAATTAACAGTAAAAATAGAAGTTGATGAGAATTATATTTTAGAAAATATTAAAAAATATAAAATCCCATCAAGTGCAAATAGTTCAAAAGAGTTAGTATTTGAGGCTTATAAAGATGGACTAAAAAGATTACTTCTTCCTAGTTTAAAAAGAGAAGCATTAAGTGAACTAAAAGAAAAAACTTCGAGTGAAGCAATCAATCTTTTTGGGAAAAATCTAAAAGAATTACTTCTTACTCCACCTCTTGTAAATCAAGTGATTTTAGGAATGGATCCAGGATTTGTAAGTGGTTGTAAACTTGCAGTCATTGATGAAAATGGAAACTATTTAGCTTCAAATGTGATTTATCCTACCAAACCAAAAGAGGATTTTGTAAACTCTTCAAAAGTGGTTTTAGAGTTAATCAAAAAATACAAAATAAACTCAATCGCAATAGGAAATGGAACAGCTTCTCAAGAAACAGCAGCTTTTATTTCAAAACTTATAAATGAATATAACTTGGATGTAAAATACGCAGTTGTGAGTGAAATAGGAGCAAGTGTTTATTCAGCTTCAAAAATAGCTATTCAAGAATATCCAACTCTTGATGTGACAATAAGAGGAGCAATTTCAATAGCACAGCGACTTCGTGACCCAATGGCAGCTTTAGTAAAAATAGACCCAAAATCACTAGGAATTGGACAATATCAACACGATGTAAATCAAAAAGATTTAAATACAAAACTAGAAAATGTAACCGTGGATTTGGTAAATAAAGTAGGAGTTGATATAAACTCAGCTTCATATAAACTTCTTTCATTTATCTCAGGAATTTCGGAAAAACTTGCTCTTAATATAATAGAACACAAAGAAAAAATCAAAAATTTCAAAACAAAATCAGAACTTCTAAAAGTAAAAGGTCTGGGAGCAAAAGCCTATGAACAATCAGTTGGATTTTTACGAATAAAAGATGGAAAATCTATTTTAGATAATACTGCAATTCATCCTGAAAATTATGATGTAGTTGAAGAATTACAAAAAAAATATAAAATAGAAGAGATAAAAGATACTGATATTCAACAAATATCAAAAGAGTTAAACTGCCCTATTTTACTTTTAAAAGATATTATCATTGAACTTTTAAAACCAGGATTTGATGTAAGAAGTGAATTTAATGAAGTAGAATTTTCAAAAGATATAAAAACAATAGAAGACCTAAAAGAAGGTTTCATAGTAAGTGGAGTTGTAAGAAACATCACAGATTTTGGTGCATTTGTGGATATAGGTTTAAAAAATGATGCCCTACTTCATATTTCACAAATAAGCGAAAAAAGAATCTCTCATCCAATGGATGTTTTAAGTATAAATCAACAACTTAAAAATTTGAAAATTCTTAGCGTGGATTTAGAGAAACAGAGGGTCGGGGTGAGTTTGAGATAAAAAGGAATTTAGATGGAAAAAATATTAAATCTTATATCATTATCATATAATGAAAAAGAATCTGAAAATTATGCTAATTTCAAACCAAAAGAAAATGAGATTGATACATTAATAGAAGCAGCAAAAGAAGCACTAAGTATTTTTCCAAATATTCCAGGAGCATGTGTACCTTTGTCTTCGCTATTAACTTCATTAATTAGAGATAATACTAATTATCCTATTCATGCTATTGCTGGTTCTTTATATATTGATAATAAAAAAGTTTTTCACAATGAAAGTGATGATTTCAAGGCACTATTTAAAAAAACAAATTTAGAATGGGATGGTCATTGTTGGATTATTTTGGAAATTATCTATGTGATATTTCAATATGTAGAACTGCGTATTCAAACCTTTCTCCCATTATACTTAAAAATAAAATACTTTCAACAATGGGAGAAGGGAAAGGAATTTTTATTTGTCCAATTGATAAACTATTAGATAATGGATTTAATTTTATTCCTAAATATGTATTAACAGATGAAGAAATTACAATAGGATTTAATAGTGCTTGTTATCTAATAAATAAAAAAATGTGAGTATTTTCAAAATAGCGTAAAAAAAAATTTATATAAATTCGTAAAGAAATTTGAACTGTTTGAAGACTGAGGTACGAAGTCGAGTTTTCAAATTTTAGAATTCTATAAATTTTTTAGCTATTTTGAATCCCTACGAACGCTTTTCTTTTGTTTCTTTTCTTTACTAAAAAGAAAAGAAAAAAGCATCCTCAATCAGAAATCTTTAAAACTGTCTCAACCCATCAGAAAAAAGATCAGATTTTTTAATTCTTTGATTATAAGAATCTATAGCTTTTTTAATTTCTTTTTCCCAATTTTTATTTCATATTGTTTAATTAACTCTTCAATCTTAATTGATTCCAGTCAATATTTTTTGTTACTATATTGATTATACTTATCAACAAATAAAAAGGATTTTATTATGGAATATACATTAGTTCAAATCATACATTTATTGTGTGCAATAATTTTTATAGGTTTTGTATTTGCAGATTTATTCGTACTTCCTGCTATGAAAAAAGTTTTAAATGAAGATGAATATCAAAAAGTAACGGCTGCAATTTCAAGAAGAGCTAGAATGATTTTTCCGCTTAGTCTTTTAATTCTTTTATTAAGTGGTGGTTATATGTTTGCAAAATATATAAATTCTGAATTAGGAGTTTTTAATTCAAACTTGCAGTTACTTTTGATTTTGAAAGCACTTTTAGCACTTACAATTGCGTCTGGTGTTGTTTATTCTTTAGCAAATAAGGTTCTTAAAAAAACACCTCATCCTATTATGAAACATTTTCATAAATTCGTTTTATTTATTGGTATTTTAATAGTAATTATTGCAAAATTTATGTTTACAGTTTAAAAGCTAGAGTTAAACTCTAGTTTTTAAAAGCAATTGTATCAACTTCAACTAAAACATTTTTAGGTAATGTTTTAACTGCTACTGTTGATCTTGCAGGTGCTGTTTCTGCTTTGAAATATTGCCCATAAACTTCATTAAAAGCGACAAAGTTATCCATATCTGATAAATAACAAGTAGTTTTTAATACATTTTCAAAAGAGCTTCCTGCTTCTTCTAAAACTGCTTTTAGATTTTCCATTACTTGTTTAGTTTGTTCTTGAACTCCACCTATTACTATTTCCATAGTTTGTGGATCTAGAGCGATTTGTCCAGATGTGAATATCAATTTATCAAAAGCTGTTGCTTGATTATATGGTCCGATTGCACTTGGTGCTTTTGGTGTTGAAATTATCTTTTTCATTTAGTTCCTTTATTTTTTTAAAAAGTATTATACAAACTTCTAACTTTCTATTGGGAAAAACAGTTCAAAATCTTTTTTAATATGACAAAGTGTTTCTTGATTTGTTCTTGCAAATCCCTTTGATTTAATTGCAGCTATTACTATTGCTTTTGAATAATCCAAAACTTCTTCATCATTTAAATACTCATTTACATCAATCCATTTTGCATCAATTATTTCATGGCAATCTTGTATATTTATTTCAAAACTTTTAGGAATTGCCGTACATAAAATATATAGATTTGATTTATGAAATTGATGTGGATAAAAATGCCCTAAAGAGATGATAGATTCAAACTGCACAATAATCCCTGTTTCTTCTAAAACTTCTCTCTCAAGAGCTGTTGTAATCATTTCAGCATCATCAATATGTCCACCTGGAAGTTTGTATCCAGCTGTTGAAACTCTCTCTTTTATTACTAAAAGTTCATTTTTATCATTTATTACAACCGCTCCAACTCCCAAAGTATGATTTGAAGCTGTTGGAATTACTGCGTTTTCTTTTAATCTTTTAACAAGCAAAATATAATTTTCATCACAAGAGTGAAAAACAAATCCTTTTTTTGTAGTTATTGGAATAAAATCTGATTTTTTTATGTCTATATAAATCCAAATTAAGAATCTTCTATTTTTTACATTTTCAATTAAAAAATCAAGATTATTTTCAAACTCTTCTTTGGTTTTTGGTAAATCTTTTGATTCAATTGTTATTCCATTATATGGGTCAAGAATAGTATTAAAACATCCTATTTTTTCTAAACTTGTATTACTCATTTTTTTTCCTTACACATATTTAATTGGTAAATAATAATCCAATACAAACTCTTCATCATCGCTCAAAAAATGGTTTTTATGATAAATTGTATAAGATGGATTTGTTGTTGTTTCATAACCACTATCAATTAACCAATAGTGATAAACCCATTGAATAAGTTTTATTACATCTCCATATTTTCCACTTAATGGAAATTTTGCATAAATTCCTTTTGGAATAATCAAACTAGGAAGCGTAACATCTTTTAAATCATCATTTTCTAATCTTACAATTGCAATATACCCACACTCTTTAAGTGGCGTAATAATTGGATTATCATGATGAAGAGCGAGCTGTTTATACTCTTTTATATCATTTGTATAAATCCAAGTTTGAAGTTTCTGCCATGTTTTTTTAATACTTTTATCATAACCTTGATGTCGTATATAATAACCTTTTATCTCTGGCATTTTTACAATAGTTGGAGTTATATCAAACAAGTTTATATTCTCATTTTGATTTGTGATTTCTTCCACAATTTTATTAGAATATTCTTTATAACCACCATTTTTCCAATCTTTTGGAGTCATATTAAATCTTTGTTTAAATGCTCGTAAAAATGATGTTTGAGAACTATATCCCGTCATTTTAGATATATCTGTGATTGTAGAATATTTATTTGTTATTAATAAATTTGAAGCTTTTTGAAGTCTTATTGATTTTATACTTTCATAAATATTTTTTCCAAATTCATCTTTGAAAATCCTATGAAGATGAAACTTACTTACATTTAATTCCATACTTAATTCATCAATATTAATATTTGTATCAATATATTTATAGATATAATTCATCACATCATTTGCAATTTTGGCTCTTTTTTCATAAGTATTTTTTTTCATAAAAAATTATAGCATTTTTAGTGAAAAGAATTAGCAAGAATAGCTAATAATAAAAGCATTTATAGTAAAGAATAAAAATAAAATTTTGAGTATTCTTATATAAATAAAACAAAGGTAAAATTATGAAAAGATCATTTATTAGAGAGATTCTTGAATCAATAGATGAAAATACAATCTCATTTGCAGGTGGACTTCCAAGTGAAAAACTATTTCCAAGAGAAGATTTAAAAACTGCAACAATGAAAATATTTGATAATCCAAAAGCATTTCAATATGGACTGAGTAATGGAATTACTGAATTAAGAGAAAAAATAGCTGCAAGATATACAAAAGAAGGATTTCCTACAAATAAAAATAATATTTTAATTACAACTGGAAGCCAACAAGCTATGTATATTCTTGCAAAATTTTATGAATCAAAAGATATTACAATTGAAGAACCATCTTATTTGGGAGCTATGAATATTTTTAGATTAAATCATTTAAAAATGCATGGAATAAAACTAGAAGATGACGGAATTAATATTGAAGGTTTTAAAAAAAGTTTTAAAAATACAAAATTAGCTTATATTATCCCAGATTTTCAAAATCCAAGTGCGACAACTTATAGTGATAAAAAAAGAGAAGAAATAGCAAAAATAGTTGAAGAAGAAGATGGAATTTTAATTGAAGATAGCCCATATAGTGAGTTGTATTTTGATAAAAAAAACATTAGTATTAGTTCAAAAATTCCTAAAAAATCTTTTCATTTAGGAAGTTTCTCTAAAACTTTGGTTCCAAGTCTTAGAATTGGTTGGATTCGAGCTGATGAAGATTTGATAAAATCTTTATTAATTATAAAAGAGAGTATTGATTTACATTCATGTGGAATTTCACAATATATTTTAAATGAATATTTAGAAGATGAAGTAAAATATGAAAATCATCTTCAAGATATTAGAGATGATTATGAGAAAAAAGCAAACTTTTTTTGTGAGCAATTAGATAAATATTTACCAGAGTTTAAATATCAAAAACCCAAAGGTGGAATGTTTTTATATGGAAATCTAGAAGGAGTTGACTCTTTTGCATTAGTTCAAAAATGTATAGAGAAAAAAGTTGTTTATGTTCCTGGAAATCAGTTTTATATTGACAAAATACCAAATGGAGAAATTAGATTTAATTACACTCACTCTAGTTTTGAACAAATAGAAAAAGGTATAAAACTTATAAAAAGTTGTTTGTAAAAAAGGCTTAATAAGCCTTTTTTAATTAAAATTTATAAGAAACATAAAGTCTTGATCTATAACTTTCTTCAGCTAACTTATCATAAGTTGCTAAAGCAAAAGTTGTAGATAGGTTTTTGTTAAACTCATAAGTTGTTACATAATCTGTTTCAGAAGCTCTTTGTTCTTTTCCTGTTTTCCAAGCAGAATATATTAGTTCAAATGTTAAATCATCAATTATTTCATATCCAGCAGATAATCTATATGCATCAGTATCAGCATCATAAATTCCACCATAAATCCATGAAGCAGTATAACTATAATCCGCACCATTCCCGATTCCAGGAACAATATCACCACTATCCTCAATCAATGTATATGCTGCACCTAAAGATAATTTATCTAATTTAGAAGTAACATTAATTCCATACTCTTTTCCTCTAGAATTTTCATCTTTCCCATTATCTGTTTGATATGATTGAAGTGCTACTGTAATTGGTTTTATACCATATGAAACTGCTGTATATAGTGCTTTTGTGTCATCTAAAGTAGTATCACTATTTATTTGAAGATATTGAGCATCAACATTTAAATTTTCAATTGATTTATTATTTACATATAATGTATATGCACCATTTTGAATTTGTTCAAAATCAGAAACATCTTTAACATCTGTTCCCCCTGAAGCTATATTTGTTCTATATTGTTCTTTATCAACATAAGCTGCAAGAATTGTTGTATTAGATATATCTGTATTTGTTAAAACAACACCCTCAAATGATTCTTTAAACATTCTTGAACCTGAACCTTCTAGTAATGGAGAAGAAATGTATTGTCTACCAACTTTCGCAGTTGTATTATCTCTTGAATATTGTAAATAAGCTTGTGATAAAACAGCACCTGAAACATTTTGATCTTGATTATAGGCAGTTGGGGCATTATCTAAATCACTTGCCGTTACAGTTGAAGCTTGAACCGTAACACCAGCATTAAATCCATAAAAATTACCTGTTTTATATGATAAGTTACCTCCATTAGTCCAAACACTAACTTTTTTATCAGAAACCTCTTTTTGGAAATATAAAGATTTAATCTCTCCACTTACTTTACCCTCTTCAAATGCCTTTATAAGAGTATCTGCACCTAAACCTTGAGTTGTTACAAGAATAATTGATACACCTAAACTTAACTTAATAATATTTTTCATATTTCTCCCTTTGTAATTATAAATAAAAGATTAACATTCGAAAATGTGCTAATGGTGGGTAATTATAAAATTCTATTTTTTTATTTTTAATTTTAATAGTTTATAGATATGAACTATTTTATATTTTAATCCTCTTTTTGCTGAAAAGAAGTTTTCTTTTAGTGATTTTGTTATATTAAATGATTTATCTTTAATCATAATATAAATTGAATAGTGGTTGATTCTATAAATTATTGAGAGTAAATGATTATAAATAAATTCAAACCATTTAAATTCAAGTAATTTAGGTTTTACTATATTAAAAAACCAAAAAATAAAAGCGGCAACTGGTATTTTTAATATATAAATAAATATAGCACTAAAAATATGTCCAGAAACAAATAAAACTCCTGCATAAACACCAATTAATTCAACAATCACAAAAATTGTAAGAAAAAATATCAAAATAAAATAAGAATTTAAAGCTTGTATTTTTGGAATATATTTTGTAAAGATATGTAAACTAGAAATTAAATTTATTATAGGTTTAGCAAACTTTTCCCAAATTAGCTCTTCAAATATTAAATAAATAAATACTAAAAGAATTAGAAATAAATTTATTATTCGTTTATACATTTTATTTATTTAACTTTTGTTTTGCTGTTTTTTTATAATACCAAAAAGCTAAGATAGCCAATAATATTAGAATAATTATAATTATATAATGTAAATATTCTTTTATTAATCCCTCATTATCACCTAAAAAATATCCTAAAAGAGTAAGAATAATCACCCAAATTCCAGCACCTAAACTTGTATAAAAAGAAAATATTAAAATATTCATTCTAGCAAGTCCAGCAGGTAAAGAAATATATTGTCTAACAACAGGAATTAATCTTCCAGAAAAAGTTGAGATATGTCCATGTTTCTGAAAGAACTCTTCCATTTTTAAAATAATTTCTTCACTAATTAAAATATATTTTCCATATTTCATTAAAAAAACTCTTCCAAGTTTTATAGCAAAATAGTAGTTAAATAATGCCCCACTAAGTGAGCCTAAAAGACCAAATAAAACAACTAAATAGATATTCATTTCACCCTTATAAGCCAAATATCCAGCAGGAATCATAACAACTTCTGAGGGAAAAGGGAAAAAAGAACTTTCTAAAAACATCATAATAAAAATACCAAGATAGCCCAAACTACTAACAGTTTGTACTATAAAATCAATTATGCTTGTAAGCAATTTTTGCCTTTATATTAATTTTTTCCATTTAGAAATTGAGTTATTGATTAGTTCAAAGATTTTATCATTTGTTGGTTCAACCTCATCAAAATAATCAGAAACAATTTTTAGAATATAAAAATCTTTTATATTTTTCTTACATATTTGAGAAAAAAATAAAGCTTGTTTATCAACAAGTAAAGTTTCTAAATTTTCATCGGTTTCAAGTGGTTTTTCAATAGTAGTAATATTAGCAAAATTCAATCCGCCAATAAATCTATTAGTACAAAAAAGTGTTCCTAAAGCAATACTTCCATCACTACAAGATGCAATACTTAAGTCAAATGCTTTTGAAATTGAGTAGTTTTTAAAAATATAATCCAAAGACTTAACTATTAAATCTTTACTTACTCCAGAAATTATAAGTAGGATATCATCATTGAAATATATTTTATTTTCGATAGAGTTTTCTAATTCTTTCAAATTAAAAAAATCAATAATCGGATTTGCTTCGATTATTGAGGTTGTGTGAATTAAGATTTTTGACATAAAATCAAACAAAAAGGCTTAAGCCTTGTTGTTTATTATCTTTTTAATTCTTTAATTCTTGCAGCTTTACCTTTTAATTCTCTTAAGAAATGAAGTTTAGCTCGTCTAACTCTTCCTCTTCTTAATACATCAATTGATTTTAATGAATCAGAATATAATGGGAAAATTCTTTCAACACCAATTGAGTTTGCACCAATTTTTCTAACTGTAAAAGTTGAATCTACACCATTACCACTTCTTGCAATTACAATTCCTTCAAAAAGCTGAATTCTAACTTTTTCACCTTCTTTAATTTCAACACCAAGTTTTACAGTATCTCCTGCTCTAAATTGAGGGATAACTTTTGTCGCAATTTGAGCTGCTTCAAAACTAGCAATATATCTATTTTTCATCTTTTTTCCTTATTAGGTCTATAATATTTTGTCTTACATTTGGACATCTGGATTTTTAAGTCGGAAATTTTACTATGGTTTCCCTTTAAGAATTCTTTAACAACACTTAATTTTTGGAAAATTTCAGGTTTTGTAAAAGATGGAGCTTCTAAAAGATTGTTTTCATAGCTTTCAACATCCAAAGAATCAGCATTCCCAAGTACGCTCTTAACATTTCTAGCAATTGCATCAGCCATTACTAAAGATGGTAATTCTCCACCTGTTAATACAAATTCTCCTATAGAAAATACCTCATTTGCATATTTTTCTATAACTCTTTCATCAATCCCCTCATATCTACCACTTACAAATACTATATTTTCTTTCTTTGCCAAGCGTTTTGCATCATTTTGTCTAAATGGTTTTGCAGCAGCTAATGGAAAAATTATATAAGCATTTGAATCTTTACTTTTTATTTCATTTAAACAATCAAATAATGGTTGGCAAGTAAGAAGCATTCCAGCTCCGCCGCCAACCATTTGGTCATCAACCTTTTTATGTTTATTAGTTGTAAAATCTCTAGGATTGTAAAACTCATAAGATATAAAGTTCGAATCAATTGCTCTTTTTAAAATAGAATCATGAAAATATGGTTCAATTAAATTCGGGAAAAGTGTTACAAATGTAAATTTCAAAAGAAAATCTACCTTTTTTTTTGTGGAATGATACCATATTTAGTTTTATTTACAATTAAGCATTAATTATTTACACTTCGTGCTTATATAAATTACATGAGGGTTTACTTGAAATTATTAAATGGTTTTGGAAAAAAATATTTTACACTTTGTTCAATTCAAGCATTTGCTGTTGCTCCAAAATTACATAGTGTTATTACATCATACAAAAATCATTTAACTACAAAATTATCATTATCTTCAGAAGATAAAAAAGAAGAAGAGGAATCCTCTATTAGTTTAGATGAAACTTTAATCTCTTGTTTTTTACAAAATAAAAAACCTTGTCATTGTGATTGTCTTTTTAAAAGAAAAACAGCATTAGTTGTGGCACTTTTTAAATTCATTCCTAGATGTCCTTATTATGACACATTCTTCGCATTTAGAAGAACTGGCGTTCATCCTCCAATTTTTTAATTAATCTCACAAACAAAAATCAAAACAAAAAAATATTAATAGGATTAATTATGTCAAAAAATTATGTAATAGGATTTCCAAGAATTGGAGAAAAAAGAGAGCTTAAAAAAGTTCTAGAAAAATATTGGGCAAAACAAACAGATTTTAATGAAGTAAAATATGTAGCTGAACAGCTTAAAAAAAGACATTGGAATTATCAAAAAGAAGCAAAAATAGAGTTTATCTCTTCAAATGATTTTTCATATTATGACAATATGTTAGATACTTCTATTTTATTAGGAGCAATTCCAAAAAGATTTGAAAACTTAAAAGATGAAGAATTATATTTTGCAATGGCAAGAGGAAATGAAACTTGTGTTGCAATGGAAATGACGAAATGGTTTAATACAAACTACCATTATATCGTTCCTGAAATCTCAAAAGAGACATCTTTTAAACTAAATAGTAAAAAAGTTATTGAAGAGTATAAAGAAGCTCGTGAGTTAGGAATTAAAACAAAAATAAACCTGATAGGTGCAATTACATATTTAGGGTTATCAAAAAGTGTTGATAATAGCGATATTTTTTTACATATAAATAATATAGTTGAAGTTTATAAAAATCTATTATTAGAAATCTCAGAACTTGATGATGAAGTTATTGTTCAATTTGATGAGCCTTTATTTGTAAAAGATTTAGATACAAAAGTTTTATCTTTAATCAAACCTGTTTATGATGCTTTAACTAAAGTTGCATCAAATATTAAAATAGCAGTTACAACATATTTTGAACACTCAAATGAAGCTACAAGAGTTTTAGTTAATACTCCTATTTGGGCGCTTGGATTGGATTTTATTCATGGAAATAAAAATCTTGAAAGTTTAGAACTTATTAAAAATTCAAATAAGGTTTTAATTGCAGGTGTAATTGATGGAAGAAATATTTGGAAAAGTAATTTCCAAGATAAAGTTGAACTTTTAAATAAAATTTCAAAAATCATTAATAAAGAAAATATTATTGTTGCAACTTCTTGTTCTTTATTACATGTTCCTTTTACTTTAAAATATGAAGACAATTTAGATAAAGAGATAAAATCATGGCTTTCATTTGCTAATGAAAAACTTCAAGAACTTTCACTTGTGAGTAAACAATTTTTTGATTTTAAATTAAATTTAGATGAAATTGCAGTTATTAGAAAAAATGTTGAAGAAAATAATCAAAGAAAAATATCTTCAAAAATTCATAATATTAAAATTCAAGATGAAATAAAAAATCTAAAAACTTTTGAAAGAGCTGATAAATTCAAAGATAGAATAAAAGTGCAAAGAGAGTTTTTTAATTATGATTTCTTAACAACGACAACTATTGGATCATTTCCTCAAACTCCTGAAATTAGAGAAAATAGAAAAAATTATAAAGCAAATTTAATCTCAAAGGAAGTTTATGAACAAGAGATTAAAAAATATATAGATGATTGTGTTGCTTTTCAAGATGAAATTGGACTTGATGTACTAGTTCATGGAGAACCTGAAAGAAATGACATGGTTGAATATTTTGGTGAAATGTTAGATGGATTTGCATTTACTCAAAATGCTTGGGTTCAATCGTATGGAAGTAGATGTGTAAAACCACCTGTTATTTATGGAGATGTAAATAGAGAAAATCCAATGACTGTTGAGTGGATTAAATACGCTCAAAGTAAAACTAAAAAAGTAATGAAAGGAATGTTAACAGGTCCAGTTACTATTTTAAATTGGTCTTTTGTTAGAGATGATATTCCAAGAAGTGAAGTTACGCGTCAAATTGCATTTGCTATTTGTAAAGAAGTAAATGATTTACAAAATGCAGGAATTAAAATGATTCAAGTTGATGAAGCTGCATTTAAAGAAGGTTATCCTTTAAGAATTGAAAATATGAAAAGCTATGCTCAATGGGCAGTTGATAATTTTAAATTAAGTGTTAGTAGTGCTTTAATTGATACTCAAATTCATACTCACATGTGTTATAGTGAATTTAATGATATTATTAAAACAATCGAAGCTATGGATGCGGATGTTATTTCAATAGAAACAGCAAGAAGTGGAAATAGACTTTTAAGAATTTTTAAAGATGTAGCTTATAAGCAAGAAATTGGACCTGGAATTTACGATATTCATAGTCCAAGAGTTCCAAGTGTAGAAGAAATGGTTTTACAAATAAAATCATTACTTGAAGTTCTACCAAAAGAACAATTATGGATAAATCCAGATTGTGGATTAAAAACAAGAAAATGGCCAGAAGTTAAAGAAAGTTTAATAAATATGGTAAAAGCCGTAAATATCATTAAAAATGAAGAAATTAAATAGAGCTTTTGCTCTATTTAAAAAAAGTTTTAATTAGCCTAAAACTTTTTTTAGATAGTATCTCAAAAAAATTAAGAAAAGAAATCATGATAACACTTAACAATATTAAAGAAGCAAGAAAAAATCTTGAAAATATAGCTGTAAATACTCCAATTGCAAAAGCACCAATTTTAAGCAAAGAATTAAATGCAGAAATTTTCTTAAAAAAAGAGAACTTACAATTAACAGGAAGTTTTAAATTAAGAGGTGCATTTAATAAAGTAGCTACCTTAACAAAAGAACAAAAAGATGCAGGTGTAGTAGCTGCAAGTGCAGGAAATCATGCTCAAGGTTTAGCATATGCGGCACAATACTTCTCTTGTGAAGCTACAATATTTATGCCAGAAGCAACACCTCTTACAAAAGTTTCAGGTGTTAAATCTTATGGTGCAAATGTTGTTTTAATTGGTGAAAATTTTGATGAAGCATATGAAGCCGCTACAAAATTTGCCAAAGAAAATAATAAAGAATTCATTCATCCATTTGCAGATGATGAAGTAATCGCTGGTCAAGGAACAATATCTTTAGAAATTTTAGAAGAGCTAAAAGATTTAGAGCAAATTATTGTTCCAATTGGTGGTGGTGGATTAATCTCTGGAATTGCAATTGCTGCTAAAGCCATTAATCCAAATATTAAAATCATAGGTGTTGTTGCAAGTGGTGCTAGAGGAATGAAAGATTCATTTGAAGCTAGAATGCCTATTGATTCTGTAACCGTTCGAACAATTGCAGATGGAATTGCAGTTCGTGATGTAACACCAAAACTTCTTGATATTATTTTAGAATATGTTGATGAAATTGTTGAAGTTACAGATAATGAAACGGCTAATGCCATTTTATTTTTATTAGAAAAACATAAACTTGTAGTTGAAGGAGCAGGTGCAGTTGCAACTGCTGCACTTATGCATAAAAAAATTGATGTTAAAAATTCAAAAGTTTGTGCCATTGTAAGTGGCGGAAATATTGATGTAACTATGTTATCTTTAATCATTGAAAAAGGTTTGGTAAAATCAAATAGAAAAATGAATCTAATCGTAACACTTATGGATAAACCAGGAACTTTGATGCATTTAACAGAAGTATTCACAAAAAGTAGCGCAAACATAGTTCAAATAGATTATGATAGAAAGTCTGTAAAACTGGAGTTTGGAGAGGCACATGTTACAATTGCCTTAGAAACAAAAGGTGAAGAGCATCAAGAACTAATAAGGGAAAATTTGAAACAAAGCGGGTTTAGATTCAAGCAAATTTAACTTAATTTATTATCTTTAGAAAGATTTTAGAAAATAAATATTATAATGCAACCATAATTTAGTATGTAGTAGAACAAAAAAAAGGAAGAACATGGAAGGAAGACTGTTTACATTCTTGGGTACAATCGGTGGACACGGACAAGAATGGATAATCTTATCGCACTATATTTTAGTGCTTGGTATTATTTTCTTAATTGCAAGAGCTGCAACTAGAAAATTACAATTAGTTCCAACTGGTGCTCAAAATGTAATGGAAACATTCGTTGATGGTATCATCAAAATGGGAACTGATACAATGGGTGAAAAAAATGCAAGAACTTATATGCCTTTAATTGCATCTTTAGCTATTGTAATTTTTGTGAGTAATATGATGGGAGTTATCCCAGGTTTTGAAGCTCCAACAAGTAACATTAACTTTACTTTATCTTTAGCTTTAATAGTTTTTGTTTATTACAATTACTTAGGTATTAAAACAAATGGTTTTATTAACTATTTTAAACATTTTATGGGACCAATGCCTGTATTAGCACCATTAATGTTTCCTATTGAAATTATTTCTCATATCTCAAGAATTATTTCATTATCATTCAGACTTTTTGGATCAATCAGAGGTGATGATATGTTCCTTATGGTACTTTTAATGTTAGTTCCTTGGTTATTACCATTACCTGGATTTTTCCTATTAACAGCGTTTGGTTTCTTACAAGCGTTTATTTTCAGTATATTAACTTATGTTTATATTGCTGGTTCTGTTATGATGGAACACGACGAACACTAATTATTAGTGATTGTAAATCAAAAAGGGAGGAAGTTTTTACTTTCTCCCTTTTTTTATATAAGGATTTTAAAATGAATAAATATTTAATAACAGATCCAAAATATTATACAAATGATAAAATAAAATTTGAAGAAATTTTAATAAATATTTTAAATAAACAAAAAGTTGATATTGCTTGTTTTAGAGATAAAGAATCTTCTAATTTTGAAGAATTAGCAAAAGTATTTATTAAAATTTGTAAAAAAAAGAATATCTATAAAATACTAATAAATAGTGATTTTTTATTAGCAAAAAAATTAAATGCAAATGGTGTTCACCTTACTTCTTCTCAATTTGATAAAATCAAAGAAGCAAAAGAGTTAGGTTTATATGTAATTATTTCTTGTCATACATTTGAAGATATACAAAAAGCTATAGAATATCTTGCAGATGCAGTTACCTTTTCTCCAATTTTTCAAACACCTAATAAAGGCGAAGCAAAAGGAATAGAAGTTTTACAAGAAGCAATAAACAGTTTTAAAGATATAAATATTATTGCTCTTGGTGGAATTATAAACGAAGAACAAATAGAACAAATATCTAAAACAAAAGCTTATGGAATTGCTTCTATTAGATATTTTATTTAAACTTCACTAATTAAAATTTCATTTGCTTGTAAATAAACCAAATAAGAAAAAACATTTTGAGTTTGGAAAATATCTTTTATAGCTTTTTTGTAAAAGGTTACTTGAGTTGTGTGTTCCACATGCGTTTCTTTTGTAGTTTTATAATCAATGATGTAATAATTTCCATCTTTAAAAAGTAATAAATCAATAATTTTTATCTCTTCTTTATATACTAAAGATTGTTCACTAATAAACTCTGCATCTAAAATAAGTGAAATAAATTTCTCATTATTTACCAATAAAGACAACCTATTTTTTATATCAATAAAATCAGTTTCATCTAAAAAATTTGAGTATCTAGTTTTTGCAAGATTCAATGAATAATCAATATTACTAATATTAAATTCATTCATCATTTCAAGACAATAGTGAGTTGCGATTCCAAAATATTTTGCTTTTAAATGATTTTCATCAAACTCTTTTTCTTTTGAAATCTGTTTTTCTTGAGTTCCCAAATCCAAAGGTTTATATAAAATTTTTGTAACATTTTCATAATTTTTTGAGATATTTTCACTTTGAATAACTGTTCCAATTTGTGTAGGTTTCATATTTAACACATCAAAAACTGATGATTTAGCTTTTTTGAAAATAATCATATTATTTTTAGCCCGTGTTAATGCCACATACAAAATATTTATCTCATCTTCAATACTCAAAGCTTTCTCTTTTTTAAGTGCTTTTTCATAATCTTTATTATAATTTTCATAACCTTTGATTTTATAAAAAATATTTTTTAATTGCACACTTTCGTACTCAAATAATAAAGATGATTTATCCACATTTTTTCTTTTTATTCTATCAAGCAAAATTACTGTGTTAAACTCTAAACCTTTTGATTTAAAAATAGTTAAAATTTGAAGTCCAACTGATTCTGAATTTTCCATATTAGAATCTAATTTATCAATCTCATAAACAAAATCAACAATATTTGAAAAAACTGAACTAACTTCAATTAGTTTTATTATATTTTCATCAATTATTTTTAGTTTACTTGCTAACTCTTTTATGATTTCTTGAATTGATTTTTCTTCTAAATCTATATTTAAATTTAGTTCATTTAAAATTGGTTTTCCTATTAGTGCATTTAAATTTTCTTTATAAATCTCTTCTTTAAAATAAAGATATTTTATTGCATTTATTACAGCTTTTACATTTTGTTGATTTATAAGTTTTGAGGTCATTTCTGTTGTGATTTTTAAAGATGGGAATTTTTGTTTTAGATAATAATAAAGATTTAAAACATCATCATTTGTATAAGTTAAAATTGCAATATCATTTGAATTAACACCCTCTTTTAAAAGTTGTGCGATTTTTGAAGCAATGTTTTCATACTTATTTTCTTCATCTAGTTTTTCATCAACAATTACTTCAACATATCCTCCTTTTGAAACAGATTCTTGCTCAAAATATTCATAATTTGGAATATTTAAAAAAAGTGAATTTACATAAGAAATTATGTTTTCACAAGAACGATAATTTGTATTTAAAACTTCAACTTCAAGAATTTTATTTGAATTAGCAACATAATCAAAAAGCTCTCTTTTACCACCACGAAACCTATAAATAGATTGTTTTATATCTCCCACATAAAAAAATGTTTTAAATTTTGTTTGATCACCTGCAAGTATTTCTTTAATCAATGGCTCTAAAATTCTATATTGTAAAAGTGAAGTATCTTGAAACTCATCCATTAAAATATGTGAAAACGAAGAATCAAGTCTAAAATATAAAAAATCTTTATCAATTTTTGTAGATAACAGTTCATAAACTAAATTTGAAATATCATTAAATTCCAAATAGTTTTTGTTTTTATTAAAAGTAAATTTAAAATCTTTAAACATCAAATAAAGCTCAAAAAGTTTACTCAAACTATATCCAGCTCTTAGTTTATAATAAATTGAAATTTCATCTTTTAGATTAGAAAAATAAGACTCTATTGTTTCATTTGCACATTTTTTAAAATATGAATAATCAGCTAATATGTCTTTTTCAAGCCAAGTTCTACCAAATAACTCATCAAAAGTTTCAAAATCAACAGCTTTTATAGCACTAGCACTGGCTCCACTACAATTTAAAATTTGCTCTTTTATTTTAAAGGCAAACTCTAAAACATTTTGTTTTTGTAAATCAATTAGTTTTGCATCAATATTTACAATATCAACTGTTTCATTTTTTTCAAGTAAATTTTTAAATAATTCAAAAATAGAGTTAAATTTCTTTTTTTCATAGTGAGAAAAATCAATTAAAGTTTCAAATTGAGTTGCATTTAAAGATTGTAAAAACTTCATACTCAAAGCTTCAATATCATCAACTTTTATCTCAAAATCATCTGATATTCCAATATATCCACAAAATTCTCGTAAGATTTTATTTATAAATTTATCAATAGTAAAAATAGATAAACTGGCATTTGAAAATGATTTTACGAGAAAACCTTTTTTGCCAAGAATCTCTTGTTTACTTAAGCCTGATTGTTCAACAATTGCACTTAAATATGCTTCATCATCACCTAAAGTTAAAAGAGTTTTATAAATTCTTTCACTCATTTCATTTGCTGCTTTATTTGTAAAAGTAAGAGTCAAAATCTCATTTGGTTTTGCACCAAGTAACATAAGTGTTATATATCGAACAGTTAATGCAAAAGTTTTTCCACTTCCAGCACTAGCTTTTAGGGCTAAGTATTTTTTCATGGTCTAATGATACTAAATTTTTTATTAATAAGATTCTTTTAGATATAATCAGCACTCAAAAATCACTTAGGATTATGCATATGCAAAATAAACATCAAAAAGTACAAACGCTACTTGATGCAATACCATATATTAAAAAATTTTTCGGAAAAACAATTGTTATTAAATACGGTGGTTCTGCACAAACAAGCCCTGATTTAAAAGAAAAATTTGCACAAGATATAGTTTTTCTTTCACTTTTAGGAATAAAACCTGTAATTGTTCACGGTGGTGGGGCTAGAATTACTGAATTATTAAATAAATTAGAAATCCCTTCACATTTTGTTGATGGACATAGAGTTACTTGTGAAGAAAGTATGAGAGTTGTTGAAATGGTTTTAAGTGGTGAAATCAATAAAAATATTACATCTTTACTAAATCATCATGGAGCAAAAGCTATTGGTATTTCAGGAAAAGATTCAGCTTTAATAAATGCAATTCCAAAAGATAATGGAAGATTTGGATATACAGGCGAAATCACAAAAGTAAATGGAAGTATGATTAATAATCTTATAAAAGAGGGTTTTATTCCAGTAATTGCACCAATTGCTGATAGTGCTGAACCAAATCATCCAGGATTTAATATAAATGCAGATGTTGCAGCTTGCGAAATTGCAGCTGCAGTTGGAGCACAAAAAGTTCTATTTTTAACAGACACAATTGGTGTTTTAGATAAAGAGGGAAAATTAATTCAGACTTTGGATAAACAAAGTGTTGAAAACTACAAAAAAGATGGAACAATCGCTGGTGGAATGATACCAAAAGTTGATTCTTGCATAGATGCAATACATAATGGAGTAAATAAAGCACATATAATTGATGGAAGAGTAGAACACTCAATCTTACTTGAATTATTTACAAGTGATGGAATTGGAACTCAATTTGTGAGACTTGATAACCCTAATAATGGGATAGATTTAGAGAAATTATTAAACGATTAAAAGGCGAAAAATGAATTTTATAGAAACAAGAGGAAATGATGGTATAAAACCAATTGAAGTACCATTTAGTGAAGCAATTCTAAATCCTAGTACTTCTTTTGGTGGATTATATGTACCAAAAAACTTACCAACATTAGAAGATAATTTTATTTTAAATCATGTAAACTCAAGTTACAAAGAATTAGCATTTGATATTTTAAAAGCATTTGAAATTGATATTGAAGAAACAGAAATAAATAAAGCTTTAGCTTTATATGATAACTTTGATGATGCCTCAAATCCTTGTCCTGTGGTAAAAGTAAAAGATGATTTATTTGTACATGAACAATATCATGGACCAACAAGGGCTTTTAAAGATATGGCTTTACAACCTTTTGGTTCAATTCTTTCATCAATTGCAAAAAAAAGAAATGAAAAATACTTAATTTTAGCAGCAACTTCTGGAGATACAGGACCAGCAGCTTTAAATACTTTTAAAAATAAAGAAAATATTCAAGTTGTATGTCTTTATCCTGATGGTGGAACAAGTGATGTTCAAAGACTTCAAATGGTTTGTGAAGATGGAAAAAATCTTAAAGTTTTAGGAATAAAAGGAAATTTTGATGATGCACAAAATGCACTAAAAAAACTTTTGGCTTCAAAAACATTTAAAGAAGAGTTAGAAAAAGATAATATTAAACTTAGTGCTGCAAACTCTGTAAACTTTGGAAGAATCATTTTTCAGATAATTTATCACTTTTGGTCATATATTCAACTTTTAAAACAAAATGAAATTTTAAATGGCGAGAAAATATATTTAGTTGTACCATCAGGAAATTTTGGAAATGTTTTAGGTGCATTTTATGCTCAAGAGATGGGTTTACCAATTGAAAAACTTTTAGTTGCATCTAATGAAAACAATATTTTAACGCAATGGATAAATACAGGTATTTATGATATTAGAGGAAAAGAGTTAAAACTAACACTTTCTCCTGCAATGGATATTTTAAAATCATCAAATATTGAAAGAGTAATATTTTCATTATTTGGAGCAAAACGAACAAAAGAATTGATGGAAGACTTAAATAACAATAATATCTTCACAATGAGTCAAAAAGAAACAAAAGAAGTTCAAAAATATTTTTCAGCGATTAATTCAAATGATACTTTTGGTACTACAACAATTAAAGAATTTTTGGATAATGGATACTTAATGGATCCTCATACTGCAACTTGTATAAAAGCATATAAAGAGCTTAAAGACAAACCATTAAAAACTGTTATTTATTCAACTGCTGAATGGACAAAATTTTCGCCAACTGTTTTAAATGCATTAAAACAAAATAATGAAAAATATGCTGATAAAGAAGCATTAGAAGAAATTTCATCAAAATATAATGCAACTTTACCACAAAGTATAAAAGAGTTATTTTCAGCAAAAATAAATCACTCTTTAGTTATTGATAAAGAAAATATTGAACTAGAAATAGTGAAATTTATTAGAGAATCATAAGATTCTCTAATAATAATCTCTGCAAGAAATTATACCTATATAAAAAATATACACTGTGTAATAAATTCACAGCAACTCTTTTAAAACATCATTTAACTGACATAAGTCAATTCATTTTAAGTAATTTCGTACTATAATCATCGAATTCTAAATTAAAAAAAAGGAAGCCAAATATGTCTAAAGAAATAAATAGACGAGATTTTATTGGTTACTCATTTGCTGCAGTTGCTGCAGTAGGTGGTGCTGCTTCGCTCGTTGGTATGAAACAAGCTTGGGATCCACTTCCAAGTGTACTTGCTGGGGGATTTACTGAAATCGAATTATCAGCTATAAAAGCTGGTGAACCAGAAACTTTTACATGGAGAGGAAAACCAATATTTGTATTAAAGAAAACTCCAGATATGGAAGCAAGTACTAGAGATCTAGTAGTAGGTGCAGATAGATTTACCGTTGCTATTGGTCTTTGTACTCACTTAGGTTGTATTCCTGCATGGAAAAAAGATAAATGGAAATGTGCATGTCATGGAGGGGAATTTAATCCAAGTGGTAAACAAGTTTTTGGACCACCACCAAGACCTCTTGATTTACCATCATTTAGTGTAAAAGGTACTTCTATCGTTTTAGGTGAAGAAGGTCCAGAATACAAAGCTATCGCAGCTGCGATGAAAGCATAAGGAGTTAATTAATGGCAAAATTTGAAAAATCTAACTCTGTTGGTGAGTGGTTAGATCAAAGATTAAATTTAACTACTTTCAACAAAGTAATGATGACTGAATATTGGATTCCAAAAGATATTAACTTCTTATGGGCAATGGGTGTATTATTAGCTACTACATTTGGTATTTTAATTATTTCTGGAATCTTCTTAATGATGTATTACAAACCAGATATTAACTTAGCATTTGACTCAGTTAACTACACAATTATGCAAGAAGTTGCATTTGGTTGGTTATTCAGACATATTCATGGGGTTGCAGCATCAGTTGTTTTCTTAGTTATTTATATTCACATGTTTACAGGAATTTATTATGGTTCTTACAAACAAGGTAGAGAAATGATTTGGATTTCTGGTATGTTATTATTTATGACATTCAGTGCTGCTGGATTCTCTGGATATATGTTACCATGGGGACAAATGTCTTACTGGGCAGCAATGGTTATTACTAACTTATTTGGTGGAGTTCCTGTTATTGGAGATGCTTTAGTTGTATGGATTAGAGGTGACTTTAATGTGGCTGATGCTACTTTAACAAGATTCTTTATGTTGCATGTATTCTTATTACCAATTACAATTATGGGAATTATTGCTTTACACTTCTATACTCTTAGAATTCCTCATGTTAATAATCAAAATTCTGACGAATTTGATTTTGATACTGAAGCTGAAAAATATTTAGCTGGAAATAAAAAAGAGTCAAAAGTTATTCCTTTCTGGCCTGTATTTATCTCAAAAGATTTAGCAGTACTTGGTGTATTCTTAATTTTCTATTTCTACTTAGTATTCTTCCATTATGATTTTGCTATGGACCCTGTAAACTTTGATCCTGCAAATAATATGGTAACACCAGCTCATATTTATCCTGAGTGGTATTTCTTATGGTCATACGAAGTGTTAAGAGGATTCTTCTTTGATATGTTTGGATTTAAAGCATTTAATATTGGACTAATTGCATTTGCATTTGCAAATGTTATTTTCTTATTATTACCTTGGTTAGATAGAGATCCAAAAATTTTACCAGCTCATAGAAGACCAGTTTTCTTTGCATGGTTCTGGATTTTAATGATTGACTTAATTGTATTAACTGTTTATGGTAAATTACCACCAACAGGTGCTAATGCATGGGTTGGATTCTTTGCAGCTGTTTCATTTATATTATTATTTATTATACTTCCAATTGTTACTAAAATTGATGCTAAGAAAAGGGGATCACTATGAGAGAATTAAAAATATTAGCAGTAGTAGTTGCTTTAACGCTAATTACATACTGGGGAGTTGAGCCATTTGCTCACTCTCAAATGCACCCTCATGTTGCTCCTGCTGATTTTACATTTTCTGATGTTCAAGAAGATATAAAAGATATTAAAGCATTACAAGGTGATGCAGTAAATGGTGAAACATTAGTTACATCAAACTGTACAGCTTGTCACTCAATTGAAGCAAAAGGCTTCCCGGCAGTTATGGATAATGCAAGTTCTGCTGCTGCTTATGGAGTAACTCCTCCTGATTTAAGTAGTGCTGGAAAACTTTATAATGCAGATTATTTAGCAGCATTTATTAAAAATCCTGCTAAAGCTTCAAAAGTTTCTCATAAATTTGTTGAAGGTAGAGTTCATCCAATGCCTGCTTATGATTGGATGCAACCACAAGAAGTAGCTGATATGGTTGCTTTCTTAAAATCAATTGCACCAAAAGAAATGACTAATAAAGAAGTTTTTCATGACGCTTGTCAAAGATGTCACTCTATTAAATATGCTGATATGAAAGGTGGGACAATGGTTGCATTTACACCAAATGCTGACATTAAACACTATATGGGGAAATTACCTCCTGACTTATCTCAATTTATTAGATCAAGAGGTCATGAATATTTGGAAACATTTGTTAATGATCCTGAGAAACATTTAGAAGGTACAGCAATGCCTAGAGTTGGATTAAATGAAGAAGCTCAAGAGCAAGTTGTTTCTTACCTAGAAGAAATTGGTGATTCTAAAAAATCTCAAAGAGAAGAATTAGGACCTAAATTCTTAATTTATCTAGTGATTTTTGCAATCTTTGGTTTCTTATGGAAAGCAAGTAAATGGAGAGATGTTCACTAGAACACCCTTCATAAAATAAAAAAGGCTTAGGATTTTTTCCTAAGCCTTTTTTTTTGTACATAATCAAAGTAAATTAATTATAATCTTATATTTTAATAATTTAAGTTTTATTTAAATGCTTAGATAGTAATATTTAAAGCCAAAAGTAGAAGGAACATAAAATGAAAATCACGAAAATAATCTTAGCTTGCTCATTAGTATTTGGAATCGTAAATGCAAATGATGTAATGCAAAACTCAATGTCAACTATGGAAAAAGGTATGACTCAAATTCAAAAAGGTTTTTTAAATAATAACCTTGATTTGATTAAAGAGGGAACTAAACTTGTGAAAGAGGGAAATGCACTTTTCTCAGATACAAAAGTTATAAACCAATATTTACCTGACAATAAAAAGCATATGGTAAATATGGCTGAAAATGCTTCAAAAAGAATATCTTTAGATATTACTGAATTAGAATCTAATTTGGATAATAAAGCATTTATAAAAGCTACAAATGCTTATTCTGATATGTTAAACGCATGTTCTAGCTGCCACTCAATAGTTAGAAATTGGTAAGGAAATAAAAAGATAAACTTTAAAAGTTTATCTTTTTTTATAAGAGTATTTTTGTTCCTGCAGCTATTATTGCTGTTTCAGAACGAAGTATTAAATTTGAATTGAATCCTACAATATTTTCTTTGTTAAATTTTTCTCTTTCATTTTTAGAAAAACCACCTTCACATCCAATAACTAAAGTTTTAATTTCATCTTTTTTATCATCAATCATTTTTGTAGAAAAATCTAAAAAATAAACATCACTATTTTCTTTTATAAAATTTTCTAAGCTTTTTGAAACTTCAAGTTTTATAATATCCGATCTTCCACATTGGCTTGAAGAGTTAATTAAAATCTTTTCCAACTTTTCAATATTAATTTTAAAGTTTTTTTGCGAATAATCAGCATAAATAAATGTGATTTTATTTACTCCCATTTCATTTAATGAAGTTATATTTTTTTCTACTGTTTTAGGATCCACAACACACCAACCAAGATGTAATTTTTTTTCATTAATTACAATTTTTTCTTCCTTTGAAACTAAATTCAAATATGCTTTTTTCTTATCAATAGAATTAATTTTATATAAATAAATATTATCATCTTTTAAATTTCTAAAATATATTTCATCATCAATTTTGTGTCGTCTAGCTTTTATCAAATAATTATAAACTTCATCTTTTATTTCAAAAATATCACTTCCACAAAATTCATCATAAGTAAATTGCATTAAAATACCTTACTTAAAATATAAACAGCAATAATTACCGAAATTTCTATCGTATAAATCTTTTTAGCATAAATATAAAACTCATTTTGTAATTCAATTTGGTCATGTTTTATAACTCTCATTTTTTTATATCTTTTTATTTCAATAACTAATAAAAATATAGAAGCTGGAATCATTAAAGCTATTGTAAAACTAAAAGTTTGTGCATAAAAAGCCACTATTGTCCCTGTATAAATTACTACTGCATTTATTGAATGATATAAAGGTGTCAAAAATTTTAGTCGTTTTGCTAAAACTATAAACTCCTTTTCTTTATATACAGAATATAGATTAAATACCATAATTGCTAAGAAAAAATATATTGTATAAATGTGGGTTTGAACCGCACTGTGCATTAATTCCATTATTGTTTATCTCACTTTTAAAAAATTTTGGTATTATATCTAACTTGTCATAAGTTTTTATTTTAACTACAAAAAGGAATAATATGGCTATAAATGTACAAACTGCTATAGAAATCATTTCAAATTTAACTTTAGATTTAAATTTTGAAATTATCCCCATAGAAAATGCAACGGGAAGAATATGTGCAAAAGAGATTTTTGCCACAAGTTTTTTACCAAAATTTGATAATTCAGCAATGGATGGATATGCAATAATTTATGAAGATAAAGACAATGAATTAGAAATAATTGATACTATTTTTGCAGGTGATAACAATAATAAATTATTAGAAAAAAATACTTGTATAAAAATAATGACTGGCGCAAAAATGCCAGATAATTCAACGGCAATAATTCCAAAAGAAGATGTAGAAGAACTTAATGATAATAAAATTAAAATTTTAAAAAATGTTAAAGAATTTCAACATATAAGATATATTGGTGAAGATATAAAATTAGACGAACTTTTAATAAATATTGGTGATGACATTAATTTCTCAAAAATCACCCTACTTGCAAGTCAAGGAATTTCACATATAAAAGTTTATAAAAAACCAAAAGTTGTAGTTTTTGCAAGTGGTGAAGAGTTAAAACTTCATTATGAAAAAATAGAATCTTTTCAAATTTATAATTCTAATACACCAACTTTTATAAGTCGAGCAAAAGAATTAGGTTGTGATGTAGTTTTTATAGGTCAAGCAAAAGATACAATTGAAGATATAAAAACTTTGGTTAATAACTCTTTAGATGCAGATTTATTAATCACTTCTGGTGGAGTTTCAGTTGGAGATGCGGATTTTACAAAAGAAGCATTTAATCAACTAAACATTGAAACTATTTTTGATGGAATTGATGTAAAACCAGGTAAACCAACAGTTTTTGGAAAAATTAAAAATACTTATATTCTAAATCTTCCAGGAAATCCTCTTGCATCTGCATTAATATTTGAAATGTTTGGAAAAATCCTAATTCAAAAACTTATTGGTTCAAGAAATATTTATTCAAATTATATTTTAGGAAAATTAAAAGATGACTTTTCAACAAAAAAAGGAAAAACTACGCTAATTCCTGGTTTTTTTGATGGTGAATATTTTGAAGCTTCTCAAAAAAGATCAGCGGGAATGGTTTGCGTTTTAAGTTCTTGTAATTCAATGATTATAATAGATGATAAAGTTGAGAAATTAGAAAAAAATTGTTTAATAAAAATATTACCAATAAATTGGAAATTCTTTAGCGATAAAAAAAAGGACTTTTTAACACATGAGTAATATCAGAACAAAAAAAGCAATATGTATTTTAAGTGGTGGAATGGATTCCACACTTGCTTCATATATGGCAAAAAATGACGGTTATGAAATAATTGCTGTTCATTTTAATTATGGACAAAGAACACAAGATAGAGAATTAAAAGCATTTAGAGATATTTGTAATGATTTAAAAATTTTAGAAAAATATGAAGTTGATATTCCTTTTTTTACACAAATTGGTGCAAGTGCTTTAACAGATAAAAATATTGATGTTCCAACAGGAGGAATTGAAGCTGGAGTTCCTATTACTTATGTTCCATTTAGAAATGGAATATTTTTATCAATAGCAGCAGCAATTGCTGAAAAAGAAGAGGCAACTGCTATGTATATTGGAGTTGTACAAGAAGATAGTTCAGGTTATCCTGATTGTACAGACGAATTTATAGCTGATATGAAAAAAGCTATAAATCAAGGAACAAGAGAAGATACGCATATTAATATTATTACACCTTTAGTTCATTTATCAAAAGCTCAAATTGTTTTAGAAGCCATAAAATTAAATGTGCCACTTGAACATACTTGGTCATGTTATAAAGAAGAAAATGAAGCTTGTGGAATTTGTGATTCTTGTAGACTTAGACTTAATGGATTTAAAGTTGCAAACCAAACTGATCCAATAACTTATAAGGTTTTATAATGCATTGGAAAATATCAAAAGAATTTGAGTTTTGTTATGGTCACAGAGTTTGGTCACAAACTTTAGATACAGAATTTTCATTAGATTCATGTTTAAAATGTAGACATTTACATGGACATCAAGGAAAAATCTTAGTTTATTTAGAAGCACAAGAATTAAAAGATGGAATGGTTACAGATTTTAAGCATTTAAATTGGTTTAAACAATTTATTGATGATATTCTTGACCATAAATTTATTTTAGATATTAATGATCCTTTATTTTTTACATTAATTCCAAATGTAAATAAAAATGAATTAATTAACTTTGAGGAAGGTTATTATTTAGTAAATCTTACAAAATTTAAAGATGATGAAATTCATATTAAAGAACTTTATGAAGGTTATATAATTGTAGATTTTGTTCCAACAAGTGAAAATTTATCTGCATGGTTTTTAAAAATTGTTCAAAAGAAGATGGATAAATTAAATGTCAAAGTTTCTCATGTGGAATTTTTAGAAACACCAAAAAGTAGAAGCACATTTTATGCTTGAAATAAATGAAATTTTTGGTCCAACAATTCAAGGCGAAGGAAAACTTGTAGGAACTCCCTCAATTTTTATAAGATTTGGGAAATGTAATTTCAAATGTGAGGGTTTTTCAGTAGAGTATGAAACTCCAAGTGGAATCAAAAAATGCGCTTGTGATTCATTTTATGCTGTTGATATGGAGTTTAGAGATACTTGGACAAAATATAAATCTTATGAAGAAATTGTAAGTAAAGTTGATACTTTACTTTCTAAATATCCTAATAATTATAAAATAGATATTGTAATAACAGGTGGTGAACCCTTATTATATTGGAATAAAGAAGAGTTTCAGAAACTTTTAAAACACTATATAAATGATGGACATAAAGTCACAATTGAAACAAATGCTTCTTTAAATCTAAATTTTGAATTTGATTATCAAAAATATATTCTATTTTCAATGAGTGTAAAACTTAGTAATTCACTTGAACCTTTTAAAAAAAGAATAAATAAAGAAACAATTGCAAAAATTCTAACAAATACAAGTGAATCATATTTAAAATTTGTAATTGGAAAAGACTTTTTACAAGAAGCAAACAGTGAAATACAAGAGATTTTAAAAGATATTCCAAAATGCGAGGTTTATCTTATGCCACTTGGCGATACAGCAAATGAAATTAATAAAAATTGTGAAGATGTAATAAATATGGCAATAGAAAATGGTTTTAAATATTGTGATAGATTGCATATTAGAGTTTGGGATAATAAAAGAGGTGTTTAAAATTAAAATGCTTTTATTATAAAAGTGTTGATATAATAAACAATTAATGTAAAAAATTAAAAGGATATAAATGAAATTTACAGGTTCTAATGTATTAATCACAGGTGCAAGTAAAGGAATTGGAGCTCAAATTGCAAAAACACTTGGCTCTTTTGGACTAAAAGTTTGGATAAATTATAGAAGTGGTGCAGATGCTGCACTTGCTATCAAAGAAGAGATTGAAAAAGCTGGTGGAACTGCTGCAATTATAAAAGCAGATGTTACAAATGAAGAAGAGTTTTCACAAGCAATAAAAACGATTATTGATTCAGATGGTGAATTAGCATATTTAGTAAACAATGCAGGTATTACAAAAGATAAATTGGCTTTAAGAATGAGTGTTGCTGATTTTAATGATGTAATAAATGCAAACTTAACATCTTCATTTATTGGATGTAGAGAAGCTTTAAAAGTAATGAGTAAAAAAAGATTTGGTGCAGTTGTAAATATTTCATCTATTGTTGGAGAGATGGGAAATGCTGGTCAAACTAACTATTCTGCTTCAAAAGGTGGATTAAATGCAATGACAAAATCATTTGCAAAAGAAGCAGCTTCAAGAGGAATTAGATATAACGCAGTAACTCCTGGATTCATTCAAACAGATATGACACATGAATTAAAAGACGAAGTTAAAGCTGAATATGAAAAAAATATTCCTCTTTCAAGATTTGGTCAACCCGCAGAAATAGCTGATGCAGTGGCATTTTTATTAAGTGATCATGCTTCATATATTACAGGTGAAATATTAAAAGTTAACGGTGGATTGTACGTTTAATATTTTTAATAAGAGTTCAAATATTTAATTTAAAAGAGTTTTTAAAAACTTTTTTGTTATAATACATAAATAATTTTATAAAAGGAAATAAATATGGCATTATTAGATGATGTAAAAGAAGTTGTTATTGAGCAATTAGATTGTGACCCAGCAGAAGTAAAAGAAGATTCAAAGTTTATTGAAGACTTAGGTGCAGATTCACTAGATGTTGTTGAATTAGTTATGGCTTTAGAAGAAAAATTTGACATTGAAATCCCAGATGAAGATGCTGAAAAAATTTTAACTGTTGCTGATGCTATAAAATACATCGAAAATAACGCGTAATTTATACGCTATTTTAAATAGAAGATTAATTCTTCTATTTATATTTAAACTATTGAGTTTTTTTGTAAAAGATTGAATAATTCAAATAATATAAAAACATGGAGCATATTTAAATGAGAAGAGTTGTTGTAACGGGTATTGGTACTATTAATTCTACAGGACATAATGTAAAAGATTCTTTTGAAGCTGTTGTAAATGGTGTTTGTGGTATTGACACTATTACACTATTTGATGCAAGTGAATTTTCTGTAAAGATTGCTGGAGAAGTAAAAGATTTTGATCCAACAACTGTAATGGACAAAAAAGAAGTAAAAAAAGCTGATAGATTTATTCAATTAGGTATTAAAGCAGCTCTTGAAGCAATGATTGATTCAGGTTATATAACGCAAGAAAATAAAAAAGTTGATGCCTCAATTGCTGATAGATTTGGAATGATTTCAGGTTCTGGAATTGGTGGTTTATCAACTATTGAAAGAAACTCTGTTGTTTGTGAAACAAAAGGTTCAAGAAAAGTTTCACCTTTCTTTATTCCATCATCACTAGCTAATATGCTAAGTGGATTTATTTCTATTGAACATAATTTAAGAGGTCCATCATTAGCACATGTAACTGCTTGTGCTGCTTCAACTCATGCATTAAATGATGCTGTAAAAACTATTATGATTGGTGGAGCTGACAGAGTTTTAGTTGTTGGAGCTGAAAGTGCTGTTTGTGCTGCAGGTGTTGCAGGATTTGCTGCAATGAAAGCATTATCTACAAGAAATGATGATCCAAAGAAATCATCAAGACCATTTGACATTGATAGAGATGGTTTTGTTATGGGTGAGGGTGCTGGAGCTTTAGTTGTAGAAGATTTAGAAATTGCTCTTGCAAGAGGTGCTAAAATTTATGCTGAAATTATTGGATTTGGTGAATCAGGTGATGCAAATCATATTACTTCACCTGTTATGGATGGTCCTTTAAGAGCTATGAAAGCGGCATTTGAAATGGCAAAGAATATCACTGGAGAATATCCAAAAATTGATTATATCAATGCTCATGGAACATCAACTCCTGTTGGTGATAAAAATGAAACAGCAGCAATTAAAGCACTATTTGATGGAAAAGATATTCCATTGGTATCTTCAACAAAAGGTCAAATTGGACATTGTTTGGGTGCAGCTGGTGCAATTGAAGCAATTTTTACTATTAAAGCATTAAATGAGGGAATTATTCCTCCAACAATCAATATAGATAATCAAGACCCTGAATGTGATTTAGATTATGTAGCAAATATTGCTAGAAAAGCTAACTTAACTACAGTTATGAGCAATAATTTTGGTTTTGGTGGAACTAATGGTTCTGTAATATTTAGAAAATACATAAAATAATTAAAATAAAACCTAAGTGTAAAAGAGATAATTGTAGATTATCTCTTTTTTTTTAAAGGGAAAAAATTGGCAACTTACTTAGAATTTGAAGACAAAATCAAAAAGATTGAAGACGAGATAATTACAGCAAAAACAAAATCAGATGAACATGCTGTTGATATTTTAGAAAAAAAACTAGAAAAAGAAGTTGAAAAAACTTTTAAAAACTTAAGTGATTATCAAAAACTCCAACTTGCTCGTCATCCAGACAGACCTTATTCATTAGATTACATAAATGCTTTATTAACTAATGCTTATGAAATTCATGGGGATAGACACTATATTGATGATCATGCAATAGTATGTTATTTGGGATATATTGGTACTCAAAAAGTACTAGTTATTGGTGAACAAAAAGGTAGAGGAACAAAAGATAAACTTCACAGAAATTTTGGGATGCCTAGCCCTGAGGGATATAGAAAAGCATTAAGAGCTGCAAAAATGGCTGAAAAATTTCAAATTCCTATTCTTATGCTAGTTGATACTCCAGGTGCCTATCCAGGAATTGGAGCTGAAGAAAGATGTCAAAGTGAAGCAATTGCTAGAAATTTATATGAATTTGCGGATTTAACAACTCCTACTGTTTCGGTTGTAATCGGAGAAGGTGGTTCAGGTGGAGCATTAGCTATTTCAGTTGCTGATAAACTAGCAATGATGAGATATTCAGTTTATGCTGTTATTTCGCCTGAGGGCTGTAGTGCAATTTTATGGAATGACCCTACAAAAGTTGAAACGGCAGCGAATGCATTAAAGATTACTGCAGAAAATTTAAAAGAGTTAAAACTTATTGATGATGTTATAAATGAGCCTTTAATTGGAGCACATAGAAAAAAAGAAGAAGCTATTTTAGCTTTAAAAGAATATTTTTTATCATCTTTAGAGCAGTTAAAAAAATTAACTCCTGAAAAAAGGTTAGAAAATAAATATCAAAAAATCATGAACTTAGGTTCTTTTTTAGAAAAATAAGTTTAAAGATAACAAAAAGTTTTAAAACTTCTTGTTATCTAACTAATCTACCAACTGGTTCACCACCAATTATATGAAAATGTAAATGATGAACTTCTTGTCCGCCATCATCTCCAACATTTGTAATTAATCTGTAACCACTCTGTTTTACATCTAAAATACCAGCTACTTTTTGAATAAATTCTGTCATTTCAACCATAACATGAGAAGGTATTACATCAAAAGAAGCATAGTGTTCTTTTGGAATAATTAATACATGAACTTTTCTTGTAGGATTAATATCATTAAATGCTAAAAACTTTTCATCCTCTAAAATAGTTTGATTTGGTATCTCACCTTTTACAATCTTACAGAATATACACATTATCTTTCCTTGAAATTAAATAGTAAAATATTATAACCAAACTCTAATAAATCTTTATGTATAATCCCTAAAATACTGATACAAATAATTAAAATCCAAGATAATTATTTATAAATTTAGGGAGAAAAAAGTGACACAGTGGATTGAAAAAATAACCAATGCAACATCACTTGAAGAATTAGAAAATCTTAGAATTGATACTTTAGGTAAAAAAGGTATCTTAACTTTAGAATTTGCTAAAATGAAAAGTGTTCCAAACGAAGAAAAAAAAGTTTTTGCAGAAAATTTAAATACTCAAAAAGAGTTAATTACAGCAACACTAGAATCAAAAAAAATTGTTTTAGAAAAAATTGCACTAAATAATAAACTAGAAAATGAAAAAATTGATGTAACAAGATTTAATAATGAATTAACTTGTGGTGCAACACATCCTGTTGTTGAAACAATGGATAGAATTATAAGATATTTCCAAAATCTAAATTTTGCAGTGGAAGAAGGACCTCTTGTTGAAGATGATTTTCATAATTTTGAAGCATTAAATCTTCCTAAATATCACCCAGCAAGAGATATGCAAGACACTTTTTATAACAAAGATTACACATTATTAAGAACACATACTTCACCTGTTCAAATAAGAACTATGCTAAAACAAGACCCAAATACGCCTATTAGAATGATAGCTCCAGGAACTGTTTTTAGAAGAGATTTTGATATTACTCATACTCCTATGTTTCACCAAATTGAAGCATTAGTTGTGGATGTTGCGGACAAAGTATCTTTTGCAAATTTAAAACATGTTTTAGTTGAATTTTTACAACATATGTTTGGAGATGTAGAAGTTAGATTTAGACCCTCTTTTTTCCCATTCACAGAACCATCTGCTGAAGTTGATATTTCATGTGTGTTTTGTAAAGGTGATGGTTGTAGAGTTTGTTCACAAACAGGATGGCTTGAAGTTTTAGGTTGTGGAATTGTAGATGAAAATGTATTCAAAGCTGTTGGTTATGAAAATAAATCAGGATATGCTTTTGGATTAGGAGTTGAAAGATTCGCAATGCTAATTCATAATATTGGAGATTTAAGATCACTATTTGAAAGTGATACAAGACTATTAGGACAATTCAAATGATAATTACTAGAAGTTGGTTAGAAGAATTTATTGATATTTCAAAAATTTCAACAGATGAAATTTGTAAAACTCTAAATGCTATTGGTTTTGAGGTTGATAGTTTAGAAAAAATTACAATTGCTCCTAAAGTTGTAGTTGGAAAAGTTTTAGAAAAAGTTAAACATCCAGATGCTGATAAATTAAATATTTGTCAAGTTGATTTAGGAACTCATCAAGTTCAAATAGTTTGTGGTGCAAAAAATGTTGAAGCGGGACAATTTGTACCAGTTGCAACAGTAGGATGTGATTTAGGAAATAATTTTATCATTAAAGAAGCAAAATTAAGAGGTGTTGAATCAAATGGAATGATTTGTTCTTCAACTGAACTTGGACTTCCAAAATTAAATGATGGAATATTAGAACTTGATGATTCTATTGGTGAATTAGTTTTAGGAAAAGAGTTAAAAGAATATTCAAAACTAAATGATGACATTATTGAAATTGGATTAACTGCAAATAGAGGTGATTGTTTAAGTATATATGGAATAGTAAGAGAATTAAGTGCATTTTATTCAATTGTATTAATTGAATGTGATAAAAAAATTAATTACAATAAATTAGGTATTGGTCAACTTTTAGAAATAGAATGCGATAAATATATTGATTCATCTTTATCTTTTATTGTTATTGATTTTTCAGATTTTAAACTAAATATTTTACAAAAACTAAGAACTGCAATAATTGGTAAATTCCAAGAAGATAATGATGTAAAAAATATTTTAACTTATACAACTCATACAACTGGTGTAATTTTAAATGCATATCCTAAAGAAAAAACTATAAAAGGTGAAAATCTTAATATTATGTATATTAAAAAAGATGAATTAGGATTTGATAACATTTATGGAACAGAGCAATTAAGTAAAGTTTGTGTTGAACACAATGATATAGAAAAAGATTATACAAACTTTATTATCGAAGCTTCATATATTAATCCCGAATTAATATCAAAAAAAGTTTTTGATGCAAAAATAAAAACTGGAGAAGTTTATTATAGAGCTTCAAGAGGAAGTGAACCAAATATTGATTTTGGTATGAATTATCTTTCAACATTAGTTTCTAAATTTGGTGCTTCTGTTTATGGTGGTTGTGAAACTTTTGTAGAAGATAAAGAAAAACTAACATTAGATATAAGTGTAAATAAAATTAATGCTATTATTGGTCAAGAAATACCTAAAATTGAAATTGAAAGAATTCTTATTTCATTAGGTTTTGAAGTTAAAGATATTGGTAGTGTTTTAGTTATAAAAATCCCTTATTATAGACATGACATAAAAAATATTGCAGATATTACAGAAGAGATTGTAAGAATTATTGGAATTGATAACATTATTGCAAAACCTTTGCAAATCGATGAAGTAAATAGAGTTAATAAAACTTCAAATGACTTAATTAAAAAAAATAAATTAAGATTTAAAGCAATAGAAAATGGTTTTTATGAAACATTAACTTATGTATTTTCTTCAAAAGAAAGCTTAGAAAAATATGGTTTTAAAACAGTAAAAGATGAACTTGATTTAATCAATCCAATTGTGAAAGAACTAAATACTTTTAGAAGTACAATTTTATTAAATTTAGTAGAAGCTTGTGCAAATAATTTTAAAGTTGGAGCTAGATCAACCGCATTTTTTGAAATAGGAACTATTTTTGATGAGAATAGAAATGAATCTAAAAAGATTTCATTTATTCAAACAGGTTCAATTGAGCAAGAAGAGATTTCAAATGCTGGAAAACCAAAGAATATTGATTTCTTCTCTTTTTCAAAAAAAGTATTAAATACAATTGGAAAATTTGATTTAGAACCAATGACACAAATAGATAATTTATTTATTCATCCATACCAAAATGCTAATGTTTTAATTGATGGGAAAGTAGTTGGATATATTTGTAAACTACATCCAAGTGTTTGTGAAGATTATGATTTAAATGATACATTTATTGCTGAAATTGATTTTGAAGCAATTAAAAATGAGATTATTAAAACAGGTTCTTATTCAAAGTTTCAATCATCAAAAAAAGATTTAACTATTATTGCTCCAAAATCGTTAGAATATAAAGAAGTAAAAAAAGTAATTAATTCTTTAAATAATAAAAATATTAAACAGTTTAATTTAATTGATATTTATCATGATGAAAAATTAGCAGATAATGAAAGTTTAACAATAAGATTTGTTTTACAAAATGATGAAAAAACAATGGAAGAAGAAGATATTACAAAAACTATAAACTCAATTTTAGATGTACTAAATAATGAATTATCAATTGGTTTAAGACAATAATTACAAAAGGAAAAAAGTGGAAAAATTTACTATAAAAAAATTAACAAAAGCATTTGATATAGAAATAGATTCAATTGCAAGTGACAAATCTATATCTCACAGATGTGCGATGTTTTCACTTTTTTCAAATCAAACTTCATATATAAAAAATTATTTAACAGCTGAGGATACTCTAAATACTTTAAGTATCGTGGAACAACTTGGAGCAACTATCAAAAGAGATGGCTCAAGTGTTGAAATAACTCCAACTCCTATTTTAAATGAACCATCCGATGTACTTGATTGCGGAAACTCTGGAACTGCAATGAGACTGTTTTGTGGTTTATTGGCTTCAATTGATGGTGCATTTACATTAACAGGAGATAAATACTTAAGAAATAGACCAATGAATAGAGTTGCTGTTCCTTTAAGAAGTATTGGTGCATTAATAGATGGAAGAGAAAATGGAAATAAAGCTCCTTTATTTATAAGAGGTGTAAAAGAATTACAGCCATTTACTTATCATTCGCCAGTGGATTCAGCACAAGTAAAATCAGCAATGATTCTAGCGGCTCTTAGAGCCTCTGGTATTTCAAAATATAAAGAAAATGAATTAACTAGAGATCATACCGAACGAATGTTAAAAGGAATGGGTGCAAAACTTGAAAATGATAAAGATGGATTTATAAATATTCATCCTTTATCTGGACATTTAAAACCGTTAAATATTACGGTTCCAACTGATCCTTCATCAGCATTTTTCTTTGCTTTAGCTGCTGCTATAACAAAAGGTTCAAGAGTTTTTATTAAAAATGTAACTTTAAATCCAACAAGAATAGAAGCTTATATAGTTTTAAAAAAAATGGGTGTTATCGTAAATTTCATTGAAAAAGAAAATATTTATGAACCAATTGGTGATATTGAAATAATC
This sequence comes from Arcobacter caeni, assembly GCF_003063245.1. GTDB lineage: Bacteria > Campylobacterota > Campylobacteria > Campylobacterales > Arcobacteraceae > Aliarcobacter > Aliarcobacter caeni. The sequence continues at coordinate 75,194 of NZ_MUXE01000006.1, read as the reverse complement.
AATAATGAATTAAATGGGGTTGTTGTAAGTGAAAATATATCTTGGTTAATTGATGAGTTACCAGCTTTATCAATTGCTATGAGTTTAGCAAATGGAAAATCAAAAGTTTCAAATGCAAAAGAGTTAAGAGTAAAAGAGTCAGATAGAATTTCAAGGGTAGTAAATAACCTAAAGCTTTGTGGAGTTACATATACAGAATTTGAAGATGGATATGAGATAATTGGTGGAACAATGAATAAAGCCACAATAAACTCACATGGAGATCATAGGATTGCTATGAGTTTTGCAATTGCTGGACTAAATAGTGATATGGAGATTAAAGATACACAATGTATAGATACTTCATTCCCAAATTTTAAAGAAATACTAGACTCTTTATATAAATAAAGGCAAATTAATATGAAAGTAAAATTAGCATCAAATTATGGATTTTGTTTTGGTGTAAAAAGAGCAATTAAAATAGCAGAGGAGTATGATAATTCTGCAACAATGGGTCCTCTTATTCATAATCAAGATGAAATAAATAGATTGAAAAATGATTTTAAAGTAGGATTATATAATAATTTAAGTGATGTAAAAGACAACGATACAGTTATTATTAGAACCCATGGCATTCCAAAAAATGATTTGAAACATTTAAGAACATTAAATGCAAAAATCATAAATGCAACTTGTCCATTTGTTACAACTCCACAACAAATAGTTAAAAAAATGTCAGGAGAGGGCTATTCTATTCTTATTTTTGGTGATGCAGATCATCCAGAAGTTAAAGGTGTTCAATCTTATGCAGAAAATCAAGATGATGTTCATATTGTATTAGAACCACATGATTTAAAAAACATTATTTTCAAAAATAATAAAATTGCAACAGTTGCACAAACAACAAAAAAGAAAGAAAAATATCTAGAAATTGTAAATTATTTGATTCTAAAAAATAAAGAAGTCAGAGTTTTTAATACAATTTGTGATGCAACATTTGAAAATCAAGATGCTGCAAGAGAACTTTCAAAAGAAGTAGATGTCATGATTGTAATTGGAGGAAAAAACTCATCAAATACAAAACAATTACACTCAATTTGTTTAGAAAATTGTCCTGATTCTTACTTAATTGAGAACCAAACTGAACTAGATAATCACTGGTTTTTAAATAAAAAGTTATGTGGTGTAACAGCAGGTGCTAGTACTCCTGATTGGATAATACAGCAAGTTGTAGACAAAATAGAATCAATTAACTAAGAGTTTTTAAGCCAATTTTTTGTATAATCGTCCCATTTAATAAAACTGGTAAATATGAAGGAATAAAATGGGTATCGAAGATATTGATTTAGGTGAAGACTTTGATTTTGAGCAAATGCTTAATGAGTCTTTCGAGAATGCAGAAAATAACTCTGTAGTTGATGGTGTAATTGTTGAAATTAATAGTGAAAGAGTTTTAGTTGATGTTGGTCAAAAAATCGAAGGTCAATTAAACATTTCAGAAATTACAATTGGTGGTGAAGTTAAATACAAAGTTGGTGACACAATTCCTGTTATGTTAATGGGAAGCAGAGGTGAAAGACCAAGTATTTCACATAAAAAAGTTTTACAAAAAGAAAAGTTTGATGCTTTTGTAAAAACTCATGGTGAAAATATAGAAGATGTAACTATTGAAGGTAAAATCGTTTCTGTTAAACAAAGAGGTGGTTTTATAATTGAAGATATTGATGGTTGTGAATATTTCATGCCTATGGCACAATCTTATTTAAAAGCTATCGGAGCAATTGGAAAAACTGTTAAAGCAAAAGTTATTAAAGTAAATAAAGAACAAAATTCAATTATTGTTTCAAGAAAAAAATTAATTGAAGAATCAAAAGCTGTAAAAGATAATAAAGTAACTGAAATTTTAGACAATAAAGAACCAGTTATTGGAACTATCAAAAAAATTACTTCTTATGGAATGTTTGTAGATTTAGGTGGAATTGATGGTTTAGTAAACTACAATGAAATCTCGTACAAAGGTCCTGTAAATCCTGCAAATTATTACAACGAAGGTGATGAAGTTTCTGTTGTAGTTTTATCTTATGACAAAATAAAACAACATTTATCATTATCTATCAAAGCTGCACTTTCTAATCCTTGGGAAGAAATCAAAGATGAATTAGAAGTTGGAGATACTATTACAGTTACAGTTTCTAATTTCGAATCTTATGGTGCATTTGTTGATTTAGGAAATGATATTGAAGGTTTATTACATATTTCAGAAATTTCATGGAATAAAAACTTAAAAAATCCAAAAGAACTTTTAACAATTGGTGAAGAAATCAATGTTGAAGTTATTGAATTAAATATCGCACAAAAAAGATTAAGAGTTTCTTTAAAAAATCTTCAAGAAAAACCTTTCGCAAAATTCACAAATGAACATAAAATTGGTGATGTAATTAAAGGTAAAATTGCTACATTAACTGATTTTGGTGCATTTGTTAGTATCGGAGATGTTGATGGTTTATTACATAACGAAGAAGCTTCATGGGAACCAAATGCAAAATGTAAAACACTTTATAAAAAAGGTGATGAAGTTGAAGTTAGAATTATTAAAATAGATAAAGAAAAAGAAAATATTTCATTATCAATTAAAGAAATTGCTGATTCTCCTGCTAAAAAATTCCAAGATGCCTATAAAATCGGAGATATTGTAAAAGGGATTGTTAAAGATGCAAAAGAATTTGGTATCTTTATAAAACTTGAAAATAATCTTGATGGTTTAATTAGAAATGAAGATTTTGGTCCATTAAAAGCTGATGAAGTAAAAAATGGTGATGAAATTGAAGCTGTTGTTGTAAATATTGACACTAAAAAAAATAGAGTTAGATTATCTGTTAGAAGATTAGAGCAACAATTAGAAAGAGAAGTTTTAAAATCTGTAAATGATGACTCATCTATGACTTTAGGTGACATTATAAAAGATCAAATGAAATAATAGGATTTATTTAGATGAGTAAACATACAATTGTAGTTTGTGACCATATACATGAAGCTGGGTTACAAATTCTTCAAAATACTGAAGATGTAAATTATATATATGCAGCAGATGTAAATAAAACAGAATTATTAAATATTATCAAAGATGCGCATGTTGCAATTACTAGATCATCAACTGATGTTGATGAAAAGTTTTTAAATGCAGCTGTTAATTTAAAAGCAATTATTAGAGCTGGTGTTGGTTATGATAATGTTGATATTGAGGGTTGTAGCAAAAGAGGGATAATCGCAATGAATGTTCCAACTGCAAACACAATAGCAGCAGTTGAATTAACTATGACTCACATGTTATCTTGTATGAGAAAATTTCCTTATGCTCATAATCAGTTAAAAATTGATAGAGTTTGGAAAAGAGAAGATTGGTATGGAAATGAACTTTATGGTAAAAAACTAGGTGTTATTGGTTTTGGAAATATTGGTCATAGAGTTGCACTTAGAGCTAAATCATTTGAAATGGAAGTAATTACTTACGATCCATATATTCCTTCAACTAAAGCAACTGATTTAGGTATAAAATACACAACTAATTTTGACGATATTTTATCTTGTGATATTATTACAATTCATACGCCAAAAAATAAAGAAACAATCAATATGATTGGTTTTGAAGAAATTGCAAAAATGAAAGATGGTGTAGTTTTAATTAACTGCGCAAGAGGTGGATTATACAATGAAGATGCATTGGTAGAAAACTTAAAATCTGGAAAAATTGCAATGGCTGGAATTGATGTATTTATCAAAGAACCTGCAACTAATCATCCTTTATTAGATTTACCAAATGTAACTGTGACTGCTCACTTAGGAGCAAATACAAAAGAGTCACAAAGAGAAATCTCTGTTCAAGCTGCAAATAATGCTATTGAATCAGCTCGTGGAATTGCATATCCAAATGCATTAAATCTTCCAATTGATGAAAGTAAAATTCCATCATTTGTAAAACCATATATTGAATTAACACAAAAAATGGCATTTTTAATTGCACAATTAAGTAAAAGCGAAATTAGATCAATTAATATCTCAGCTGAGGGTCAAGTTTCTGAATATCTTGATTCTTTACAAACTTTCGCTACTGTTGGTGTATTATCTGTATCTTCAGGAGATGAAGTTAACTATGTAAATGCTAACTTTATTGCAAAAGAAAAAGGTATAGAATTAACTACATCTGGATTATCTAATCATAGTGGCTACCAAAATAAAGTTTCTATTAAAATCACTACACCAACTGGTGTAAAAACAATTTCAGGAACTGTATTTAATGAAGATGTACAAAGAGTTGTTGAAATTAATGGATTCTCATTAGATATTGAACCAAAAGGTAAAATGATTGTTATGAGAAACAATGATGTACCAGGTGTGATTGGTGAAGTTGGAAAAATCTTAGGCAATAATAATATTAATATTGCTGACTTTAGACTTTCAAGAGGAAAAGATGGTGCTTTAGCTGTTATTCTTGTTGATGAAAAAGTTAATTCTGATATATTAAAAAAACTAGATAATTTAGAAGCTGCAATTGCAGTTGCATACGCAGAAATATAAGGAGAAACTATGGCAATTGGTATGAGCGAATTAAAAAAAGGATTAAAAATTGAAGTAGATGGTATTCCTTATAAAATTACAGAATATCAACATGTAAAACCTGGTAAAGGTGCTGCATTTGTTAGATGTAAAATCAAATCATTTTTAAATGGAAAACTAATTGAAAAAACTTTCCATGCAGGTGATAAGTGTGAAGTTCCAAATTTACAACAAAAACAAATGCAATTTTTATATGATGATGGTGAATTATTACAATTTATGGATAACACAACTTATGAACAAGAGGGTTTAACTTATGATCAAGTTGGAGAAGCTTTTGATTGGATTATTGATGGAATGACTTGTGATATGATGTATTACAATGGAAAAGCTATCACAGTTGAGCCTCCAATGGTTGTTGAATTAAAAATTGTAGAAACACCACCAAACTATAAAGGTGATTCTCAAGGTGGCAGAAAACCTGCTACTTTAGAATCAGGTGCTGTTGTACAAATTCCTTTTCATATTCTTGAAGGTGACATTATTAAATGTGACACAAGAACTGGTGAATATTTAGAAAAAGTAAAATAGTAGCTTTGCTACTATTTTACTTTCTTATTTTCTTTTTAAAAAAACTATCTTATCCTCTCCAATATAATTTTCATGCATTATTTCAAAATCCATATTTATTTCATTTGAAGCGTTGTCACCGTTCTTGATTTTTGGGCTAATAATTAATATAATAAAATCAATTCTTTGCTTTAACTTTTCAAGTAAATTATAAGTTCCTTCTATCATAACAAATTTATAATCAAGCAATTTAAATAAATCATCTGAAATTATTACTTTTCTGTTTGCTGTTTTAAATAATGGAATATTTTTATCAAAGATTTTATTTTTACTGTATATAAATATATCAGGATTATTTCCTTGAATATATCTTGTATCTAAAGTTGGTTTATCAATTCTAATTGTATTTCCACCAATTACTAATAAATCTATTTTATCTCTTAATGCATGAACATAAGCTAATCCTCTATTTGAAGAGATTTTTCCATTAGTTGCCCCATTTAATGTTTGAGCGATTTTAAAAAATATAGATGTTTTATTTTGCCATGAAAGAAATGGTAATATCAGGTTATTTCCTTCATTTTCAAGTACACCTACTGTTATCTTTATATTTTCATTTAAAAGGGTTTCTATGCCACCTGAAGCTATATTATTTGTATCTTTAACACTTATAATTACTCTTTTAGGTTTTAGCTCTTTTAAAAGGTTTGCGCAAGCAGGTGTTTTGCCAATATGATTACATGGTTCTAATGTTACATAAATTTCACAATCATTAAAAAAATTATTATGATTTTTTATTAAAAAATCATGTATATCCTCTGAATTTTGTTTTGTTTTTAGTACAGAATTTGGGTTATAATTTAAAAATGCAGCTTTTAGTGCATTAACTTCAGCATGAGCTTGTCCTGCTTCTTTATGGGCTTCTATTGCTAAAAGCTTTCCATCTTTAACAATTACACAACCAACAGCTGGATTTGGATAAGTTAAAAGTTGATATTTCCAAGCTTCATCAATTGCTAATTTCATATAAAAGTTATCATCTATTTTCATTTTAATTCACTTTTCTGATTTTTTAAAGAAGTTAATATATATAAAGTAGTTTTAATTAGTGTTAAAATTAATAGAGAGTTCTCTCTATTAATTATTATTTTACCATTCGAAGTATGTAGCTGCTGCTAAAATCGAATCATAAGTAATTTCATCATCACCAAATTCTGTTTTAACAACTATTTTTTCATTATCAGCAGAAATTAATTCACCTTTAAATATTTCCATTGCAAAGTTTTTAATTTTAACTTTTTCACCAACAGAACCTAAAAAATGATCTTTTTTTCTAAGTTTTCTTTCAATTCCAGGTGAACTTACTTCTAAAATATATTCTCCACCCATTGGTTCATCTACATCCAAAATAGGTGAAATCATTCTTGAAATTTCTGCACACTTATCTAAACTAATTCCATTTTCAGCTGTAACTAAAACCCTGAAAATATTTCTATCATGTTCTTTTGTACTTACGATGTCATAAAGATTAGCACCTAAACTTTCAACTGCTAATTTAATTGATTCTTCTAAACTCATTCTTCTTCACTTTTTGGTTTTCTTATTTTAGCAAATAATGCTTCAATATTTTTTGATTTTTCTAAAGATGTATCATTTAGAAAAGTAAAGTTTGGACATTTATACCAACCTGTACTTGCTAATATATGTGTCTTTAATCTTCCATTTGCCTTATTTAATAAAGCAATAATTTCTCTTATTTCAACCTTGTCATAATCAGTAGCATCAAAATAAACTATTGCATCATATTTACCATTTTTGCAATTAACTGCTGTAATTGCTAAAGAGTTAATTCTACTATCAACTAAATTTGATAGTGCTTCAGGAATTAACTCCATAAGTAGAGATTCTGTTCTTTGTAAATTAATACTTTTCATTATCTTTTATCTACTGAAACTTTCTCTTCAATTTGAATAAATGTCTCAATAAAATCGCCTGGTTTAATATCATTAAATTTTTCAAACATAATACCACACTCATAACCGTTAGCAACTTCTTTAGCATCATCTTTAAATCTTTTTAATGATGAAATTTTACCTGTATATGTAACAATACCATCTCTAATAATTCTTGCATGTCCACCACGGATAACTTTACCATCTGTTACTAAACATCCAGCCACTGTTCCTACTTTTGGAACAACGAATGTATCTCTAACTTCTGCTTGACCAGTATTTTCTTCTCTAATAACAGCACTCATCATTCCAGATAAAGTATCTTTAATATCATCAATTAAATCATAAATAATTGAATATGTATTAATAGTAATTCCATCAGCTTTTGCTTTTGATTTAACAGAACCTGTAGGTCTTACATTAAATCCTAAAATAATACAACCATCAGATGCACCAGCTAAAACTAAATCTGATTCAGTTATTCCACCAACAGCTGCATGAATTACTTTTACTTTTACTTCATCATTTGCAATTTGTTCTAATGAACCTTTAATTGCTTCTAAAGAACCACCAACATCCGTTTTAATGATAACAGGAAGAGCTTTTATTTTACCCTCTGCAATTAATCCACTCATTTCTTCTAATGAAACTTTTGTCGATTTTGACAACTCTTTAGCTCGTGCATGTTCAGCTCTAGTTGTTGCAATATCTCTAGCTTCTTTATCTGTATCCATAACAACCATAACAGTACCAGTAATTGGAACTTCATTTAATCCTAAAACTGTTCCTGTTTCTGAAAGCCCAAGTTCTTTAACTGGATTCCCATTATCATCAGTAATTGCTTTTACTCTACCAAAAGTAGTATCACAAACAATATTATCACCAATTTTTAGTGTTCCATTTTGAACAATAATAGTGGCAACTGGACCTCTACCTTTTTCTAGTGAAGATTCTATAACAGCAGCTTTTGCTTTTACTGTTGGATCAGCTTTTAGTTCTAATAACTCTGCTTGAATTAAAATATTTTCTAATAATTCATCAATTCCAGTACCTTTTAGAGCTGAAACACCTATGAATTCTGTATTTCCACCCCAATCGATTGGAGTTAGTCCTCTTTCAGCCATTTGTGCTTTTACCATATCTGGATTAGCAGTTTCTTTATCCATTTTATTAATTGCCACAATAATTGGGCAACCACTTGCTTTTGCATGTGAAATAACTTCTTCTGTTTGAGGCTTAACACCATCATCAGCTGCAACAACAATAATAACAATATCAGTAATTGCAGTTCCTCTTGATCTCATAGCAGAGAAAGCAGCATGTCCTGGAGTATCCACAAATGTGATTTTTTGTCCATTTTTTTCTACTGTGTAAGATGAAATATGTTGAGTAATTCCACCTGCTTCACCTGAAGCTATTTTAGAAGATCTAATTCTATCTAATAGTGAAGTTTTACCATGGTCAACATGTCCCATAATTGTAACAACAGGAGGTCTTGTAACTAAATTATCATCATCTGTTTCTTCATCATGATATTCACCAACATAATTTACATCTTCCAATGCATCTCTAACTGTTACTTCAATACCAAATTCTTCACCTAAAATTTCTAACTCATCTTGTTTTAAGAAATCGTTTTTAGTAACCATCATTCCTAAAGAAAATAGAACAGTTATAACTTCAGCTGTTGATTTACCACAAGCTTCTGCAAATTCATAAACTCTAATATCTTCAGGAATTGCAACTTCTGTTATTTCAATAACTTCTTGAGTTCTAGCTATTCTTTTTTTTCTTTTCCCTCTTTTTAAACCTTGAGGTGAATTTCCAAAAGCAGCTGGTCTTGAACTTCTTGATTGTTTAGCAGGATTTTGAGGTTTTGGCTCATCAAAGATTTTAAGATTATCGTTTAATCCCATATCTAATAAAACAACTTCTTCTCCAAGTAAAGAATCATCAGAACTAACAAAATCATCAGTATAAGCTCTATCTACATCAAGTCTTTTTCCATGATCTTGAGCTTTTACTATAATTTTCTTTTTCTCTTTTTTAATTCTATTTCTTCTTTGTTCTTCACTTAAATTGTAATTATTGCTATTTGATTTATCATCTTCTTCATTTACACCTAAAATTTCACTCAATGATTTCATTTTCTTTTTGTTTTGAAGATCAGAATCATATGATTTTACAACAACTTCTTCCTCTTTAGGTTTATTCTTTTTAACAATAACTAAACCTCTTCTTTTAGGTACAATTTTACTTGCATTATCAGGATTAACTTCAGGTTTATCAAATTCTTCTTGAGCAGATTTTAAAGCAGGTTTTGAAATAGGTTTTGAAATTATAACTTTTTTTAACTCTGGTTTTTTTGTAGCTTCAGGCTCATTTTTTTCAATAACTTCAACTTTTTCTAATTCAATTTTAGTCTCTTTTACTTCTTCAGCAATTTCTTGCGTCTTGTCTTCAATAACTTTTTTTGCTTTAGATGCTGGTTTACTTGGTAATTTTGAACTGTTTCCAGTCATGATATATTTTGTAATTTCTTCAGCATCTTCATATGATACTGCACTTTGGGGTGATTTTAGTTCTATTCCTAAATCTTTAGCTTTTGCAATAACATCTTGGCTACTTGCTCCCGCTTCTTCTGCAATTTCATAAACTCTTACTTTATCTGACATCTGTTAGCATCTCCTTAAGTTGTGTGACATACTTATCTTTATTTTTACACTCTTTACAAAGTGATTTTTCGATTCTTTTATAATCTTTTCCACTTATATCTGCTTGTAATAGCTTTTCGCATTCACAACAGATATAAAAACTTCTACCAAAATTATTGTAAAACAATAACTTTTTTTCTTCACATTTTAGTCTTAATAACTCTTTTTGTTCAAATTTGCCTCGGCAAACAACGCAAGTTCTTAAGATATTTTTTAAACTAGGCAAATATTATACCTAAAATATACTTAATATCAAAGATTTTCAAATTTCAACTCTTACACCACTATTATCAAAATCAGCAACAAATACTTTAAAATGAGGAAATTTAAGCTTTAAGGCTTTTTCTAAATTTTTACTATCATCAGCATAACTCATTGAAAAAAGAGTTGATCCAGAACCTGATAATGTACTCATTAAAGCACCTTCTTTTAATGAAGTTTTTTGAACATCAAAAAGTTCTGGCATTTGTTTCATTCTATATTTTTGATGAACTTGATCATATGAAGCATGCTTCAACATTTCCCAATCTTCAGCCATAAATGCAGCTGTTAATAACGATGAATGTGAAATATTAAAAACTGTATCTTCTTTTGAATATTTAAAAGGTAGAGTTTTTCTTGAAAGTTGAGTTGAAATTGCTCTATTTGGCACAACTACAACAGCTTTTAAACTTTTTGGTATTTCTTTTCTTATATATCTTACTTCATTTTCTTGAACACAAGCCACATTAAATCCACCCATAACAGCAGGTGTAATATTATCAGGATGACTTTCATAAGCTAAAGCCAAATTTAATAATTTATCTTTTTCAAGTTTAATTCCCTCAATCGCATAAGCACTTGCAATTGCTGAAACTATAACAGCAGATGAACTTCCTAAACCTCTTGATAATGGAATTTCATTTTGAAATTCAAATCTAAAATGTCTTTTTTTGTACGATAAATTATGATAAAAATCATTAAATATTGAAATAAACATATTGTTATCTTTTAAAGCAGGATTATTAGCACCCTCACCTTTTAGAGAAACACTATGAAATTTTGATGGTCTTATGATTACTTGGTTTTTCATTGAGATTGCTAGACCTAAGCAGTCAAAACCTGGGCCTAAATTTGCACTAGTAGCGGGAACGCTTACTTTCATCCATTTCCTTCTTAAACTTTAAACAGCTGGTAAATTATATATTGGCAGTGTTTCTTCGTTAAAATTATATTTTTCTATACACATTGGTAATTTAAAGTCGTGGATTATACACTCTTTTTCTAAAAAATCCACTTTAACTTCATTTTCATTTCTTATAAAGTATTTTTTTCCAAGAGCTTTTATTGGTGAGTTTTGGTTAAATTCAAAGCCCTCACAAGCTTCTAACTTAATATTTTTTATTATGCTTATTGTTTTCAAAAATATATAAGCTATTTTTATAGCCATAAATGAGCCTGGTGAATTTACATAAATTATTTTATCAATATTATAATCTTTAAGAAGTTGTTCAAATAAACTTGGTAATAAATCAGATGTTTTACCATCTAATTTATGTTCTTTTATTAATTTCTTATTTTCATAAATTCCAATTAATAATGGATTTGAAATAGTAATTACTAAAACTTCAATCAATTTTTACCTTAGTTATCAGCATTCGCATAAGCCATTTCAAATACAACAGCTTCACTACTTGCTTCTTCTAAATCAATTATTTCATAATTTTCAGCACTCTCAAAAAGTTTTTTCGTAAGTAAATGATTTAAATGATGACTTCCAGCAATTGCATCATATTCTCCAACCATTGTATATTCTAAAAGTGCCATATCACCAATTGCATCTAAGATTTTATGTCTTACAAACTCATCATCAAATCTTAAACCCTCAGGATTTAAAACTTTTGTTTGATCAAGAACAATAGCATTTTCCATACTTCCACCTTGAGCTAATCCAATACTTCTTAAATATTGAACTTCATGTAAAAAACCGAATGTTCTAGCACGACTAATATTTTCTTTATATTCTGAAATCGAATAATCAAAATGAAACTTTTGTTTTCCAATTGCTGGATGTTCAAAATCAATTTCAAAATCATAAACAATTCTATTTGATGGTTTTAAACAAACTCTTTTTCCATCAGGAGTTGTTACTTCAACCATTTTTTTGATTTTAATTGCTTTTTTTGATTTTTCTAATTCTTTGATTCCAGCTTCTTCAAGTAACATGCAATATCCAGCAGAACTTCCATCAAGAACAGGAACTTCATCATTATCAATTACTATTCTTAAATTATCAATTCCATAAGCATAAACAGCTGATAAAAGATGTTCAATTGTTGAAATCACCACTCCATCTTTTCCTATTACAGTTGCCATTTTTGTATCAACTACATACTCTTTTTTTAATGGAATTGTAACTCCTGCATCAACTCTGTAAAAAACAATTCCCATATCACTATCAAGTGGTTCAAGTTTCATTTTTACAGGAACTCCTTTATGAAGTCCAATCCCAACTATTTCAATAGATTTTGCTATTGTTCTTTGCTTCATTTAGTGCTTCCATTTATTATTTTTATAGAATCTTCTATTGTTTTTGTAACATTAGTTTTCATCCAAGTAAAATCAAGCCATTCATTAGGATTTACTTCTATTCCTTGAACTAACATACCAAAATGTAAATGATCTCCAAATACAGCTCCTGTTGCACCTGTATTTGCTATTTGTTGTCCAGCTTTTACTTCATCATTTAATTCAACATTTGCACTACTTGTATGTGCATAAAGACTCGCAATTCCTAGTCCATGATCTAAAATAATTGCATTTCCATAAATTCCTAAATAATCTTTAAATATTACTTTTCCATCATTAAATGTTTTAATTGGTGCTCTTTTAACACTTGCCCAGTCATTTCCTAAATGCCACTCTTCATCAATTTTTTGATCATTATAAAAATAACTTCTTCTTTCTCCAAAACCAGCAACTGTTGCTGCATTTTCTAATCTTAAAAAAGGTTTAATATCATATGAAGTAATTAAAGTATTAGAAAAATTCTTTTTCACAACTTCTTTAATAGTTTTAATATTTTTTTCTCTAAGTTCTTTATTAGATTTTACAAATATTTCAGGAGCATCATTTGGGATACTCATTTCACTTGTTTCTAAAACTTGTCTACTTACACTATTAATAAAATCATCAGATACCTTTATATCATCAGTTTTTTCTACAAAGTTTTTAATATAAAAAGGAACTTTTGTTACAGTTTTATTTCCAGCCATATCCACAGCCACCAAATTTACTCTTTTAAACTCTTTAGTTTGAACAGGCCAAGTTATAATAGATATATAAAAATTCTTTTTATAAAAAGGAAAAAGTTCAAAAACTTCTTCATCATTAAATGAAATATAATAATCTTTTAAATTCTCATCCGAAACTTCAACAACAATAACTCCAGCTCCACCTTGTCTTAATAAATAAGAATTTGAAATAACATTTGCAATTGGACTTTTTCTATCAATTATCAATTTAGAAGTTACAACTGTTTGATTTCCCTTAAAAAAATTCCATTTACTTGCATCATAAACATCAAATTTAAGCGTTCCTTCTTTTGGTTTATAACTTTCATCAAATGAAGGAGGTAATATTTCTAATTCTAGTGAACCTTTTTCATTTTTAACAACTTTTGTATCTAATGTAATTTGTTTTTGTCCATCATTAAAACTAATCATATATGATTTTATTTCATTATTATCTGTAATATTTATTTTTATTGGTTTTTGTAAGTTCCAGTAAATCTCTTTTTCAACTAATACTTTAGGAGCAACCCTTTCGAATGTAGGTGATAAAAATAAAAAGGCAACAATTGCCAAAACCAATACTAAAAGGATTATAAAAATCCCAAATGCTGTTCCGTTTTTACTTGTAAATTTCAAAAATTTCCTTTAATACTATTTCTTTTGCTTTTTCAACATCTGCTGTTTCTATTGTACAACCAGAAGCATTAAAATGACCACCGCCACCAAATTCTCCTGCAATTTTAGAAACATCTATTTGCCCTTTTGATCGTAATGATACCCTTGATACTCCATTTACTACTCTTATAAAAAATGCAATTCTTACAATTGCTATACTCATAATCATATCAAGGGCATCTTCACAATCTCTATTATGAGCGCCCGTTTGCTTAAACCACTCTTCGTAAGCAACTATTGAAGCTACTTCTCCATCTTTAAATAACTCTAAACTATCTAAAATTCTTGGAATAATTCTGTATTTTGCCAAAGAATCTCTTCGTAAAAGTTTATTTGCTATTTCAGAGGGACTTGCTCCACACTCCACTAAAAAATTTATTTTTTCAAATGTTTTTTCATCACATCTTCCCAAAGAAAATGCTAAAGTATCATCATAAATACCAACATAAAGTGCTGTCGCTGAATCTTTTGTAATATACAATCCATTATGTTTAAAAAATTCAAAAACCAATTCAGCAGTTGAACTTTTTTGTGAATCTACTATATTTACTGTTCCAAAATTATTATTTGATTTATGATGATCAAAATTTATTAGTGGAATTGTAGGATCAAGCTCAAACCCCAATCTTTTATAAGTTCCACAATCAACACTAATAGCTAAATCAAAAAACGCTGGTAACTGATCGCTAATTTTATCAAATCTTGGTATAAAATCAAGGTTTTGTGGTAAATCTGAACTTATATTAAAAACTTTATGTTTTATCTTATTTTCATGAAATAAATTAGATAGTGCCAAGGCAGACCCAATCGAATCAGGATCTGGATTTACATGAGTAATTATTAAAATATATCTACTTTTTTCAATAAGCTGTAAAGCTTTTGTATATTCAGACATATCTACTTTATTGCATGTTATAAAATCTTTTTTCAAATCAAACTCTAATCAAACTTCATAGAAAAATCAAGCCAAGTTGCTTGATGAATAATACTTCCACTACTAATAGCATCAACACCTGATAAAGCATAAGTTTTTATAGTATCAAGATTAATATTTCCACTAGCTTCTAATAAAATATGAGGATATTTTTCATTTCTAAAAGCTACAACTTTTTCGATTTGCTTAATATTCATATTATCGCACATTATAATATCTCCACCTGCATGCATAGCTTCTTTAACTTGCTCAAAAGTTTCACATTCAATTTCTATTTTTGTAACCCAAGAAATTCTTTTTCTAGCTTTTTTTACAAACTCTTCAAGATTATCTATTGTTCTTAAGTGAGTATCTTTTAACATCAAACAATCATCAAGTCCTAGTCTATGATTTATAGCTCCACCAACTCTAGAAGCATATTTTTCAAAATCTCTAAGTTGTGGTCTTGTTTTTCTAGTATCAAGCAAAACTACACCTGTTCCCTCAATTAGTTTTGCATATTTATTTGCCATAGTTGCAATTCCACTTGCGTGTTGTAGCATATTCAAAAAAGTTCTCTCTGATGAAAGTAAAATTGATGCTTTTCCTTCAAGTTCAGCAATAACATCACCTTTTTTTAATACATCACCATCATGTTTCAAAAATTTACAATCAAACTTTTCAGTTCTGGCTAATACTTTTGCATATTGAACACCAGCTAAAATTCCATCTGATTTACAAATCGCACGAGCTGTAAATCTTCCTTTTGGAGCAACATCAAAGAATAAATCTCCTCTTCCATTATCTTCAATAATGGCATTTTTAACAAATCTTTTAATATTTATCATACTTCAAACATCCTTTCAAGAGCAACTTTCGCCCACTTTGCTGTATCTTGTGAAACAACAATTTCACACTCTTTTGATATATTATTATCTTTTATAGATTTTAAAGTATTGTAAACATCTTGTAGTGTTGTTTCATTCATTGTTGGACATTCTGGTTTTGTTGAACTTAAAATATAAGTATTTTTATCTCTTAATCTATTTACCATATTAAACTCTGTTCCAACTGCAATTTTTTGCTCTGGCTTTAGATTTTTAATATAAGTAATCAATTGAGAAGTTGAACCAACAAAATCAGCCGCATCACAAACACTAGGATCACATTCAGGATGAACAGCTATCAAAATCTCTGGAAATTTTTGTCTATAAAACGCTATATCTTCTACAGAAAATTGTTGATGAACTGAACAAAAGCCGTTATAACAAATAACATCAGCTTCATTTAAATCACTTCCATCACCAACTATTGCAGATTTTAGATTTAAAGATTTTGCAAAATTTTGTCCCAAACATCTATCTGGAACAAAAAATATTTTTTTACCAGATTTCAAACCTTTTTCAATAATCTTATAAGCATTTGAAGAAGTACAAACCATTCCACCCATTTGTCCAACTTTTGCTTTAACAGCAGCACTTGAATTTATATAAGTTATTGGTAAAATATCATCGTTTGAAATTCCAGCTTCATTTATCTTTTTTAGATTCTCTTCAAAATATCCAACATCGATCATCCTAGCCATTGCACAACAGGCGATTTTTGGCATAAGAACTGTTTTTTCTGGACTCATAACTTTTACGCTCTCGCCCATAAAACCAACTCCACAAAATACAACATATTTTGAATCTGTAAGCATCACTTTTTTAGCAAGTTCCAATGAATCACCTGTAATATCAGCTAATTCAAATACTTCGTCCCTTTGGTAAAAGTGAGCAACTAATGTAACATCTAACTCTTTTTTTAATTTTAGTATTTCTTCTTTTAAATTCAAAATAAACCTTCAAATTTTTGTTAAATGTGAATATAACAAAACTTTAGTTATAATCTCATTTAATCACACACTTAAAACAAGGGTTATATATGGATTTTTTCACAAATATAAATATTTTATTTTTTCTAGCTGCCTATTTAGTGGGTTCTATTCCTTTTGGTTCAATCTTGGCAAAAACATTTGCAGGAGTTGATATTACAGCCTCTGGAAGTAAATCAATTGGAGCGACAAATGTTCTTCGAGTGGTAAAAGAAACCAATCCAAAACTAGCAAAAAAACTAGGAATTGCAACTGTTTTATTAGATGCATTAAAAGGTGCAGTTGTATTACTCGTAGCGATGTATTTTGAAGTTAGTCCATCTACACTTTGGGCTATTGCGATTTTAGCTGTTTTAGGACACTGTTATTCAATATATTTAGGACTTGAAGGTGGAAAAGGTGTTGCTACTGGACTTGGTGTTTATTTAGTGCTTATTCCAATTCCTACACTTATTGGTGCTGTTGTTTGGATAGTTTGTGCAAAAGTTTTAAAAATATCTTCATTATCTTCTCTTTTAGGACTTATCGCAGTTATTGTAAGTGCTAGTTTTTTAAATGACGGATTAAATGTAGGTTCAAATGTTCCTATGTATATTATTGCTTTTATCATTATATATAAACATATTCCAAATATCCTAAGAATCATAAAAGGTGAAGAGAAAAAAGTTATATGAAAATTGAAATTACTGATTTAACATTTAAATGTATAATAGGAATTTTAGACTTCGAACGAACAAAAAAACAAAAAGTTATAATAAATATCTCTTTTGAATACGACTTTTCAAAAGATTTATTTATAGACTACTCAGAAATATCTACACTTGTAAAAAAAACTATGAAAAAACAAAAGTTCTTACTTCTTGAAGATGCGATTTTATATTTTGAATCATTATTACAAAATAGTTACAAAATAAACAAGCTAAATATCAAAATATCAAAACCAAATATCTTAAAAGATTGTGTTGTTTCTTTGTCAAATTAGTAAAATAAAACTATTGACAAACAATTATTTTTTGTGTATAATTTTTCTAATTTGAACTAAACATTTAATTTTTCTTGTAAGAGTGACTACTTACTAGATAAATGTAGAGGGTAGGAATTTATTCCTACCCTTTTTTTATGTGGGTAGTGCTGGGTGGGAGCGTTTATTGAAAGGAAATTAAATGCAGTTCAAATTAGTAGTATTAATTTTAATACTTTTGGTCTTTGCTATCAAAATGTATTAATAAAAGGGGGAATTAGTCACTCCCCTGTTACTACTTCATAACTTTATTTCTACTATATAAACAAGACCAAAAAACTCTTAAATAGCAATAACACAGCAATAACAAAAGGTTAATTGAAAGTTAACTTAAATTAACAGTTAATTAACACCAAAAATCACATTTTAAGAAAACTTTAAAATTTAGTAATGTAGAATGGTCGCAACGGTATGTCGGAAAAGGTTTAAGACTATAAGTTTTAGATGAGTTCGCGCGCTCCGATAGACTGAAAATAGAATTTCGAAATTTTAGGAGAACAAATGAAAAAAATCGCAAAATTAAGTTTAGTAGCTGCTGTTGCAGTTATGGGATTAACTACTGCTAATGCTCAACCATTAGAAGAAGCAATCAAAAATGTAGAAGTAACAGGATCTGTAGTTTATAGATATAATGATAACTCTAATGATACAACAGCAGGATCATTATACAATGGTAAACTTGGTGCTGATAAAAAAGATTTATCTAAAGAATCTTCTGCAACTAATAATTATAAAGTTGCACTTGGTCTATCTTCAAAAGTAAATGATGATGTTAAATTTAACTCAAGATTTGTTGTTGGTGCGCCAACAAGTACTGGAACTGGTGATGCAGGTTTTGCTTCTCTAAATTCAAGTGAAAATGGAGACCAAAATGTTGGTACTGAGTTAACTAATGCTTACTTTGGTTATACAGGAATCAAAAATACAACTGTAAATGTTGGTAAACAAGGTTTAACAACTCCATGGACTGTTGCGGTAGATTCTGATGGAAATGAACAAACAGGAACTGGTATCCTAGCTCTTTCAACAGTAGGACCAGTTACTTTAGCTGCTGCATATTTCAATCAAACAAATTTAAATAATTCTTTAGATGCTAAACTAGGTGGATTTGCAAATGACACAAGTCCTGATGAAGATATTATTGATGCTGCTGTTGTTAAAGGTAATGTATTAGATGGTTCAGAAGATATCGCAACAATTGGTGCTATAGTTGTTGCTGGTCCAGTTACAATTGATGCATGGTATTTAGATGCTCAAGATAAATTTGATTCTTACACTGTTGGTGCGAAATCATCTCTGGATTTATCAGGAGTTAAATTAGGTATTGATGCAAGATATGCTTCTCTTTCTTTAGATAAATCTGTTGCTGTTGCTCTTAAAGATGTAATTAGTGCAAATGGTGTTGCAGAAGAAGATAACTCTATTGCAAAACTTGCTTTAACTGCAAAAGCAGGAATTTTTGATGCTAAAGTTGCGTATGCAATGACTGGTAAAGAAGGTGGGTTAACTGCATTAGATAATGATGCTACTACAACATTATTAGGTTGGTCTATTACATCTAATGGTAAAGCGGATGCTGATTACTGGCAAGTAGTTGCTGGTGTAGATATTTTATCTAACTTAAACTTATCAGCTAACTATGGAAATATTCAATATATTGCAGCTGCTAATTCAACTGTAGATGTTGAAGAAGAAGAAATTTATGCTCAATTAATGTATAAAATGAGTAAAAATTTAAACACTTATGTTAGATATGGAACATATACTAAAGAAGCTTCTGATAATACTAGTTCAGTTGATATCAATGATGATGTAAGAGGAAGATTACAAGTTGAATATACATTCTAATATTTTTAGAGTATAAAAACTTTTTTCTTAAAGGCTAGAGATTTTTTCTCTAGCCTTTTTTTATTTCTAAAATTAATTAAAAAGAATTTCTTGACATCAGAATATTTTTAAAGTACAATTTTATCGATTTAAAGATTTTTGGGAGTGATTACCCAAATGGACGCTGAAAAAAGGGGCTAAGGATTTTTCCTTATCCCCTTTTTTTATGGGTAGTGTTGGGTGGGAGCGTTAATAAAAGGTTAAGCAAATTATTTTTTGTTTTATCTTTTATACTATTTATACTTTAAATGGGATATACTTTTATAATATTTAAAATGGAGAATTTCTATGAAAACTCAAACAACAATTAGAGTTGATGAATCATCTTATAATAAAGCAAAAGAAATTCTAAATGATTTAGGATTAAATTATTCTCAAGCTATCAGTGTTTTTAATAAAATGATTATTTTAAATAATGGCTTACCTTTTGAAGTTAAAATTCAAAATAATAAAACAAAAAAAGCTTTAAAAGAGTTAGAAAATAAAGATGGTAAAACTTTCAAAAATATTGATGAATTATTTGACGATTTGGATAATTAATGTATCAAATCTTTAGAACCTCTTCTTTTAAAAAAGATTATAAAAAATTATCACAAAAAAATAAAGGTTTATTAATTAGAGTCGGTAAACACTCAGAATTATTTTAATAAAATCTTGTAAAATTTAAATATTTATTGCATACAAATCTAAACCATCTGAAATAAGTTTCAGATTCCTAAAAGTAACTATTACCTAAATTTAACCTTATTATGATAAAATCAACAAAATTAAAAAAAGGATTTTATCTTGAAAAAAGCGATTCTTTCAACTATATTATTATTAAGCTCAACTGCAATTCTTGCAGATACAACTATGTGTTTTAAAGAAAACCATAAATCTATGGCTACAATAGAAAATACAGCTCTTGATGGTGGACTTTGTAATGGAAAATTTACAGTAAATGACATGAAAGCAAAAGGTTGGAGCGTGGATGATATAAAAATCTCGCAAACAGCAACTGGTATGAGTTTTATTTATGTGTTAAAAACTGCCTCAACTGCAACTTCTTCATCATCAAATTTTATAGGAAATCAAGCTCAAATGGAAGCTAATATCATGGCTAAACTTGAAAAGAAAAAAGAAGTAGAAGAAAAAGCAAAAGTTGAACAAGAGATAAAAGAGAGTGCAACTATTGCAAAAGAACTTTATACAGCAAAATGTCAAACATGTCATGGTGTAAATGGCGAAAAAAGTGCTTATAATTCTTCACGACCTTTAAAAGATTTATCAGTTGAAGATATGCAAGAATCAATCAAAAACTATAAAGTTGGAAAAGCTGATTCTATGAATGCAAATATTATGGCATCTTATGCAAACTTTATAGATTATAAAGAAATCAAAGGTATTCATGCTTATTTACAAAGTATTAATAAGAAATAAATAAAAGAAGAGTTTTCACTCCTCTTTTATATTTTCTTACCATATAAAAACCTAATCACTCTTTATACAAACTTTAAGTATAATCACTTTTTTTAAAGGATTACACTAAATGGATGCATACGAATATTCAGAACTACTAAAACTTCTAAACACCAAACTTAATAACATAAAAGGTATTTTAAAACCTGATGATTTAAATCAAAGATTAGATGAAATCAAAGAAGAAGAATCAGCACAAGATTTTTGGAATAATATAGAAAATGCTACAAAAAGTGGTATTGAAAAAAATAGAATTTTAGGAAAACTAAATAAATTTAATAAAGCCAATGACTCATTAAAAGGTACAAATGAACTTTATGAAATGGCAAATGATGAAAAAGATGATGAGACTTTGGAAATGCTTTATGATGAAGCACCAGAACTTGATAAACTTATCAAATCAACTGAAATTTCTGTAATGCTAAGCCATCCCGATGATGTATCAAATGCAATAGTATCTATTCATCCAGGAGCTGGTGGAACTGAATCACAAGATTGGGCTTCAATGCTTTATAGAATGTATTTAAGATGGGCTGAAAGAAATGATTTTAAAATAGAACTTCTTGATTATCAAAATGGTGATGAAGCTGGAATCAAAGATGTTTCATTTATCATCAAAGGTGAAAATGCTTATGGTTATATGAAAGCTGAAAATGGAATTCATAGACTCGTAAGAATTTCACCTTTTGATTCAAATGCAAAAAGACACACATCTTTTTCATCTGTAATGGTGAGTCCTGAAGTTGATGATAATATTGCTATTGTAATTGAAGATAAAGATATTAGAATTGATACATATAGAGCAAGTGGTGCTGGTGGGCAACATGTTAATAAAACAGAATCAGCTATTAGAATTACGCATATTGCTACAAATATCGTAGTTCAATGCCAAAATGATAGATCTCAACATAAAAACAAAGCAAGTGCAATGAAAATGTTGAAATCAAGACTTTATGAGTTTGAACTTGAGAAACAACAAGCAACAAAAGATGGAGTAGAAAAAAGTGATAATGGTTGGGGACATCAAATTCGTTCTTATGTTTTACAACCATATCAACAAGTAAAAGATAGTAGAAGTAATATTGGATATTCAAATGTTGATGCTATTTTAGATGGAGATATAACAAAAATTATCGAAGATGTTTTAATTGCAACTGCTAAATAATTTAGTAGTTTTATTCCCTATCGCAAATTATTGTATATGCACAATAAGTACAGTTTGATTTATCTTCACATTTAGAAAAAGAGATTTCATTTTTTGAAATCTCTTTTAACTCTTTAAATTTTTCACTCAATAACTCAAGTTTTTTATCAAGTGCTATTTCATTAATAAGCACACAATTATTTAAATCATAATAATAAGTTTCAATTTTATCTGTTTCATAAAGTTCATTCATTGCAAGATAATAAAATTCCAATTGAAAATCATCGGTTTTTTCATACTTCTTTAATGTATCCACACTTAATGAACTAGATGTTTTATAATCTATAACTTCAAAAATATCATTGTATAAATCAACTCTATCAATAACGCCTTTAATTTTTATTCCTTCAAATTCACATTCAAAGGGTTTTTCTAATGATAATATTTTTCTATTTTCTAATCTTTGTTTTTCATATAAATAAAAGTCATATAACTTCTTTTTCCAAATTTCTAAATCTAAAATTAAAAAAGGATTTGTACTTTTGTATTTATTAAATAACTCTTCAATTTTTTCAAAATTATGTTCTGTAAAGTCTTTATAATAATCTTCCAAAATCGAATGAATAATTTGTCCTAATTCATAAGCTTTTGGTTTTAGAGAAATTGTATGTTCTTTAATTTTTAAAACATTTTGTAAATAAAACTTTCTTTTACATTGTAAATATGCTCGTAAAGATGTAGCAGACCAAGTAATAGAAGCTAAATCAATTTTATCTATGATTTCATCATCAAAATGATTTATCTTATGATTATCGTAAAGTATATGCTTGTAAATATTATCATTTGTATCTGTTTTTATATATGTATTAAATAGTTCATTTGCAAATCTTGAGATTTGATTTGTATCTGAATTTACATAAGATATAAATACATTTTTTGATGAGCCAATCAATCTTTTGTAATAATATTTTTGTAAACTTTCCCTATCAAATTGCGTTGGAAGATGAGAAAGCTGTTTTAATTTAGTTGATAAGAACTTATCTTTTATAGAAATTTTAGGAATAAAGGACTCATTAAAATCACAAATAATTATAGTCTCAAAAGAAACAGCTCTAGTTTCAAGAAGTCCTAGAACTGTAACTTTTCCTGAGTTTATATCATCCAAAGTTAAAGCATTTAACCTTTGTAAAAATATTTTATATACATCTTTTAATAAAATATTATGATTAGATGAAAATAAAATAATATTTAGTTTATAAAGTAATTCATCATATTTCTCAAGTAACTCACTATTTTTTTCAAAAGATTTAAGAAAATCTGTTATGATTAAAAAACTCTCTTTTGTAGCTTTCTTATTCCAAATAGTTTTTATATTTTTATCGATGAATATTTTATCTATTTTAAAAAACTTCAAAAACTCAAGATGTTTAGGTTCATCTTCATTTAAATATGAATATATTGAATATGCAACTTGATATAAATTTGTATTTTTAATACTTTTACCCATTGCGTAGTTAAAATAGCCCTCATCATCAAATAATTGCATACTAACAGCAAAACTCTCATCAGGTAATACCAAAGCAATATTAGATGGATTTACGCCGTTTTCTACAGATTTTGCTATTATGCTTTTAATATAAGCAATTTGATTAAGTCTTGATGAAAAACCTTTTAATTCAATAAAAGATAGATTATTTAAGATTTTTTCTTCATCTTCAATTATTTGTTTTGATAAATTAATTTTATATTTATAATCAATTTTAATATCTAAATTAAGATTTTTGAAAACTTCAAGAGATTTTTGATTATAAATATTTGAATAAAAACTTATATTTAGATTTATAACTTTTGATATTTTTTCAATAATATCAAACTCAACTTTTGTAAAATAACCTTCAAAATATAACTCTACATTTTCAAACTTTTTCAAGAAATTCTCATTAATTTTATAGTGATTTGACATATTGATTCTATCAACAAAAGAATTTTTCTCTAATATTTCTATATAGTTATTTTTTATTGTTTGTAAAATTTGCAAATGTTCAAAATAAAAATCATAAGTATCTACATTTTGAATATTAGAGATTTCTATTTTTTCACTCGCAAGTTCTAAAAAAAATCTATATATATAATCACTTTGTTTTAAAAATTTTGTAAAATTATTTGAAATTCCAAGTTTTTGGATATTCGTATCTTTAATAGCTTCATTTAAAAAAAGAACTCTTTGTTCTTCTTCACAATATTTCATATTGTCAAAAACTATAGATTTTTTAAAAAACTCATCGATTGTTAGTATAAAAGGCAAAAGAGTATTGCTACTCTTTTGTGAAGTAATAAAATCTCTAATTGCCCTTGAAGTAGGAAAAATTAGAAGTTTTTTTTTAAATAGCATTTGTTTTAATATAGATATAACCTACAGTTCCATCAACAGTAAAACTACCAGTAATAATCCAATTATTAGATTCTTTTAGCTCAAATTCTGAACTGTAAATTTTGTCATTATTTTGGAATTTATCATTATTAATTATTAAATCTGAATCTGAAGTTATAGTTTTAGTTACAACCAACTCAATATTAATATCTTTTTTTTCATTTGTATTTTTATCAGTTACAACAACTTTTAAATTATTTTTTCCAACTTTTAGAACATCTTTATGTTGTGAATATTTTTCTAAAACTCTTTGCGAATATTTTATATCTGATGTTGTTAAATCAAATTTATTCTCATTTACATCTAATTCCAAATTATATTTTGATAAAAAAACACTATTAGAAGTCATCATATCATTATAATCTTTATCAACATCTTGATATTTTTTCATAAAACTATGATCTTCAATCACAGGTAAACTCACTGCACTTTTTACTGTCCAAACAATCATTGAAAAGACAAAAGTAAAAATTCCAATAAAAAATATTGGCCAATAATTTCTTTTCATAAATCTACTTTCTATTTTTTAATACGGCGTAAGTATAAGCTAATAATCCTAAAAGAACTATTGTATACATTAAAACTCTCCAGATAGTACTAGAAACTTTTCCAGCATTTCCAATACTACTTTCTAATTTAATATTTTTAGACTCAGCAATAGTGTCTGCAATTGCAGCATAACCATTTAAAGCAGCAGCACTTACTTTTGCGAATAAAGTATTTTTATCATTTGAAGCTAATAAAGGAACAACATACCCATTTAAAATATCATTTTTATCTAATACTTCTTTTAATTCATCACTGAATAATAAATTTACATGAGTTTCTTCAACCGATATACTTAAAAGTACATATGGTTTTTCAAGCGAAGCAATTATTTGATTTTCATGATTTCTGATAAAATTAATTTTTTCTTTTGTTTTTATATTTTCGTCTAATCCTAAAGTAGATTTTGCATAAATATATATATTAACACCTAATTTAGATTTAGTTTCAGCACCGATTTGATCAATTTTTTCTTTTGCTCTTATATCTATTAATTTATCATCATTTAAAATAAACTCTTGAGCACTTAAGTTCTGGCATAAAAAAAATAGAAGTGAAAAAATCACTCCTATTTTCATGAAATTTATGTTTTTCATTTATCCAACAAACACTTTTGTTGAGTCAAAGAAAGCATAATATGCTGTCATAACAGCTGCTACAACAAGTAAAATACCAATAATTCTTTCCATATCTTACCCCTTATTTTCCAGTACCAACAAGTTGATACTGTTTATGATTTTCTGAACTATTCATTTTTAATCCATTTAAATCTTGATTGATTTTATAAAAATTACTAGCTTCACTTTGTTGTACTTTTATTCCACTAAATGTTAGTACACCAAGAATAGTTAACAACAACACAGTTGCAATTAACATTCCAGTTATACCACTTAGTTTAAAAATACCTCTTTCGTTATCATTCATTTGTGTATTTCCAGCCATCTTACTCTCCTATACTTCTTAAGTATGCAGCTAATGCTTTTTCTTGAGTTTCATTTAGTCTACCGTCAAAACTTGGCATTGTACCAATAGCACTTTTTTTACCATTTTTAAGAACAGCAGCTACAACTGCATCATCATAAGCTCTGATATTTGGAGCAACAAACTCCATACCTTTACCATCTTCACCATGACAAGAAGAACAAGCGGCAAATGAAGAAGGTTGTTCACCTTTAAATCCACCAGCAACATAATCAGCAACTGCATTAATATCAGCATCTTCTGTTAACATCATTGGAGGCATTCCATCTGGATATACCGATTTAAAGTTGTTTGAACCATTTTTAATAACATGAACAACTTGTTCTTTAGAAATTCTTTTTGTTAAGTTTTGAGCTTTTCCATCAATTCCCTCAGCATCAACACCATGACAAGGTGCACATTGAACTAAGAATGTAGATTGACCCATTGCTTTTAAAGTTTCTTCTGATGGATTTTCCCATTTCTTCTCAAATTTTGCGTTGTATTCTAAAGTTTCTTCATTCCATTGACCGATTTGTGAAAATCCATTAATAGGATAACCAACTGTAAAATACCAAAACATCCATATAATCGTACCAATAAATGCTAAAGCCCAACCAGTTGGAACAGCATTTCTAAATTCACCAATACCATCCCATTTTTCTTCAGCTAAATCACCACTCGCAGTATCATTTCTCATTTGATTAACATATTTTAATGCAACGAATACAGTAATTGTAATAATAGCTACTGCACCTAACATTGTTAAGCTGTTAATATAATCATCGCCTATAAAAGCATCACCTGCTGCAAAGTAAGTTCCTGCTAATAAAGCGAGTACAAGAATTATTCCACCTATAATCATAGACTTCATCTTATTTCTCCTTATTATCTATATCTTTATCTTTTTTTCTTTCTTCAAGAGGAACAGAAACACTTGAATCATCATGAACAAGGTTTGAATACTTTTCATAATCTCGCTCACCTGATTTATCCCTTTTATATATAGAATAAGCATAAGAGTAAAATATAATAAATATTACTAGAATCATAAAGAATCTACTATATCCTTGAAATGTTAAAAGTGTTTCGTAATCCATAATAACCTCTATTTTAAAGAATTTAAATATGCAATTAATGCAACTATTTCAGGAATTTGTCCATTTGCAACAGCAGCTTTTATAGCTTCATTTTTCATTCCATCAGCAATTGCTTTTGCATCTTCTTTTGCTTTTGCAATAGCTGTCTCATAATCACCAAGTACAACATCAACTTTTCCATCACCATCTAAATCTTGATCATATGGTGTTGCGAATACTGTTTTAACAGTGTAAGCTTCAGCATAAGCAGTATCTAAATCAGCTTTGTTTTTAAATTGGTGTTTGTATTCTGGCATAATACTTCCAGGAACAACCGCAGAAGGTTCCCACATATGGTTTTCATGCCAATCAGTAGTTCTATAATTTCCAACTCTCATTAAATCTGGACCTGTTCTTTTTGATCCCCATAAAAATGGTCTATCATAAGCATACTCTCCAGATAAAGAATACATTCCATATCTATCAGTTTCTGCTTTAAATGGTCTAACTAATTGAGAGTGACAAGCATTACAAGAGTCTTTAATATACACTTGTCTACCAGCTAATTCTAAAACACTGTATGGTTTTGTACCAACAGTTGGTCTACTTTGTTTTGCAAAATCTGGAATAACCTCAATAATACCTGCAAATGCAACAAATATAAATACTAGTACCGCAAAGAAAAACGGTCTTTGTTCAAACCAATGAAACATAATTTCTCCTTTCTTACGCAGCTACTGGTGTAGCATTTACTGGTTCTTTATCAAGTACTCTTCCACATCTAATAGTTTTATAAATATTATATGAGAACATAAAGAATCCAATTAGGTATAATAACCCACCAACAGCTCTGATTGTATAGTATGGATGTAATACAGTAACTGTATCAATAAATGAGTAAACTAATGAACCATATTCGTCATAAGCTCTCCACATCATACCTTGTGTAATTCCAGCAATCCACATAGAAGTAAAGTATAAAACGATACCTGTAGTTTGTAACCAGAATTGTGTATCCATTAATGATTTAGAGTAAATTTCTCTTTTATACATTCTTGGAACCATATGGAAAAGTGCTGCCATAATCATAAATACAACCCATCCTAAAACACCATCATGTACATGTCCTGGAATCCAGTCAGTAAAGTGTGCAATAGCATTTACAGATTTTATAGCTTGAATTGGTCCTTCAATAGTTGATAACATATAGAAAGTTGAAGCTAATACCATAAATTTAATTAGTGTATTTGTTTGTAATTGTTGCCACTCACCCTTCATTGTTAAAAGCATATTAATAGCTGATCCCCATGATGGTAAAATTAAAACAACTGACATTACAGAACCCATAGTTTGCATCCAGTCAGGAACAGTTGAATATAATAAGTGGTGTCCACCAGCCCATAAATAAACAAATAATAATCCCCAGAATGCTAAGATAGAAAGTTTATAAGAATAAACATTTTGTCCTGATTCTTTTGGTAAAAAATAATAAATTAACGCAATAATTGGAGTTGTGAAAACGAATGCAACAGCATTGTGTCCATACCACCATTGTACTAGTGCATCATTTGTACCTGCATACATAGAAACAGAGTGAAGCCATGAACCATAACCAGAAACCATAGCTGTAGGAACTTCCATATTATTAAATAAATATAACATTGCAACTGCGATAAATGTAGCAATAAAATACCATAAAGAAATATATAAAGTTCTTTCTCTTCTAATTCCAATTAATCCAAAAATAGAAACACCCCATAAAACCCACCATAAAACAACTAAAATGTCTAATGGCCACTCTAATTCAGCATATTCTTTTGAAGTTGTATAACCCATAAAAAGTGTAACAACAGCTAAAAGAATTGTAATGAAATAAAGAACAAAATGTAATTTTGCGATAGCCATTAAAAAAGGTGACTCTTTTAATGAAACTTTTAATACCCTTTGTCCGATATAATACCATCCAGCAAAAATACCACTTAGAGCAAAACCAAAAGCAACACCATTAGTGTGTAAAGGTCTTAATCTACTAAATGTACCATACTCTCCAGCTAAATTATTTAACTGTGGAAACGCCAATTGAAACGCAAGTATAACACCAATAGTCATACCTATGATACCAAACAGAATTGTTGCAAATGTAAAGGCCTTTGCAACTGAGTAATCGTACTCAATTTGTGCACCGTTTTGCATCAATCTCCTCCTACTAATTTTATATACAAGTCACAAAAATGTCACTCATTGCGATAATCATATCCAAGAAAAACTTAAACTAAACAAAAGAATTAACGAATAATTAACAAATAAAACATTATTTTTATTATAATTTAAACTTATAAAATAAGATACTATTTATCTTATTTTATACCTTTTAATATCTGCTGAGTCTCTCTTTGCATTGTTTTTTCTTTCATATCTTCTCTTTTATCATGTAGCTTTTTACCTTGAGCAGTTGCTACTTCAACCTTTATCATATTTTTATCATTAAAATATAACTTAGTTGCAACTAATGTTATTCCATCTTTTGTCACTTTTGAATATAACTTCGCAATTTGTTTTGAATGTAAAAGAAGTTTTCTATCTTTTTTTTCATCTGGTCTATAAGTTGTATGAGTTGTACTTAAATGTGAAATATGCATATTTAAAATAAATACTTCACCTTTTATAATTCGAACAAATGAATCTTTTAAATTAATTCTTCCTTCTCTTATTGCTTTTACTTCACTTCCCTCAAGCATAATTCCAGCTTCCAATGTTTCCATAATAGTAAAATCATGAAATGCTTTTCTATTTTTAAAAACTAAGTTTTTTTTTGTATCTTTTTTATTTGACATTGTTTACCTTAAAAAATGAACTTCCACTTCCACTAAAAAACCAATCTTTTTTTGTATATTCTTTTAATTCTGGATATACGCTAATAGCAGGTTCATATAAATCATTTGCTTCTTTTATATTTAGATTATACAAAATTTCTACTGATTTCATTTTTAACAATTTTTCAGCTTCATTTTTTGAAATTTGTTTATAAAAATTTTCTCTAAAGACTTTAAAAATTTCACCCGTATTACATTTTATATTTGGAGTTATTGTATCAATATTTAATATCTCTTCATCAAATCTTTCTACTATTTCACCAATACCTGTAACATTTGCACTATCATATTCATAAACAAAAAAAGGAACATCCGCACCAATTTTTACTGCAATTTTACATAACTCATCTTTTGATAAATTCAAATTACAATATTTATTTGTCATAATTAAAAATGTTGCTGCATTTGAGCTTCCACCACCAAGCCCTGCAAATTCTGGAATATTTTTTTCGATTTCTACACTATGGCTTTTAAAAAATTCTTCAACACCTGCAAATTCTTTTAATAAATTGTATGCTTTATATACAGTATTTGATTCCATATTACAAGAAAAATCACCTATAATATCAAATGCTTTCCTGCTAGATTTAACAAAAGAGATAGTATCGTATAAACTATGTACCCTAACAAACCTAGATACAAGTTCATGATATGAATCTCTTTTATCTGAAATTTTTAGAAAAACATTTACTTTTGCATATGATTTTTTATTCATTTCATTCATACTCTTAAAACCTTATTTAATAAATATTTAACATTTCCCTCTTCTATTTCAATAATACTAAAAAATTTATCTGTAATAATTAAATATTTTCCATCTTCTATATTTTCTAAATAATCAATTGAAATCTTTTTACCTGTATCTAACCATTCTATTGTTCCAAAATATTTATTTATAGGTAAATCAATATAATCCAAAGGATTTAACTCTTTTTCATTTTCATAAAAAAAAGCTCCTTCATTTATTCTTTCTAAATATGACAAAGTTCCAATTGTTCCTAATTTTTGCAATAAAATTTGAGCAAAAGAACGAATATATGAACCCTCACTAACTGTTGTTTCAAAAGTAATAAAAGGGTGATTATATGAAATAAATTTTGCATCATAAATATTCATTTTACATTTATTAAGTTCTACTTCGCAACCTTGTCTTGCTAAATCATAAGCTCTTTTACCATCTATTTTTTTTGCTGAAAACTTTGGTGGAACATATTCTATTTCACCAATCAAAGAATTTAACTCAGATTTGATATTTTCTATATTTATTTTTTTAACTAAATCTATACTTATTATATTTTCAATATCAAAAGATTCAGATTGAGTTCCCAACCAAATAACTGCTTTATATGTTTTTGGAGTTTTACTTAAATATTTAAAAAGTTTAGAATATTGTCCAAAAGCAACTATCAAACATCCTTTGGCAAATGGGTCAAGAGTTCCACTGAAACCAGCTTTTTTATTTTTATATTTTTTTTTAATTCTTGTTAAATAAAAATTAGAACTCATAAACAAAGGTTTATTTACTACTATTAATTTATTCATTAATTCTTTATCATAAAATCTTTTTTGCAAGTTAATTCCAATTATGCTTTTTGAACAAATGATGACAAAATATCTCTATGTGTTCCGCCAAAATTTATTGTTAATTTATAATCTTTCCCAGCATTTGTAGCTTTGATAACTCTTCCCATTCCAAATATTTTATGTTGTACTAAATCACCTTTTTTAAAGCCTGATTGTTTTTCAATTGTTAAACTTCCTTTTATAAGTCCGCTTTCACTTAAAAATCTACTTTTAACAAGCGTTGCTCTTTTACCTTTATAAAATCTCGAATGAACAAATGATAAAGTTAAATTATCCATAGCTCTTGTAATTGCCACATAACCTAATCTTCTTTCTTCTTCTAAATCACTTCCATCACCAACAATTGGGAAAAATCCCTCTTCAAAACCAATAATAAAAAGTTTTTTAAATTCTAAACCTTTTGAAGCATGAATACTCATCATAGAAACAGCTTCTCCATTATATTCATCTTTTTCACTCTCAAGGGCAATTTCATTTAAAAAATCTTTTAAATCTAAGTGAGGATTTTGAATAAAATAATCTCTAATATATCCGTAAAACTCATCAATATTTGCTTGTCTTTCAAATCCATCTGGAAGATTATCATATGAAGCTCTATAATCAAAAGTTTCTTCAAAACTGTCAAAAAACTTCATTTTAGATTCTTCTAACAACTCTTTTAAGTCTAAAATAGAAGCCTCAAATACTTTTAGTGTTCTTGCATTCTTTTTTCCAACTATTGAAGTTATCTCATCAGAATCTAAATGTTGAATTAAATCAAAAATTGATTTTCCACTTTCTATTGATTTTGCCTCAAGTTTATCAATAGTTGTTTTTCCAATTCCTCTTTTTGGTTTATTTATTATTCTTTTAATCGAAAAATTATCATTTGCATTTGTAAGAATTCTAAAATATGCAATTAAATCTTTAATTTCAGTTCTTTCGTAGAATTTCATTCCACCAACTAATTTATAGTTTAATCCAGCTTTATTAAATCCCTCTTCAAGTGATCTTGATAAGGCATTTACTCTAAATAAAATCGCAATATTTTTAGGGCTTGTTCCATTATCAATTAGTTGTTTTATATCTTCAATTATTTTTCTTGTTTCTTCATTTTCATCTTGTGATTCATAAATTCTAATTGAATCGCCTTTTTGTCTTGTACCTATTAATTTTTTACCAAGTCTATCTCGATTGTGTTCAATTAACTGATTTGCATGATTTAATATTGTGTCTGTTGATCTATAATTTTCTTCTAGTTTAACAACTAAAGTATTTTCAAAATGTTCTGAAAAATTCAAAATATTTTTAATAGTTGCTCCACGCCATCCATAAATAGATTGATCATCATCTCCAACAACACAAAGATTACTATGACTTGAGCATAAAAGTCTTAAAAGTCTATATTGTAATTCATTTGTATCTTGGTACTCATCAACCATAATATATTGATATTTTTGACTAATTTCATTTGCTAATTTTTCATTTTTACTTAATATTCTATATGGAAGGAGTAATAAATCATCAAAATCTACAAGATTATTTTTTTCCAAATATGCTTCATATTTTTCATAAATTTCTGCAATTTGTTGATAAAGTTTTAATTGAGCTGTACTTTTTGCTTCACTTGGAGTTAATAGTGAATTTTTATATCTTGAAATTTCAGCAACCAATAAAGATGTCGTTATTTCTTTATCAATTGACTTAATTATTCTTTTTTTATCATCTGTATCTATTATTATGAAATTGTTTTTTCTATTTAATTCACTCATATGAAATTTTAAAAACAAGAGTCCAAATTTATGAAATGTGCATAATAAAGGAGGAGTATTTATCATTGATGGATCAATCATTCTAAAAGCTCTTTCTCTCATTTCACTTGCTGCTTTATTTGTAAAAGTAAGAGTTAAAATTGACCTTGGATCTATACCAATTGATATTAAAAATGCAAGTCGTGTAGTTATGGTTTTTGTCTTACCAGAACCTGCACCTGCAAGTATAAGCATCGGTCCATCTATATGTTGCGCAGCAGTTTGTTGTGATTCGTTCAACGATGATAATAAATTTTCAGACATTTTTTCTCCAATAATAGATTATTATATCATAGATAAGATAAATTCATTATTCCTCTTAATTAATTTATATATAAATAAATGTTATTATAATTATAATTTATTTTATGGAGGTTATGATGCTTACTGATTTTGCAAAATTAGAAACTTTTTTGACAGTTGTTAGAGAAAAATCTTTTTCAAAAGCTTCAGCAAAACTTGGTATTTCGCAACCAGCTGTTACACAACAGATGAAATTTATTGAAGATTATTTAGATGTACAAGTAGTTGATCGAAAAAAAAATGGTATTAGACTTACCAAAGAAGGTCAAATGCTCCATGCTATTGCTTTAAAAATAGAAAAATGTGTGGCAAATGGTGAAAAAGAGTTATTAAAAATAATGAATAAAAATGTTACTTTTGTTTTTGGAGCATCTTTTATAATAGGAAATTATATTTTACCTAGATTTTTAAATAATCTAAAAGAAAATATTCACAATGATGTTTCAATTAATGTATCAGTTTCACATGAAGCAATTAAAGATTTATTAGATAAAAAAATTGATATTGCATTAGTTGAAAATTATGTTTCAAATGATGATATTGTTTATAGAGAATGGATGGAAGATGAAATTGTAATTTTTTCTAATCAAAAATTACCAGCAAAGGCAAAAGCTGAAGATTTATTATCATATAAATGGGTATGCAGAAATCCAGAATCTCATACTAGATTAATATTTAAAGAAAATCTTGAAAAAGCAAATTTTCCTGATTGTGACACATTTAATGTTACAAGCGAAGTTACCTCAGCTACAACAATTGTTCAAACTGTTTTACACTCAGATAAAAATTTAACTCCAACTGTTTCTATTGTTTCAAGAAATGCGATTGAATCACTTTTAAAATCAGGTGCTTTATTTGAATCAAGAATTAACAATCAAAGAATGATAAGAAAACTATATATTGCATATAGAAAAGATAGAAAACATGATGCATTTATTGAGAATGTAGTTGATTATCTACTTAAAATGAAATAATACTAGGATTTTTCCTAGTATTATTTCTAATAATTAAATCCCTCTTTTTCCAAAGCCAATCTAATATTTTTCATTTGTTTATGTTTATCTCTACACCAATCAGGAGATAATAATGAACTATCATCAATTCCTGCTGTTATTCTTTGAATAGAGATATTTTCAGGTAAGTTTTTTATTGATTTTACAACCGTATCAATATACAATTCTTCGCTAATTGGTGTAAATCTACCTTTTTTAAACTCATTTGTTAAAAGAGTATTTTTTACAACATATAAAGGATGAAACTTTATAGAATCAACTTTAAGCTCAACCGTTTGTCTAAATGTTTCAAGCATCATTTCTTGGGTTTCATTTGGTAAACCATAGATTAGATGCCCACAAACATTTAAGCCTTTTTCTTTACTTCTTTGTATCCAATATTTCATATTTGAAACTGTATCACCACGATTTATATTTACTAATGTTTCATCATAAAAAGATTGAATTCCAAACTCAATCCATATCTCTTTATCTTTTGATAAATCTACTAAATAATCTAATATTTCATCAGTTACACAATCTGTTCTTGTACCAATACTAAGCCCAATTACATTCTCAAAACTAAGAGCTTTTTCATATAAAGCTTTTAATGTATCAAATGGTGCATAAGTATTTGTAAAAGATTGAAAATATACTATAAACTTTTTAGTTCCAAATTTATTTTGTAATCTTTGTTTTGTTGCATTAAATTGCATTTCTAATTGTTTTAATTGGTTATCTAAATAAGGATTTTCATTGATTCTTGGATTTAATTTAAACTTAGATTTTTTTTCTTGTAAATTTGGAGAAAAGGAGTCATTTTCACAAAATGAACATCCTCCACGAGCAACCGTACCATCAATATTTGGGCAAGTAAACCCAGATATTGAAATAGGAACTTTATAAACTTTTTCACCAAACTTATTTTTTAAATATCTTCCGATAGTTAATACATTTTTTAATTCATTCATTCTACTCTTTTACGAAATAGTCCCCATTAAAACTTTCAAGGGCATAATTTCTATCATTTCCTATTGCATTTACTAAATCTTCAACTGATAAATATTCTAAACTATCAGCTTCAATATATTTACAAACTTCCTCTTTACTCATATTATTTGAAATTAATTCTTCTTTATGAGGTGTATCTATTCCATAATAACATGGATATTTGATTTCAGGACTAGCAACTCTAAAATGTACTTCTTTAGCTCCTGCATCTTTTAATATTTTTACAATTCTTTTTGATGTAGTTCCTCTTACAATTGAATCATCAATTACAAGTAAAGATTTACCCTCTATCATTGATCTCATTGGACTTAATTTCATTTTTACTTTTAAGTCTCTCATTTCTTGAGTTGGTTCAATAAATGTTCTTCCAATATAGTGATTTCTAATAATTCCATATTTAAATGGTATTCCACTTTGGGCTGCATATCCTAAAGCGGCAGGAACTCCTGAATCTGGAACTGGTACAACCATATCATATTTTATACCATTATTTTTATCATTTAAAGCTAAAGCTTTACCCATATCTTCTCTTGTTCTATATACATTTTTCCCATCAATTACAGAATCAGGTCTTGCAAAATATACATATTCAAAAGCACATGGTCTATATTCAGGTTCAAATAATTTAATTGATTCAGGTTCATCATAATCTTCACTAAAGATTAACATTTCACCTGGATTTACATCTCTAATAAACTCAGCATCCACTAAATCAAAAGCACAAGTTTCACTAGCAACTATATAACCACCACTTCTTAATTTACCTAAAGACAAAGGTCTAATCCCATATCTATCTCTTATAACAAATTGTTTAGCTCTACTTTGAACAATAAAACAATATGCACCAATAGTTCTTGTTAATGCTTCTTTAATTCTATCTCTTAATCTATCTTTTGTATTTTTTGCAATTAGATGAATTAAATTTTCAGTATCCATTCCTGTCTGGAAAATAGCACCTTTGTCAATTAAATCTTGTCTTACTTCATCTTTATTAATAAGATTACCATTGTGAACAATTGAAATTTCTCCAAGTTTATATTTCGCATAAACAGGTTGAGCATCTAAAATTGAATCTCCACCAGCTGTTGAATATCTATTATGACCTATTGCCATATTACCTTTTAAATACTTTAATGCCTCATCTGTAAATACTTCTGAAACTAAACCTCTATCTTTTTTTGTATAGATTTTTCCATTACAAGATGATGAGATACCAGTAGCTTCTTGTCCTCTGTGTTGCATTGCAAACAAAGCGACTGAGGCTAGTCTTGCAGCATTATCATTACCATAAATTCCAACTATTGCGCACATATTTAATTTTCCTTATAGACCTAAAGCGTCATTGATTGAGTATAATTTTGCATCTTTTCCAATAATCCATTTTGCAACTTTAATTGCACCTTTTGAAAAAGTATTTCTAGCTGTTGCTGTGTGATTTAATTCTAAAAATTCACCATCATTGTATAATCCAACTGTATGGCGACCAACAATATCACCACCTCTTAAAGCCATTACTGCAATTTCATCTTTAGTTCTTGCACCAATTTGACCATCTCTTCCTGAAATTCTTACATCATCTAAATTTAAATCTCTAGCACTTGCTGCATGTTCAGCAAGTGTTAAAGCCGTTCCAGATGGAGAATCAACTTTATGTCTATGATGTTGTTCAACTATTTCGATATCAAAATCTCTTAATGTTTTAGAAGCAAGAGCAACAAGTTTATTTAAAACTGCAACTCCTAAACTCATATTTGTAGCATATAAGATAGGTACTATTTTACTAGCTTCTAACAACAAATTTTGTTGGTGTTTAGTAAATCCAGTTGTTGCAATAACAAGTGGTTTATTTCCACCATTTTCTATAACTTGTGTTAAAAGTGCTTCAGTAGCAGCTGGCGCACTAAAATCAATGATTACATCTGATGAATCAAATAATACTTTCATATCATTTGTTACAATTGTATCACTTGGTAAATTTTTTTCTAATTTACCAAAAACATGAACAGCTGATACTCTAGCTTCTTTATCATTCGCTAAATCATCAATTAAAAGCGAACCTACTCTTCCTGTACCACCTAAAATACCTACTTTTATCATTTATAAAATTTTCCTTATCCTAAATATTCAATTATATTAACAGCTGCTGTTGCACCATCACCTGCTGCACAAACCACTTGTTTTGGGGCATCAATTCTAATATCACCTGCTGCATAAAGTCCAGCAACTGAAGTTCTCATTCTTAAATCAACAATAACTTCACCTGCTTCATTTAAATTACAAAGAAAAGTTCCATCTTCTTGTTTTAATGGAGCATTTAATACATCTCTTCCAACAAATACAAAAATACCAGGAGTTGGTAAATCTCTTATTTCACCTGTTTCTTTATGTTTAACTTTTAATCCTTGAACTCCACTTGCATCACCATATACTTCTTCAACCATTACATTTGTAACTTCTTCAATATTAGAAGCGTGTTTCATATGTTCGATTGTTGATGGAGCTGCTCTGTAAGTATCTCGTCTGTGAACTAAATACACTTTTGAACACATTTTTGATAAATAAACAGCCTCTTCAATAGCAGAATCTCCCCCACCAATTACTGTAACTTCTTTTCCTCTATAAAAAAATCCGTCACAAGTAGCACAAGTTGAAACACCTTTTCCAAAGAATTCATTTTCACCTTTAAACCCAGCTCGCTTAGGAACTGAACCGGTTGCTATTAAAACTGTTTTTGCTTGAAATTCTTTTTTATCATTTGTAGTTAATGTAAAAATATCTCCAGATTTTGTAACTCTGTCTATTTGAGCCATTTCATGTTTTAGTCCAAATCTTTGACATTGTTCAGGCCAATTAGCCATTAAATCCATACCTGAAACTACTTCAACTTGTCCTGGATAGTTCTCAATTTCCGATGAACTTGTAATTTGTCCTCCTGGCATTCCCATTTCAAACATAACTACATTTTTTAATCCACCTCTTGTTGCGTATAATCCAGCTGTTAATCCAGCTGGACCTCCACCAATAATCGCTAAATCCAACATATTAATTCCTTATTTTTGATTAAATATTTTATAGTATTTTTTAAAGCATAATAATACAAAAATATTTGTAAGTTATAGGTTAAATACAATACTAGTTAAGGATAAATTTTATCTAATAATAATTTATATCCATCTTAAGTCTATGATAAAATTTAAAAATAAAAAAAGGGAGAAGTAAAAACTTCTCCCTTTTTTAAAATATTTATTTAATTGTATATATTATAATAATGAATTGATTTTATCAGTAAATGCTTGTTTAGAAGAAGCACCTACCATTTGATCAACAACTTCACCATTTTTCATGAATAAAATTGTAGGAATTGATCTAATCCCATATTTTACTGCTAAATCTTGTTCTTCATCTGTATTTACTTTACAAATGTTTGCTTTTCCTTCAAAATCAGAAGCCAATTCTTCGATAACTGGAGCAATCATTCTACAAGGTCCACACCAAGGAGCCCAAAAGTCTACCATCGAAACACCCTCTTTTGTAACTTCTTCAAAATTTGCAGGAGTTAATTCAATATATTTTCCCATTTCATTTCCTTATTATTAAATTTTAATTTCATTTTTAGCTAATTATTTATTCTTATAAACTAACCTAAATCATTATAACTTGTGAAAACTTAAATTTTGTTTTACATTATATCAAGTTATCACTAATCAAGGCTAAATAATTTTTTAGTTAAAATAAGATAATTTAATTTAAAATGGATAATTTTATGGATATCAGAAAAGAATATTTAGAATTTTTTAAAAGTAAAGGGCATGACATAGTTTCTTCTATGCCATTAGTTCCAGATGATCCTACATTAATGTTTACAAATGCAGGAATGGTTCAATTTAAAGATATTTTCACAGGTTCAGTTCCAAGACCTGAAAATCCTCGTGCAACATCTTGTCAATTATGTGTAAGAGCTGGTGGTAAACACAATGACTTAGAAAATGTTGGATATACAGCAAGACATCATACACTATTTGAAATGTTAGGTAATTTCTCTTTTGGAGATTATTTTAAAGAAGATGCAATTGCTTATGCATGGGAATTTATTACAGTAAATTTAGCACTTCCAATTGAAAAATTATGGGTAACAGTTCATGAAAATGATGACGAAGCATTTAATATCTGGACAAAATATATAGATTCAACGAGAATTATAAGATTTGGAGATAAAGATAATTTCTGGGCAATGGGTGACACAGGTGCTTGTGGACCATGCAGTGAAATCTTTTATGATCAAGGTGATGAACATTTTAATGGACCTGAAGATTATATGGGTGGAGATGGAGATAGATTCCTTGAAATCTGGAACTTAGTTTTCATGCAATATGAAAGATCTGCTGATGGAAAACTAAATCCATTACCTAAACCATCTATTGATACAGGAATGGGACTTGAAAGAGTTATTGCTATTAAAGAAGGTGTTTTAAATAACTTTGATTCATCAAATTTTAAACCAATAATTGAGAAAATTGAAACATTAGCTTCTAAAAAAGCTACAAAAGAAAATATTGGTTCATACAGAGTAATAGCTGATCATTTAAGAGCAACATCATTTATGTTATCTCAAGGTATTTTATTTGGAAATGAAGGAAGACCTTATGTTTTAAGAAGAATATTAAGACGAGCTGTTAGACATGGTTATCTAATTGGATTTAGAAAACCATTTATGGCACAACTTCTTAATACACTTATTAATATTATGGGTGGACACTATTCTGAACTTGTTGAAAATAAAAACTTTATAAAAGAGCAATTAACCCTAGAAGAAGATAGATTCTTTAAAACTATTGATTTAGGTATGTCTTTATTTAATGAAGAGTTAGCAAATACAAAAGATATTTTCTCAGGTCAAATTGCATTTAAACTTTATGATACTTATGGTTTTCCTTTAGATTTAACGGAAGATATGTTAAGAGATAAAGATTTAAAAGTAGAAATAGCAAAATTTGATGAATTAATGAATGCACAAAAAGCTATGGCAAAAGCAGCATGGAAAGGAAGTGGTGACGCTTCAAATGATGGTGATTTTAAACAATTAATTGAGAAATATGGAATAAATAAATTTGTTGGATACGATAATGTAACTTATAAATCAAAAATTCTTGCTCTTTTAAATGAAAATTTTAAAGAGGTTTCGACTTTAGAAAAAAATTCTACTGGTTGGGTTATGCTTGACAAGACTCCATTTTATGCAACAAGTGGTGGACAAAGTGGAGATATTGGAGCTTTAGAAGATAATAAACATATTGGAATTATTGAAGATACACAAAAATTTCATGGATTAAATCTTTCAAAAATTAAAGTTGCAAATTCAAATTTAAATCAAAATCAAACCGTAGATGCAGTAGTTGTTAATAGATATGAAATAGCAAAACATCATAGTGCTACACACCTTTTGCAAAGTGCACTAAAAATGGTTTTAGGAGATAGCGTTTCTCAAGCTGGTTCATTAAATGATAGCTCAAGATTAAGATTTGACTTCACATATCCAAAAGCTATGACAACTGCTCAAATTGATGAAGTTGAAGATTTAGTAAATACAATGATTTCAAGAGGAATATCTGGGAATATTGAAGAGTTACCAATAGAAGAAGCCAAACACAAAGGTGCGATTGCTATGTTTGGTGAAAAATATGGTGATATGGTAAGAGTTGTTAGTTTTTCTGATGTTTCTGTTGAGTTTTGTGGTGGAACACATGTAAAAAACACAGCAGATATTGGAAGTTTTTATGTGGTTAAAGAATCAGGTGTAAGTGCAGGTGTGCGAAGAATTGAAGCTGTTTGTGGAGCTGCTGCTATTGCTTATACTAAAGAAATTATCGCTGCTATGAATGAAATAAAAGCTGAAATTAAAAACAATGATGTGATTTCTGGAATTAAAAAATTAAAAGAGCAAATCAAAGAACTTAAAAAAGAAGTAGAAACTGTTCAAAGCCAAACATCAGCACCAATTAGCGAAGAAACTATTGGTGATACAAAAATTGTGGTAGCCGTTGTAGAAAATGGTGATTTAAAGAAAATTGTTGATGATTTAAAAAATGCAAATGAAAAACTTGCAGTTTTATTACTTCAAGCAAAAGATGATAAAGTATTAATAGTTGCAGGAAGTAAAAACACAAATATCAAAGCTGGTGAATGGATTAAAAATATTGCTCCAATCGTTGGTGGTGGTGGTGGTGGAAGACCAGATTTTGCCCAAGCTGGTGGAAAAGATGTTACAAAAGTTGAAGATGCAAAAATTGCTGCTTTAACTTATGCTAAAGAAAATTTATAACGATTAGAGGATTAAAAAAAATCCTCTAATTACCAAAGTCAGATTCACTTTGTTTTGAGAAATACCCATTTAAAATATTCATCCTTACCAAACTATTTGAATAATTAGAATTAAATCTAGGCTCATTTATATATTTATTTACATAATTTATATTATATTCTTTAATCATTTCATCAAAAAGTTTTCCTTTATAATCAATAATAAAAAAATCTTCAAATACTGAATAACTATATATTAAATTCATATAATATTTTTCATCTATAAGATAAGTACTAAATTCATAATTCTTATACTCAACTCTTTCTATCGTTTTTATACTTTTAATTTTTAAAGTTGATTTAAATAAATCATCAAAAAAACCTCTAGACATTCCATTCCAAGAGCAATTTGAATCTAAGTTTATGTACTCATAAAATAGCTTTCCGTATTTTTCTTCTTCGTTTTGTGAAATATAAGAGAATTTTGTACAAGAATCATAGGTAAAATTCTTTTTATTATTTTTAGAAATTTGAATATTATCTAACGAATTATTTTCTATCGAAGAACAACCACCTAGCAGTAAAAGTAATGACAAATATATAATTTTTTTCAAAACAACTCCTTTATTTTTATAATTATATTATACAAAACAGATGTTAAAACTTGACATATGTTTTATTTTTTAATACTATTAAATTCAGAAACCTATAATTTAAAAGGTATTTAATTTGATTATATATTTTAAAAACTTTTTACTATTTCTTATTTTGTCACTTATAATGACTGGTTGTTCACTTAAAAATAGTGATAATAGTAGTTTATCTTCACAAAACGGTGAATATATATTTCAAAGTGCTTCTTTGGAAAATACTATAAAACAAAGAGATATGAAATTTAAAAAGTATAAAGAAATTATGAAATCAAATAAAAGCCTTGACTCTTTAAGCTATCAAAATGAACGAATAGATTTAGACTTAGACCTATTC
Source organism: Arcobacter caeni (assembly GCF_003063245.1). Classification (GTDB taxonomy): domain Bacteria; phylum Campylobacterota; class Campylobacteria; order Campylobacterales; family Arcobacteraceae; genus Aliarcobacter; species Aliarcobacter caeni. The sequence continues at coordinate 32,329 of NZ_MUXE01000006.1, read as the reverse complement.
GATTTTTATAGTGAATGGGAGGGCGTAGAATATAAATTAGGTGGTGATTCAAAAAGCGGAATTGATTGCTCTGGTTTTATACAAAAAGCCTTTAAAGAGAAATTTAATTTATCTATGCCAAGAACAGCTCTTTTACAATCGCAAGTTGGGAAAGAAATAGATAAAAGTCAATTACTAAGTGGAGATTTAGTATTCTTCAAAACAGGTGATGATATAAACCATGTTGGCATATATCTTGAAGATGGATTATTTGTTCATGCCTCTACAAAAATTGGTGTAACAATTTCCGAATTAAGTAATTCTTATTTTAGCAAAAGCTATTGGAAGGCACAAAGAATTATCGATTAAATTTTATTATAAAAGGAGAATTAGTGATAAAGAAGACTTTTATACTTCTACCAGTTATGTTATTACTTTCAGCTTGTAGTAACAAGAATATTCAAATAGAAGAGAACAATAAGATAAAGAATAGTAATTTGAATGCTTCTAGCATATCTTATAATGATTATAAATCATCGTATGAATCAGAAGAGAATAATAAGCTTAAAAATAGACCTCATTCAAAATATGAGCCTACAATAAGTAAAAAAGATTATGATAAATTGGTTTTAGATAATACAGAAAAAGTTGAATCTTTAAATTCAAGAGTTTTAACAAAAAAACAAGCTTTCGTTGATTTTTATAACGACTGGAAAAATGTTAAATATAAGATGGGTGGAAGCACAAGAACTGGTATAGATTGTTCTGCCTTTACTCAAAAAGCTTTTAAAGAAAAGTTTGGTATTGAATTACCAAGAACTACAGTAACACAAGTGAATGTAGGAGTAGAAGTTAAAAAAGATGACCTTAAAATGGGTGATTTAGTTTTCTTCAAGACAAGTAAAAGAGATAAGCATGTAGGAATTTACATGGGAGATGGTGCTTTTTTACACTCATCAATTAATGGTATCCAATTTTCAAAATTAGATAAACCTTTTTATAAAGATACTTATTGGACTGCTAGAAGAATTATGAATTAATTCTTCTAAAACCCACTATAAAGAATCAAAACTATCGGTATATAAATAACTGATATTAAAGTGCTTAAAAGAACTGTAAAGGAAGCCTTTTCAGGTCTTGCCTTTAATAAAACTGCAAGTGTTACAGTATTTCCGGCAAGTGGAACAACTGAAAATAGAAATAAAACTTTATAAACTTCTTCATTTAAAAAGCCTATGAAATTTTTGTCTATAAAAATAATAAATAATATAACTGTTGGCCAAAAAATAAATTTATAAAAATATGCGATTTTTAGATATTTTATATCTACATCAGCTTTTAAATTAAACCCTTTCATTCCCATACCAAGCATCATCATTCCTAATATTCCGTAAGACCATTTAAAACCCTCAAAATAAGGAATAATAGATTCAGGAGTTCTAAATCCTAAAAGATTTAAACAAAGACCTAGAATAAAGGCATATAAAAGTGGAAGTTTAATTACTTTAACAATCGATTGTCTTGCCGTAAAACTACCTTTTGCAGTTACATAAAAACCTGTTGTATTTTCATATAATAAAGAACCAAGAGTTGCAAAAATAAAAATATTTGCTGATTCAGGACTTAATAAAATCATCGATAAAGGAATACCAAAATATCCAGTATTTCCTGTTCCACAAGTAAATGATAAAGTATTTATACTCGCATCATTCCAATTATTTTTATATTTTCTTAATACATAAAAGGCTATTGTCGTTCCAAAAAAGAAAACAAATAGAGGCAAAAAAAGTAGTTGTAAATTTAATTGAATAGATAAAGTAGCAAAAAGAATTACAATTGGTCCTAAAATATATATAAGTAGTGTGGCTATAAAATTTCGTTTAACCCTAAAATATCTTGTTAAAATATATCCAATTGCAATATTTAGATATAAAGGGGAAATTTTTCCTAATAAAATAATAAATAAATTCATATAAATCTCTTAAAATAATTTAGGATAATTGTAACTAATAATGATAAAAATAAAGCAAATACATAGTCTTATAAGTCTAGGAAGCAGAAAGAATACAAAATTTTATGTATTTACTATTATTTGAATAATTTTATTCAAATGAAATGATATATTTATGATTTTTTTATAAATCTAAATATTTTGATAAAATAAATAGACAAACTATACAAATTAAATACATTTTAAAAGCATAAAAAATATTTAATCTAAAAATCTCTTTGGCATCAAAATCATATCTTGCAACAACTGTTAAATTTAATCCTGAAAAAGGTGAGGTGGAAACAGTAGTTGACCAAGCCATCAAGAAAGTCAAAGCTAATAAAGTATGATTTACTCCATTTAAAAAATCTCCAATTATTGCAATAGTTATAATTGGATGAATTCCAACAAAAGCTAAGAGAATAAAAATAAAAAGTAATATTGAAGCAATTTGCCAATCAAAAATCTCAAAAGGCAAGTCTAAATTCATACCAATTAATATAGAACTAATAGAAATACCAAACATTCCAGCAACTAAAAAAAGTGACATTTCTGTTTTCATTTTTGGCAATTCTTCACTTATATAAAAAGCTAAATTAGAAAAAGATTTTCTTAAACCTTTTGTTATAGGTAAAATAAACAAACACATCAATATTGAATAAGTTGAAATAAGAACAATTACTTTAATATTTGGAAAAAAATAGTTTGTAGCTAAAACTAATAATGCCAACATAAAAGGCAAATATAAACTCTCTAAAGATAAAGGGTAACCTCTAAATTCATCAATATTAAACTCTTTATTATTTACTTCATAATAAGTAATCAAAAAAGCTAATATTGCTAAAACTATTCCATTTAATAAAATTATAGAAGTGTCTAAATTAGGAGCATAAGTAATAGCAGCTGCAAATGCCACAAAAAAAGGCGACCAATACGCATCACTTGCAAAGGCTCTTGTTAATAAAACAACTTGGATATTTGTTAAAGGTGCTTTTTTATACATTTTATCTGCAATCAAAATAAGTGAAGATATATTTATAACTGAGCCAAAAAGATGTACACTTAAATATGTTTTTATAAAAGATTTTTTACCTTTTGGAAGAGCAGAAACTTTCTCTTTTTTTGGTGTTGCAATAAGTCTTAAAAATCCAACAGCAATTAATAGAGTTAATAAATATTGATTTACAGTAAATACTTTTATAAAATCAATTTTAAAGCTATTAAAATATGAAACAAAAAAAGCTAAAAAACTCATTATTAACAAAATTATAATTATTTTTTTATTTTTGAGTGAAGAAAAAAGTATTAAAAATGAAATCCATGCAAAAATTCCTGCAAAAATCAACAATTTTTCATTAAAGAAATAAGAATATAAAGTAGTTAAAAAAGAAATAAAGATTAATAAACCTGCGATTTTTGATAAAAACAACATTAATTCACTTCTCTTTTAAAAAAGATTGATAAATATATTCCTGATGAAATTAATAAAATTCCAATAAAATGATAAAACTCTAAAAACTCATATAAAAGAATATAAGCTAAAAATACATAATATTTCATAAATTACTTTTTTTCCTATTAAATTTTATTGGTCATTTTTTAAAAAGCAATTATATTCAAATTGTGTATAATCCAAATAAAAAAGGCCTAATTTGATAAGACTTGGTTCAAATTCTACAACAAGAGCATTAATCTTAAAAACTTTTGGTATTGATTTTATTCAAAATGGTGGAACTTTTGATGAAGATTCTATAATAACTACTAATCCAAAATCTTTTTGTTATGAAGCAACTATGGGGAAATTTAAAGACTTATATAAAATATATGGTGTTGAAAAAATGCCTTTATTAGTTGCTGATTCTGTTGTTACATGTGAAGGAAAACTATTAAGAAAAGCAAAAGATTTAGCTGATGCAAAAGCTATGCTTGAACTTCAAAGTGGAAATTTAACATCTGTTATAACTTGTATGATTTATAAATCCAAAGAAAAAGAACTAATTGATATTTCAATTACAACTTATGAATTTGAACAATTTGATAAAAAACATATAGAAGAATATCTAAAATCAGGTGAATGTTTTGGAAAAGCTGGAGCTATTATGGTTGAGGGATTTTGTAAACCATATATAAAAAAAGTTATTGGATATGAAAGTTGTGCGATGGGATTGTGTGTTGAAAAACTAAAACCTTATCTTTAGAGGAAAACCTCTAAAGACCTAAATATTTTAGTTAAACTCAGGCTTTGCAGTATCTATTGTAGATTCTGGAAGTTGAGGATAAGAAATAGCTGGTTTTACACCTTTTAATGTTTTTAAGAATGTTACAATTTGAGCTGCATCTGAATCAGAAATTTCAATTCCTAATTGAACAGAACCCATCTCTTTTACAGCTTCATTTAATGACCAAATTTGCCCATTATGGAAATATGGTGCTGTTTCTGTAATATTTCTTAGAGTTGGAGTTTTAACCATTCCTTTATCATCACCTTTGAAATCACCTACTGTTGTAAATTTATATTTAGAAGCTACTTCAAATGCTTGCATTGTTCCACCAAGAGCAATTCCTGAATGACAAGAAGTACAACCTTTATCTATAAATAAAGTTAATCCTTTTTTCTCTTCATCATTTAATGCTTTTTCTTTACCATTTAAGAAATCATCAAATTTTGATGGAGTAACTAGTGTTTTTTCAAAAGTTGCAATAGTTGCTGTTATTGTTGCAAAATCTACTTTTACATCTTTTCCATAAGCTTTTTTAAATTCATTTACATATTCAGGAATAGAATTTATTCTTTGTTCAACAAGAGATGCAGGTGCTGCCATTTCAGGACCAGCTTGAACAGGACCTTGAGCTTGATCTGCTAAATGAGGACTTCTTCCATCCCAAAATTGTGCTTTGAAAAATACAGAGTTATAAACTGTTGGAGAGTTTAAATGATGAGGATTTGGTGTCCATCCATGTCCAATTGCAGCAGGAATTCCATCTGCTCCACCTAAACCTATATTATGACAAGTATTACATGAAATAAGTCCACTTTTTGAAAGTCTTGGATCAAAATATAATTTTTTACCAAGTTCAACTTTTTCATTTGTAATTGGATCTTTCTTATCGTCAATTAATTTCATTAATTCAACTTTTGAAGCAGGAATTGCCTCAAGACCACTTTGTTTTGCTTTTGTTAATAATGAACTATTTGCAAATAAAGTACTTGCACCTAATATACATACAGCTAATGTTATTTTTTTCATAACTTCTCCTTTAATATAATTTTAATTCTAGGATAATTATTATTAATTGAAAATTAATTTTATAAATAATTTAGATATTTTACATAAGTTTTTATTATAATACAAGATAAAAAATATCCTGTTTATAGTGTTTATATGGTTTTAATAAGATATTTTTTGTCTTGTTTTAATATAAGATTTTATAAAGATTATTTAAAAAGATTTTTAATTACAGTAATCATCCCTTGATGAATATTATAAATTGAAAGAGGGAAATCAAGACTGTCTTCATCAACTAAATTGATTTTATTAGAAGATAAATAAACTCCTAATTTTTCTAAATCTATTATTTGATACTTTACATTTTTATAGTCAGTTCTAATTAATTTATTTTGCTCATTACTTTGTTGTATTATAAATGCTAGTGTTTTCAGACAAACCAAATCACTCCATCTATAAAAGAGTTGACTATCTATTAAAGTTACTATTTCTCCCTCAGGAGTAAATAATAAATTTTGCTTTTTTAAAGGAAGTAATACTGATAAAATTGCTTCACAAAAAGGTAATATTTTTTCTTTCCAAAAATCAGCTTCATCGCTTTTTTTTAGTTTATCATCTATATTTTGTAATATCTCTTCTAAAGAAGAGTTTTGTAATAAATTACTTAAATTATCATTCATCATTTAACCTTTAATACAAGTTGTTCAGCTAACAAACCTAAACTTTCTTCCACTTGTTTTGTATCACCATGTTCTATAAAATTATCTTCATATTCAAAAGTTGTTACTTGAACATTATGGATTTTTTCATCATTTAAAACTTCTAAAATAGCACTTGATACTCCACCTTGTTTTTGTGAATCTGAGAAAACATACCAATCATTATATTTTTTTGATAATTCAATTAACATATCTTTATCTATTGGTTTAACAAATCTTAAATCTAAAATAGCAATATCTTCTTTATGTAAAATTTCTGTATCAATAGCACGACTAACTCCAGCTCCATATCCAATAAAAAGTTTGTTAGAACTTCCCTCTTTTAGAAGTTCTGCTTTTCCTAAACTAAATGGTGTTGGTTTGTAAACTAACTCTTTAAACGCGCCTCTTGGGTATCTAATTGCACTAGGACTTGTTAAAGTATAAGCAAATTCTAAACCTTGAATTAGAGTTTCATTATCTCTTGGAGCAAATAAAATCATATTTGGTATAAATCTCAAAAATGAAATATCAAAAACTCCTTGATGAGTTTCCCCATCATTTCCCACAGTTCCAGCTCTATCCATTGCAAATACAACAGGTAAATTCATTAAACAAACATCATGGATTATTTGATCAAATCCTCTTTGTAAAAATGTTGAATAAATCGTAATGTATGGTTTAAAGCCCTCTTTTGCCATAGCAGCCATTGAAGTAACTGCATGTTGTTCAGCAATTGCAACATCCCAAAATCTATCAGGGAATTTTTCCATAAGTTTATTTATTCCTGTACCACTTGGCATGGCAGCGGTAACTCCAACAATATTTTCATATTTAGACGCTAAAGTTATTAAAGCATCTGAAAAAACAGCAGTTGCAGCTTTTGGTGCTTCTTTTTTTATAAAAACTCCATCTTCAACATTAAAAGGTCCAACTCCGTGCCAATGCTCATGTTGTCCCTCAGCAATTGGATAACCTTTTCCTTTTACTGTTCTTGCATGAACAATTACAGGTTTTCCCATAGCTTTTGCAATTTGTAAAGTATCAATAATCTCAGCAATATCATGCCCATCAATAGGACCAATATAATCTATACCCATTTCTTCAAATAAGATTCCAGGAGTAATAAGTTTTAAAGCTTCTTCCATTCTTTTGGCAATATAAATAGTGCCTTCTGGCATGTTTTTTTTGATAAACTTATCAACTTTAGTTTTAAACCCTTGATAATATTTACCTGCTAAAAGTTTTGAAAGATATTTTGAAATTGCCCCAATTGGTTTTGCAATTGACATTTCATTATCATTTAAAATAATTACAACTTGAAGTTTTATATCTCCCAACTCATTTAAAGCTTCATAAACCATTCCAGCAGTCATAGAACCATCACCAATCATAACAACTGGTACTCTATTCTCTTTTTTTAGTTTGATAGCCTTAGCAGCTCCCACAGCTAATGAAATAGAAGTTGAACTATGACCAGCTACAAAATAATCAGCAGGACTCTCCTTTGGTTTTGTAAAACCACTAAGTCCTCCAAATTGTCTTACAGTTTCAAATTCTTCCCATCGTCCTGTTAAAAGTTTGTGAGGATAACATTGGTGTGAAACATCAAAAATAAAAGGATCACTGTATGCATCAAATACATAATGCATACCAAGAGTTAACTCAACCGCCCCAAGGGTAGATGAAAAATGCCCACCCTTTCTTGATACCACATCAATAATTCTATCTCTTATGTCTTGTGATAACGCGTCTAACTCTTTTACTGACTTATCTTTTATTTCCATTTATTTAATACTTTATTTTAATTTTTCTAATACTTCGTCTAATTGTTCAAATACTTTTGTATTTTGCTCAGCTCTTCCTATTGTAATTCTAATTGCATTTTGTCCATAACTTGTTAAATCTCGAACAATCACACCTTTTTCAAGTAATTTTTGAGCAACTATTTTTGATACAAATTTATCACCAAATTTAATTGTAATAAAATTTGTATATGAAGGAATAAATTCAAAACCTTTTTTTGTAACATACTCTTCATATCTTTTCATCTCTTCAAAGTTTTTAGCAATACAAGAAGTTACAAATTCTTCATCTTTTAATGCTTCAATAGCAGCTGCAAGTGTTAAAGTTGTAATATTAAAAGGAGCTCTTAATTTATAAAAAGTATTTATAATATCAGGTTGAGCTATACCATATCCAACTCTCATTCCACCAAGGCCATATGCTTTTGAAAATGTTCCTAAATAAATAGCATTTGGGAAATTAGCAATTAAATCTTTTGGTACAATTCTTTTTTTCTCATCTTTAAATGCTGCAAATTCTTGATAAGCTCCATCAACAACTATTAAAGTTTCTTTATCAATTGTTTCTAAAAAAGCATAAACTGCATCTTTATCTAAACATTCACCAAGTGGATTATTTGGTAAACATAAAAATATTACATCAGCACCATGTTCTTTATATAGTTTTGAAAATTGTTCAAGATTATGTTGGTCATCTTCAGTTTTAATAATCTTTGCACCTGTTTGTTTTCCATAAATTTCATACATAGCAAATGTTGTTTTTGCCATCAAAATTTTTGAATCTTTTTCACATTTTGCATGAACACAATATTCTAAAATCTGATCACTTCCAGAACCTATAATTATATGTTTATTCGTTAAATCAAATTTATTTGCTAATGCTTCTTTTAATTCATACATTGAATCATCAGGATAAACAGACATATTTTGAACTATTTCTTGAATTTTTGCTATAACTTTTGGACTTGTTCCATAAGGATTTTCATTTGAAGCTAATTTTATAACATCTTTTGGATCGATACCATATTCTCTAACAACTAATTCTATTGGTTTTCCAGCTTCATAAGTTGTAACATTTTCTAATACTTGATTAAATTGCATTTACTTTTCCTATTAAATTTAAAATTAAATATCGTTTATCTCTTTTACATAAGACCCTAAAACTTTAACACTACTTTTATGTTTTTCTAGTACTTTTTTAACATTTTCATCATCTTTATGTCCATCAAAATCAATAAAGAAAATTGAATTTCCCTCAACAATATGAGATTTTATTTTAGTTAAATTAATTCCAGCTTCATTAAAATCTGTTAAAAATTGAACCAAAACTCCTTGTTTATCAGGGAATTTTACTAATATTGATGTTTTGTCATTTCCAGATGACGCATTTTCAAAATCACTAATTATAAAAAATCTAGTTTTATTGTTATCTTTATCTTCTATATTTTCAAATAATATTGGAAGATTATGCAATTTTGCTCCAACATGTGGACAAATTGCTGCACTTCCTGGCTCATTTGCTGCTATTCTTGCTGCTTTTGTTGTTGATTCTATTGGAATTAATTCAACTTCATCTAAACCAAAATTAGCTAAAAATTTTCTACATTGTTCAAATGCAATATCTTTTGAATAAATTCTTTTAATATCACTTATTTTATCGCAAGTAGTAGCAAGAGTGTGATGAATATCCAAAACAACTTCTGCAATAATTTTTAAATTATAATTACTTAAACAATTTATTGTATCTGTAACTATTCCATTTGATGAATTTTCTATTGGAACTACACCAAATCTTACTTTTTTTGTATCAACTTCTCTAAATATTCCATTAATTGAACCAATTGAAATATAAGAACTCATAGCACCAAATCTTCCTTCGGCTGCTTGATGAGTAAAACTTCCCTCAGGTCCAAGATATGCTATATTTTCAGGTAATTCAATATTTCGAGATATAGCAAAAATCTCTAAAAACAAAGCTTCTATTGCACTTCTATTTAAAAGTCCACTATTTTCAGTATTGATTTTTTCAAGTCTATCAATAATTGATTTTTCTCTTTCAGGTCTATAAATTGCTCCACCACTTTTTGCTTTTAAAGCGCCTACTTCATGAACTATTTTCATTCTTTGATTAATTAATTCTAATAAATCATTATCAATCTTATCAAGTTTGTTTCTAAGTTCTAATAATCCCTCTTCACTCATAAAAAGACCTTTTTTTACTTAATTATTTTATAAACTCTTCTTCTAAAGCTATTATATCTTCAAAAGTTTCTCTTTTTCTGATTAATCTATCAATCCCTTTTTCAACAGCAATTTCAGCTACTTTTCCTCTAGTATTATAATTACTAGCCATCGTAAATCCATAAGCACCAGCACTATAAATAGCAACTAAATCATTATGTTGCGTTTTTTGTAATTGAACATTTTTAGCAAAAAAGTCACCACTTTCACAAATTGGACCTACTAAATTACAATCGGAAAATTCTTCATTGTCATTTAAAACCTCGATTTTATGGTAAGCATTATATAAAGATGGTCTAATTAAATCATTCATCGCACCATCAACTATAACAAATCTTTTGTTTCCGTTTACTTTTTCATATAGAACTTTTGTTACAAAAGTTCCAGCATTTCCAACCATAAATCTACCTGGTTCACAAATAATTGTAATATCTAAACCAAACATATTTTCTAAAACTGCTTGGGCATACTCTTTTGTATCAATTAAAGTTTCATCATCGTAAACAATTCCTAAACCACCACCAATATCTACAAATGATAGTTCGATTTTAATAGCTTTTAAATTTCTAACTAAATCTGTAACGATTTTTATAGACTCTTTTATTGGTTCAAGTTGAGTTAACTGAGAACCAATATGACAATGCATTCCAACAGGATCTAAACTAGACGAGTTTTTACATTGAATATACATTCTTTTTGCTGTATCAATATCAACACCAAATTTATTTTCATGTAAACCAGTTGAAATATACGGATGTGTTTGAGGGTCAATATTTGGATTAACTCTAATTGAAATTCTTGCAACTTTTCCAAGCTCTTTTGCAATAAGTTCAACTCTATTTAACTCAGCATCACTTTCAACATTTATCATTAAAATATCAGATTCTAATGCCTCTTTAATTTCTGAGTCGATTTTTCCAACACCTGAAAAAATGATTTTATAAGGAGCAATTCCAACTTTTAAAGCTCTTTTTACTTCACCAATACTAACACAATCAGCACCAGCTCCCAAATCTGCTAAATGTTTGATAACACTCAAGTTTGAATTTGCTTTAACAGCATATGCTATAAGAGATTTTCTAGCTTTGAATGCACCTTTTAATTCTTCATATTGTTTTGTAATATGGTCAAAATCGTACACATAATAAGGTGTTTGATATTTATTTGCTAATTCTTTAAAATTTATATTCATTATTATATTTATCCTATATTTAAAATCTTAATTTAAAATTTCATTAAATTTAAAAGTAAAATTTTATATTGTTCAAAATAGTCAAAAAGCTTACGCTTTATGACTACTTATCAGTTCCATTCCAAGCAATTGTAGGTTTTCCCTCATCATTAAATTCAACTGCTGGCATACCCATAATATTGTATCCGCAATCAACATAATGAATTTCACCAGTAACGGCACTAGATAAATCAGAAAGTAAATACATACCTGAATTTCCAACTTCATCGATTGTTACATTTTTCTTTAATGGAGAATGAGCTTCATTCCATTTTAACATAAATCTAAAATCACTTATCCCAGCAGCTGCAAGAGTTTTAATAGGTCCTGCACTAATTGCATTTACCCTAATTCCATCTTTCCCTAAATCTTCTGCTAAATATTTAGTTGTCATTTCAAGAGCTGCTTTTGCAACACCCATTAAATTATAATTTGGAATATATTTTGCTCCACCATAATAAGTTAATGTTAAAATAGATGAGTTATCTGATAATAAAGGTTTTAATTCTCTTACAACTTCAATTAATGAATAAACAGAAACATCCATAGCAATATCAAAAGCTTCTTTAGAAATATCATAAAATCTTCCACTTAATCCCTCTTTTGGAGCAAAGGCAATCGAATGAACAATAAAATCAATTTGACCCATATCTTTTTCAATTGATTCTTTTAAAGCTTTGATTTCAGCTGGATTTGATACATCACATGGATATACAAAATCCGCACTTCCAAATTCAGCTGCAATTGGTTCAACTCTTTTTTTCAAAGAATCATTTAAATAAGTAAATGCAATTTGAGCACCTTGATCAGCACAAGCTTTTGCAATTCCATAAGCAATAGACTTATTATTTGCAACTCCTAAAATTACCCCTTTTTTACCTTTCATAAACATCTATAAATCCTTTGTATTTTCTAATATTTGTATAAAATCTTCTGTTTTCCAAGAAGCTGTTCCAATCAAAGCACCATCTACATTTGGTATTTGACAAATTTCTCTAACATTTTCAACTTTTACACTTCCACCATATAAAAGTGGTTTTTTAATTTTTTCTTTTATTGAATTATGAATATTCTCAATATCTTCATTTGTAGCCGTAACTCCCGTTCCAATGGCCCAAACAGGTTCATAAGCTAAAATTAAATTTTCATAATTTGTATCAATTCCATCAAATTGTTCATAAATATACTCTAATGTTTTTATTAAACCTTGATTTTTTACTTCCAAAGGTTCACCTATACAATAAATAATTTTATATCCTAATTCTTTGTAGAATTCATATTTTTTTGCAATTTTATTTTGAGATTCACCTAAAATATGTCTTCTTTCACTATGACCTATTAAAATTGTTTTAATTTCAAATTCATCAAGTTGAGTTGTTCCTATTTCTCCTGTAAATGAGCCATTTGCTGTTGCATAAGCATTTTGAACTCCAATTGAAAAAGTAGGAACCGTATCAAATAAATCCAATGAAGTAGCTGTTGGGAAAACATAAACTTCATTTTTTATATTATTCGATTTTAAATAATTATTAACTTCATTTACAAATAATGCAGTTGATTTTCTTGTGTGATTTGTTTTGAAATTACTTGCAATTATTGCCATTAATTATCTTCCTCAAGTACTAGTGCTTTAACACCTGGAAGAATTTTTCCCTCAATTAGTTCAAGAGATGCTCCACCACCTGTACTAATAAATGTCATTTCATCTTCATCACCTGTGATTCTAACAAGATCAGCAGTATCTCCACCACCAACAACAGTTGTTGCAAATGAATTAGCAACTGCATGTGAAATTTTTGTACTTCCTTTTGCAAATTTATCCATTTCATAAACACCCATTGGTCCATTCCATAAAATAGTATTTGCATCTTCCAAAGCTTCACTAAATAATAAAGCTGATGCAGGTCCAATATCAAGTCCCATCCAACCTTTTGGAATTTCTTGAATTGTTACAATTTTAGCAATTGCTTCTGCACTAAATGCTTCAGCTGCAACAACATCAACAGGTAAATAAAGCTTTACCCCTAGTTTTTTTGCTTGTTCCATAATTTTTACAGCTTCTGGAATTAAATCTTCTTCAACTAAAGAGTTTCCAATTTCATGTCCTAATGCTTTTAAGAATGTAAATGCCATTCCTCCACCAATAATGATTTTATCAACTTTTGGAACTAAATTATGTAAAGCTTCAAGTTTACCAGAAACTTTTGAACCTCCAACAATTGAAATAAATGGTCTTTTTGGATTATGAACAATATGATGAAAAAATTTAATCTCTTTTGCCATTAAAAATCCAGCTGCTTTATGTTGCATATCAAAGTATTTTGCAATTCCCTCAACAGATGAATGAGCTCTATGAGAAACTCCAAAAGCATCGTTAATATAAACTTCAGCCATTGAAGCTAATTTTGCACTTAATGCTTCATCATTTTTTGTTTCACCCGATTCAAATCTCATATTTTCTAATAATAAGATTTCACCAGCTTTAAGCTCTTTTGCCATTTTCATAGTTTCATCACAAATGATACTTGGAGCCATTTTGATTTCTTGTTTTAGAAGAGTATGCAATCTTTTTGCGATTGGTTGCAAAGAAAATTCTTCTTCAAATCCACCTTTTGGTCTTCCAAAATGCGAAGCTAAAATAACTGAACAATCATTGTCAATGCAATATCTAATAGTACTTAATGCACTTCTAATTCTTCTATCATCTGTAATATTATTATATTCATCCATAGGAACATTAAAATCACATCTAATAAAAACTCTTTTACCTGTAATATCTATATTTTTAATCTCTTGTAATTTCATCTAAAAACCCTTATTTTTTAGCTACAAAAATAGCCATATCAATCAGTCTTGATGAGTAACCCCATTCATTATCGTACCAACTCATAACTTTTATCATATTTCCACCAATAACTTGTGTTAAATCAGATGCAACTATCGTAGAGTTTGTATTTCCAACTAAATCACTTGAAACCATCATGTCATTATCAACTGCTACGATTCCAGATAATTGTTTTGCTTTTGCTTCAAATAAAGCATTTATTTCTTCTTTTGTTGTATCTTTTTTAATCATAAAATTTACATCAACCATTGAAACATTAGGTGTTGGAACTCTTACACTTTGCCCATGTAATTTACCATCAAGCTGAGGCATAATTAATTTCATAGCTTTTGCAGCACCAGTTGATGTTGGAATCATATTAGCAGCACCAGCTCTTGCTCTTCTTTTATCTGAATTATGTTTTACATCTAAAATATTTTGATCATTTGTATAAGAGTGAATAGTTGTCATTAAACCTTTTTCAATTCCAAAAGCATCATCAATAATTTTTGCAATTGGTCCTAAGCAGTTTGTTGTACAAGAAGCATTTGAAATAATAGTTTGTCCAGAATAAGTCGATTCATTTACACCCATAACAAAAGTCGGAGTATTGTCTTTTGCAGGTGCTGACATTACAACTTTTTTTGCTCCATTATCAATATGTATTTGACATTTTTCTTGTGTTAAATATGCGCCTGTACATTCTAAAATAATTTCAGCCCCACAGTCTTTAGTAAAAGTTAATAAAGAGGCATCTCTTGTTGAATAAAGTTTTGCATTTACTTTTCCCATTTTTAGATAACCATTTTCAACTTTTACATCACCAGCAAAAGTTCCATGAACAGTATCATATTTTGTAATATATTCTAACATTTCAGGAGCAGCTGTATCATTTATTGCCACTAATTCTACATCATCTCTTGTTGCGATGATTCTTGCAACACATCTTCCAATTCTTCCAAAACCATTTATTGCAACTTTAATAGCCATATTTTTCCCTTTAAATAAATCTAATTGTAGATATTTTATCGAAATATTGCTATAATAATATTTAAGTATATTACAAAGGTTTTAAATAGGTGCGAATTGCAATATTTGGTGGAAGTTTTGACCCAATACATGTAGCTCATGTTACAGTCGTAAAGGAAGCATTAAAAAAGCTAGACATCAATACAGTAATTGTTGTTCCAACATATCTAAATCCTTTCAAGAGTAGCTTTTACTTAAATCCAGAAACTAGATTTAAACTGCTTAAAAAAGTTTTTAAAGAGTTTGAAAAAGTTCAAATTTGTGATTACGAAATAAATCAACAAAAAACTAGCTATTCAATTGACACGGTAAATTATCTAAAAGAGTTATATAATCCATCAAAAATTTATTTAATAATTGGTGAGGATAATCTAAAAAATCTAGATAAATGGCATGAAATTGATAAACTAAAAGAACTTGTTGAATTTGTAATTGTTTCAAGAAAAGGGTTTGAGAGTAAAAAAGCAAAAGAGTTTAAAAATTTGGATGTAAATATTGATATTAGCTCTAGCTTATTAAGAGATAAAATTGATTTGGACTATATTCCAAAAGAAATTAAAGATGATATATTAAATCTTCAAGAAAAAAGGTAAAAGTTTTTGAATACTAGATTAGAAAACATAAAAAAAATATTAGATGACAAAAAAGCGGAAAATATAGAGATTATTGATTTAACATCAAAAAACTATATAGTTGATTATGTTGTAATTGCTACAACATTAAATTCAAAACATGGATTCGCATTATTAAACTACTTAAAAACAGAGTTAAAACCAACAGGTGAAGAGTTTGTAAGAGTAGATGAAGATGACGAATGGACAATTATTGATTTAGGTGATATGTTTATTCATTTAATGAGTGAGAAATACAGAAATAAATACTCATTAGAAGAATTTTTATCTGAATTACCAACAATAGAAAACTAAAGAACAGCAGAGAATTACTTCTCTCCTGTTCTTAACAATTTATTATAATTCGATGCGGCATCTCTTGCCCCACCCATATTATTTGTATAAATTGCATATGCAATAATTATAACTGATACAGTAATAATCCATCTCACTACATTTGTTCCTTAGCTTTAATTCCTAAAAGACTCAAACCAACATTTATACTTAATGCTGCCATTGCTAAAACTTTTAAATACATATTTTGTTCATCACTTCCTATAACTTTGTGCTCATTATAAAATTTATGCACACTTGAAGCCAAGGAATATAAATATTCTGTTATTTTTTGCATATCTCTTTTTAAAAAAGCTTCAGTTAAAATTGATTCCAATAAAAGTGACTCATAAATTAAATTTAATCCATCTTGATTTAAATTTTTTATATCAATATTTTTTATCTCTTCTTGTGTAATTTCAGCTTTTTTAAATACTTGATTTATTCTAGCATGAGCATAATTTATATAAAAAATAGGATTTGAAGAATCTTGATTTTTTAGCATATCAATATCAAACTCTAAATGAGTATCACTTTTTCTTGTTAAGAAAATAAATCTTAATGCATCTGCCCCAATTTCTTCTGTTATATCAGACATCAAAATAACATTACCAGCTCGTTTACTCATTTTATAAGGCTCACCACCTTTTAAAAGTTGAACCATTTGAGATAAAATTACTTCAAGTTTTGAAGAATCATTTCCTAAAAATTCAACAGCTGCTTTTACTCTTGGAATATAACCATGGTGATCGGCACCCCAAATATTTATATATCTATCAAACTTTCTATCATATTTATTTTTATGATAAATAATATCTCCAGCTAAATATGTTGGAATTCCATTATCTCTTACAACAACTCTATCAGAATCATCTCCATATTGAGTTGATTTTAAATAAACTTTGTCATCTTTTGAATAAAGTGAACCATTTTTTTCTAATACTTCTTTTGTAGAATCCCAAGAAGAATATAATGTTTTTTCAGATACAAAATTATCGAAAGTAATTCCTAAATCTTTTAAATCTTTAATTATTATTTCCATAACCAAATCTTTTGAGAAAAATGCTATATCTTTATATTTAGATTCATCATAAATTATATCTTTTCCAAATTTTTCTATTACTATATTTGCAATATCTATTAAATATTCACCTCTATAATAAGTTTCTGGGTAAGCTACATCTTCTTTAAAAAGAAAATCTCTAGCAGCTAAAGATACGGATAAACCCAATAAATCCATTTGAGCACCAGCATCATTTATATAATACTCAGTTGTTATATCATAACCTAAATACTTTCCAACACGAGCTAATGAATCCCCAGCAACTGCACCTCTTGCATGACCAATATGTAAAGGACCAGTTGGATTTGCAGAAACAAATTCTAATAAAATTTTTTCATCTTTTATTGTTTGTTTTGCAAATGATTCTTTATTATTTAACGCATCGTTAACTAATGATTCTAAAAATGATGATGATAATTTGAAATTAATAAAACCTTTTACAGCTTCAACCTTTTCAAACATATCAGAATTACTTAAACTTGAAACTAATTCATCGGCAATGGCCATTGGAGATTTTTTGAGTTCTTTTGCTAGTGAAAATGCAACGGGTGTTGCATAGTGACCAAAAGATAAATCTTTTGGTTTTTCTAAGACTATACTTGTATTTAATTTATTTTCGATAAATTCTTTTACTAAATTTTGCAATATTTTCTCTTATACTTGTTTTGTTTCATTTTTTTCTGTTGTAGTTGTTTCAGATTTTTTTTCAATCTCATCTGATTTATTTTGCACTACTTCATCTTCATCATCTTTTATAGCTTTTTTGAAGTTTCTAATACCGGTACCTAGACCCTTTGCTAATTCTGGTATTTTTTTACCTCCAAACATTAATAATATTACTAATACAATCATTAATAATTCCATACCACTTGGCATACTCATGAGATTTCCTTCTATTGATTTTGTGTCATTATAACTACATAATGCTTAAAAAAATTTGTGATTTTTACTTTAAAAAGAAATGAATAAGTTTAAATCCACCACCTGCTACTAATATACTTCCGACTAAATTTAATGTAATATTTGTAATAGCAATATATATAGATGTTCCCCATAATAAATAAGATTCAATAGCAAAAGTTGAATAAGTAGTTAAAGCTCCTAAAAAGCCAGTTATAAGAAATGCTTTGAGATTTACTGAAAGAGAATAAGTAGAAAAATACGCAAATAAAGCACCTGCTAAAAACGAACCAACTAAATTTACCAATAATATTCCAACTGGAAATTCAATTGGAATATATTTATTTGTAAATTGAACTACATATGCTCTTACAATCGCACCTAGAAAACCACCAAGTCCAATAGCAAAAATCATATTCCAATTAAGAGACATAATTATTACACTCTTTGTTAAATGCTTCATTCATTTTTTTTTCAACTTGTTCAAACCAATCTGTACTTTTATCTGCTTGAACAGGTTCTAAATAAATAACTTTCACAATACCAGGTGTTGCTAGCATTTTTTTAGAATCTACAATATTTCTAGTATTAAATAAAACAATAGGCTGAACTCTCAATTTAAACTTATTTGCTAACATTTTGGCTCCAGGTCTAAAACTTAACATTGATTTGCCATTACTTCTTGTTCCCTCAGGGAACATTGCAATTGGTCGACCTTTATCTAGTCTATCTCGAGCTTCTTTAAAAAGATGCATTATTCCTGCTTTATTTTCCCTATCAATACTAATCATTCGAGGAGCTTTTATTATATGACCAAAAAAGAATAAATCTGTTATCTCTTTTTTTGCAACCCAAGCTAAATCCCTTGAATGTATATATTCCATTACGATAATATCTAGTAAAGATTGATGATTCAATAAAATCATGTCACATGATTCGTCTAATTTTCCTTCTGTCTCTAATTTTATTCCTAAAACATATATTTGAAAAATCATCCATGCTTTTATTACTTTATGAGTATGATTTTTAAATATATACATTAAAACTACTGTTATTGCAACAGTAATTGAAAATTGTATAAATAGTATAAGTCCTCTAATTCGTGCCAAAACTTTCTTCCTTTATCCAGCCTATAAAATCACTCTGTGTTCCTAGAATTTTTATAAAACCATGTTTTCTCTCTAATATCTCAACTTTTTGATCATTCTCTAATTTAAAGAATATGGTTGAATTTTTTGTTGGTAAAATATAGACAAAAGAATCTTTTTTTACTATTCCCGTACTATTTGGTAAAAAATAAATAATCGAAATTATCAAAAGTATCAATGAAATATATAAAAATATTTTCTTTCTTTTTAATATAAATAATATTAGAAATAGAATAAAAAAGGTTGTTGATGCTATTTTTTTATATTTCTCAAAACTTGAATCATTTGGATTTAAATCTGTTTGCGTACTTACTAATTCATTTTGTAATAATAAAGGAATAGTAAAATCCTTTAAGCTTTTTGTTTTGGTATTATAATAAGTAATAACCATTTTCTTTTTATATATTGGTGTAACAAAATAATAAACTAAGTTTTGATTTTCATTATTTTCTTTTATTGCAGAAACACCCTGTTCTTCAACATCTTTTAGTTTAAAATCTTCAAGATTTGAATTTATTGCATCAATATCTATTATCGTCAATGCTTCTTTATTATTATATTGTTTAGTCTTATATGCTTTTAAAAAGATATCATCTGCTATTACACCTGAATATCTTTCATCTCCTTTTCCAATATCTGAATATCTAATTGAAGGTGGACTTAATTCGCTAGAATCAATCATCGCACTGCCATTCATTAAAACAATACTAATCTCTGGAAATTTGAAATTTCCTTGTTTAACTTTAAAATAATAACTATTTTCATAGGTATCATTTGTAACTTTTTTCCAAGGATTTTTTGGATTTAAGATTGTAATATTTGATGAATTAGAAAAAGTTGTTGACAAAGAATCAAAATCATTTGTTGTAATTAAAGCTTTTACTACAACTTCAAATTTCTGATTTTTATAAATATTAGTTGGTATTTTATTGTATGAAAGATATAAACTTTTTGATGCAAAAAGATTTACACATAAAAAAATATTTAATAAGATAAGTAGTTTTAATATTTTTAGCATTTTACTTTTTACAATAGGAGATTAACCCCTTATTGTAAAAAACCCTTTAACATATTTACACCATCAACTGAACCTAAAAGTTCTTCAATAGCTCTTTCAGGATGTGGCATTAAACCAAAAACATTTCTTTCTTTATTACAAATACCAGCAATATTTAATAAAGAACCATTCATATTTACCAAGTTCCCGTCTTTATCACAGTATTTTAAAAGAATTTGATTATTTTCTTCTAACTCTTTTAATCCCGCGTCATCAATGTAATAATTTCCATCATGATGTGCAACTGGAATATTTACAACTTGATCTTTTTTCATTAAAGATAAAAATTTATTATCAGTATTTATTACTTTTAAAGTATGATATTTAGAAATAAAATGTAAAGAATCATTTCTTTTCATAGCACCTGGTAATAATCCTGCTTCTAATAAAATTTGGAATCCATTACAAATTCCTAAAACTTTTCCACCATTTGCTGCATATGCTTGAACAGAATCCATAACATTTGCGAATCTAGCAATTGCACCACTTCTTAAATAATCTCCATAAGAAAATCCGCCAGGAATTACTAATAAATCAGTATCAGCTGGTATGTTTTTTTCTTTATGCCAAATAATTTCTACAACACAACCTAATTGCTCAAATGCATATTTTGCATCATACTCACAATTTGTACCAGGAAATTGTAATACTGAAATTTTCATATTAACCTACTATTTCTATATCATAATCTTCAATAACAGTATTAGCTAAAAGTTTTTGACACATTTTTGTAACTTCTTCTTTAGCTGCTTCTTTATCAGTAGAGTTTAATTCTATAATAATTTGTTTTCCAATTCTTACATTTTTAACTAATTCTTTAAATCCTAGAGTATCTAATGCGTGATGAGTTGCTTTACCTTGATCATCTAATACACCTTGTTTCAATGCTACATTTACGATTGCTTTCATTTATTACCTTCAATTTATTTTTTTGCGATTATATCTAAATCTGCCTTACAATAATTTAGGCTATTTACTTAATCTATTTAAGATTGTCGTATACCCACTTAAAATTTTATCTTTAATTGTTTGAGGAACAACTACATCTAATTTTTCACCAGATTTAAGCTCTTTTGCTTTTTCTTTCCAGTTATCTTGTTTACCAAAATCTCTAAGAAGTTGTTTATCCATAGAGATATAATTAGCAGCATCAAAATCTTCTTTTGAAATAAATCTTGAACTTTCAGGTGTTAAAACTTCATCACCTAAAACCCATTCATTCTTAGAATTAACAAATATTTCAAACTTTGTATCAACTACAATAATACCTCTATCTTGTGCAAACTTAGTAAAATCTTTAAATAATTTTTCAAGACTTGAAACGATTTCAGGAAATAATTCTCTAATTTTTTGTGAATTTAAAGGCTCATCTTTAATACCTTTAGTAGTTGGCGTAAAAATTGGAGTTTCAAATTTATGCCATTGCGCTAAATCTGAAGGTAAATTTAAACCATATGGGTCTAAACCATTTTGACAAGCATCAAAAAGTGAACCAGTTAAATAATTTCTAAAAATTAATTCAAATTGAACTACATCTCCATCAACCTTAGCTTCTAAAGGTTTGCATAATTCCATAAGTTGACATCTTGGAGCTATACTTAAAGTTTGATCAACTTTTTCTGATAAAATTGCTGTTCTTATTCCAGCTTCTTTTGCAAATTCTGCACCATTATTTGAAATAGCAGTTTGAGAAACACCTTTTCCGTCAATTAAAAGATTTAATGGAATATCAAATACAGAACATCTATCACTTCTTACTAATAAAACTTTTGGTTCAACTCCTGGACAAGTGTAAAGGTCTGCATTTTTGCCAATATAAAATAGATTATAACCTAACTCTTCTAACTCAGAAATACCTTTTTGAGTTGTTGTTTTCTTTGAATCAGGCCAAAGATTAAGCGCTACGATATCACTTATTTTCATTTAGTCTCCTATTATTTATTCATTATAATTAAGCTTTTTAAAATAGCAATAGAAGTATTCAATTGATTATCTCCTAATACATCTTCACCAGTAATCACTTTTTTATTTTCATCTGCTATTGCTTTTTCATCTTTTTTCTTATTTCCTACTTTTTCAAGTTCTCCCTCAAGATGTTTTTTCAAATCAGCTTCTTTAATCTTAAATTTATCTTCATCATCTTGCGTTACTTTTCCAGAATTTACAATAACATCAGGTGTTACTCCTGTTGCTTGAATAGTTCTTCCACTTGGTAAATAGTATTTTGCAATAGTTAATTTTATATTTTCACTTCTGTCATTTTCAATAGGTAAAACTGCTTGAACAGAACCTTTTCCAAATGTTTTTTCACCAACAATAACTGCTCTTTTATGATCTTGTAGTGATCCACTTACAATTTCTGAAGCTGATGCAGAACCTTCATTTACAAGAACAACTAAAGGTAATCTTGTTTTTGTTTTAGATGCTGATGCTTCAAATTTTTCTTCATCATCCGCATTTCTTCCTTTTTGAGAAACAATTATTCCCTTATCAACAAATAAATTAACTACACCAATAGCTTGAGACAACAATCCACCTGGATTATTTCTTAAATCTAAAATGAAACCTTTAGCAGTTTTATTAGTTGTTATAATTTTTTCTAAGTCTTCTGTAACTTTTGCATCAAAACTTGAAACTCTAAAATATAATAAATCTGTATTTTCAATTGTCTTAGCAAAAACAGATTGTATTTTTATTATGTCTCTTTTCATTTTTATTTCTAAAGGTTTAAGTTCACCTTTTCTTACAACAGTTAATGTTATATCTGTTTGAGGATTTCCTCTCATTAATGTAACTGCTTCATCTAAAGTCATATTTATTGATGATGTGTTATCAATTTTTAAAATAATATCTAATGGTTTAATCCCTGCTTTAAATGCAGGAGTATCATCAATAGGTGAGATTACAGTTAAAGCTCCATCTCTCATTCCAACAGTTATTCCTAATCCACCAAATTCACCTTGAGTTTGAATCGACATCTCTTTTGATGCTTTTTTATCTAAGTAAGATGAATGGGCATCTAATTCTTGCATTAAACCTTTTAATGCTTTATCAACAATTTCTTGTAATTTTATGTCATCAACATAATACTTTTCAACTGTACCAATAACTTTTGTTAATTTTGACAATGACTCAAATCTTGATTGTTCAGGAACAACTTCCTCATTTGCAAAAAGACTTTGCGATATAACCAATGTAAGCGCAGAAGCTAATAATAATCTCTTCATATTTTTCATAACCTTGTAAATTTATAGAGAAATATTATACAAAAAGTAAGATAAAAGTAAGATTTTATTAAAAATTTTGTACCATATCAACTACTTTTCAAAAAGGTTATAAAAATGAGTATAAAAGAAAATGTTGATTATGTTAAAACAGAGCTAAGTAGCGAAGAGAGATTCTTAGAAAGTTTCGTAAAAAGTGAAAGGTTTTTTAAAAAATATAAAACATTAATCTTTGCATTTGTGATTATTATAATAGTAGGAATTATTAGTTTTTTTATTAAAGAAAATATAGCACAATCAAATAAACTTAAAGCAAATATTGCTTTCAATCAGGTTCTTCAAAATAGCAATGATACAGAAGCATTAGCTATTTTAAAAGATAAAAATCCTCAGCTTTATGATATTGCTCTTTATTTACAAGCAAAAAAGGAAGATAAAGCTATACAAATAAGTGTACCTTTCTTAAAAGAGTTATCAAAATATCAAACAGCATTATCTGGTAAAAATATTAGTGAATTAGATAATTTATCTATGCAAAATGATTTTTTATTAAAAGAATTTGCTATTTTTAACAAAGCGCTTTTTTTAACAAATGAAGGAAAATTTAATGAAGCAAAAACAACTCTAGCATTGATTCCGCAAACTTCAAAAGCTTTTGAATTAGCTAAATTATTAAACCACTATCTACTTACAAAATAAGGAAACACATGAGATATTTTTTAATTTCATTATCAGCAATATTTTTATTTACAGCTTGTTCAGGGAAAAAGTATTTCGAACCTGAAGATGTAAGCAGTAACATAGAATTAAATAAAGAATCTATGTCTTCATCTATCACATCGATGAATAAAATTGGTGCAACATTAGACAATAAAAAAGTTATTACAGCACAAGGAATTTCATCTTTTGAACTCCCAGAAAAGTTTGATTTTTTAAATGTAAGTGCTGATGGAAAAATCATTGCAACAAATTATATTAATAAAATATTAATTGGTAACGAAGAGAGAATTGTAAAAGATGTTGTTGTTGCAGCATCTTTAAAAGATAACAAATTAGCATTAGTTTATTCAAATAATACAATTGAATTAATTGATATTAAAACAAATAAAACATTATATAAAGAGTATTTACCAATATCTTTAGCAAATGATACAAGAATAACAAATCCTTATTTTATGGGGAATTTAATACTTTTCCCAACATTAAATGGAAAAGTTATTATTGTTTCAGCTTTAACAAATGAATCTATTAGAAATATTTCAGTTGATCCAGACAGTGAATTTAATAATATTATTTCATTAAATGTAATAGATGGTTCACAAACATTAATAGTTGCTAGTCCAAATAAAGTTGTATCTATTTCTTCAAAAGAAATTATTACTAAAAACTATGAAGTAAGAGATATTATTGTAAACAAAGAAGATGTTTATATAGCTACAATTGATGGTCAAATTATTAAATTAACTCCTAGTTTAGTAGAAGTTACAAAGAAAAAATATAAATATGCAAAAATCCATGCTTTAGGATTTTCTGATTCATTATATGCAGTTGAATCACAAGGTTATTTAATAAATTTAAATCATGATTTTACTGATGATAGAATTTACAAATTTAGCTTTGATAATAAAGAAAGAATGATAGCAATTGGGAATAAAATATATTTCGATTCAAAATATATAACTCTTCCATAAACAAAAAATAAAAATAAAAAAGGGATATTTGGTTTTCCAAATATCCCTTTTTTTATGTTTGAAAATTTAAAATTTAAGAAAAATTTCTATTCGCTAAATATTCAACAAAAACTGTAGCATAAGAACCTTTTGGAAGAACAAAGTCTAAACTACATATTTTTTTACTAGCATCATATTTGCATGTTATATCTCTTGGAAAAACGATTGCTTCTCTTCTATAACCTTTTTCTTGAATATATAAATCATCGTGCTTCTGTTCAATCAATGATGCCTCACCAACAGCTTTAAAAACTTTTCTTCCTGGAAGTAATCCAGTTGGTGTAATTTTAAAGTTATTAAAATCATTTATTATATTTGCTGTTATAACTTTTGGAGTAAATAATTTATCTTTTTCTAAATCTAGAAAAATATCTCCATCTAAAAGTTTAAATTCTTCATTTGATAATTTTAACCGTTCAACTAACCATGCATTAAAAAAACTACTTTGATAAGCAGCAATGAGCATTTTAGATAACTTTTTATCTTTAACAATTTCTTCACCATAAACTACATCTTTTGCTTTGGCAAGATTGTCAACAACTTCTTTTCCAAATCTTTGATAACCAAAATAGTTCGGCATTCCTTCTTTAACAATAAGTTTTATAATTTTTTGAATATGGTTTATGTCAGTAATTTCAACATTATGAAGGTTTATTTTAAATCTATTTCCTTCTAAATCACCAATATTTAGTTTTTCTTTATGTAAAAAAGTATCAATAATTTCTATCTTTTTATTTCTAAAAAGCTTAATCTCTTTTGAGTATTTTTTTGGAATTGTAATATATTGAGTTGTTGTCGCTCGTTTATCTTTTAATCCAGCATATCCAATCTCATTTGAGAATACATTTAGGAATTTTGCTAATCTATCTATTAGTTCCCATGTATCGCAGTTGTTTTTTACTATTTTTAAAACTAAAAAACTTCCTGCACCAGAGAATTTTAGAGGTTGTTCTTCAACTATAAAATCCTCATCATTTTGAACAAATTTAAAATTTAAAGTTTTATCATTCTTAGGATAAAATCTTTCTATCAATTTTTAGCTCTCTTTGTGAACTCATTTTCATAAACTGTTCGGCATTCTGTACAAAATTTTGCAAAAGGTTTTGCTTTTAATCTGCCCAAAGGAATAACTACTCCACACATATCACAAATTCCATAAGTTCCTAGCTCAATTTTTCTAAGAGACTCTTCAATTTGTCTTAACTCATCAATTTGATGATTAGCAATCATTCCTTCTGTAAAAGAATCACTAATTAACTCAGCATAATCTAATTCATCATTAATTTCTTGTTCTTTTAATTGATCAATATTCGCTCTACTATTATTAATATTTGATAAAATATTTTCTTTTCTTTCAAGTAAAATTACTTTTAATTCATCAATTTGCTGTTTATTTGGCATAGCTTCTCCTTAAATATTCGCGCAATTATATACTTTTTTATATATATTATTACTTAGATAAGACTTAAATGCCTATTTTACGGTATTTTCATTAATAAAAATTATTATTAATAATCTCATTAAATTACTTTTTTATATAAATTGTTTAACTATAAATTAACTAAATAAAGATAAAATACCTTAGTTCTAAGAGGAGTTTACGATCACTACTTTAACAAAAAAATTTATCTTTTTTATAACTTTTTTTATTTTATCTTTTATTTTTTTGGTTTTTTTTCACTCTAAATTAAGTAATAAAATTGACTATGCTACAAAAATAACTACTATTTCAAAACTTTCAAATTTTAGTTATTCAAATAATATTTATGAATCAAGAATAAAAGAACAAAACGATTTCTCAAAAAAAATTCTTTTTATGAACTTACAAATAAACTACTTGGATTTTATTTATGAAAAATAGCGTTTTTTTTAACTTTTTATTTCTTCTACTTTCAAAACACAAATCAAAACATATTGCTATTTTTATTATCTCTATTTTAATTGTTTTTTTAATTTCAAGTGTTTTATTTATTTCAAATAGTTTAAAAAAAGAAGTTTTTCTTACTTTAGATAATCAAAGTGATTTTGTAATTCAAAAAATCAATAGTGGAAAAATCTTAGATACACCAACTTCTTGGATTGATGATTTTTCTTCTATAAATGGAGTAAAAAATACTCAACAAAGAGTTTATGGTTTATATTATTTTATGCCAGAAAATGTTTATTTTACAATTGTTGGTGTTGATTTATTTGAAGAAAATAGTAATGAAAATCTAAAAGAGCTTTTAAAAATTCTAAATATCTCTGATTTTTTGCAAAATGATTCAATGATTATGGGAAATGGAATTAAAAAAATATTTGACAAATATCACTATTTTGATTCTTATGATTTTAAGCTTTTTAATAATGACTTATCAAATGTAAAAATATTCAAAGATTTACCAAAAGAAGCAAATTTAGTTGCAAATGATTTGATAATTATGGATATAAATCTTGCAAAAAAGATTTTAAATATTAAAGAAAATGAATCAACAGATATTGTTTTAAATGTTCCAAATAATTTAGAGAGACAAAATATAAAAGAACAACTTATTTTAAAACACTCAAATATTAGGATCTTACAAAAAGAAAATCTAAAAAAAGAGTATGAAAATATGTTCAATTATAAAGGTGGGATTTTTTTAATTTTATTTATAGTTGTGATTTTTACTTTTATTTTGATTTTATATCAAAGATATTCAATGATTAGCTCAAATGATAAAAAAGAAATTGGGATTTTAAAAGCTGTTGGTTGGAGTATAAAAGATATTATAAAACTAAAAATTATTGAAAATTTTATTGTGGGATTTATGGCTTTTATTATTGGAATTGTAATTTCATATATTTTTGTATTTATTTTTAATGCTCCAATATTAAAAAATATTTTTATTGGTTTTTCAAATGTTCAAAATGATTTTATTTTAAATCCTAATGTCGATTTATCAATAATAGTGACACTTTTTCTGTTTTTTATAATTCCTTTTTTAAGTGCTGTTTTAATTCCCGTTTGGAAAATCTCAGTAATTGATGCAAATGAGAGTATGAAATGATAAAAATTACAAACCTAAATAAAATATTTAATGAAAATACAAAAAGAGAATTTCACGCTTTAAAAAATATCAATTTAGAAATCAAAAACTCATCTTGTGTTATATTAAAAGGAATAAGTGGAAGCGGAAAATCTACACTTTTATCTATAATTGGAACTTTATTAAAACCAACAAGTGGAAGTATAGAAGTAGAAAATGAAAATATTGCAAAACTTCCAGATTTACACAGCTCTAAATTTAGAGCAAAAGAGTTAGGTTTTATTTTCCAATCTTATAATTTATTTGATACTTTAAGCGTAAAAGACAATGTATCAATTGCTTTAATTCCACTTGGATTTAATCAAAAACAAATAGATGAAATGGTTTTAAAAGCTTTAGAACTTGCAAATATTTCCCATAAAAAAGAGGAATTAGTTTATAATCTTTCAGGTGGAGAAAAACAAAGATGTGCCATTGCAAGAGCCATTGTTAATAATCCAAAAATCATTCTTTGTGATGAACCAACTGCAAATTTGGATTATGATAACTCTATTATTTTTATTGAAACTTTAAAAATGTTAAAGAGTCTAAATAAAACCATAATTGTGGCAACACACGACCCAATATTTGACAATCTTGATTTTGTGGATAATATAATAAATATCAAAAATGGAATAATTTGTGAGTGAAATACTTTTATCAAATGAAATAATTATCTATTTATTTACTCAAACTATTTTATTTATTCTTCTTTTTATTGCTTTTTATTTTTCTACTTTCATTATTAAAAATTGGGATTATGAGAAAACAACATCAAAACAATATAAACTTGAAAAAACCTCGTATTTAGTAATACTTATAATATTTTTTACTTTAATTGTAAAAATATTTTTATTTCCATATTTTGCTTATAGTTTAGATAATTTATCGCATATAATTCCAGGAGCCATGTGTGCAGCTGGAGTTATAAAAGCAAATAATTATGGTGAAATATTATTAGCTTTAAAACTTATAATTTTATTTTGCATTGGAGTTTGGTTGATAATCAATAGTTTGGACTTAAAAGAAAAAACTTATCCTTATACAAAAAAGAAATTTGGTTTTTATATTTTTATTTTTGCTTTGATTTTAATAGAAACAACTCTTGATATATTGTATTTATCAAATATCTCAACAAAAGAGCCTGTAATGTGTTGCTCTGTAATTTTTGGAGTTAATTCAACAGGAACTAAAATACCTTTTAATTTATCTATTCCAATGCTTATTGGTCTATTTTATTTGATTTATTTATTAACTATTTTTACAAATATTCAAAAACAAAAAACTCTAAACTTTATAATAAATTTATTCTTTTTATATATTGCATATTATGCGGTTACTTATTTCTTTTCAACATATATTTATCAGCTTCCAACTCATCAATGTCCATTTTGTATGCTTCAAAAAGAATATTATTTTATAGGATATTTTATTTGGTTGACGCTATTTTTTGGAACTTTTTTTGCAATTGCAAGTTTTGTTGTACCTAAGTTTATAAATAAAGATTTAAATTATGCTTTTATATATTCAATTATTTTTAATTCGATTTTTGTATTTTTATGTTCTTTTTATTTGCTTAGATATTATTTGGTAAATGGAGTTTTATTATAAAAGTTCCGTGTCAATTTTATAGATTAACACGGAATAATAGAATTATTTAGTTTCTTCTTTTTTCTCTTCAGCTACTGGAGTAGTTGCAGCTTCTACTTCTTTTTTAACATCTTCAACAACTTGAGTTGCAGTTGCTTCTGCTTCTTTTTTTACTTCTTCAACTGCTTGAGTTGCAGCCTCTGCTTCTTTTTTCACTTCAGCTACTGCTTGAGCTACTGGAGCTACTTCAGTTTTTTGTACTGGAGCCGTTTTTTTATCTTCATTACACCCTGTTAATAAAACTAATGCTACTGCTGTTCCTAATAAAATTCTTTTCATGGATTGCGTCCTTTTAAATATAATTAATTTTTGTTTCCCAAAAAACAATATGGAATAATACCGAAATAATTGTATATAAATTGTGTTGAAACCATATATTTAGTTTACAACTGCTAAGATTTCGGCTTATTTAACAAATTTAGGATAAATTTATGGTCGAACAAATTAAACAAAAATCAACATTAAGTTATTTTAATACTTTCTTTTTATTTTTTGCTATATCAGTTGTAATTGAACTATTTTATATGGGAATATTAGGTGTAGTTCAAGGTACAACTCTTACAATATTAGAATTAAGTTTATCTTTTGATAATGCTGTTATAAATGCATTAATTTTAGTAAATATGCCTCCTATTTGGAGAAGAAGATTTCTTACATGGGGTATGTTAATTGCAGTATTTGGAGTGAGATTAGTTTTCCCAATTTTGATAGTTTTTGCAACAACAGAATTAAGTTTTGTAGAATCATTTACCCTAGCAATAAATAATCCAGCTGAATATGAAAAAATTATCACAGCTTCACATCATATAGTTATGGCTTTTGGTGGAGTGTTTTTATTAATGATATTTTTATCATTTTTATTTAATGAAAACAAAGATGTTCATTGGATTGCTATCATTGAAAAATATGCTTCAAGATGGTCAAATATCGGAAACTTAAAAATGCTAATTGCAATATTTATTGTTGCAGTAATTGGATTTTATGCACCTTCTGAAATAATGATAGTGGATGTTGTAAAAAAAATTGATAAAAGTGAAATAATCTTACCTATGATTTATGGTATTTTATTATATCTTTGTATTGAATTTTTAAGAGGTATTTTAGAAGATGATGGAACAAAACATGAAACAAATAGTATGGAAACTGAAAGAGAAAAAATAGAACATGTTGCTAACTCAAAACTTGCAAAAGGTGGATTTGCATCTTTTGTATATTTAGAACTTATTGATATGTCTTTCTCTTTTGATGGAGTTTTAGGAGCTTTTGCAGTAAGTCAAAATATCGTTATTATCATGTTAGGTTTAGGAGCTGGTGCATTTGCCGTTAGAAATCTTACAATCTTAATGGTTGATAGAGGTATGGTTGCTGAATATAGATATTTAGAACATGGAGCGATGTGGTCGGTTGGATTTTTAGCAATAAGTATGATAGTTCAAATCTTTATGCATTTACCACATGCTCTAATAATTGCTTTTGCAATTATTCCAATTGCTATTGCATTTATTCATTCTGTTAGAGAAAATAAATTAGATAACCTAAAAATCTAATTGTTTTAATATTTGTTTAAATAAAGGTCGTTTTTTAGGCACTTTATTTAAACATGATATTTGTAACTCGAAAAGTAAATCTCTTATATCTTCATTACTATTATCTTCTTTTGATAAAAATAATAACTCTTCAATTAAACATCCAAAAGCTCTTATTTCAAACTGTTCTAAAGTATTACATATTTCTATATCTTCAGGTTCATAATATGAAGCTCCACCAAAATCACCTAAAATACTATTGGCATTTTTATCTATCATAATATTATGTGCATAAAAATCCCCATGCATAATTCCTCTTTTATGCATATGTACAGCAGCAGTTGCCATTCCTTTTAATATTTTTAGACTGCTTTGTATTGAAAGCTTAAAATCACTTGGATAAACATCTCTTGTACAGCTTTCCAAACTAGGTGGCAAACCTAAATTTGTGTAAGTTGAAGGAATTAATTCTAACATTAAAACATCTTTGTTCTCAGGATGTTTTGAT
The DNA here is from genome assembly GCF_003063245.1 of Arcobacter caeni. Lineage (GTDB taxonomy): Bacteria > Campylobacterota > Campylobacteria > Campylobacterales > Arcobacteraceae > Aliarcobacter > Aliarcobacter caeni. The sequence continues at coordinate 508 of NZ_MUXE01000006.1, read as the reverse complement.
ACATGTGCTAATACATCTATAAGATTTTTATGAACACCCATAGAAATATTTATATCCATCTCTTCTTGAGGTAGCCCATCCGATGTCATTTCACCTTTAAATATTTTAATGGCAACTTCTTTGTTTTGATATTTAGCTTTGTAAATATTCCCAGATGCACCCTGCCCTAAAAGTTCTTTAATCTCAAGGTCATCCCATAAAATAGTTTTTAATTTTATATTAGAATCTGGATGTTTTTTACAAAAAGGATTACCACTAAATGCCAACCATGAAAGTTTTGGTAAAGATAAAAGACAAGAAGGAAAAGTGATGAGTTTATTTGCAGCTATTCTTAAGAGTTCGAGATTAATACATTTATTAAAAGTATCTGGTAAAGAACTTTGGAGAGGTAACATAAATTCATACTCAGAATTAAAAGATTCTGAGATAAAATAAATGAATAAAGGTTGCAAATGAGACAAAGTAAATATAGTCAAGAGTTTAAGGATTCAACAGTACAGTTGATTAT
>NZ_MUXE01000005.1 GCF_003063245.1 Arcobacter caeni | reverse complement strand
ATAATCAACTGTACTGTTGAATCCTTAAACTCTTGACTATATTTACTTTGTCTCATTTGCAACCTTTATTCATTTATTTTATCTCAGAATCTTTTAATTCTGAGTATGAATTTATGTTACCTCTCCAGATCGCTTTTGATTTGAAACTAGGAAGATTTAAAGCCCAATATAAAGGTCAAATGGAGTTATATTTAAAATATTTAGAAAAATATGAAAAAGAAGAAGATGAAAATTCACCTTTAGGAGTAATCCTTTGTAGTGATAAAAATGAAGAACAAATAGAACTTCTTGAACTTGAAAATGATATAAAAAGGCTTAGTTAAATCTTTATTTCATTTTTAAAAATAAAGATTTAACAACAAAAATAAATATAATCAAAAACAAAAAAATTCCAATAACTAAAAAGAAATCCTGAATATCACTTAATTTCTCAATAATTGGATGAAATACAACGGGTGATAAAAATTGTCCTAGAAATATTGCTGATGTGTAATATCCCGAGCTTTTTACTCTTTTTTTCACACTTGTTTTACTTAACATCCAAGCTGTAACATTTGTCATCATAATTCCACCTGCAAATCCTAAAATTGGACTTGTAATGAAAAAATAGTGGACATTATTTATCAATCCAACAAATGAAAAACCAATTGCCATTAAAAAAATACCAATAAAATAAATTGTTACATAATTAAATTTAGTTTTTAATTTTGAAAAAGCAATCGCTCCCAATGCATTACAAAAAAATGCAGTTGCAATAATAATTCCAGCTAATGAACCACTTGCTTTGAATTTTTCAATTATCAAAAATGGAATTTGAGTTGGTAAAATATAAAATATCAACATAAAAAAGAAACCAAGGAAATACACAATTAAGATATTTGAGTTAATATGTACTGTTTGTTCTATCTTGTCATCGTCAAATTTTACTTCTTTTAGATTATAAAAAGCTAGTGGCAGTAAAACCAATCCCATAAGGTAAATAGCAAAAGGAAATCTCCAGCTAATATCTGATAAAAAACCTCCACCCATCACAAAAAACACACCACCAAAAGCCATAAAGGCACTTTGATAACCCATAAATTTATGTCTATCTTGTTCTTTGAAATAATCTCCAACTAATGAAGTTGAAACAATCATCAAAGTAGCAACAGATATTCCAAAAAATGCCCTTGAAATTAATAAACTCTCAATACTATCAAGATATAAACCAGCACTACCAAATAATGAGAAGAAAAAAAGTGCAATAACTACTGATTTTTTCTTACCAAATTTAAATATAAAATGCCCCAAAATAGGTGCAAGAAGTGCAATCACCAAAGAAGGAAGTGTTAACATCAATCTTGAGTAAAATTCAATATTAGATATATCTTTAAAATAATCTTTTAAATGGGGCAACATAGTAACAATAGCAACATTTGACATACTTGTAGTCATTGCAAGTAAAAGTAGGGTTAAAAGAGTGAGTTTTGGTATATTATTCATTTCGTATTGTAGTTAAGCTTATTTAAAATAAATTAAAATAGAGTTTGAATTTTAAAGATTCCTCAAAATCTCAATTTGTTCATTTTTTGAGTAATTAAACCTAAATTCACTCTCTTTTAAATAGTAAAAGAAGTTATTTTCATCAAAACCTTTGTATTTTTTTAGATTATCTTCTAAAAACTTCCAAAATATATTTAGGTTTGTTTGGTGGGAGTTTAAAGAATGAATTTTATTCCAGTTTAGATATTGAATAAAACCATCTTCAATATCAAAAGCTCGTCTGCCGATTTTTGGCATCAAAAGTGTATATACTTTTTCATTTGAATAAAATCCCATGATATTTATAGATTCACTTAAAGATTTTTTCTTTTTCTTTTTTTCTCGCTCTTTTATATAATAAAATTCTTCGTATTCATTGTAATCTTTGACTGAATTGTTGTATTCTTGTTCTAAAAATAAAGCTATTTTTTTTCTAAAAATATCAAATCTATCTTTTACGGTTTTGTAGTTTATTTGTAACTCTTTTGATACTTCAAGAGCATTTTTATTTTCGCAAAATTTTATGATAATCAAATCATCTTTTTGAAGTTTTTTCAAAGAATATTTTTTTGCACAAGTTTTACATTTGATATAATCATTTGCTAAAGAATAAAAAGTTGTGTTATTGCAGTTTTGACAAATCATGGTGGTATTTTATCATCTTTGCATTTTGTTTAGATTAATTAATAGTTTAACCTATAATATATGTTATAATACCTACAATATATATTATAAGGAATACATAGTATGTTAAGTGTACTTTTTGGAAGTAAATGTAGAGAACAAGTTTTACAGTTTATATTAGCAAATGATACAGGTTATGCAACTCAAATTAAAAACTTCTATTTAATAGGACTTGACCCTATCCAAAAACAACTTGAGAAACTTGAATTTGGTGGAGTTTTAGTGAGTCAAAATGTTGGAAGAACTATTGTTTATAGTTTTAATCCAAGATATGCTTTTTTGGAAGAATTAAAAGCATTACTGTTAAAAGCAAGAGAATTTTATAAACCTGAATTAAAAGAGAATCTTATTATGATAAGAAAAAGACCAAGAAGACAAGGTAAACCTCTATGATAGATATTAAAAATATGACTATGATAGAATTAGCTTCATATGTTTGTAGTGAACTTGAAAAAGAGAATATTGATGTGGTATTATCAGGTGGTTCATGCGTTGAGATATATAGTCGAGGTGATTATACTTCTTATGATTTGGATTTGATAAATAGGTACAATGACACTTTCTTTAAAATAAAGAAAGTTATGGAAAATTTAGGTTTTAAAGAAGAAGGTAAGTATTTTACTCATTTGGATACTAAATATTTTATAGAATTTCCATCTGGACCTTTAGGTGTGGGAGATAGTGATGTTAAAAAAATAGAAGAAATAGTTACTAAATATGGAGTTTTGAAACTTTTAACTGCAACTGATTGTGTGAAAGATAGATTAGCAGCTTTTTATCATTGGGATGATAACCCAAGCTTGACTCAAGCAATTTGGGTAGCAAATAAAAATGATGTTGATATTGAAGATTTAAAACAATGGTCTATAAAAGAAAAATCTTTGGATAAATTTCAAGAGTTTCTAAGTAGATTAAACTAGAAATCAAATTTAGTTCCAAAAATAACTAACTGCAAATTAAAATTATAGGACATTTAGACTTTTTGAGTTAAACTATTTAAAATGAATAAACATTCACAAAAATAGTTTAAACAAAAAGGAAAACCTATGTGTAAAGATTGCGGTTGCTCAATAGCTGGACTTGAAAAACACCATCATCACCACGATGAACACGAACATGGAATGGTTCACGACCACGACCATACACACAATAATACAACTTGGAGTACAAATCACCAAGCAGCTCACGAAACTCTACATCATAACCCACAATTAAACGATGCAAAAACAATTTCAGTTATTCAAAAAATACTTGATAAAAATGACCATGAAGCTTCTCATAATAGAGCGCATTTTGATTCACATAAAGTTTTAGGAATAAATCTTATGTCAAGTCCTGGAAGTGGAAAAACAACACTTTTGGAGCATATTGCTGATATGGCTGATTTTAAATTTGCAGTTGTTGAGGGTGATTTAGAAACTTCAAGGGATGCTGATAGATTAAAAGCCAAAGGAATAAATGCAGTTCAAATACAAACAGGAAGTGCTTGTCACCTTGATGCTTTTATGGTTCACAAAGGTTTACATGATATTAAATTAGCTGATATTGATGTTTGTTTTGTGGAAAATGTTGGAAATCTGGTTTGTCCTGCTTCTTATGATGTGGGAACTCACTTAAATATTGTTCTTGTTTCAGTTCCTGAGGGTGAAGATAAAATAGTTAAATATCCTGTTATGTTTAGAACTGCAGATTTAATCCTTATTACAAAAACAGATTTACTTCCTTATTTTGATTATGATATTCAAAAAGAGAAAAATGAAGCTAGAAAACTAAAACCAAATGTTGATATTTTAGAAGTAAATATCAAAGATAAAGATTCACTTCAAGCAGTAATTGATTGGATAAATTTCAAAAGAAAGATGAGATAAGTTTATGTGTTTATCAATACCTTCAAAAATAAAAAGTATAGACCTTGAAATGAACACTTGTGTAGTTGATACTATGGGAGTTGAACGAGGTTCAAGTTTGGATTTGATTGATCAAGATGTGGTTATTGGTGATTATGTTTTAATTCATATTGGTTTTGCTATGAATAAGATTGACGAAGAGGATGCTTTAGAATCTTTGAAAGTTTATAGAGAAATCATAGATAAAATGGAAGAACAAGATAGATTAGATGCTATTTTGGAATCTGAAAATTGTCCAAATAGATAATATGATGGAAAAAGAACTACAACTAAAAGATTTATATGATGGTTTTAGAGATGCAAAAACCATAAAAGCTTATCAAAAAATCATCCAAGAAGATGCTAAAAAACTTGGTCGTGATATAAACATAATGGAAGTTTGTGGAGGTCACACACACACTATTATGAAATACGGTCTGCCTCAACTTCTTCCCTCAAACATCAAGTTTATTCATGGTCCTGGTTGCCCTGTTTGTATTATGCCAAAAGAGAGAATTGATCATGCGTATATTCTTAGTTTGCAAGAAAATGTAATCCTTGTAACTTTGGGAGATATGATAAAAGTTCCAGGAAGTCGTGGAAGTTTACAAGATGCAAGAAGCAAAGGTGCTGATGTAAGGTTTGTCTATTCTCCTATGGATTGCATAAAAATAGCAAATGAAAATCCAAATAAAAGAGTTATCTTTTTTGCCATTGGATTTGAAACAACAACACCCATGACCGCTGCACTTTTACAAGCAGTAATAAAACAAGATATAAAAAACATAGCTTTTCATATAAACCATGTAACAGTTCCTGAGGTTATGCGAGAATTAATAGATAGTAGAGATGAACATGTGGATTCTTATAATAATAAAATCGATGCATTTTTAGGACCATCACATGTGAGTGTTATTAGTGGAAGTAAGATTTATGAAGAGTTTCCAAAAGATTATAAAAGACCAGTTGTAGTTTCAGGATTTGAACCCGTTGATGTGATGCAAGCTATTTCTATGATAATAAAACAGTTTATAGAAAATAGATGTGAGTTAGAAATAGAATATAAAAGATTGGTTTCTTATGATGGAAATGAAAAAGCTCAAGAGTTAATGAATAAATACTTTACAAAATGTATGTTCAAATGGCGAGGTTTAGGAAATATTCCAAAAAGCGGATTAGAATTAAAAGATGAATATGCAAAATACAACGCAAAAGTAATCTACAAAGATGTTTTACCACTTGAAGAAATAGAAGACCATAAACTTTGTATTTGTGGTGATATTTTAAGAGGAATAGCAAATCCACCAGATTGTACAATCTTCGGAAATGCCTGTAAACCAACAAAACCAGTTGGCTCTTGTATGGTTAGTAGTGAGGGCGCTTGTGCTGCTTATTATAAGTATGGGAATTTGATTTAAATTTATAAGTATAATACACAAATGAAATATCAATCATAAGTGAGTAAGAGATGAAATCACACGAATCAATCAAACTTTTTGAAGAGAAACAAGTAAGAACTCTTTGGGATGAAGAACAAGAGAAATGGTATATATCAATTGTAGATGTAGTTGAAGTTTTGACGCAAAGCGTTGATTCTGGTGCTTATTGGAGAAAGTTAAAACAAAGACTAAAAGCTGAAGGAAATGAAACTGTGACAAATTGTCACGGTTTGAAAATGAAAGCCGATGATGGAAAAATGAGACTTACAGATGTTGCAGATACAGAGCAACTTTTCAGACTTATTCAATCTATTCCATCACCAAAAGCGGAACCTTTTAAACTATGGCTTGCAAGAGTTGCTAGTGAAAGATTAGATGAATTAAGTGACCCTGAATTAAGTATTGATAGAGCTTTAAAACAATATCTTGAGTTAGGATATAGTGAAAATTGGATAAACCAAAGACTCAAAAGTATTGAAATACGAAAAGAACTCACAGATGAATGGAAAAGAGTAGGAGTTGAAGAGGGCGTTCAATTTGCAACACTTACAGATATTATCACAAAAACTTGGGCTGAAAAAACTACAAAAGAGTATAAAGTCCTAAAAGGTCTAAAAAAAGAGAACCTAAGAGATAATATGACAAATACAGAGCTAATTTTAAATATGTTAGCAGAAGCTTCAACAAAAGATATTTCAGAAGTCATAAATCCCGTAAATTTTGAAGAAAGCCAAGATATAGCAAAACAAGGTGGTAATGTTGCAAAAGTTGCAAGAGCCGAACTTGAAGCAAAAACAGGAAAAAAAGTAGTAACAAATACAAATGCAAAAACTTTATTGGAACATAAAAAAGAGAATAAGGAATAATAGTATATGAACATACAAAAAATAAGAAAGAATAAATATAATCTATAATGCTAAACATAATATATGAATACGAAGAAATAAAAGATGAAGAGTTAAAAACACATATTATAAATAATCCAGTTCTTCATCAATACTTTAAATTAGATTGGAAAATTTTAAAAGCTAGACAATATTGTGGAGTCTTAAATTTTGATAATCAAGATTTTTATATCTTACCAAAAATTGTAAATCATAATAATGAACAAAATCTAAATATTTTTATTTATATGTTGATGTATGCTTATGACATAAAACTTTCGAATGAACAAATTGCTTCTTGTAAAAATGATAAACATTCTATTTTAGAAGTATTTGTTCAAATGTTTGCATTAAATCTTTTAAGTGAATTAAAAAAGGGACTTTATAAAGAGTATTTGACACAACAAGATAATCTTCCAGTTTTAAAAGGAAAATATCTAATAAATGAAAATTTAAAATACAACTTCACAAAAAACAAAATCTATTGTGAATATGATGAATTTAGTCCAAATAATAGTTTAAATCAATTCTTTTTATATTCTGTAAAATATTTACAAAAATTTGTAAAAAATAAAAAGCTTTTAAAACAGTGCGAACTAATATTTGATGAAGTTGAATATAAGCAAATAGATATAAATAAATTGGATAGGATTCCGTTCAATAGATTAAATCAAAGATTTAAAACCAGCTTTGAAATAGCTATTTTACTTTTGAAACAATCAATTCCACTGTTTAGTCAAGATAAAAAATCATTTGCTTTTTTGTTTGATATGAATATATTGTTTGAGAAGTTTATAGCTAAAATTGTAAAAGAATTAGATGATAATGCAAAAATACAAAATCAAGATAATTTCAATGATTTGATATTAAAGCCAGATATAATACTAAAAAACCAAATAATAGATACAAAATATAAAAAAATCAAATCAATAGAAGATATAAAACAAAGTGATAAACTCCAAGCTTTTGCTTATGGCGTAAATTATGGAGTTGATAATGTGATGCTTTTGTACCCTAGACATTTGGATGAAATAAAATATGATTTAGTTTTAGGAAAAGTTAAAAAGGTAAATTTAAAAATAAGAACAGTTAATTTGAATTTTAGTGGGAATAAATATAAAGAGTATATATATGAAATTAAAAATAAGGTGGATAAATTAAATGGATAAAGAATTAGAAAAAAGTTACGATGAAATTAAAAATAAGTTATATAAATTAACAGATAAAAAATATCATGTTCTTAAAACTGTAGAAAATAAACCTTTTAAAATTATTCAACATAATGATAATATACGAGTATATCCTTTTACTGAAAAATCTACTCCAATGACAATTTCAAAAAATGAAATTGAAAAGTATTTAGAAGAAGGGGAAGGAAATTATAATTCATATACACCAATTATTTTAGAATATTTAGAAGGGAAAAAATCATTTGATGATATTGAAGTTGTAAATAATGAATATAAAATTGAAAAAAATGAAGTTTTTCAAAAAAGTAAAAATATGAAAACAAAAAACATAATGCTTTATGGTGCACCAGGTGTTGGTAAAACTCATAATTATAAAAGATTGATTACTATGATAGAAAATATTGAGAATGAAAAAACTATCTTTGATACAATCTCAAAAAATGATACTACAAATAATTTTGATAATTCAATTTTTGAAACTATAAAAAATGAAAAAAGAATAGAGTTTGTAACATTTCATCAAAGCTACTCTTATGAAGATTTTATTGAAGGGTTTAGACCACAAGATAATGGAAACATAAAACTAGAAGATGGAATATTTAAAATACTTTGTGATGAAGCAAAAATAAATTTATTAAAATCATTTGATAATAAAGAAGTTTTGTTTATTGATGCATTGAATTTATTATTAAAAGAGAAGATTGAAAATCAAGAAAATGTGAAAATTCATTTAAAAAGAAATAATAGTTTTTATAATATTTATGATTACAATGATAAAACAATATACTTTGAAAAGCAAAATGGTGATAAATCTCATACTTTAGCGATAAAAACTTTAGAAAAAATGTATTATGAAGGAATAAACATTATTGTTAATGGTGGCTTAGCTCCATACTATAATCCATTATTAGAAGAATTATTAAAATTGAAAAATAAAACAAAAGTAGAAAAAATAGAACAAAAAAATTTCTATATAGTAATAGATGAAATAAACAGAGGAAATATTTCTAAAATTTTTGGAGAACTTATCACACTTATAGAAGAAGATAAAAGAGATATCTATGAAGTAACACTTCCTTATTCAAAAGAGAAGTTTAAAATCCCATCTAACTTATATATCATAGCTACTATGAACTCAACTGATAAATCTATTGCAACTATTGATATAGCATTAAGAAGAAGATTCACATTTTTGAAAATGAAACCTAATTTAGATTTAGTAAAAAATGAAAAAGCAAAAGATTTAATGAAAAAGTTAAATGACCATATTTCAAATACGATAAATGAAGATTATCAACTAGGGCATAGTTACTTGATGAAAATTGTTGATGATAATGATTTAGAGTTTGTAAAAGAGTATAAAATCAAACCATTACTTGAAGAGTATTTTTATGGCGATGAAAAGAATTTTAATGAAGCAATAAAAATTCTAGGATAAAAAATGAATCCAATAAACAATAACTTTTACCAAGAAATCAAAGAGTTACTTTATAGTGCAAAAAACAAAGTTTATCAAACTATAAATACAACTATGACACAAACCTATTTTCAAATAGGTAAAAGAATAGTAGAAGAAGAGCAAGGTGGAGAGAGTAGAGCAGAATATGGAAAATCTTTATTAAAACTTTTATCTGTACAACTTAGTAATGAATTTGGCAAAGGCTTTTCTGTTGATAATTTAGAAAATATGAGACGGTTTTATTTAGCATTTCAAAAATCGGAGACAGTGTCTCGGAAATTCAAATTAAGCTGGTCACACTATATATTTCTAACAAGAATTGAAAATATAGATGAACGAAACTTCTATGAAATAGAATCTATTGAAAATAGTTGGAGTTTAAGAGAGCTTAAAAGACAGTTTGATACAGGTTTATTTGAAAGGCTTAAGTTAAGTAGTGATAAACAAAAAATCGAAGAGTTATCTTTAAATGGTCAAGTTGTTCAAACAGTTCAAGATTTGATAAAAGATTCATATATTTTAGAGTTTGTAGGACTTCCTGAATTATCAGTATATAGTGAAAGTGAACTAGAACAAAAACTAATTGATAAACTAGAACATTTTTTACTTGAACTTGGAAAAGGTTTTACTTTTGTAGCAAGACAAAAAAGAATTACAATAGATGAAAAACATTTTAAAGTGGATTTGGTTTTTTATAATAGATTATTAAAGTCATTTGTAGTTATTGATCTAAAAATAGGTGAGTTAAAACATCAAGATATTGGACAAATGATGATGTATGTAAACTATTTTGATAGATTTGAAAAAACGCAAGATGAAAATTCAACTATTGGAATTATTCTTTGTAAAGATAAAAGTAAGTCATTAGTAGAATTAACTCTTCCAAAAGATAATAATCAAATATATGCAAGTAAATATTTAACTATTTTACCAAATAAAGAAGAGTTTAAAAAGTTATTGGAAGAGGAATAAAATGAACATACAAAAAATACAACAAAGAATACAAAAATTCTCAGATGATAGAAACTGGGAAAGTTTTCACAATCCTAAAAATCTAGTTATGGCACTAAATGGTGAAGTTGGAGAATTAAATGAGATATTCCAATGGCTAAACTTTGAAGAATCAGAAAACTTACCTCTTGATGTATTAGAACATACAAAAGAGGAAGTTGCTGATATTGCTATTTATCTTATACGAATTTGTATGAAGTTAGATATAAATCTTGAAGATGCTATTTTAAATAAAATGACAAAAAATGAAATCAAATATCCAGTTGAAACATCTCAAGGTGGAAGTAAAAAATATTCTAAAAGTAGAGAAAACAAATGAGTAATACAATAACCCTAGCACATGGAAATGGTGGAGCTGAAAACAATGAGCTTATAACAAAAGTTTTTTACAAAGCTTTTAAAAATGACATATTAAGTAAAAGTGAAGATGCAGCAGTTATCCAAGATGGAACTTTAGCTTTTAGTACGGATTCATTTACTGTTTCCCCACTTTTTTTTAATGGTGCAGATATAGGAAAATTAGCAGTTTGTGGAACTTGTAATGATTTAGCAATGATGGGTGCAAAGCCTAAATATCTTACTTGCTCCGTTATCATAGAAGAGGGGTTTGAAATACGAAATTTAGAAAAAATCGTAAAAAGTATGAAAGAAGAGCTTGAAATTAATGGTGCAATAGTTGTAAGTGGAGATACAAAAGTAGTTCCAAAAGGTGCTGTTGATAAGATTTTTATAAATACTACTGGTATTGGAGAGATATTATATAAAGGTATTAGTTCTAACAATATCACTGAAAATGATTTGATACTTGTAAGCCGTGATATTGGAGCTCATGGTGCGACTATCTTTGCAGCACGAGAGGGAATGGATTTAGAAACATCTTTAAAAAGTGATTGTATTTCTTTATATCCACAAGTAAAAGCTTTGATTGATTCAGGTGTTAAAATAACAGCTTTACGAGATGCCACAAGAGGTGGAGTTAGTGCTGTATTAAACGAGTGGGCAAAACAATCAAATGTTTGTATAGAAATAAATGAGGAAAAAATACCTGTTTGTGATGAGGTAAAAGGTATTTGTGAAATCTTAGGTTTTGATGCAATGAGTTTAGCAAACGAAGGAACATTTGTATTAGCAATAAAAAAAGAAGATGCCCAAAAAGCACTAGAAGTTTTACAAACATTCAAAGAAGCAAAAGCAGCTTCAATTATAGGAAAAGTAACACAACAATATGAACAAAGAGTAATACTAAATAGCCAATGGGGAACTAAAAGATTTTTAGATATTCCAACGGGTGAATTATTGCCCCGAATTTGTTAAAAGAGTAAATACCATATATGAAAATACTTCTAATCATTTCATCTTTTAATAGTTTATCTCAAAGTGTATATTGCAAACTTCAAGAACTAGAACATAAAGTTTTTATAAAGTTTGCCATATCAAAAGAGCTGATGATAGAAGCAGTACAAGAAATAAATCCTGATATTGTTTTTTGTCCATTTTTAAAACAGTTTATTCCAAATGAAATCTTTGAAAATTATCCTACTTTTGTATTACATCCAGGAATCATAGGAGATAGAGGTCATAACTCACTTGATAATGCTATAAACGATCAAGTAAAACAATGGGGAGTTGTAATACTAAAAGCAAATGAAATATTAGATGGTGGAGATATATATGCTCAATCAAACTTTATTATGAGAGAAGAAAGTAGTAAAGCATCTATATATAGAAATGAAGTGACACAATCAACACTAAAAGCATTGGAGCAATTTTTACAAAACTATCAGAATGAAGATTTTATTCCTACAAAACAAATACTAAATCCCATACATAAAAACCTAAGCCAAGAAAATAGAAAAATAAATTGGCAAAAAGACAATACAAAACAGATACTAAAAAAGATAAATATGTCTGATTCTACACCTGGTGTTAAAGATGAGATATTAGGAGTAGAGTGTTATTTATTTAGTGCTTTTATTGAAGATACACTAAGAGGTGAAACAAAAGAGATATTAGCCAAAAGAGATGGAGCTATTTGTATAGGAACTATTGATGGCGCTATTTGGATATCACAGATTCAAGAACTAGGTTCATTTAAACTTCCTGCAACTTATGTACTAAAAGATAAGATAAAAGGAATAGAAGAAAAAAGAATTCCACTTGTAATTGAAGATGAAAGAAAAAGCTTTTATGAGTTAAGAGTGCAAAGAAAAGATGAAATTGCCTATTTGTACTTTAACTTTCATAATGGTGCAATGACTTCAACTCAATGTATAAAATTAAAATACGCAATTGAGTATTTAAAAGAAGAGTGTAAAGTTTTAGTTTTGATGGGAGCAGATGATTTCTTTTCAAACGGAATACACCTAAATATTCTTGAAGATAGTAAAAAGCAAGGTGAAGATGGTTGGAGTAATATAAACGCTATGAATGAAGCTGTAAAAGCTGTATTACTTTGTGATGAGATTATAACTGTTGCGTCATTTAATAAAAACTCAGGAGCTGGTGGAGTTTTTTTAGGACTTGCTTGTGATTATGCAATTTCATCAGAAAATACTATTTTTAATCCTCACTACAAAACTTTGGGTTTAAGTGGAAGTGAATATCATACTTTTATTCTTCCAAAAAGAGTAGGGCAAACAAAATCAAAAGAGTTATTAGAAAACTGCTTACCAATAAATGCAAATTACGCAAAAAAGATAAATATGATTGATGAGGTATATTCTTTTGAAGATTATCAAGAAAAACTAGAAATTTTTTGTGAGAATCTACTAAAAAATGAAGATACTTTTGAAGAGTTTATAGATAGAAAAAAAGATTTTTTAGAACAAGAACTTCCTTTGATGGAAGAGTGTAAAGAAAAAGAGTTACAAATTATGTATGATGAATTTTGGGAAAAATCAAGTTCTTTTCATACTTTAAGATACGACTTTGTACATAAAATAAAACCAAAAAATACACCAAAAAGATTAAAGGATATAAATGCATGAATATTCAATAGTTCAATCACTCCTAGAAAGTTGCGAAGAACACGCAAAAAAAAATGATGCAAAAAAAGTTACAAAAGTAGTAATAAAAATCGGAGTTTTAAGTGGCGTTGAACCTGATTTACTTCAAATAGCTTTTGATACTTTTAAAGAAAAAACCGTCTGCCATGATGCAATGTTTATTATAAATGTTCAAAAAATAGTCATTGAATGTTTAGATTGTAATACTACTTCAACTTTAGAAAAACATGAGTTTTCTTGTCCAAAATGCCAAAGTGTAAATATAAAAGTCACAGATGGTGAAGATATGTATTTAATGAGTTTAGAGATGGAATAAAAATTATTTTCTGAATATTTTTATTAAAGTATAAGTTTTTATTGTAAAGTTATGATATTATTATTTCTAATAAAAGCTAAAAAATAAAGGCTTTAAAATGAAAAAAATAATGTTGGAAAGAGTACTTTATAAAAATTATCTAAAAACATCTCTTATTTCTATATTTCTAATAGAGTTATTTTTGGTATTTTTTTATTTTATAATAAACAAAAATATGATTGACAAAAGTGCAAATTTCTTATTAAAAGATGTAGAAAATTCAATTTCCTTAATTGTCAAAAATCACTCACAAAATATAAATGAAGAATCTTCTGAATATTTAAGTAATCACTTTGCTCAAATGAAACTCCCTTACGATGGTAAAATTCTTGTTACTGATAATTTAGGAAAAATATTTTTTATTGATGAAGATGTAAAAGATTTATTAAATATTGAATCTGATAAAGCAAATATCTTAGATAATGAAAGCCCTAAAATTGTAAATTATTTCAAAGAAATTATAAAAGAAAAAAATCTCAACAAAATAGTAATAAATAATAAAAATTATCTTTTATTTTCTATAAAAGTTCCTAAAAATAATATGTATGTTGTTGTTTTTATTTCTGAGGATAATATTTTACAAGGAATCCAAACCTTGGGAGAGTATTATGAAAAACTAGCGTATATAATGGTTTGTTCAATAATTATTTTTTATATAATATTCTTTTTTTATCTATCATTTAAAGCAAAAGAGTTTGCTGATAAAATTAATCAACCTTTATTGAAAATAATAGAATTTACAAAAAATTTAGGAATAGAAAAAGAGATAAAAAGTCTTGAGCCATGTGGTATTTTCGAAATCGATAGATTAAGTTGTAATTTTAATAATATGATTGTTGAATTAGACAGAAGAACAAATAAACTTGTTTTAGAAGAAACAAAAAGAATATATCAAGAAAAACTAGCAAATACAGACCCTCTAACAGGTGCATATAATAGAAGATATTTAAATGAGTTTTCTTTTGAGTATCTAAAAATAGTAAAAAGAGAAAACAAAGATTTATCTTTATTATTACTTGATTTAGATGATTTTAAAAAAATTAATGATACTTTTGGACATGAAATTGGTGATATGGTAATAAAAAAAGTAGTAGAAATATCAAAAAATAGCATAAGAGAAAGTGATTTAATTATTCGATTTGGAGGAGATGAATTTATAATTTTATTACCAAATACAAATATCCAAAGTGCAAGATTTGTTGCAAATAAAATTATCAGTAAAATAAATGAATATAATCAAAATAAAGAATTTTATTTTTCTGTAAGTATTGGAAGTTCTCATTATCAAATTAATGATGATTCAATAGATAATATAATTTTAAGAGCAGATGAGTCTTTATATGAAGCAAAAAAAATGGGTAAAAATTGTGTTATTTGAGAAAACAATAATTATTATTCATTTATTGATTGTTAACCAATCTTTACTAAAATAATATAATATACAAAGAGGAAAAATAATATGTTATTAATGAAATTACAATCAAAAGAGAAGTTTTCTTTTTTACAATTAGCTCACTATCTAGCACGAATTGACAATAAATATGGACAAAAAGAAGAAGAGATTATTTTAGAATATTGTACTGAAATGGGAATTGAGAATTTAGATAATTTTGATTTTGATAACTTTAGTTTAGAAAAGATATTAAATGATTTTAAATCAGAAGCTAGTAAAAAAATTGTTATTTTAGAATTGATGATTTTGATTCATATTGACCATAGTTTTAATCTAAATGAAAAAATATTAATACAAAAAATTTCAGATAGTTTTGGTATAGATATAGATGATGTAAATGACTATTCTCAATGGGGAAAATCTGTTGCAATGTTATATGAAGTTGCTAAAATATTTGTAAATGAAAAAAATATATAATAACAAGTGTAATTTCAATTCTAATACTAGGAATTTTAGATAAAATAATTACATGGAAATAATAGAAACATTAAATAATAAAATTGATAAATTAATTCACGATTATGATAAATTAAGATTAGAAAATCTAGCACTTCAACAAGAGTTAGATTCTATAAAAAATGAAAACGATGAACTAATAAGAAACAATCAAGATATGTTTTTAAGAATTGATAGTACATTAACATTAATAAAGGCACGAAATAGTGAATAAAGAAGTAACTTTTCATATAAATAATATGGCATACACTATAAATGTTGATGAAAATATATATAAAGAACTTTCTAAATATCTAAATTTAGAAAAAAACAATGATACAAGAGATTTACTAGCAGCTTATATTCGATTATCTCAAGAGTATAATATTTTTAAAAAAGATATTGAAGATATAACAACAAAACTTTCAAGGTTTTAAAATCAAAGGCTTTTCTCTACTAGAAATTATAATTGCTATAATTTTAATAGCTATTATTACCTCTTTTGCAATTCCTAAATTTGCAAATATAAATTACAATACAAATATCTCTACTTTAAAATCTCAATTAGCTTTAATCAGAAATGGAATAGTGAAAAATAAAAATAAGAATATTTTACTTTCAAATAATGAAGAATTAACTATTTTAGATGATGTAACACAAAATAGTAGTGGTGAAAAACTTTTTACTAAAGTAATAGATTTTTTAATACTTTCAACAAATAATACAAAAAGAGAATCTGGAATGTGGGCAAAAACTACTAATAAATCTTACTCTTTTTATCTTTCAAGTGATAAAAATGTTTTATTTTCATTTGAAGATGGAATTTTTTTATGTAAAAGTAGTGAAGAACTTTGTAATGAGATTGAATAATGTATTATTATGAACTGGCACTTTTAAAATCACCCTTAAATAATCTTACTTTTCAAAGTGAAGAAAAGATTTTACTTGGAAAAAAAGTTTTAATAAAACTAAAACAAAGAAAAAACCTAGATGAAGCAGTTGTTATAAAAGAAGTTGAAAAACCAACTTTCAAATGCAGTGATATTGTTGAAATCACAAATGAATATTTTGATGAAAAAATGTTACAAATAGCTAGTTTTGTATCTCAGTATTATGTTTGTTCTTTGGGTGAGGCTTTGAGTGCTTATATTCCTTTTGATGAAAATATAAATCCAATTTTTAATGAAGAAAAATTTGATAGTAAAATAGTTTTATCAGAGCAACAAGAAAAAGCAAAAGAGTTTTTAAAAGATAAAAAACAAGCACTTTTATTTGCTGATACTGGTGCTGGAAAAACAGAAGTTTATATAAAAATCATAGAAGAACATTTAAATGCCAATAAACAAGCAATTTTATTAATGCCTGAAATTTCCCTAACTCCTCAAATGCAAAAAAGATTAGAAAAAGTATTTGGAAAAAGTATCGCTATTTGGCACTCAAAAATCACTAAAAAGAAAAAAGAAGAGATTTTAAAAGGCTTACAAGAGGGAAGTATAAGATTAATTGCAGGTGCAAGGTCAGCGCTTTTTTTACCTTATTCAAATTTAGGTGTAATTGTTGTAGATGAAGAACATGATGACTCTTATAAAAGTGATTCAAAACCTAGATTTCATACCAAAGATTTATCTATTTATATGGCAAAAAAATTTGATATTCAGCTTGTTTTAGGAAGTGCAACGGTTTCTTCTAGCTCTTTTTATAAAATACCTTTTTTTAGACTAGATGAAACTTATCATCAAACTAAAAAACATTATAGTTTTGAAGATAGTGAAGCAAATTTATCTTTAAAAGTTATAAATAAAATATCAAAAACCATAGAAAGTGGAAATCAAGTAATTGTATTTTTGCCAACAAGAGCAAACTTTAAATATCAAATTTGCACAACTTGTGGAAAATCAGTTGAGTGTCCTTTTTGCTCTGTTTCTATGAGTTTGCATAAAAATGATTTGGCACTTAAATGCCATTATTGTGGATACACTCAACAAATTCCAGATTCTTGTCCATCTTGTCATAATGGAGTTATCAAAAATTTACGAGTTGGAACTGCTCAAATTGAAGAGGAATTAAAAGAAATTTTCCCAAACAAGATAATAAAAAGATTTGACCGTGACCAAATAAAAACAAATAATCAATTAAAAACCATATTAAATGAGTTTAATAAAGGTGAAATTGATATTTTAGTTGGAACGCAAATGCTCTCAAAAGGGCACGATTATCACAATGTTCGATTAGCTGTTGTTTTAGGAATTGATTCTATTTTAAATATGAATTCATATAAAGCTAGAGAAAAAGCCTTATCTTTGCTTATTCAAATATCAGGAAGAAGTGGACGAAAAGGTGAGGGTGAAGTTATAATTCAAACAAAAAATGAAGAGTTTTTTAATCACTATTTAAATGAATCAAATTACAAAGAGTTTTTAGAAACTGAACTGGAATTTAGACAAGAACTTTATCCACCATTTTTGAAAATGGCAAAAGTTACATTTTCTCATGCAAATGGAATTAAAATAAAAGATGAAATGGATTATTTTGTAAAACTTTTAAAAGAGAATAAAAACATCGAAGTTGTAGGATTTGGTCAAAGCCCAATTTTTAAAATGGCAAATAAATATCGATATGAAATACTTGTTCGTTCAAACAATATTAAAGCACTTTTAAATACATTACATAGCATTCAAAGCCCAAATGCTTCAATAGATATGGACACAATTTACTAAATTAACCTAAAATTAGTCTTCTTTGTAGTAAAATAAATCAAAAATAATAGGAGAAACAATGGCTTATACAAAAGAAGAATTCAAACAATTAGTTGATGATATTCAATCACAATCATGGTACAAAAACCCAATCGGATTTGGTATTGCAAAAATTGATAGAGGACAAATTAACAAAGATAAAATATTACAAGCAACTTTCCCTTTAATAAATTGGAATGAAAATTTTGGAAGTGCAGCAGTATTATTAAACGCATTAAAAGAAGCTGGTGAAAATGTAGATACTTCTAAATCTGAATTAGTATGCAAAATTTCTGATGCTTTTTTAACTTCTTGCATTGAAGCTTTTAGACCATTTATCCCAGAAGCTAAAGGTGATGCACATAAAAATGTTCAAGTTATCTCAACACTTGCTTCACTTCCAATAGATTCAGGATTAAGCGCTGAAGATTATAGAGTTGTATTTATTTTTGATGATATTGCACCTGAAAGTACAGAAGCTGTATATTTAAAACTTTATGCACTTTCAACTGGAAAAGCAGCACTTAGAAGTCTTAATTTAACAGGAGCATTTGGTAAATTACACAACTGCGCTTGGGTTGGAAATCAACCAATTGAACTTGACTGGTTAAGAGCAAATGAAATCGTATTAAAACTTTCAGGTAAATATCCAAATATTGATATGGTTGATAAATTCCCAAGATTTTTACAACATATTATTCCTGCTGATAACACAAGAATTTTAGAAACTTCAAAAGTAAGAATGGGAGCACAATTAGCAGCAGGAACAACTGTAATGCCAGGTGCTGCTTATGTTAACTTTAATGCAGGAACTTTAGGAGCTGTAATGGTTGAGGGAAGAATTTCTTCATCAGCAGTTGTTGGAGCTGGATCTGATGTTGGTGGTGGGGCTTCAATTCTTGGAGTACTAAGTGGAACTGATGGAGTGCCAGTTTCTATTGGTGAAAACACACTTTTAGGTGCAAACTCTTGTACGGGAACTGCAATTGGTGATGGATGTATTTTAGATGCAGGTGTTACAATTTTACCTGGAACTAAA
Source organism: Arcobacter caeni (assembly GCF_003063245.1). GTDB lineage: Bacteria > Campylobacterota > Campylobacteria > Campylobacterales > Arcobacteraceae > Aliarcobacter > Aliarcobacter caeni. The sequence continues at coordinate 129,791 of NZ_MUXE01000005.1, read as the reverse complement.
ATAGCATTATCAGAAAAAGCAGTTGCTGCACTTAAAGAGATTAATCCAACTAAAGAGATTAATACAGTTATGAAAGGAAGCGATTTTATAGGAGTAAATGGAGTTCACTTTAGAGTTAATTCTTCAAATGGTCAAACTATCGCTATGAGAAGTACAAGAGAAATTAAATTAAACGCTGATTTACATTAATTTTTATTTTAAATAGTTAAAAGGGTAAGAAGTTTTTCTCTTACCCTTTTTTATTTTTACTCTAATCAACATATAACCACATATATCGTATAATCCCAAATCAAAAAATACAAAAACACACAATAAAAGAGAAACATGATAGAACTTTCAAATGTATCAAAAAGCTATGGACCAAATGAGCTTTTTAGTGAGCTAAATTTAAGACTAAATTCTGGAAATAAAATAGGTTTAGTAGGACGAAATGGTAGTGGAAAATCTACACTTTTTAAGTTAGTTCTTGGTGAAGAACAAGCTGATGGTGGGGAAGTAATGATTCCACGAAATTATAAAATCGGAGCATTAAAACAATATTTTGATTTTACTGAAAAAACTTTAGTTGAAGAAACAGCTTTAGCACTAGCAGAAGATGATAAATTTAGTATTTATAAAGTTGAAAAAATATTATACGGATTAGGTTTTTCGCAAGAAGATTTAGAAAAAGAACCAAAATCATTTTCAGGTGGTTATCAAATTAGAATAAATCTTGCAAAACTTTTATTAACTGAACCAAATATGCTTTTACTTGATGAGCCAACAAACTACTTGGATATTTTATCTATTAGATGGTTAAAAGCTTTTCTTAAAAATTTTGATGGTGAAGTAATACTAATTACTCACGATAGAGATTTTATGGATAGTGTTTGTACTCATACAATGGGAATTATAAGAAGAAATGCTTATATGATTGCAGGTGGAACTGAGAAGTTTTATGAGCAATTAGCAAGTAATGAAGAACATCATGAAAAACAAAAAATTGCACAAGACAAAAAAATCAAAGAGCTTGAAGATTTTATTTCAAAAAACAAAGCTCGTGCTTCAACTGCAGCACTTGCACAATCAAAAGTAAAAATCCTTGAAAAAATGGATGTTTTAGAAGATATTGGATATGACACAACTTTAAAATTTGATTTTAATTTTAAAGATACTCCTGCTAAATTTTTACTTGAAGTAAAAGATGTAAGTTTTGGATATACAAAAGATAATATTTTATTTAAAGATATTTCATTTGCTCTTCAAAAAGGTGAAACACTTGGGATCATCGGGAAGAATGGTAAAGGAAAATCAACTTTATTAAATGTAATCGCAAATGATTTAACAGCATTAAGTGGAACAATTGATTATCATGGAAGTGCGGTTTTTGGTCACTTTGGTCAAACAAATATTTCACACTTAAATAAAAATAGCACAATTATGGATGAAATTCACTCAACAAATACAAAATTACCAGAATCAGTGATTAGAAGTATTTGTGGTTTAATGATGTTCTCAGGAGATAATGCGAAGAAGAAAATTTCTTTATTATCAGGGGGAGAAAAATCTAGGGTAATGCTCGGAAAAATTATTGCAAAAGATGTAAATATATTATTTCTTGATGAGCCTACAAATCACCTTGATATGGATTCCATTGTAGCTTTAACAAAAGCTATAAAAGCCTTTGAGGGTTCAAGTATAATCGTAACACATAGTGAAGAATTGTTAAGAGCGGTTTGTGATAGATTGATTGTATTTGCAAATGATGAAGCCGTATGTTTTGAGGGAACTTATGATGAGTTTTTAGAAAAAATTGGTTGGGATGATGATGTTGTTGAAGTAAAAAAAGAAAAAACTATTAAAGTAAATAAAAAAGAGAGTAAAAAACTTAGAGCTTTAATTGTTGCAGAAAAATCTAAAGCAACATCGCCACTAAAAAAAGAGGTTGAAAAGTTAGAAGCTGAAATCTCAAAACTTGAAGAATTACTTGACCATGACCAAAATGAATTAACAAAAGCTACAAATAAAGGGGATAATAATTCATCTCTTGAGCTTTTAAAAAATATTAATAAATATGAAAAAGATATTGAAACAAAATTTTCAGCCCTTGAAATATCTCAAACAAAATTAGATGAGATGAATAAAGAGTTTGAAAAAAGAATGAACGAAGCTTAATCTAGTAGTTTTAAGCTAGTAATAGCTTAAAACTTTTAGGTGTAAATAGTTTGAGGGTTTCACTTTTTTGTGATTTTAACTCATTTGAGAATCCATTTTTACTAAATATTACAAAAATATCTACATTTAAATCTATTGATTTGCAATCTTCTTTTAGTTTGTTTAATTCATTTTTTTTAAGTTTTGAATTTATATATTTACAATTTCCTGCGATGATTTTCCCTGATGTTGTTTTTGCAACTAAATCTATTTCGATTTTTTCATCCCAATATCTACCAAATTGTTTAACAGGGTCTTGCGCAAAGGCATCTCTTATATATTCCATAGCAAGTTCTTCAAAAATAAAATTACCAAATTCGGCTTCTTTATTTTCATATAATTCAAAAAATTCTTTATAATTTTTTTCTTTAATTCCTTTATAAATAGGAGAAACAAAAGCAAACCAAAATCTTAAAAATGGAGCCGTAAAAAGAAGTTTTTTTGCAATTTTATCATCACCTCTTTTTTTTGCTAAATGATGCTGTGAAGATTCAATTTCAATAATTCCTCTATCAATTATTTTTTCAACACATCTATTTCCTTCTTCAAAACTTACAAAGGCTCTTTTAAAAGAGGTTGTTGTTCTTCTATCACCTTGGGCAATTCCTGTTAAAATAGCTTGGTCTACTTTGTATCCTCCACATATTGTTGTAATCTCATATTTAAGATTTGTATAATCATTTAGAATATGTTTTTCTATTAACTCAAGTAAAGGTTTTGTTGTATCTATTTTGATATTTAATCCACCAAATACAATGAAGTATTTAACTGCTATTTCCATATCTGTGATTTTATTTTCTTGGCAAAAAATTCTAAATTGATTTTTTGTTGATTGGTCTATTAAAATGATGGTAAATCCTTAATTTTTATTATATTTTTGTAAAAAACTGTTAAGTGAATTTGCAAACTGTTGAGCGTCTTTTTGAGAAAAAGCAGCTGGTCCTTTTGTCATTTCTCCACTATCTCTTATATCTTGCATTAAATTTCTAATTGCCAGATATTGTTTAATATTATCTTGTGTGTACATAGCACCTCTATGATCTATTGCATGGGCATTTTTTTCAATTGTTCTATTTGCAAGAGGAATATCTGCTGTAATTACCAAATCATTTTCTTCTAACATTTCAACAATTTTGTCATCAGCTTCATCTGCACCTTGATTTACAATTATATATTGTATGTGATTAGAATCACCTATATTTATTCTTTTATTAGCAATTACAATAGTATCTATTTTTTGTTTTTCAATAGCTCTTAAAATTATAGGTTTTAAAAGATTTGGGAAAGCATCTCCATCTATAAAAAGTCTCATATTTTAAACAAATCTTTTGGGTCTATATGAGATGAATCTTTTGTTGCTTGAAACATTAAACTATCATCTACTCGTCCTACAACATAACCTTGTTTTATCCATTTTCCAACAACTAATGTTGGTGAAATTTCATCTAAATGAGAATAAATTGTATGAAGTCCACCTTCATGTTGAATAATAACTACATTAGCTAACATTCCAGCATTTTTTTTTGCATAAACAACTTTTCCATTTAAAACAGAAACAACTTTTGCCTTTGGTTCATCACTTTTTAAAACAATTGATTCATTAAATAATTTTATTTTATAAACAGGATCATAGTAAGTTCCGAAGTTTTTTACTACTTTAAATGATTTTAAAGGAGCAATAGTTTTTTCACCTTTATATTTTATTATTTGAATACCATCAGTTGAAGAACCTATTTTTTTAACATCAAGATTTAGATTTTTTGCGTATCTTTGATTTCTAACATCAGCTGTTTGAACTACATCATCATCTAAAGGTGCAGAAGATGATTCTTCTTCTGTAACTTTTTGATTAGTAGCTTTTTTTTGTGCTAAAAGTTCTTGTAGTTTTCTTCTTTTATCTTCTGCTTCATTTTCAGCTCTAGCTTGAGCTTTTTTTGTCTCTTCTTCTTTTAAAATATTTAATTCAGAAAGAAGATTTTTTAATGATTCTTGTTCTTTTGCAACTTTATTTAACTCTTCTTGATAAGATTTATGTTGTTCTTCTAAACTGATAAGTGAACTTGAATGTTTTTCCTTTAAAATTGTTAATTTGTTTTTTGTTTTTTGTCTATCTTCAATATAAGAAGCTATTTTTTCTATATCTTTCTGATTATTTTTTGTATTTGTAGATAATGCACTATAATTTGTGTTTAATTTTGAAACTTTTTCTTTTGAATATTGTGATAATAAAGTATAAATTTCATTATCAATTAACTCTTGTAATGTATCTTCTGATGCCAGTTTTAGAGCAATTGAAATAGAAAATTCTTCAATTATTGTATCAACAATTTGTTCTTCATGGCTGGTTTTTTCTCTAATTAATTCAGTAGATTTAGAGTTTAAATCACTTAATTTATATTTTGCATCTTCTAAAAGTTTTTGATGCTCTGTAATATCTGAATTTATTTGATTTATATCTTTTTCAAGAGTTGTAATATTCGAGTTTTGACTTTCAATTTTTTCTGCTAATTCTTTTATTTTTAGACTTGCATTCTCTTTTTTATCATCGCTTGAATTAAGTTTTTCAGTATTAGTTTGTATTTTTTTGTCGATATTAGATGCGGCAAAAATAGTATTTAATGATAATATTATCAATAAAAGAAATAGTTTAATCATTATTTATCTTGTATTTTAATAATACTCCAAATATTGTAAATATAGAGATACAAAATGATAATAAGAATATTTTCATAAGTTCAACAAATATATTTATATCAATATCAACAATTTCATGTAATTCTAGTGGAAATAAAACTGTCATATTATGAGAAACATAATATAAAAATCCAGCAGAAATCAAAAATGACAATAAAGAGCTAATCAAAGCATAATTTAATATTGATGAAGCACTATATAAAATAGAAGCTCCATGAAGCCTTAAAATGGATATTTTCACACTATGTTCATGGAACCAAAGTTTTATTTGTTTTGCAATAATAATTATTGCAAAAATAGTAATAATAAAAAATAGAATAAAAGAAACACTATTTAATAAAAGTAATAATAAATATATTTGATTATGATTTTTATAAAAAACTTCAACTTTTTTTACATTTTTATTTTGTAATAAAGTCTGTTTTATATCTTCAAGTTCACTGCTAGTTGGAAATATTTCTAAATAAATTTGATAAAAATTTGGAAGTCTTTGTTTTAATAAGTCAATTGAAGTTTCTGATAAAGTAGATTGTATGCTCGAAATAATTTTATCATTTGGTAGGTTTTGTATTTTTTCTACTTTTATACCAGCTAATTCTTTAATGGCATTTTTCTCTAAAGGATTAATTGTAACTATAATAATAGAATAGTCTCTTGATATTTTTGATTTGTAATTATCAACCACATTGTTTATCAATAAAAACATAGAAAAAGTAATTAACATAGAAAGTAAAGGAATTAAAAAAGCAAATACATTCTTAAGAAACTTCATAAATAATTCCATCCTCAATAGATAATTGTCTAAACTTAATTCCGAGATTTTTAGGAACTCTATGAGTTACTACAACAATAGTAATTCCCAACTGCTCATTTGCACCTTTTAACAAATTCCATACAACTTCAGCTGAAAAATCATCAAGATTTCCTGTTGGTTCATCAGCTATTATTATTTTTGGATTATGGGCTAATGCTCTTGCAACGGCAACTCTTTGTTGTTCTCCACCACTTAGTTCATTTGGATAATAACCAGCTCTGTGAGCAAGTCTTACATGAGCTAAAAGTTTGTTAGCTTGATCTTTTGATATTTCATCAGAATAGCCATTTATTTTAAGAGGAATCATAATATTTTCTTCAATAGTATATTCATTTATTAGTTTATAATCTTGAAAAATAATACCAATATCTTTTCTTAAAATTCTTAATCTTTTTCCTCTTATACCAAAAACTTCTTGGTTATCTATTTTAAGACTTCCGTGTTTTAAAGGAATATCTCCATAAAATGATTTTAAAAGTGTTGATTTACCACTTCCAGAATTTCCACCTATAAAAATAAATTCCTTTGGTTTTATAGAAAAATTCCCTTTTTTTATGACATATTTATTATCATCATATGAAAGATAAATATTCTTAGCTTCTATCATCTACTTAAAATCTCTTTTAACTTTTCATGGGCATTTATATTTGAACTTGTAGGAAGAGGATTTCCTTGATAATAAGAAATATTTCCCTCATTTACATAAAGATATTTTGTTACAGGTCTGTCAAAATTTCCCATTGTTAATTTTATAAGTCCCGAATTTTGAGAGTTTTCAACTATGTAAAGCTCTTCAATATGAATAAAATAATCTTTTTCAATTAGTGATTTTGTTGGAATCATTGTTAAAGTTTTATTAAAATCAATTTTAAAATCAAAAGAAAAATCAAAATTTAAATTGATACTTTCATCGATATTTTGTGCTTCTAAAACTACATCATAAATATTCTTACCTTGTTTTTTCCATCTATCTTCATATTTACTTGATACTGCTAAATCTTTATTTATATCAATAGTAATTTTTCCTTTAGGCAGATTTGTAAGAACTTCCGTACAAAAATCAAAATATTTTCTACTATCTGTTCGTAATTCTAATGTTCCAGAAACTTTTAAAACTCTTAAAGCTTCATTTACAAACTCATTTGAGTAGATTCTTCTATGTGGTTTTTTGTCCCAAGGAACAGGGAAATGCACAAATATTTTCCCAACTTTATTTGATTCAATAAACTCCATAAAAAGTCTTGCATCATAATTTACAACTAAAACATTTGTAATATTTTGAAGTTCAAGTTGTTTTAATAATTGTTCAATTGATGGATAATGAATTTCAAGACCAATAAACTGTATATTTGGATTTGTTTTTGCTTGATGTAAAAGATGTCTTCCACTTCCAAAACCAATCTCTATTTGAATTTCTTTATCTGTAGTAAAATCATCAACAAAATAGTTAATATCTTTTAGATATTCATTTTTTGCTTCTTCTTTTACTTTTAGGTTATGTGTATTTGAGAATAATACTTTTGCATTATTTAAATTTACATAGGCATTTAATGCATTTTTTACTAAGGTAACAGGAGATAATCTTGTGACTTTATCGGCTTTAATCATAAAATCATCATTTTTTGGTTTAAGTGATAATAAAAACTCTTTACTTTCATTTTCTAAAGCAATTCTATATTCAATTTTTCTAATTTTTTGTGTAAAATTGTAAGATTTTGCAATAAACTTAAAATCTACTCCATCTTTTTGTGATGGAATAGTTATTAATTCTTTTTTTTCAAATACTATATGTGGCATTTATCTTCTTAGTTATAATAATTTTGGTTTAGTTCAATTTTTGCTAAATTTGAAGTTGGATTAGAAATAGAATTAAAACTCATACCTTGAACAGAGTTTGAATAATTTTCAAGACCATCTTTATCTATTGCTACAATTTTATAATAATAAGCTTTTCCACTATCTTCAGTAGTATCTGTATATTGTAAAGTATCAGCATTAACTTCTTTTATTTTTGAATAACCTAACATACTAAATGAACTTCTATATATTGCATATTTTACAACATCACTTGTACTAGATGCATTCCAACTTATTGTAATTCTTTTAGCTTGATTATTTGTTGTTTGAATATTACTAACATTAGCTGGTAAAGGTTTTGTTTTTCCTATAACAACTTTACTAGGAGCTGCTTCTACATCATCAAAACTAAATGCTTTAATTCTATATTTATAGCTAGTATTGTCATCTAATCCAGTATCTAAATATTCAACTTGAAGTCTTTCTTTAATTGTTTTTAAAAGTATCCATTCATTTAAAAGAGTATTATATTTTTCAATTCTATAATAACCAACTCTTGTATCTGTATGTGGTCTCCAAATTAATTTTACACTTTTCGGTAAATTTGAGATTGCTTGTATAAATTCAACAGGGACAATTCTAGGAAGAGTTTGAACAATATATGCATCAGTTGTTTTTGATTCAATACCATCGGCTGTTATTGAAGATATTTGATAAGCATATCTAGTTTTTGGCTCTAGTCCTTTATCCACATAATGAGTTGCATATTTATTATCCATCGTTTTTACAAGTTTTAACTCATTTGAACCTTTATCTAATTCTGTTCTATAAAAATTGTAACCAATAACTCTTGAGTCATTTACTTTTTCCCATTCAAATCCAATATTTGCCATATCGGGAATAGATTTTATAGAATCATAATTTACTACTTCAATAGAATTATCTACTCTTGGTTTTGTTGGAGCATTGAAGTTATCAATGATATTTGTACAACCACTAAATAAAAGTATTAAAGTTGCTAACGATGTCGTTTTCATTAAGTTTGTCATTTATATTCTCCTTTTGAAAATTAATATTTAGGAATTCATCCATATCATTTGGTAAATTTGCTTTGAAACTCATTTGCTTATTTGTCATAGGATGAGTTAAATAAAGATAATAAGCATGCAAATAAAATCTATTTATTTTATTTAATTCGCCCTTAAAACCATATAAATTATCACCTAATATATGCCTATTTATCGAACTTAAGTGAACTCTAATTTGATGAGTTCTTCCGGTAAATAATTTTGCAGCAATTAATTCAAAATTTTCTTTATCATTTAATGAAATTTTATTAAATGCAGATTTTGCAAATCTTCCATTTTCTTCAATTGACATTTTTAATCTATTATTTGAATTTCTAGCTATTGGTTTATCAATAATAATATTATCTTTTAATGGCATATCAATTATTGCTAAATAATATCTTCCCATAGTTTTATCTTCTAATTGTTTTGATAATCCAACATGGGCTTGATTTGTTTTTGCAACAACCATAACACCACTTGTTCCTTTGTCTAATCTATGAACAATTCCGTGTCTTTCTTCACCACTTAGAGTTGATAATGAGATATTATTTAGTTTTAACCAATCGACTAAAGTTGCATCTTTTACACTTGGTGCATCATGAACTGTTAAATTATAAGGTTTATTTATAACTAAAATATCATTATCTTCATAAATAATCTGTACATTTTTATCTTTTAAAGACTCTTTTACAAAATTTTCATCTTTTTTAGGATTTAGTTCAGCTTCTGGGAAATGAACTTCGATATTTTGATTTTCTTTTAATTTAAGACCAGTTTTACTTACTACTTTTCCATCTACTTTTACATACTCTTTTTTAATTAATTGTTCTATTTGATTTCTTGAAGCATCAATTTGTGATGCTAGAAATTTATCTAATCTATTTGTTTCAAAAACAATAAAATTTTTATCCATATTTAGATACTCTTTCACTATGCGTTTATTTGATAAAAGAATTATTTCCCATTTTGATTATTTGTTAATAATATTTATTTTACCTTTGATATTTATATCATACCATTTAATTGGTGAAACAAACGAAAGATTAGCTAATAAACAACTAGTATATTATGTAATTTCTATTTTTATATTTCTTATAGTTTTTATTTTACCTATTAGAAGAAAAATCAGAGTTATACCAACTTTATATTGGTTGGGTATTATATTATTGATTGCTGTCGAATTTTTAGGTATTTCAAAATTAGGTGCTACAAGATGGTTGCCTATACCTTTTTTAAATACAACGATTCAGCCCTCAGAATTAATAAAGCCTGTATTCATTTTGATGCTTGGATATTTAATTTATCACAAACCACCACCAAAAGGTGGTTATGGTTTATCTGATTTTCTTTATTTTTCAGTATATATTTTATTACCATTTATATTAATTGCTAAAGAACCTGATTTAGGAACGGCAATGATTTTACTTTTAGTAGGTTATGGTGTTTTATTTATTATTGGTATAAATTGGAAAATATGGGCAACTATACTTATTGTAATAGGAATATCATCACCTTTTATTTATACTTATTTAATAAAAGATTATCAGAAAAAAAGAATTACTGATTTTGTTTCAGAAGAACCAAGTTATCATGTTCAACAATCTATTATTGCGATTGGTTCAGGTGGCTTAACAGGAAAACAAAGTGAAGATGCAACTCAAACTCAATTGAAATTTTTACCAATTGCAACAAGCGACTTTATTTTTGCATATTTTGTTGAAAGACATGGATTTCTTGGTGCAATTGGATTAATATTTTTATATACATTAATTATTATTCATTTACTCAGTATGAATTATTATTTTAAAGATGATTATATGATTAGAGTTTTTGCATCAGGTTTAGGACTTTTAATCTTTTTTAATATGAGTGTAAATATTTTGATGGTTATAGGTTTTGCTCCTGTTGTTGGGCTTCCTTTACCATTATTCTCTTATGGTGGAAGTTCATTTATTAATTTTATAGTTACATTTGCTATTTTGGAAAATCTATTAGCATTTAGGTATATGAATTTATATAATTATGAAAGAAAGTTATAACAAGGGAGTTAAATCATCCCTTGTTTTTCTAAAACATTATTTAAGATTTCTAAATCGTCAATTGAATCACCACAAGCTTTTTTATCAGTTTTAATTTCAACTATTTCTTCTTGTTTTTTACCAACATACATATAATTCAAAATATATTCTCGTTTTAATAAATCAACAGTACTTCTATCTTCACATAATGAGTCTTGAATTTGTTTTTTAAATTTATTTTTTAGATTTTTATCATCTAAAAAAACTTCATGAAGTTGGTATTTATAATAAATTGTTTTATCTTTTTTATAGATGTCGATTAAAGTACTATTCATATCTATTTGAATTGGTAGTTTATCTTTAAAACTTTCAATTTCCTTTTCTAAAGCATAATCTTCAAAAAAGTAAAATTTGCTAACCTCAATGAAGAAATTTATAGAAAATAATAAATTAATACTTACTAAAGCCTTTGAAAAAAATGACCAAATTCTTGAACCTTTATATTTATTAGCTGTTCTAAAAATAGCTGAAAATATTAAAATTGAATAAATTAAAATAATAAAATATAAAAAGAATTCTAAATAATTTTCTTTATTTTGTGCATATTTTGTTTGCATAAAAAACATTTCAAAAAAAACTTCAATTAAAAATGATAAAAAAATAAACCAGAACCAAAAAACAACAACTAAAGAAGTTTCTCCACTTATTAGTTTATAAAAATAGTTTTTATTTGTCGACATTTTTTTCCTTAATATAATCTATATTGTACATTGAATCTTAGTTTTGTTGCAGTTTGAGGTTTTGGATAATCTTTATATGCAATCTCTATTAATTCCAATGAATAATCATCTAAAACAGCGTATCCAGAGGAATCTATTACTCTTAAACCTGTAATACTTCCATCTGGATGAAACATAAATTCTATAACATTTACTCCACCAATTCTAAGCTTTGCAGCAAGTGGTGGATAACCTAATCTATTTAAAACTCTTTGTGTAATACTTTGAAAATTGTTTAAATTTTTTTCTAAATATGCTTTTTGAACTTTTGTAAATTTATCATATTCTTCTCCATATAATTTTTGAAGTTCATTTAGAATTTCTTTATTTACAGGTTGTTTTTGAGATAAAAAATCTTCTAATGTTTTATCTTGGAGAGATTGTTTATTATTTACAATTTGTTCATTTATTATTTTTTTTTGTAATTCTTTTGATTTCTCAAAATCTATTTTTTTATTATTTTCAACTTTTTTCTGAATCTCTTTTTTTACTACATCTTTTTTAATTTTTGGAAGTTCAGCTTTTTTCTCAATAATTGGCTCAATTTTTTCTTCTATTATTTTATTTACAATAGGTTCTTCTTTTTTTAGTTTTACAAACTTTACATCAGATTTTTTTACAACTTCTTCTTTAATTTGATGGTTTTTTTTAAATTCATCAGTATTATATTTCTTAAATAGAAAAAAATGCAAAGATATTGAAATAATAAAGGCTAGGATAATAATTTTCATAGCGCGATTATAGTACAATTACACTAATAAATGATTAATAGGAATATAGAATGTTTAATAAATCAATAAAAGCTTATGAAGAAGCTTGTGAAGTAATTCCAGGTGGAGTTGATTCACCTGTTCGGGCTTTTAAAAGTGTTGGAGGAACTCCACCTTTTATAGAAAAAGGTGAGGGTGCTTATTTATTCGATATAGATGGAAATAAGTATTTAGATTTTGTACAAAGTTGGGGACCGCTTATTTTTGGTCATTGTGATAAAGATATTGAAAATGCAGTAATTGAAACAGCAAAAAAAGGTTTATCTTTTGGAGCTCCTACCGTTCTTGAAACACAACTAGCAAATGAAATTGTTGAGATGTTTGAAAATATTGATAAAGTAAGATTTGTAAGCTCTGGAACTGAAGCTGTAATGAGTGCGATTAGACTTGCAAGGGGAGTTACAGGAAAAAATGATATTGTAAAATTTGAGGGTTGTTATCATGGTCACTCAGATTCACTTTTAGTTCAAGCAGGTTCTGGAATGGCAACTTTTGGAAGCCCAAGTAGTCCAGGAGTTCCAGCTGATTTAACAAAACATACATTATTGTGTGAATATAATAATATTGAAAATTTAAAAAAATGTTTTACTGATAGTAGCGATATTGCTTGTATTATTATTGAACCGATTGCTGGAAATATGGGTTTAGTTCCAGCAGATGAAGAGTTTTTAAAAGCTTGTAGAGAACTTTGTGATGCAAATAATGCTTTATTGATTTTTGATGAAGTAATGTCAGGTTTTAGAGCTTCATTAAAAGGTGCAAGTGGAATTTCAAAAACAAAAGCTGACATAATTACTTTTGGAAAAGTAATTGGTGCTGGAATGCCTGTTGGTGCTTTTGCTTCAAATAAAAGAATAATGGGATATTTAAGTCCTGATGGAACTGTTTATCAAGCAGGAACTTTAAGTGGGAATCCAGTTGCAATGGCTGCAGGATTAGTTAGTTTACGAAAATTAAAAGCTAATCCAGAAATATATGATGATTTAAGTGTCAAAGCTTTAAGACTTGTAAATGGTTTAAAAAGAGTTGCAAATGAAAATAATATTCCTTTACAAGTTAATACAAGAGGAAGTATGTTTGGTTTCTTTTTTTGTGAAAAAGAACCTAAAAATTTCAAAGAAGTAGGTTTTTGTGATTTCAAAAGATTTGCAACATTTCATCATGAAATGCTAAAAAAAGGGTTTTATTTTGCTTGTTCGCAATATGAAACAGGCTTTATTTGTACAAAAATTACAAATGAAGATATTGATGCTTGTATTAATGCAGCTAACCAAATTATGAAAAATTTATAAATAAAAAGGAAATAAAAAAATGCCAACAATTAAAAATGTAGAATTAACAAAAAAAGCAAATATCTATTTTGATGGAAATGTTACAAGTAGAAGTTTTATAGATGAAAATGGTGTTAAAAAAACATTAGGAATTATGATGCCAGGAGAATACACTTTTGGTACAAATGATGCAGAACATATGGAAATTATTGCTGGTCGTGTCGAAATATTAATAGCTTGTGGTGATAGTAATTGGGAGACTATTGATGCTGGTGGATTTTTTGAAGTTCCTGCAAATTGTAGTTTTGATATTAAAGTATTAGAAATAACAGATTATTGTTGTACTTTTATAAATTAAAATTGGTTTATTAAATGGAAGATAACAATACAAATAAACCAAAACACCAAGATAAAATAGTTGCTCTTGATAGTTTATCTTTAGGTATTTCTATCGTTGCTGCTATTATCATAGGTTTTGGTATTGGTTATGGTTTAAAGCAATTAACTGGATATACATGGACTTTATGGCTTGGTATTGCATGGGGAATTGCAGCCGCAATTGTAAATGTTTATAGAGCGTATAAAAGAGCTCAAAAAGTGTATGAGGGTATGGAAAATGATCCAAGATATGCTTATAGAGCAAAACATGGAGATAAATCTTTTGATAAAGATGATGATGAAGATTAATCCAGAAATTTTGAAATTTGCAAAGGTCTTTATTCTTTTAGACTTTTGTATTATTTTTTACTCTTTATTTTTTCAAAATAAATTTTGGCTATTAAATACTCAAGTTGCTTTTGTATCTTCTTTATTTATTGTTGTTGCTTCTTTTTTATCTTATCGAAAAAATATCCAAAATAGATTGTCAAATCTTGATTTAACTCAAATAAATGAAGGTAATGATAGAGATAAAATCGATGAAATAGATGATCCATATGATTTATATACGCAATATGATGAGATACCAGAAAATGAGTTAACTACTGAAAAGATAAAAGAGATTTTAAATGATGAAAAATCAAAGATAAAAAGAAATTCTTTTAAAAATACTCTTTTTTCAGCAAGTGGATTTTTATCAATTTATAGAATTTTAGGTTATGGAATCTTAATATTTGGTTTTTTTGCTTTAAATAATAATAAGATTTTTTTACCAATTGCATTTATTATAGGATTAGGAATAGTTCCAATTGGAATTTTATTTTCAAAGCTTCTTGAGAAAAAGCTTTGAAAATTTAAAGAATTAAAGGTAAATCAATAGTTACTTTAGAATCATCATAAGTTAGAATAAAAGAATTAGTCTCTCTTATATTTAATGATGAAAAATCACTTTTTTCATTTGCTACAATTTCAACACTTATTAAAGAATATTTTATGTTATCAATTTTAATGTACTCTCCAATTTTTAATAAAATTGAGCAAGTTACATTATTTTTATTTTTAAAAACTTCAAAAACACTATTTAATGTCTTTATGAATGAACTTGCATCCAATTTAAACTCAGGAATAGACGGATCATAATTTTTTATGAAATTAATTTCATTTTTTATTTTGCTTGTAGAAATCGCTAAATCAACTAAAGTAAAGATATTTGTTGTATTGATGTTTTTAATATTAAGTTTAGATTCTTTTTTTACCATAGCACTTTTATAAAGTTTCATATGAATTTCATCTTCATTCTCATAGCTAACTGTTATTGCGTAAAATATATAGTTTTTAATTGTTAAATCAATATAAGAGGTTAATGCTCCAAAAGTTTTTGGAGCATATGTTAACGCTAAATCAAAAAGCTCTTTTTGTTTAATTCTATTTAACAAAAATTGAGCTTCTGAATTTGAATAAATTATTTTTGAGCTAGATGAAAAAGATAAAATAGGATTTAAATCTAATTCGACCCACTCTTCAAAAAAACTCATTTAATTAACTTTCTACATAATTTTTAAGATTTTTACCTACTTTTGGATGCTTAAGTTTTTTAATAGCACTTGATTCGATTTGTCTAACTCTTTCTCTTGTTACAGAAAGTTCTTTTCCAATCTCTTCTAGTGTTCTATCACTTGCATCTTCCATAAGACCAAATCTCATTCTAATAACTGCTTGTTCTCTTTCGTTTAGTTGTCCTAGTATTTGATCAATTTGATTTTGTAAATCTTCTTTCATAATATTATCAACAGGTGTTGGAGCTTTTTCATCAGGAACAAAATCTCCAAATTTACCATCATCGTCGCTTCCAATAGGAGCTTCAAGAGATACAGGTTCTTTTGTAATTTTAATTACTTGTTTAACTTTATCAACAGGTAATCCAACTTCTTTTGCGATTTCATCAACATCAGGCTCTTTACCATTTTCTTGAATACCTTTTCTAATGATTTTATTGATTCTATTAATAGTTTCAATCATATGAATAGGAATTCTAATAGTTCTTGCTTGATCGGCAATTGCTCTAGAAATTGCTTGTCTAATCCACCATGTTGCATAAGTAGAGAATTTATAACCTTTTTTATACTCAAATTTATCAACAGCCTTCATAAGACCAATATTTCCTTCTTGAATTAAGTCAAGGAATGGTAAACCTCTATTTGTGTATCTTTTTGCAATAGATACAACAAGTCTAAGATTTGATTTTGCCATTCTTGTTTTAGAAGTATCAGTTATTTGTTTACCTCTTTTAATTTGTTCAAGAACATCTTTTAATTCCTCAGGTGCTAAGTCAAATCCACCTTTAGAAGCTTCTTTTGTTTGGAAAAGTTTTTTAATTTCCATATAAGAAGAAACCATAGTTGCTTCTGGAACCATAGATGTAATTTGTGCTTTTGTTAAATTCACAATATTATCTAAAATCTTTTTATGATTTTTTAATAAAGTTTCATTAAATAAAGGTAATTTGTACTCTAATCTTTTTAATTCACCATCAAAACCTGTATCAGATTTTAAAGCTGTTTCCATTGCTTTTACAATTTCTGTAATTAATTTAGAAGTAGGTCCTAGATCTAAAAGAGCCTCTTTTAAAATTCTTTTTTTGAATGCAACTGCTAAATTAAAAGTCATTTGATCTGTTTCATCATCTGATTTTGCAGTTTCTTTTGCAGCAAATTTAAGCCAATCTTTTTTTGCTTTTTCTAATATTTTAAATGCTTCAATAATAGTTTGCGCTCTTTTATCAAGTTTTTTTAACTTTTTAGCACTAGTTTTTTCACTATCTTCATCATCATTTGAAGATTCAGAATCTTCTTCTTCAATAATTTCGTCTTCGATTTCTTCTTCTTCATTTTCATTTTCAGAATCATCATCAAAATTTCTAAATAGTTCTTTTACTTTTCTTTCTCTATTTACTAATGGTTCTTTATATTCTAAAATGAAATCTATTAAGTAAGGTACATAACAAATAGCATCAAGAATAATATCTTCACCCATTTCAATTCTTTTAGAGATTTCTATCTCTTCTTCTTTAGTAAGTAATGGAATTTGTCCCATTTCTCTTAAATACATTCTAACAGGAGAATCTGATCTTGACCATTCAAGTAACTCTTTATTCTTCAATAAATCGTATACATCGTCTTCATTTTCTATTAATTTTTCTCTTAATTCTTTTCTTTTTTTAGCTTCTTCAGCATTCATTCTTTTTGCTTGTTCTTGAGAACTAATTACAGTTACATTATATAACTGAATCAATGCTAAAAGTTTTTTAATGTTTGGACCAGAAGGTGCTTTAGGAAAGATTTTAATGATTTTTTCGTAAGTAAGTACTGATTCTTTGTACTCTTTTACTAATTGCTCAATAGTTTTATTTATATCTTTTACACTCATGATTTTAGGGAATCCTCTCTCTAAGATGGTTGGATATTATACCCAAAGTAGTTAAATAATTGATTAAAAAAGAAATATTTAAACAAAAATTACTAAAAAATTAGCTAAAATGCATTTTTTTTGAAAATATTTATTTAATGAATTTTAAAATTTATTAAATTCAAGGACATATAATATGAATAAAATTACTGGAAAAGTATGGAATTTTGGCGCTAACATAGATACAGATGTTATTATTGCAGCGAGATATTTAAATAGTTCAGATCCTGAACATTTAGCAAAATATGTTATGGAAGATGCAGATCCTGACTTTCCTAAAAAGTTACAAAGAGGCGATATTATAGTTGCGGGTGAAAATTTTGGATGTGGTTCAAGTAGAGAACACGCTCCTATTGCTCTAAAAGCTGCTGGAGTGGCTGCCGTTGTTGCTCCATCATTTGCTAGAATTTTTTATAGAAATGCTTTTAATATGGGTTTACCAATTTTTGAATTACCAGAATCTTTGGAAATAAAAGAAGGTGAAGAAATTTCTATTGATTTAGATAATGGAAAAATTACTAATAATACTACAAATAAAACTTATGATTTTATTGCAATTCCTCCATTTATGCAAGAATTAATTGCTGCTGGTGGATTAATAAATTATGCAAAAGCTGAAATGGGAAGAGGAGATAAATAATGAACAACTACAAAATATCAGTAATCAAAGGTGATGGAATAGGTCCAGAAATCGTAGATGAAGCAATAAAAGTATTAAATGCAGTTTCTAAAAAATGTGATTTTACTTTAAGTTATAAAGAATATTTAATGGGTGGAATTGCTATTGATACAACAGGTGTTCCTCTTCCACAAGAAACAATAACAGGTGTTTTAGATTCTGATGCTTGTTTATTTGGTTCAATTGGTGGAGAAAAATGGGATACACTTCCAAGAGAATTAAGACCTGAAACTGGACTTTTAAAGTTTAGAGAAGAGATGGGTGTTTATGCAAATCTTAGACCTGCTATTGTTTATGATGAATTAGTTAATGCATCAACACTAAAACCTGAGGTAATCAAAGGTTGTGATATTATGGTTGTAAGAGAATTAATTGGTGGAATTTACTTTGGACAACCTCGTGCAAATGATGGATTTAAAGCTTATAATACAATGGTTTATACAAAACCAGAAATTGTAAGAATTGGTAAACAAGCATTTGAATTAGCAAGAAAAAGAGATAAAAGAGTTTGTTCAGTTGATAAAGCAAATGTATTAGAAGTTTCTCAACTTTGGAGAGATACTATGAATGAATTATCAAAAGATTATCCAGATGTAACTCTTTCACATATGTATGTTGATAATGCAGCTATGCAACTTGTAAGAAACCCAAAACAATTTGATGTTATTGTAACTGGAAATATCTTTGGAGATATTCTTTCTGATACAGCTTCAATGGTAGTAGGTTCAATTGGATTATTGCCATCAGCTTCAACAGGAGATAAAACAGCGATTTATGAACCAATTCATGGATCAGCACCTGATATAGCAGGAATGGGAATAGCAAATCCAATAGCAACAATTTTAAGTGCTGCTATGATGCTAAGATATTCTTTAAATGAAATTAAAGCAGCAGATTTAATTGAAGATTCAATAAAAGCTGTTTTAAAAGATGGATATAGAACAAAAGATTTAGCTTCTTTTGATGCTAAAGAAGTTTTAAATACTACTGCTATGGGTGATTTAATCACTAAATATATAAATAAATAATAAAGGAAGCATCGCTTCCTTTATCTCTTTTTAACAAAATAATAATTATTAAAATACAATTAACTTTTTCTATGCTAATATAAATCCAAAAAATTGGATGATAATATGAATAAAAAATATAGATTAATCACAAGAAGTGATATGGATGGTTTAGTATGCGGAACTTTACTTACATATTTAGACATTATTGATGAGATTATATTTGTTCATCCAAAAGATATGCAAGATGGAAAAATAGCTGTTACTCCAAATGATATTACTACAAATCTTCCTTATGTTAATGGTGTTTATTTAGCTTTTGATCACCATTATTCTGAAACATTAAGAAATGAAAAAAAAGACAATCACATAATAAATTCAGATGCACCAAGTGCTGCACAAGTTGTTTATGATTATTATGATGGTGATAGTGTATTTCCCGGATATTTTACAAGTATGATGAATGGAGCAAATAAAGCAGATAGTGCTGATTTTATTGAAGATGATATTTTAAATCCAAGAGCTTGGGCATTGTTGAGTTTCTTAATGGATTCAAGAACAGGACTTGGACGATTTAAAGAGTTTAGAATCTCAAATTATCAGCTTATGATGGATTTAATTAAATATTGTGCAAAACATAATATTGACCAAATACTTGAACTTCCTGATATAAAAGAAAGAGTTGAATTATATTTTAAATATGAAAATGAATTTAAAGAACAATTAAATAAAGTAACAACAATAAAAGATAATATATTAATAATAGATTATAGATATGAAGAAATAATTTATCCTGGAAATAGATTTATGATTTATGCCATGAATCCAAAACAAAATATTTCAATACATATAATGTGGGCAAAAGATAAAGAAAAAGTGGCTTTTAGTGTTGGAAAATCAATAATAAATAAAACTTCAAAAACAAATGTTGGTGAACTAATGCTTAAATATGGCGGTGGTGGTCACGAAGCAGCAGGTGGATGTCAAATAGATGTAAAAGAGTCTTTAAGTGTTTTAGAAGAGTTAATAAAACAAATAAATAAAGATGGTTAAAAGAAGCTTTTTATAGCTTCTTTTTTAAACTTTCATAAAACTCATCAAAAGAGGGTAATTTTAAATCAGCTTCTCTTTGTTTTTTACCCCACATAGGTTCTGGAAAATATGAATCTTCTTCAAATCTCGCCATTATATGAAAATGTACATGGGGAACATAATTCCCAAAAGATGCAATATTTATCTTTTTAGGATTAAAATAATTCAACATTTCTTTTTCTATAATATCTAGGTATTTAAATATTTCTTGTTTAGTTTCATTATTACATTGTGAAAATTCTTTTATATTTTCTATCGTAAATATTTTAAGCCAAGGTATTTCTGAACTTTCAATTTCAATTTTTATTAAATCATTTTTGTAAATAAGAGACAAAGTTAATCCTTTTAATAAATGCAATTTCTAGAATATTACAATAATTAGGATTAAATTAGATGCTTATACTATATTCAACTAGCTTTAAGTAAAAATTAATTATAATCCAACTCCATTTTTTCAACCACAGAAGAAGTTTTTATAAAATATTCTTATTTTATAAAGAGTTGGTTAAAGCTTAAGTAAAATATTTTTATTTACTAATGCTTTTTCCTGTTGATTAATTGGCAATAACACAAATGAAAGAGGAGACAGGCTTATGAAAGTAAGAGCTTCAGTAAAGAAAATGTGTGACAAATGCAAAATTGTCAAAAGAAGCGGAATCGTTAGAGTAATCTGCGAAACTAAAAAACACAAACAAAGACAAGGATAAGACACATGGCAAGAATCGCAGGTGTTGATTTACCAAATAAAAAGAGAATGGAATATGCGTTAACGTATATTTTCGGAATCGGATTACATAATTCTAGATTAATTTTAAATGCTGTTGGAATTGATTTCAATAAAAGAGCTTTTGAATTAACAGAAGATGAAGCGGCAATTATCAGAAAAGAAATCCAAGACAACTATATGGTTGAGGGTGATTTAAGAAAAAAAGTTGCTATGGATATTAAAGCTTTAATGGATTTAGGTTCATATAGAGGGTTAAGACATAGAAAAGGTTTACCTTGTAGAGGGCAAAAGACTAAAACTAATGCTAGAACAAGAAAAGGTAAAAAGAAAACTGTTGGTGCAGCAACTAAATAAGGGATTGTAGATGGCAAAAAGAAAAGTTACTAGAAAAAAAATTGTAAGAAAAAATATTGCTGACGGTATCGTACATATTGCTGCAAGTTTTAATAATACAATGGTTACAGTTACAGATAATGCAGGAAACGCAATCGCATGGTCAAGTGCTGGAAACTTAGGATTTAAAGGTTCTAAAAAATCAACTCCATTTGCAGCGCAAGCAGCTGTTGAAGATGCAATGGCAAAAGCAATGGAACACGGAATCAAAAATGTTGGGATTAAAATCCAAGGACCAGGTTCAGGTAGAGATACAGCTGTTAAAGCAGTTGGCGCTATGGACGGAGTTAGAGTTACTTGGTTAAAAGATGTTACACCATTACCACATAATGGTTGTAGACCTCCTAAAAGAAGAAGAGTGTAAGGAGTAAATAATGGCAAGATATAGAGGACCAGTAGAAAAAATCGAAAGAAGACTTGATGCGGATCTTGGACTTAAAGGTGAGAGAAGATTATCAGGTAAAAGTGCTTTAGAAAAAAGACCATTTGCTCCAGGACAACATGGACAAAGAAGAGCTAAAATTTCTGAGTATGGTTTACAATTAAGAGAAAAGCAAAAAGCTAAATTTATGTATGGTGTTTCTGAAAAACAATTTAGAAAATACTTTACTGAAGCAGCAAGAAGAGAAGGTAATACAGGGGCTAACCTTATTACTTTAATTGAACAAAGATTAGATAATGTTGTATTTAGAATGGGATTTGCTACAACTAGAGCAAATGCTAGACAATTTACAACACATGGACATGTTTTAGTTGATGGAAAAAAAGTTGATATTCCTTCATTTTTAGTAAAAGCTGGACAAAAAATCGAAATCAAAGAAAAATCAAAAACTAATCCTCAAGTTGTAAGAGCATTAGAATTAACAAATCAAACTGGAATGGTTGATTGGGTTAATGTTGATAAAGAAAAAGTATTTGGAATTTTCACAAGAATCCCAGCTAGAGAAGAAGTTGTTATCCCTGTTGAAGAGAGATTAATCGTAGAGTTATATTCTAAATAATAAAAAAGGTAGTTAATGAAAAAATTTGCAGAAACACCGTTTTTACCAACTGAAGTTGAAATAGAGGCTATCAGTGATAATGAAGCTAAAATATCAGCATATCCATTTGAAGATGGTTTTGCAATTACTTTAGCACACCCTTTAAGAAGACTTTTATTAAGTTCTTCAGTTGGTTACGCACCAATTGCAGTTAAAATAGAAGGT
The DNA here is from genome assembly GCF_003063245.1 of Arcobacter caeni. Lineage (GTDB taxonomy): Bacteria > Campylobacterota > Campylobacteria > Campylobacterales > Arcobacteraceae > Aliarcobacter > Aliarcobacter caeni. The sequence goes on along the minus strand of NZ_MUXE01000005.1, from coordinate 107,439 downwards.
GCTTCACATGAGTTTGACTCATTAAGAGGTATGTTAGAAGATATAGCTATTTTTGTTATAAATTTAAAGAATATTAAGTTTAAAATAAATGGTGATAAAGAACAAGTTGTAGTTGAGTATTCTTTCAATGGACCAAGAGAAATTAAAGGTGAAGACCTTATTAACTCAGATGTTGAAATTGTATCTAAAGATGCTCACTTAGCAACAATTAATAGTGATTGTAATTTAACTTTCTCTGTAATTATTCAAAGAGGTATAGGTTATATGCCATCTGAAGATATTAGAGATATGATTGGTTCTGATTATATTCCTATTGATGCATTTTTTACACCAGTTAAAAAAGTGGTTTATGATATTGAAAAAATGTTAGTTGAAGATAATCCTAACTTTGAAAAAGCCGTATTTACTATACAAACAAATGGACAAATTTCTCCAATCACAGCTTTTAAAGAAGCGGTATCAGTTATGTATGCGCAAATGTCAGTTTTTAATAAAGTTTTTGATTTATCAGAAGTAACAGTAAGTGAAAGTGGTGAAGAGCCATTAGAACTTAAAGAATTAGTTCAAAAAATTGATGATTTAAATTTAAGTGCTAGAAGTTTTAACTCTTTAGATAGAGCTGGACTGAAATTCTTAGGTGAATTAGTACTTATGAGTGAAGTTGAAGTTAAAAATATTAAAAATCTTGGGAAAAAATCTTATGATGAAATCGCAGAGAAATTAGAATCTCTAGGTTACCCAGTTGAAAATACACTTCCAGAAAATGTTGCTTCTACATTAAGAAGAAAATTAGAGCAACTAAAAGCATAATTAAGGGTTTAATATGAGACATAAGCATGGATATAGAAAGTTAAGTAGAACTTCTTCTCATAGAAAAGCATTGTTAAAAAATATGGCAATTGCGATTATCGAAAGAGAAAAAATCGAAACAACTGTACCTAAAGCAAAAGAATTAAAAAGATATATTGAGAAATTAGTAACTGTTGCTAGAGACGCTGATTTAAATACACATAGATATGTATTTGCAGCTTTACAAAGTAAAGAAGCTACTAAAAAATTAATTAACGAAATTGCACCAAAATACCTAGGTAGAAATGGTGGATATACTTCAATAATTAAAACAAGAATCAGAAGAGGTGATGCTACTCCAATGGCATTCATTTCTTTTGTATAATAAGAAATAAGTAATTATTTCAGGGGATAGAAGATTTTCTTCTATCCCTTTTTTTATTTAAATTTTTTATTTTAAAATAAAAAAACAACTCTTAAAAATCTTCGTTTATAACCTAATTTTAATCATAATTTAGATAAAATCCAGCGTAATACTACAATTGTAAAATCATAGGAGAACCGATTGATAACTCTAAAAGAAGCACTAACTTTAGCTAGTGATGATATAAAAAAACTAAGAAATAATTTAAATCAAAAAATAAAAGAAAATAATATAGGTGCTTATATTGAACAATTAACTTCAACAGATATCTCAACATCTGGAATAGGTATCCCAATAGCAATAAAAGATAATATAAATGTTAAAAATTGGGAAGTTACTTGTTCTAGTAATATTTTAAAAGGTTATATTTCACCATATAATGCAACTGTAATTAATAATTTAGAAAAAGCTGGTTTATCTGCATTTGGTAGAACAAATATGGATGAATTTGCAATGGGAAGTTCAACAGAATCTTCTTGTTATGGAAAAACTTTAAATCCAATAGATAATGAAAAAGTTCCAGGTGGAAGTAGTGGAGGAAGTGCAGCTGCTGTTGCTGCTGGAATTGCTATTGCTGCACTTGGAACAGATACTGGGGGAAGTATAAGACAACCTGCTGCTTATTGTGGTGTTGTTGGAATGAAACCAACTTATGGAAGAGTTTCTAGATATGGAATTACAGCATATTCGTCTTCATTAGATCAATGTGGACCAATAACTCAAAATGTAGAAGATGCAGCAATTTTATATGACATTATTTCAGGATATGATCCTATGGATTCTACATCTGCCAATATTGATTATGAAGCTGTGACTCCAAAACTTAACCCGAATAAAAAATTAACAATTGCTGTTATTGATAACTTTGTATCACAAGCTAGTCCTGCAATTCAAAAAGGTTTTGAAAAAGCAGTAATTGCTTTAGAAGAAGCAGGGCATAAAATTATCCATAAAAATATGTTAGATACTGATAAAATTGTATCAACTTATTATATCGTAGCAACTGCTGAAGCATCTGCGAATCTTGCAAGATTTGATGGTGTTAGATTCGGAAATAGAAAAGGTGAATCTGGACTTAAAGATATGTATCTTCAAACAAAATCACAAGGTTTTGGAGCTGAAGTACAAAAAAGAATTATGTTAGGTTCTTTTGTATTAAGTTCTGGATATTATGATGCATATTATATAAAAGCTCAAAAAGTTAGACATTTAATAAAAAATGAATATTCTGCTATCTTTGCTGAAGCTGATTTGATTTTATCTCCAGTTGCACCAACAACTGCTCCAAAATTTGGTTCGTTTAAAACTTCATTGGAAATGTATTTAAGTGATATTTATACAATTTCAATAAATTTAGCTGGACTTCCTGCTATTTCATTACCAGTTGATAAAGACGAAGATGGAATGCCAGTTGGTCTTCAATTTATTGCGAATGCATACAATGAACAAACATTATTTGACGGTGCTTTATCTTTAGAAAAAGCTATTAACTATATTAAATAAATATTAACTAGGATTAAAAAATGAAAATAAGAAAAAGAGCATTGACTTTTGAGGATGTATTATTAGTACCCGCAAAATCAGAAATTTTACCAAGAGAAGTTTGTACTAAAACTAAACTTACTAAAAAAATTGATTTAAATATTCCTTTTGTAAGTGCAGCTATGGATACAGTTACAGAATACGAAGCAGCTATTGCAATGGCAAGACTTGGTGGAATTGGAATAATTCATAAAAATATGGATATTGAAGCTCAAGTTTTACAATGCAAAAAAGTAAAAAAATCAGAATCTGGAATGATTATTGACCCAATTACAATTAAACCAGAACAAACACTTCAAGATGCTGAAGATATTATGGCTTCTTATAAAATTTCTGGTGTTCCAGTTGTTGATGATAATAATATTTTAGTTGGAATTTTAACAAATAGAGATATGAGATTTACAAAAGATTTTACTCAAAGAGCTATTGATAAAATGACAGTTATGCCTTTAGTTACTGCAAAAGAGGGAACAACTTTAGAAGAAGCTGCTGATATTATGCATGCAAATAAAATTGAAAAATTACCAATTGTAAATAGTGATAATAAACTTATTGGATTAATTACAATCAAAGATATAAATAAAAAAAGAGAATATCCAAATGCAAATAAAGATGAATTTGGAAGATTAAGAGTTGGAGCTGCTATTGGTGTTGGTCAACTTGATAGAGCAAGAGCTTTAGTTGCAGTTGGTGTTGATGTTTTAGTTTTAGATTCAGCTCATGGTCACTCAAAAGGTATTTTAGATACTGTTAAAAATATTAAAGCTGAAATGGATGTTCAAATAATTGCTGGAAATGTAGCAACGGCAGAAGCTACTGCTGATTTAATTGCTTGTGGAGCTGATGCTGTTAAAGTTGGAATTGGACCTGGAAGTATTTGTACAACAAGAATTGTTGCAGGTGTTGGTGTTCCTCAAATAAGTGCAATTGATGAATGTGCAGCTGAGGGTGCTAAAACTGGAACACCAATTATTGCAGATGGTGGAATTAAATATTCAGGTGATGTTGCAAAAGCTTTAGCTGTTGGTGCTAGTTGTGTTATGATGGGAAGTGCGTTAGCTGGAACAGAAGAATCTCCAGGTGAAGTTGTATTATCACATGGAAGAAAATTTAAAACATATAGAGGTATGGGTTCTATTGGAGCTATGACTAAAGGAAGTACTGATAGATATTTCCAAGAAGGAACAGCTGCTGATAAACTTGTACCTGAGGGAATTGAGGGAATGGTTCCATATAGAGGAACAATCTCAGATATTATTCATCAAATGGTTGGAGGATTAAGATCATCTATGGGATATTTAGGTTCAAAAGATATTCCAACTTTCCAAGAAAGAGCAGAATTTGTGGAAATTACAAGTGCAGGATTAAGAGAATCTCATGTTCACGATGTAACTATTACAAACGAAGCACCAAATTATCATATCTAAAAGAATAAAGATGGTGTTTTAAACATCATCTTTTCTAAAATAAAAGGTAAGTTTAGATGTTATTATCAGATATATTTTTTTATTTAATATTACTATTATTTCATCTATTACCATTTCTAATTATTCTTAAATCTAATAAAATAAGAGAAAAACAAATTCTATTTATAATCTCTTCAATTGTAACATTAGCTCCATTTTGTGGGTTTTTATATATGATTTTTTATTTTATGACTTGTGGAACAGGGTGTTTTAGTGGGATTTTCTTTCTCTTTACTTTAATTCCTGCATTTGTATTAACTATTATTTGTTTTGTATTAAAGTTAATAATAGAGAGAAGAAGTTAATTCTCTTCTCTTTTATTAAATAATTATTTCACCTTTTGCTGTATTTCTAACTTCATCTATTTTAAAACAATCATTAGCAATATTTCTTGAACTTATATCTTGATATTGACTTACTATTTTATAGATAGTTTTTAGTTCATCTTTAGAAAATATTGATTCATCATATTCTTCTTCCATTTTTATAAAATTTAATTCTATAAATTTTTCTTTTTCAATAACTTCAATATCTAAATAATCTAATAATTCTTGCATTAAAAAGATTCTTTCGTCATCTTCTTCTAAATCCTCTTCATTTGCAACTATATCAAAAAGTTCGCTGATTATTACAGGCTCGGGATGGCGTGAGCCTTTTATATATGTTTCATTAAATATTTTTTGACCACAAAATTTTTGATGATTAAAATCCATTAAAAAAAGCATAATTGCTACTTTTTTATCATTTAAGTGTTTTACTTGTTTATGTAACATATATAAAATTACATTTGCTACTTTTGTCATATCTATGTTCAAGGTTTTCCTTTGTTTTATTGTTTGAAGTATACTGTATCTATTTTAAACTCAGCTAACAGTTTTCATTAAAATATCTCTATAATGATTTAACTCTTTCATTTTTGTATCTTCACCATTGTTTATATCTGGATGATATTTATGGGCTAGTTCTTTATATCTTTTTTTTATCTCTTCTTTTGTTGGTGTATGAGTAAATCCAAAAAAGTCTTTTGCTTTTGCAACTTCATCAACCCTTGGAGCATTTGCAAAACCTTTAAAATCTGATTGATTAAAATTTCTAAACTCATTAAAATTGAAATTTTGTCCATTTTGAAATTGAGAACTATCAAATTTAAAACTAAAACTATTTGCTCTCATTTTTTTCTTAAAGTTATAAATTAAAAAACCAATAACTACAAAGAAAATTCCTACAATCATTAAAAAAGTCCCAAAATTAGTAAATATTAAATAAAAAATAAAAAATAAAAAAGCTAATCTAACTAATCTATTAAAAATATAAATAATCGTATTGTTGTACATAAAATATTATCCTTTTAAATAAAGGGTTCATTATATAATTGTTTAGTCAATAAGTAAATTAAGGAGGTATATAAACATAAATGTAATTTTACACATAAAACTATTATTAAAAAAATAAAAAGTATAAATAATTTATTTAATTTTAATAATATATCTCTATAAATTTGAATATAATGCAAAAAAATTAAAACTTTAATTATTAAAGGAAATTATATTGAATTTCACAAAAATATTATTTTATCTTATTGCTTTTATTAATATGCAACTTTTTGCTCAATATAATTCTTTAGAAGAAATTATTAAAGAGAAAGAATTAAGAGTTTGTGTCTGGCCACAGTATTATGGAATTTCATATTTTGATATGCGAACGCAACAATTTATGGGAATAGATAGTGATTTAGCAAAAGAATTTGCTAAAGATTTAGGAGTTAATCTTAAATTTATAAATAGCTCTTTTACGACTTTAATAGATGATATAACAAATTCAAAATGTCATATAGCGATGTTTGCTATTGGAAATACTCCTCAAAGAAGAGAAAAAATTAGATTCACAACTGCACATTTATCAAGTGATGTTTATGCAATAACAACAAAAAATAATAGAAGAGTACATAATTGGGATGATATTGATAAAAAAGGAAATGTAGTTGTTGTTGAAAAAGGAACTTATCATGAGCCAATTATGCAAGAAAGATTAAAAAATGCACAACTTTTAGTGGTTGATAAAATCCACCAAAGAGAACAAGAAGTTCAATCTGGAAGAGCAGATGTTTTTATGACTGATTATCCTTTTGGGAAAAAGATGCTTGCGGATACTTCTTGGGCTGTATTAATTGAACCAAAAGAGACTTTTTATAAAACTCCTTATTCTTGGGCAATGAAATATGATGATGAAGCCTTTTACAATAGAGTTGAGGAATTTTTGAGTGATATAAAAAAAGATGGAAGGCTTTTACAATTTGCTAAAAAAAATGGTTTAGAACCAATTGTAAATTTAAAGTAATTGTGTATTTATGAGTTTTCAATTATTTTCTAAATTATTATTGACTAGTATTTTTATTGTTTTTTTTGTTATTTCAGGTGTCTTTTTTTCTATTTCTATCCTTAAAGATGAAGCTATAAAAACCCATTTAAAGCTAGTGCAGTTATATTCAAGTATTTTTGTTGATAACTTTTCAAGAACAATAAGTGGAATGGATTTTCTTGTAAATAATATAAATTCGTATTTAACTTATGAAAATAGTGACTTTTCTATTTTAGATAATAAATTACAAGAATTACTTAAAAATAATCCAGAAGTTAGGTCTATAAATATTGTGGATGAAAATAATCAGATTATTAGTAGTTCAAATTTTTTAAATAAAAATTTAAATGTAAATTTAGATTCATTTTATCCAAAACTTAAATTTAAAACTGATATGTTTTTGGTTGGTGATGTATTAGAAGGTAGAGATTTTAATGAAGCACATGAGATTAAATATGATACCAATCAACTTGATATAAATTTTTTTCCAATTCTCAAAGAGATAGATTTTCAAGATAAAAATTACAAAGTTTTAATAGCTGTAAATGGTGACTTTTTAATGCATAGATATAATGAATTTTTGAATATTGAATTTTGTTATATTGATTTAATAAGATTAGATGGAAAAGTTTTAGTTTCAAATGATTTTACACAAAAAAATAAGATGATAATTAATGATGAAGAGTTTTTTAAAACAATAAAAGATAAAAATGCTTTTTCTGCTATTACAGATTTTAATAATGAAAAAAATATTATTTCTTTTGATAAAACGCCAAATTCTCCTTTTGGAGTAATTGTTAGATTAAATTATGACAAAAGTTTACAATCATGGGAAGAAAAAAGCTATATCTTTTTAATGATTATTTTTACTCTTTTGATTTTATCAATATTCTTGGTTTTATCAATATTGTATATTTATAATAAAAAAAGAAATAAAGAGTTATTACTTCATAAAAAATTTAAAATATTGTTTGAACAAAGTAATTCTTTTGCTTTAGTTGTTGATTCAAATGGAAAAATAATAGAGATGAATCAATCTTTTTCTTCTTTATTATCAAAAGAAGATACTCAATCTAATGAAAAAAGGATTTGGGAATATAGTTGTTGGATGCAAGAAGAGAAAAAATGGTTAAAAAATATTATTGAAAATCTGAATAAACAAGATCATATTCAAAAAGAGTTGTCTATTGTCGATTCTTTAGGCAATAAAAGGGTTTTAGAGTTTATGTTATCATCTTTTGAAGCAGAAGATAATAATATAGAATATGTTGCTATTGCTTTAGATATAACCTTAAAAAAGAAAAAAGAACTGGAGTTAAAACAGGCTTATAAAGTTTTTGAAAATGCGCATGATGGAATTATTATTACAGATGCACATGTAAATATTGTAAATGTTAATAAAGCTTTTGAAAAAAATACTGGTTATCTTTTGTCTGAGGTTATTGGAAAAAATCCAAAATTATTAAAATCAGATATTCAAAATGAAGATTTTTACAAAAATATGTGGGAAGAAATCAAATTAAGTAATTATTGGGAAGGTGAAATTATAAACAAAAGAAAAAATGGAAAACTTTATATCGAAAGATTAAAAATTAGTACAGTTTATAATGAAGAAAAAAAACTTATAAATTATATTGCTTTATTTTCTGATATTACTTTACAAAAAGAGCAACAAAAATTAATAAATGAAAAAGAAAAGCTTTTATATCAACAATCAAAAATGGCAGCAATGGGTGAAATGATTGGAAATATCGCCCATCAATGGCGACAACCTTTGGGTGTAATTAGTATGTCTGCAAGTGGTATTAAATTGTGGCAAGAAGATGGTTTATATTCACAAGAAGAAGTAAAAACATTTGTTGAATCAATATTAAGTTCAACACAATATTTGTCAGATACGATAGATGATTTTAGAAGTTTTTATCAAGAAGATTTAGAAAAAAGTGATTTTGAAGTAAAAAAAACAATAGATAAATCAATAAATCTTTTAAAAACTGAGTTTATAAAAGAAGAAATCAATGTTATTTTTTTAAGAAATACAAAACTTTTTATAAATGGAATTGAAAATCAATTTCTACAAGTATCAATGAATATTTTAAATAATGCAAAAGATGCCTTATTGGAAAAAAATATTGAAAATAAATATATTTTTATAGATATTTATAAAGAAGATGAAAATATTTGTATTGAAATCCAAGATAATGCAGGTGGAGTTAATGAAAATATAATTGAACATATTTTTGAACCATATTTTACTACTAAACACAAATCTTTAGGAACAGGAATTGGTTTGTATATGAGTGAAGAGATTGTTACAAAACAGTTAAAGGGAGAACTTACTGTTTCCAATAAAATAATAAATTATCAAGATGCAAATTATTTTGGAGCTTCTTTTAAAATAAAAATATAATTTTATATTACAAATAGTTACAAAAAATATCATTAAGTATAATTTATCAAGACTTTAATTAGTAAGCTTTTTTATCATAAGAATATCATACATCCTAACTATTCTTTCTATAATTTTTTATAGGAGGGAATTATATGAGTTTAGGTCTTCAAGCATTTTTTGCAGTGTTACCTATAGTTTTTGCTGGTATTTTACTAGTAGGACTTAGAGTTTCTGCAAAAAAAGCAATGCCTTTGGTTTATATATTAGCAGTTGCTATCGCATTTTTAGTTTGGGAAGTTTCATTTAATAGAGTATTAGCTTCTACAATTGAAGGTGTATTAATTACAATATCTGTTTTATGGATTATTTTTGGAGCTATATTACTTTTAAATACTTTAAAACATTCAGGTGCAATTATTGTAATTAGACAAGGATTTAATAATATCAGTCCAGATAGAAGAATTCAAGCAATTATCGTAGCTTGGTTATTTGGATGTTTTATTGAGGGTGCTTCAGGATTTGGAACACCTGCTGCTATTGCGGCACCATTACTTGTTGCTATTGGTTTTCCAGCAATGGCCGCTGTAATGCTTGGAATGATGGTTCAAAGTACACCTGTTTCTTTTGGTGCTGTTGGAACTCCTATTTTAATTGGTGTAACTAAAGGTTTAGATTCAGCAGGAATTAGTGCAACTTTACAAAGTACGGGTTCTTCTTGGGATACTTATTTACAAATAATTACTTCAGAAGTTGCAATTACTCATGCAATTACAGGAACACTAATTCCCTTATTTATGTGTATTATGCTTACTAGATTTTTTGGACAAAATAAATCTTGGACTGAAGGTTTAGCAATTTTACCTTTTGCTATTTTTGCAGGAATCGCTTTTACTATTCCTTATGCCTTAACAGGAATTTTTTTAGGACCTGAATTTCCATCTTTAGTTGGAGCTTTAGTTGGTCTTCCAATAGTTATTCTTGCTGCAAAAAGTGGTTTTTTAGTACCTAAAAAAACTTGGGATTTTGCTCCTAGAGAAAAATGGCCTGTTTCTTGGGTTTCTAAATTTGAAATGAAATTTGATGCAATGACTTCAAAAATTCCTATGTCTTTAACAAAAGCTTGGATTCCTTATGTTTTAGTTGCTGTTATTTTGGTAATTACAAGAGTAAGTCCAGATGTGAAAAAAATTATTTCTTCATTTGCATTTTCATATAAAAATATTTTAGGTGAGGGATTAACCTTCTCTATGGCTCCTTTATATTTACCAGGTGGGATTTTAGTATTTGTGGTTTTACTTACTTATTTCTTACATAAAATGGAATTTAAAGAGTTAAAAGAAGCTGTTGGTGAATCTTCAAAAGTTATGATTGGTGCTGGATTTGTCCTTATATTTACAGTTCCACTTGTTCGAATTTTGATTAATTCAGGTGTAAATGGTTCTGGATTTGATTCTATGCCAATTGCAATGGCAAATTTTGTTGCACATTCTGTTGGAGATATTTATCCATTTTTTGCACCAATGGTTGGAGCTTTAGGAGCATTTATTGCAGGAAGTAATACTGTTTCTAATATGATGTTATCTCAATTTCAATTTGGTGTTGCAGATGCCTTAGGAATTTCAACTGCATTTATGGTAGCACTTCAAGCTGTTGGTGCTGCTGCTGGAAATATGATTGCTATTCATAATGTTGTTGCAGCATCTGCAACTGTTGGATTACTTGATCAAGAGGGAGAGACTCTTCGAAAAACAGTTATTCCAACTATTTATTATTGTGTAATTGTGGGAATCATTGGTCTTATTGGAATGTATTTCTTAGGACTTGCAGATCCACTTATGAAATAAAAAAAGAGAAGTTTTAAACTTCTCTTTTTAAAAATAGGTATTTTCAGTCATATTTGTTATTTGAGTTAACATAGCTTCATAATCATTATATTTTATGTTTATAGGATATAACTCTTTTTTATATTTCAAAATCAAAGATGGAAAACTTCTCACATTTAGTGAACGCCTAAAGTTTAATTCAGCTTGTAAATCATCTTCAATTTTTTGAGATTTTAAATCCTCTTCAAACTTTTTTTCATCCATTCCTATTTGTTTTGCTAAGTTTATAAGTGTTGATGAATCACTTGGATTTAAGGCTTTTAAATAATAAGCTTCTTGAATAGCATTTATCATTTCATCTTCTTTATTTTCATATCTTGCAAGTATTGTTGCTTCACAAGCTAGATAGGTTGAACGCCTTGGTTGACAGTTTTTCCAAAAATTATGATTAAATTTTGCACCCGTATTCTCTTCTATTTCATACCAAATATTTTCTATTTTTTCTTGCATATCTTTTGGCATAATTTCATCACTATGTGCTGCTAAACCACCAACTACATTTATGATTTTTATGTTTGAATTTAGATGTTTTTTAAGATTATCCAATGTAGATTTAAAAGCGTAACACCAAGAACACATTGGGTCATGTACATAATATAAAGTATAAATCATTATTTTCCTTTTCTTTTATTTGTATTGTATTTAAATAATATTAATTTGCTTTAAAACTTTTTGAGTACAATATGAAACAGTTAAAAAGGATTTTTATGGAATATGAAGAGTTTGAAAAAGCTGTTGATATGTTTGGAATATTAACAAGGGTTTCAAAAAAAGATTTAAAAAAAAAGTATTTAAAACTCTCAAAAATATATCATCCAGATATGGAAACAGGAGATCCTGAGAAATTTTTAGAGTTGAAAAAAAATTATGATATGCTTTGTGCATATATGGATTCGTACTATTTTTCATTTGATAAAGATGAATTTAAACACCAATTTCCATCATTTACAAACTACAAAAATTGGAATAAATAGGAGATAAAATGTTTGAAGAAAAAATAAAAGATTTAGTAATAAGCTCGTTAGTTGTTGATTCATATTGTTTAGGAACACATTGGGTTTATGATGAAGAACAATTAATTAATAACTCAATAAATTGGAATGGCTTAAATGCACCAATTGCTTTATGGCATAAAGGAAAACTTGCAGGTGATTTTACTCATTATGGAGATCAAACCTTATGGTTATATGAGTTTTTGAAAGACAAAAATAGTTTTGATGCTAAAGCTTATGAAGATTTTTGGTTTGAAAAAATGCAAACTTATTCAGGTTATGTGGATGCTTCTTCAAGAAATACAATTGAAAATATTCAAAATAAAACAAAACCTTGTGGTTCAAGCTCTACAGATTTATCAATAGTTGGAAGAATCGCTGCACTTTTAAAAGTTTCAAAAACAAAAGAAGAGTTTTATAAAAATGTAGAAAACTTTGTAAGTATTACGCATAATAGTGAAAAAGCAAAACAATGTGCAGATTTTTTTGCAAAATTATTGATTTTAGTTTTAGAAAAAAATGATATAAAAAAATCAATTATAAAATTAAAAGATACTTGTGATAAATATTTTCAAAATATGATAGAAAATGCTCTAAATTCAAAAGAGGAAGATAGCTTTAAAGCTATTAGAGATTTTGGACCAGCTTGTGGTATTGATGATGGATTTAGTGGAGTTATTTATCTTTTAACAAAATATAATAACTTAAAACAGATGATAATAGCAAACTCAAAAGCTGGTGGAGATACAAGTGCTAGAGCGATGATTGCTACTTTAATATTTATGGCAAATAATGAAATTGGGCAATTACCAAAAGAGTGGATGAATATAAATGCAAAAATTTAAGGAGTATTTATGAGAAAAACTTTGCTAAATTTTTTTTCAGATAAGTTATATATAGAATTATCAATTACAGCTGTGTTATTTTTGATTGCATTAGCTCTTGATAAACTTATGGATTTTATTATTTATATGCTTTATTTTGTGATTTTTTTGGAAATTGTAAGAGCAGTTGTAAATTATGTAAGAGAACAAAGAGTATCAATGACTTTGCTTGTAGATGCTTTTATTATTTTGGCTTTAAGAGAGTTTATTGTGAATGTTGTAAAGGTAAATAAAGAGGATTTAAATACTTTTGAGGCTTTGTTTTCTAGTCCTATAAATTTTAATCTTATGATTTTATCAGGTGTTATTTTATTTTTGATGTTGATTCGATATTTATCAGTAAAAACATCACAAAGATACCTTCTAAATGGAAAAATAGAAGATAAATTTTTAAATTAAGTGAGTTAATATGCAAAAAAGTTTTTTAGTTATAGTTATTTTATTGTTTACTATTTGTAATAGTTTATTAGCAAATGAAAGTTATACAAAAGAAGAAATTGAAAAAATGATTTCAAAAATGGTAATTCTAGGTTTTAATGGTGAAAATATAAATCAAAATGATGAAATATATAAAGATATAAAAGCAGGGCTCGGTGGAGTTATTTTATTTGATAAAGACCCAAATGATAAGAAAAAAGTAAAAAATGTTAGAAATAAAGAACAATTAAAAAAACTAACATCACAACTTCAAAGTATTTCAAAACAAAAACTTTTGATTTCTATTGACCAAGAAGGTGGAATTGTTCAAAGATTAAAAGTTGAAGATGGTTTTGTAAATACTTTAAAAGCTAGTGATGTGGCTTTAAAAGGTGAAGATTTTGCGAGACAAACATATAAATTATTAGCAAAAGATTTAAGAGAATCTGGAATAAATACAGATTTCGCACCAGTTGTTGATTTGGCAATTAATAAAGATAATAAAGTAATTGTAACGCGTGGGAGATCATTTGGACAAACATCAAATGAAGTTATAAAATACTCTTCAATATTTGTTGATGAACTAAAAAAACAAAATATAATTTCAGTTTTAAAACACTTTCCAGGACATGGTTCATCTTTAGGAGATTCGCATTTAGGATTTGTTGATATTACAAATACTTGGAATGAAAAAGAGTTAGAACCTTATAAATATTTTATTAAAAACAATAAAGTTGATATGATAATGACAGCTCATGTTTATAATAAAAATCTTGATGCAATAAATCCAGCAACTTTATCTTATAACATAAACACAAAATTATTAAGAAATAAGTTAGGATTTGAAGGAGTTTTAGTAAGTGATGATTTACAAATGTACGCTATTTCAAAACATTATGATTTAAAACAAACTTTAACTTTGTCTATTAATTCAGGTGTAAATATGCTTTTATTCGCAAATCAATTAGCAAAACCAATAACATTAAAAGAAATAGTTGATACAGTTTATTCTCAAATACTAAATAAACAAATTTCATTAGAGCAAATCATCAAATCAAATCAAAGAATTGATTTGATGATGGGTATTTAAATATTTTTATAAAGAGCTAATAATTGCTTATTTTAAGGTTTCAATTATAGAATTTTCAAATCTTTTGAAACCTTTTATTATCTCTTTTTTTGTGATATTTAAAGGTGGTAAAAATCTAATTATATTTTTCCCTGATTTTAAAATTAGTAAACCATTTTTTAAAGAAGAATTGATTAGTTCATTTAATTTTGTATCATCTTTTAAAACAAGTCCTTGCATAAATCCATGACCATTTTTTTGTTTAAATAAATTTGGATATTTATTCATAAAATAAAGAAGATAACTATCAAAAAATTTGATATTTTCTTGCAATATTCCACTATTTGAATATTCTTCTAAAATATTTAAAACTTTACAAGAAACAGTAGTACTTAGATGATTCCCTCCAAAAGTTGAACCATGATCTCCAAAAGTAAAAATATTTTTTTTACTAGTCATCATAACGCCAATTGGAATACCTGTTGCTAATCCTTTGGCTAAAGTTACAATATCTGGCTTAATTTCAAAATATTGAGAGATTAAAAAGTTTCCACTTCTGTAAACTCCAGTTTGAATTTCATCTACAATCAAAAGTAATTTCTTCTCTTTTAATGTTTTTTCTAGCTTTTTTATTTGAGAAATATCTTGCATAAAAATGCCACCTTCTCCTTGAATTAATTCAAGCATAACAGCAACAGTAGAATCGTCTATTAAAGAAATGGCTTGATTTATATCTTCTGCATAAACAAATCCATCAGGATAAGGTCCAAAAAATTTATGCTTATCTTCTTGAGCCGTTGCTTTTAAAGTAGCAATTGTTCTTCCATGAAAAGAATTTTTTATTGTTATGATTTTATATTTTGGTTTATCAAATGATATATTTCCATATTTTCTTGCAAGTTTTATTGCACTCTCATTTGCTTCAGAACCACTATTACAAAAAAAACATTGCATATCATAATTACTTAGTTCAACTATTTTTTTTGCACATTTTTCTTGTGGTTTTATATGATAGATATTTGAAGTATGTAAAACTCTTTTTGCTTGTTTTTTTATAGTTTTTACAATTTTTTTATTTGCGTAACCTAAACTATTAACTCCAACTCCTGAAGCAAAATCTATATAATCTTTGCCATTTTCATCGTAAAGAATAGATTTTTTACCTTTTACAAATGCTACATTTAATCTATTATATAAAGGTAATAAGTATTTATCTTCTTCCATTTTTACTCCTTATTTTCTTCCTAAGAGTATAAAAGAATAAAATTAATATTACAATCCATTAATTGCTATATTTAAATTTATCTTAGTATTTAATCTATTATCAAAAATATAGTCAATAATTCTTTATATATTTTTGTGTTATACTCAAACTTAATTTATTTTTTGAAAGGTCTTATTTTGAACAAAATTATATGGGTTTTTGTGGCTCTTATTGGAGCTGTTTGTTTTGGCTATCTAGCCTTACAAAATGGAGAAACAGTTTCAGCTATGTATTTAGTTGTTGCTGCTGTTTGTATTTATGCTATTGGATATAGATTTTATGGAAGGTTTATTGCTTATAAAGTTTTAGAATTAGATAAAAACAGAGCAACTCCTGCTATGGTTCATGATGATGGAAGAGATTTTGTTCCTACGAATAAATCTGTTTTATTTGGTCATCACTTCGCTGCAATTGCGGGAGCTGGTCCTTTAGTTGGTCCTATTTTAGCTGCACAAATGGGATATTTACCATCAATGTTATGGATTTTAGTTGGTGGAGTTTTTGCAGGTGCGGTTCATGACTTTGTTGTTTTATTTATATCTTCAAGAAGAGATGGAAGATCTCTTGGTGAAATAATAAAAGATGAATTAGGAACTTTTACAGGTTCAGTTGCTATGATTGCTATTTTTGGGATTATGCTTATTATTATTGCTATTTTATCAATGGTTGTTGTAAAAGCTCTTGCTCATTCTCCTTGGGGTTTATTTACTATTTCTATGACTATTCCTATTGCTATTTTTATGGGAATTTATATGAGATACATAAGACCTGGTAAAGTTGGCGAAGCTTCTATTATAGGTTTTGTACTTTTAATTTTAGCTATTCATTATGGAAGCGTAGTGGCACTTGATCCTATTTGGGCAGCTAGATTTACTTTTGAAGCTACAACTTTAGCAATTATTATGATGGCTTATGGATTTATTGCTGCTATTTTACCTGTTTGGTTTTTATTAGCACCTAGAGATTATTTATCGACATTCTTAAAAATTGGTGTTATTTTACTTATGGCAATTGCTATAATTGTTGTAGCTCCTGATCTTCAAATGCCAAAAATGAACAGTCAATATTTTGATGGTTCAGGTCCTGTTTTTGCTGGTGGATTATTTCCATTTTTATTTATTACAATTGCTTGTGGTGCTATTAGTGGATTCCATGCTTTAATTTCAAGTGGAACAACACCAAAAATGCTTGAAAATGAAACTCATGCTCTTCCTGTTGGATATGGTTCTATGTTAATGGAAAGTGCTGTTGCTATTATGGCTTTAATCACGGCTACTATTTTACATCCAGGACTTTATTTCGCAATTAACTCATCACCTGCAATTATAGGTACAGATGTAGTTACTGTTGCTCAAACTATTTCAACTTGGGGATTTACTATTTCTCCTGATGAAATTCTCAATCTTACTAAAAATATCGGTGAACAAACAATTTTATCAAGAACAGGAGGAGCTCCAACATTTGCTATTGGAGTTGCTTTAATTCTACATGAACTTTTTGGTGGAATTGAAATGATGGGATTTTGGTATCACTTTGCTATTTTATTTGAAGCTTTATTTATTTTAACTGCTGTTGATGCAGGAACAAGAGCTTGTCGATTTATGGTTCAAGATATTTTGGGAAATGTTTATAAACCTTTAGGAAATACCAACAATTATTTAGCAGGAATTATTGCAACAGCAATTAGTGTTATTGGTTGGGGATATTTCTTGTATCAAGGAACAATAGATCCACGAGGTGGAATTTATTCTCTTTGGCCACTATTTGGTGTAAGTAATCAAATGTTAGCTGGTATGGCACTATTATTAGGTACTGCTGTATTATTTAAAATGGGAAAACAAAAATACGCTTGGGTTACAGTTGTACCTGCTGTATTTGTTTTAACAGCAACACTTTATGGTGGAATTTTAAAAATCTTACCATTTAAAGAAGGTGATAGAGTTCACAATGCTGTAAGTCATGTGGCAATTGCACAAATTCAAGCTAAAAAAATAGTTGAACTTGAAGCAAAAATTCTAACACTTACACAAGAAGATGAAATCGCAAAAGCAAATAAAGATATAAGTCTTGCACAACAAATTAAATTCTCAAATATCTTGAATGCAATTTTATGTATATTCTTTATGATTAGTACAATTTTAGTAATTATTGCAACGATTGGAATTTGTATTGGAAGAATAAAAATTCCATTAAAAGAATCTCCTTATATTCATATTGATAGTCTAAAAAAGGCTTAATATGTTTAGTAAAATCAAAGCTTTTTATGAAAAATCCGAAAGGTTCTTTCATCCCCTTGTGGGACTATCTAGCTATGATAAATATCTTGAACATATGCAAAGAAATCATCCTGATAAACAAGTACAAAGTAGGGGTGATTTTTTTAAAGAGTGTATAGATAGAAAATATAATAGCGGTGGTTTAAATAAATGTTGTTAGGTCTATTAGAATAAAGGTTTTTATTACACATCTTGACTTATCTTAACTGAGGGTTTTACCTCAGTTTTAAATTAATTGTTTTTTCACAAACTCCAAATAGTGTCCCTCTTTTTCTTCTAATTCTTTATGATTTCCTCTTTGTACAACTTTGCCATCATCTATTACATAAATCATCTGAGCATTTTTTACAGTGCTTAATCTATGAGCTATAGTAATTACAGTTTTATCTTTTAAAAACTCTTCCAACTCACTAAATAATTTTACTTCTGTGTGAACATCTAAAGCAGATGTTGACTCATCAAATATTACAACAGCAGGATTTGCAATAATCATTCTAGCTATTGATAATCTTTGTCTTTGACCTCCACTTAATCTAATTCCTTGTTTTCCAACAATTGTATCAAGACCATTTGTCATATTTTCTACAGTTTCAAAAAGTTGTGCGATTTTTAGAGCTTTAAAAATCTCTTCATTACTTATATTTTCATTTCCCATTGTTATATTAAATCTCAAAGTATTATTAAATAAAATAGGCATTTGTAAAACTAAAAAGATATTTTCCCTAAGGCTTTGTTTATTTAAGTTTTCAATACTAATATTATTATAAAAAATATCTCCAGAACTTTTAGCATAAAAACCAGAAATAATATTTGCAATAGTAGTTTTTCCACTTCCACTTGCACCAATTAT
This sequence comes from Arcobacter caeni, assembly GCF_003063245.1. Taxonomy (GTDB): domain Bacteria; phylum Campylobacterota; class Campylobacteria; order Campylobacterales; family Arcobacteraceae; genus Aliarcobacter; species Aliarcobacter caeni. The sequence continues at coordinate 88,833 of NZ_MUXE01000005.1, read as the reverse complement.
TGCTATTTTTTCGCCTGATTTTATATCAAAAGAGATGTTTTTTAAAACTTCTTTATCTTCATTATAATAAAAACTTAGATTTTGTAGAGAGATATCTACTTTTTTAGATTTTGAATCTAGTTTTAAAGTTCCATTTTTTTCTTTTTTTAACTCTAATATTTTATTTATTCGAGTCATTGCACCTTTTGCACTCGCATATGCGTATTGAATTGTTAATATATCTTGAACAGGAGTCATAATAAACCAAATATATCCAAACATAGCAAACATTAATCCTATTGATAAATCACTATAAGCCACAAGTAAAAGTCCTGCTGCTCTGAAAATTTCAAAAGCAATGAGAAAAATGGTAAAAGAAAATCTCTCATAAGCTACACTTTTATAGTTAAATTCATTTGAAGTTTTTTGGATATTTTTAGCTTTATTTATAGAATCTTTAAAAAAGAAATTTTCTTTATTACTAGCTTTTATTTGTCCAAATAAATCCAAAGTTTCATTTATATTATTTTGAAATTCTTCAATTGCTCTGTTCTCTTCTTTTTTTAGTAAACCAGTTTTATTGGCTATTTTTTTTGAAAGAATCATAATAATTGGCTGAATAAATAAAATCATAAGTCCTAAAATTGGGTCTATTGTGATAATGACAATTGCAACTGCAATTAAAGTCAAAATTGAAGTTATAAATTTACTAGCAACCGTAACTATAAAATTATCCAAAGTATTTACATCAGTTACTAAATTTGCACCAATTGAACCAGAACCTAAACTTTCATATTCATTCATATTTACAAGTTCAAGATGATTTAAAAGCTTTTCTCTTATTCTAAAAGTTACATATTTTGAGATTTTTGTAAATATTTTAGTAACAACTACACTAACAAAAAAATAAATTACACGAAGAAATAAAACAATAAAAGTAACAATTGCAATATAATAAAAAGCAGTTGTAGTTCCAAAAAGTTCATTAATATTATTTACAAAAAAATCAGGTTTTTTTAATAAAACTTCATCAACTAGAAGTGGTAAAAGTAGGGGGATTGGAACACTTATTATAATTGCAATTATTGTAATAATTTGCCCAATAATAAGAGATTTTTTATTATCAAGAAGTAGTTTAAATATATATTTTAAGGATATTTTATTATTCATTATTGAGCTTGAATATCTATTCTATATCCTGAACCTGATACATTTTTAATAAGTTCTTTATATACTTTTTTCCTTAATTCTTTAACTAATGATCTTAATGAATCTTGTGTCATTACTCCATTCCATACACTTTGATTTATCTCTTCATAACTTAAAAAACAATTATGATTTTTTATTAAGAAATCAAAAAATAAAATCTCTTTTTTAGTTAATGGAACAATTGAATTATTTTTAAATAAAGATTTATTATATTTGTCATAAATAAAACCATTTTCTAAATTTAAAACATTAGATTTATTTGTATCAAGAGTTTTTACACAATCTTTTAAAATATCAATTAATACATTTATACAATCTAAATTTTGAATAAATTTTACATATTGAAGCTCTAAACCTTCTAATAAATGAGTATGATTTACCTCGTCTAAAACAGCAATAATCTGTATTTGTTTATTCAAAACTCTAATCTTTTTTAAAAGTTCAAAATTATATTTTGTAATTACAAAATGAATTTCATTTGTATTTATTAGTTCAATTAATTCATCATGATGATCATATTCAAATAAACTATTTGTAAAAGAAGAGATATAATTATTGAATTCATCAGCAAGGTTTTTTTTGTAACAAATGTTTAAAGATTTTAATGTTTTCATACAAATTCCTAGAAGCAAAATTTATTATTTATGATTTTATAATAACATTATTTTAATAATTAAGCACTCTTTTTTTTATTAGATTTCAAAAAAAAATTATTTGCAGAAGCTTAGAACCACACTATCTACAATTATTATACATTTAATATGCTACAATCAAAATAAAAAATAGAGTTTAAAAAATGAAAAAAATCGCAATTATATTTCTTTTATTGTTCACTTTTCTTTTTGCAAAACATGAAGATTACTCAGAAATGAGTACTCAAGAGCTAATAGCAATTATTGGTTATGTAAAAGATGAAAATAAAGCTCAATTTATTAAAGAGTTGAATTTACGAATTCCAACTATGACACAAGATGAGAAAGTTCAATTTGAACAAAATATACAAGAGTTGAAACAAAATGAAAACTAAAATATTATTATTAGAAGATGACATAAATTTAAGTGACACAGTTTGTGATTATCTTGAAGAAAAAGGCTTTGAAGTAATTTGTGTTTATGATGGAGAAGAAGCTTTAAGTTCAATTTATGAAAATCGTTTTGATTTATTATTACTTGATGTAAATGTACCAATCAAAAATGGTTTTCAAGTCTTAAAAGAGATTAGAAAAGATGGAAATGATACTCCCGCTATTTATATAACTTCTTTAAATTCTGTGGATTCTCTTGAACAAGGATATTCAAGTGGTTGTGATGATTATGTTAGAAAACCATTTGAATTAAAAGAACTTTTAATTCGTATTCAAACAATATTAAAAAGAGAATTTTCGCAAAAAAGTGAGATTGTTAATATTACTGAAACTATAACTTTTAATTCAATTTCAAGTGAATTAAAAGATGCCAATGAAGAGATAAAACTTAATTTAAAAGAGTTGAAACTTCTAAAGTTCTTTTTACAGCATCCAAATGAACTTTTAGTTCATGATAGAATTTATGATTATGTTTGGGATTATGACGAAGAGTATAGTGATAACTCTTTAAGAACTTATATAAAAAATCTTAGAAAGATTTTAGGGAAAGATAAAATTGTTAGTCTCAAAAAACTCGGGTATAGATTTAACCAAAAGTGAAACTAGAACACTTTTAGGTTTTAGTTTTTTATACTCTTTTCTGGTCTTAGTAATCTTAAGTGTAGTCTCTTATTTATATTATCAATTTCAAAAAGATTTAATGCTTCAAGAAAAGAGGCAAGTATTACAAAACTATTCAAATGATTTGATATTTAGACTAAAAGATTTACATGTTAATATAGATAAAAATAATATTTATCCAAGGGATGAAAGATTTAATTCTGCCATTTTTGATAGTGATAAAAAAAAGATTTTTTCTACATTAGAATCAAATGATGTAAGTTTAGATGATATTATTTACTTAAATCATAAACAAATACATTTTATAAAAGAACCTGAATCTTACTATTTAGGAAGTAAATATATAATAGTTGAAGTTCCTGATGATGGAATTTGGTTTGAAGTAATTAGATATAAAATAGGAATATCTTTTTTACTAGCATTTACTTTTATGATGATTTTGGGATATTTTATACTTAGACAGGTTTTAAAACCAATGAGAGATGCTCTTCATTTACTTGATAGATTTATAAAAGATACAACACATGAATTAAATACTCCTGTAACTGCAATTATTACAAATATTGAAATGATTGATAAAAGTAGTTTAGATGCTAGATTATTGAAAAAAATAAATAGAATAGAAATAGGTGCAAAAACTATTTCAAATATTTATGAAGATTTAACATTTGTAACTTTAAATAATCAAATTATTTCAAAAAATGAAGATATAAATCTTTCAAATTTGCTAAAGCAAAGAGTAGATTATTTTAACAGTTTAGCTACTATAAAAAAAGTAACTTTTCATTTAAATATAAAAGATGATGTTTTTATTGTTTGTGATATAAAAAAGATAACTAAATTAATTGATAATATTTTATCAAATGCCATAAAATATAATAAAATCGCTGGTTTTATAAAAGTGAAGTTAAACCATAATATTTTAAGTATTGAAGATAGTGGGAAAGGCATATCAAAAGAGAATCTTAAAAATCTTTTTGAAAGATATTCAAGATTTGATAAAAGTGTGGGTGGATTTGGAATTGGTTTAAATATAGTCTCTTTAATTGCAAAAGAGTATAATTTAAAAGTTGATATTAAATCTCAAATTAATATAGGAACAACAGTGGAAGTAACATGGTGAAAATTGTATTAATATTTTTTTTAACAACATTTATATCTTTAAATGCAGCAAAAATTGATGATACTATTTATGATACAAATTGTGTACGATGTCATTCTAAATTACCAGTTGCAATTGATAAATATTTTTATAGATATTTATTAAAATATAGTAGTGAAAGAGCTGTAAAAGAAGCAATGTTTGAGTATATGAAAAATCCATCAGTAGAAAAAACCATTATGTCAGAATCCTTTATTACAAGATTTGGTATAAAAAAGAAAACAAATTTAAGTGATGATAAATTAATGGAAGCATTGGATATTTATTGGGATGAATATAAGGTTTTTGATAAACTAAAATAAGCTAAATATTTTCACAATACATTCACAATCAGGATTTATACTTTCATCATAAATATAACAGGAGTTATAAAATGAAAAAAATATTATCAATGTTTCTCATTACAAGTTCTTTAGTTTTTGCAGATAATAATTCAATAGGACTTGATACTCTTGTTGGAGCTACAATTGGTGTTGCAATTGGTAATCAAATTGGAAGAGGTAATGGACGAGATGTAGCAAAAGTTGCTGGTGGATTATTAGGTGCTAGTATTGCAAATAATTCAAGAACTCCATCTTATTCTTCAAATCCTAATTATGATAATTCTTACAGAGACGATTATAGGGATAATAACTATGAAAGAACAACAACTTATGTAAGAACTGATAGATATTATGATGATGACTATTATAGAAGACCACCAGCACAAGTTACAGTTGTGTACCGAAATTATGATAGATTTCCACCACCACCGAGATATTATTATGAAAGACCTTACTATGATAGACCTTATTATGGTCATCGTGGATATAGAAGATAAAAAAAAGGCTCAAATGTTTTATTTGAGCCTTTTTTCATTTTTAGCTAAGAAGTCTTAATACATTTTGTTGATTAACATTTGAAGATTGAGCTTGTCCATAAGCTCCTATTTGAGCTAAAATATTTTGCTTAGAAAAATTAGAAGATTCTTTTGCATAATCTGTATCAAATAATGAAGCTGCATTTAAAGTACTTGTTTGTTGTGTAAGAAGATTTCTATTTGCACTTTCTAGTTGCTTTTGAGTAGCACCAATATCAGTTCTTATATCATTTAATCCATTCATTGCTTTATCAACATTTGCTAAAAAACTTCTTGCATCTGTTGCTGTAAAAGTTGCTGAATCTTGATTTACAAGATTAGTTAATCCAAGCCCTGAAGTATTAGATTGAACACCTGAGGATTCAATTATATTATTTCCTTTTAATCCTGATTGATATTGTTGTGAATCTGAAGCTGAATTATTTGTTGCACTTTTTTGAAGTAAAGTTTGACCATTATAGTTTGTACCACTTGCAATTTTATCAAATTGATCAAGTTGTGATTTTATCTCTTTTAAAATAGCATCTCTTCCTTCTTTACTTGTAGTGTCAGTTGAAGCTTGAAGAAGTTTTTCTTTTACATTATCTAAAATTTTTGATTGTTCGTTTGTTGCACCTGAGGCTATTTGACTTGATGCAATTGCTGAATTTGTATTTTCAATAGCTTTTGAATAACCATTTGATTGAGTTAATAAACTATTTGCTATTGATAAGCTAGAAGCATTATCACTAGATTGGTTTAATTCAATTCCTGTAGCAATTCTCGCTAGTGATTGATTGGCACTTGCATAAACATTCGGGTTTATCGTAGAGTTTGAACTTATTTGCATAATATACTCCTTTTATCATTTAATAAATTTTATTCCTTTTAAGATTAATTTATTATTAAGTTTTGATATAATAAGAACAAAGTTAGAAAAATTATTTTTATAAAAACAATCAAAAAAGAGAAAATAGTGATAATAATAGATTTTGAAACAAATAGCAGTAACATTGGTGATGTAATAGAAGTAGCGGCTGTACGGATTGACAAAGATTTTAAGATTTTAGATAAATTTCATAGATATTATTTATCAAGGTATCCAGTTAATTATTTTTCATTTGCAGTTCATAGATTAACACCTGAGTTGATACTAAATTACAGAAAAGATAAGTCATATTGTTCATATTTCACAGAAGATGAAGATTTTTTAGAGTTTTGCTCAAATTCTGATACTTTGGTTGCCCACAACATCACTTTTGAATTGCGACACATAGATAGAAAAGTTAATTTTAAAAAGCATATTTGCACCATGAAAGAAAATAAAGAGATTGTAAAAGCCTATGGAAAAAGTGGAAGATTAAAAAACCCAAAACTAGACGAAACTTGTTTATATTATGGAATTGAATTTGATGGGGACAAATACCATAGCGCAACTTATGATGTGACTAAAACCTATGAAATTTTAAAAAGAATGAATATAAAACTATAAACAGTAGATATTTACCTACAAGAAGACCTTTTTTTAGTATAAAATAAAAGAAAAAAGGATTTCTTATGAAATTAGGAGTTTCAGCTTGTTTAATTGGTACACAATGCCGTTATGATGGTGTTGGTGCAAGTGATAAGTTTATCGTTGATGTTTTGGCTAAATATTTTGAAACATCTGCATATTGTCCTGAAACTATAATTTGGGGAAGTCCTAGAGTTGCAATTAGACAAACATTAAATGAAGATGGAAACTTGCGAATTGTAACTTCTACAAAAACTCCAAAAGATGTGACATCTGAGCTTTTAAATGTATCAATAGATTGTGCAAATAGAATTGAAAATGATGATTTATGTGGTTTTATTTTAAAATCTTCATCACCAACTTGTGGAATGGAGCGAGTAAAAGTCTATAAACCTTTTAATGCACCAAGTATTAAAAATGGTGTTGGAATTTTTGCACAACAAATCAAAGAAAAATATCCATATTTACCTCTTGAAGAAGAGGGTAGATTAATCGACCCATGGCTTAGGGAAAATTTTTTGATGCAAATTTTTGCATATGCTGATTTACATGAGTTTTTAAAATCAAATCCAAGTTTTAATGACCTTGTGATTTTTCACACATCTTACAAATATCTTATTTATTCAAAAGCTCAAAAATCATATATAACACTTGGTAGAATCGTTGCAAACAAAGAAAAAAAACAATTAGATGAAATTTTACTTGAATACAAAAATGAGTTTTTAAAAGCAATAAGTCTTAAAGGAAATGTAAATAAAACTTACAATGTTTTACTTCACATGTTTGGATATTTTAAAAAACTAATAACAAAAGAAGAAAAAGAAGAGATTTTACAAGCACTAAATGAATACAAAGAAAAAATTATTCCTTTAATTGCTGTAATGAAAATAATAAATTTATATGTAAAAAGATTTGATGTACAGTATTTAAAAGTGCAAAAATTTTTAAATCCATATCCAAAAGAGTTATCTTTAAGAAGTGATATTAAGGCTTATAAATAATGAAACAAATATTGTGGTTTAGAAGAGATTTAAGGATTACAGATAGTGCAATTCTTAGTTTTGCAAAAGATGAAGTATTGCCTATTTTTATATTTGATAAAAATATTTTAAATCTACTTTCAAATGATGATAAAAGAGTAACATTTATATATAAAAGTGTTTTAAACTTAAAAAAACAGTTGAAAGAAATAGGGCTAGATTTAGCCATATTTTATTCAACTCCTAAAGAGGTATTTTCAAAGTTTAAAGATGATGGTTTTGAAAATATTTTGTGTTCAGTTGATTTTGATGAGTATGCAAAAAAAAGAGATGAAGAAATAGCTAAAATCATTCCAATACAAACCTTTACTGATTCATTTATAACCCATCCAAATGATTGTCTAAAAGCCGATAAAACACCTTATAAAGTTTTTACTCCATATTATAATAACTTAGAATTTATTTGGAATTCTTATAGACTTGAAGAGTTTAAAACAAATCAAAATTTAAAATTAATTCCTTTTGATTATGAGACTATTCCAATACTTGAATCTATGGGTTTTATAAAACAAAATTTGCCAGATTTTTTAGAAAAAAGTGCAGATAAATTACTAGAAGATTTTGGACAAAAAATAGATAATTATAAAATTGATAGGGATTTTTTTGATAAAAATGCAACTTCAAATTTAGCTGTTCATTTACGATTTGGACTAATTTCTCCGCGACAAGTTTTTAATAAAATCAAAGAATTAAAAGCCCGAACTGAAAATAAAGATTTTTTTATTAGAGAGCTTTTTTGGAGAGAATTTTACAACTATATTTTGTTTCATTTTCCAAAAAGCGAAGTTGAAAATTTAAATAAAATAAAAGTAAACTGGAATGAAAATGAAACAGATTTTCAAAAATGGTGTGAGGGAAACACAGGTCTTCCAATAATCGATGCTGCTATGCGATATTTTAATCTAACAGGAACTATGCACAATCGTTTAAGAATGATAGTTTCTTCATATTTAACAAAAAATTTGCTTATAGATTGGAAAAAAGGAGAAAGATATTTTGCTAGTAAATTGCTTGATTATGAAGCAAGTTCAAATATAGGTTCTTGGCAATGGGCTTCTAGTACAGGTGCTGATTCAGTTCCATATTTTAGGATATTTAATCCATATTTACAATCTGCGAAATTTGATAAAGAGGCTATTTTTATAAAATCAGTAATTCCTGAACTAAAAGATGTAAATGTAAAACTTATTCATAAAGAAAATGGTGTTCAATCAAATCTGTTTTTAGATTATCTAAAACAAATAGTTTCAATAGAGTTTTCAAGAAAAAGAGCTATCGAAGAGTTCAAAAGAGCAAATAATGAAAAATCTTGATATTGCAGTTATTGGAAGTGGAATTGGTGGAAGTCTGATTTCAGCTTTAAATAAAAACAAAGATTTAATCCTTTTTGAAAAAGATAAAAATCTTGGAGGTTGTGCTTCTACTTTTAAAAGAAACGCAGCTTATTTTAACGCAGGAGCTACCACTTTTGTAGGTTATGAAAACAATCATCCAATAAAAAATATCTTTGATAAAGTTGGAATAATCCCAAATATTCTTGAGAGTAAAATAGCTATAAGAACAATACAAAATAAAAAAATTGTAGATAGAGTTCAAGATTTTGAAGAGTTTTTAACAAATCTAAATAGTGTTTATTATCACAAAAATAATAGAATTTTTTGGCAAACAATCAAAGATATTGATGAGAAATTTTGGAAATTAAAAAATATCTATTATGCTAAATATAGTTTAAATGCTTATGTTAAAACGGTTTTTTTTATAAGAGAACTTATAAAAGAGTTTGGATTTTTACTTTTTAAAACAGCTGATGGATATATAAATGAGATTTTACCAAATATCACAAAAGAGTATAAATCTTTTATAAATGCGCAACTTTTAATAACTCTTCAAACAAACTCAAAAGATTTATCACTTTTGGCTATGAGTTTGGGTTTGGCATATCCATTTCATAAGGTTTTTTATTCACTTGGTGGAATGGGGAAAATAATTGAAGATTTATTAAAAGATGTAAATGTTCAAAATAAAGAAGAAATAATTTCAATAAAAAAAGAAGCAAATAATTATAGATTAATTTCCACAAAAGATGAATATTTGGCTTCAAAAGTTATTTTGAATTCAGCAATTTTTGAAAGTTCAAAACTATTTTTGGATGAGAATATAAAAAAATATTACGATAAATTTTCATTTAGTGATCAAAGTGCTTTTGTTGTTTATTTAAAATTAGACACAAGAGAAAAACTTTTGCATCATTATCAAATAATATTAGAAGATAATATTCCAAATTGTATTTCAAACTCTTTTTTTATTTCTATTTCTGATATAAATGATGAAAAATTATCAAAAGATGGATATTCAATCACCATTTCAAGCCACTCAAAAGCCATATTTTGGGAAGGTTTAACAAAAGATGAGTATGAAGCCAAAAAAGAGTTAACGCAGAATTTTATAATAAAAGAATTTTTAAATAATTTTGAAAATATAAAACAAGAAAACATAAAAACACTATTTAGCGCCACTTCAAAAACTTTTTACAGATACATAAACAGAAGCAATTGCGGAGGAAAACCAATAACCACAAAAACAATATTCCAACTTCCAAGTTGTAATACACCATTTGAGGGTTTGTATAATGTTGGAGATACAATTTTCGCAGGTCAAGGATGGCCAGGTGTTGCTATTGGGGTTGATGTTTTAAATAAGGAATTAAATAAAATATAGTACACTTATAAGTACACTTATATTTAAGGAGTTTATAATGGCACAAATAACAATATATATAGATAATAAATTAGAAGAAAAAATAAAAGAAATAGCAAAAAATACAGGGCAATCCATAAGTAAATATATCTCGAGTGCAGTAGAATTAAAACTAAATAACGCTTGGGATGAAGATATAAAAAACTTAAGTGGTTCATGGAGTGATTTTCCAACCCTTAAAGATATAAGAAGTGATGTAAAAGATATAAAAAGAGAAGAATTTTAGATGTATTTATTAGATACAAATACAATAATTTATTTTTTTAAAGGGCAAGGGAATATCTCAAAAAATTTATTTAATGTCTCTCCCAAAGATATTTTTATTCCATCACTTGTTGTGTATGAACTTGAAGTTGGAATTGCAAAATCAAATGATAGTAAAAAAAGACAAGAACAATTAAAAAGAGTATTATCTCAAGTAAATATTATTGATTTTAGTGAAAAAGAAGCTATTGCCTCTGCAAAAATAAGAGCAGATTTAGAAAAAAAAGGAACACCAATTGGACCTATTGATATTTTAATTGCAGGTTGTGCAAAAGCTAATAATCTTATTTTAGTTACAAGAAATACAAAAGAGTTTCAACGAGTTGAGAATTTACAAGTGCTTGATTGGTATTAAAATGGTAGGAAAGCATAAGGATATTTTAATTACTGAAAAATCTACATACAGTGAAGATTTTAAAAAAATAGGATTTCTAAATGATTTTTATGATGAATTGATTGCGTATATTATTAATTCTATTGGTGAAAATAGAATTATAGAATTATTTGAAGATTACTGGAGTACTGAATATAATGATGAAAATCATGAGTATTATAGTATTCAATCAAATTCAATTGTTTTATTACTAAAACCATACTTTAATAACGAAGAACATGTAAATAATTTATTTGATTTTTTATTTGAAGATAGAGTTATTGTTTTTAATCATATATTTTTCCCTGAACATAATGGGCGAGATGCTTTTGATTACATGAAAATATTATCAAAATTAAAAAGAATATGGTTTAATTATTGTAAATTTAGTACAACTTATTTAGAATTAAACAATATCGAAGTGTTTTTTCAAGATTGTGATTTTTTTGATATATATTCGATTTCAAATAGTAAATTATTAACAAATACATCAAATGTAATATATCAAATGTGTATTTTTCATCAAGATATTCATATATCAAAAATGGACAATAAAGAAAATATTATTGAAAATACACTTTTTAGTGATTGTTATTTTAAAAAAGAGATAGATGCTGAAAATATAAATTTTGAAAAAGGACTATTTAACAATACAAAACATAACGAATATATTGAGATTAGTATAATTAAATTGATTAATTGTATTATTAATAATGACTTTATATTACAAGGTTATAAAATTCAGAATCTTGATTTGTCAGAAACTACATTTCTTAGAAAAACTAAAATTCAATATGGTGAGATTAAAATAGATGCAAATTTTTACAATACAAAATTTGAAGATTTAGCAGATTTTTATAGAACAAAGTTTTACAAAGTAAATTTTGAAAGAACAGATTTTAAAAACATAGCTGTATTTAGTGAAGCAGAATTTTCTTGCGATGTAGATTTTAAATATACAAAATTTTTAAGTACATCAATTTTTAGAGATACAATAATTGAAGAAGAATTGAATTTAAGAGATACAATTTTTAAAGAAGATGCTAATTTTTTAGATATTACTTCAAAATCAAGAAAAATTTATGATGAAGATAAAAATGATTATATTCATATTGGAGAATTAGAAGACATAAAAGTTTCAAATAGAGAAACAGCAAGAATTATCAAAAACTTTTTTGATAACTCAAACAATATTCTTGAAGCAAATAGATTTTATAAACTAGAAATGAAAAAGAGAGAAGAAGAGTTAGAAAAAAGTTTTAGTAAAGGTAGGAATATTTTTGAATACCTAATATTTAAATTTCATGGTTTAAGCTCTAATCATTCTCAAAATCCATTATTGGCATTTTTTTGGATATATCTATTTTCTATGTTTTATTCTTTTTTTGAATTTAATAGTAAAATGCAAGAATACAGTGATAAATTTCAATTTTCATATTTTGAAACAATATTTAAGAAAATTTCTTTAAATCAAGAGTTAGTTGTTCTGTTAATTATAATTGGAACAATATTTGTAATGGGACTAATATTTGCTTTAATTACTAAATTTAAAGAAATAGGACTTTATTCAATTTTTCTGTTATTTATTACAATTTTATATATTATTTATACAAAAGATTATTCTTTATCAATTGTTTCAAATAGTTTTAACCCTTTTTCAATTATGACAGGAAAAGATTCTTTGAATGTCATTACATTGATTTATAAAATAGTAATTGCATATTTAATTTATCAGTTCATTATTTCAATTAGACAAAATACAAGAAGGAATTAAATGCAAACAGTTGAACTAAAAATAACACCAAAAGATTGGATATATATCACTATTATTGGTGCATTTTTTGGATTTTTCATATCTTTATGTTTTTATTTTATAAGTTATGATTTACAAAATATTTCTACTATTATTTTTAGTACTGCAACTGCTATTTTTATCTCTTTATTTGCATTTTTTTTGATAACTATTTCGAATAAATTTATTCTTCCAAAAGTAAATAAAAAGTTTTGGTATTTGATTAGTTTTGTTTTCTCTTTTTTATCAGGATTTTTGGCTTTTAGTTTTTCTTTTATTCTTTTTTCTTTTGGTGATTTTAAAATTTTAAATATTATTTCCCCATTTTGGATTTATATTTCTATCACTATTGGATTTTTGACTTTTTTAGTTGGATTGATTTTGCATCAGTTTATTTCTATGAAATACAAAAATGAAGAGATAAAAACTCAAGTTTTAGAGACAAAACTGCGAGCTTTGGAAAATGAGCTAAATCCTCACTTTTTGTTTAATGCCTTAAATTCAATTTCAGAGTTGATTTATCAAGACCAAAAAAAAGCTGAAAAAGCAGTTATTGAAATATCAAAATTTTTACGAAATGCTATAAATAAAGAGAGTTTAATAAGCCTTGAAACAGAACTTTCGATGGTGAAAACTTATGTAAATATTGAAAATGTAAGATTTGATGAAAAAATCATTTTAAATATTGAAGATTTTAGTGAATTCAAAAATATTAAAATACCAAAGTTTTCAATTCAACTTTTGGTTGAAAATGCTATAAAACATGGATTTTTAGGAAAAACTCTAAATATAAATATAAAAATTTTAAAAGACAAAATATTAGTACAAAATGATGGAAAAATAGCTACCATTGTAAAGTTTGGAACTGGTTTATCAAATCTTCAAAAAAGATTAGAACTTCAAAAAGTTGGAAATCTAACATTTGAGATTTTAGACGAAAAAATGTTATTTATAATTGAATTAAAATAAAAGGATAAGATTTGAAAGTAATGATTGTTGATGATGAAAGTTTGGCTTTAAGCAGATTAAAAAGGTTATTAAATGAAAATGGAATTGAAGATATTACAGCATTTAATAATCCAATTGATGCTTTAAAAGAAATAACGAAAACAAAATTTGATGCTGTTTTTTTGGATATTTCTATGCCAAATATCACAGGACTTGAGTTGGCTGATTCTATTATTCAACTTGAGCCAAAAACTTTTATTATTTTTCAAACAGCTTATAGTGAATTTGCCCTTGAAGCTTTTAAAAGTGGTGGAATGGGATACTTGATGAAACCAATTGAGTCAAGTGATATAAAAAATATTTTAGAAAAAGTTAGAAGTTTTAGCGCTTCAACAAAAGAGGAATCAAAAAAAATCTTAGGAAAAAGAGGTGATAAACTCTATTTAATAGACATAAATGATATTTATTACATCAAAGCAGATTTAGATGAAGTAATCGTTCGAATCAAAGATGCAGACGCTTATGTAAGACGAAAAATAGGGGATTTAGAAACACTTTTAAATGGAAAAACCTTTTTTAGAGTTCACAGATCTTACATCGTAAATGTGGATAAAATCAAATCAATGAGAAGTGTTGAACAATCAAAATTAGAAATTTCTTTTGAAGGAATTAGTGAAATAGTCACAAGTTCAAAAGAGGGTGCAAAAGAATTTCGTGAGTATATCGAAAGAAGAAGTTTATAAATTAATCTATAAACCTACAAAATTTACCTACTAAACCTATCTTTATTTTTGTAAATTATCCTTGTATAAAATATTTGTACAAGGAGACAAAAATGCAAACATTTATAAAAAGTTCATATATCAATTGTGATATTAAATCTCTTTTTGATTTTCACTTAGATACAAATAATATATCAAATATTACACCAAAAGACACAAAAGTGGAACTCTTAACAAAAGATTTTAAACCACAAGTTGGACAAATTCTCAAAATAAAAAGTACAAAATATTTTATACCAATGATTTGGGAAGTTAAAATAGAAAAATTAGATGAGCCAAATTTACTGGTTGATTTAGCTTTAAAATCGCCTTTTGCTTTTTGGGAACATAAACATATATTTATCAAACATGGAAATATTTGTGAACTAAAAGATGTAATCACTTTTAAAATGCCATTTGGTTTTTTTGGAAGATTACTTGAGGGATTTGTAAAAAAAGATTTACAAAAAATGTTTGATTTTAGGCATAAAATCACAAAAGAAATCTTAGAAAAAAAAGAGGAAAAGTTTTGAAAAGAGCGATAGTTTTAATGAATATGGGCGGACCAAATAATCTTGGAGAAGTGAAAGTTTTTTTAAGAAATATGTTTAATGATAAATACATTATAGGAGCGCCTCAACCAATAAGAGCTTTAATTGGGCAAATAATAATTTCTAAAAGATTAAAAGAATCACAAGAAAATTACCGAAAATTAGGTGGAATGTCACCAATTGTTGGACATACAAAAAGATTGGTTCGAAGATTAAATAAAGAGCTTGGAGCTGATGTTTTTTATGAGATGAGATATACTCCACCATTTGCCTCTGATATAATGCCAAAACTTATTGGATATGATGAGATTTACGCAATTCCAATGTATCCACACTATTCAAGTACAACTACAAAATCATCTATTGAAGAGTTTATAAAAGTTGCAAAAAAATATAATCTTGATAAAAAAATCAAAACAATAGATAGTTATTATGACAATAAATTTTATAATAAAGCAATAGTTGAGCGAATAAAAGAGGCTTTAAAAGGGGAAAATTCAGAAGATTTTGAACTGATTTTTTCAGCTCATGGATTAACTCAAAAAATTATAGATAAAGGTGATTTATACCAAAAACATATTTTAGCAAATGTTGAATGTGCAAAAAAAGAGCTTGAAGAGCAAAATATCTCTTTCAAAAAAATCCATGTTGCATATCAATCAAGACTAGGACCAATGGAATGGTTGCGACCTTATATGGAAGATAAACTAAAAGAGATAAAATCAAAGGTAATAATCTATCCAATTTCGTTCACAGTTGATAATTCAGAGACGCAATATGAGCTTGATATGGAATATAAAGAAGTTGCACATAAACTTGGAATAAAAGATTATAGAGTGGCTCGTACGCCAAATAGTCATAGGTATTTTATCGAAGCAATTAGTGAAATTTATGAGGGAATGAAATAAATAAGAGAAGTTTAACTTCTCTTATTTTTTAGCAAAACTTCTATTATCATCTCTTTTAGTAGTTTTTTTCTTTTTAGCAGGTTTTTTTTCAGGAGCATTTGTTTTTGCATAACCAGTTTTTTTAGAAACTTTTCTAGCTTCAGCCATTTTTACGCTTAGTTGTTTTGGTCTTGCTTTAAATAGTCTTGGTTTTTTTTCAGTTGCTTCAAAACCTTCAACTTCTGTTCTTGGAATATTTATGATTAACTCTTTTTCAATGTCAATCATCATTTTGTAATCTTTTACACTTAGAAGGGTTAGTGCGATTCCAGCATTTCCAGCTCGTCCTGTTCTTCCAATTCTATGTGTATAATCAGTTACAGTCTCAGGTAAAGCATAATTTACAACTATTGGTAAAAGTTCAATATCAATTCCACGCGCAGCAATATCAGTTGCAACTAAAACTCTAATCTCACCTGATTTGAATTTTCTCATAACTTTTGCTCTTGCTGTTTGTCTAACATCTCCATGAATACAACCAGCAGTAAGACCGTCTAATTCTAAATGTTCAACTAAAGTATCAGCTTCTATTTTCATATTTACAAATACTAAAACTTGTGAATAATTTTTTGAACCAATGATATATGATAATGCAGCTGCTTTATTTGCTTCATCAACTAAAACTATTTGTTGGTCGATGATTTTTACAGCTGATCTTTGTTTTGCAACTTCAATTACAACTGGATCTGTTAAAAACTCTTTTGCAAGTTTTTTAACATTTTGATTCATAGTTGCAGAGAACATCATTATTTGTCTTTTTGGTCCAACATGAGGAAGAATTTTTTCAATATCTTCTAGGAATCCCATGTCAAGTAAAGTATCAACTTCATCGATTACAACAGTTGTTACACTTGATAAATCAACTGTTTTTTCTTTTAGGTGTTCCATCAATCTTCCTGATGTTGCCACTAAAATATCGATACCTTTTATGATTTTTTTTTCTTGTTCTTTTTTAGATACTCCACCAACCATAGCAATTGATGAGATATTATCCATATATTTTGAGAAGTCTTCAACCGCTTTTGATATTTGAGTTGCTAGTTCTCTTGTTGGAACTAAAATCAAAGC
This sequence comes from Arcobacter caeni, assembly GCF_003063245.1. Lineage (GTDB taxonomy): Bacteria > Campylobacterota > Campylobacteria > Campylobacterales > Arcobacteraceae > Aliarcobacter > Aliarcobacter caeni. The sequence goes on along the minus strand of NZ_MUXE01000005.1, from coordinate 71,925 downwards.
TCTAAGTATTGATTTGTTTGCTTGTTTTGTTTCTAGTAATTCCGTTAAAATAGGTAATAAAAATGCGGCTGTTTTACCTGTACCACTTTGTGCAGCTGCTAGAATGTCTCTTTTCTTTAAAGCAACTGGTATAGCTTTTTTTTGTATTTCCGTAGCTTCTTTATAATCTAAATCTTTTAAAGCACTTATGATTTTTTCATCTAAGTTCATTGATGTAAAAGTTTTAATATTGTTTCCTTTTAATCTTAATTTTAATCATTATAACTAAAAATAGATTAGTTTAAGTTATGGCTTTTTTTAAGCGCCTTTTAGCTTTTTTTGGCTAATATAAAATCCTTATTAAATAAATATTTGGATAAATAAAAATGACTGTTAAAATTACTTTACCATACGATAACTCTTATGAAATTTTTATAGATGAATTAAACGAACTATATTTTGATAGAAAAGTTGTGATTGTTACAAATCCAACTGTTAGTGGATTTCATTTAGAATATTTGAAATCAAAAATAAAAGCCAAAGAGCTTAGCGTTTGTACAATTCCAGATGGTGAAGAGTATAAACATATGCAAACAATCGAAGATATTTTATCTCATTGTTTTACTCAAAGACTTGATAGAAAGTCGCTACTTGTGGCTTTTGGTGGTGGTGTTATTGGAGATATGACAGGATTTGCAGCTTCTATTTATCAACGAGGTATTGATTTTGTTCAAATTCCAACAACTCTTTTAGCTCAAGTTGATGCAAGTGTTGGTGGAAAAACGGGAATAAATAATAAATTTGGAAAGAATTTAGTTGGTGCTTTTCATCAACCAATTGCTGTTTATATAAACCCAAGTTTCTTAAAAACTTTACCAAAAAGAGAATTTGGAGCAGGAGTTGCTGAAATTGTAAAAATGGCTGTTACTTTTAACAAAGATTTTTTTGAATGGTTAGAACAAAACGATTTAACAAAAGATGAAAATATCAGAACTGCTATTTTAAAATCCGTTCAAACAAAAGCAAATGTAGTTTCGCAAGACGAAAAAGAGTTAGGAATACGAGCTGCTTTAAACTATGGTCATACTTTTGGGCATGTGATTGAAAATGAAACAAATTACGATACATATTTACATGGTGAAGCTGTAGGAATTGGTATGTGTATGGCTAATGCATTAGCTGTAAAATTGGGATTTATGAGCGAAAATGAAGCATTAAGAGTAAAAAAATTACTTGAAAGTTATGATATTCCAACAACTTATAAAATTAAAGATATTGAAGACTTTTATGAACATTTTTTCTTAGATAAAAAATCTTTAAATAATAAAATAAAATTTATTTTACCTGTTGGTTTGGGTGATTGTAAAATCACAAACGAAGTTACAAAAGATGATGTTATAACTATATTAAAAGGTTTTTAAATTGATTAAAAAATTAGCATTATTACTATTTATTAGTTGCTTTTTATGGGCTGCTGAGAATAATGATACAACAACAATTAATAAAAATGATAAGGCAGAAGTTAAACAAATTGAGCAGAAAATCATAAATGATAAATATGAAGAGGCTCAAAAAGAGTTAGAAGTTAAAAAAAATCAAGAACTTGAAGATTTGAAAAGTAAAGAGCAAAATATGCAAAACATAGCTCAAATAAATATTTTACTTGAATCTATTTCAAAAATTGACTTTGAATTAAAAGATAATATTTTATTAAAAAGATATTCTAATTATCTTTCATATAGTAAGATTTCAACAGAACTTGCAGTTTTAAGAGATAATTTAAAAAGAAAAACAAATATTACAGATGAACAAACTTATCAGTTACACAATAAAATAAGAGTTAAAGAAAACGAATTAGAATTAATTGATGAATATAAAGGTTCGCCAATTGGTGGGCTTATTAATCCACCTGAAATTGATAAATATGAAAATATTACAAATCCTTTTGGAATAATAAATTCTTTATCACATATAAAAAAATTAGAGAATAATAAAAAAATATTTAAAACTTTAGAAAAAGATATAGATTCTCTAACTACAAAACTTGATGAAGAGTTACTTTTATATTTGGAATTATTTAATTTAGATCAAAAACCAGAATATAAAGAAAAAATTACTTATTTAGATAAAGAAAAAAAAGATTTTATAATGGTTTTAGAGATTGTATCTACAACTGAAGAAGTATATACAAGAAAAATCGAACAAGTTATTTTAGAGATTAAAAGCCTAATATCTCAACAAGTTCAAAAAATAGTTGTTATTTTCATAATAATTATAATTTTATTAGTAATTGCATTTTTAGTAAAACTAGCTTTAAAAAGATACTTTTCTCAAAATGAAAACTATTATATGATAAATAAAATAATCAATTTTACTTTGGTATTTTTGATTTTGATGCTGATTTTATTTTCATATATAGATAATGTTTCATATCTTGTAACAATTTTAGGATTTGCCTCTGCTGGTATTGCAATTGCTTTAAAAGATTGGTTTATGTCTATTTTTGGTTGGATGGTTATTGTAACATCAGGTTCAATTCAAGTAGGAGATAGAATCAAAGTTAGTAAGGGAAATGTTGAAACAGTTGGAGATGTTTTGGATATTTCTTTATTCAAAATCACAATTAGAGAAGATATTACTTTAACTTCATATACAACAAATAGAAGAACGGGAAGAATATATTTTATTCCAAATAACTATATTTTCTCAGAGTTAATAGCTAACTATACACATTCAGGTTTAAGAACAGTTTGGGATGGAATTGATATTGCCATTACTTTTGATTCAAATCATAAAAAAGCTCAAAAAATAGCAAGAGATATTTTAAAGCATTATTCAAAAGGTTATACAGATATTACAAGAAAACAACTTTCTAAAATGAGAAATAAATACCAATTGAGAGCAACAGGAGTAGAACCTAGAGTATTTACTTTTGTTGAACCTCAAGGTATTGTAATATCTTCTTGGTATTTAACAAATTCTTATGCAGCATTGGTTTTAAGAAGTACAATAAGTACAGAAATTTTAGATGCATTTATGAGAGAAGATGATATTCATATTGCATATCCTACACAACAAATTAATATAAATAGAACAGATAATCCTTATGGACCAGCATCAAAAAGTAAAAAAGTTCCAAAAGATTTGGAAGATGAAATTATACAAAGATAAATTAGGAAATAAATATATATGAATTTTTCACAAAATAAACCAAAAGTATATTTTAAAACTTTTGGTTGTAGAACAAATGTATTTGACACTCAAGTAATGATGAGTAATTTAAAAGATTTTGAAGTAACTCAAAATGAAAAAGATGCTGATGTAGTTGTAATAAACTCATGTACAGTTACAAATAGTGCCGACAGCACAGCAAGAGGTTATATAAGTGGCTTAAAAAAACTTCCCAAAGACCCAAGAGTAGTATTTACAGGTTGTGGAGTTTGGACAAAAGGTGAAGCACTTTTTAAAGAAGATAAAGTTGATTCTTTGTTTGGTCATTCAGAAAAAGAAAATATTAATGAACTTTTATTAAAAGAAGAAAGATTTTTTCAAGCTGGAGATTTAACTCATATTGATGAAACTATTGTTGAAGAGTTTATTGGGAAAAGTAGGGCATTTATCAAAATCCAAGAGGGTTGTGATTTTAGATGTTCATATTGTATTATTCCTTATGTACGAGGAGATGCAAGATCTTACACAGAAGATAAAATCCTAGAGCAAGTTACAACATTAGCGGCAAATGGTTTTGGAGAGTTTATTTTAACAGGAACAAATGTAGGTTCTTATGGTAAAAAACAACACACTTCATTGGCAAAACTTCTTAAAAAAATGGCTTTGATAAAAGGTGTTCGACGAATACGAATGGGAAGTATTGAACCTATTCAAATCGATGATGAATTTAAAGAACTTATAAATGAGCCATTTATGGCAAAACATCTTCATATTGCATTACAACACACTTCAAAAGAGATGTTACAAATAATGAATAGAAGAAATAAAGTTTTAAGTGATTTAGAACTTTTTGAGTTTTTAAGTTCAAATGGATATGCTTTAGGAACAGATTTTATTGTAGGACATCCAGGTGAAACTGATGAATTATGGGCTGATGCGATGCAAAATCTGCATAGATTTCCCCTAACTCATGTACATGCTTTTACATACTCAAAAAGAGATGGAACACCAAGTGCTACAATGAAACCTCAGATAAAAGGTGATATTGCAAAAATTAGATACAATGAATTAGTAAGTATAATTGATGAAAAAAACTTTAATTTTAGAAAAAATAATACGCAAAAATTAGAAATTTTAGTTGAATCAGTTAAAAATGGAAAATATCTAGGTTTAGATCAATTTTTCAATCAAATAGAAATAGATTCACCAGTTGATTTAGTTGGAGATTGGGTTTTTATAGATGATTATGAAGTAAAGGCTGATAAAAATGTCGCAAGATTCAAATAATAAGAATTTAGATAAAAATTTTAAATTAATGGCACTATCAGCAGTTGTTTTGCTGGTATTATTTATTTATACTATTTATAAAAGTAGTTCACATATAGCTGGAAGTTCTTATTATATAGGAATTATTTTTTTATTTATTTTACTTTTTTTAGCTTTATATATGAAAGTAAAACAAGAAAAAGTAAGAGCTTTTTTTAATCTAAATAAAAAAGAAACAACAGCTTTTGATGATGAAATCGTAAAAAGTAGAGTAAAAGTATCAAATGAAGATTTAAACTCAAATATTCAAGCAGTTACTTCAAATGTAACATTTAAAGATGTAGCTGGAATAAATGAGATTAAAGAAGAACTTGAAGAAGTTGTTGATTTTTTAAATAATCCAAAAAAATATCTTGAAGCTGGAATAAAACTCCCAAAAGGTGTTTTATTAGTTGGACCTCCAGGTGTTGGAAAAACTTTGATTGCAAGAGCTGTTGCAGGTGAAGCTGATGTTCCATTTTTTTATCAAAGTGGAGCTAGTTTTGTTCAAATTTATGTGGGAATGGGTGCAAAAAAAGTACGAGAACTTTTTGCAAAAGCAAAACAAAGTGCTCCTGCAATTATTTTTATTGATGAAATTGATGCCGTTGGAAAAGCTAGAAGTGGAAAATCAAATGATGAGAGAGAATCAACATTAAATGAACTTTTAACTCAAATGGACGGATTTGATGGAGATAGTGGAGTTATTGTAATTGCTGCAACCAATAAAATTGAAGTTTTAGATGATGCATTATTACGAGCTGGAAGATTTGACAGACGAGTTCATGTAGGTTTGCCAAATATAAATGATAGAAGAAAAATTTTAGAATTATATTTAAATAATAAAAATCATGAAATAAATATTGTTAAATTGGTAAATGAAACAGCTGGATTTAGTTCAGCAGCTCTTGCAACTCTTATAAATGAAGCTTTGTTAAATATGATTAAAAATAACAAAAAAATATTAGATGATAATGATATTTTAATTGCTAAAAATAAACTAGAGTTTGGTAAAAAACAGATAAAAATACTTGATGATAGACAAAAAGAGATTTTAGCTATTTATCAAGCTAGTAAAGCTTTTATTTCAAAAACAAAAGTTGCTTTATTTGATGAAAGTGTTCAAAAACTCAATTCTACTTATCCATCTTTTCAGGAATTATGTGAAAATATAAGAAGAGATTTAGCTGGATTTATTGGGGTTGAAGTAATCGAAAAAGAGAAATATGCAATAAATTATGAAGATTTAGAAAAAGCATCTAAAACAGCAAATGAGATTGTAAATAAATATAAAATGGTAAATTCAGTTGATGAATTGCTTACAGATATAAAAAATGATTTAAGAAGTGAATTGTCACAAAATATTGAAGAGATAAATAGATTAAAAGAAATTATGCTTAAAAATGAAGTAATAACTTTTGAAGACCTTTAATAAATTTTTTTCTGGTTTTTGTTTTTTTGAAGAATCAGAATTATTTGAAGAGTATTTAATAAAAAATGATTTCACTATTTCTGGATTTTCTTATGGTGCAATTAAAGCTTTTGAAGAGGCTTTAAATTCAGAAAAAAGAGTTGATAAACTTCAACTTTTTTCTCCAGCATTTTTTCAAAATTATGATGATAAATTTAAAAGAACACAACTTATGTATTTTAAAAAAGATGCAAATGTTTATTGTCAATCATTTTTACAAAATGTAATTTTTCCAAAAAAAATGGATATTTCAAAATATTTTAAATTAGGCACAATAGAAGAGTTAGAAGAGCTTCTTTATTATGATTGGAGTGAAGAAAAACTTCAAAAGATTGTAGATAAAGGTACAAAAATAGAAGTTTATTTAGGTGGAGTTGATAAAATAATTGATGCTTCAAAAGCAAAAGAATTTTTTAAAAACTTTGCAACAGTATATTATATAAAAGAAAAGGGACATTTATTATGAGTGAAAAAATAGCAAAAATAGGAATCGTGACAGCTTCTGATAGAGCAAGTGCTGGAATATATGAGGATTTATCTGGAAAAGCTATTATTGATACGATAAATAGCTATTTAAGCTCTCCTTGGGAACCTATTTATAGATGTATTGAAGATAATCAAAAAACTATTGAAAATACACTAAAAGATTTAGTTGATAATGAAAAGTGTTGTTTAGTGGTAACAACAGGAGGAACAGGACCAGCACTTAGAGATGTAACTCCTGAAGCTACCGAAGCTGTATGTGATAGAATGATGCCAGGTTTTGGAGAATTAATGCGTTCAGTTTCATTGAAATTTGTGCCAACAGCAATTCTTTCAAGACAAACAGCAGGTCTAAGAGGAAGTTCATTAATTGTAAATCTTCCAGGTAAACCAAAATCAATAAAAGAGTGTTTAGATGCAGTTTTTCCTGCCATTCCTTATTGTATTGATTTAATGGAAGGACCATTTTTAGTTTGTAATGAAGAAGTTATAAAAGCTTTTAGACCTAAAAAATAAAAGGGAAAAAGAATTTGAAAAATATATTTATTTCAATAATTATAACTTTAAGGCTAAAATCTTTTTTAATAAAATATATTGCTAAACTTTGATTATAAAATAAGGGATAAAATGAGTAATCTGTTTTCAAGAGGTATAAGTGAATTAAGAGATAAGTTAATAGATACATCAAGAAGAAATAAACTTATAAATTATAAACGACCTAATAAATCTAAAAACCTTCAAATAATAGATGAATCTGCTGAATTTATTTATAACTACTTAGTAAAAGAAGAAGGTAAATTTAAATTCAAATTTATTCCAGAACCATTAATATCAAAAGAAGATTTAGCAAAACTCGATGAAGAAATTAAAGAGCATAAAGAAGAATTAAAAGAAGCTACTATAAATGAAGATGAAGATGCTAAAAAACAATTAATATTTCTTATTGAAGGGTTAGAAGAAGAAAAAAAAGAGCTTCAAAGAGAAGCATTACTTACAGCTGAAGAAAGAGCAAAAGAATTAGGATATGATATTTCGAAAGAGCTTCCAGAAATTGATATTAATGATTCTGATGTAGAAGAAAAACATACAGATGACTCCTTACAAACTTTACACTATCCAAATGAAATGGAAAAAATATTAACATCAATTGAAAGAGATGCAAGAAGTATTATTGAAGAAACAGGTTCAAATATGCTTTATCTTGTACTTGGATTATTAAAATGGAAAGAAGCTAAGAATTCTGAACAATTTAATAGTTCTCCATTAATCAGTATTCCTATTGTATTGAACAAAGAAAAGAGAAACAATAAATATGAATTTACATTAGAATATAGTGGAGCTGGAATTGATACAAATAGGTCTTTAGCTGAAAAACTAAATAATGATTTTGAAATTATTCTTCCAGAACTAACAGAAGAACAAACATATTATGAATATTTAAAAGAAGTAAAAGAAGTAATCCAATATCAAAAAGAGTGGTCATTAAAACACGAAATTGCAATAGATTTTTTAAAATTTGGAAAAATCTTAATGTATCAAGATTTAAAGGAAGAAAATTGGCAAGATGGAACTCCTTTATCTGACAAAAAAATATTTATAGATATTTTTGAAGGAAAAGAAATATCTGAAGCATCTATGTTTGCAGAAGAGTATGACATAGATTCAGATAAATTAGCTAATAATATTTCTCTTGTAATGAATGCTGACTCATCTCAACATAGTGCTATCGTTGATGTATTAAATGGGAAAAATGTTGTAATCGAAGGACCTCCTGGAACTGGAAAATCTCAAACTATTTCTAATTTGATTGCTGTATTATTATCAGAAGGAAAATCTGTTTTATTCGTTTCAGAAAAACTTGCTGCATTAGAAGTTGTATATAAAAGACTCGATTCAATAGGTCTTTCTGATTTCTGTTTAGAATTGCACAGCAATAAATCACAAAAAACAAAAATATTAGAAAGCATAAAAAAAAGGGTAGAAACAAAATATAGTACTGTTGAGTATATAGAAACAACAATAGAACAAATTGAAGCAAAGAAAAAAGAATTAAAAGAATATATAGATTTATTGCATGAATCATATGGAGGAATAGAAAAGAAAGCCTATACAATTTTTTGGTTAGTTGAAAAATACAATAATTCATCTAAATATTTAAAATTTGATGTACTAAATGCCAATGAATATACTGCTTATAAATATTCAAATACTATTGAAGAATTAAAGAAATATAAAACATTTTTAAAAGAGTATGATTTTAATACATTTTACTGGAAAGGATTAGATACATTTAATCTAAATTTTGTTGATATAGATTCTTTTATAGAAACACTTAAAGTATTAAAAAACAATTTTATTTTTATTCAAAAAGAGTATGATTCTTTAAATATAAATATTTCAAATGAATATCAAGAGACTAAGAAAATATATGAATTTATAAAAGAATTTGATGAAGCTGATTTTAAAGATTTTTCAAAAGATATTTTGTCAAAAATGTTATTTAATACAAATGTATATAATGAATATCTGCATAACTATTTAAACATAAAAAATAAAATATCAGATATAACAAAAAATGTAGAAGGTTTAGAAACATACATTGAATTATTTGAAAAGACTATTTTAAATATAGTTAAAATTGATAAAATTTTAAAACATATAAAGAATGAAGCTAATCTATCAAACAATAAAAATATTGAATATATTTCTCAATTAAGTATAGGTATTACATATTTAACTCATATTAATTTAGAATTATATTGTGCAATAAATCAGAATTATTTAGATGTCTCTTTTTCTAAAAACTTTGATAATATGAAAAAAGATTTACTTCAATATGAAACCCTAAAAGATTCATTATCAACAGTCTCTAAAATTAGTGAGATAGATAATCTAATAGATGATGAAATAAATTCTATTCAAAAAATAATCGAAGAGAAGAAAAATTCATTTTTCAATTTCTTTTCGGGAGAATATAAACAATCAAAAAATAAAATTGAAAGTATGTTGCTAAATTCTTTACCAAGTGATAAAACAAAATGGAGTGAAATACTAAATCAAATAAAAGAATATGTTTTATTTAAGAATCAATTTAAACACAACAATGATTATATTCAATATTTTGGAAAGCTTTTTGAAGGAACTAAAACTAAAATAGATGATATTGAGAAATTACATAACTGGGTTTTAGTTATTAAAAAAGACATTAATATTACAGAAATTTTAACTTTATTATTAAGTGGAGATGATACAAAATATAATCTACTTAGATCATACAAAGATTCATTAACTGAAAATTTAGAATCATATAACGAATCATTAATTGAACTTGAAAAAAATTGTAATAAAAAGTTTTTAAAGAAACTCTATTATGATAAAAATGATGTAGACATTTTAGAATTAAAAGATAAATTAGAAAATATCAATAATGATATAGATAATTATATTTCATCAATTTATAAAAATACAAATATAAATAAGAACAATAATTTTAATGATGAATTATTTAATTTGTTAAAAAATAACTCTAATTTAGAAGAAATTTTTGATTCAGTTAAAAGATATGATATTGGTATAAATGACTTATTATTTAATTTTGAAGATTTTATGGGCTTTGCTAAAAAATTATCAATTTTATTAGAAGATAAAAGTTTTGATTTATCTGAACAAACATATGAATTAATTCTTAACACTAAAAACTTAATTGATTTCATCACTCAGTCTTCATTGGATACGAATTTACAAAATTGTTTATGTGAAAACTTTGAAATAATTAACACGCTTAAAGATATATCTAATATAGAAGACAGCATAAAAAAAGTTTATTTAGAAATAGAAAAAAAAGGAACTATAAATGATAGTTTTTTTGGAGAAAATATAAAAATTTCTGACTGTATAAATAAACTTGATGATGTTGATGAAAATAAAAAAACTTTATCTATTTGGATAAATTACAGACAAATAACTCATGATTTAATAAATCTTGGTTTAAATTCAATTGTTGAAAAACTTGAAGAGCAAACTTTACCAATAGATGAAATTGTAAAGAACTTTAAATATAATTTTTATCACACTTTACTAAAAGAAATATTTAGAAATAAACCAATATTTAATAGATTCAGTAGACTATCTCATGAACAAACGATTCAATCTTTTAATACTTTGGATTTAAAATTAATCGAGTTAAACAAAAAAAAAGTTGCTTATTTGACAAGTCAAAGAGAAATTCCTTTAGGTTATAAAGGAAATAGAAAAAGTGATTTAACAGAATTTAGCTTAATTGAACATCAATTAACTTTAACGAGAAGACATATTCCAATAAGACAATTAGTTTCAAGAGCATCTGGTGCTTTAAAAGCATTAAAACCTTGTTTTATGATGAGTCCATTATCTGTTTCTCAATATCTTCCACCTAATCAAGTTGAATTTGATGTTTTAATTGTAGATGAAGCATCTCAATTAAGACCAGAAGAAGCATTAGGTTCAATTGCAAGAGTTAATCAAATTGTAATAGTTGGAGACCCTAAACAATTACCTCCAACATCATTTTTTGATTCAATCGGAATTATTCCAGATGGAAATACTGTTGCAGCAGAAAGTGAATCTATTCTTGATATTTGTTTGAATTTATATAAACCTATTAGACAATTAAGATGGCATTATCGTTCTCAACATGAGAGTTTAATTGATTTTTCTAATCAACAATTTTATGATGGAAACCTTATTATTTTCCCATCTCCATCAAGTAAGAATAATGAAGAATTAGGAGTTAAATATCACTATATAGAAAATTCTGCTTATCAAAGTAGTAGAAATAAGGTAGAATCAAAAATTATTGTTGAACATTTAGAAAAACAAATGAAAAACTATCCAGATAAGTCAATTGGAATTGGAACATTTAACTCAACACAAAGAGATTTAATTCAAGATATGGTAGATGAAAGAGAAAAAGAATCTCCAATAATATCAAATTATATTGCTAAATGGTCTAAAACAAGTGAACCATTCTTTATTAAAAATCTTGAAAATCTTCAAGGGGATGAAAGAGATGTAATTTTAATTTCTACAACTTTTGGAAAAGATAAAGATACAGGAAGGGTCTATCAAAGATTTGGACCTATTAACTCTGATACTGGATGGAGAAGATTAAATGTTTTATTTACTCGTTCAAAACAGAAAATGGAAATATTCACATCAATGAAAAGTAGTGATATTATTATTTCAGAAACCAGTTCAAGAGGTGTTAGAGCATTAAAAGCATTTTTAAATTATTTAGAAAAAGGTGTTGTTTCTGAACTTCCAGAAATTACAAATAGAGATTTCGATTCTGAATTTGAAATATCTGTTTATAATATTTTAAAAGATTGTGGATTTGAATGTGTACCACAAGTTGGGGTTGCTGGATATTTTATTGATTTAGCTGTGTCAGCAATTAAAAACCCTACTGATTTTGTATTAGCCATTGAATGTGATGGAGCAACTTATCACTCATCTAAATCAGCAAGAGACAGAGATAGATTAAAACAAGATGTTTTAGAAATACTTGGTTGGAATGTGTACAGAATTTGGTCTGTTGACTGGTATAAAAATAGAGAAAATGAAATTTCTAAATTAATTAAAATAGTGAAAGAAGCACAAGCAAAATATAATGGTAAGAACCAATCTCTTTGTGTTCAAGAAATAGAAGTAAAAGAGATTAAATCATCAGAAAAAAATATTATTGAAGAAATCAAAAAAGAAAAAGAAGTTCCTTATCATAAAGAAGAAACTATTTCAAAACCTAATTATTTACAAGAATTTTTTCCTGATGAAAAGATAAAAGAAATGTTAATTAAATTAAGAGATGATGTTATATCACAAGATTTTGAAATAGATAGAAGATGTATATTATCTGATATGATGATAGAATTATTTGTTAAACATAAACCAATAAATATTGATGAATTTAGAGAAAAAATTCCAAAAAGATATAGAGATGAAAGAATTATTCATATAGAGCAATTAAAATATTTAAATGACATATTTGATGTATTGGAACTTGGTGATGAATAGGATTTTTTATTTTTATTTATAATTAATGTATAAAACAAAGTAATTGTTGTAGTAATAATTGTTGCTTTAGTTTACTGGCAGTATTTTATTTAGAAAAAGTCTTAGCTTTTAAAGCTAGGATTTTTTAACTTATAAATTTTTCATATTAATGTTATACCCTTTTAGATATAATCGCCCAATGCAAAATATACTAAAAAAACTAGACTTAATTGATTACATTGATAGTTTTTCAAAGCTTATGGCTAGAGAAAAATCTATTATTTTAGAAGGTGATATAAACCTTCACTATAAACTTATAAATGAGTTATCAAAATTTGACATAAAAGCGCCAAATAAAATTGAGAATTTAGATAGTGCTTTGATGCATATTCAAAAACAAGGTATTTTAAAAATTGATGATATTTTTGAATTTATCAAAATAATAAATTATTTTAGATATTTAAAAAGATTTTCTTTTGACGGAAAACTTTTTGAATGGATTGATAAGATTAGCATTCCAAATGATATTTTAAAAATTTCAGATTATTTTGATGATAAAGCAAATCTAAAAGATGGAATAAATGAAGATTTTGACAATATAAAATATGCAATTTCAAAAAATAAAGAAACAATCAAACAAAGCCTTTACAAGATTATTAACTCTACAAAAGTAAGAAGTTATCTTGTAGATTCACAAGTTCATTATATAAATGGTGAAGAAGCTTTATTGGTTCGAGGTGGATTTAATCATGTTTTAAATGGTTCAGTAATTGATCGTTCTAATTCTGGATTTTTTTATGTTGTTCCTCATAGTATTAGTGAATTAAAACAAAAACAAAGTGATTTACGAAATAAACAAGAAGAGATTTTATATAAAATATGTAAAGAAATTTCATCTTTATTTGAAAAAAATCTACTGTTTTTGAAGTTTATAAATAAAGAGTTTGATAAATTTGACCATTATCAAGCAAGACTATTTTTTGCAAAAGCAGGGGATAAAAACTTTATTCTTCCATCAAAAAGTGGTACAAATAAACTTGTGGATTTTTGTCATCCAGCATTAAGTAATCCAAAACCTATAAGTATTGATTTTACAAAATCAGTTGTTATGATTACAGGAGTAAATGCAGGAGGAAAAACTATGATGTTAAAATCTATTTTATCAGCCGTTTTCCTTTCAAAATATTTGCTTCCATATAAAGCTCACCACGATACAGTTGTGAGTAACTTCAAATCAATAAATGCAGTTTTAGATGATCCTCAAAGTGTAAAAAATGATATTTCTACATTTGCAGGGCGAATGGTAGAGTTTTCAAAACTTTTTGCTTCAAGAAATGCAATAGTTGGAGTTGATGAAATAGAACTGGGAACGGATTCAGATGAAGCCGCTAGTTTATTTAAAGTAATAGTTGAAGATTTAATCCAAAGAGATATAAAAATAATTATCACAACTCACCACAAAAGATTGGCTGCTTTAATGGCTTCAAATGAAAATGTAGAATTAATCGCAGCTCTTTATGATGAAGAGAACCGAAAACCAACTTATGAGTTTTTACAAGGAACAATTGGACGGTCATATGCCTTTGAAACAGCCACAAGATATGGGATTCCTATTAGTGTTGTAAATAGAGTAAGAGAAGTTTATGGAGATGATAAAGATAAGTTAAATGAACTAATTGAAAGAAGTAGTTCTTTAGAGCGAGAATATAAACAAAAAATTGCAAAACTTGATGATGAAATTGCCAATATGCAAAGAATTTCAGGAAATCTAAAAGACCAAAAAGAAAAACTAGATGAACATATTTATTCTGAAAAATCAAAACTTCATAAAGAGTATAACGATGCTAGAGATGAAGCAAAAAAAGCAATAAAAGCAAAACTTGTGGGAGAATCTCATCAACATTTAAATGTTGCTCATAAAATGGCTGTTGAAATAAAAACTGAAAAAGTTCAAGAAGCTGTGGAATTAAGTATTGGTGATAGAGTAAAATATCGAAATACAAAAGGAACAATTGTTTCAATCAAAGGTGCAAAAGCATTTATTGAAAATGATATGGGAATGAAAGTTCAAGTTCTTTTAGCAGACATAAGTAGAAGTGGAAATCCACCTCCAAAGATTCCCACAAAAAAAGCAACTATAACTATTGAAAAACCAGAAACAGGAAATATAAAACTAGATTTACATGGACAAAGAGCCGAAGAAGCCCTTGAAAATCTTGATAAATTTCTAAGTGATGCACTTCTTGCTGGTTTTGAAGAGGTTTTAGTTTATCATGGAATTGGAACAGGGAAACTAGCATTTGCCGTAAAAGAAGCTTTAAAACAACATCCAAAAGTTAGAGGTTTTGAAGATGCCCATCCAAGTAGTGGTGGTTTTGGAGCTAAAGTAGTTAAACTATAAGTTTAGCTACTTTAGTCATTTTCTTAATTTAATTAAGAGATGTGAATGAATTAATAACACAATCCATTCTTTCTTCTAAATCACTAGCCTCTAAATTCATATAATCTGTCTGTATTTTATAAACTAATTTATTATTATATTTAAATTCAAACATTAAATATCCAGCATAAAGTTTTGCTTCTTTATTTTTTTTACCCTTATCTTCTTTGTCATTTTCATAGACATAATAATTTATTAAGACTTTTTTATCATTTTTGTTTATATTAAGATTTAAATTTAAGTCTTTATCAAGATATTTCTCAATAATTTTTTCTAGTTTTTCATCACTTTGTTCTTTTGATAAAATATTAATTAAATGACTTTTCATATATTTTGAATATTCAACATATGAACTTATTTCATAATTATTTGATTTTAAAGATTTAATAGCATCTTTTATTGGTTCTTTAAAAAATATTTCTTCAAAAGTAGTTGTATTTGTTTGACACTCTAATCTTTTTATTTTTGAACTTTTACTAACTTCTTTAAATACAGCATAAAAAATTACACTTAATAAAACTATGATGATTATAGAAACGATTCTATTCATTTATTATCCTTTGTCTTGATATTATCAAAATAAAGAATAATAAGTCAAGCTTATTTAAATATCATAAATAAATATAATAATTATTTGCTTTTTGAGATATTTAAATTAATAGATGAACTACTATTTTCGATTTTATTTGTTATAACAATTTGTTTAGAATTTATTCCTTTTTCTTTTATTAAATAGTTATTTATATTTGTTACTCTTGATTTTGCTATTTTTTCTAAGTCTGCTATTTTTATATTTTCTTTTTGAATTAATGCTTCAATTTCTTCTCTTTTTAGATTTCTATCATCATCTTTTCTTGCTAAATAGTTTGCTTTTTTAAGTGCATAAGTTTCATCATTTTCTTTATATGAAGCTGTTAATTCAATAGCTATTTCACTTTTTGATTTTAGAATTTGAGCAATTTTATCTAAAGTCTCTTTTTGAATAGGTCCAACTTCTTGCTCTAATGGAGCAAATTTTACAGTTTTTATCTCATCTTCGCTAAAGTTAAATAATGCCCCAAGAAGAGAAAAAGGCGCTGTTACAGCTTTTGTCATTAGATTTATAAATGCGTTCCAAACAATAGAACCTATTGCAAATTGCGGGTCATCCACATTTCCTGAAACAGGAAGATTTATATCAATAATACCTTGTGAATCTTTTAATAAAGTAATAGCAATATCCAAAGGTAAAGATATTGCATCAGGACTTTCCACTTTATCTCCAAGTTCTAATTTTGTGATAACTATATTGTTTTTTGCTTCAAGATTTGATTTTTCAATATTATATTTTAAATCCAAATCTAATTTCCCATCTTTTATTTCTCTACCTACAAATTTACCAGAATAAGGAGTGAAATTTTTAATTGCGATGTTATTAAAAATTAGATTTATATCTGTTAATATTTTTATATTATCTGGATGTACAATTCCGGTAATCTTCGCAACTCCATATTCATCAACTACACCTTTTACTTCTAAATCTGTAGTTCCTGATCTTGTGTTTTTAAACTCTGAAATTTTCCCATTTAGTTTTGTAACAGTTGTTTTAAAAGGAAGTGGTAAGTTTTTATCTTCAAAAGTAAATATTGCATTTGTAATATTCATAGGTCCAATATCAATTTTTGTTTTTGGTGATTTAGTTTCTTGTTTATTCTTATTTGTTTCTACTTCTGTAGTAATTTTAGGTTTTTCAACACTTTTTTCTTCTATTTTTACAAAATCTTTTTTAGCCAAAATTACAGAAATATTTGGTTTATTTAGATTCGTATTTTCTATTTTAAAACCTTTTTTAGAATTAGAAAGTTTTTTTATAACTAAATCCAAATTTTTTGCTTCTATTTTTGTTTTATCACTTGTATTTAAAAAATCAAGATTTGATTCAAGAAGTTTTATTGAACTTATTGATAAATCATCTTTGTTATTTATCAAATTATCAACTTGGAGCTGAATATCTTTTACATTTAATTCTATATTATTTATTTTATCACTCATTTTTACAGATGGTTTGATAAGTTTTACAGTTTTTACTGAAATAACTTCATTATCAAGTAAAAAAGTATTTACATTAAGATTTAAATTTGAAGCATTTATTTGCATTTTTGATTTTGTATCATCAAAGTTAAGAGTTGAGCTTTTTAAACTTATATCATCAAAAGAAGTTTTATTATTCGCAATTTTTAATTTATTAAGAGATATATTTGTATTGTTTGATGAAATAAATAAATTATTTTTATTATCATCATATGAAAGTGTTGGAGCTTTTAAAAGTAAGTTATCCAAATTTATATCTGAATTTACTATTTTTAAGTTATCTAAGTTTATATTAAAAGCTTTGCTTTGAGCTGTATTATTATTTATTTTATCAGCAAAACTAAAATCACTATTATTTAATCTAAAATTTGATAGATTTATATTCCAAGGTTTTGATATTTCTTCTGTTTTAGTGCTTTTAATAGTAGGCATTTCATCTTGTTTTTCAACTTTTGTTGTATTTTTTTCTTTAATAAGTTTTGCAAAATTTATCCCATTTTTATCTGAAATCATATTTACTTTTAAGGTATTAAAATCAATATTATCAAAATTTATATCTTGTTTTTGTAAGTCAAAGGTAAAAGTTTTAATATCAAGTTTATCAAGACTTGCTATTGAAGTTTTGTTTTGATTAAGATTTATTTTATTAAACTCAAATTTATCACTTCTTAGTTGTAAAGCTAAATCTTCAGTAGTATCAAGGTTATAATTTAGTATTAAATTTAAATTTGCTTCTTCATTTATATCAAAATTAAAGAAATCTTTTTTATAAGCTAATAACTCTTTTATTCTTAAATCTTCAATAGAAATTTTCCCATAGGCTTTAAATGGTACTAAATTAAAAGCTCCACCTATTGAAATATTTGTATGTTCATTTAGTTTAAAATTTAAATCATTTGATGAAAGAATATTTTTATAAGTTCCCAAATCATATAAAGTATAATTTATATTATTTAAGTCTAATGAATAAGGAATATCATCTTCTTTTGCATATCTTATATTGGCATTGTCAAGTACAAACTTTGAAACTAAAAAATCAATATTTGAAGAAGTAGTTGGTTTTTCTTCCTTTTTTTCATCCATTGGTAATGGTTTTATAAGTTTTGTTAAATTTATACTTCCATCTTTTTCTTCAAGAATATTTACAAAAGCATCTTTTAACACAATATCTTTGAAGCTAATATTTAGATTTTTTATTGATTTCAAAAAAGCAAACTTTACAGCAAATTCTTTAAAATATATTGTGGTTGTATCTTTCTCATCTGCTAATCTAAAATTATAAATTACTACTTTAAAGGTAAAAGGATTAAACTCAATTTTTGCAATATTTGTTTTTTGAGTTAGATTTTCATCTAAATTTTTGATTAATTCATTTTTTAAAACAACAGGAATAAGTGTAAATCCTACTATTGCATATATTGCTAATACAAAACAGAGCCAATAAAATGATTTTTCTAATTTTTTCATAAAAGACCTTTGTGATTAAATAATAATAAATAATTCTTTTTTAATAAATTTTATTATAACAAAATAAAGTTAAGTTAGCTAAAATTCCCCACAACCAAAAGGATATATAAATGACTATTATAGAATTATTTCAAAAATTATTAAGATTCAAATCATTAACTCCAAAAGATGATGGGGCATTTGATTTTATAGAAGAATATTTAGGTGACACATGGACTTGCATAAAAATTGATATGGAAGATGTAAAAAATAGATTTTATTATAAAAAATTCAACGCCAATCCACAACATCTTTGTTTTGCAGGGCATATTGATGTAGTTCCTGTTGGTGAGGGCTGGATGATTGACCCCTTCTCAGCTGATGTTGTAAATGGAGTAATAAGTGCAAGAGGTGCCCAAGATATGAAAAGTGGAGATGCTGCTTTTTTATATGCTTGTAAACACGCTCAAAATTTTGATGGAACATTAAGTATTTTAATGACAAGTGATGAAGAGGGTGAGGGAACTTATGGAACTATAAAAATGCTTGAACATTTAAAAGAAATAAATATGATTCCAAACTATGCAGTTGTTGCAGAACCCACTTGTGAAGAGGTTTTTGGTGATGCCATAAAAGTAGGACGAAGAGGAAGTATAAATGGATATTTAACAATCCAAGGAAAACAAGGACACGCAGCATATCCAGAAAAAGGAATAAATCCAGTTCATCAAATAGCCTCACTTTTAGAAAAAATTGCAGGATATGACTTGGATAATGGAGATGAATATTTTGCTCCAAGTAAACTAGTAATCACAGATATAAGAGCAGGAATGCAAGTAACAAATGTAACACCAAATAAACTAGATTTGATGTTTAATGTACGAAACTCAACAAACACAAAAAAAGAAGATGTAGAAGCCTACATAGAAAAAATATTTGGACATCTAAACTATACTTTAAGAACAACACAAGGCTCATATCCATTTGTAACAAACAAAGAATCAAAAGTGGTTCGTGCAATGGAAACTTCAATCAAAGAAGTTTTAGGAGTAACAACAAAACATAGCACAGCAGGTGGAACAAGTGATGCCAGATATTTTGGAGCATTTGGAATCGAAGCTATAGAGTTTGGAGTTATAAACGATACTATTCATAGTATTGGGGAGAGAACTACTGTTAAAGAAGTTGAGGGATTAACGGCTGTGTTTGAGGATTTGATTAAGAAGTTTTAGATGTACTTAAAAGTTTAACAATATAGCCTCAAAAGTAACATTGATATTTAATATAACTTATAAAAAATCTTAGATATAATCCGACTATGAATAAAGGATTAGAAAAATTTTACGAACTTGTTGAAGCATTTGAATCTTTACCTACTATTGGAAAAAAATCAGCTCTTAGACTTGCTTATCACATTGTTATGAATGACAATTATTGTGGAATTAAAATTGCTCACAGTATTGAAAATGCACTTAAAAATATCACGAAGTGTGTTCGTTGTGGTTCTATGAGTGAACATGAGATTTGTGAAGTTTGTTTAGATGAATCAAGAGATAATACAAAACTTTGTATTGTTCAAAGTGCTAAAGATATTTTTGTAATCGAAGATTCAAGACAATTTGATGGAAAATATTTTGTTATTGATGAGTTGGATCAAGAAGTGCTTGATTCTTTGCATAAATTTATAAATGATAATGAAGTTGAAAATATATTATTTGCTATAACTCCATCTATTGCAAATGATGCGTTTATTTTGTTTATTGAAGATAAATTAAAAAATCATAATATAAAGTTTACAAAAATTGCTCAAGGTGTACCAACAGGCGTTAGCTTAGAAAATGTAGATATTTTATCACTATCTAAAGCTATACAAAGTAAAGTCGAAATTTAAAATTAGAATAAGAATATGGAAAAAAGAATAGCTTGTCAAAAATGTGTTTATTATTTTGTTACATGGGAAGCAGGGAAACCTCATGGCTGTAAAGCTTATGGTTTTAAGTCTCAACTTATTCCCTCAATATCTGTAAAAAGAGCAAGTGGTGAAGATTGTAAATTATTTTCGTTAAAAAACATAAAACAGTAGGATATATGGAAATAAATGATTTTGTTGAAAAAATAGAAAAAGATAAAATATTAATTATTCGAACTTGGATAAGTTCACCTGCTGTTATGAAAATAATAAATGATTATTCTATTGATAAAGATTTATTTATTAAAAGATACGCTTTTGGTGTTATTGAAAACTATATTCAAGTTGTAAGAAATCAAGAAAAAGTTGAAAATTCTATTGTTATTATGGATTTTATTAAATATTTAAAAAAACAAAATATTAAATCAAGTGAATTTTTTTTGTTATATTCTTCTTTTAAAAGTGCTTTAGTTGATTTTGCTTTTAAATTAAAATTTCAATCAAAAGAGTTAATTCAAAAAATAGTTCTTTATTTTGAAGAGATTTTTTCTAGTATTTTAGATATTTATTCAAAATCAATAGCTCAAATAGAGAGTGCTTTAAATAAATCTATTGATATTGTTGATAAATATGTAATTATGTCAAGAACTGATATAAATGGAATTATAATAAGTGTTTCAAGTGCTTTTTGTCGAATTTCTGGTTTTGAATCTTTTGAATTGATTGGAAAAACACATAATGTTTTAAGAAATCCTGATATGTCAAAGAGAGTTTTTGAAAAATTATGGGATACTATAAAAACTGGTAATATGTGGCAAGGTGAGATTCAAAATTGTAAAAAAAATGGTGAAGTTTATTGGGTGAAAACTACAATTCATCCAAATTTTGATCATATTGGAAATATTATAAGTTATGATGCGATTGGAGAAGATATAAGTTCTCAGATTGAGCTGAAAAATCAACAAAATTTATTGGTAGAACAATCAAAATCAGCAGCAATGGGTGAGATGATAAGTATGATAGCTCATCAATGGCGACAACCTTTACAAGCTGTTTCTATTTTGATTCAGAAACTACCATTATTAAAAATGGTTGATGGAGAAATTTCAGATGAATTACTTGAAGATGTAGTTTGTCAAGTTGGTTCTCAGCTTGATTATATGTCAAAAACAATAGATGATTTTAGAGATTATTTTAAACCAAATAAGAAAAAAGAAGAAGTTTATATAAAAGATGTTATTGAAAAATCTATGGATTTTCTAGCATATTCATTTAAACTAAATTCTATTAAAATAAACTATGAAAATAATTCAACTTCAAGTTTGGAAATATATTTAAATGAGATAGTTCAAGTTTTTATAAATTTAGCAAAAAATTCTTCAGATGCAATGATGGAAAAAAAGATTGAAAATAGATTTATAAATATTCGTAATTATGAAAAAAATAATAGTTTATTTATCGAATTTGAAGATAATGCAGGTGGAATAAAAGAAACAGTTATTGATAGAATATTTGACCCATATTTTTCAACTAAAAATAATAAAAATGGAACAGGATTAGGATTATATATGAGCAAAACTATTATTGAAGAACATAGTGGTGGAAAAATAAATGTATATAATACAGATTTTGGAACAAAATTCGTAATAAAATTACCATTAAAATAGGAGCTAGAGTTGTTATATAAAGATTTTAAAGAGAATATTAGGTCGTTGGGTTTTGGAAGTATTGAAAATTTTATGCAGTATGCTGGTGTTACATCAGATGATGTTTTATCTTGGGAAGAAAAAAATGAAATTCCTTATTTAGTTTCATTAATTTTGCATATATTAAAAGGTGAAAAAGAGTTATTAGTAACAAATTCTGCTTTAGATAATGTAATAGAAGAGTGTTTACCACTTGCTTCACTTCTTGAAGAAGTGTCTTCTTTCCCTCATAAATTAGAAGAAATGTTTTTACTACAAAAAAAACTAAATGATTCTACAAATGGTAATAATTGGGAGTTAGGTGTAACTAAGTTTGGAAAAGAGATAAATTGGCTTAGATGTATTCATATGGAAGTTGCAGAACTTATTGAATCAACTCCTTGGAAACATTGGAAAAATATCAATTCTGAACCTGATATGAATAATATTCATGTGGAACTTGTGGATATTTGGCATTTTTTAATGTCTTATATTTTACAAGAAACAAATGTTCCAAAAGCAGTTTCTTTGGTAAATACACATTGTATTTATGAAGTAGCTCATGATATTGATGTAAAACTTATGGTAAATGAAGCTGAAAAACTATCTTATATTTCACTGGCAATTGACACAGGAAATATGCCATCTTTTAGTGGAATTGAAAGATTTATTGACCAATTTTTTAGATGTTGTAAAATTTCTGGATTATCTTTTATGTGGTTACAAAAACTTTATATTGGTAAAAACTGTTTAAATCAATTTAGACAAGATAATGGATATAAAGAAGGACATTACATCAAAGTTTGGAATGGAAATGAAGACAATGTTGTAATGGTTGATTTACTTGAAAAAATGGAAGATGTAGGTTTTGATGACTTATATGGAAAACTAAAAGAAGAATATAGTAAAAACAAATAAGCATCTTTATAAAATTTTGATATTATTTTTAAAATTTTGATTCGCTCTTTACAAAACTTCCAATATAATGGACATAATATCTCATAGGAGAATAGGGTGTCCATTTCTAATATTATTATGTTAAGTGTTTTAGGTATATTAACTTTGATTTTAATAGTTAAATTAATAAAAGCCTAATATGAAAAATCTTTTAATTAAATACAAACAATATTCTTACATACTAAAAGCTTTAGGAATGTTACTAATAATTACATTAATTAGTTATATTTTTAGAGGTTCGTTAGCTATTATAAATATTACACTAATCCATGTTATTCCTGTTATTGTTGTGGCAATTCATGGAAATGTTAAAGCAACTTTATTTATGACATTATTAAGTGTTATTTTTTTGAATTTTTTATATATTCCACCACTTTATAGTTTTTCTGTTCATAATGAACTTTATGTTTGGAGTTTTTTTATATTTGGAATTGTTGGTTGGATTATTACAATTCAAGCAAAAAATCTGAATTCTCAAACTAAACAAAATGAAATACGAGAGAGTTTATTACATATTATTTCTCACGATTTACGAACTCCACTTTCTACAATTCATGGAAGTATAAATTTAATATTATCAAATGATAATCTTGATGAAAAAAGTAAACATAATCTTTATGAAGATATAAATTATGCTTCACATAGAATGAAAAGACTAATTACAAATATTTTAGATAGTACAAGATTATCAAGTGGAAAAATTGATTTAAAACTTGAATGGTGCGATTTTGAAGATATTGTAGGAGTTGCATTAAATGAATTCTCACAAATACAAAGTGAAGAAAAACTAGATTTAAAAATAGATGAACTTAGCCTGTTTTGGGGCGATAATACTCTTTTGACACAATTGATTGTAAATTTACTTGATAATGCTTTTAAGTACTCTAAAACTGATACAAAAGTTTGTTTTGAAGTGATAAATTTAAATAATTTCATAAGAATCAAAATATTCAATGAAACGCAATATATTGATAAAAAGAAATTAAAAAATATCTTTGATAAGTTTTATAGATTTGAAGACACAAATGATATTTCAGGAAGTGGAATAGGTTTGGCAATTTGCCAAAGTATAGTTAAACTTCATAATGGTGAAATAAAAGCTATTTCTCAAAATGAAGGTATTTTAATTCAAATAGAATTACCAATGGTAAAAAGAGCAAAATTATTATGAATAAATATTTAATACACATAATTGAAGATGATTTATCCGTTAAAAAATTATTAGAAATTACTTTTAAAGAGTATGAATTTGATTATATTTCAAGTGAAAGTAAAAAAAATGCTTTAATGATGTTTTTAAGTCATAATCCGGATTTATTAATAGTAGACTTGGGATTAAGTGATGGTGATGGAAAGGATTTGATAAAACAAATAAGAGAGATTTCAAAACTTCCAATTATTGTTTTAACAGCAAGACATGATGAAAAAGAAATAGTTGCAGCTTTGGATGCTGGAGCTGATGATTATATTACAAAACCTTTTTCTGTAAATGAATTACTTGCAAGAATTAGAGCAAATTTAAGAAGAAAAATCAATAATATTAATGATGAAATGACAAGTAAATTTATTTGTAATGAATTAGAACTTGATATTACTTCAAGGGATATATTTTTAAGATCTGAAAAATTAAAACTAACTCCCATCGAGTATGAATTACTGAAATATTTTATGTTGCATACAAATAAAACTTTAACTCACAAACAAATACTTCAAGAAGTTTGGGGAACAGGTTATCAAAATGAGATGCAATATTTACGAACTTATGTAAATACACTTAGAAAAAAAATTGAAGAAAATTCTACAAGACCAAAATACATAAAAACAGAATCTGGTATTGGTTATAGATTTTCTTATAACCAAGACTCATAGGAAAATTATGGAACATAAATATGTAAGATCGATATTTTTAGGTTATGTATTAATAATCTTTATTGGAGCTATAATTTTAAGTTTACCAATTTGTCATATTGGACAACTTAAATTCATAGATGCTCTTTTTACAGCAGCAAGTGCCACAAGTGTTACTGGATTGATTGTCACAAGTACTTCTGAAAATTTTACTTTTTTAGGAGAATTTATCATTTTAGGGCTTATTCAAATCGGTGGGATTGGATATATGTCTTTGGTAATAATCTTTTTTATATTTATTAGACAAAAATTAAATATTGATGAAAAAAGAGCAATGAAACAATCTATGGATTTACCAAATCTTCATGTTGGAGGTTTTGCAAAAAGGATTTTGTTTTTTGTATTATTTATAGAATTTATTGGAGCGATCATTTTAACAATCCAATTTCTTGATAAATATGAATTTAGTAAAGCTCTTTGGTTTGGAATATTTCATAGTATAAGTGCTTTTAATAATGCAGGATTTTCACTTTTTACAGATGGATTAAGTGGATATAAAAGTGACACAATTACTTTAATTACTATTTGTTTTCTAATAATTTTAGGTGGTTTGGGATATTTTGTTTTAATTGAAATTTATGAAAATAGAAAATTCTCAAAAAGATTTACTATTCATACAAGAATTATGATTTATGGAACAATTATTTTAATCTTAGCTGGTATGGTTTTATTTTTATCAATAGAGTGGAATAATCCAAAAACTTTTGGAGAATTGAGTTTTTATGACAAAATATTAAACGCTTTTTTTCTCTCAGTAAACTTTAGAACAGCTGGATTTAATAGTATAGATCTTTCTTCATTAAAAGACTCGTCGTTGTTTTTCTCAACCTTATTTATGATGACAGGAGCTGGACAGGGAAGTACAGCTGGTGGTATGAAAATTACTACGGTTGCTATTTTGATAATTACCGTGGTTTATATATTAAAACAAAGTAATCAAGAACCAAGTATTTTTAAGAGAAGAATAGAGCAAAAAGTTATAAATAAGGCTTTGGCAATTATTATTTCTTCTTCATTTTTTGTACTTTTTGCTGTTTTAATTTTGGTTGAAACACAAAATTTTCCATTTATAAAAATTTTATTTGAAGTAGTTTCAGCTTTTGGAACAGTTGGAGTCTCAACTGGAAATGGTGATATTTTGAGTTTATCACAACAATTTGATACTTTTGGGAAAAGTATCATAATTATTTTAATGATAGCAGGAAGATTAGGCGTATTTGCTTTTGGATTAATTTTAGTTGGAAAAGCAAAAACAAAACATTTTAAATACCCAGTAGGAAAGATTATAATATGAAAACAGTAGCTGTTATTGGTTTAGGAAAATTTGGATTTTATATTGCAAAAAGTTTGTCAAGATTAGATGTGAAAGTAATTGCAGCTGATAATGATGAAAAAAAAGTACAAGAAATAAGTGAATATGTGGATAATGCTTACATAATTGATAGCACAAGTAAAGTAGCCTTAGAGGAAATAGGAGTTTATAATTTAGAAACAGTAATCGTAAGTATTGGTGAAAATATTGAAGCTAGTATTTTAACAGTAATGGCTTTAAAAGATTTAAATAACAAAAGAATTATTGCAAAAGCTATAAATTCAACACATGGTGAAATATTGACAAAAATAGGAGCTTTTAAAGTTATTTATCCTGAAAAAATCGCAGGAAGAATGCTTGTAAAAAAACTTATTGATAATATGACAGTTGAAGAAATAGATGTTAGTAATACTATAAAAATGTTAAAGTTTGTTGCTACTGATAATTTTATATATAAAAAAATCTCTGAAATTGAATCAGAATTTGAGAATTTAAAAATTATTTCATATAAAACAGGTGGTATTTGGAGTATGCAAATTGATCCATTTTATCAAGTAAAAAAAGATGATTTATTAGTTTTTTTAGGCGAATCAAAATATATTAAAGAGTTTTATAAACAAATCTAAAATAAGATTTAAAGAAATAATAGGATTTTAAACCTATTATTTCTTTACTAAAATTTATCTATAGTTATTTTTATATTCCACATAATGTGCAGCATGAGCAATAAGCTTATCCACATCTTCTTGTGTTAATTGTTTAACAACTTTTGCAGGACTTCCCATAATCATACTTCTTGGTGGAAATACTTTTCCAGAGGTTACAAGTGAATTTGCTCCTACGATACTTCCTTCACCAATAACCGCATCATCTAAAATAGTAGCACTCATTCCTATTAGACAATTGTCTTCGATTTTACAGCCATGAAGCATAACTTTATGACCGATTGTTACATTATCACCGATTATTGTTTTTGTGTTTGTATCTGTGTGAATACATGATAAATCTTGGATATTTGTATTTTTACCGATTCTTACTTCATTTACATCAGAACGAATCACACAACCAAACCAAACCGATGAATCTTCACCTATTTCTATATTTCCAATTAAATCAGCACTTGGTGCAATCCAAGCTGATGGGTGAATTTTTGGATAAAACTCTTTAAATTTTAAAATCATAGCTTTCTCTCCTTAGCTTTATTGAATTGATTATATCTTTTGACTAAAAAAAATGCAATAAAAAAAGGTGACTTAAAATAAGCCACCTTTTTTAGAAATAAAATAGAAAATAAAAGATTATTTTCTATTTTTATTTTTTCCAGCAATAATAAATCTTAAAGCATTTAATCTAATAAATCCTTCAGCATCTTTTTGGTTATAAACTTCATCTTTTTCAAAAGTAGAGTAGGCATCATCATATAAAGAGTTAATTGATTCTCTTCCTACAACCATAACATTACCTTTGTAAAGTTTAATTTTTACAGTTCCCTCAACATTTTTTTGAGTTGCATCAATAGCAGCTTGAAGCATTTCTCTCTCAGGTGAGAACCAATATCCTTGGTAAATTAACTTAGCATATTTTGGCATTAACTCATCTTTTAAATGTGCAGCTTCTCTATCTAAACAAATAGACTCAATAGCTCTATGTGCTTTTAACATGATAGTTCCACCTGGAGTTTCATAACAACCACGAGCTTTCATCCCAACATATCTATTTTCAACAATATCAACTCTTCCAATACCGTGTTTATTACCATATTCATTTAATTTAGTAAGTAAAGTTGCTGGTGACATTTCAACACCATTTAGTGCGATTGGATCTCCATTTTTATATGTTAAAGTTAAGTATTCAGCTTTATCAGGAGCTTTTTCTGGTGGAGTTGTCCATAACCACATAGATTCTTCTGGCTCATTTGCTGGATTTTCTAAATGTAATCCCTCATAAGAAATATGTAATAAGTTTGCATCCATAGAATATGGACTAACAGCTGGATTTCCGTCTTTATCAAGATGTTTTTGAGCGATTTCAATACCATGTTTTTTTGCGTATTCAAGTAAACTCTCTCTTGAATTTAATTCCCATTCTCTCCAAGGTGCAATAACTTTAATATCAGGTCTTAAAGCTAATGCTCCAAGTTCAAATCTTACTTGGTCATTTCCTTTTCCCGTTGCACCATGAGATACAGCCTCAGCACCTGTTTGGTTTGCAATATCAATTAATTTTTTTGCAATTAAAGGTCTAGCAATCGAAGTTCCAAGTAAATATTCACCTTCATAAATAGCATTTGCTCTAAACATAGGGAAAACATAATCTTTTACAAACTCTTCTTTAATATCTAAAATGAAAACATTTTCAGGTTTAATACCACAAGCGATTGCTTTAGTACGAGCTGGTTCAACTTCTTCACCTTGACCTAAATCAGCTGTAAAAGTAATAACTTCAGCATTGTATTCATCTTGAAGCCATTTTAAAATAATAGAAGTATCAAGCCCACCACTATAAGCTAATACAACTTTTTTAATATCTTTTTTACTCATAAATTTATCCTATATTGCTTTATTTTTAAGGTGCTTATTTTAACAAATTTTTACTATAAACAAATTTAATCTATTAAATAGTAGATGGCGTTAGTTACTGATATGTAATTTTTGATATTTTTTGTTAAAAAAATCATATTGTGTTATAATTTTCACAATATTAAAAAAAGGAGTATCAAGTGTCATTTAGAATTACTGGTAAAGGTAAAGTTATAGAATCGCCACTTCCTACTTCTCCAATCAACTTTCAAACAAGCATTAAATAGAAATATAAAACTTTATAGAGTAAAAGACAAATCAAAAGAAGTAACAGATAATTAATGAAAATAGTTTAAAAAATTTATGTTAGATTACTTTGAGTAATTGTTAAAATAAATAATAAGTAAAATAGTAAAACATAAGTATTGATTAATTTAAAAAAATTGAATTAAATTGTAAAGCAAAGTCATAGTAGTTATGGTAGAGAATGATTAATTTGAGGAGTTGATGGAATGTTATTTTAACATGAGTATAAACACTCATTTAGTTAAAATTAGTTATAATCTATCTTATGAGAATAGATAAATTTTTAAATGCCGTTAATATTACAAAACGAAGAGCTGTGGCTGAGGATATGCTTGAACATAAGGTTGTTTTTATAAATGACCAAGCTGTGAAAAAAGCAAAAGAGGTTAAAGTTGGAGACACGATTGAGATTAGGTATTTAGAAAAAACTGAAAAATTTAAAGTACTACAAATACCAAATACAAAATCAACTCCAAAATCAAAAATCGAAGAATATGTGCAAAGGATAGACTAAATGTTTAATGCAGCTAAATTAAAATTTGATGATATTTTTGAAAATAGATTATCACAAGTAGAAATTAGAGAATATTTATTAGAACTTTATGAAAGAGGTGAAACAGCTGCTGAAATTGCAGGGGCTGCAAGTGCTATGAGAGATCATCTTATACCACTTCCTATTCATGAAGATTTAAGAGCAAAAGCAATTGATGTAGTGGGAACGGGTGGAGATAAAAGTTATAGTTTTAATATTTCTAGTACAGTTTCAATTTTACTAGCAGCTTGTGGATCTTATGTGGCAAAACATGGAAATAGAAGTGTTACGAGTAAATCAGGAAGTGCTGATATGCTTGAAGTTTTAGGAATAAATTTAAATTTAAGTTTAGAAAACAATGCAAAAATGCTTGAGGAAACTGGATTTGCTTTTATGTTTGCAAATAATCATCATCCAGCAATGCAATATATTACACCTGTAAGAAAAACAATTCCCCATAGAACTATTATGAATATTTTAGGACCTTTATGTAATCCAGCTGGTGTTACTAAACAAGTAATTGGTGTATTTGATAAAAGTTATATAAATAGAATTGCAGCAGCTTTAGATATGTTAGATACAAAAAGAGCCATGATTTTATCATCAAATGACGGAATGGATGAAATTTCAGTTTCAGATATAACTTACGCCACACTTTTGATAAATGGGAAAATTACAGATATTGAAATAAATCCTGAACATTACGGTATTCCTCTTGCTTCTAAAGATGATATTATGGGTGAGGGTCCTGAATTTAATGCCAAACTTACATCTGATATTTTATCTAAAAAAATAGTTGGTGCAAAACTTGATATTGTTCTAATAAATACAGCAGCGGCTTTGATTATAGATGAAAAGGCTAGAGATTTTAAAGATGGTATTGATATGGCAAAAGCAGCAATCATTAGTGGTGCAGCAAAAGAAAAATTAGAACAAATTATAAAAGTATCTAATCGATTAAGTTAGGGTTTAGTTTGCAAAAGAAGTTTGAATTAGAATTAAATCAATTAGATATTTTAATGAAATATTTAAAAGAAATTATATATGAAGATTGTATTGTAATTTTAAGAGGTGATTTAGCAAGTGGTAAAACTACACTTGTGAAAAATTATGTAAAAGCTTGTGGTTATGATGATTTGGTTACTTCTCCTACTTTTTCACTTCAAGCTATTTATTCAAATGATATTTTTCATTATGATGTTTATAATAAAACTTTGAGTGAATTTATTTCATTAGGAATGCTTGAAGAGTTTGAAAAACATGGTGTTCATTTTGTGGAGTGGGGCGATGAAAGATTGGAAGAGATTTTAAATGATTATGGATATAAAGTGATTTTAATTGAAATAGAAAAAAAAGATAATAAAAGGCTATATAAAATAAATGCATAAATTACATATACAAGATATAACAAAAACTATCAAAAAAACGCAAATTCTTCATGGTATTTCAATAGAAGTAAAATCAGGTGAAATTGTTGGATTATTAGGTCCAAATGGAGCTGGAAAAACAACTACATTTTATACTGTTTGTGGTTTAGTAAAACCAACAAGTGGAAAAGTTTTTTTTGATGATGAAGATATTACATCACTTCCTTTACATAAAAGAGCTTTAAAGGGAATTGGTTATTTACCGCAAGAATCATCTATCTTTAAAGATTTATCAGTTGAAGATAATCTAATGTTAGCTGCTCAAATTGTTACAAAAGATAAAGATGAACAAAATAAAAGAGTAGAAGAGTTACTTGAGCTTTTTAATATTGAACCAATTCGTCAAAGAATGGGTGTTTCGCTTTCTGGTGGTGAGAGAAGAAGAACGGAAATAGCACGAGCATTAGTTTCTAAACCAAAATTTTTACTTTTAGATGAACCATTTGCAGGAGTTGATCCAATTGCTGTAAAAGATATTCAAGAAATTATTCATCAATTAACAAAAATAAATATTGGAGTTTTAATAACAGACCACAATGTAAGAGAAACTTTACAAATTTGTGATAGAGCTTATGTTATGAAATCAGGAAGTTTATTGGCAAGTGGAACAAGTGATGAGATTAAAAATGATGATAAAGTTCGAGAACACTATTTAGGTGATAATTTTAATTTTTAGCTAAAAATAAGTAATATCTATGATATTACTTTATCTTTTCCTGCTTTTTTTGCTTCATATAAAAGAGTATCGCTTCTTGAGATAAATGTAGTTTCATTATCTTCACTTAAAAGTTGACTAACACCAAAACTTGCAGTAATTTTCAAATCTTTATTACTAAAAAGGTGTTCTTTTATAGCCATTCTTATTTTTGAGGCAACTGTGGCTGCACCTGTTAGATTTGTTTCTGGTAAAAGGATTAAAAACTCTTCTCCTCCCCATCTTACATTTATATCTTGCTCTCTAACTTTGTTTAAAATAATTTTTGCAATCTCTTTTAAAACTTCATCTCCAATTTGATGACCATAATTATCATTTACTAATTTAAAATCATCTATATCAAAAATAATCATTGATAATTCGTTATTGTATCTTTTTGAGCGTTTTATCTCTTTTGTATAAACTTCATCAAATTTATTTCTATTAAATAATCCTGTTAATTTATCGTGACTTGCTTGATATTCAAAAAGATTAGATTTCTCTTTTAATTTTGTAATATCTGTTAATGAAAAGACATAATAGTCTTCTTTATTTTCATAATAATCTACATTTATTGCAAATATTTTTTCTTCATCAAAAGCATCTTTTATTTTAACAATTCTATCTATTTCATGTAATTCTTTTATATATTTAATCCAAGATTCTTGTTTACTTATTTGTTCTTTTGATATAAAACCAAAATCTTCTTTAAAAAAATCAAAAATATTTCTTTTACTTTTTATAAAGTCATTAAAATTATTTATTCCAAAAAAATCTAAGAATTTTTTATTTACATTAGTTATTTCTTCTTTGTTTGTAACAATTATAATATTATCTTGTGCATCTAAAATAGATTTTATTTTAGATATTTCTTGTTCTATTTTACTTTCAAGAGATAGATTTAATTCTACTAATTTTTTCTTTAATATTATTGGTTCCATCGCTTTTATGATACTTTCCATTAGCTGATATAAATCAATTGGTTTCATAGCATAAGTAGTAACTCCAATTTCAATAGATCTTCTTAAAAAATTTGTGTCACTATGAGCGCTTGTAATTACAAGAGGGATTTCATTATTTATTTTTCTGATAGCTTCACACATAGATAAACCATCCATTTTAGGCATATTAATATCAGAAATTATTAAATCAATATTATTTTTATTTTCTTCAAATATTTTTAAACCCTCAAGTCCATCTTGTGCAACATAAACCTTTTTTAGTAATGAATCAAGTAATTTTGCTGTAAATTCTCTAACATCATTTTCATCTTCCACATACAAAACGCAGATGTCTTTTAGAATTTCTTTATTCATGACTTTTATCTCCATTTTCATTGTATTCTTTTATATTTGGAGCTGATATTGGAGCTGAAAAAAAGTAACCTTGTGAATAATCTGCACCTAAGTTTCTAACAATATTAAATATTTCTTCATTTTCAACAAATTCTGCAATTGTTTTTAGATTTAGATTTTTTGCAAATTCAATTATAGTTTTAGTGATTTTATAAGAGTTTTCATTTGTTGCAATATTTTTAATAAGTGAAGCATCAATTTTTAGATAATCAATATTCATTTTTAAAAGATGTTCAAAGTTTGAATATCCACTTCCAAAATCATCAATTGCAACTTTACATCCCAAAGCTTTTACTTCATCTACAAATGAGATTAATAGATTGTAATTTTTTATACTTTCATCCTCTAAAATCTCAAATACAACTTTAGGTGCAATATCATATTTTTTTAATAAACCTTTTATAAAATCCAAGAAATCAGGACTTTCTATATCTTCATAAGAAATATTTACTGAAAATTCAAAAGGTAAATGTTCAAATTTTTGAAAAGATTTTTCTAAAACTATTTTTGTAAGTTTTGTATATTGATTAGATTTTTTTGAAATATCCAAGAAAAAGTAGGGTGCCACAACTTTTCCATCTTCTTCTATTAATCTTACTAAACATTCATATTTATCAACTTTTAAAGTTCTATTATTTACAAGTGGTTGAAAATACACTTCAATATTGTCATTTATAAATGCAGATTTTAATTTTTTTGTCCATAACATATTATTTTCATATTCTCTAAATTTATCCAATTCATCATAAAAAACAATATAATCTTTATGGTCTTTTTTTGCAGATTGCAAGGCAATATCCGCTGTAATTAATTTATTATTTTTATTTGAAAAAGATATTCCAGCTGTTATTCTAATATCAATTTCATATAATTCATAAATAAATACTTTTTTATAAACTGATTCAACAATATTTTTTATTAAACTTACAAAACTTTCTTGACAATCTTTTGTATTTGTAATGCAATAATTATCAGAAGGAAATTTATATAATTTAAAATGTTCACCTTCATTTTTGATTTTTTCTTGAATTAATTTTGCTACATCAATTAATATAGCATCACCAACTTTATGACCAAAAAAATCATTTACTTCTTTAAAAGAGTTGATATTTAAAAGACAAACTGCTTCTAAAACTAAATTATTATTTTGTAACTCTTCGATTAATTTTGCTCTATTTGGAAATGCAGTTAGATTATCAGTATATAAAAGTTTGTATAATTCGTGTTTATGTTCGATTTCATGGCTAATATCATGTAATATTATAATTGAAGTGTTATTATGAGTTAATGCAATTTTTTGTAATGAAAAATATTTTTTGATATTATTGCTATTAATACAAACTTTAATATTTTTATTTTCACATTTTTCAAATATTCTATTATCAAAGTTTGTAATACAGCCAATCTCTTTTTCAAAAATGTCAGCAATATTTTTATATTTTTTATTTATTTCTTCCAAAGATGCACAACTTAGAAGTTTGAAAAAGTGATCATTTGAAAAAATCACTTTTTCACTATCAATAGAAAAAATAGGATAGTCAATATTATTTATTATCGAATTTGAAAATTCTTCTTCTTTTTTTAGAACAATATTTGAATGAACTAAATTTGTATAATGTTTTATTTTTAAGATTAATTTATCTAAATCCAAAGGATAATATAAAATATCATCTTTGTTGATAATAGAGTATTTTTCTAAATGTAAATTCTCTTCAACCAAAAATATTGTGTGAATTTTCTTTTCAAGATAATCTTCTAAAGGGTTAAAATAGTTATGTACATTTATATCAATTATTAGTATATCAGTGTACTCAATAGCTTCATAAACATCATCACACTCAAAAGAGAGAGTTATGTTTATATTCTTCATTATTTTAGAAGCATATCTTTTGAAATCTTTAAATTGTTTTTGCTCATCACTTACGATTAGTACATCATAACGCATTAACTACCTTAGTGTATATTTTAATATTTTAAGTTTTACATAAAATTACTTCAACATTACTTTATCGGATACTTAATGATAATAAAGATACTAAAAAAATTATTTATTTCTAAATTTGTCTTTTATGATTTTTTAACAAACTTATTTTCTCTTGCTGAATATCTAGGTCCGACATTTGGATACATCTTTAATATATCTTCGATTTTTTCTAAATCAGATGAATCTAAATTTAAATTAACAGAACCTACATTTGATTCTAAATATTTTCTTTTTTTAGTTCCAGGAATTGGAATAATGTTGTCACTTTGAGCAATTACCCAAGCAATTGCAAGTTGTGCTGTTGTTGCATTTTTATTAATTGCCAATTCTTCTAAAGCTTGTGATAACTTCATATTATTTTCTAAATATTCACCCTTATATCTTGGAAGATTTTTTCTAAAATCATTGTTTGAAAGAGAACTAATATCCAGCTTATTTGACATTAAACCTCGCCCAAGTGGTGCAAAAGGAACAAAAGTAATTTCCAGCTTTTTCGTCAAAGGTAAAATCTCTTTTTCAACTTCTCTATATAAAAGGGAATATTCACTTTGAAGTGCTGAAATAGGGTGTATATCATGGGCTTTTTTTAATTCATCAGCCGTACATTCACTAAGACCCAAATATTTTATTTTTCCCTCTTTTACAAGTTCTGACATTGCTCCTATTGTATCTTCAAGTGGAATATTTGGGTCAATTCTGTGGGCATAATATAAATCAATAACATCAACTTTTAATCTTTTTAGACTTTTTTCAACAGCTTCTTTGATATGTTTTGGTGAACAATCTATATAAATATCTCCACTAAAAGAATTACCTGTGTCATTTGGCATTCTAAATCCAAATTTTGTGGCAATAAATATTTTGTCTCTATTATTTTTAAGAACTTGTGAAATCAACTCTTCATTTACACCCTTTCCATAAATATCTGCTGTATCCCAAAAATTAATTCCCAGTTCAATTGAACGCTCTAGTGTTGCGATACTTTCTTTGTCATCTTTATCCTCTCCATAAGCTGCACTCATTCCCATACAACCTAAACCAATTTTTGATAACTCTATATTTGTATTTGCAAATTTTGTGTATTTCATTTTTTATCCTTTACTTTTTATAAGTGTAAAAAGCCGTAATACTTGCCATTAAAGTTGCCATAGCTAATATTATTGCACTAAATACAAATGTGATTTCGTATCCATAAATATCAAAAAATATTCCCCCAAATGATGCTCCTAAAGTAATCGCTAATTGAATAATTGCAACCATCAATCCACCACCAGCTTCTGCTTCATGGGGTAAAGTTTTACTAAGCCAAGTCCACCAAGCAACAGGAGCAGAAGTTCCTAAAAATCCCCAAAGAGCCATCAAAATAAATATTGCTATTAAAGAATGTGCAAAATAAATAAGCCCAATAACAATCAACATCATTAAAAATGGTGTAATAATCAATAAACTATAAAGTCTAGTTTTTAAAATATTTCCAATAATAAAAGTTCCAATAAGTCCACCAATTCCCATAACTAATAAAATTAAAGATAATATTTCAAAATCAACTTTTGTTTGAGTTTCTAAAAAAGGGCGAAGATAAGTAAAAAGAGCAAATTGCCCCATAAAAAATAGCATAGTTGAAAACATTCCTAAAGTGACTTTCCATTGTTTTAACAGTTTAAATACACTACTTAATTTTGGTCTGTGACCATAAGTGTGTCTTGATGGTAGTGATGGCATAGTTTTATATAACCAAATAAAAGCAATAATCGCAAAGGGAACAATGCAAAAAAATGCTCCTCTCCAACCAATAATTCCTCCCAAAAAACTTCCAAGAGGTGCTGCTATCATCGTTGATAAAGCATTGCCACCATTTAAAATTGCCAATGCTTTAGGAACTAAATTTGAGGGAACAAGACGCATAATAGTTGCTGCGGACATTGACCAAAAACCGCCAATACATATTCCTAAAATAGCTCGTCCTATCATTAAAATCATCGCATTTGGAGCAAATGCCACAATAACACCTGATATTCCCATTAAAACAGTAAAAAACAGCAATACCGTTCGTCTATTTGTATGTCCAATTATTGAAGTTAAAAAAAGACTAGTTACTAATGCAAACAGACCTGAAATTGATATAGATTGCCCAGCATATCCCTCTGTTATAGTTAAATCTGTGGCAAGTGGTGTTAGTAAACTAACAGGCATGAACTCAGATGCTACCAAAACCATAGCACATAAAGACATTGCCCAAACTGCACTCCATAAGGGAGTGGTTTTTTCATTTTCTTTCATTAAATACCTTTTTTAATAATCTCTTCATATAATTTTTTTACAAATAAATTATATCAGTTGGTAATTATTATAGATAGAATAATTATAGATATTTATAGCCTAATTCTACAAATTTAATTTATTTATATTATTGTGCAATCATTTTATAATATTGTTCTATAAGCAATTTAGCATTTATTATATACTGACATAAGATTTAAGACTATATTAAAGCCTTTATAATCATTTCGACAAAGAAACTAATATTATATAAAGAAAGGTACATAAACACAAAATGAAGAATTGTACTATTAATAAAAACATACACTTATTGGAAAATAAAATTTTTGAAGGTGAAAGACCTTTATTTAAATCACACCATATCGATTTAAAAAACTGTCAATTTGTTCAAGGTGAATCTGGTTTGAAATTTGTCAATTATATTAATGCAATACAATGTGAATTTTCAAGTAAATATCTTTTTTGGCACGATACACGTGTTCATATATTTAAAAGTATTTTCAATGATGGAGCAAGAGCTAGTATTTGGTATTCTGATAGCATTTTATTAGAAAACTGTGAAGTTAATTCTGCAAAAATATTCAGAGATGCTAAAAATATTACCATAAAAAACAGCACTCTTAATACAAATGAAACTTTATGGGATTGTAATAATATTATTATTGATAAGGTTGATTTTCAAGGAGATTATTTATTATTTCACAGTAATAATATTGAGATGAATGATTTTCATTTGGAGGGCAACTACTCTTTCCAACACACACAAAATATTGTTGCAAAGAATATTAAGATTAAATCGAAAGATGCTTTTTGGAACAGTGAGAATGTAACCATATATGATTCTATTATTGAAGGCGAATATCTTGGATGGTATTCTAAAAATCTTAAATTTGTAAATTGTACAATTATTGGTACGCAACCTTTATGTTATGCAAAAAATCTTGTATTAGAAAATTGTGAAATGATTGATACAGACTTAGCTTTCGAAGATTCTACTATTAATGCAACGATTACTTCTTCTATTATGAGTGTTAAAAATCCATTGAGTGGTTATTTAAAAGCAAAAGAGATAAAAGAACTTATTTTAGATGAACAAAATGACCTTTTACAAATTGAAATTGAAAATAAAATAGACTAAGGTTTTTTAGATGAACTATAACTTTAATAAAATTATAAATAGACTCCATACCAATAGTTCAAAATGGGATACAACAGAAAATGGTGTACTTCCTATGTGGGTTGCTGATATGGATTTTAAAGCAGCAACTCCAATTATTGATTCCATATTATTTAGAGCACTTCATGGTGTATTTGGCTACACCATGATTCCAAAAGAATATTATGATGCTGAAATATACTGGTGGAAGAAAAGACATAATATCAAAATAAAAAAAGAGTGGATTGAACCCACTGTAGGTGTTATTCCATCACTAAGTGCAAGTGTACAAGCTTTTTGTAATAAAGGAGACAAAGTACTCATACAATCACCTGTTTACAACTACTTTAACAGCTCTATTACTAACAACAAATGTGAACTAATAAGCAATAATTTAATTTATGAAAAAGAAAAATATCACATTGACTTTGTTGATTTTGAAGAAAAAGTTAAAGATGAAAAAGTAAAACTTTTTATTTTATGTAATCCTCACAATCCAGTGGGACGGGTTTGGAGTAAAGAGGAATTGACAGAAATGGGAGAGTTATGTTTAAAATATAATGTCATTGTAATAAGTGATGAAATTCATAGAGACTTAGTCTTTAGTGATTCAAAATATACCCCCATGGCTTCTATTAATGATAGATTCTTACAAAATACTATTACTTGTACATCACCAAGTAAAACTTTCAATCTTGCAGGTTTAAAGACTTCAAATATTATTGTTGCAAATCAAGAGTATAAAGGCAAAATTAACCGTTCACTTAATATTAATGAATCCATTGAACCTAATGTATTTGGTATTGAAGCTTTAATCAGTGCCTATATGCGAAGTGAAGATTGGTTGGATGAACTTTTAATTTATCTGGAAAATAACAGAGATTATCTTATGGAATATATTGGACAAAACATACCTGAATTAAAAGTCATTAAATCAGAAGCAACTTATCTTATGTGGATTGATTGTTCTGCACTAAAAATAGAATCTGAAGCTTTAGTTGAACAAATCAGACAAATTGGAAAACTTCGTATTGCATCTGGAACAACCTATGGAGAAAATGCTAAAGAGTTTATCCGTATTAATATTGCTTGTCCAATGGATACACTTAAAGATGGACTAAATAGACTTTACAACTCTATTGATACTATCAAATGTAAAAAAGAATTGTAAGACAATATAAACCTTATAAACCTTTGAAAATTTATAAATTATTTATGTAAGATTAACCATACAAGAAGAGTTTTTATTCTTGTATGGTTAGAAATTATTCTAAATCAAAAGTAATTTTTATATCATCACTTCCAAGAGTTTGAGCTAACATATTGGGATTATCAATTTTTCCAACTTTTGTATATTGATAGTTAGTTGAAAAAGTTTTATAAAAAAGAACTAAACTATCATCATTCCATAACATTAAATCACCAGAATTAATCATTTCCGGACTGAACTTATCTTTGGGAAAACTTTTAGAAAAATGAAAATATTTTTCATTTTTATTCAAATCATTCATATTAAGTGTTATGGGTAACATTTTTTTAAACTCTTTGGCTGTTTCATTTTCAAACAAAGTTGCAACAAATACATTTGTTCCTATGATTACTTTTATTTCATTTGCCATTCCAATCGTAAAACTTTGTATAAATAGAAACAAGCACAAAATAATTGAATATTTAATTTTCATGTTTTATTCAAAAATCCATTAAATTGTTGCTACATCAATAACATATCTGTATCGAGCTTTTTTATTTTCTACATTTTTCCAAGCTTGATTTATCTCATCTGCTTTTATAATTTGGATTTCAGGTAATACATTGTTTTTTGCACAATAATCAATCATCTCTTGAGTTTCTTTCATTCCACCAATTAATGAAGCATTAAAATTAACTCTACTTACAGATAGTCCAAGATTATTTAGAGTAATTTGAAAATTCTCAGGCATTCCAACTTGTGTAAAAAAACCATAAGGTTTTACAACACTAGCATATGAAGCCACATCAAATTGATAAGGAATTGTAGAAATCATATAATCCATTTGTCCTTGGTATGCTAAGAATTTTTCTTTATTATCTACAACAATTACTTCTTTAGCCCCAAAAGCTTTAATATCTTCTACTTTATCAGCACTTGTAGTAAAGGCATAAACTTCTGCTCCTTTTGAAACAGCTAGTTTTACAGCCATATGTCCTAATCCTCCAATTCCAGCAACAGCAACTTTATCACCTTTTTTAATTTTGGCTTTCATAATTGGTGAATAAGTTGTAATTCCTGCACATAAAAGTGGAGCTGCTTTTTCAAAACTTAAATTATCTGGAATATGTACTGCAAAATGATTATTTACAACAATATGAGTTGAATATCCTCCTTGAGTAATTTTTGTAGGTTCTCTTTCATCAGAATATCCATAAGTAAATTTTGTACCATCTTCATATTGTTCTTCCTCACAAGTAGTGCAACCATCAACCATACAACCAACTCCTGCTCTATCACTCACTTTGAATTTTGTAACATTTTTACCAATAGCAGTTACAACTCCTACGATTTCATGTCCTGGAACTTGAGGATATTGTTGTTTTCCCCAATGACCTTTTTCTTGATGAATATCAGAATGACAAATACTTGCAAATTTGATTTCAATTAAAATATCATTATCTCCAACAGTTCTTCTTTCAAAAGTCCAAGGTTTTAATATTCCTGATTCATCAAAAGCAGCATAAGCTCTTGTTTTTACATAATTATTCATTTTTATTCCTAAAATATTTGATATTTTAATTATAATTGATTTGTTAAGATCATTGTTAGATAAATACTCTATTTTAATTGTCTAATTCTACAAATTTAAATATTTGTTTGTATTTTTAGTGATTCTGTATGAGCTTTTGGAGACATCCCAAACATTCTTGAAAATTCTCTACTAAATTGTGAAGGACTTTCATACCCAACCATAAAAGCTACTTGAGAAACTTCTATATTTCGAACAAGTAAAAGCTGCTTTGCTTCATCTAGTCTAAGTTTTTTTTGAAATTGAATTGGTGACATTGATGTTATAGTTTTAAAATTTTGATATAAAGAAGATTCACTCATTTCAATGGAATCAGCTAATTCTTTAATATTGAGTTTTTCACTAAAATTGTTTTTTATTTCACTTATGGCTTTAACAATTTTATTTGATGTTGTTCCCTCCATTGCAAATTTATTCAAGAAAAAGCCACTTTTATCATTAACCAAAACATATAAAATTTCTTTAATAATAAATGGGGATAAATAATTTATATCTTCATCTGGTTTATCCAAAAGTTTTATAAGTCTTGAAATTGGCTCATATAATCTCAGGTTTAAATCATCAAAAAAGAGACCTTTTTCAGATTTCTTTTGAAATAAAAGTTTATCTGGGTTTGTATTTTTTAAAACTTGATAAATATCTTCAATATTAAATCTAATTCTAAATGACATATAAGGTTCATTTTGTGATGCTTGGGTTATTTTTACATTTGCAGGAAGATGGGTTGAAGAAAGCAAATATTCCTTGTTATTGTAAGCATACATTTTATTTCCAAATCCCACTGCTTTACTTCCTTGTAAAATAATACATAAAGAAGGCTCATACATAATACTATTAAATTCTGATTGAATATTTGAAAAATAAAAATCTAAACAAGGTATTTTTGATTGAATAGCTCCACTTAAATCATATTTGTCTTTTAGAAAATTAATCAAATCAAATCGATATTCATCTAAATTGGTATTCATAAATTTTCCTTACATTGTATAGCTAAGTTTATTATATTATATAAAATAACTAAGAAAATTGATATAAAGATTCTCTAATTTATTTGCCTAATCCTCCAATTTTAATAAAATAAATATATTTAGAGAATTAGGCAAGTTATTTGTAATATTGTTCTATTAGAAATTTTTTTATTAATCTATAATTAAAATAGATAAAATTTTTATAGTATAGGAGAAAATATGAATAATGTAATTATAAATAATAAAAAATATGAATTAAAAGATGTGCCAGAAGATACACCGATACTTTGGGTATTAAGAGATTATTTAAATATGACAGGAACAAAATTTGGTTGTGGAGTAGGGCAATGTGGTGCCTGTACAGTACTTTTAGATGATAAAGCAATTAGAAGTTGTTCAACTTCTATTAGTGAAGCTTTTAATAAAAATATTACAACAATTGAAAATAAAGATGATAAAGAGATAAAATCTCTAAGAATTCAATGGAGAGACCATGATGTGGCACAATGTGGATATTGCCAGCCAGGTCAGATTATGAATGCAAGTGCTCTTTTAAAATCGAATAAAAATCCATCAACTGAACAAATTAAAGAAGCAATGCAAGGAAACATTTGCAGATGTGGTACTTATAATAAAATATTAAAAGCAGTTTCTGCTGTGGCAAAAGGATAAAAGATGAAAGTAGAAAGAAGAGAATTTATAAAAAATAGCACACTTTTAACATCAGCATTTGTCATTGGATTTAATTTGCCTACAAAAGGTAAAGCAGCAACTATTACACAAAAAAGTAATATTTTAGAACCAAATGCTTTTATCAAAATTGATGTAGATAATAAAATTACTTTTATTTTAGGTCAAGTTGAAATGGGACAAGGAATATATACAGGAATGGCTCAATGTATTGCAGATGAATTAGATGCAGCTTGGGATAAAATAATTTTTGAACCAGCAAAAGTAAATCCAGTTTATAATAGACCAGGAATGCCACTTATGATTACAGGTGGTTCAGGTTCTATTCAATTTCATAATGAAAGTGTTCGAAAAGTGGGAGCTGCTGTAAGATTGATGTTAAAACAAGCAGCTGCTAAAAAATGGCAAGTAAGATTATACGATGTTGAAACAAAAGATTCATATGTAATAAATAAAAGAACAAAAGAAAAACTCTCTTATGGAAGTTTAGTAAATGATATTAAAAAAATGCAAGTTCCAAGTGATGTGGATTTAAAAAATCCAAGTGAATTTAGACTTATGGGAAAAGCACTAAAAAGACATCCAATTGAAGTTGAAGAGAAAATCACAGGAAAAGGTATTTTTGGTATTGATGTAAGAGTTAAAGATATGAAATTTGCAGCACTTGTTCAACCAAAAGTATTTGGAGCAAAAATCAAAAGTTTTGATGACTCAAAAGCTAAAAATATGCCAGGTGTTTTAAAAATTAAACAACTTCCAAATGAAAAAATTGCAGTAATTGCATCTCATTGGTGGCAAGCAAAAAATGCAATGGAACAAATCACAGTTGTTTGGGATAATG
Organism: Arcobacter caeni; assembly: GCF_003063245.1. GTDB lineage: Bacteria > Campylobacterota > Campylobacteria > Campylobacterales > Arcobacteraceae > Aliarcobacter > Aliarcobacter caeni. The sequence goes on along the minus strand of NZ_MUXE01000005.1, from coordinate 28,227 downwards.
GAGAATTTGAAAAAGTAAGTACCTCTGATTTAGAAAAAGAGTATAAAGATTATCTTAAAAAAGATATAAATATTATGAGAAAAGATTCAGATATAGATGAAGCATTTAAGAATGCTTATAAAATAGTAGAAGCCCAATATTCTTTTCCATTTTTAGCCCATGCTCCAATGGAACCTTTAAACTGTACAGTTCATCATAAAGGTGATAAAGCATTTATGTCAGTTGGTAGTCAAATGCAAGGTTTATTTAGAGATACTTGCGCCAAAATTTTAGGCGTAAATCCTGAAAATGTTGAGTATTACACAAACTATTTAGGAAGTAGTTTTGGAAGACGAGCACCTGCAAATCTTGATTTTGTAATTGATGCTGCTTATGTAGCAAAAGATGAGCCTTGGGCTGTTCAAACTTTATGGACAAGAGAAGATGATATTAAAACTGGAAATTACAGACCAATGACTGTAAGTAGTGCTTCTTTAAGTGTTGATGTTGATGGAAATATTACTGGATTTAAAGGTGCGGTTATAAATCAATCAATCACAAGAGGGACGTTTCTTGAGGGATTTATGTTTAAAAATGGAATTGATGATACTCAAAAAGAGGGTTTTGCAAATCATCCGTATAAAGTTGCTAGTCATGAATTAAAATCATTTTGTCCACAATCTCCTATTCCTGTTTTATGGTTACGATCAGTTGGGCATACAACATCCGCTCCATTAGTTGAAAATATTATTGACCAAGCTGCGGTTGCTTTAAATATGGACCCAATTGATTTTAGAATCAAAAACCTAGAAAATCCAAGATTTGTGAAACTTTTAGAAAATGTAGCAACTCAATCAAACTGGAAAAATAGAGAAAAAAATAGCGGTTATGGTGTGGCTATTGTTGAATCATTTGGAAGTATTGTGGCAATGGTTGTTAAAGTAAGAGTTGAAAATAAAGACTTTAAAATACAACATGTATGGAGTAGCGTTGATAGTGGATTTGCTATTAATCCACTTGGAGTTGAAAATCAAATAGAAAGTGCTGTTAACTTTACAATTGGTTATTGTAAATATGCTCAAATTACTTTAACAAATGGAGCAGTTGACCAAAATAACTTTTATGATTTTGAAGTAAATAGAATGGCAGATGCACCAGAAAGTATCAGTGTTGAAATCATAAATTCAGGTGCAAAAATAGGTGGAATAGGTGAAGTTGGAGTTCCTCCAATGTTTGCAGCAGTTATTAATGCACTTGCAGATGCCACAGGAAAAAGATATACAAGTTTTCCAATTAAATTGGGATAAACTTTATGTTTACAAATAAAGATTATTTAAAATTTATTGAAGAATCTAAAGATAAAAAACTTGATATTGTAATAACAAGTGTAGTTGAAACGAAAGGTTCAACTTATGCCAAAGTTGGAAATATGATGCTTGTAAATTCACAAAATGAATTTACAGGTGTTTTAGGAAGTAAATATTTACAAAATAAAATACTAGAATCTTCAAAAGAAGCAATGATTAGTAAAAAAACTCTTTATTTTGAATCAATTCCTGCTGATGAATCATCAGGACATGGAAATTCAAAGTTCAAAATAGAGCCTTTTTTTTATGAAAATAATTATAATAATATTTCAGAATATATTAAAAGACCTTATTCAATTTTGATTTTTGGTTCAGGCGCTCATGTTACTTCGCTTATTTCTATGGCAAATTTGATGGCTTGGGAAACAACTATTATTGATATTAAAATCAATAAAAATTATGTTAATGAAGCTGATAATTTCATTGAAATACAAAATATTGAAGATATTTTGTCTATGGATTTAAATTTATATAATGCAGCGATTATCTTAAGTCATAATCCAAAAACTGATAATACTTACTTAAAAGCACTTATAAATTCAAATATAGAATATATTGGAATGATGGGAAATAAAAAGAATATGAAAAGAATTACAGAAGAATTTAATTTAAACAATGACAAAAGATTTTATGCTCCAATTGGATTAGATATTGGTGGAAATACTCACCAAGCTATCGCTCTTTCAATTTGTGCACAAATCGAGGCAAAAAAAAATGGAAAAATCTAAAAACTTAGCAGTAATTATTTTAGCTGCAGGAAAGTCATCAAGGCTTGAGGGAAAAACGAAACAACTTTTGAAATATCAAGATGAAAGTTTAATAAAAATTGCTGTAAAAAAAGCATTAAAAATTTCTTCTGATGTTTTTGTTGTACTTGGGCATGAAAAAGAACAATGTATGAAAGAGTTAAAAGATTTTAATATTAATATCGTAATTAATGAAAATTATCACCAAGGAATGGGAACTTCTATTTCAAAAGCAATAAAATATACCCAAGATTTTGAAAATAGTATGATTATGCTTTGTGATCAGCCTTTTATCCCAACTTCTCATTATGAAGAACTTAAAAGTTCTTTAATTTCAGAAGTAATAATTGCCTCAAAATATAATAATAATTCCTTGGTTCCAGCAATCTTCCCTAAGAAATATTATGAAGAACTTTTAAAACTCAATGAAGATAAAGGAGCTAAATCTTTATTGAATAAACATTCCCATATAACTTTAGAATTATCTTCTGAAATGGCAATTGATATTGATACTTCAGAAGATGTGGATTTATATTTAAGAAAAGATTCTAATAGCGTTATCTAAATCAGCTTGTGTATCAATTCCAAAAGATTTAGAAATGACTTTTACCATAGCGATTTTTTGTCCATTATCAATGGCTCTTAATTGTTCTAATTTTTCAATATTTTCTAATTCTGATGATTTTAACTCACAAAAAGCATTTAGTGATTTTTTTGTAAATCCATAAATTCCTAGATGTCCACTATAATTTGTATTTTCATGATGATCTCTATGATATGGAACTTTTGCTCGTGAAAAATATATTGCATTTGAGTGTTCGTCTAAAACTACTTTTACATGATTTGGATCATCTGCTAATTCAGAGCTTATTTCTTTATAACAAGAAGTTATCATAATATTTTCATCGTTTTCTTTTATTTGTTTTACTCTATTAATAACTGCTTGAACCACTTCAATTTCAATAAAAGGTTCATCACCTTGAACATTTATAATTATTTCATCTTCACTTAAATTTAAAATATTTACAGCTTCATTTATTCTATCTGTTCCACTATTGTGAGAACTTGATGTCATAACTGCATCAAAGCCGTATTTTGAAGCTAAATCTATAACTTTTTGAGAATCTGTTGCAATTACTACTTTATCCAAACTGCTTACTTGCTTTGCAGTTCTAATTACCATTGGTAATCCTAAAATATCAACTAAAATTTTATTTGCAAATCTACTAGAATTTAATCTTGCAGGTATAATTATCATTTATCTTCCTTTTGGCACTTTATAATTTCAAAACCTTATTTTTAGTGACATTATTATAATATAAAATCTTTAAACAAGCATATGAAAAGAGATTTTATGAAAAAAACAATCACAGTTATTGATACATTTGGATTTTTATTTAGAAGTTATTTTGCCCTTCCACCACTTAGATCAAAAGATGGTTTTCCAACAGGTTTATTAACAGGTTTTATTAATTTTATAGCAAATATTGGAAAAGATTTTCAAACTGATTATATAGTTTTTGCACTTGATGCAAAAGGTGATACTTTTAGGAATGAACTTTATGATGGTTATAAAGGTCAACGACCTGATGTTCCTGAGGATTTATTAAAACAACTTCCAATTGCAATTTCTTGGATTGAACAAATGGGATTTAAAACAGCAATTAGAACAGGTTTTGAAGCTGATGATATTGTGGCATCAATCGCCCACGATGCAAAACTAAAAGGTTTAGAAGTAAGAATTGTGTCTCATGATAAAGATTTATATCAATTAATTGAAGATGAAAATGATATTTATTTATTTGATCCAACAAAAAAAGTTATTATAAATGAAGCAAAATGTCTTGAAAAATATGGAGTTAAAGCTTCACAATTTACAGATTATCAATCACTTTTAGGTGATAGTGCTGATAATATTCCAGGAGTAAAAGGAATAGGAGCAAAAACAGCAGAAGCATTGATTCAACAATTTGGAACTTTGGAAAATATTTATGCAAACTTAGAAAATATTGAGAAAAAAAGATGGAAAACTTTACTTGAAGATAGCCGTGAAATGGCTTTTATTTCTAAAAAACTTGTTACTTTATCAAAAGATTGTCATCTAATTGATGATTTGAATACTTTTTTATTACCAGTTGAAAATCCAATTTTAAAAATTAGCGATATTTTACACCAATATGATATGGCAAAAGTTCTTGATAGAGTAAATAAAAATGGAATGAGTTTTAAAACTGAAATTCCAGTAGAAAAAGAAAAGAATGAAGAAATAAAATATGTTTTATTAAATGATGAAAGTAAATTATCTTTTGTAATTAATACAATTCCAAGAGATGCAATAGTTGCCTTTGATACAGAAACTACAGATATAGATACACAAAAAGCGCAAATTGTAGGATTTTCTTTTGCTTATGAAGAAAATATTGCTTATTATGTTCCTATTTCTCATTTTTATTTAGGTGCTCCTGTTCAAATCTCAAAAGATGCAGCGCGTCAAGCAATAATTCAACTAAATAGACATAAATTAGTTTTACAAAATTTCAAATATGATTATGAGATTATCAAAAATAATTTTGATATAGAGTTAAAACTTTATGCTGATACTATGATTTTATCGTGGCTTTTAGATACAAATGAAAAAGTAGGGCTTGATTATCAAGTTGATAAATATTTTTCTCATAAAATGATCGCTTTTAAAGATGTTGTAAAAAAAGGTGAAAATTTCTCAAATGTAGATATTTCAAGTGCGTGTGATTATGCTGCTGAAGATGCTTTGATGACTTTGAAACTTTTTAACAAACAACTTGAAGTTTTCAAAGAAAAAAATGAAGAAGAACTTTTAAAATTGGCTTTTGAGATGGAATTTGATTTTATTTATGTATTAGCAAATATGGAAAATAATGGAATAAAAGTTGATGTAAATTTATTAAAAGAACTAAAAGAAACAAATAATAAATATATTCAAGAACTAACAGCTCAAATCTATAAAATTTCGGGTGTTGAGTTTAATATTAATTCTCCAAAACAATTAGGTGTTGTTTTATTTGAAACTTTAGGCCTTGCCACATCTAAAAAAACAAAAACAGGTTATAGCACCGATGAAGCTGTTTTAAGTGGTTTAATAAATGACCATGAAGTTATTTCTTGGTTATTAAAATATAGAGAGGCTTATAAACTTCAATCAACTTATATTGAGCCACTTTTAGAGCTTGGACTAAAAAATAGTGATAATAGAATTCACACCTCTTTTTTACATACAGGAACAGCCACAGGAAGATTAAGTTCGAAAAATCCAAATTTACAAAATATTCCAGTTCGTGCTGGAAGTGGTTCTAAAATAAGAGAAGCATTTATTCCAAAAGAGGGTTATAAACTAGTAGGAATCGATTATTCTCAAATAGAATTAAGATTATTGGCTCATTATAGTGGCGATGTTGCTTTGGTTGAAGCTTTTAGAAATGATTTAGATATTCACTACCAAACTGCTGTTAAAATTTTTGGAGAGGAACTTGCAAAAGAAAAAAGATCAATTGCAAAATCTATAAATTTTGGATTATTATATGGAATGGGAAGCAAAAAACTAGGTGATACTTTAGGAATTCCATCAAAAGAAGCAAAATTTTATATTGATTCATATTTTGAAGCATTTAAAAGTGTAAAAGATTATTTAAAATCAATTGAAGATTTTGCACATATAAATGGTTACATTAAAACATTATTAAATAGAAAAAGATTATTTGATTTTGACTCAGCAAATGCCATGATTAAAGCTGCATATTTAAGAGAAGCTGTTAATACTTTATTTCAAGGAAGTGCAGCCGATTTAATAAAATTATCAATGATAAAAATTTATGAGAAATATAAAAATAATAATAATATGAGGATGTTATTACAAATCCATGACGAACTTATCTTTGAGGTTAAAGAAGAATTTGTTGAAGAAATAACGAGTGATTTAAAAGAAATAATGGAAAATGTGTATAAATTAAATATACCTTTAAAAGTGTCTGTATCAATAGGTAATTCTTGGCAAGAATTAAAGTAACTTTAATTTAATAAAATATTTAATATTTATTAATAATATTTTGACAAATTATTAAAATTTAGTTATTATTAGAAATAAACCAATATATAAAGAGAATTATTATGTTAAAAACAGTGAAAAATATTAGAAAGTTATATAATGCAAAACTACTTTTTTTAAGTAGTGATGAGAAAATAAATGAAGAAATTGGAAAAGAATTTGACGACTATTTTAAAGAACTAAAAGTAGCTTCAACTCTGAAAGATGCCTTAGCATTGGCATGTTCAAACACTTATGATATGGTTATTATAGATACAGATATTAAAGGTGTTTCTTTTTCTGAATTATGTTCTGAATTATCAAGTTTAGCTCCAACTTTACCAAAAATTATTATCTCAGAAACAGATGATAATGAAAATATCGTTACAGCAGTTAATTCAGGTGCATATACATTTTTATCAAAACCTTTAAGAGCAAAAGATTTAAAACTAGCAGTTATTATGTGTTTGAACCAAACAAAAAGAGGCGATAAAATAGAATTTGAAAATGGTGTGTATTTTGATGAATATAGAGATCAATTTTTTAAACCAGGTGGAATATTAATTGATTTCACAAGATTAGAAAAATCTTTTTTAAAATTATTAATCACAAGACGAAATGACATAACAGATTATGATACAATAAAAGATATTGTTTGGAAAGGTAAAGATATGTCTATTTATACTATGCGAAATATAGTAAATAAAATCAGACAAAAAACTTATTATGAAATTATCAAAAACCACTCAAACAAGGGCTATACAATAGATATTCTTAAGTCAAATTAAGAATGGCTATTTGCAAAATCTTAATAAAAAAGTTATAATATGAAAGAACAGGTTGTTTCTAAAGAAGAATTAATCCAATTGTTTGAAAACCAAATCATAGAAGATACAGGACGAGGTTGGTTAAAAGAGGGTAAAGTTATTGATATAATAGCTTTACATGATATAGAACCGAAATTTCTTCAAGATGTTACTAATGCAAAGTTCTATAAACTAATAATCAAAGGTAATAAATAATGTCGCATTGCCCATTCTGCAAAAAAAAGATTGCTATGAGTAAGGCTTTTTGCTCAAGAAGCTGTAAAGAAAATTATTTTCAATTAATAGCTATTCAAGTACCAAAACCTTTTTTAAAGAGAATTTTTGTATTTTGCACTCCTGAAGAAAGAGATGCCGAAATAGATAATTTTGCAAGTAGGCATGGCTGGAGATTAGATTTACTAAAAAATAAAATAGCTGAATTGGCTATTCAAGCTGGATATACCAAAGAGATTAAAATAAATAGTTAAAATTAACTATTTATTTTTCTTGTTTTTACATATAAAATCACACAAATTCCTAAAACTACAAGAGATTGTAAAATTCCCATTGTAAGCCAATTACTATAAATAAATCCTAATTGTGTGTCTGGTTGTCTAAAGAATTCAGCAATTATTCTTGCTATTGAATATGAAATTCCGTACATTAAAGCTAATTGCCCATCAAAAGTTTTTCTTTTTCTAAGATAAACTAAAATTGCAAAAACTACTAGTCCCTCAAGAATTGCTTCATAAATCTGTGAGGGATGTCTCAATACTTGTCCTACATAAATTCCCCAAGGAACATCAGTAGCACGACCTACTAACTCTTGATTGAAGAAGTTTCCAATTCGTCCAAATACATATGCTGCACTAATTCCAATTACTGCAATATCTGTTATAAACCAAAATGATATTTTATTTTTTCTACAAAATAAGTATGAAGCCAAAATAAAACCAAAAAAAGCTCCATGATAACTCATCCCTGAAATTCCAGCATAAACACCATCTATATAAGGATTAAATATTTGCCATGGATGAGTAAGATAATACATTGTATGTGTATCATAAAATAAAATATATCCAATTCTTGCACCTAAAATTACACCAATTTCAGCCCACCAAACATAAGAGTCAAATAGTTCATTTGTAATTGGTAATTTATCTCGTTTTATAAACCATTTTGCTACATATATTGCACTAATTAATGCAAGTGCATACATAATTCCATACCAATGAACAGCAATAGGTCCTAAATTAAAAGCAACAGGGTTAAAGTGTGAATATATATTTTGCCAAAATTCCATTTTTACTCCAATGCTTCAGCGATTAGTTCAATCGGATTTTTAAATTGAACATCTACATCTGCTAAAAATAAAGAGTTTGTAATTTGCATTCTACATGCACTACATTCAGCACTTACAATTTGTGCTTTTGTCTCTTTTATCATGGCAGCTTTTGGAGCACCTGCTGCTTTTGCGAAACTATATTTTTCTGTTTGCATAGTAACTCCACCAAATCCACAACATCTATTGGGATCACTCATCTCTTTTAACACATAATTTTGTTTTAGTAATTCTCGTGGTTCTTTCCAAATACCTTGCATTTTTTTAGCATGACATGGATCATGATAAGTTACAAGTTGGTCAAATTTTTTGCCACTGTTTGCTAACATATTTTTTAAATCTGTACTATTTTCTAGCCATTTTGTGGCCATAAATATTTTTGCTGATAATTTTTCAGCTCTTTTTTTCCATTCTGGTTGATTGTGGAAATAGTGCGCCCAATCTTGATTAATCATTGCGCTACATGTAGCTTCTGGAATAATAACAGCATCAACTTCATCAATCCAAGTTTCAAAATATTCGATATTTTTTTTAGCAAGAAAATCAACTGTATCAAAATCTCCTGTAAAATATGCAGGAGCTCCACAGCAAAGTTGTTTTTTTGGAATCATAATATCAAGTTCAAGTTTTTTTAGAATCTTAACTAATGAATCTCCTGTGTTTGTGTAAGTATAATTACTCATACAACCTATAAAAATAGCAACTTTATTTTTTTTAGTTTCTTCTATTTTTTTATTAGTAGCTGGAATATTTGCTGGATATTTGTTTAGAAAACTTCTTGAATCAGCAAAGGGTAAAACTCTTCCTTTTTTTACAATTGGTAAAGAAAAGCGAGGAAGTGCAGATTGTTTTTTTTCATCTATTTTTAAAGCACATGTTTGAAATACCCAACCTAATTTTGATAATAAATCCATAGTTTTTCTATGTCTTAATAAAAAGAAAAATAATCTTTTATACCAAGCAATACCGAATTTTTTTGCAATATCGCTTCTTACTTGCTCAATTATCATATCCGTTGGTAAATCATTTGGACAAACTTCTACGCAGTTTGTACATAAAAAACATGATTCAAATATATCTTTTGCTGTTTGGTCAAGCTCTAATTCATTTCTTTCATAAGCTCCTAATAAATCAATAAATCCTCTAGGACTTGTAGCCTCATCTTGATTTATATTAAAGATTGTACAAACAGGTTTACATTTTCCACATTTTACACAGTCATCTGAGATTGCTGTGTAATTAAATTTATTCATTGACACCTTATCTAACCTTTTTTTGTTTAAAAATTTTAATATTTACAATAAAAATTTAATATACAAAAATAATGGTTAAAAGTTGGTAAATGGCTATTTTATAAGCTATGGTAATTGTGATTTGGCTTTTATTTTTTGCTCTAAATTTCTATTTGTTCTACTTATTCCATAATTAGCTAAATCTAAATATTTTGTATTTAAAGTTAACATTTTTGCTTCATTATAAAGCTCATTTGCAATTTTTAGTTGATTATATGCTTCATTTATTAGTGCTAAATTATAGATAACTTCAAAACTTTTTTGGTTAAATTCTTTATCTAAATTTTCAAGTTGTGTTTTTGCTAAATCAAGATTTTTTGTTAAAATTAATTCAACAACTTTTTCAAATCTTTTTTCTTGTTCTTTTGAAAAAACTAAAGTATCTTTATCTAATTCATCAATTATTTCAATATCATAATATACATAATGTGGTGAAATATCATCTAAAATATCACTTGAAATATCATTTGCTATTTGAGTGTTTACTCTAAATTTATCCCTTGAATCAGGATAGAAAGGATAATAAGGATGTCTATCATAACACATATCATCAAAACTTGATTTATCATATGTTTTAGAGAATATTAAGGCATTTGTTATTGGTTTGATTAGTTTTATACTTGTTGTAACATTGTATTCTCTTTTTTCACAAGGAATACTTCTTATTTGGTATTCTATACATTCTCTGGTTCTGTTTTTTTCATCATATCTATAAAATCTACATCTTGAATAATCTATTTCACTTCTATAATAAACATAACTATTTAATGATGAATTTAAAACTTCCCCTGTTAATACAGCATCTGCTCCAAAGTCATTATATTTGACTTCGAATACTCTTTGATTATCAACTATTTTATTTGCTATTTTGTTTGCTATGCTTTCAGTTTGATTTACATCGTCTCTATAAAATCTATCAATTCTTATTGTATGAATTTTTTCATTTTCAATTTTTGAGGGTTGAAGAGCTTTTATTGTTAATTTTTTTGAGCTACAACCACTAATAAATAAAATAATAAGTACTAAGAATGTATTAAAAATAAGTTTCATTTAATTCCTTTAAAAAATTGTATTGTAGCTAATTTGTCTCAATAATAAGAAGAATTTAATACTAAAATGAGATAATAATAGATTCTAATGAATTTAAATAAAAGGAATTATATTATGGGCTTTTTTACAGCAGATTTGTGTGATAACTTTAGTGATAAAACAGAAGTTTTAGGAGCTGATTTTAAATCTTTTGGTGGAAGTAAAAAATTTAAAGGTGAAGTAATAACTGTAAAACTTGATAAAAACAATAAAGATTTAGCTACATTCTTAAAGAATAATGATGGAACTGGAAAAGTTGTTATTGTTGATGTAAATATGAGATATTTTGCTGTTGTTGGCGATAATTTGATGAAATTTGCAAGTGATAATAAATTTGAGGGAATAATTGTAAATGGTTATGTAAGAGATACTGTTACAACTAAAGAGTTTGATATTGGGCTTATTGCCAAAGGAACTTGTCCTAGAAAATATATTCCTGCTCAAGATGGACAAATAAGAGTTCCTCTTGTAATTGATGATGTTGAGATTAATTCAGGTGATTTTGTTTATGTTGATTCTGATGGAATAGTAATTTGCAAAGAAAGATTGGTTTAAAATGTATTTATTTGGTTTTGGTTCTTTAATAAATTTATCATCTGCACAAAAATCTTTTAAAAGAGTTTTAAGTCAAAATGATTTAAAACCTGTAAAAATAAAAGGTTATGAACGAGTTTGGAATGCAATAGAATCTATTGCTTTTGAAGATAAGAGTGTAAATGGAGTTTTTTTAAATATTCAAAAAAATAAAAATTCTATTTTAGATGGAGTTGTAATAGAAATTTCGCAAGAAGAATTAGAAGTTTTAAAATTAAGAGAAAAAAATTATAGTTGTATAGTTATAAAATCAACTGATGTTTTAGATGAAACAATAAAAAGCGATTTAATAGCTTTTATGACAACAAAAAAAGAAAAAATTGCATTTATTGGGCAAGAAAATACATTTATTCCAGTTAAATATATAGAAACTGTAAAAGAAGCTTTGAAAAATTATGATGATAATTTTATTAAAGGTTTTCAAAAAACTTTTGAAAATTATGATTTTCCTTTAAAAAATGGTTCTTATGTATTTACAGATCCACTTCAAAATAAAATAGCGCGAGAGGGAATAAAAAACTAAAATGAATCAAACTAATTGTTTTATCCATATTTCAAAACTTTGTAATTCAAAAAGAAAAACTGTAGATGAAAGTTGTGTTATAAAGAAAAATAACGATTTATACATAACTTATTGTGAAAATGATACTTTGGATAAATTTGAATATGATATGAATTTATTAGCTGGAAGTTCATCTTTTTTTTATTTCTTAAAAAAGAAGTTTTCATCAACTTTTATTTCTGTATTTTCTGTTTTTGTTATTCTTATAGGATTTTTATCAGTTTCTATATATGAAGATTTTTTAAAAAAAATTGTTTTTGAAATACCTTTTTCTTGGGAATTTAATGATTATATAGCTTTTGCTTTTGTTATTATTTTCTTTCTTGGTTTATTGATGATGCCATCAATTTTAGAAGCAGAGGGAAATGAATTTAAAAATCTAATTTCTTCTTGGTTTAATAAAGATATTAGAAAATTAAAGAAATTAAAATTAACGCTTTTTAATTTTGATGAAAAGATAAATATTCATCTTTATAATTTTGATTTAGAAGATGCAAATCATTGGCTTTGGAAGATTTTTACAAGTACGATTTTAAATAGATTTTTAAGTGTAAATTTTTATGTTAGAAATGACAAATTACAAAATATAACTAAAAGATTAAAAAAACTCGGAGTTTTAGATATTGAGATAATCAGAAATGAAAGTAGTTCTAAAAAGTGTGATATCGAAATTTTATTATCCTCAAAAGAGCAAAAACTATACTCTTTAATGCAACTTTGCTCAACTGTTATTTTAAAACAAAGAGATAAAAAAACTTTTATATCTTTGGAGCTTTTTGAGTATTGTGGTAAAAATTTTATAAAAGAGGAACAAGATTCCAAAAATCAACTTATTTTTGGATTTCAAAACTTTATAAATAGAAGTTTTGATGACTTTAAATTTTTAGCTCAAGAAAAATCATTACAAGTTTTTTTTACTTCAAATGTTACTTTCAAAGATTTAAGTGATGAAGAAAAAAGATTAGCTTATTACCTACGAAATCATATTGAAGAGTGTGTTGCAACTTTTGAAAATCCAATATCTTTTTTGATTTTATATTATTATGTAAAAGATATTGTATTAGATCAAAGACGAACTATAAAGATTTTGGAAAAACTAATTAGTTCGATTAAAAATAAACAACAATATGAATTAATTAATTTTTATTGGTTTGAAATAGCTGGATTTATGTTTGATTTTAATGATGTGAATACTTTTGAAAGTTCAAATAACTCTTATTATAGAAAAATTTCAATAGAAGCTTTAAATGATTTAGCATTTTTATTTGAAAGAAATGGTCATTTTGAACAAGCGATATTGTTAAATCAATATTTATATGAGATAAATCCAAATAAATATGCTTTAAATATTTGTTCATTATATGAAAGAATGGGTTTGTTTGAACAAGCTTATAATAGTTTACCAAAAGAGCTTAATTTAGGAAAAGATTTTAAACCAAATGATATAGAAGTTAGATATTATCAAAGAAAAGCTGTTTGGATTATCATTTCACAAAGAAATGAGAGTTTAAAACAAGAAGGAATAGAATCTTTAAATAAGTTAGAAAGTTTACTGTTTTCTCATAGTGAAGATAATAATCCTTTATGGTTATGGCATTTTTATAATATAAAAGCAAATTTACAAGAGTGGAATGAAAATTATGATGAAGCAATAAGTTTTTATAAAAAATGTTTATCAATACCAACTTTAGGAGCTTTTGAATATGGTGGAACTTTTGTAAATATGGCTATTTCTTATAGATATAAATATATTTTACAAACTTCAAAAGATGAAAAAACTATTGATAAATCAATAAAATTTGGGCGACTTGGAATGATTTTAAAACAATCAGTTGGAGATAGGGATGAAATGCCAGTTGTTTTACATAATTTTGCATTAAATATTTTATATAAAATTTCAAATATTATGGATTTATCTTTATGTAATGAAGCTTTAGAAACTACAAATGAAGCTTTAATTATACTTGACAAAACAAAATCAATAAAAAGATTAGGAATGGTTTTAATTGAAAATTATATTGTAAAAAGTTTATTGAAAATTGATACAAAAGATATAGTTTTAAGACTTGAAAATCATTTAATAAATTTAGGGCAAAGTGAGTTAAAACAGCTATTAAATGTATACAAAGAGTTTGAAAAAACCAATAAAATAAAAAAATTAGAATTTTTAGATAAGGAATTTGATGAATTATATAAAAAATAGCGTAAACCTAACAATAGGTACGATTGAAGAAAAAAGAGAAGAGATTAAAAAGCAGTTTTTACAAACTTATGAATTGGATGAAAAGCTTTTTGATTTATTAGAAGATAAAGAATTTTTGTTCCAACAACCAAATAGATTAAGACATCCTTTGATTTTTTATTTTGGGCATACAGCAACATTTTTTATAAATAAATTAGCTCTTGCAAATGTAATAAAAAAAAGAGTTAATCCTAGATTTGAATCGATATTTGCAATAGGTGTTGATGAAATGTCTTGGGATGATTTAAATTCACGACATTATACTTGGCCAACTTATGAAGAAACAAAAGCTTATAGAAATGAAGTAAAACAAATAGTTTTAGATTTGATTGATACTTTGGCTTTTACAATGCCAATAAATTGGGATAGTTCTATGTGGATTATTTTAATGGGAATTGAACATGAAAATATACATATTGAAACAACTTCGGTTTTACTAAGAGAGTTAGATATTAAATTTCTAAAAACAGAAGAAATTTTTTCTTATAAAAATGAAGCTTCAAACACTTATCCCAAAAATGAATTATTAGAAGTAAAAGGTTCAACCGTAACTTTACAAAAGAATAGAGAAAATCCTATTTTTTATGGATGGGATAATGAATTTTCTTTTCACAAAGCTATCATAAAAGATTTTCAAGCATCAAAATATCTTGTTTCAAATGGTGAATACTTAGAGTTTGTAAAAGAGGGTGGTTATAATAAACCTGAATTTTTTTCACTTGAAGGAAAAGAGTGGTTGGATTTTACTCAAGCTAAATATCCAACTTTTTGGATAAAAAAAGATGACAGTTATTTTTTAAGAGAAATAAATAGAATTATTCCTCTTGCTTTAAATTATCCAGTTGATATAAATATTTATGAAGCAGAAGCATTTTGTAAATATAAATCTTCAAAATTAGGTTTTGAAGTAAGACTTCCAAGTGAAGATGAATATTATGCTTTATATAATCACACAAATGCCCAAGAAAAAGAGGCAAATATTGGACTTATTCAATTTAATCAAAGTAGTGTAGATAAGTATAAATTTGATGATTTTTATGATGTAATAGGAAATGTTTGGCAATGGAGTATAACTCCTATTTATCCTTTTGATGATTTTATTACACATCCTATTTATGATGATTTTACAACTCCTACATTTGATGATAGACACGCTTTAATGAAAGGTGGCTCATTTATCTCTTTAGGAAATGAAACTTTAAAAGAGGCTCGATATGCCTTTAGAAAACACTTTTTCCAACATGCTGGATTTAGATATGTAAAATCTTCAAATGAATATAGAACAAAATTAAATGACAATGTTTATGAAACAGATGAATTAATTGCTCAATATTGCGATTTTCATTATGGAAGTG
Source organism: Arcobacter caeni (assembly GCF_003063245.1). Lineage (GTDB taxonomy): Bacteria > Campylobacterota > Campylobacteria > Campylobacterales > Arcobacteraceae > Aliarcobacter > Aliarcobacter caeni. Next base: position 12,793 of record NZ_MUXE01000005.1, on the reverse strand, counting down.
AAAATTTTGGAGTTAAGAATTTCTGTTTAAATTCAGTTGAACTTTTAAAACCTTATTTAAAAGATTTAAATAAGAAAAAAGCTTTGGATTTAGGTTGTTCAGTTGGAAGATCTACTTTTGAAATAGCTAAAATATTTGATGAAGTTATGGGAATTGATTTTTCTACAAATTTTATAAATGTTGGGATTAAACTCAAAATTTATGATTCTTTAATTTATAAAGTCAAAAAAGAAGGTGAAATTTTTGAAGAAAAAACTGTTTCTTTAAAAGAATTAGGACTAGAAAAAATCAAAGATAAAGTGACATTTATGCAAGGTGATGCTTGTAATTTGAAAGATATTTATACAGGTTTTGATTTAGTATTTTGTTCAAATTTAATAGATAGATTATATTATCCTCAAAAATTCTTAGATGATATTCAATATCGAATAAATAAAGATGGATTATTAGTTCTTTTAAGTCCATATACATGGCTAGAAGATTACACACCAAAAGAAAACTGGCTTGGTGGATTTATTAAGGATAATAAAGAAGTAAAAACTTTAGATACTTTAAAACTGAATTTGATAGGTAATTTTGAGCTTTTAGAAACTATTGATGTTCCCTTTGTGATAAAAGAAACATCGCGAAAATATCAACATACAATTTCTCAAATGAGTATTTGGAAGAAAAAATAGAGTTTTAAACTCTATTTTTTAGTTTGTTTCAATTGTGATAACAATTTTAATTGTTCACCAGCACTTGCAACTAATAATTGATTCTCTTTTAACACTGAACCATCTTTTATATTATTTAGAGTTTCTTTAGAATTAGAAATTTTTATTTGGGGTTCTTGATTTATTGATAATGTATTATTTAAATTACTATTCGTATCTAAATTTTGAGCAGATCTTCCAGTTGCTTTTTCTTGAGCTTCTTTTAAATGTGCTTGAAGTTGTTTAATCTTATTTTCAATATCTATTAATGAATTAGAATTTGCTGACGATTTATCCTTATTTAAGGCTTCTAATTTTCTTAAAGTCTCTTCAATATCTTTTAATTCTTGCTCCGTAAATCCAGTTTTTAATAATGACATTAGGTCTTTTACTAGATTTTCTGTTGTTTCTTTATGAATTACTACTGATGAATCTTCTTTTTTTTCCATTAAAGAATCAAAAGAAGTTTTCTCTGCTTCATTTGTTTCTTTCGATAAAAGATTTTCACTTGAAGTATTAAATAATGATGTTTGTGTAGTTGTTGATATTTGCATAATTTATCCTTTTTGAAAATGACTTAACATTGTAACAATTTTTTGTATAATAACTACTATGATTATTAAAATAAAAAACTTAAATAAACAATACTTCGCAATTATTTCTTTACTTTTTATTTTTATAATAAATGTTTCCATTGAATATAATAAATATTTAGATTTAATTGATGAAGAGATATACGAAGTAAAAGTTGAAGTTTTAAATATTTATGAAAAACCAACAAAAAATATTTTGAGACTAAAATCAGCTAATTTTGATTTTTTCACTGATGCAGATAAAAATGAAAATATTAAAAAATCTGACTTATTAAATATGACAATAATTTCTCAAAATATTACTTTTTTAGATTATTTAAAAGGTTTTTATACCAAAGCTATTTATTTTGATTATTTAGAAAAAACTCCAAAATTTAGTGATAAAATAGCAAAAAAAATAGATTTAAATCATCAAGATGAAATGATAAAAGAGCTTTTTCAAGCTCTATTTTTAGCAACTCCAATTTCAAAAGATTTAAGAAATATTTGTACAAATTATAGTATTAGTCATTTGATTGCACTTTCTGGGTTTCATTTGGTTGTTTTATCTTTTGTGATTTATTGGTTTTTGTATTTTCCTTATTCATTTTACCATCAAAAGTATTTTTCTTTTAGAAATAAAAAATACGATTTACTTTTAGTTTCAATATTTTTACTTTTTTGTTATTTGATTTTAACAGGAATTGTAGCATCGCTTTTACGAGCTTTTGTAATGTTCGTTTTAACAATATTTTTACTTCGTTCAAATATAAAAATTGTTTCATTTATGAATCTTCTTTTTACTTTTTTAATAGTGATTTCATTATTTCCAAAATTTTTATTTTCTTTAGGATTTTGGTTTTCTATAATGGCTGTATTTTATATCTTTTTATTTATAAAATATTTTTCAAACCTAAATAAATATCTTCAAATAGTTGTTTTTAATATTTGGATGTTTTTGATTTTTAATCCGATAGTTCATTTTTATTTTCCTCAAACCTCTTATGAACAGTTTTTGTCAATAATAATTACAATATTTTTTACTTTCTTTTATCCATTTGAAATATTCGCTCATATTTTTGATTTTGCGATTTATTTTGATAGTTTTATAAAGATTTTTTTGGAGTATAAAATGTATGTTTATGAAGTTTTTACGCCTTTTTATTTTTTTGCAATTTTTTTGATATTTTCATTTCTTTCGATATTTTATAAAAAGGCTTTTTGGATTTTGAATATTTTGATGTTAGGTTTTAATTTGTATTTATATATACAAATTAATTAAGCTTTTAAAACCTTATCCAAAGTATATTTTAAATCTTCATCAAGTTCCATATTACTTCTCATCCAGTTTAAATAACTTGCATCTTCTTTTGCCACAGTTTCGACATCTTTACCTTTGTATTTTCCAAATTTAAAAGTTTGAATAAACACAGGAGTTTTTGTTAAATCTACTAATTTTTCTATTGGATTGTAATCAGGATAAAGTTCTCTACATTTTCCTACAAGTTTTGTTAAAAATAGTTTCATTACTAAAACATCACCTATTGCATCGTGAGCTTTTATAGTGATATTGTGTTTGGCTGCTTCTATTTCTTCAATTTTGTAAAGTTCAAGTGCATATCTTATATATTGAAGTCTATGGTATGGAAGCTCTGGAAATAGATGTTTTGCGCATCTTAAAGTATCAATTAATTGATAGTTATTTACAAATCCCTCTTTTTTTATCATTCCCATATCAAAAGAAATATTATGAGCTATTAGATAATTTTCATTTGAATTTAACTCTTCTAGTTTTTTGTAAAAGTTTGTTTCAACTGCTTTTGGTTTTCCTATTAATAAATCAGGAGTGATATTATGAACTTCCATAGCTTCTAGTTTTATAGCTACACTACTTGAACATAATTCATCAAAAGCTTCAACTTTTCCTGATTTGTCAACAATCATTGCTCCAAATTGGATAACTTTATCATCTTCTTGATTTCCTGTTGTTTCTGTATCAAATAAAACATAATATGCCATTTTTTATTGCCTTTTTAAATTATTAACATACCATCACCATAAGAGTAAAATCTGTAATTCTCTTTTATGGCTTCATGGTAAATTTCAAGTGTTTTTTCTAATCCTACAAATGATGCAACAAGCATGATTAATGTAGATTTTGGTAGGTGAAAGTTTGTAAGTAAATAATCAACTTTTATTGGTTTATTTGCTGGATTTAAAAACAAATCACATTCACCTTGGATTTTATTTGTTCTTTGATAATACTCAACAGTTCGTGTAACCGTAGTTCCAACTGCTAGAACTTTTGAAGCTTTATCCAAAGCTTTTTTAGCATCAATTCCTATTTCAAAATATTCGCTGTGCATTGGATGATTTAAAATATCATCCACATCAACTGGTTTAAAAGTTCCAGCTCCAACATGAAGTGTTAGATAATTTACACTATATTTTGCATTTATTTTTTCTAAAAGTTCTGGTGTAAAATGAAGTGATGCTGTAGGAGCTGCAACTGCTCCATAGTTTTTTGCAAACAAAGTTTGATAATCTTTTTCATCTTTTTCTTCATCATCTCTATTCATATAAGGAGGAAGAGGTAAATGTCCGATTTTATTTAAAATATCTACAAGAGTTAAAAAATCTAATTTCTTATCATTTTGAAAAAACTGTACAACACGACTTCCATCTTCATTTACTTCTAAAACTTCAGCGTTTAGATTTTCATCAAAAAATAGTTTTGTTCCAATTCTTACTTTTCCACCTATCATTACTAAATATCTATCCATAAATAGAGGTTTATTCAATAATAACTCTATTTTTCCACCTGTTTCTTTTGTTCCAAAAATTCTAGCTTTTATAACTTTTGTATCATTTAAAAAAATTGATAAATTTTGTGGTAAAAAATCAAGAAGATTCTTAAAAGTTGTATGAGTTATTGAGTTTGTAGTTCGATTATAAACCAAAAGCCTAGCGTTATCAGCTGGGCTTACTGGATGAGTTGCTATGAATTCTTTTGGTAAATCATAATCATAACTTGAAGTCTTTAGTGGGTCAAGCAATTTTACTCTTCCTCATCTTCTTCGTCTTCTTTTGGTGCTGGATTAAATACTTTTGCTATATAAATAGATACTCCATAAAGTAAAAGTAAAGGAGCTGCCATTAAAAGTTGACTTAAAACATCAGGAGGAGTTAATATTGCAGCAACTATAAAGATAATAACAATTGCATATCTAAAGAAATCTTTTAGCATTCTATCATCAACAAGACCAATTTTTGCAAGAAAAAAGGTAATAACAGGTAATTCAAAAGCAATACCAAATCCAAATAATAATTTAGTAAAAAAGTCAACATATCTTCCAATACTTGGTAATACAGTAACAACAGTTGAACCAAATGCAATTAAAAAATCAAAACCAATTGGCACAACTACATAATAAGCAAATGAAGCTCCAACTAAAAACATAACTGTTCCAAAGAATACAAAAGGAATAACTAGTTTTTTTTCATGGTCATAAAGCCCAGGAGCTAAAAATAACCATAATTGCCAAAATATTACAGGTAAAGAAATAATAAAACCAGCAAAAAAAGCAACTTTTAATGCCGTGAAAAATGTTTCTTGAATTTCAACTGCAACCATTTGTGAATTTTTAGGAAGTACCGCTTCAACAGGAACCATCATCCAATTTAAAATAGGTTCGTAAAAAGAAAAACATACAAAAAACATAACTACAACAGTAACTACTGATATAACTAATCTTTTTCTCAAGTCCGCAATATGCGGTTTTAAGTCTTCAAACATTAAGCATTATCCTCTTTTTTTTCATCTAATTTAACTTTGAATTTATCATCATTTTTAAAAGAAACTTTTTCTTGTTTTGGTTCTTTTGGCTCTTTTGCTTCTTCTTCAACTTTTGTAGTTTCTTTTAAATTATCTTTCATAATATCATTTAAACCTAAATCTATTTTTGAATCAACTTTTAATGAAGTTTTTGTTTCTTCAATTTGTGTTTTGAATTTAGTGGCTTCTGCTTTTAGTTCTGAAATATTAAGTTCATTATCTAAAGTCGTTTTGGCATCTGCAAGACCATTTTTTATCTTATTGATAAACTTTGCGATTTGTATCATAGTTGTAGGAAGTTTTTCAGGCCCCAACGCAATAATTGCAACCATTGCAATTAGTAAAATTTCTGTAAAACCCATTCCAAACATTTAGAACTCCATTATATAATTAAAGGATACGATTTTAACTAATAAGTTTAAAAATATTACTTAAACACATCAATTTAAATTGATTAAGATTTTATTAAATATCCTAAATCTTTCACTGTTACTATTATTTTAGAATCAAGCTTCTTTCTTAGCCTATAAACCATATTTCTAATAGTATTTTCATCCACTGGCTCTTCAAAAACATTGGTTTCAATAAGTTCTTTTGAAACCAAAAGATTTGCTTTACTTAAAAGTAATTCTAAAAATAGTATTTCATTTTTTGTTAAAAATATTTCTTCATTCATTTTTATGATTTTTTTTGTAATAAATGAATAAAAAACATCTTCATCCAATTTTATTTGAAGTAAATTATTCTCTTCTAAAGATGAAATAACACTATTAAAAACATTCATTAAATCATCATATAAAATAGGTTTTTCAATATATCTTATAAGATTTAACTCAATTGCATTTAAAAGTTTATCTTTATCTGTATATGTACTTACAAGTATTATTGGGATTTTTTTATTTATTTCTCTGATTAGTTTTGCAGTTTGATAACCGTCTAAATTAGGCATTACATAATCTAACATTAGAATATTTGGTTTATATCTTTGATAGGTTTCTATAGCTTCATTTCCATTATTTGCGATAAATACTTCTTTAAAAAACATTTTTAAAATTCTTGAAGTACTTTCTTGTATTACTAAATCATCTTCTGCGTAAAGAATCGTTAATGATTTTAAAATATCTATATTTTTTATCAATTTTTAGCCTTTAAAATAAGTTAGCAATTATATATTTCTAATATCATTTCTATATCACATTTTTGTTTTTATCATATAAAATAAATTTTGCTCCATTTTCAGAGTTTTGGATTGTCATTATCCAGTTATTTTTTCTTAATATTTCAAAAGACATTTTTAAACCTAAACCTCTTTGTTCATTATTTAAAATATTTTCTAAAACTTTGTTTTCAAAACCTTTGCAATTATCTGTAAAAATAACACTATTTTCATTTATAGTTATGTTTATTTGTGGTTTTATTATATTTTCTATTTTTGCTGATTTTATAGAATTTGTAATAAGATTCAACCAAATATGCATCCACTCATTTTTATTGGCTGTCATATTTAAAGAAAAGTTTTCTACTATTTTTACTTCTAATTTAGAGTTTTTTATTTCCACATCAATGAGTTTTAAAACTTGTTTTATATTTTCTTTTATTTTAAAGTTTGAAAAATCATCATCAATTTTATAATATCCTAAAAAAGTATTCATAGTTTCAACCATAAATTTTATAGAATTTTCTGTATCTTTTAGTCTTTGATAAAACTCTTTATTATCACTTAGTTTTTCTTTTAATTCGTACATAAATATCATTTCTAAATTTAATGATGATATTTGTGATAAACCATTTTTCCATTGGTGTGAAATATTTCCTAAAAGTTCTCCTATTTCTGCTTTTCTTTTTTGTTCTATTAAAATAAGTTGTTGTTGTTGTTTTTTTTTGATTTCTTTTTTTACTTTTTGATTAAGCATATAATTCCACAATAAAATCATAAAAAAAGCTATTAACAAAACCCATAAAACCCATAAATCAGTAATAAATTTACTAGTTTCTTCTATAATAATTGTTACATATTCATTTACAATATCATCGGTATCTTTTTGTGTAATAGTAGTAATGGCTTTATTTAAAATATCTCTTAAAATAGGTTCATCATTTCTTACACCTATTCGAAGATAATTTTCATAACCTTTTGGTTGACCTATGATTTTTAGATTAAATAGACCATTTTTTTTGATTGTATATGCTGTTATAATCATTGACCTCAAAGTTATATCAGCTTTTCGTTCTTCCACAAGCTTAAATGCTTCATCTTCACTTGATGTGGGAATTATCGTAAGATTTGGAAAATCCTTTGCAAATCTTTCACCCATTGCTGTTTGTCGTGGAAGTGCGATTGATAGATTTTCCTTTGAAATATCATCTATATAACTTTTTTCACTTCTTCCTATTAGAACATTTGGGTCTTTAAAAATAGGTTTTGTAAAAGTTAGCCACTCTTTTCTTTTAGCAGTTTCATTTAAAAAACTCAAAATATCACATTTTTTTCCTTTTGAAAAATCTATACTTTCATCCCAGTTTTTTGTAGGAATTAGTTTTATTTTAAGATTAAGTTTGTCTGAAATAAGTTTGATTAAATCAGCAGAAATTCCTTCATGTAAACCATTTTCATTTATTTTTTCAAATGGTTCCCAGTCTGGATCTACACACATAGTAATAATTTTTTTTACTTTTAAATAAGATAACTCTTCTTCATTTAGTTCTATATTATCTGCAAAAAGTGAAGATAAAAAAACAAACAAAAAAAGAAATAATAATAATAAGAAATTTTTTTTCATTTTAACTCAAATAATAAATTTTATAAGACATTTTACATAAATAATTTAAATTATTAGTAAATGTGATATTGAAATGATATTGGTTGTTTATAATTTGTATATAAAATATAAAAATAAAGGACTGGAACCAATGACACGATTTAATCATGACTTTAGCTCAAGATTTAGAATCTTAAAAGGTGGGAAAGTTAGCCTTGTAGTTTCTGCACTTCTAGGAAGTGCAATAATAGCAAGTGCAGCACCAACAGGTGGAGTTGTAACAAGTGGAACAGCGAATATTTCACAAAATGGCACAACAACCAATATAAATCAATCCACACAAAAAGCAAGTATTAATTGGAATAACTTTTCAATAGCTCAAAATGAAACTGTAAATTTCAATCAACCAAATGTAAACTCAATTACTTTAAATAGAGTAGTAGGTAATGAAAAATCAATCATAAATGGTGCTTTAAACGCAAATGGACAAGTTTGGTTATTAAACTCTAATGGTGTTTTATTTGGGAAAAATGCAAGTATAAATACATCAGGTATTCTTGCAACTACTGCACAACTAAGTGATGCTGATTTTAATGCAGGAAATTATAAATTCAAAAATGCAACTTCAAATTCAGTAGTAAATCTAGGAACAATAGAAGTATCAAATAATGGATATGTAGTATTAGCCTCAAATGAAGTAAGAAATGAAGGAACTATCGAAGCAGTTAAGGGAAAAGTACATTTAACAGGTGCTAGTGAATATACAATAAACCTAAATGGAAACTCAATAGTAAACCTAATAGTAGATAAAGGTGTTCTTGATGCAATGGTTGAAAATAAAGGAACAATTACTGCAAATGGTGGAGAAATTTATTTAACAACAAATGCTGTAAATGAACTTTTAAAAGGTGTAGTAAATAACATAGGTATTCTTGAAGCAAGTAGTTTAGATGGAGTAACAGGTAAAATTGAAGTGTTTGCTCATGGTGGAACTGCTGAAATTGGAGGAATAATAAAAGCCGAAAATGGATTTGTTGAAACCTCAGGAAAGAATTTTAACTTTTTAGGAGCAGATATAAAAGCTGGAAAATGGCTTATTGATCCTGTAAATATTATCATTGATACAACTTTAGCTGGTGCAATTCAAACAGCTTTAGGTAGTGGGAATGTAATTATTTCAACAGATAGTGGAAACACTCCTGATACAAGCTCTGGAGAAAGTGGTGCAGATGGTAATATTAATGTTAATTCAGCAATTTCATGGTCTTCTGATAATACATTGACTTTATCGGCATATAACGATATCAATATTAATGAAAATATAACTCATACAGGTACATCAACAGGTGGAGTGATTTTTCTCTATGGTCAAGGGTCTGCAAATGGTGGAATGAGTACATATACACTTGCGAATAGTAAAACAGTAACATCTCCATCTATACAATGGCGTAAAGGGAGTGATTTGGCAAGTACACGTTATGCGATTGTAGATGGAAGTGTATTTATAGGTGGTAAATATATTGAGATAGGAATTAATGATGATGCTGGAGGTAAATTTGGTACTACAAATAAACCAAGTTTATTTTTTGGTCGTCAAGGTGGACTATCTGGTATTGGAATGACTGGTGATGCTGATGGTTTTGGAATAGGTGTTGATTTAAGAATTGATTATTTTCTTCCAGGTTCTCCTTATGAAGAATTTGCTGCTGGATATACATTGTCAGGTACACAAACTCAAGGTAGCAATTTTGCAACAGGAGCAGGTATTACATTAGTTGGATTGGATTCAAATAACAAATTAATAGCGAATGTACTATCAACATTGGGTGGTAATCTTGAAGTTTCTCAACAAATTAGTTTAAGTCTTAATGACAAATATTTTAATAATTCTGTGAGTTTACATAATATTGGTGCATCAGGACTTGATAATGTAGTATTTGTAAGAGGATTTGATCCAGATAATACTAAGGATATTGGTGGTGACTTCACGACTATAAATACAATAGATCAGCTTAAATCTGCTGGTGATAGTGCAACAGTTATCAGTGCTACAAGTATATCTGGTGATGCTTACTCTACGGCAACAGGTGGTAGTCAGTCAAAAATCATATATTACACTACAAATTCAAGTGCTTCAGTCGGATTTAATGTGGGTAGAAATAATGCATATGGAATGTTGGCTGGAACAACATCACAAAATAAAGGTGATACTTCTACAAGTGATGTAGGTATCGCAATAGCATTTAATTTAGGCAGTATTGCTGCTGGAGATTCGAAAACCCTTAACTATTTGACATCACTTGATAACCGAGATATGTCAACTATTTTATCAGAACTTAATGCAGCTTCAACGCCAACACCAGCAGCAACGCCAGCAGCAATAAATACTGAAGGTGTAAATAAAGTTATTTCAGCTATCGCAAATACAGCTGCTGTAAAAATAGATATTCCAAAAATAACACCACCAGTATTTCAACCACAAGCAAGACCCGTAATTGCATCTAATATTAATCTAGGATTTGGGGAGGGCGCTAATGTAAATCTTGTTTCAAAACCATTTGATGGAGAACCCACAAAAGCAATAACATTGACTGAAATAAAAGCTATGCAACCAGAAAAGAAAGATCAAAGTGGAAATCCTATTGTTCAAGATACAAGAGTATCACTTTCTGATAATTCAGTAATAGATTTAGTAAATGGTGGAGTTAACCTACCAGATGGTGTAGAACAAGAGTTCTATGTTGTAGAAGATAAAAGAAATTAAGAAGTAGGAAGAAATATGAAACATATAAATAAAATTATCACACTATCACTTTTAACATCAAGTGTACTTCTAGGCGCAACTCCAAATATAGGAGATATAGAAAGACAAGTACAACCTCCAAAAGAAGTACAACAAAAACAAACTCCATTAATAGAAATTAATGGAGTAAAAAAATATGCTCCTACTATGAAAGATGATAAAAGTGGGAAAACAATTTTTGTAAAAAACTTTAAAATAAACGGTGCTATTCATATAGAAGAATCTAAACTTCAATCTTTAATTTCTTCTTATAATGGAAAAGATTTAACTTTTACACAATTAGAAGAAGTAACATCTGTTATTACAAAAAAGTATAGAAATCAAGGATACTTTGTAGCAAGAGCTTATATTCCAGTTCAAGATATAAATAAAAATAATGGTATTTTTATGATTGACATTATTGAGGGAAATTATGGAGAATTTAAATTAAATAATAAATCATTAGTAAAAGACTCTGTTGTTCAAGGTATGCTTGATGATGCAAAAGCTAGAGATAATGTTGTTTCAACAAATACTCTTGAAAGAAGTATGCTTATTATCAATGATACTCCAGGTGTAGTAGTAACTCAAGCTGATGTAAAACCAGGAAGTGAAGTTGGAAGCTCAGATTTTATTATTACAACTGAAAAAATAAATAGAGTAAATGGATATGTTTTAACAGATAATGTAGGAAGTAGATATACAGGTAAAAATAGATTAATGGCTGGATTAAATATTAACTCGCCATTTGATATAGGTGATAAAATTGCATTAAGTGGATTAGTATCAAATGAAACTAATTTACTAAATGGAAGAGTAGCTTATAGCGCACCATTGGCTTCAAATGGACTTTTGGGAGAAATTTCTTACTCTCAAACAAATTATGATTTAACTAAAGAATATAAAGATTTAGATGCACAAGGAACTGCAAAAACTATAGATGCAACTTTAAAATACCCAGTTATTAGAACAAGAAGTGAAAATCTATATGTTAATTTAAATGTTGCAAATAAAGATTTAGAAGATAAAGTTAATTCAACAAATGATGTTACAAAAAAAGATACTCAATCTTTAACAATAGGGACTGATTATGATAAATCTTATGTTGTAAATAATTTTGATTTTCTGTCAAAAATAAGCTTTAATGTAAAATATGGAAAATTAAACTTTGATGATGTAGCTGATAAAACAACAGATGAAAATGGCGCAGATACTAATGGTAATTACTCAAAAGTAAATTTAGATTTGTCAAATACGATAGCTTTTACAAACCAAATATCTTTAGATACAGCCTTAAAAATGCAATATGCTCTAGGAAATAAAAACCTAGATGGAAGTGAAGATATTTCTATTGGTGGAAGCTCAGGAGTTAAATTATATCCAGATAGTGAATCAAGTGCTGAAAATGGATATGTATTTAATATAGAAGCTAAATATAAACTTCCAACTTTCCAAAATATAAATAATAGTGTAGGAATATTTTATGATAGAGGAAGAGTTTGGATGGCAAATAATAATGTAGGCTTTGAAACAAAAGCACTTCAAGATGCAGGAGTAGGATATTATGCTTCGTATGATAAATATTTCGGACAAGCACAAGTTGCGTGGAATGTAAATAGTAAAGAAGTTACAAGTGAACCTGATAGAAATAGTAAAATATTATTTCAAGCTGGGATGACTTTTTAGAAGATAGATTAGTAAAAAACTCTTAATTTCGGAGACTGTAAAATAAACTGTGTAAACCCACCAGTTACCCTTTAATTACTTAGTATATTTTGACACAATTTCACTGAAAAATATACTAAGTTGAGGGTAAATTTCAAACCAATTTCTAACACTAGACATATTCCACTTTTCTTGTTGTTCCTGGATTGCTAAATATAATACTTTAAATGCTGATTCTATCGTTGGGAAAGATCCTTTTGATTTTGTCTTTCTTTTTATTGTAGCATTTAAAGATTCTATAGGATTTGTTGTATAAATTAATTTTCTAACTGTATCTGGATATTTAAAAAAAGTTGATAATTCTAACCAATGGTTAGTCCAAGACATAGTAATATTTGGATACTTTTTACCCCAAATATCATTAAATTCTGTGAGTGCTAATTGTGCATCTTCTTCATTTAAAGCTGAGTAAACAGATTTCAAAT
>NZ_MUXE01000059.1 GCF_003063245.1 Arcobacter caeni | reverse complement strand
TATATATTCTTGCCACAATTCAACATTTTTTACTGGTTTTTTTGCAGAGTTTTTCCAATTGTTCCTAACCCAACCACTTAACCACTCATTTATTCCTTTTACAACATAAGTAGAATCAGAATAAATATTAACTATACAAGGTTCTTTTAAAGCCTTTAATCCTTCAATAACACCTTTTAATTCCATTTGATTATTTGTTGTATTATCTTGAGCGCCACTTAGCTCTTTTTCATTTCCCTTATAGTCTAGGATTGTACCCCAACCACCAGGTCCAGGGTTTCCTAAAGAGGAACCATCACTGTAAAGATTGATTTCTTTCAACTAAATCCTTTGTTAGATGATGTTTTACATCAAATGTTAATATACTTTGGCAGTTTGGACATCTAGCCTCAAACATAGGGTGAACATGTTTACATGATGAACAAATAAATTCAAAATCAATAGTTGCAGGGATTTTATGTTCATGATTATTTAGTGCAATTAAAATATCAAAAACAAAATCATCACTATGATTTATAT
>NZ_MUXE01000058.1 GCF_003063245.1 Arcobacter caeni | reverse complement strand
AAAATAAAGAGAACTTCGGTTCTCTTTGTTTCTATTGGTACATGTAAGTAACATCAATGACTTTCATTGCAATCATCTCCTTACTTAATTAAATCTTGATGTTACTTACATGTGCTAATACAAAATATCAAGGCAATTTATTATGTTAAAAAAACTTAAAACTATATTCTCAATGCCAATTGTTGTTGTGCTTTTACTATTTTTTGCACTTTCTTGTGCAATTGCAACATTTATTGAAAATGATTTTGGTCCATTAGGAGCTAAATCTTTTATTTATGGGCAAACTTGGTTTGAACTTCTAATGCTTTTACTTACAGTTGCAGTGATAGTAAATATTTTTGCTTTCAAAATGTATAAAAAAGATAAGTTCTTTTTATTTATGATTCATATTTCATTAGTATTTATTTTTGTTGGTTCTGCAATGACAAGATATATGGGCTATGAAGCAAATATCACTATATATGAAGGACGAATGGAAAACAAAATGTACTCTAGTGATGAGTACATAAAAGTATATAA
>NZ_MUXE01000057.1 GCF_003063245.1 Arcobacter caeni | reverse complement strand
ATGGAATACTGTTTTGTGTTTAGATAGAGTTTTAAATCTATGGATATCAAAAGGGTTAAACTCATAACCTTGTATATCTTTTGCAAGGTGTATTTCTGATACTTTAATAAAATAGTTTTCAAAAAGATTATTGATAATATTTTTAACATACTGAATAGCATTTTTATAACCACTTCTTAATAAAAACTCAGCTCTAAACTCTACTTTTATTAATGGATTACTATGTCTATTTGAATATTTTAAAAGTGAAATTGATATATCACCATTTTGTAAAACTACATTAAAAGAAGATTGACTCACAGCCATAACTCTAAACTTATGATTTGCAAAAGTAGTATTAACAAATCTTTTTTGATTATCTTGATTTTTAATTTGCATAGCTTCTTTTTTAAGCTCTACAAAGTCTGTTATATTTTGGTTTAAAATTTCTATTTCTTCTAATGTAATATTAGTGTTTGGATAGAAATGTAGTTTTAAAGTATCTACTATATCGTTTAATGATTTTATTTTAATGAAATGTCCCACTTAGGCC
>NZ_MUXE01000056.1 GCF_003063245.1 Arcobacter caeni | reverse complement strand
ATTCTTGATAATGGAACTTTTACATCACCTACTGTTTCACCTGTAACTTCTTGTTGCATCTGTTTTGCTTCACTAAGTGTTACTCTTTTTGTTTCTTGATCTTCAATTGGTTTTGAAACAATTTGCTTGTTTTCTCCAACACTAAATGATACGTTTACATTTTTATAACTGTTTGGTGTAGTAGTAACTTTTGGAACTGTTGGTACTTTTAGTGCTTCTTTATTTACAATTGTTGTGATTACTTTGTCTATTTGTTTGTTTGGTGTTTCTGTTGCTGGTTTATCAATTATTGGCTTTGAAGTAACTTTTGTACCAATTAACCAAATAGGTTTAGTATCTCCATCTTTTCCAACTTGCCAAGATAAAACTGGAGTTCCTTTTATCATTGTAGAATCTTCAACTATATCCCAATTAGCATTTTTAAAAATATTTAAGTCTTTTATTGATGATGCACTTAATCCTTTTGAACCAGACTTATCATTTGTGTATCCACTCTTAGTCGTATTCCAAAAAGAATTATTTATATTAATTGTTCTTCCT
>NZ_MUXE01000055.1 GCF_003063245.1 Arcobacter caeni | reverse complement strand
AACTGTGACTGTAAGTTCTTTAAATGCTTCTGTTGGAACTATTACAACAACTGCAACAAAAACAATAAGTGTTGATGCAGATGTTATTTCAAGTAAAACTGTACTTGGAAATGGAATTGTTGATATTACTAGTGGTTCCGCATCTTTAATTGATTTATCAAATATTTCAAATGATATAAAAGTAAGTAGTGATTTTGAAATTAGTTCTGTAAATAATGGTTCAAACTCTATAGAAATTTCAGCTTCAAATACCTTAAGTGCTGATGCAACTATAATTAGTGGACATACTATAAATGGTACTGGTACATTAGCTTTAGATGGAAGTGGTGGAGTAATTGATATGTCAAATATCAGTTCTGTAGATTTAACAGCTAATATGACTGGAAATACTACTTTCAACAATTTATCAGTAGATATTAATGCTTCTTCTTCAACTGGAAATATCACTATAAATGAAACAGCAGGTAATAATTTATCTATAATTACAGGAAGTGGTAATGATGAAGTTAATTTAAGTAATGGAAATGATACTGTTGAATTA
>NZ_MUXE01000054.1 GCF_003063245.1 Arcobacter caeni | reverse complement strand
GTTTAAGAGAGGACTCTTTCTCTCTTAATACTTCTTGGCACAGGTCTAAAATATTTGACACTCTTTTTTTAACATTGAACTTTTTAAAGAACTCATCATTTTTATGATATGAAGATACAAGTTTTCTATTTTCTTTTGTATCTTTTAGTTTTGTAGATATTCGTTTTCCATTGATTCTTACATAAAGAATCCCATTTCTTGAATAAAAGGTCATGAGTTTTCCTCCTTGTAACCTCTTATCCCACTTTCGATAAAGGTTATTTTAGCTTTTCTTCCTTTAAGCTCTTTGATGAAATGTACACCTTCTTTTAATCTACCATCATTCATCATACTAGAAATCTTTCCATCACTACAGTTCAAAAACTTTTTTACACCAGCTCTTTTTGTTAGGTCTAGTTTGGGAATAAGCTCTTGTTCTAAATGTTTGATTCTTTGAAATAGTTCTTTATTTTGTTCAAAGAGTAGGGGCAATAGTCTTAGATATTCTAAAGTTCCAAGTCCAGTAGAACTTGAATCAATATTGTTCTCTTCTAATAATTTCATTATGTCTGGTGAATAGCTCATTGT
>NZ_MUXE01000053.1 GCF_003063245.1 Arcobacter caeni | reverse complement strand
ACCCCAAGAAGTTTATGAAGATGCCATTGAAAAAGAGCCCGTTGTTGCAGATGAAAAAGGTGCAAATAAAATTGCAGTACTTTATCCATCAAAAATAGTTGGTAAATATGCTAAATCAACTGTAAATGCTGTTATGGCTTATTTAATTTACAATAACAAAGAGTTTGAGATAGAGGCATTTGATAGTTATGATGAAAGCAATATTAATATCCTAACTCAAATTAAAAAAATTGAAGAGCAAGGATTCAAAAAAGTAATCACACTATTTACTCAAAATGGATATGAAATATTAAATAGAACTCATGCTTTACATTTTGCTAAAGTATATTTTCCCTTAATCAATAAAAGTGAAGTATCTTTTGCTAAAGATAACTTTGTATTTGGTGGAATCTCTTATGAAAAACAAGTAAAACTTTTAAAAACTTTATCAAGTGAAAAAAGTACTATGTTTTATGTACCATCTTATTTAGGAAACAAGTTAAAAGATTTATATAACAATGAGTTTATGGATACTGAGCCAATAACTAAAGAGATACAAAGAACAAACAATAAATATCAATATATCATGAATGATGAGAGAATCGCAT
>NZ_MUXE01000052.1 GCF_003063245.1 Arcobacter caeni | reverse complement strand
GCTCTATTGGTATCCTGAGTAGGACGGAACACGTGATATTTTGTCTGAATCCGGGGGGACCACCCTCCAACGTAGTATTTAGGGTTGGAGGGTGGTCCCCCCGGATTCAGACAAAATATCACGTGTTCCGTCCTACTCAGGATACCAATAGAGCTATCGAAAATTTCGTATACAGGAGTATCACCTTCTATGCTGTAGCTTTCCAACTACTTCTACTATCTTCTTTAGTCTCATGTTATGGTCCTACAACCCCCTATGCAAGCATAGGGTTTGCCCTAATCCGCGTTCGCTCGCCGCTACTAACGGAATCTCTGTTGATTTCTCTTCCTGTGGTTACTGAGATGTTTCACTTCACCACGTTCGCCTCCCCTAAGGGATAACATATATCGCTATATGCTGGGTTGTCCCATTCGGAAATCTCTGGATCAATGCCTCTTGGCGGCTCCCCAAAGCTTATCGCAGCCTAGTACGTCCTTCATCGCCTCTTACAGTCTAGGCATCCACCATTAGCCCTTAATAGCTTATTTTATTTGAGAATAAAGTAATTTCTTACTTTAACCTTTTTGAATAATTATTCCTGGGCTCCTATC
>NZ_MUXE01000051.1 GCF_003063245.1 Arcobacter caeni | reverse complement strand
CTACAACACCAACTATTTCATTATTATTAAATAAAGGTATTGATACTGTTGTATTTAATACATTTTCTCCATCAACAACAAATTTATAAGGTTCAGAAATAAACTCTTTACCTGTTCTCATAGGTTCTAATATCCAAGAGTTTGCTTTTAAAACAGGATATTGCCACATTAAATCTAGGCTTCCATTATTTTTTAATACATAAGGGGAAAATCTACCATTTTCATCATGTGAATACCTTCCTGCCATTGAAGGATTATTTTCATAAAAGGTATTCGGTTCAAGATATAACCAGACTCCTACAATATAGGGATTTTTTTCTAATACAGAACTCATCAGTGATACTAGTTCAGGCTTGCTATAAATAAAATCTTCTTTTAAGGCTGTTTCTAAAGTAGAACTAAATGTTTTAATTAATACAACTGATTTCTCAATATCCCCTTTTATTTCTAAAGCATTCTTATGAGCTAATTCAATCATATATTTTTCTGAAGTTGTTTTTGTTGCTTCAAAAGCTTTGTTATAGATTAAATAAGTTGTAATAATAGATGTAAGAATCAGTACAGTAAGTACACCATATAATAATTTGTTGCTAAAAGTTAAAT
>NZ_MUXE01000050.1 GCF_003063245.1 Arcobacter caeni | reverse complement strand
CTTCATAAACAGGGCATGAGCTATAACAACTTTGACATAAAATACAGTTACTTTGTCTATCTATTTGCTTTTCATCTTTTATTGAAATACTTACATCTTCCTTTTTATGCAAGAAGCTATTTGTTTTAGTTAAAAGCTCTTCTTCCTTTGAAGTATCAACTACTAAATCCTTTAAAACTTCGTAGTTTTTAAGTGGTTCTACTAAATCATTCTCTTTTAGTTTTGTTTTACAGGCTAATCTTTCCTGACCATTTACTCTTACAGAACAACAGCCACAAACTCCACTTCTACAACCATGTTTAAAAGTTAAAGTAGAGTCTTTATCTTGTTTTATTTCAACAAGATTTTCTAAAAGTGTTTTATTCTCTTTTACTTCAAACTCTTCTAAAAAAGTTTTCTCTTGATTAAATCTACTTACTTTTATTTTCATAGTGCATCTTCATAGGAAATAATATCTTGCTCTTTTTCATACTTTACAATACTAATCTTTGCAAACTCTTCTTTTTGTTCTTTAAAGTCTGTTCTAAAATGTGCCCCTCTGCTCTCTTTTCTCTCTAAAGCACACTTAGCTATTAGTTTTGCCATATAAACAGACTCTTTAAAC
>NZ_MUXE01000004.1 GCF_003063245.1 Arcobacter caeni | reverse complement strand
ATTTTATTATAATAGAGTTAGAAGTCATAGTTATTTAGGAAATTTATCACCTGTTAAATTTGAAGAAAAACAAGAAAAAGAAAAAGTGTTACAATCTGAAATGGTGGCTTAGGGATTAGCAAAAAAGTGTATGTTTTTTAGTTACCTCTCCAGTTTAAATCATTATTTTTTATAAGAACTAATATCTTTTCTTCAAAATTATTTTGTGATTTAACAAATCTTTTTAATTGATTTAAAAATAAAGTCTGATTTCCAGCCATTCTATTTAGAGCTTCTGAAATATTAATTCCCTCAATTTTTAATGTTTTTATATCAATTTCAAGTATCTTTTTAATCTCTTCTTTTTGTTCTTCAAAAATAACACTATTTTTTGGTTTTATCCATTTAATCAAAGTTTCATAAAACTTATTAAAATCCAAAGGTTTTGCAATATAATCATTCATTCCAAAACTTATGCATTTATCTTTATCACCTTGCATTACATTTGCTGTCATTGCAATAATTGGTAAATCTTTAAATTTTTCAATTTTTCTGATTTCTTTAGTTGCTTCATATCCATCTAAAATAGGCATTTGACAATCCATTAAAACACCATCAAATTCATTGTTTTCTAATATTTCTATGGCTTCTTTTCCATTATTAGCTATTTTTACACTTATATTTGCTTTTTGTAAAAACTCTGTTGCTATTTCTTGATTTTGAATATTATCTTCAACCAAAAGAATTTTTGCTCCTTGCACTAATTTTTTTATATTAGAAAAATTATTACTTTTTATACTTTCAATAGGATTTATAACAATTTGTTTACCAAAAGCTTTTAAAATCGTATCGTATAAAGTTGATGGACTTACAGGTTTTTCAAGAAAACCAAAAACATCTGCACCTTTTGCTTTTTGACTTAACTCATCTTTATTATATGCTGTAACCATAATAAAAATTGGCGTTTTTTCTATTTTTAAATCTTCGTTTATTTTTATGATAGTTTTAATACCATCCATTTCTGGCATCATCCAATCCATTAAAACTAAAGTATAAGGATTGTTTTCTTCATTTGCTTTTTTTAATTCTAAAATAGCTTCTTCACCACAACACAATGCTTTTACTTCAAACCTAAAAGCTTTAATAATATTTTCTAAAATCTCTCTTGAAGATGCATTATCATCAACTATTAATACTTTTAAACTAGCAAATTCATTATTCTCTTCTAATAAATTCTTTTGTATTTTTTGTAACTCAAAACTAAGTGTAAAATAAAAATCGCTTCCAAAATCAGGGATACTTTCAAGCCCAACACTACCACCCATTAATTCAATGA
This sequence comes from Arcobacter caeni, assembly GCF_003063245.1. Taxonomy (GTDB): domain Bacteria; phylum Campylobacterota; class Campylobacteria; order Campylobacterales; family Arcobacteraceae; genus Aliarcobacter; species Aliarcobacter caeni. Next base: position 209,877 of record NZ_MUXE01000004.1, on the reverse strand, counting down.
TTTGTTTAGAAATTGCAAGTCCTAATCCTGAACCTCCATATTTTCTTGTGGTTGAACTATCTGCTTGAGAAAATGATGTGAATAATTTTTCTTTATTTTGCGCTGAAATACCGATTCCAGTATCTTTTACTCCAAACCTTAATTGTGCATTTTTTTCATCTTGAGAAAGCACCTTAATAGAAATTATAATTTCACCTTTTGATGTGAATTTAATGGCATTACTCAAAAGATTAGTTAATATTTGATTTATTCTTAACATATCACCTTTTAAAGCCATAGGAACATCCATATCCACATCAAAAAGTAGTTCTAAACCTTTTTCTTCTATTTGAAACATAAAAAGATTAGATAAATTTGCCAAAACATCATCTAAAGAAAAATCAATTTTTTCAATTGTCATTTTTCCAGCTTCAATTTTTGAGAAATCTAAAATATCATTTATTATTCCCAATAAATTTTTTGAAGCTATATCTATTTTTTTAATATAGTTTTTTTGTTGTTCATCTAAAGAAGTTTGAAGAGCAAGATATGACATTCCAATTATTGCATTCATTGGAGTTCGTATTTCATGGCTCATATTTGCTAAAAATTCACTTTTTAATTTTGTTGATTCCTCAGCTAATATTTTTGCTTGTTTTATATCTTCTAAAGCTTGTTTTTCAGGAGTAATATCATAAATTGTAACAACTACACCTTTTAATAAATCTGTAGAATCAATAGCTTGTATAGCAATTCTTCCGAAAAATTCACTCCCGTCTTTTTTTACAAAAAGTTGTTCCCAACTTACTGTTTTTCCCTCTAGCAAAAGGAAATATTTTTCTTCTATTTCATCAAAATCAGTTCCAGTTTTATAAAAAACTCTTGTTGATTTATTTAAAAGTTCATTATTTTCATAATCAAAAAGGGAAGAAGCTTTATTATTTAAGTCCAATATTATTCTATCTTTTACTAAAACTATTCCAATACTTGCAGCATCAAAAATGGCTTTTTGTTGTTTGTTCATATAATAAAGTTCAGCTGTTCTTTCTTTTATTATATCTTCAAGATTTGCACTTAATTTTTCAAGTTCAACTTGTGCTGTTACATCATGTCTTAAAGAAATATATCCAATAACATTTCCATCAAAATCAAACTCTTGTTCTATTACACTATCAACCCAATAATAACTTCCATCTTTTGTTTTATTTTTGATTCTTCCTTTCCAAACTTTTCCATTAGTTATTGTTTCCCACATTTGTTTGAAAATTTCAGGGTCATTGTCTGGATGTCTTCCAATTCTGTGATTTTTTCCCATCATAAAATCTCTACTATTTCCGCTTATATGACAAAAAGCATCACTAACATAAGTTATATTTCCTCTTAAATCTGTTCTTGAAGCTATTACATTTTCATCAAAAAATCTAAGTAGTTTTGATAATTCTAAAGTTTTTTTCTCAACTTGTCGTTTAAGCTGATAATTCCAAAATAATAAAAGTAAAATCACCAAAATAACTAAAATAGAAATCTCAAGAATACTGGTTAAATCCCATTTTGATTTTTTAGTTACACTTTCCCAATCTTTCATAATATTATAAAGTTCTTCTGTAGAATGAGTTGCTAAGGCTTTTTCTAAAATACTTTTAAATATAACTTCATCTTTTTTAATAAAAAAACTCAATTGCATATAAGTATCAGTTTTCCCAATAATTTCAGTATTTGTAAGTCCCAAAGCTGATATTGTATATGTAGTAAGAGGTAAAGAACCAAGGGCAACATCATAAGTTCCATTTGAAACTCCTTGTAATGCTACACTTGGGCTTTCAACTTCAATAAAATTCAAATTTGGATATTGTTTATAAATTTCATTTAAATAAAAGTAACCTTTTATTACTGCAATTTTTTCATCTTTTAATTGAGAAAGAGAAAGAATAAATTCCTTATCTTTATTTTTTCTACCAGATATAACAATTGGTGTTTTTACATCTAAAGGAACAGCTATATGCGTATCTTGGAACTCTTTTATATTCCAATAGTTTGAAAACATATCTACTTTATTTTCTTTTACTTTATCTAATGATTCTCGAAATGTATTTGTTTTTACTTTTTCAAATTTTATTCCTAATGTTTGTTCAACTAAATCCAAATGTTTATGAATAATTCCTGCATAATTTCCATTTTCATCAATATACTCAAATGGTCTATAATCTGGATTTCCAGCATATTTAATAATAGGATTTTTCTTTAACCACTCTTTTTCTTCAAAAGTTAGATTAATTTTTGGATTTATTGTTTTATTTTCTATTAAATCATCATTATTTTCCCATTTCGTTTTTATATCATTCCACTGTAAAGGAGTAATTTCAGCCATTGCTTTTTCTAAAATAGAAAATAAAAAAGGATATCTTTTTGAAACACCAAGAGTTAAAGTTGAAGATTTTCTACTTATATCTACAGAATCAATTTTTAGATTTTCTAAAAGTTCTTCTTTTATTTTATAATTTACAACTGCCCTATTTCCAATATAAGCATCAGCAAATCCTCGTGAAACTGCATCTAAAGCCAATGTTGTATCTTTAAATGTTTTAATATTTATATTTGGATAGTTTTTTTGTAAATCAATAATTGTTCCAATATTTTCTTCTAATGCAACTGTTTTAGCATTTAAATCATCTAAATTTAAAAAAGATTTTTGCTCTTTTTTTGAAACAATTACATGGGGAATTTGTAAGTATGGCTTTGAAAAGTAGAAAAACTCTTCTCTTTCTTCTTTAGGAGTAATATCTAAAATGGCATTTATTTCACCATTTTTTGTTTTTTCATAAATTGTGTTCCAATTTCCTGAGTTAATTTGAAGTTTATTATCTAATTTTTGATTTAGGATTTCAACTATTGAAGCACCTATTCCACTAGCTTCATTATTATAATTCACAAAATTAATAGGCGCCCAATTATTCATAGCTCCAATTGTTATTATTTTTTGATTATCTAACCAGTTTTTTTCTTCTTTTGTTAATTTATCTTGAAAATTTGCAAATAAAAAAAAAGGTGTAAAAAGTAAGATAAAAAGTATATTTTTCATATTTCAGCTTTAGTAGAATTATCTATAAAACTTTTTGCTATTTGTTCAAATTCACTTTCTAAATCTAAAAAAGCATTAAGAATATCTGTATCAAAGTGTGTTCCACAACCCTCTTTCATAATTTCTACTGCAATTTTGTGTTCAATTTTTTCTTTATATACTCTTTTACTTATTAGTGCATCATAAACATCAGCAACACTCATAAGCCTCGCACTAATTGGTATTTCATCACCTTTTAAACCCAAAGGATAACCTGTTCCATCATATTTTTCATGGTGTAAATATGCGATTTCTTTTGCAATTTTTAAAAAACTAACTTCGTATCCTAATTGTTCTTCTGCATGTTCAATTGCTTGTTTTCCTAAAGTTGTATGGGTTTTCATAATTTCAAACTCATCAGCTGTTAATACTCCTTTTTTTAGAAGTATATAATCAGGAATTCCAATTTTTCCTATATCATGTAAAGGTGCTGATTTATAAAGTGTGTTTATCATTTCATCTGTTAGAAAATCTTTAAATCGTGGATGATTTTGTAATTTTAAAGCTAAAGCCCTCACATAAGTTCGGGTTCTTCGTATATGATTCCCTGTTTCATTATCTCTGGTTTCTGCTAATGATGCCATTGCAAAAATTGTAACATTTTGAATTGTTATAAGTTCATTTGTTCTTTTTTCTATTTCATTTTCTAAAAACTGATTTTTATCTTTTAAAAAATCAGCAGCTCTTTTATTTTCAAGTTGTGTTTTAACACGAGCAAGAAGAATAGGAGGAGAAATAGGTTTTATTATATAATCAACAACTCCCAACTCAAAACCAATTTTTTCATCTTCAATACTACTTTTTGCAGTTAGAAAAATAATTGGAATATCTTTTAATATAGGATTTTCTTTTATTTGTTTAATAACATCATAACCACTTAAAATAGGCATCATAATATCAAGAAGAATTAAATCAGGAAGAATAGTTCCTGATAAAAGATATTTCAAAGCTTTTACACCACTATTTGCAACTTTTACGGTATATAAATCTTTTAATAAATTTGAAACCAAAAAAAGATTATCAGGTGTATCATCAATAACTAAAATTGTTTGTTTGTGAATTTCATTTTCTTGCATAAAAACCTTTTTTTCCTAAAACTATCAAATTTATTTGTTTATTAATAATTTTTTAAATACTCTTCTAATGATAGCAAATATTTCAGTAAATACCTGCTTTTTACCAAGAGTATTATTCAACACAAGAATATTATTATTTAATACTTGGACTTATACTTTTCCAATCTTCCCTTAAACTTTTTACCAATGTAAATTTATCTTTTGGTGTTGCTAGTTCTCCATATTCATAAGGTGTAACAACTACTAAACCACCTTTTAATAAACTTGTAAATGTATTTGATTCTATTTTTGAACCAGAGAAAATAGAGAATTTCATTTCGAATCCACTTATGTCATAAAACTGCGAATTTTTTCTTATGAATTTTGTATATTTATCATAAATCAAACAATCAACAATAACTTTTGAACCATCATTACTTAAATCTATTTTACTTACTTTTCCAATTTGTACATTTTTATAATAAACAGGAGCATCGATATTTACACTCGAAGCTGTAATATCATCAACTTTAAACACTGTTCCTAAATATGATTTTTCAAGGGATGGCTGATTTACTAATCCTTCAAATTTTGTTTGAACATTTTGATTCTCACTTTTAATAACTCCAATATTTACAGCCATTACAGTTGAACCTGCATTTGCAACTTCTTGAAGTGAAATTCTAGGTTTTTTTAGATAAAAAGTTGTTCCCTCTTTGGCAATTGAAGCAAAATCACTATAAATCAAAGCTTTCACTTCAACTTGTTGTTTTTCATTTAAGCTAACATTTGTTACTTTTCCAACATTTACACCTTTGTAAGTTAGTTGTGAAAAGTTTACTTGTAATCCCTCAACATCATCAAAAACAATCGTTATACTATTTGTTGAATTTTTCATTTGTTCTTCAGAAGCAAAAATCTGTGTTTTTTCAAAAGTTGTATTTGAATCATTATCAAGATGAATTGAACCATCAAGTAATGAAGAAAAATTGTCAACTTCAAATAAAACTCCACTTAAACTAGCATTTAAATTTATTACACCTTTTTTATAAAATCTACTTTTATTTGTAATATATTTTTTAAAAGGAGAATAAATAAATAAACTCACTTTTGATTTTTTATCATCAAATTTTATATCTTTTACAAAACCGATTTCTTGGTTTTTATACATAATTGCCATATCTGGCTTTATTTCAAAATCATTATTAAAATCTGCATTTATTATAATTCCACTATTACTAAATCTATTTAATTTTTCCACATCTTTAAAAGATTTATAAAGTTTAAACTCTTTTTTTGTAAGTTTATTATTATCAATTTTTTCAGATACAAGTCCAATAGCACCATTTAATAATGGTTCAATTCCACTGTAATTTATATTTAAATTTAAGCTTTTCATTTCTACTAATTTTGAACTCATATCGTAAAAAAGACTATTATCATTTACCAAATCTTTGTACTTTTCATCTATGGCAATAGAAACTTTTACATTTTTCAAATCAGGAGTTAAAGCATAGTTTTCAACTTTTCCAATTTCAATATTCTTATAATAAATCTTTGATTTAGTACTAATAGAATTTAGATTCTCACTTAAAAGTTCTACTTTTATAGTGTTATTACTATTATTTATATCTTTTTTATTTATTGCTGTAAAATTGTCTTTAAAATTTCCTTTTTTATACTCTAAAGATACAAAATTTCCTTTTACTATATTTCCTAAATTTTTAACTCCATCTAAAGAAATAGTAGGTTCTTCCACAAAAAACTTTGTTTTATCTGTTAATAAATATTTATATTCTTGATAAATAAATGCTTTGGCATTTAAAATATCTTTATTCAAGTTCACTTCTGTAATTTTTCCAATTTCTATGCCCTTAAAAATAATTGGAGTATTTTCTTCAATTCCATTCATCTCTACAAAATTTATATAAAAAAATTCTTTACTTTTCAAATCATCTTTTTTTCCATATAAAACATAAGCTTCATCTTTTGAAATCTTTTGTTCCTCTTTATTTGGTGTAACAACAGTAACTCCACCAACCAAAGCTGAATACAAAGACCCTATTTCTATATTTAATCCACTTGCACCATAACTTACTTTTAATGCTTCATTTATTACAAACTGTGAACTTCTATTTACTAAATAATTAAATTTATCATAAATATAAGCTGTAAAATAAACCTTTTCAAAAATAAACTCTTTTGCAATAATTTCACCTATTTGAAATTTATTATAAAAAATAGGAGTCCCAACTTCAACATTATCTTTATCATTTGCAATTAATGAAATATAATAGCCCTCATCATCAAATTCATCATTAGGTTGAGTATCTAAAGCATTAAAAAGATATTTTGGATTTGATTTTTCATACTCTTCTTGTGTTTTAAATATTGGTGCTAGCTCAATTTTATAACCACTAATTAAAGTATTTAATCCTGAAATTTTTGTAAGAGAAACAGTAGGTTTCTTTATCCAAAAAGAAGAACCCTCACCTGCTACATATTTTGCAACTTCATTATCAACTAAAATATTTACCTTTACACTTTTTAAATCTTCATGCATAGAAATTTTTGTGACTTTTCCAAGTTGCAAACCTTTGTATTCCAAAGGTGTAACATTCTCTTTTAATCCCTCTGCACTTTTAAATATAACACTTATATTTGTACCTTTTTTCATATAAGATTCATAAGCAATCCAACCTAAAATCGCCAAAATAATTAGTGGCAAAATCCAAATAAATGAAACTGATTTTTTATCTTCTATTTTTGGCTCGTATATTTGTTGTTCTATTATTTCTTTACTCATCCCAAATAATCCTTGTATCAAATCTATTTGCTGCTATCATTGTTACTATTACCATTAAAGCAAAAGAGGTCGCAGCGATTCCTCCTTTTATATTAAAAATCTCATCAAGTTGCACAATTGATGCTAATAATGCAACTACATAAATATCTATCATTGACCATTTTCCAATGGCTTCTATAAATTTAAATATTAATATTTTTCTATTATTGGACATTTTTACATTTACTTTTAAAGAAATAAAAATAAAAAGTAATCCAAGTAATTTTATCATTGGAATCACAACACTTGCTGTAAAAACTACAATAGCTATAAAATAACTATTCATATTTAAAAAACTAATTACACCTTCTAAAATGGTGCTTTGGATTTTTACTCCAAGTGTTGTTACTTCCATTATTGGATAAATCATTGCTGGAATATAAAGTAATATCGCACAAATAGTAAGTGCAAAAGATACTTGTAAAGAGTTTTTTATTCTTTTTTGTACCTTATGATTACATCTTGTACAAACAAAATCTTCAAAATTTTCTTTTTCATACATTTTGTGGCAGTTTTTACAAGATATTAAAACCATTTATTCACCAAATACACTTTCACCTACAAATTTTCTGTTTGACATATAAAAACAAAAAATATAAGCCAACATAATATAAAAACCAATATCAAATTTTGTGGAACTCACCATTCCTATTAATTTTATATATGTAACAATAATACTTATAATAAAAACCTCTATAAATCCCCAATGTTTAAAAAAATGAAAACTATCATGAAGTAAAGTATCAGTAAAAAGCCTTATTTTTGTTTTTTCTTGAATAAAAGCAAAAATAATCACCAAAGAGTTTAATATAGGAGCTAAAATAATCGTAAAAAAAACCACAAATGCCACAAAAAAGAAATTTTGTTCTAGTAAAATTGATACAGTTCCAATCAAAGTAGCTTTTAGTTCAGTTTCATTTATATTTAAAGTAATAATTGGATAAACATTTAAAATTCCAAATAATAAAAGTGCAGAAATAGCATAATATAAAGAGTCAAAAGAGTGTCTATTTTGAGCTTTTATTTTGCTATTACATCTAGGACATTTTTGAGTTTTAGTATTTGTATCATTGTGTCTTTTTATAAATAATCCACAGTTATAACACTCAATAATTTCATCAATATTTTTGTCCATAAAATCCTAACTTTTTTTCTTTTGGCATTTTAACATAGTAAACTTTTTTTAATTCTAAAAACTCTTTAAAATTAATTATATTGTATTATGTCATTGCAATTATGCAAATAAATAATATTTCTTTTAAAGGTTTAATAAAATGCAATTTAATATATCTCAAGGATTAGTAGGAACAAGACCACCTGTTGTAAAGCCAGATCCAAAAGTTTTACAATTTTTAGGTGAAGAGGGTATGAGAAAACTAATTTCAGACCATTATGATTTACTAAGAGTTAGTAACATCAAAGGATTATTTCCTCCATCACAAGAAGGATTTGAAATGGCAAAACAACACTCTGCTGATTTTTTTATTCAAATTTGTGGAGGACCTGATTATTTTAATAAAAATAGAGGTGCACCTATGATGGTAGGACGACATGCAGATTTTAAAATCACTCCTGAAGCTAGAAAAATTTGGCTTGAATCTTATATTATAGTTTTAGAAAAACTTGATATGCCAGATGATTTAAAACAATCTTTTTGGAACTATTTAGATATTTTTTCAATTTGGATGATCAATACTCAAGAGAATTAATAAAAATGGGAAATTCCCATTTTTTATTAATAATTATATTTCTTCTTTATCTATCAACTCTTTCCAAAAAAATAATATTAATTTAACTTTTTTTTGCTACTATTTTAGGACTCACTTTAATAGGATTTTTTATGAATAAAACTTTCAAAAACTATATCTTTTCTAGACAAATAATCTTAGTTTCCCTAATTTTCTTAATATGTTTTATTTTTACTACATATTTACATACAACTTTTACAAAAAAAGAAGCTTTAAAACACTCTGACGGAATATCAAAGCAAGTATTTTCTTCAATGTATCAAGTTATGAGAAAAGGATGGAGTAGAGAAGATGTTATTATTTTTGCCAAATCTTTGGAAGATAATTTTAAAGGAAGTAACTATCAAATCAATATTTATAGATCAGACAAAGTAAAACAGCTTTTTGGAGAAATTCAAGAAAAAGAAAAAGATACAACATTAGTTGATATTTTAAATGGAAAAGTAGAAAAACTCAATGGTTTTGAAGATAATATTGTAAGAAATATATTACCATTAAAAGCAACCGCTGACTGTAAATCTTGTCATTTAAATGCTGAAGTTGGAGATGTTTTAGGAGCAGTTGAAGTAAAACAAAATCTTAATTCTATATTTTTGGAATCTAAATATCAATATATTGTTTTTTTCCTAATTATTATTCCAATATTTTATCTTCTTGCATTTTTTTCATCAAGATACACAACAAAACCTATTATAGAAAATTTAACTTTGTTTAATGACAAAGTTCAAAATATAAATTCAGTTCAAGATTTCAAAGCTTTTGATTCAAAAAATATTGATTTATATTTTGAAGAATTTAATCAAATTGTGCATAATGTCGATTTAATGGCTGACAAGCTAAAAGGTGTTGCCGTTGATAAAGAGTTATTAGAGTTTGAAATAAGACTTTTAGATAAGTTTATTATCACTTCTGATGTTGTAAAAGATTGGAGAGAATATATTTGTGATTTATTAATAGAAATAAATAAAATCATGGAAACATACACTTTAATGACTATTTTTAGAGTTGGCGAAGACCAATTTGAAGTTGATATTTTTTGGTTAGGAATGCCTCAAGAACATCAAAAAATGGTTTTTGAAAAATATATAAATAAAACTATAAAAGATTCTGATTATTTCAAAGCAATGACTGATTTTACTATAAAACATGTGATTGCAGATAGAAATAGATGTTTAAATGAATTAGTTGAAGAAGAAGTAGAATATCGTTCAAAATCTCTGTTTTTAGATAGTCCTAAAATTGGAGGAATAGTTGGAATTGGTTTGCAATCAATATTCTCAAATGATCCAGTTAGATATATTGTAATTGATTCAATTTTAACAACTATGGCAAATCTTGTTGGTTCTGTAAAAGCCATTCATAAATATACTCAAGATTTAGAATATTATGCAGCTAGAGATCCATTGACTGATTTATTTAATCAAAGAGTTTTTAATGACATGATGAGTTATGAAATAAAAAGAGCTGCAAGACATGAATATCCTTTTGCTTTAATGGTTATAGATTGCGATAATTTTAAACCAATAAATGATAATTTTGGTCATGCTTTTGGAGATAAATTTTTACAAACTGTTGCAAATATTCTTGAAGAAGAAAAACGAGATGAAGACATAGTTGCAAGATATGGTGGAGATGAATTTACTATTATTCTTCCTGAATGTGATGAAAATGGAGCGTTAACAGTTGCAAACAGAATTTCAAAAAAAATAGAAAATGAAAAATTAATCGCACCTGATGGATCAAGAGTTGGAATAACTATCTCTATTGGAATTTGCGTTTATCCAATTCATACTTTATCTCAAAAAGATATGTTTGTAATTGCTGATCATATGATGTATCAGGCAAAAGAAGAAGGTAAAAACTCTATCAAAATTCCAAATGAAAGAGATATTTCTAATATTTTGAAAACTAATCAAGAGAAATCTTCTCTTTTAATTAGAGCAATAGAAAATGATGAAATTTATCCATATTTTCAACCAATAAAACCAGCATCATCATCTAATAATTTAGTAATCCATGAGCTTCTAATGAGAATTCACCAAGATGGAAAAATAGTTTCAGCTTATGAATTTATCGAAATTGCAGAAGCTAGAGGGCTTATAAATAGTATGGATTTAATGGTTATTGAAAAAGCCTTTAAAGAGATTCAAAGAACACAATATGATGGGATTTTATTTATCAACTTATCTCCAAAATCTTTAATTGTGGGCGATTTTATAAATAAAATAAATAATTTCGTTTTAAAATATGAGATAAATAAAGAAAAAATAGTATTTGAAATTACAGAAAGAGAAACAGTAAAAAACTTCTCTTTATTAGAAAAATTCGTTCATAATCTAAAATCAGATGGTTATAAATTTGCTATAGATGATTTTGGTTCAGGCTTTTCATCATTTCATTATATTAAAAAATTTCCTATTGATTATGTAAAAATTGATGGTGATTTTATTATAAATATAAATAAAGATATAAAAGATAAAGCTTTTGTAAATAGTATTGTGACTTTAGCAAAAGAGTTAAAAATTCAAACAATTGCAGAATTTGTAGAAAATGAAGAGATAGTTGATGTTCTAAATGAACTTGAAATCGACTATTATCAAGGTTTTCATATAGGAAAACCAAGTGAAAAGTTTATCTCTTTTAAATAAGAGATAAACCTTAATTTCCTATTGCTAAAGCATATAAAACCATAGTTGACTCTTCAATAAACTCACAAACCTCATCATCATAATAAGCCCCTATTCCACTACATCCAATATCTAAATAGTTTGAAGCCAAATATAATCTATGTCCTATAATTCCTGCTTTTTGATAAGCTTCTTGATAGTTTTTACTTTTTGTAGTTAGAAAAAATGTAACTGCGCTAGATTTCCCTAAATCCTGCTCTAAACATAAATATCCAGCAGTTGAAGAAAAATCTCCAACTCTTAAAAGTTCTCCATTTTTGTAAAGTCCTAAAGTTAATCCCTCAACTCTATTTATCGTATAAAAAATATCAACTGACTCATCACAATCACTTTTAATAGCTTGATTTACAACATTCATTATTGATTCAAATTTGATTTTTGAGATACTTTGTTTTGTAAACTCTCTAATTGATCTTCTTTTAAAAATAGTATCTTGAAATTTCTCTTTTTGGAAATTAAACAATGCTTCATTTATTTGATATTTTTTATCTATTATTTTTAAACTATCTTTATAAGCAATTTCAACCATTTCATTTTTTTCAAAAAAACTTATATTTTCTTCAATATAACTTGCACCATCAAGGCTTGGAATATATAAAAGAAAACTCTTTTTTTTAGACTCTTTTTTATCACCAATAATCACAATAGAAGTAAAAAACTCTTTCTCATCAAAATGAAAAAAATCATTTAATTTTTCTTTAGGAAAATCATATAAAATCTCAAATTTTTTATCAAATAAATAAGAACTAGCTTCAATACAACCCATCAAATGCCCAGCATCCAATAAACAATACCTAAACGCTCGGTTTTTATATTTCCAAGATGAACGAAAATATAAAGATGAAATAAAAAACATAAAACCATCTACACTATAAGTTAGTCCTAATATTTCTTCAATTCCTTGATTTTTTTCTAATTTTTTCAATAATACAGCACTTGAAGAAGCAACTTCTAAATGATAAATTCCATCTTCAAAACCATTAACATTTCGTACTTGGAAATAAACTTCATTTGGATATAAAGCTCCAGCACTTGGATTTATTCTTAGATAATATTCTGTATCTGGATAAGTTTTTTTCGCACTAATTCCACTAATTAAATACAAAAAATTATAGTTTTCATTTTGTGAGTTTAAAGAAACTCTTTTATAATCTTTTGAATAAAATTTAAACTTATTTGGTGGATTATTCCAATTTACTCTATTTGGATTTGTTCGTATTGAATTGTAAGAATGTTTTGTATTTTGATGGTAACTATTTAGAGGGATTAACATAAGTAAAATTCAACTTTTAAAAGTTGAATTTTACAGCAATGTTTGATACATCGTAATCATAATCTTTTGGCGAGTCATTCATTGTAATCGTTCTATAACTTCCCTCAACAGCAACATTACGAGTAAGTTTGTATTCTAATGAACCACCATAACCAAGACCTGTTGCAGTACTATTATCAACAGTTTGAGCAACACCTGTTCCTATTGCAAAACCTGTTAAGTTTTGTATTATTTCATAACCAGCTCTTAAATCCATATCAACACTAATAGCCTCTACGCCATTTCTAACATTTCCATAAGATAAACTATTTCCAAAACCTAAAATAATACCATTATCCAATCTTGTATTTGATGTATATCCAATTCCATATTGTGTATATCTATCATTTTTGATTTTTGCAGAACTTGCACCAACTGATACTTTTGTATCAAATCCTTCTGCATTTAATAGTGATGTTAAACTAGCAATTAGCGTAATTGCCAAAAGTCTTTTTTTCATTATATTTTTCCTTTTTAAATTTAATTTTTAGTTGTATTTATTCCCGATTGTTCTTTTGTTCCAACATAATCACTTGGAGCAGAAGTAGTTTTTAAATAAGCGAAAATTCCACCAACAACTAAACATAAAATCACAACAAGTCTTACAATATTTCTTTTTTGTTTTGATTCATTTCCATTATAATCATCAATTTTATTTAAACTAGGTTCACCGTTATTTAATTTACTCATAATAACTCCTTTTTTTTATTAATGATTATATCAAAAAAAATATTGTGCCTTTGTTAACCTATGATTTTATGAATTTTTGCTTTTAATAATTTTTCTAAATCTTTTGGCTTAACTTCAATATCAAGCCCTCTTTTTCCACCACTTATAAAAATCGTTTCAAATTTATTTACACTTTCATCTAAAACTGTTTTTAAAAGTTTTTTTTGCCCCAAAGGTGAAATCCCACCAAGTAAATATCCAGTAACTTTTTGTGCTTCATCTTTATTTGCCATTACTGCTTTTTTAACATCAAAAGCAGATGCCACATCTTTTAAACTTAACTGATTTTCCACTGGAAGTACACATACAACTAACTGTTTTGGAGTCAGTTCCACAAGAAGTGTTTTATAAACTTGCGAAGAATCAAGTCCTAGTTTAACCACAGCTTCATCACCAAAATTTGTACAAGCTGGGTCGTGGTCATATTTGTGTATTTTAAAATCACATTTGTTTTTTTTTAGCATTTCAATTGCTGGTGTCATTTAAGTAAAATTCCTCTTTTAAAATCTCTTCACCATTTATCAAAATAGCAATAAAATGCTTTCCTAAATAGTGTTTTCTTGTTGTCATATTTTTAAAACTTTGTTTTTTTGTAAACTTTTTCGAAGATGATTTTATCTCATTTTGACTTATCATAAAAACTTTTTTATTATGAATATTATTTGATTTTAGATAATAAATCACATATTCAACTCTAATATTTCCAATATTCTCATCTGAATTTATCTCAAATGAAAAAGACAAATTCTCATCTATTTTTACACTTTTATCATAACAAAAATCTATGAGATTTATATGATGTGATTTATCAAAATTAAATAATTCTAAAATCTGTTTATCACCTTTTTTAAGAAGTGTTCGAGATGCGTGTTTACAAATCCAGTCCAACTCTTTTGTGCTTCCAAGATTTTCTTTTACAAACTTAATAACTAATTGTGGATTATCTTTTGAAATATCATTTAGATTATTTGCCACAGATTTTCTTACATACAAACTTTTATCATTTTTCAAAAGCTCAATTATTTCAAGTGCTTTTGTTGGATTTTGTTTAAACAAAGGAAGAGAAATAGCCCAAGGAAGTCGAGGTCTGCAACCTTCACTTGAAAGTCTGCGTAAATGTTCATTTTTAGACTTAGCCCAAATTTTCATTTGATTCATAGTTTGTTCTTCATACTTTAAAATAAACTGCCGAATAGCAAACTCACTACTTGCATCTTGTGTAAAAACTTCCAAAGCTTTCATAGATTCATCAAAATCATCAAGACCAAAAACTTCCACAAAATCTTGAAAAATCATAGCTTCAAGACCAGTAAAATCTTTTTTCACTTCTTTTAATATTTCAAGTTGTTTTTTGTATGAAAGAGGCAAATATTTATTTAAAGTTATTGCAATATGTCGCATTCTTTGCTTTAGTTCTAAATTTCGCCATGAAGTATCAAAAATTGAATTTACAAAAGCCTTCGGGTCAAAGTTGTCATAGTTTTTTTTTATATCAAAAGCCAGTTTTTCAATATAGCTTTTTGAATATAAAAATTTTAATTGTTCAGCCATAATAAACCTAGTTTTTTAAAGATTTAACACATCTTATATAAAATTTATCTTCCATCAACTCTCTATTAAAAGCTCCCGATAAAAAATTCACAACAAAAGCCTCGCCACTTACTCCATGCCCAAATGTTTTACTTGTCCAATAATTATCAGACACGAAAAATTTAAACTCTTTTGAAAGAGTTGGATTATATAACTTTGTATCAACAATAGAAAAAAGTTCTAAAAAATCGGGTAATTTCCAGTTTTTATATCCATCAAGTTCTAAATTTTCACAATATTTTTGAGCATCTGCAAAATTTTTCTTTTCATTATTACTATCTTTTGTATCTTGCCAAAGCAAATTTGTTGTTGTATCTTTTAAAATAGACTCCGTTTGTTTTGTTATTTCTGCATTCAAATAACTAATTAAACCTATAAAAAAAAAGATTTTTAATATTCTCATAAATCAGCCTTATAATAATAATTTAGATTTATTATAACTTAGTTAATTTTAAAGAATATTGATTGCTATCAAAAAAACCCTAAAATTAACTTTACTATTTCCTTATTTATCCTATAATTGAAAATCAAAATAATCAGAACAATATTAGGAAAACAGATGTCTTATAGAACTTTAAAAGAAGAGATAAAAGTATTAGAATTAGGATTACCACCAGTTGAAGGTGATGGATTTATTGGTGGAAGACTTGACCCAAGCGAAGCTAGTTTGGTTTTAATTCCAGTTCCATGGGAAGCTACTGTTTCTTATGGTGAGGGAACTGCACTTGCACCTGATGCTATGAGACTTTCAAGCCACCAACTTGATGTTGAAACTTTTCATTATATCAAACCTTATATAGCAGGTATTGCTATGCTTGAAACTGATAAAAGTTTGTTAAAGTTAAGCCACAAAGCTAGAAAAAAAGCTTTAAAAGTCATTGTTGCACTTGAAAAAGAAAAAACAAATAAAAAAGCTCTAAAATTTGTAAACGAAGCTTCAAATACTTTAAATAAATCTGTTTATGAAAAATCAATAGAACAAATAAATAAAGGTAAGTTTGTAGCTATTGTTGGTGGTGACCATTCATCTCCACTTGGACTTATTAAAGCTTTAAGCGACACACAAACTGAAGCTTTTGGGATTTTACATGTAGATGCTCACCACGACCTAAGAAAAGCTTATGAAGGTTTTACTTATTCTCATGCTTCAATTTTTTATAATGCCATGAATGAATGTGACAAAATCTCAAACTTAGTTCAATTTGGAATTAGAGATTATAGTAGTGAAGAAGCTAATAGAATGAAAGAATATGGAGTAAAAGGTGCATGTTTATACGATACAGATATGCAAGCACAACTCTCAAGTGGAAAATCTTTAGAAGATGTTTTTGCACCATATATCAACCAACTTCCAAAAAATGTTTATTTATCAATCGATATTGATGGATTAGAACCTCTAAACTGCTCAAATACAGGAACTCCAGTTCCAAGTGGTTTAAGATATGGTGAATTAGAACATCTTATTTTTATGGTAGTAAAAAGTGGAAGAAATATCATAGGTTTTGATTTATGTGAAGTTGGTGACAGCGTTGATGGTTGGGATGCAAATGTTGGAGCTAGGGTTTTATACCAACTTTGTGGGGCATTATTGGCAAGTCAAGGTAAGATAGATTTTAAATAAAATACTTTTACTATATACTTAAATACAAACAAAATTAAGAAAAAAGGCTACATAATGAAAAAATTTGATTTAATAATTATTGGAGCAGGAAGAGCAAGCAGTCTTGCAGCTAGAGCTGGAAAAGCTGGTAAAAAAGTTGCTATTATTGAAAAATCTTCTTTAGGTGGAACATGTCCAAATAGAGGTTGTGTTCCTTCAAAACTCTTATTAGGTTATGCACATGTGGCAAATGCGATAAAAGAATCAAATCGGCATTTTATTGATTCTTCTATAAATAACATTGATGTGAAAAAGATATTTGAACAAACAAATAATTATATTTCAAAAATAGATTCACATTATGAGCGTAAATTTAATGAAAATGTGCAGATTTTCAAAGGTGTAGGTTCTTTTGTTTCTAATAATGTGATAAAAGTAAATGATGAAGAATTAAGCGCACCAAAAATAGTAATCGCAACAGGAACAAAACCAATAAAAGCAGCCCATGAAAAAGCTTGGACTAGTGATGATATATTTCCATTAATTGGCGATATTCCAAAATCTATTACGATTGTTGGGGCTGGTTTTATCGCGTGTGAACTTTCGAGTTTTTTTTCTGCAATAGGAATAAAAACTACTTTATTAGTTAGAAGTCAAAGAATTTTAAATAATGAAGATGAAGATATTTCTGCCATTTTTAAAAAAGAATTTAGTAAAAAAGTTGATATAAAATTTGATACAACTATTCAAACTACAAACTATGAAAATAATCAATTTAATCTTATTCTTGAAAATAAAGATGGAACAACAATAAAACACCAAAGTGAAGCCCTACTTTATGCAACAGGTAGAGAATCAAACACAGATAGTTTAAACCTTGAAAACACTTCTATTCAAATAGATGAAAGAGGTTTTATAAAAAGAGATGCCTTATTTGAAACAAATGCAAAAGGAGTTTATGTAGTAGGCGATGCCTCTGGAAAATATATGCTTCAACACGCAGCTGCATACGAAGTAAATCATCTAGGAAAAATCTTATTAGAAGAATGTACGGAACCTTTACATTTTAAATATATGCCCCATGCAGTTTTTACAGAACCTGAAATCGCAAGTGTTGGAATCACAGAACAAAAAGCAAAAGAGCAAAATATACTGTATGTAACAACTACCACAAATTGGATAGCAAGTGCAAAAGCAATGTCTTTAAGACTTGATTATCCAGTTACAAAGTTTATAATAAATCCAAAAAATTATGAGATATTAGGATGTCATATGATAGGACCTGAGAGTTCAACTATGATGCACCAAGTATTAGCTGTAATGCATATAAACAATGATGTAAGGCACTTAAAAGAAATGCTTTATATTCATCCAGCATTAAGTGAAGCATTACTTCCTGCTGCTGTAGAAGCTGTTAGGGAAGTTGAAAAGTATAATGAAAATTTAGTTTAGGTAGTTTTAAAAAGTACGAACAACATTTTTGTTGCTTGTACTTTTTGATTTAGTTATTTTTGATATATACTTTATAAAGTTCGATTATTTCATCTTTACTTAATTCTTGTTTTTTCTTATCAGAAGCCATTTTTACAACTTTTCCAAATTCTATTTCTTCATTTTTACTCATAGTAACTTTAAAAAACTCACTTATTATAAAACTAGCTCCACCTTTTCCTGATTGAGAATTTACTCTTATGATATTTTCATATCCTCTTTTTATATCTTTTGGGTCAATTGGCAAATATGGAACATTCCACTCTTTACAATTTTGAGCTCTATAAAAATCCATTCCTTTTTTTATAGCATCTTGATGTCCACCACTAAAAGCTGTAAATATCATATCTCCCACATAAGGATGTCTAATATGAGTTTTTATTTGCGTAGTTTTTTCAAAAAATTCTTTTACCTCATCTATAAAATTCAAATTCAATTTTGGGTCTATTCCTTGAGAATAAATATTAAAAGCAAAAGTTATCAAGTCCAAATTTCCAGCTCTCTCACCATTTCCAAACAATGTTCCCTCAACTCTATTTGCACCTGCAAGTACAGCCATTTCTGCACTTGCCACAGCTGTTCCTCGGTCATTGTGTGGATGAACACTAACTATCAAACTTTCTCTATTTTTTAAATTTTTGCACATCCATTCTATTCTATCGGCATAAATATTTGGCATACAAGCTTCTAGTGTATTTGGCAAATTTATTATCATTTTATTTTTTTCAGTTGGTTTTACTACATTTATCACTTCATTACAAATTTTTACTGCAAAATCCAAATCTGTTTGAGAAAAACTCTCAGGCGTGTATTCATATAAAATCTCACCTTCAAAATCTTTTGTTAATTCTTTTAAATACTTCATTCCCTCAACTGCCATCTCAATAATTTCTTCATCAGTTTTTTGAAAAACTACTCTTTTTTGAAATTCATTTGTAGGATTATATAAATGAAAAATTCCTTTTTTAACTCCACTCATAGCTTCAACACTTTTTTTAATCCACTGTTTTTTTGCAGGAATTAATACTTGAATAAACACATCATCTGGTACTAAATTTTCCTCAATTAATTTTCTAGTAAGTTGAAAATCCGTTTCACTAGCACTTGGATAACTAACTTCTATTTGTTTAAATCCCATTTTTACTAATGTATTAAAGTATTCTATTTTTTGCTCTATTGTCAAAGGATTTACTAAAGCTTGATTTCCATCTCTTAAATCCACACTACAATAAATTGGTGCTTGTGTGATTTGTTTATCTGCCCATTCTCTTTTAAAATTTTTGACACTTGGATATTGTTGATATTTTTTAAAACTCATATTTTATATTCCGATTATTTATTTTTTTGAGGAATTGTATATTTTTTTAAAATTTAAATCTTGTACAAAATTAACATTTAGAATAAATATGTTTTTGATACTCTTTTGGAGTTATTTGGAAAATTCTTTTAAAACTTCTATTTAGATGGCTTTGGTCAAAAAAACCACTATTTTGGGCTATTTGAGAAATGGGCATATTTGAAGATAAAAGCTCTTTTGCTTTATGCACTTTTTTATTTAAAATATATGAATGAATAGGAAGTCCAAACTCTTTTTTAAAAACTCGTATTAAATGAACTACGCTCAAATCAAACTTCAAAGCCAAATCATCTAAAATTATCTCTTCAAGATAATTCTCATCTAAATATTTTTTGATATTTAAAGCAAGTTTAGATTCAAGTTGTTCATTGTTCTCTTTTGGCTCATTTAATTCAAAAGAAAAAAAGATTAAACAAAAAGACAAAAACATCTCTTCTTTTTCAATCAAACTAACTTTTTTATCCAATAAACAATCACACAAATTTATAAAATTTTTGTAAATATGTTTTTGTTTGATTATTTCATAAGAAGAAGTAAAATTTATATTTAAATTTTTCAAATATTCTTTATATAAATACAAAACATATCCATCTTTTGACTCTTTATTTATGGTTGCACAATGTGGAATATCGTTATTTATAATACCAATTTCATTTGGCAAAAGTTCAAGAGAAATATCATTAAAAATCAAATTTAATGAACCTTTTTTAATAGCTGTAATTGTGAGTTCTTCATGCAAATGCATTTTTGTACAATCAGGAATATTCTGAACATATCGCAATTCTATGAAGTTAAGTTTTGAGTTTCTGAAAATATCTGATTTCATATATAAAAAAGTATGGAAAGTTCCATACTTTTTATCTTCTTACGCTAGATTTTCTTCTACAAAATTCCAGTTAATAAGTTTGAAAAAGTTTTCTAAATAAGCAGGTCTTGCATTTCTTACATCAATGTAATATGCATGTTCCCACACATCACAGACTAAAATAGGTTTTAGATTATCTGTTAATGGATTTTGAGCATTAGAAGTTGATACAATTTTTAAGTTTTGATTTTCATCTTCAACCAACCAAGCCCAACCAGAACCAAAATGCCCAACAGCTTTAGCTACAAATGCTTTTTTAAACTCTTCAACTGAACCAAAAGCTTTAACTAAAGCAGCTTCAACTTTTGCAGGAATTGCACTTTGAGTTGGAGTTAAACCATTCCAAAAGAAATCATGGTTATAAACTTGAGCAGCATTATTAAAAATTCCACCATCTGATTCTAAAATAATATCAAATAAAGTTGAATTCTCAAATTTTGTACCAGCAATTAAATTGTTTAAGTTATTTACATAAGTTTGGTGATGTTTTCCATAGTGAAACTCCAAAGTTTCTTTTGACATAAGCGGTGCTAAGGCATCTAAAGCGTAAGGTAAAGTCATTAATTCGTGTTTCATTTTATATCCTTTATTAATTTTTTTCATCAATTTTAGGATACTACTTTTTTTATTTTGTTTGACTTAGGGGAAAAGAACTTGTGTCCAAATCGGAATCTTCTAAATCACTATCATCTAATAATTCAGAAATAACACCTTCATCTTTTTTATCTTTGTTTTTTTCTAAGACTTCTTTTATATTTTCTTCCCAGTTTTCTCTTGGGTTTGATGATAAGTTTAATTCAGTTATTTCTTTTACTTCAAGTTTTCTATGATTTCTCTTTCCTCTAACATCACTATAATAATCATAATATTCATAAGCATTAATAGATATTGTTAATATTAATTTGTGGAAAATTCCTTGTATTAAGTTAGTTTGTTTTTGTAATTTTTCTATCGAATAATCTTTCATTTTTCCACCATGAGCAGAATCATTTCTTCCTTGCCAAGCTTTTAACTCTAAATCAACTAAAGAAATATCTAAATCTTCAAATAGTTTTCTTAAAGTTATTTTTTGAGGTAATTGATTAAAATTATGAAATTTATCTTTTAATATTTCTTTATTTTCTTCAGAAATGCTTAGTTTATCAATTATTGATATTGAATCCTTTTTAAATTTTTTAAAATCACTTTTATCAAGAATAGCATTACTCCAACCTTTATCAATATATGCTTTCTGCAAAGCCTCTATTGTTGCACCTAATTCTCCACACTTTGTATGAAGAGCCGAACATTGAGCATGCCAATATAACCAAGAGATATGATTAAAATCACATAAATCATAATTATTTAAAAATAAATTAATGTAATTGGATAATACTTTTGAATCAATTTCTTTATTATTCAACTTATTATTTAAAGGTAAAGGAAGTATTGTATTAATTTTAAAAGCACGATTACTCATAGTATTATGGGGACTAAAAGCTTTAAATGAAACAATATTCCAATTATTATCATAAAAGGTTTCTTCCAAAAGGATTAATATTCTACCAATAAAAAAAGACAAAATATTTCTTATTTTATCTCTTAATTCTTTTGAAGGATTACCTTTATACAAGATTGTTCCATTTGCATACTCTTTTCCATTTTTTTCTTTATTTCGTGATAAATATACTTCTAGATTATCTATTTTTAAATTCAAATATCTAATCATAGAAGAACTATTTTCAGGAATTTGTTCAATTTTAATATTTCCTATTTCTATATTAGTTTGCTTTTTTATTTCAATATCAACAATATCAGACCAAAGATGATTAGTTGGAATATTATCTATAAATTCAACTATATATTCACTATTTTTATAAGTTTGGCTATGCAATTCTATAGATTCTATAAAGGCTTCTGTATTAATTTTACTAGTACAAAATTTTGAATTCAATAATTGATTTATTGAATAAAAATAAATATTTTTTAAAATATAGTTTGTTTTTGATTTATCAATAATAGGTATTGTATCAATAATATTAGGATTCATTTTAGAACGTTTATATTGTGTCACAGCTTCTTGATTTAATATAATATTTAATTCTTTATCTCTTCTAATTTTTATACTATGTTCATCTTTATATTTTTCATCATTTATTGTAAAAGTATTTTCTGTAACAAATTTATCAAAATTATTTTCATCCAATATAGACATTCATATTCCTTATTTTCTATTCTTCAAATAATTTAGTTTTCTATTTAATTGTATAACAGAAAGTATGATAATTTCATTATTTCTTTGATAATAAATTATTCCAAAAGGAAATTTTTTTATTAAGTATCGTCTTATATCAGAATCTAGGATTTGCCATGCTTTTGGGAAAGTTAAAATTCGTTGGATAGTTTGGTAAACTTCACTTGCAAATTCAAGTCCAAGGTTAGTTTTACACTCTTCGTAGTAATCAATAGAAGCATTTAACTCTATTTGGGCTTCTGGATGAAAAAAATAAGTCATTTATTTTAATCTATTAGCAATTTTTCTAAAAACCTCATCACCGGAAACTAAAGTTACTTTTGAAGATTCAATTTCATCTTTTCTTTTATTTACTTCTTTTATCCATGAATCATCTATTGATTTATCAATAGGATTAATACTATTTAGGATTTTATCTACAATTTTTGTTTTTAAATCAATAGGTAAAACATCGATTTCATCAAATAATTGTTCTTGTTTTAAAGCTGTCATTTTAAACATCCTTTATAAAAATTACTTTTATTATAACTAATTTTATTAAAGTTCTATTTATGAAGAAAAAAGATAGTTTTTACACTACCTTTTTATTTTGAAGTTTTACGCGAATGCAGGTTCTAAAAAAGGAATAATTTGTTTTTTTCTTGATAAACAACCGTCTAACCAAACTTTGTTATCTTCAAGTTTACAGTTAAATGCTTTTTCAAAAATTGAATTATCATCAGATGCAACAAGAACTTCTGAACCCTCTTTGATAATATCAGTTAATAAAAGTGCAACTGTATGAAGATTATTTTCTTCTTTTACTTTTTTAATATCAGCCATTAATTCATCTTTAATATCATCAAAAACGCTCCCATCAACAACCTCAAGTTGTCCAACACCTACTTTTGTTCCATGCATATCGAAGTTTTTGTAATCTCTCATTACAAGCTCTCTTATTGGAGTTCCAATAACTTGTGATTTAACTTTGAACATTTCCATACCAACAGCACCAAAATCTTCGATTTCACAGATTTTTGCTAATTCTCTAACTGCTTTAATATCTGTATCTGTACAAGTTGGTGATTTGAAAATAACTGTATCTGATAAAATCGCACACATCATAATTCCAGCTATGTTTTTTGGAATTTCAACTTTGTGAAAATCATACATTTCTTTTACGATAGTATTTGTACAACCAACTGGTCTAATCCAACATTCAAGTGGTGCAGAAGTTGTTATGTCGCCAAGTTTATGATGATCAACGATTCCAACTATTGTAGTTTTATCAAGTTCTAGCGGAGCTTGAGCAATATCTGAATAATCAGTAATGAATAATTCATCACCAGCAAAAGAAGTTTTTAAAACTGGTGCTTCAAATCCAAATTTTTCTAAGATATATTTAGTCTCAGGATTTGGTTCACCTTGTCTTGCAGGAGTTGCTGGTCTTCCTATTTTATTTAAAAGGTAAGATAAAGAGATTGCTGAACAAATTGAGTCAGAATCTGGAATATTATGTCCACATGTATATAAAGCCATTTTATTAAGTCCTATATTTTGAATTTTGGGCATTTTATCGAAAGTTATGTTATTTTACTTTTAAAAAATAAATTTAATGTTGTTTCTGAACCTTTTTTAGGCTCATGAGGAATTAAAAAAGAACAAAGAAATGATAAAAAACCAATTCCCGCACCAATCATAAAAACCAATGAACTTGAATATAACCAAACCATTCCTAATAAAAATGGCAAAAATACAGCAGCAATGTGATTTATAGTAAAACTAACAGAATTTGCTGTTGAAATATCTTTTGGATCTGCAATTTTTTGGAAATATGTATTTAAAGCAATTGCCATTGAAAATAAAAGATGATCAATGATATATAAGAAAAAAGCAAAATAGATATTTTCAACAAAAGCATAAGAAATAAATACTAAAACAAGCCCAATATACTCTATTCGCAAAGTAATTGACTCACCCATTCTTGAAATAAATCTACCAATCTTTGGAGCAAAATACATATTTAAAATAGCATTAACAAAAAGTAAAATTATCATATTATGAATATCTACTCCAAACTTTTCTACAAGTAAAAATCCTGCAAAAACAACAAATATTTGTCGTCTTGCTCCTGCAAAAAAGGTCAAAAGATAAAAAAGCCAATACTCTTTTTTTAGTACTAATTTTTTTTCTTGAACAACATCATCTTTAAAATGTTCAAATCCTATCCAAGCTAATATTCCAACAAAAGAAGTGCTAAGACCAAAAAAAGCATAAATATATTTGTATTCCACACTATAAAATTTCATCATCACAAAAATAATAATAAAAGCAATAATAGAAGCAAAAGATTTTACAGCACTTAATTTTCCCAAAATAATAGGAGCTTTTTGTTTATCAAGCCATTGAAGAGACAAAGATTGGTTTAGTGTTTCTAAGTAATGAAACCCTGTTGACATAATTATAGTTGTAATATAAAGTCCAGTAGCACTTGGATAAAATCCAGTTAGAAACACTCCTAAACCCAAAGTTATCATAGAAAGGTAAGCCAATCTTTGTTGTGCAATAAATATAATTACCAACACAACTGTAAAAGCTAAAAAGCCTGGAATTTCTCTTAAACTTTGTAAAATACCTATTTGGCTACCATCAAAAGAAGCTACTTCTATTACATAATTATTTAGTAAACTCATCCATGCTGAGAATGAGAACACCATGGAAATTGACATAATATAAAGTAAAGCTATCCTTGATTTAATTGGGAAAATCTTAATACCCTAATTCTTCATCAACTAAAATGATGATAATTCTATCTTTATCATCAGCTTTTACCCATGAGAATTTATTTGCGATATTTTCAAGATTGTATCTAGGTTCTTTTCCCATTTCTATTGCTTTATTATTGATTCTATTTATATTTTTTATGGCTGCAACTTCCATAACTCTTTTAAATCCAAGTTCTAGATTTTCAACGATTTTATTAACACCCGCTATTACTAAAACATTTGTAGGTCCATAAGAAAAAGCGGCAACCCTATTTCCACTTCCATCTGCATTTACAAGTTTTCCATCTTTTGTTAAAGCATTTGTACTTGTAACAAAAATATCAGAAACTAAACCTTGTTTTCTTCTTTTGATATTTTCATCCATAGAAATACCATCTTCATATTGATTAAACAAAGTAATATCTTTTTTATTTAATAAATAGTCCAATAATCCAATCTCTTTTACGCTTTCACTGCCACCAAGACCAACACTCAAACCTGATTTTATGTATGTTTGTGATAATTCAAGAGCTTCTTTTTTTGTTTTTACAAAATGAGCATCATAACCGCATGATTTTAAAGTTTTTATTAATTCATTCATAGCAAATTCCTATTTTTAAATTGGCATATTATTCAATTAATATGCTTAATCCTTTAGTAAAAACTGCCCTACACTTCTATCTTTTTTTAATTTCGAATGTTCAACTACAACTCCATGCATAGATAAATAAATCCCATCTTTTATTGGTGCATTTAAGAATCCAATTGCTTGAGAAAAATTCATAGTTGCTTCAACCTCATCAATACTCATAGGAACCATTGCACCTGTGAAAACTATTTTTTTATTTCCTACTTTATCTTCAATAAATTTTGAAGTTAAATCAACTGTATCAGTTCCATGAATAATGATAATTTTATCGCTTTTACTATTTAATATATTTTCTAAAATCATTTCTCTATCAGCATCTGTAAAATCTAAACTATCTTTTGAAACTATGTTTTTAATTTCAAAATCCACATTAACACAAGATTTTACAATCTTGTCTAATGCGATATTATCACTTGGAACTTCAAGTTTTCCAAGGATTGGGTTATATCTTTTGTTAAATGTTCCACCTGTATTTAATACAGTTATTTTCATTTTGCATCCTTAGAAAGGTTAGTTACCATATTTTCAGGTCTTAATAATTCATCAAGTTCTTCTTTTGTAAATAGTTTTTGCTCTAAAATAATGTCATAAACTCTTTTATTTGTTTTAAGAGCTTCTTTGGCAATTGCAGAACTTTTTTCATATCCAATAATCGGATTTAAACAAGTTACTAAAGTTACTGAATTTAAAATATTATTCATACAAACTTCTTCGTTTGCAGTAATTCCTTTAACGCATTTTTCTCCTAAAGAATAAAATGCTCTTCTCATCATATTTATTGAATTAAATAGTTTAAAAGCAATCAATGGCTCAAATACATTTAATTGTAATTGTCCATGTTCACTTGCCATTGCAATAGTCATATCAGCACCAATTACTTCAAAAGCAACTTGATTTACAACTTCTGGCATTACAGGATTTACTTTCCCAGGCATAATTGAACTTCCAGGTTGAAGTGGTGGAAGATTTATTTCATTAAATCCAGCCCTTGGTCCTGAACTTAGAAGTCTTAAATCATTACAAATTTTAGATATTTTTATAGCAATACTTTTTAACATTCCAGAAATATGCACAAATGAACCTGTATCTTGAGTAGCTTCAATTAAATCTCCAGCAGCCACATAATCTACACCTGTAACTTCTCTCAAATTTGAGATAACTTTTCTTTGGTATGCAGCTTTTGAATTAATTCCAGTTCCAATTGCAGTTGCTCCTAAATTTACTTCTCTTAAATGAGATTGAGCATTTCTTAATCTAAAAATATCATCATCAATCATAACTGCAAATGTCTTAAACTCTTGTCCTAAAGTCATAGGAACAGCATCTTGAAGTTGTGTTCTTCCCATTTTTAAAACATCTTTAAACTCAACAGATTTTTCTTCAAAACAATCTCTTAAAAATCTTAAAGACTCTTTTAATTTATAGATTAATTCATGTAAAGTTAATTTAATAGCCGTTGGATAAACATCATTTGTTGATTGACTCATATTTATATGATTATTTGGATGAATAATATTATAAGAGCTTTTTGCATGACCTAAAATCTCTAATGCCCTATTTGCTATAACTTCATTTGCATTCATATTTGTAGAAGTTCCGGCTCCACCTTGAATTGGGTCAACAATAAACTGATCATGAAATTTCCCATCAATTATTTCATTACAAGCTTGAACAATCGCATCTTTTTGAATATCAGTTAAATCACCTAATTCATAGTTTGTTAAAGCACAAGCCTTTTTTACTTTTGCAAGAGATTTAATAAAATTTGGAAACAATGAAATATCTGTTTTTGTGATATTAAAATTCTCTTTTGCTCTTAAAGTTTGAATTCCATAATATTTATTTAATTCAATCTCTTTTTCACCTAAAAAATCTTTTTCTATTCTATGTAACTTGTTCATGATAATCCTTATTATTCATATTTTTAAAATAATATACAACTAAAGTGTATAAAAAGTAGTTTTAATGTTGTAAAGTATAGCCTTCTTGTGGTATATTTTTGATTACATTCACCGGTATTTTGTGTCTTAATTCTTTAATAAATGATTTTAACGCATGACTTGTCATCTCTTTATCATTCCAAAGTTCAAATTCTATTTCTTCGTATTTTAGAATTGCTCCATTTTTATAATATAAAAGCTGTAAAAAATCTTTTTCTCTTTTTCTTAAATGTATTATTTGCTCATTTTGATAAATTAATTCTCTTTTTTGTAAGTCTAAAATTAAATCTTCACATAATAAAATTGGTTTAATAGCTTTTTGTAAATACTTTTCTAAAGCATCATTTAATTTTTTTGAATTTAATGGTTTTAAAATAAAATGATTAATATTTAGATTTATCAACTCCATTAAATACTCTTCATTTGAATATGCAGTCAGCATAATAACCATAGTTTCATTATCTATTTTTCTAATTTTTTTTACAAATTCCAAACCATTACAATTTTTCATTTGAATATCTGTTAAAACTATTTTTGGTTTATAATATTCATATAATTCAAAGCCTTCATTTCCATCACTTGCTTCGTAAACTTCTTTAAAATAGTATTTTAAAGTACTTACTATGGTTTGTCTTATTTCATCTTCATCTTCTACACATAATATAGATATATTTTTTAATTCTTTTAATAACTCTTCATTCATCATTTATTATTATCCTGCAATTACTATTCTAAAAATAGCACCTTCGTCATCATTGTAAACACTAAGTTCTCCACCCATATTTCGCTCAATTATAAGTTTTGAAATATAAAGTCCAAGACCTGTTCCTTTTGATGAATCTTTAGTACTAAAATATGGATCAAAAATCAATTCTTGATTTTTTTTATCAATTCCACCTGCATTATCTTTTATTGTAATAATCGATAAAACTCCTTTTGAATCAATATTTAAATCTATTTTTGGATTTTTGATATTCTTTTCTACTAATACATCTTTTGCATTACTTAAAATATTTAAAATAACTTGAGCAAATTCAGTGGGATAAGCATATATTTTTTTATCATTTTGTATATTTATATTTAGTTTTATATCAAAGTTTTTGAGACTTGCATTTATAATATTTATAGCACTTTTACAAGAATCTGAAACTAAAAAATCTTCTTTCATTTTATCTGGTTTATAAAAATTCCTAAAATCATCAATTGTATTTGACATAAATTGAATCATATTGTCACTTTTTTCAATTGCTGTTAAAATATGATTTTCATCAACTTTTTTGAATCTTGTTGCCGTTTCAAGCTCCATTAAAATACCTGATAATTCAGTTAAAGGTTGTCTCCATTGATGTGCAATCATAGAAATCATAGAACCAATTCTTGCTAGTTTTCCTTGCTCTAGAATTTTTCTATCTTTTTGTTTTGCTTCTTCAATTGCATATTGCACTTTTTTTTGTAAACCATCATTTAATATTTTTAATTTATTTTCTGTACTTTGAACTTCTAATTTATATTTCTTAATAACATCATTTACAATTAAAATCATAATATATGAAAATAAAATCATAAAAATGACAACTACAAAAGTAAGCGTTAAAGCAAACTTGCTAAATCTTTTGCTTAATTTTTCTGATTGTTCGGTTTTATTTTTGATTATTTGTTCTAGATTAGAATCATTTTCATGATTTTCTAAATATAGTTCTTTGTACTCTTTAATATTTAAATTAAGTTCGTTTGTTGAAAGTTTTAAATAAAAAGAAATACAAAGAAATGAAACGAGTATAACGCTTAAGAATGGAATAACAATTATAAAAAATGGTATTCCTTCTTTATTAAACATAAATATAAAACCTCTACTCTTTTAATTTTTTATCATTGATATTATCAACAATTTCTTTCCATGTATCTTTTTCAAAATTATATTCTACATAGTCATTGTATCTTAACACAGGTTCAATTCCCTCTTTAAGTTGTCTTTCATAACCTTTGATTAATTGTAAAACTGGTTTGTATAATAGTGTAATAACAATCATATTAAGAATAGCTAAGATTCCCATACTTAAATCAGCAAAAGCAAAAATTGAAGCTAAATCTTGGAATGATCCCCAAATAACAAGTAAAATACAAATTACTCTAAAAATATTAAATACAGCAACATTTCCTTTACTAAAGAAATTTAAACTATTTTCCGCTAAATAATAGTTATAAATCATAGAAGAAAAACCAAATAAAAATAAAGCAATAGTTACAAAATATCCACCTAAAGGACCAATATGCTCAATCAATGCGTTTTGAGTTAATAAAACACCTTGAACACCATCAACACCTGGAGTATAAACACCTGATAAAAGAATAATAAATGCTGTACAAGAACATAAAATTATAGTATCAATAAATACTGAAAAAGATTGAACTATTCCTTGTTGAACAGGATGTGCAACATATGCAACAGCTGCTACATTTGGAGCGCTTCCAAGTCCAGCTTCATTTGAAAACATTCCTCTTTTTGCACCTTGAATAATAACAGCACCCATTCCTCCACCAATTGCAGAACTTGGATTAAATGCTTCTGTAACAATCATTACAATCAAACTAGGAATTTGCGTTATGTTTAAAACAATTACAACAAGTGCAATCAATAAATATCCAAGAGCCATAATTGGAACTATAACTTCAGACATTCTAGCGATTCTTTTTACACCACCAAAAATTGTAACACCAAAAACAGCTGTAACAATCAAACCACTAACCCAAGTTGGTAGATTAAACGAAGCTTCAAATGAAGTAGAAATAATGAAAGATTGTGTTGCATTAAAAGCAAAACCAAAAGTAATAATAAGCAATACAGAAATAACAACTCCAAGCCATTTTTGTTTTAAACCTTTTGTTGCATAATAAGCAGGTCCACCTCTATAAACGCATGAATCTAAACCATCTTTTTCTTTATATAATTGAGCTAAAGAACACTCAAAAAAACTCGTAGCCATTCCAACAAGTGCAATAACCCACATCCAAAAAACAGCTCCAGCACCTCCAAGTGTAATAGCAACGGCAACACCTGCAATATTACCACCACCAACACGACCAGCGACACTTAACATCAAAGCCTGAAAAGAACTAATATGACCATCTTTATCATGAGCTGTATCTTTTAAAATATTAAACATTTTAAAGAAATATCTAAATTGTACAAATCTAGAACTAATAGTGAAAAATAAACCTAAAAGAGGAAGTAAATATATTAATATATTTCCCCAAATTAAGTCATTTAAAAAAGTATTGATTTCTGCGAACATTGTGTCTCCTTTTATATATAAAAAACTTTAACATATAAAAGGAGTGTAAAAGGTGTCTTTTGAAAGTGCTAGAAGTTTATTTTTTTAACTCTTTTAAAATTTTGAATAAGTAATCAGCAGAGTTTTTAGCACTTGATTTTAGAAATTCATCAAAATCAAATCCAGCATCCATATCAGCAGTATCAGAAATAGCTCTTAATATAAAAAATGGAACATTTAAAGCATCACAAACAACAGCAACACTTGCACCTTCCATCTCTAGAGCATCAGCTTTAAATGTATTTTCTATGAATTGTTTTCGCTCACTTGAGTGAACAAATTGATCACCTGTTGCAATAGTTCCCTCAATTACTTTTAAATTATTTTCATTTGCAACTTTAATTGCTACATTTCTTAATTCTTTAGTAGTTTCTACAAATACTTTTCCACCTGGCACAAATCCATTTGGATGACCAAATGCAGTAATATCTAAATCATGTTGACATAATTTATCAGCAATAATTAAATCTCCAATTTGAAGTTTAGGATTAATTCCACCAGCAACTCCTGAAAATAGTAATGTATCACATCCAAATTTTTCAATCATTGTAGCAGCTGTTAAACTTGCAAATACTTTTCCAATTTTAGAATAAGCAATTACAATATCCAAACCATTATATGAAACTTCATAATATTTATTATTTGCAAATTCAACAATATTTACTTTATCAAAGTAAGATAAAAGAGGTTCTATTTCCTCTTCCATTGCTCCCATAATTGCCAATTTAGTCATTTAATTCTCCTATTACACTTTCTAATGTTTTCATATCAGAAACATTTAATGTTGGTTTATCAGTAATTTTTTTATTTAAACCTTTTAAAACGATACCATTTCCAAATTCAATAAATAAATCAACTTTATCTTCACAAGCTTTTATAGATTGTTTATATTTTACAGGACTTGTAAGTTGAGCTGATAATAATTTTATAGCTTCATTTTTTGTTCCATAAGCTTGTGTAGTTACATTTGAAATAACAGGCAAAAATTCATCTTTTAAAAATCTTTCTAAATATGGATTTAAACTCTCCACTGCACTTTTTAATAACTCACAATGTGATGCAACTGACATATCTAAAACAATAGCTCTTTTTGCACCAGCTGTTTTAAATGTTTCAACAAGTGCCTCTAAATCAGCTTTAATACCTGCTAGTACAAGTTGTCCATCCATATTATAATTTGCTGGCCATACTTTTTTCCCAAGTTCTCTTTGCTCAGTACATACTCTTTCAACTGAAGCATCATCAATTCCAACTAAAGCCATCATTCCCGCTCCACCATCAGAACAAGCTTCAGTCATAAATAAACCTCTTTTATGAACTAATTCAATTGCATCTAAATAATCAATTGCACCAGCAGCAACTAATGCAGAAAATTCTCCCAATGAATGACCTAAAACAAATACAGGTGCAACATTACATTTTTCTTTAAAAATTGCATTTGCAATAGAACTTACAAGTAAAATCGCAGGTTGAGTAAATTGTGTTTTTCCTATATTTTCATTTTCTTCAAATAATAATTTCTCAAAATCAATACCTAATCTAGTACTAGCCTTTGAAATCATATCTTTAGCAATATCGCTATTTTCAAAGAAATCTTTTCCCATTCCAATAGTTTGACTTCCTTGACCAGGAAATATAAAAGCTATTTTTTTCATATTTTTCACCTTATTATATTTTTTAGTAATTATTATACTATTTTTTTACTTTCCAAAATAAAAAAGCTCAAGAGTAAAACTCTTGAGCTTTTTATAATATTAACTATTGTCTTATTAAATCTTTGATTTAATTTAGTATATGTCGCAACCTGCGATCTAGTGACAACCACAACCACCGTGAGATTGTTTAGGTTCTTGAGTTCCACAAGAACCTGCTCCATGGTCATGTCCATGATCGTGATCATGACCGCCACCACCACAACATCCACCACCCATAGCAGCCATTCCACCAACAACACCTGTTTGAACTTCTTCTTCAGTTGCATCTCTTAAAGATAAAATTGCTACTGAAAACATTAAAGTTTTTCCAGCCATTGGATGATTATAATCAATTGTTACATCAGAATCACTAAATGATTTAACTACAACTTGAACAGTTTCACCATGCTCACCTGTTCCATATAAAGACATACCTTCAGTTAATTCAATACCAGCAAATTGTTCTTTTGGTAAAACTTGAACAGCTTCATCATTATATTCACCATAAGCATCAACTGGTTGAACTAAAACATCAGCTTCTTCATTAGCTGACATTTCTATAAGTTTAGACTCTAAACCTGGAATTATTTGACCTTTTCCTGAAATAAATTCTAAAGGAGCTTGACCAACATTTGAATCTAATTGTTCACCAGTTTTTGCATCTTTTAATGTATATTCTATACCTATAACTTTACTTGACATATTTTTCCTTTAATAATTTATAATTTAGTTAAATTTTGTTTTGCTACTTTAGCTTCATTCGAACTAGGATAAAGATCAACTAAAGTACTGTAAAAGCTTTTTGCATTATCTTTATCTTTTATTTTTTCAAATGAAATAGCACTATGCAATAATAATGTTGGCATATAAGCTGCTTTGTCATTCAATATAGCAGATTTTTTATAATGACTTATTGCAACATCATACTTTTTTCTCATATACCAATTTTGTGCTAAATAAAAATTAACTTCAGCAGGTTTATAATTTGCTTCAAGAAGTTTTTCATATTTTGGAGTTGAAGCATTATAATTTTTAGAATCAAAATCTTGTTTTGCTTCTTTCATTAAATTTAATTTATCTTCAGGTGTATTTAATTTTTTTGTAGCTACTTCGCTAGATGAAGATGTATCTATATTTGCAGTATTTGCATCTAATTTTGTTGTAGGTGAAACTTGAGAAGTTTTAATTCCAGCGGCTTTTTTTAAAGCTTCAAATTCTTCTCTTGTTATAAATTGTTGCATATTTTTTTCTAATTCTTTAGAAGAAACATATTCTGAATTAATTTTATTAACAGCTGTTGTTAACTTTGTTAACGCAGCTTTTAAACCATTAACTGTTTCAACTAATTGTGCATCACCACCTTGTGATGATATTGGAACATTACTATTAGAACCTAAATCTGAAGACGCACCAACTCTTTGCGCTAATTCATCAACTTTTCTCGATGTTGAATTTAATTTGGCAGAATCACCTTCATATGTAGATTCTAAGCCTTCTAATCTATTTTTAATAGAATCCAGTAAAGAATTAATATCACCAACTTTTGATGTTAATGCATTAATACTATTTTGATTTTTCAAAATATGTTTTTCTGATGAATTTAGTCCATAAGAACCATTTCCTGAATCATTTGATCCATAAACCGAAACCTCTTCGGCTACGGTTAATGAACTTACTATTAAAAAAGATAGAAGATACTTAGTCATTGAAATTATTTACTTAATTCGTGTTCAACTCTTCTGTTTTTTGCCCAACAATCTTTAGTTTTCTCAGTACAAACTGGAGAACTTTCACCTAAAGAAACTAATGCAACATTTGCAGTTACACCATTTGCAACTAAAACATCTTTAACAGAGTTAGCTCTTTTTAAACCTAATGCGTAGTTATACTCATCTGATCCCCACTCATCTGTATTACCAGAAACTGTTACAGTTGTATCAGCAGTTAATGCAGATAATTTAGAAGCATTTGAAGTTGCTTTTTCTTTGTTTTCTGAAGTTAAGTTATATTTGTCAAATCCGAAATATACATGCTCAATTAAAACTTTTTGACCATTGATCATATAATAATTACCATTTGCTGCTTTTTCTAAAGCAGAAAAACCTGCATCAGAAAGATTGCTAGAATCAGTATTTGTATTAACAGATTCTTGAGCTCCATTATCAACATTCATATCAGCATTTTTTTCACTACAACCTGTAGAGAATAACATTGCTGCAACTAATAAAGAATAAACACCTAATTTTTTCATAATTTTGTCCTTGAAATAAAATTTGCTGAAATAATACAAGAGTGAACCTTAATTATTGTTTATAAAATAAAAATCTATAAAAACTATAATCATTAAGTTCATTTTATTGACTTAATGATTTCTTTTTTTTATTAAGAAAATTCTTTTTAATAATTATTTTAATTTTACAAACCTCTTTTTTATTGATATTATTAAAGATAAATTAATTATTTTATTCTAATTATCATATATATATAAAAGTTAAAAAAATGACAAAATAATAACATTATTATTTTGTCAAATAGATACTTTATCCATTAATTACTAGATAATTTTTTATAATTAAGCAGAAAGTACTTTATTATACAAAGACATGAATATCTCTTGTGTAACAATATGTTACAGTTAAAAATTTATTTTAATGCAAAACAGATATATATTATGAAAATATTGGAAGATAGTTTAAGAGAAGATTAATTAAATTATGTATTATCGTAACTGTAAAGCTTTAAAAAGCTTTACAGAACTATAAGAATTACCAATCAATAGATTGGATTCTTTTTCCTTTAAGAGGGAATAAAAATGATTTACTATATGCCAATCTAATTATTCCGATTGAACTAGATCCTCCAGAAGTTTTTATAAATAATAATGTTTCACCATCAGTAGAAAACTTTGGAAACTGATTTATACCACTTGAAGTCAATCTTTTCATACTATCAGTTTTTGTAGAAATCAAATATAAATTAAAACTTTTTTCTCCTAATTCATTAGAAGAATCTTTACTACTATATGCGATATTATTTCCAAATGCTGTTGCAGAAGAGTTATTATTACTGTGATAAACTAATCTTTCAACAGAACTTGAATTAATACCTTGTGCAAAAATATTGGGGTTCCCTAATCTATCAGAAACAAACACTATTCTTGTATCATTTTCAATAAAGTGTCCTCCAACATCAATTCCACCATATTTTGTTATTTGTGTTTTATTTTTACTTCTTATATCATATAAGAAAATATCTGGTTGACCAGCTGGTGATGCTGTAATTAACAATTTAGTTCCATCTGCATTTACATCAGAACAAGCTAACATACCATCGGAATCCATAATAATTTCTTTACTTCTATTATAAATATTTAATTTAACTAATGTCGGTTTTTTATAATTATAAGTTGTATAATAAATTGTTTTTTGCTCACTATCTGCCCATTTTGGGAAAATATTTAGTCCACCTGATACAACTGTTTTTTTATAAGTTAAAGTATAATCCCCAATCATAATATCAGCAGCACCTGATGCTGTATATGTTGAAAATACCACGAATTTTTCCATCCAATCAATACTTGGTGCTTTAAAAAATGCATTTGTTGAAATTGCAGCTTTATGAGCTAAAAAAACATATCTATCTTCTTGTGTTGTAGCAAAATTCTTTTCTAATATCAGTGTTCTAGAATTTATATCATATAATTTTGTCATCAAAGTATAAGAACCTGCTTCTTTTTTAGCAGATAAATTTAAATATAAATTAATTCCTTGATTAGACAAGCCAATAATATCAGGCATATTTTCATATGAAGTTACACTATTAACTGATACAACTTCAAAGTGACCACTTACAGATAAATCATCTGCTAAACTTTTTTTAATTTTATTTAAAGTTTCAATTTCTAATGTGTCAGTTGCAACTGAAACTAAAATTTTTGGTAAAGCATTAATTTTTTTTACAACTTCTAAATTTGCATCAACTTGCGCAAAAACAGAGCAAACTACCAATGACAACAATAATAATATTTTATACATATATTCTATCCTTCTGATTTAAAATCAACATTAATTCTTATATCTTTATCTTTTGTAGGCTTTGGATAAGCTACATTTTTTTGTTCTTCTAAGAAAGCTTTTAAAGATGAATCAAAACCTTCATCACCTGAATTAGTAACTACACGATAATCAAATCTTCCATCTAAATTAATCATAATTAATACTACTGCTTTAAGCCCTGTACCAATTGGATTCCAAACAGATAATAATTCATGAACTTTTGAAAAATATTCATCTGTTTCTTGACCTTTTGTAGAGTTTGTACTCTTAACATTTGTTGCTGTTTTTTCATCTTCAAGCAATTTATCAATTTTAATATTATTAGATTTTTTTTCTTTTTCAAACTTTGACTTAAATCTTTTTGGATCTATAGATTTTTCAATATTATTAACTTCTTCTTTTGTAACAGCTTTTGCTGTTTCTTTTACATTAGCAAATAAAGATTTTAAATCTGGTTTTTTTTCGTTTGAAGCAGATGCTACTTTTTCTTCTTTAACTTCTTCTTGTTCTATCTTTTTTTCCGTCTTTTTTTCAACCATTTTCTTTTCAGCTTTTTCAGTTATCATATCAAGCTCAATTACTTCTGATGCAGATTTGATATCATAAGTTTTAGGAATTGGACTAGCAAGATATGCAAATAATAAAAAACAAATAAAAATATAAAATGAAACTGCTATTATACCTGAAAGTATAAATGAAAAATTCTTTTGCATTTATTATCCGTCTGTTACTAATGCAACTTTAAAAAAACCAGCCTCTTTAACTGATTTTAAAACAAACATAATATCATCATATTTTAATTCTTTATCAGCTCTTATGTGGATAGGAGTATTTTGATCTTTTCCATTTGAAAAAAGAAGAAAACTATCTGGAAAATTTGCTATATCAACTTTATTTTTATTAAGTGTAACTATTCTATCTTTAGTAATAATAATATCAATTTTTTGAACATCTTGGGTTTGTTGTGATTTGCTTCCAGTTGGAAGATTTATTTGTTCTTCAAACTCTATTACAGGAGCTGTAACCATTAATATTGCTAGTAAAACTAGCATAATATCAACTAAGGGTGTAATATTTAATTCTGGTTTATCATTAAAATCGTACACTATATTAACCCTTAGCAATTAAAATTTGGGCTTGTGCCTTAAGATAAATATTTAACTCATATATCTTTCTTGAAAGTATTTGGTGAAAAGTATAAGCAAATATAGCAACAAAAATACCAGCTGCTGTTGCAACTAATGCTTCACTAATTGCAGGTGCAATAATAGCAAAAGCAACTTTTGATTGATTTGCGAATTTTGCAAAAGATTCTAATATTCCAATAACTGTTCCAAAAAGACCAATAAATGGAGATGTTGAAGAAATTATTGCTAACCATGAAATTCCTGAACTTGCATCTTTAATTATATTAATTTCACAAGCATATAATAGTTCTTTAGAACTAGTATTAGTTGTACACTTATTTAGTGCAGACAATGACGAAAATCTAGCTTCTCTAGATGTTAATGATTCTAACGATTTAACTTCATTTTTAATGAGAGCGGTAACCGCAAAATATCTATAAAAGAAAATCCAGATTGTAACGATTAGGTAAATTGACAATAGTGCTAAAACTATATAAGTTATAGCACCACTATTTGCCAAATAATTTAGTATTGTAGTAATCATTTTATGCGAATGAATTAATTTTTGCTTCAACAAAAGCAACAGAGATATTCGAATCTTTTACAGAATTTACTAATTCTTTTGCAGCTTCAATATTTTTAGCTATTTCAGAATCTTTTCCTGATGTTAATGCAATAGCTCCATCAGCCAATACATCAACTGATCTTTCATCTACTTTTACATGTCCCCAGTTAATGGCAACAGCTTCCGTAGAATTTGCTTTTTCAATAACAATTACACCAACTGTTAATGAAGAAATTAATGATGAATGTCCTGGTAAAACACCAAACTCTCCCTCTTTTCCAGGGAGAGTTACTGTTTTAACATCATCATTAAAAATTTCGCCATTAGGTGTAACTATTGATAATCTAATTGTATCCATGTTATGCCTTAATATGGTTTTGTTATTTTAATTTCTCAGCTTTTGCTAGAACCTCATCGATTCCACCAACCATATAGAATGCCATTTCAGGGATGCTATCGTATTTACCATTTAAAATTCCTTGGAATCCAATAATAGTATCTTTTAACTCAACATATTTTCCTGGGCTTCCTGTAAATACTTCAGCAACGAAGAATGGTTGAGATAAAAATCTTTCAATTTTTCTTGCTCTTGAAACAACAAGTTTATCAGACTCTGATAACTCATCCATACCAAGAATAGCAATAATATCTTGTAAATCTTTATATTTTTGTAATACAGATTGAACACCTCTAGCTGTATCATAATGTTCTTGACCAATAATATCTGCATTTAAAATTCTTGAACTTGAATCAAGTGGATCAACTGCTGGGTAAATACCTTTTTCAGCAATTTTTCTATTTAAAACTGTAGTTGCATCTAAGTGAGCAAAAACAGAAGCAGGAGCTGGATCTGTTAAGTCATCCGCTGGTACATAAACCGCTTGAACAGAAGTAATAGAACCTTTAGAAGTAGAAGTAATTCTCTCTTGTAATTTTCCCATTTCTGATGCAAGTGTAGGTTGGTATCCAACAGCTGATGGAATTCTTCCTAAAAGTGCTGACATTTCAGAACCTGATTGTGCAAATCTAAAGATATTATCAACAAACATTAATACATCAAGACCTTTTTCATCTCTAAAGTATTCAGCCATTGTAAGACCAGTTAATGCAATTCTATTTCTAGCACCTGGAGGCTCACTCATTTGACCATAGCATAAAGCAACTTTATCAAGTACATTTGAGTCTTTCATTTCGTGATAAAGGTCATTACCTTCTCTTGTTCTTTCACCAACACCTGCGAATACAGAGTATCCTGAATGTTTGAACGCAACATTATGGATTAATTCCATGATAATAACTGTTTTACCAACACCAGCTCCACCAAATAGTCCAACTTTTCCACCTTTTGAATATGGTGCTAAAAGGTCAACAACTTTGATACCTGTTTCAAACATTTCTGTTTTAGTTGATTGCTCTTCAAATGAAGGAGCAGATCTATGAATAGACCATCTTTCTGTATCAGCAGGAATTGGTTCACCTTCATCAACTGGCTCACCAATAACATTGAAGATTCTTCCAAGAACTGCATCTCCAACTGGAACTGTAATAGGTCCACCTGTAGCAATACACTCTTGACCTCTAGTTAAACCTTCTGTCATATCCATAGCAATAGTTCTAACTCTACTATCACCAATATGTGCAGCAACTTCTAATACTAATCTATCAGCATTAGCATCAGCTAATACTACATTAATAGCTTCATTAATTTCTGGTAGGTATCCGTCGAACTCAACGTCAACAACCGGACCCATTACCTGAAGAATTTTACCTTTCATGCGGGCAGCTCCTTTATATTATTTTAATGCTTCAACACCACTGATAATCTCTATCAGCTCTGTTGTAATTGCAGCTTGTCTAGCTTTGTTATATTCTACTGTTAAACTATCTACTTTTTCTTTTGCATTTTTAGTTGCAGCTTCCATTGCTTGCATTCTAGCACTATGTTCAGCAGCTAAAGAGTCAATTAAAGCATAATACATATTGAAATCAATATATTTATCAGTTAATTCATTTAATACTTCTTCATCATCATCTGGTTCAATATCTAACATAGACCCAGTATCTTTTACTTCTGCAAGATCTAAGCTTATTGGCAATAAATCTCTTACTCTAATTTCTTGAGTTAACATATTTAAAAAACCATTGTAAACAATAACAACTTTATCAGTAACTTTATTTCTAAAATCTTCAACAACAGCATGAATAAACTCTGCAGCTCTATCATACTCTGGTGCAGAAGATAAATCAGAAACTCTTTGCTCTAAAGCAATTCCTTGGAATGAAAAGAAATCAACACCTTTTCTTCCAGCAGCTCTTAATCTAACTTTTATACCTTTTGCTTCATATTCAGAAATCAACTTACTAACTGTTTTAATTGTCGCCATATTAAAACCACCGCAAAGTCCTTTATCAGCAGTTACAAAAACAATATCAATTGTTTTTGGTGCATCATTTTGAATGAATGCTCTACTAATATTTCCTTCGTCTTGAACTTTGCTAACTCTAGCAGCAATATCAGAAAGAACTTCATTTATCTTTTTTGCATAACTTCTAGCTTGTTCAGACAATTGTCTAGTACGAGTTAGTTTTGCAGAAGATACAAGCTTCATAGCTTTTGTAGTTTTCTGAGTATTTTTAACACTACCTATTTTTACTTTTATCTCTTTTAAGTTAGCCATTGACTAATCCTTAGTTTGCACTAAATACAGTTTTAAACTCTTCTAATGCAGCTTTTAATTCTGCTTCTGTATTATCATCAATTTTTTGAGAAGATTTGATTGCATTTAAAATATTTGAATATTTTTGTTCAAAAAATGCATGTAATTCAGCTTCAAATCTTACAACATCACCAACAGCAATATCATTTAAGTACCCTTTAGTACCTGCATAAATAATAACAACTTGTTTTTCAATAACTAGTGGTTTATTTACACCTTGTTTTAATACTTCAACCATTCTTTGACCAAGCTCTAATTCTCTTCTAGTAGCTTCGTCTAAGTCTGATGCAAATTGTGCAAATGCCTCAAGTTCTCTATATTGAGCAAGAGATAATTTTAAAGTACCAGCAACTTGTTTAGTAGCTTTAATTTGTGCAGCTCCACCAACTCTAGATACTGATAAACCAACATTAATTGCAGGTCTAATTCCTGAGTTAAATAGGTTAGTTTCTAAGAAAATTTGTCCATCAGTAATAGAAATAACATTTGTTGGAATATATGCAGCAACATCCCCAGCTTGAGTTTCGATGATTGGTAATGCAGTCATTGAACCAGCACCTCTTTCATCACTCATTTTAGCAGCTCTTTCTAATAATCTTGAGTGTAGATAAAATACATCTCCTGGATATGCTTCTCGACCTGGAGGTCTTCGTAAAATTAATGACATTTCTCTATATGCAACAGCATGTTTTGATAAATCATCATAAATAATTAATGCATGTTTTCCATTATCTCTAAAGAATTCACCAATAGTAACACCTGTATATGGTGCTAAAAATTGTAATGCAGCAGAATCAGCAGCAGATGCATTAACAATAATTGTATATTCCATTGCACCAGCTTCTTCTAATGTTCTAACAATAGAAGCAACAGAAGATGATTTTTGACCAATAGCAACATAAATACAAACAACACCTTCACCTTTTTGGTTAAGGATAGTATCAATAGCAACAGTTGTTTTACCAGTTTGTCTATCACCAATAATAAGCTCTCTTTGACCTCTTCCAATTGGAACAAGCGCATCAATTGCTTTAATACCTGTTTGTAATGGTTCATGAACTGATTTTCTAGCCATAATTCCAGGAGCTTTTTCTTCTACAAGTCTTGATTCACTTGAAGCAATAGCACCTTTACCATCAATTGGTTCACCAAGAGCATTAACTACTCTTCCAACCATTGCATCACCAACAGGAGTAGATAAAAGTTTACCAAGTCTTTTACAAGAAGTACCTTCTCTTAGACCCTCACCTTTTCCAAGAACAACAACACCAACTGAAGATTCTTCTAAGTTAGAAGCAAGACCTCTCTCACCATTTTCAAACTCAACAATTTCCCCAGCCATAACATTTTTTAGACCGTAAACTTGAGCAATACCATCTGCATAAGAGATAATTTTACCTGTTTCATTTACATCTACATTTAATTCAAAGTTATCAATTCTTTCTTTTATAATAGAACTGATTTCATCAGCTTGAATTTTTGCACCCATTCAATTT
The DNA here is from genome assembly GCF_003063245.1 of Arcobacter caeni. Classification (GTDB taxonomy): domain Bacteria; phylum Campylobacterota; class Campylobacteria; order Campylobacterales; family Arcobacteraceae; genus Aliarcobacter; species Aliarcobacter caeni. The sequence goes on along the minus strand of NZ_MUXE01000004.1, from coordinate 166,949 downwards.
CTCCTTTGTAAGTTCTAAACTGCTTTTAAAATATGATCTATTAACTGTGATTTTAATCTCTCTTTAGAAAAAGAAATTTCAACTCCCAGTCCATCAATATCCACTTTAATGCCATCATAATCACAAACATTTTGTGTTAATGATAATTTAACATTAAATTTTTTACTAAATTGTTCTTCAATTGAAGAGACATAATCATTTGATAATTCTTGATTAGTATAAACAACACCAATATAATTATTATTCATTTTTGCAATTTGAGTGTTTAATTCTTTTGCAATAATTGGTAATAATGACAACCTTCTTTTTTCACCTAGCAGTTTTATGAAATTAATTAAAGTTTCATTAGCTGAATCAACCAAAGAGATAATTAAATCTACTTTTGCATAATCAGCAACTTCCGGAGAAGTTATAATTGAAATAAATTTTTCATCAAAAAATGCTGATGAAATAGTATTTAAATTACCACTAATGTTGTTAATAACTTGATTATCTCTACCATCAATCAATGCTTTAACATATCTTTTTGCTACTAAATCATTCATCTATGCTACCTTTTTAAGAACAATATTTGCTAACTCTTGTTGAGTTAATTTAATATTTTCAGAACTTAATAGCTCTTCAAGAACTTTAGTAACAACTTCTTTTTTAGCTTTTGACGTTTCAACTTTCATCATTTCTTCTAAACTTTTATTTAGATTTACAATGTCTGAATCAACAGCAGTTGCAACTTTTTGTTTAACTGAATCTATATCAGCTTTTGCACTATCAATAATCTCAGTAGCAATTTTTTTTGCTTCCTCTAATTTTTTCTGTGCATCTTTAACTTTATCTTGAGAAGCTTTTAAAGTATCTTGTACTTTGTCAAGTTCTCCTTGAATAGATAAAGATCTCTCAGCAAAAAATGCTTTTATTTTATCAGCAAGTAAATACCATAAAATTCCAGCAAATATTATAAAGTTAACGGTTCTTTGAACTAAATCAGTTTCTACCGCGCCTTCGTTTGCAAGTAATGCAACTGGAACTAAAGCCAACCCAAGTAATAATATTCTTTTCATATTTCAATCCCTTTATTAAATTGAGCTAAGCTTAGCTTTTAGGCTCTCATTAAATTGAGGCATAGAAGATACTAAAGAATCTCTTAGAGCTTTAGCCTCGTCTTGTAAGTTTTTAGTAAATTCCGCAGATTTTACTTCTAAATTAGATTTAGCACTTGCAAGTTTTGCATCAGCACTATCCTTTGCTTCCTTATAAGCTTGTTCTCTAATTGCAGCTGCCTCTTTTTTTGCTTTAGCAATAATATCATTTGCTTCGGCTAACAAACCATCAACATCTGCACCGTTTGATTTCGCATCTTCTAAATCTTTTTTTATAGAAGCTGTTCTATCATCCATGTGCTTTAGTAATGGTTTGAAAAGACAACTGTTTAGTCTAGCAACAACTAAAAGAAAGATGATACCAGAGCTAAGCAATAATACAGGACTTATGTCTAACATTCATTCCTCCATATTTTTTACAGTTTAGTTTAACTAAAACTCTATTATTTTAACAAAACTAACTATAAAATTATATTAAAAAAAAATATTAGCTTAGATTTTTTTTGGATTTTGTTACGATTGGATATTAAAGTAACTAATTATTTTATCAACATCTTCTTGTGAATTAAATTCTATCTTGAAATAATTTTTTTCTACTTTTACTTTTAAACTATTTTCTTTTAATTTTTCCACAATATTATTGAGTGGTGTAAAATTATAAGCATCTTTTGGCTTATCTTTTTTAGGTTTTTCTATGTCTTTTTCTTTTAACTCTTTAACTAATTTTTCAGTTTCTCTAACTGAAAGTTTTTGACCAACTATTGAATCACAAACCATTTTTTGTTCATCATTGGTAAGTCCTAACATAACTTTTGCATGACCTGCACTAATTTTGTCACTAGCTAAAAATTGTTGTACATATGAGTTTAATTGTAACAATCTCAAAGTATTTGTAATAGAAGTTCTACTTTTAAATACTTTTCTTGATAATTCTTCATGAGTAATACTATGTTCATTTAGTAACTGTGCGTAACAATATGCAAGTTCAATTACATTTAAATCATCTCTTTGAATATTTTCAATTAATGCTAATTCTCTTAATTTAAATTCGTCAGTATCAATAATAATAGCTTTGATTTTTTCTATATTTGCAAGTTTATGAGCTCTTAATCTTCTCTCACCTGCAACTAATGTGTAAGTACTATCTTCATTCTCTGTTACAATTATAGGTTGTAATAAGCCATGCTCTTTAATAGATTCGCTTAAGTCATTTAATTTTTCTTCATCAAATATTTTTCTTGGTTGGTTTGGATTGGCTTTTATAGCTGTTACATCTATTTTAAAAACGCCAGATTTGTTACTTCTTGTTGAATTTTCATAAGCTGATTCAACTTCTCCTAATAATTCTCCTAATCCTCTACCTAATGCCATAATATTTCCTACTAAAAAAATTAACTAACCTGCGATTGCTCTTGCTAAATGAGTGTATGCTTTTGTGCCACTTGAATTTGTGTCATATAACATAATTGGTTTTCCAAAACTAGGACTTTCTGCTAATTTTACATTCCGTGGAATTACAACATAAGAATTGTCATCTATTTTAAATAATTTATTTTCAAAATGTTGTGCTAAATCTGCAAAAACTTGTTTTGACAAATTATTTTGAGCACTATACATTGTTGGTAAAAATCCTCTAATTTGTAATGATTGATTTATTGTCTGTTTTACAAGTTTTATAGTATTTAACAATTGTGCTAATCCCTCTAATGCAAAAAATTCACATTGAATTGGAATTAAAACAGATGTTGATGCACTTAATGTATTTATAGTAATTGGACCTAATGCAGGAGGTGAATCAATAATAATATAATCAAAATCTTTTTTAATTGGATCGATTTTTCTTTTTAAAACTAATTCTCTTTCTTTAGTATTTTTATAAAACTCTTTTTCAATTCCTACAAGTCCAATATTTGATGGAGCAACTTTTAAATTTTCAATTTCTGAATCTAAAATAATCTCACTTAATTCTTTTGTTCCCAACATAACATGGTAAATATTATATTCATAAGTATCCCTATGAAAACCTAATGAAGTTGTTGCATTTGCTTGTGGATCTGCATCAATTAATAATACTCTTTTACCCTCTAGTGCAAGTGCAGCACTTAAATTTACAGCGGTTGTAGTTTTACCTACACCACCTTTTTGGTTAGCTATCGAAATAATTTCTGTCATCTTAAACTAAATACCTTTTTATTGTTTACTTGAATAGAACCATCTTCATTTAACATCACATTTTGAAGAGAAATTTTTTGATTGTCTATTGTTGTTTGGAACTTTTTGCTATGTTGGAATTCTATCTTAAAATCACTAAATATTTGCTTCCAAAAAATCTTTTTTTCTAATTTTAAAAAATAACTTTCTAACATACTATTTGTATCGATATTAATATCAAGTTTTCCAAAATCTTCACTCACATTTTTTAAATTTATTCCTATTCCACAATAAATTAAATTTTTTGAAACAGTAGTTATTGTTCCTCCGATTTTTTTATCATCTACATAAAAATCATTTGGCCATTTTAACCAAACTAAAGAGCCCATCTGCTTTAATACTTCTTTTAAAAGATAAGAAAAATAGATAGAACTACTTTGTAGTGGTAAATCATTTGGTAAAAATTCTTTATCAATAACAAAAGAAAAAAAAATATTGCCCTTTTTCCCTATCCAAGAATTTCCTCTACTTCCAATTCCTTGTGTTTGAAAATCACATAAAACACATAAAGGTTCATAATAACCATTTTTCAAAATATAATCTTTTATATATATATGAGTTGAATCAACTTCTTTTAATTTTATTATTTTCATATTTTATTATACATAATAAAAATAGAAGAGTTAATTAAATATAATCAAAGGAAAAAAGGTCATTATGTTAGAACCCGTTTTACCAATTGCTATGTATTTAATTTTAGGTTATATCTTTAAAATAATTTATCAAGATAATTCAAAACAATTAATTGAATTTATTATTTATTTTTCACTTCCGGGTATTGTTTTTTCTAAAATCTACCCTTTGGTTCTTGATATAAAAATATTAAATTTAATTTTAATGTTTATCTCTTTTATTCTTTTTAATCTTCTTCTTGCTTATTTCGTAGGTAAAATGATGAAATTAAATCGTGTTTTGTTAGCAACTTTTATGATTATGGCTACTTTTGGAAATACTTCATTTATTGGTTTTTCTTATATAGAGGCATTTTATGGTGAAGATTATATAGTTTATGGATTGATTTATGATTTATTTGGTTCATTTTTACTTTTAGTCTCAATTGGAATGTTTATTATAACTTGGGGAGCAGGTAAAAAAAACAATATTACTCATATCTTTAAAAGTATATTTTTATTTCCACCTTCACTTATGTTTTTTATAACTATTCTTGTAAAACATTTTGAAGTTCCTAATTTTCTAATACTAACTTCTCAAACAATTGGTTCAACACTTGTTCCAATTGCAATGATTGCAATTGGAATGAAATTAGAACTTAAACATATTTTTGCAAAATTCCATATTGTTTCAGCTGCTATGATTCTTAAAATGATTGTTGTTCCAGTAATTGTATTAATAGGATTTCATTATTTTTATGGATTAAATCAAACTTGGGTGAAAGTTACGATAATTGAAGTTGCGATGCCTCCAATGACAATGGCTACAGTTTTAGCAATAAAAGGTGGCTTAGATGAAAAAGTGGCAATTAACTCTTTAGTTTTAGGGGTTTTATTAAGTCTTGCAACAATAACTTTATATACATCTTATTTAGCATAATTTTTATGCTAAATAAGTATCGAATTTATTTCTAATCTTTGCCCTCTGATATAATCAATTGCATTCATTGCTTTTTTTGAAGGAGCTTGTAAAGTTTTGATTTTTAAACTACCTTTTTCACATCCTATAATTACAGAATCATTATTAATTTCTAAAATTTGCCCTTGATTATTAATAGATATTTCTTCATTTAATTCAATATCTTTTAATTTTAATTCAGATTCTAAAAAAACACCTGGCCAAAAAGAATAAGCTTTATATTTTTGATATAGCTTTTTTGCATTAGAAAAATCAACTAAACCATCTTCTTTTTTTATTTTCCTACAAAAACTCACTTCTGCTTCATTTTGTTTTTGTGGTTGAATATTCTCATAATTATCTAAAGTAGTAATTGTAAGTTTAGCGGCAAGCTGTGATAACTTATCAAAAGCTTCAGTAACTTCGATTGTTGGAGTTATTTTTAAATATTGTAAACCTAAAATATCTCCACTATCAAGTCCCTCTTCCATTAACATTGAAGTTACGCCTGTAAATTTATCATCATTTAAAAGTGATTCTTGAATTGGACTTGCACCTCTATATTTTGGAAGCAGTGAAGCATGAAGATTTATACATGGAGCAATATTCAAAATCTCTTTAGGTAAAATTTGCCCATAAGCTGCAACAATTATAAAATCTGGTTTTAACTCTTCTATTTGTTTTGTTGCTTCTTCATTATTTCTTAATTTTAAAGGTTGAAATATTGGAATATTTAAGTTTTCATCTAAACAATATTGTTTAATATGAGGAGGAGTTAATAGTTGTTTTCTACCAACTGGTTTATCAGGTTGCGTAAATAATCCTATGATTTCATACTTACTATTTAATATCTTTTTAAATATTACAGTAGCATAATCAGGAGTTCCCATAAATAAAATTCTTTTACTCATAATTATTCCTTATTTTTTTGCTTGAAAAATTGTTCCACTTTTATGATTTCCATCAACTAAAAAATCATAAGCATTTGTTAAATCAAATCCAGAAGATAAATACATAGGAATATCTCTTTTCATTAAAAAATCTGCTGCTTTTAATTTTGTAACTATTCCGCCTGTTGCGAATTCTGAATTTGCAGAATGTTTCATTTCAAGTTCATCATCACTTATTTCTAAAACATTTTTTTGTAAAACTGCATCGGAAAACTCTCTTGGATTTTTATTATAATAACCATCAATATCAGATAAAATCACTAACATATCTGCATTAAAATAATAAGCTACATGTGCTGCTAATTGATCATTATCACCAAAAACCAACTCATCTGTTGCAATTACATCATTTTCATTTATAATTGGAAGAATTTTATTTTCCAAAAGTATTTCCATTACATTTTGAGCATTTTTAGTTCTTTTTCTTGAATCAAAATCATCTGCAATAAATAACATTTGAGCACAAGTAATATTATGTTCTTTAAATCTTTTTTTGTAATTTTTAAGTAATAAAGGTTGCCCAATGGCTGCTAGTGCTTGTTTATTTGCAACTATTTTTTTATCAAGTTTTAAAGAAGTATATCCAGCACCAACTGCTCCTGAAGAGACTAATATCACTTCAAGATTTTTTTCGTTTTTTAATTTAGCAATTAAACTTACTAAATTATCCATTCTCTCAAGGGCTAATTGCCCATCTTGAGTTAATACAGCAGTTCCTACTTTTATAACTAATCTCTTCATCTACCTTGTTCCAATAAATTATATAAGGCAAATCCAAGTGGTTTAAGGTTTAATTTTGTTAAAGATGAAATTGGTAAAACAAAATATGGTTTTGTATTATCAAATCTTGAATAAATTAAATCTTGAACAAAATATGGATAATCTCCCTCAAATTTAAATTCATTTGATTTTGTAATATCTAATCCAATATTTTTAATGAATGCTTCAATATCTTCTTCTAAAGTTTCACCAAAATAACCATCCATTTTACTTATAACTATTGCATAATTTCTTGTTGATAATTCACTTGAAAACTTTGCAACTTCTTCTTTTAACACTCTATATTGATCAATCATAGTTCTATGATTTGCAACATCAATTACAAATAAAAGAGTTTTTGTTCTTTCAATATGTTTTAAGAATTCTAATCCTAATCCTCTTCCTTCACTTGCACCATCGATGATTCCTGGAATATCAGCCATTACAAAAGAGTTATAATTTCCAACTTCCACAACTCCAAGTTTTGGTGTTAAAGTTGTAAATTCGTAATTTGCAATCTCAGGAGTTGCATTTGATGTTACCGAAATCAAAGTTGATTTTCCAACATTTGGATATCCAACAAGTCCAACATCAGCAATAAGTTTTAATTCTAATCTAATACTTTTTATTTGTCCTGGAAGTCCTGGTTGAAAATAAGTTGGTCTTTGATTTCTTGAATTTTTAAAGTGAGTATTACCTAATCCACCTTTTCCACCTTCTAAAAATAGAACTTTTTCTCCAAGTTCTAATAAATCAAAAAGAACTTCATTTGTTTCATCATCAATAACTTGAGTTCCAGGAGGTACAATCAAAACAAGTGCTTCACCTGATTTTCCAGTCATTCTTCCACCCAAACCTTGAGCTCCATTATCAGCTTTAAAAAATTTTCTACCCTTGTAGTTTGATAATGTATCAGTATTATTATCTACTAAAAAATAAACATCCCCACCTTTTCCACCATCTCCACCATCAGGTCCACCTTTTACAACAAACTTTTCTCGTCTAAATGCTGCACATCCCTGTCCACCTTTTCCAGATGTAACTGAAAATCTAGCGCTATCTATAAACATATAACTTTCCTTTTAATAATTAATTAAAAACTAAAAGCAAAATTTTTCAACTTCTACTGTTAACTTTTAATTAGTTATGTTAATTTTTAAATAAAAAAAGGGTGTAGGCAAAAGCCATACACCCTTTAAAAAAATCAATTTTATCCAGAATTACGAAGCGTAAACTGAAACTTTTTTTCTTTTTTTATCTTTAATCTCAAATTTAACAACACCGTCAATTAAAGAATAAATTGTATGATCTTTACCAATACCAACATTTTGACCTAAATGAACTTTTGTTCCTCTTTGTCTAATAATGATGTTTCCAGCTCTTACAACTTCACCACCATATTTTTTAACACCAAGTCTTCTACCAGCTGAATCTCTATTATTCTGCGTACTTCCCTGACCTTTTTTGTGAGCCATAGTTTTTCTCCTTAACTTTTGTTATGCTTATGCAGCGATTTTAATAATTCTAATTTTAGTGAAGCTTTTTCTAAAACCTCTTTTTAATTTAGAATCTTTTCTTCTTCTTTTTTTGTAAATAATCACTTTTTTAGCTCTATTTACACCTGTACCATCTAATACTACAACTGCTTCTACTTTTGCATTTGCAACTGCATCACCAATTTTTAATTCACCGTCGTTTATTGCTAAAACATCAGTGATTTCTAAAGTTTCTTTTGCAGTTTTACCAGTATAATCAACATCTAAGATATCACCCTCAGAAACTTTATACTGTTTTCCACCACACTTGATAATTGCGTACATTTTTCTTCCTCTAATTCAATTCAATATGCCAAGTTGATATATTCACATATAACTCTATTTTTCGAACCGGAATAGTATCTTATTTTAGTTTAAACTTTCTTTAAGCCTTAGCTTTTTAATGATAATCATTAGCTATTGCTATGGCATCTATCATTATCATCGAATTTATGGGTAATGCTTTTACTGAAATTGTACTTCTTGCTGGTTTATGTTCTCCAAAAGCTTCAGCAAATAATACATTAACAACCCCAAAATCTTCAATATTTTCTAAATATATAGATACTTTTACAACTTTTTCCATACTACTATTAGCATCTTCTAATAATGTTCTCAAATTAGAGAGTACTTGTCTAGTTTGAACTTTTATATCTCTTTCTAATATCGTGCCATCTAATGAAATAGGTACTTGCCCCGATGTATAAATAATTCCATTCACTTTTACAGCAGGCGAATATGGACCTATTGCCAAAGGTAAATTATCACTTGCAATAAATTTCATTCATTATCCTTATCTTTTATAATTTATTGAATTTTACAAAAAACAAACTGCTAATTAAATAAATTTAAAAAATTAATTATAAATTATAACTTACTAATTTCCCCAACTTTAACTGATAAATATTATCTTTAATTTTTCTAATTAAATTTGCTTTTTGTTTAAAATCTAAAGTATTATCGTATGAAATTGCTGTTAATTTATTTGTATAAAACTTATAAACCAATGTTAATAACTCTTGATTTAGTCTTTCATCATCATAATTTTCAAGTTTTTCATTTAAAACTATAGAATTTAAAGAAATATTTTCAATATCTGTTAAAAGTAGTTCAAACTCATTTTTATGGGTTTCAAACATAGAAGAATCAACTATATCTAAAACGGAATCTAATCTTTTTGGTTTTTCTAAAATTGATTTTATTATACAAAGTTCAGCAATATCTATTTTTGTAAGATTTGGTTCATACATTCTTTGTTTATTTGAACTAATTTTTACCAAATTTTCTCTAATATTCAGTTTTTGAGCTAAATATCTTTTATATTCATCTTGATTTAATAAACTTAATGTTTTTAAATACTCATTTGCTTCATTTAATGCTTTTTGTTTTTGATTTGGATCATTTATATCATATTTTGAAACTATATAATTAATTGCATAAGGAATATAAGAGATTGGACTTGAAAAAATCTCATTTAATTCATTTATTTTCCCATTGTGTACCATATCAGCTGGATCCATACCGTTTTCAAAAATAATAACACCACCTTCAAATTCACTTTGACTTAACATTACAGATGCTTTAAATGCCGCTGCTAATCCTGCTTTATCTCCATCATAAGCTAAAATCACTTTAGGTTCACCTCGTCTAAGAAGTGGTAGATGCTCAGCTGTAAGTGCCGTTCCTAAAGTTGCAACTGCTGTGTTAAATCCTGCTTGATGAAGCATTATTACATCTAAATAACCTTCACAAACTATGATTTGATTTTTTTTATATATTTGTTCTTTTGCTAAATGATAACCATATAAAAGTCTTGATTTATTAAATAGTTTTGTTTGTGGAGAGTTTACATATTTTGCATTATGTCCTGTTATTGTTCTTCCACCAAAACCTACAAGTTTTCCTGTTATTGAATAAATTGGAAATGTAATTCTTTCAATAAATCTTGAATATAATCCATTTGTTCCATTATCAATTACACCTAATTCAATGGCATCATTTAAATTATAATGATTTGATTTTAAAAAATTAATTGTATCAATTGAAACAGGAGCATAACCTATTTCAAATTTTTCAATTGAAAATTCTGATATTCCTCTTTTATGTATATATTCTTTTACATTTTCATTATATACAAAAAGTTTTTGATAATATTTATTTACTTCTTCTAATATTTTTGTATCTTGTTGTTTTTCATCTGTATTTTCATAATCTAAGTTAAAATTATACATTGAAGCTAATTTTTCTATTGTTTCAGGATATGATAATTTTTCATACTCCATAACAAATTTTATAGAATCACCACCTGCTCCACATCCAAAACAATGATATATTTGTTTTGCAGGACTTACAACAAAAGAAGGTGTTGTTTCTCCATGAAAAGGACAACAAGCTTTAAAATTTGCGCCAGATTTTTTTAATTCTAAAAATTGAGATACGACATCTACAACATCAAGATGATTTTTTAGATTTTCTATTGATTCTTTTTTTATCATAAATCGATTATATCTTTTTATTATTTTATATGAACTTTTATGTTAGTATTCAACTCTTACGATATAAATAATTGAGGTTTTTATTTGGATAATATAATTTTAGAATATAGAGATCCATTGTTTGGAATCATCTTACTTGTTGCACTAATTTTTTTAATATCTTTTGTTACTTATTCATTTAGTATTTATAAAGAAAGATTAGCAAGGGAAGATTATAGGAAACTATCTTTGCGATTTGAACTTGGAAAATTAAAAGAAGAAGATTATGTTCATTTATACAAAACTTACAATTTGCCATTTGATTCAATTTTACTTTTAGCTTCATCATTTTTACATAAAGGTGATTATAATAAAGCAATTTCGGTTTATTTAACACTTCTTGAACATGTAAATGATAGAGTAAAAAAAGAAGAATTGCTTGAACTTTTGGGAACTACTTATTTTAAAGGTGGTTTTTTACAAAGATCTAAAGAGATATTTTTAAGAATTTTAAAATTCTCATCAAGAAATAAAAATGCTTTAAATCATCTTTTATTAGTTTATGAGAAATTAAAAGATTTCCAAAAAGCAAAAGAGATAACAGCTTGTTTAGAAGAACTAGACAAGGATGTAAGTATTGATACAATATATTTAGATTCATTGATAATTTTAAATGATTCTATTCTTTCTTATGAAAAAAGAACTGAACTTTTATATGAAATTTTCAAAGAGAACAAAATAATCGAAAGAATTTTTGCTTCATTTTTAATTCAATTTAATAAAACATTTTTTTGGGAACATATAAAAGAATTTAATTGTGCAAAATATATTGATTTAATGTGGTATTTAAATTTTGACGATATTGATTTTGATAAAGTTTCACAAAATGAATTTTTAGTTGAGCTATATAATGCCAAAGGATATTTAAATACTTTAAAACATAGTAGTGATTTTGATTTTGATATTTTAATTTTAATAAATACCCATGAACATAAAATAAAAGCTTCTTTAGATTTTGAATTTGTTTGTACTGTGTGTAAACATTCTTATCCTATTTTTGATACAAGATGTCCTCATTGTCATAATATTTTAACTCTAGATGTAAAACATAGACTAACTAAATCATTTTATACCTCTAATCAATCTTTACAATAGTTCAACAACACTTTCATAATAAAAGATGTGATATACTTGCAAGACTTTAAAAAATAAAAAAGGAAATATATGAGTGATTATTCAAAATTAGAAAAGTGTTTGGATTATCAGTTTAAAGACAAAGACCTGATAATCGAAGCACTTACACATAAAAGTTATAAGAAACCTTACAACAACGAAAGATTAGAATTTTTAGGAGATGCTGTTTTAAACTTAATTGTTGGCGAATTTCTATTTTCAAAATTTCCAAAATCAAATGAAGGTGAACTATCAAAAATAAGAGCATCACTTGTAAATGAAACAGGATTTACAAGACTTGCAAATGATATTAAACTAGGTGATTATATCTATATTTCAACTGCAGAAGAAAGAAATAAAGGAAGAACAAAAGCTTCAATATTATCAGATGCATTTGAAGCAATTATGGGTGCTATTTATTTAGAATCTGGTTTAGAAATTTTAAAACCTATTATTTTAGATTTACTTGAAAAATCTTATGACAAAATAAATCTTGATGTTTTATTTAGCGATTACAAAACAGCACTACAAGAGATAACTCAAGCACAATTTGCTTCAATTCCTGAATATAAAATTGAAGGTTCTTATGGTCCTGATCATAAAAAAGAGTTTGAAGTATCAATCTGGATTGATGGTGTTAATTATGGTAGTGCAAATGGAAAAAGTAAAAAATTAGCACAACAAGCCGTTGCAAAAATAGCGATAGAAAAATTAAAAGCAGAGTAATTATATGAATACATTTGGACATAGATTTAGATTTACAACTTTTGGTGAATCACATGGAAAAGCACTTGGTTGTATTGTTGATGGAGTTCCAGCTGGTATAAAAATAGATGAAGAGTTTATTCAAAATGAAATGAATAGAAGAAAACCTGGACAAAACAAATATGCAACAGCTAGAAAAGAAGGTGATGTAGTAGAAATTCTTTCAGGAGTTTTTGAGGGATTTACAACTGGAACTTCAATTTCAATGATTATTTTTAATGAAAATCAAAAAAGTAGTGATTATTCAAATGTAAAAGATTTATTTAGACCAGGTCATGCTGATTTTACTTATTTTAATAAATATGGAATTAGAGATTATAGAGGTGGAGGAAGAAGTAGTGCAAGAGAAACAGCAGCAAGAGTAGCAGCTGGTGCAATCGCAAAACTAATGCTTAATGAACTCGGAATAAAAGTTCAAAGTGGTATCTGTGAAATAAATGGAATAAAAGCTAATAATTATGATTTTTCAAAAGTTAGCGAATCTGAAATTTTCTCATTAGATTTTGAAAGTGAACAAGCTCAAAAAGATGCAATTTTAGAAGCAAAAAACTCTCACAATAGTGTAGGTGGAGTTGCTTTAATAAATGTTCAGAATGCTCCAATTGGACTTGGTGAACCATTATATTTTAAACTAGATTCTCAAATAGCAAATGCTATGATGAGCATAAATGCTGTAAAAGCTGTAGAAATTGGTGATGGTATTTTAGCATCAAAAGTAAAAGGTTATAATAATAATGACCAAATAAGAAAAGATGGATTTAAGACAAATCATAGTGGAGGAATATTAGGTGGAATTTCAAATGGGGATGATATAAATGTAAAAGTTTATTTCAAAGCTACACCTTCTATCTTCATAGAACAAGAAACAGTAGATATTCACAATGATGAAGTAAATTGTCAATTAAAAGGACGACATGACCCTTGTGTGGCTGTAAGAGGAAGTGTTGTTGCTGAATCTATGATGGCTTTAGTACTTGCAGATATGGTTTTACTAAATATGTCTTCTAAAATGGAAAATGTAAAGAAAGTTTACTCAAAATAAAGATTCATTTAAAGTTTTTTATATATACTTTCAACTTAAAAGCAACTCTTTGGTCAAGGGTTGCTTTTTTTTATTTCTTTTAATTCATAATTGAATCTAAAGCTTTTTTAGCATTTGGCCATCTATTGTGAGCATTTAACATAACCATCAAAATATCTTGATTACCTTTTTTAGCTCTAGCAATTAAACAAGCTCCTGCTTTATTTGTATATCCTGTTTTAACACCAATAATATATGGCTCATCTTTTAAAAGTTTATTACTTGTTGTGAAAAAATATTTTTTATTTGTATTTAATGCAGAAAAAGAATATTTATCTAGTTTTACAATAGAATTAAAAGTTGGATTTTTTATTGCATATTCTGTAAGAACTAATAAATCTCTAGCTGTAGATCTATGATTTCCAGCATCAAAACCACAAGGATTTGTAAAATTAGTATTTGTCATACCTAATTGTTTTGCTTTAATATTCATCATATTTACAAATAATTGTTTATTTCCTTTTCCTAAATAAATTGCAATAGAATTTGCTGCATCATTAGCAGATCTAATCAAAGCAGCATGTACTAAATCTTTTAAATAAAATTTTTCACCAACTTGAAAATTTGCAATAGTAGGTTCAACTTTTTTCATTTCAGGTGTAATTGTAACAACACTGTTCATATTTCCACTTTCAATTGCAAGTATTGCAGTCATAATTTTAGTTAAACTAGCTGGACTCAATCTTTGATTTTCACCTTTTGTAAATATCAATCTTTTTTTATTTAAATCCTTAATAATTATAGAATCTAAATCTTTTTCAATTTTATGAAAAACTTCTGAACTATCTGAAAATACCAAAGTTGGAATAAACATAAAACATAAAACTGCTAAAAAAAATCTCATAATACAACCTAATTTGGAAATTACATTTGATAAAAAAATGCTAAAAAATATCTTATAACTTACTGTTACAATTTTACAATAACTAAAACTAATATTAAATTTTTGTTAAAGAACCTTCTTCAATAAAAATCTTTACTTCTTGACCTGGATTTAAACCATATAAACTTTGTTTATTATCAGTTTCATTTATTTTTTGATCATCTCTTTTATCAACTTCTTTTTTAGATAAATCAATTCCTACATAATTATCTTTCATTAACCAAGCTTTTATATCTCTTGATTCATACTCTTCACCATCAATAGTACAATTAACTTTTAAAATTTTTGTATTTGCAACATATTTATCTACTGATTTTGCTTCTCCTAAAATTCTACAATTATCTGTTCCTAAAATAATAGGTGTTGAATCATTATTTAAACTTTTGATACCTGAAATTAATTTTGCAGATGTATATTGTAAAGGTTTTATAATATATTCACTATTTTTTTTGATTATATCAATACTATATTTTGGTCCTGTATCCACTTGTTTTGAAGCACATCCAGCAATTAAAAATCCTACTGCTACTACTGATGAAATAATTTTTATCATATCTAATTTCCTTTATATTTTGTATCGCGTTTAATTTCATATATTATATCAAATAATACATTATTCCTACATCTTCAAATCTCTTTTTTTAACTCTTCAAGCCTTGAAATCCTATCTTCTGTGGTAGGATGTGTTCTAAATAAATTCCCAAGTGTAGACTTAAAACCTGAAAATGGATTAATAATAAACATATGTGCTGTTTGTTCCGTTGCATTATGAATTTGATGTCCACTTCTTGCATAATTTTCCAACTTTGTTAGTGCTGATTGTAAACCAGCTGGATTTCCAGTCATTCTAGCAGAACCCTCATCAGCCATATATTCTCTACTTCTACTAACTGTCATTTGAATAATTGAAGCTGCAAGTGGCAATAATATAGCCATAACAATCATCATAATCGGGTTTGTTCCTTGTTTATTATTATTTCCACCAAACATAGCTCCAAATTGCATCATATTTGCAATCATTGCAATTGCTCCTGCAAACACTGCAGCAATAGTTCCAATTAAAATATCATAATGTTTTATGTGAGATAATTCATGGGCAATTACTCCTTCAAGTTCTTTTTCATTTAACATCTCATATAAACCCATAGTAACTGCAACTGCAGCGTGTTCATAGTTTCTTCCTGTTGCAAAAGCATTTGGAGTATGATCAGGAATCAAATAAATTTTTGGCATAGGAAGCCCTGCTTTTAAAGTTAACTTTTGAGTAATTTTATAAACTGGATGTCTTGAATCTTCAAGAAGTGTTGCATCATAATGTTTTAAAACTTGTTGGTCTGAATAATAATAGGCATAAAAATTCATTCCACCAGCTGCTAAAAAGGCAATTAACATTCCTGTTGTTCCACCAAAAGAGTAACCTATAAATACAAATAAAACCGTAAGGAATGTAAGTAAAAAAACTGTTTTAATTTGTTCCATTTAATCCTCCTAAATTTTTTTGTATTTTAACAAACATTAGTTAATAAAAATTAAACTAAATATTGTTCAAAATAGATTCTTTTTTATATGGAACTTTAGCACTTGGAGTAACTTTTGATGTACTTTCCAAATGTACATCTTGATCATCAAAAAATATATCAGCGCCAAAAGCTCTTACTACTTCGTATTTATCAACTCCACCTAAGAAAAAAGCTTCATCAAGCCGTACATTCCATTGTGATAAAGTCCTAATTACTCTTTCATGAGCAGGTGAATTTCTAGCAGTTATTAAAGCTGTCCTAATTGGAGTTTGTTCTTGTGGATATTTTTCTTGAATATTTGAAATAAGTTTCAGAAGTTGTGCAAAAGGTCCATTTTTCATGGCATTTAATGCATTTTGTTTTTCATATTTTAAAAATGCTTCTAAGCCTTGAGTTTTATAAATAATTTCAGATTCTTCTGAGAATAATACAGCATCCCCATCAAAAGCAATTTTAACTTGATTTGAATTTTCATCATCTAATTCATCATAAGGTAAAATTCTAGCAGCAGCGATTCCCTCATTTATTGCATCTTGAACATCTTGTTCATTTGCCGATAAAAATAAATCAACTTTAAAAGGTATTAAATATTTAGAAATATCACTTCCTCCACTCCAAGCAGATCTTTGAATATCAAGTTTATATTTTTCTATTGATTTTGTAATTCGCAGACTCGTGGCTGAATTATTCCTTGACATAATTATTACTTCAACTTGTTTATCATTAGGAAAATCATCATTTATTCTTAAAAGATTTTTTACAAGTCTAAAACCTGTTCCCTTTTTGGGTAATAAATCTTCATTTTCTATTTGATATTTATAATATTCATCAATACCTTTTTCTTCAAAAATTTTATTTTCATCTTCAAGATTAAATAATGCTCTTGAAGAAATTGCAATTACTAGTTTTTTATTTAAATCGTATCCCAAAATTTTTTACCTTTATATTCACAAAATAACTAAATTTATATAGATTTTATATAAAGAAAAGTAAAAATAACTTAAAATAACTTATTATTTATAAATTTAGAGGAAAAATGAAAAAACTTTATATTGTTAGACATGCACAAAAAGAGAATGAACTATTAGAACAAGATGATTATGATAGGGAATTAAGTCCTGAGGGAATCCAAGAAGCACAAAATATGGCAAAGAATTTTGCATTAAAAAATCTACCAATTGATTTAATAGTTGCAAGTCCAGCAGCAAGAACAAAAAAAACTGCTGATATATTTGCAGAAGCGTTAAAATATAATAAAACTATAATGTTAAATGAAGTTTTATATATGGCTTTTGTTAATGAGTTATTAGAAACCATAAGTTATACTTTTGATACTGTTGATTCAGTACTTTTAGTAGGACATAATCCATCATTAACAGCACTTGCAATTACACTTGTTGGATTTAAGGAAAAATTTCAAATGGGTGCAATTATGGAAATCGAGTTTGATTGTAATTCGTGGATTGATATTTGCAAAGAGAATGCAAAATTAGTTTGCTATGATTATCCAAATAAATAATAAAGTTTTTAAACTTTATTATTTAATCTAAATTTTTATTTAAAAGTATAACTGAAGCTAGTTGAGTTAATTCTTTTATATTTTCTGATGTTATTTGAGGATTATCTCCAATTATTGAACTAAAAATATCTGTAAAATTTTCTCTTGCCCAAGTTCTCAATTCAATTACTGTCATAAATTTCTTTGTAGAAATTACTTTCCCTTTTTTATTAGTAATTGTAACTTTTGCACTATCACTATTTTCAAAATTTCCTTTAATTCCATCATTATTAAAAATTTGATATGTAACAGCTGCATCATAAATTTTTCCACTTACAATCGAACCATTATCAACTACTTTTCGAGGAAATCCTGTTGCTTTAAAAAAGCCATCCCATTGATCTGCTAATAAATTTGTAATACCAAAACTTATAAATATTAAAATTAATACAAAATATTTTTTCATTGTCATTCCTTATAAATTATTTACCTAAACAAAACTCACCAAACATTACATCTAACATTTGATCATTTTCATAAGGTCTTGTAATTGATGAAATTTGCTCCAATGCTTCAGTAATATAATGTGCAAAAAATTCCAATTCCCCAGTTTCTAGTGGATTTTTTGATAAATTTATACTATAAAGCGTATTTTCAACAGATAGTATTTGTCTTTTTGAAATCAAAGTCATCTCATCACTATGTGTATTGGAATCTAAAATCAACTCGATTTTTTTTACTAATGGATTTATATCATCTTTTGTTGATAATTTAATAAAATTTTCTATTTTTGTTTTGTCAAATTTATTTTGTAAATCAGATTTATTTAAAACTTTTATAATCTCTTTATGTAAATTTTCTTCTATTAATTCGATTATTTTTTTATCTTCATCATCACAAACTTTACCATTATCAAATAATGCAATCACAATATCAGCTTCATTTATAGCTTGAATAGATTTTTCAATTCCAATTTTTTCTATAATATCACTTGCATCTCTAATTCCAGCTGTATCAACTATTTTTATAATATGCGTTCCAATTTTAACAGACTCTTCAATCGTATCTCTTGTAGTTCCTGCAATATCTGAAATAATTGCTCTATCGTAGTTAAGAAGTTTATTTAATAGTGAAGATTTCCCAACATTTGGTTTTCCAATGATTGCCACTTTAAAACCCTCAATCATTCCCTCTCGTCTACGACTTGCATCTAAAGTATTTGTAAGTTTTACAATTATTTTTTCCATTTTACTTTTTATTTGTGCAAAAATATCACTTGGTAAATCATCCTCTGCATAATCAATAGAAACTTCTGTATAAGCTAACATAAAAAGTAAATCTTCTCTTATTTCATTTACAAAATTAGTTAATTCACCTTTTAATTGTCTTGCTAATAATTTAACAGCATCTTCACTTCTTGCTTCAATTATTTTAGAGATTGCTTCAGCTTTTGTTAAATCTATTTTATTATTAAAAAAAGCTCGTTTTGAAAACTCACCTGGATTTGCAATTCTAGCGCCTCTTTTTAATGCTTCATTTACAAGCATATTAGCAATAGCAACTCCACCATGACATTGAAATTCAATTACATCTTCACCTGTAAAAGAAAAAGGTGCTTTGAAATATATAACCAAAGCTTCATCTATTACTTCATTATTAATATCATATAAAGATGAAAGTGTTGCGAGTCTTGGTAAAAAAGTTGTTTTTTTTGAAATTTTAGTAGCAATTTCAAGAGCATTTGCTCCAGAAATTCTAACTATTGAAATAGAACCAATTCCATTGGCCGTTGCAATTGCAACTATTGTAGCATCATCAAACAAGATTAAATTTCTCTTGCTCTATACTCATTTACAAGTACATATTTATCGCCTCTGATATTTGTTTTTACTGCAACATATTTATCAGGAAATTCATCTCTTAATTTTTTTAATGCAATATGAACTAAGATACCATCTAAAGGTTTTGTTTTAAAAGTACCTTTTTCTTTAATAATTTCAATAATAGGTTCAAGATATGTATAAATTGCTTCTTCTTGATTTTTCAAAAATTGTGCAACTTCTAGTCTTAACATTAAACCATATTTTTCATTTATCCAATTAAATAAGATATAAGACAATGCTTTATATCTATAACCTTCTTTTCCAATTAATAAAGCTGAATCTTCACCTAAAAACTCTATATACAAAGTTTCTTCATCATAAAATTCTACATTAATTTTCTCTAGCGAATAACAAGTATTATCAAATAATAAATGAATACCTTCTTGTACTTCTTTTAAAATCTTTTCTTTATCTTTTTTAATAATTATTTTTGAAATCTCACCTTGTGATTCTTCATGATAAAATTTATCAAAAATTTTATCTTTTATCCCAGCTTTTGGAACACAACATGAAGATTCCGTCTCATCTTCATGCTGATTTTGAGAAAAGTTTCTTTCTTCTTTTTGATTTGAGTATTCAATTCTTTCTGAAATTTCTTGAATTCTTACATCTTTATTTCTAAATGATTTAGTTTCTTGAACATATTTTTTACAATTATCTTTAAAACATACTTCTATAATTGCATTTTTTTTGCCAAAACCAAGAAATCCTTTACTTGGTTGTTGGATAACTTCTATTTCTAATTCAGTAATAGAGCAATTAAACTCCGCAGTGGCTAATTCATAAACCTTTTCTAGACAATCCGATTCAAACTTTTTCATATTAAGTTCCTAATTTTTCTCAGCTCTTTTTCTTTCAAATACACTATTAATGTAGTATTGTTGACCGATTGTAAATAGATTATTTATAAACCAATACAATGTAAGCCCAGCTGGGAACCATAAGAAGAAGAATGTGAAAATAACTGGTAAAAATTGAAATATTTTCTTTTGCATTTCATCTTGCATTGTATTTGGTGTAATTTTTTGTTGTAAAAACATTGTTGCACCCATTAAAATAGGTAATACAAAGTATGGGTCCATTTCAGCTAAATCGTGTACCCAAAACATCCAAGGTGCACCTTTTAATTCAATAGCATTTAATAAAACTCTATATATAGCAAAGAATACTGGGATTTGTAAAATCAATGGTAAACATCCACCCATTGGGTTTGCACCATGTTTTTTATAAAGTTCCATCATATGCATTGATTGTTTTTGTTTATCATCTTTATATTTAGCTTGAATTTCTTTCATTTTAGGAGCTAAATCTTTTAGTTTTTGCATCGATACCATTCCTTTGAATGATAAAGGAAAAAGAACTAATTTAATTAAAACTGTTAAAATAACAATTGTCCAACCCCAGTTTCCAACATAACCTTGAATAAATTGTAATAATAAAAACATTGGTTTTGCAATAAATGTAAACCAACCATAATCAATAACATCAATTAATTCAGGATTTAAAGCTGATAAATCTTTATGATTTTTTGGTCCAATAAAACCTGAAAAAGTAATATTATTTCCACCATGAATAAATGCTTGAGGATTTTCTTTTCCATTTGGATCTGGCATAACAGAAACACTTAATGATTTTTCAAAATTGTAAATTACAGTTGTATAATATCTATCAAAACTAGAGATAAATTTTGCTCCAACAATATCATGATTTTTATCTAATTTTCCATCTTCAATTGTTTTTAATGTATTATCATTTAATTTTGAAATAAATCCATGAACAGCATACATGTCAGCTAAAACATTTGGTCTAAATCCATTTGTAATAAAAAACTCTTTCTCATTTGTAGTACTAACTTTTAAATCATAATGTCCATCAGGATAAAAAGTTAATTTTTTAGTTAAAACTGTTCCATTTAAAGTTTGAGTTAAAACTAATTCTTGTGCAGATGTTGTTGCATCAATATTTGAAGAATTCACAACTAAAGAAACTTTAAATGCTTCTTCATTAATATTTACATCTGCAAATCTAACTTCAAGTGGTCTTAATTGGTTTGCTTCAAATAATTTAATTTGATTACCATTTTCGTCTTTATATTTCTCTTCAACTAATGTAACTTGTGCAATTCTACCTAAAGTATCAATTTCTATAATGCTTTTAGCTGTTTTAATTGTAGAAACAGTCTGTACATTTCCTATTGACTTTGATGATAAAGTATCAGCAGAGTTAAATGCATTAGCTGCATTACCATTAGCATCTGTTACTACAGTTTTTACATCAGGTGCAACATTATTTTGCTTTTGTTCTTGTTCTTGCTTAACAAGAGCTGCTTTAGCTTCTTGTTGTGGTTTTAAAACCAAATACTCGTAAGCTATGAAAAATACAAAAACTACCAATGTCATAATTAACATTCGTTTTTGCATACCGTTATTTTGATTCATGTTGTTCATTCTTTTTTTTCCACTCCCGATTCTTTACTACTAAATACTTACCATTTTTTAATGGAATATACCAATATTTTATTTTTATTTTTTCAAAATTGATATTTTGATTTGTGTTTAACTTAATGGTTGGATAATCAAATCCACCTGCAAAAAGCTGATTACATTTTAATATTCGCGTTATTGTAAAATAAATCGCCTTAAAAAAAGTATTGTTGTCCAATTGCCACAATGCATATTGAGAACAAGTGGGATAATATCTACATGATCCAAAAGCTAAAATCGTTAAATATCGCTGATAAAATCTTATCAAATATTTAAGAATCGTTTTCATTTTAAAACTTCTAATCTTTTCAAAGCGAAGTCAAAATCTTTTTTTAATTCTAAAAAAGTTTTATCATGTAAGGTTATTTTAGCAACAAATATATAATTACCAATTAATAATTGTTGTTCATATGAAGCAAATAAAGCACGCATTCTTCTTCTTGCTTTATTTCTATTTACAGCATTTCCTACCTTTTTTGAAGTAACAAAAGCAGCTTTTAATGTAGGGCTAGAACTAAAAAAAGCGACAAAGCTGGTGGTGTGCCATCTTTTGCCGCTTTTATATAGTTTGTTAAAGTCTCTCGAACTGTTAAGTCGATGTTCTTTATTTAAACAGCTAATTTATGTCTACCTTTAGCTCTTCTTCTGTTAATAACTCTTCTACCATTTTTTGTAGCCATTCTTACTCTGAACCCATGAGTTCTTTTTCTTGGAGTATTGTGCGGTTGATACGTTCTTTTCATCTTAGATTTCCTCTATATTCACTAAATAAGTTGAGGATTATAGTTAAATTTTACTTAAATATTCTTTAGTTAATTTTTACTATTACTTCATTATTCACAACATCAAACTCAATATTACTTCCCTCACCTATTTTATCTTCTAAAATTAAATCAGCTAATTTATCTTCAACTATCTCATAAATGGCTCTTTTTAGAGGTCTTGCACCATAAACTGGATCAAATCCAATTTTTGCAATATACTCTTTTGCATTTAAAGTTAAAGAAATATTTATATCTTTTTCTTCAACTTTTTTCTTAATATTATTAAATAAAATATCTACAATATTTGTAATTGCAGCCAAATTTAATTGTTCAAAAATTACAATATCATCAAGTCTATTTAAAAATTCTGGTCTAAAATGAGATTTTAATTCATCTAAAACCGCTTTTCTTCTTTCTTCTTTATCACTTATTTCAATTATTCTTGCGCTTCCAATGTTTGAAGTTAATATAATAATTGTATTTTTAAAATCGACCGTAACACCTTTATTATCAGTTAATCTTCCATCATCTAAAACTTGTAATAAAATATTAAATACATCAGGATGAGCTTTTTCAACCTCATCAAATAAAATAACACTATAAGGTTTTCTTCTTACAGCTTCTGTTAATTGTCCACCCTCTTCATATCCCACATAACCAGGAGCTGCTCCCACAAGTCTTGAAACTGCGTGTTTTTCCATGTATTCACTCATATCAAATCTAATAAGTGATTTTGGATCATCAAATAAGAATTTTGCTAAAGTTTTTGCACTTTCAGTTTTTCCAACTCCGGTTGGTCCTAAAAACAAGAAACTTCCAATTGGTCTATTTGCCTCACTAAGTCCTGCTTTATTTCTTTTAATTGCACGACTTATTGCTTTTAATGCTTCATCTTGTCCTATTACATCTTTTTTTAGAACTTCTTCAACCATTAAGATTTTTTGTTTTTCTGAGTCCATCATTTTATTAACTGGAATTCCAGTCCATCTTGAAACGATACTTGCAATTGCTTCTTCATCTACAGAATTTCGTAAAAGAGTTCCCTCTTTTTGCATTCTTTTCCATTTTTCTTCATTATCTTTTATTTTTGCTTCTAAAGTTGGAATTTCTCCATACTCAATTTGTGCAGCTTTTTCAAAGTTTGATTCTCTTTTTGCAATATTTGCTCTATTTTTTAATTCATCAATTTTTATTTTTAATTCACTTGTTGTATTAAAAGTCTCTTTTTCATTTGCAAATCTTGCTTCTAAATTTTGTTTTTCTTCATTTTTATCTGCAAGTTCTTTTTCAATTTGAATAATTCTCTCATCATTCTTTTTACCCTCTTCCATTTTAAGAGCTTCTTTTTCCACATTTAAAGTCTGAATCTCTCTTTTAATTAAGGAAAGTGCATTTGGTTCTGATTCAATTTGCATTTTAAGTTCAGCTGCTGCTTCATCTATTAAATCTATTGCTTTATCTGGTAAAAATCTATCTGTAATATATCTAGAAGATAATTTGGCAGCTGCAACCAATGCACTATCATTTATAGTTACATTGTGGTGCGTTTCTAGTTTTTCTTTTATTCCTCTTAGAATTTGCAAAGCTTCATTAACGCTTGGTTCATTTACATTTATTGGTTGAAATCTTCTTTGCATTGCTGTATCTTTTTCAAAATACTTTCTATACTCTTTAAGAGTTGTTGCTCCAATTGTATGTAATTCTCCCCTTGCAAGACTTGGTTTTAGGATATTTGCAGCATCCATTGAACCCTCACTTGCACCTGCTCCTATGATTGTATGAATTTCATCTATGAATAAAATGATATTTCCAGCTTTTTTAACTTCATCAATAACTGATTTTAATCTATCTTCAAATTCACCTCTATATTTTGCACCTGCAATCATTGAACTCATATCTAAAGTTACAACTCTTTTATTTAATAATGATGTTGGAACATCTTTATTTACTATTTTTTGAGCAAGACCCTCTGCAATTGCTGTTTTTCCAGTTCCTGGTTCTCCTATTAAAATAGGATTATTTTTTGTTTTTCTTATTAGTATTTGCATCATTCTACTAATTTGTTCGTCTCTTCCAATAACAGGGTCAAGAAGTCCATCAATTGCTTTTTTATTTAAATCTATTCCATATTTATTTAAAGCTTCTAAATTTTCATCACCACTATTACTATCAATAGTTTTCCCTGCACGCATAGATTCTAGCTCTTTTTTTGCTTCTCTTAAATCTATGTATTTTCCTAATACCTCTTTTATTACGGAAGAGTCAAAATTAGATATAAGCCAAGTATCAACAGCAATAAATTTATCACCAAAACTAGTCATCAGACCTTCTGCATTTTGTAATGAAGAAAGAAGATTTCTTGAAAGTTTTATACTCTCTTTTGTTACACTTGAAACACTTGGAAGTTTTGCTGCATAAGATTTTGCTTCAAGTTCAACAGCTATTTTATTTACATTCATTTTATTTAATAATTGATTTAAAACAGAATTTGTATTTGATAATAATGCCCAAATTAAATGTATAACTTCAACCTCTTGGTTTTTGTTATGTAAAGACAAAGCTACACCTGAATCAATAGTTTCAGTTAATTGGTTTGTAAGTTTTTCAAAAATTTTATCCATAATTAGCACTCCTTGGTTTTAATTGCTAATAAAATTATAGCACTTGAGTCAATGCTTGTCAAGCTATATAATATAATCCTCTAATTTTTAACTTTCAACGATTGGTAAAATAATTATTAAAGAGCAGCCATTATAATTTTCTTTATCTTTTTTAAATTCAATATTTTTAGCATAAATACTCCCTTTCATGTGTTCAGCTACTATTTGATGGGACATATAAAGTCCTATTCCTGTTCC
Source organism: Arcobacter caeni (assembly GCF_003063245.1). Lineage (GTDB taxonomy): Bacteria > Campylobacterota > Campylobacteria > Campylobacterales > Arcobacteraceae > Aliarcobacter > Aliarcobacter caeni. The sequence continues at coordinate 141,446 of NZ_MUXE01000004.1, read as the reverse complement.
TTGTGATTTGTGTTTTGTTGTAAAATATGGGTCAAATATCTTTGAAATAATTGTTTCATCAACTCCTCCACCATTATCATTTATTTCGATAATACACTCTTTATTTTTGATACAAGTTTTAATATTTATAAATCTTATATTTATATCTTGCATTATTAAAGCATCTTTTGCATTATTTATTATATTTACTAACACTTGTAAAAATTCATTTGGATAACCATTTATTATTAAATCACCTTTTAAGTGTGTTTCAACTTGAATATTATGATTTTGTAAACTTGATTTTAAAAGTTTTAATACTTTTAAAATACTATCGTTTACACAAAAATTTTCAATAACTTTATCAGCTTTAAAAAAATTCCTAAAATCATCAATAGTTTTTGATAAATATTGAGTATTTTCAACTATTAAATCTAATGATTCATATAATCTTTCATCACTAATTTCATTAATCTCTTTTTCAAGTTTTATACCACTAGCACATGTACTAATCATACTTAAAGGCTGTCTCCATTGATGGGCGATATTCCCTATCATTTCTCCCATTGATGCCATTTTTGATTGTTGAAAAAGTAATCTGTCTTTTGCTTTTAATTCTGTTATATCAATAATTGTTGAAAGTTTTACTATTTTTTTATTTAATATAATAAACTTTCCTTGTCCTAAACAAGTATGTTTTTCTCCTCTTACAACAATATCAAATTCATAAGGTAAAGTATTTTTTTTGTAATTTTTTACTAATAATTCTTTATATTTATCGTCAATAAATTCTAATAAGTTTTTTCCAATTAAGTCACTTTTACTATTTAATTCTAAAAATCTTACAGCAACATTGTTCGCATCTAAACATATTCCTCTATCATGTATTACAATAACTTCCATTGTTGAGTTAAATAAAGATTTAAAACTACTCAAAGATGCTTCTAGCGAATCTTCTCTTTTATCTATTTCAATTTTCATTTTGTTAAAACTATTTAATAAAATATTAAACTCATTGTAATATGATTTTTTAATATTAATATTATAATTTCCATTTGCAATACTTGCAGTAGTTTGTTGTAAATCATCAAAAGATTTAAAAATTCTTTTTGATATTTTTAAAGATAAAAATATTGAAACACTAAGAAAAAGAACCATACTAAAAATCATTCCAAAAATAATATTATTTAAAGATTGTAATATTAATTCATAACTCTCTCTTATAACGATTTTCCAACCTGTTTTTTCAATAGAAGTATAAGTTCCATACTGTTCTTCTGAAAAAGAGTCAGAATAAAATATTTTGAATTCATAAGGTTTTAAAACATCAATAAGTTCTGTAAATACTTTTTGACTCTTTTCATTAAATCTTTGTAAAACTAAATCTGGATTACTTGGATTTATAATCACAGTTCCTCCACTATCAAAGATTTTTACCATATAAGTATTATCTTGGTTTTTAAATCTTGAGATAAAATCTGAAATTTCTTTTAATTGTACCAATAAAACAACTACTTTATCTTCTAATTTAAAACTATAAGAAATGGCTGCTTCTTCATCAATAGTTGATAAAAAAACATTTGACCAATAATCATCATTATTCTTAATATTTTTAAAATATTCTTGATTTGAATAGTCAAAGCCTCTATAAATTCTCAAATTTGTTGATGCATAAAAATCTTCGATAATTCCATCTTTATTTAAGACTAAAATACTAGAAATATTTGTATTTGTATCAACAATATTTTTTAATAAATTATTATCTTGTGGATAATTATCTTTAATATAAGAAGATATTTTATAAATTTTTAATAAAAATTTATCCATTTCAGATTCAATTTGAAATAAAACTTGTTTTTGATTATGCTCAATAATATTTAATTTTGAAAAGTAAAAACTTCCCATAGCAATAAGACCAACACTAATTGCAATAAAAATTGAAAATGATATTAAAATTACTAAAATCTGTTTTTTTAAACTTTTTTCTTTTCTCATTCTACTTTTTCAAACTTTCCATTTATTACTTTAAATGTATTAAATTTTCTAATTACATCGCCATATTTATCAAAAATAATATCCCCTTGTAAACCTTTAAACTCTTTTTTAATTAATAAATTCCTTTTAAGTTCAGTTTGTTCTCCCATTTTTAAAAGCTCAATAACAATCCTTGCTAACTCGTACCCTTTTGATGCAAATAACGATGGTTCCATCTGATATTTTAATCTAAACTTTTTTGAGAAATTAATAAAATCTTCACTTTTTGAATCTTCATCATAATCAATATTAAAAATAATACCCTCGCTGTATTTTCCAGTATTTTCAATAAAAGCAGGTGTCATTCCCCACTCTGAAGAAGCAATTTGAGTTTGAACACCTTTCATTCTTAAATATTGAACAACTCTAGCAGCATCAACTGAATTTGCACAAAGTAATATCAAATCTGGATTTGAATTATTTATATCAAAAACTAAATCATCCAAATTTTCATCTGTTTTTGCATATTTAATAAAATTCTCGCCACCATTAGATATAAAGCTTTTTTCAAAATTCTCTAAATAATCCTTTGTATAAGTTATATTTCCAGGGTCATAAATTCCATATATTTTTTTAAAATTATTATCTTTTATATATTTGGTAAATGTTGAAAATCTTTGTTCATTATTTGCCACATGAACCCTGAAAAACTGATCATCAATTCCTGAAAATTCGTTACTAGCAGATGCCGCTGAAATCATAAACATATCTTTATGTTTATTTATTATAGACATGGAAATTTTTGACATACTACTTGTCACATTCCCCATAACAATTTTTATTCCTTGACTTATAAAATCATTTACAATTTGTCTATTTACTTCTTCATCTTTTTTATCATCTTTAAATATAAGTTCGATTTTTTTTCCATTGATCTCATACTTTTCTTCTTCAAAAGCTAAAATTATTCCATTCATCATAGGATTTCCCAAATCTGAATATTTTGCGCTCAAAGCTCCAACAAAACCTATTTTTATGACTTCTTTCGATGTTTTCAAAATATATAAAAAATAAACTAACCCTAATATAACTATCACAAGAAAGATATAAAGTTTTTTCATAAAAATTCCAATTTAATAGTTTTGTATCTTATTATATAATCTTTTTATATAAATGTTATAATTTAATTAATAATTATTTTTAGAGGATTTTGAATGTTATGTGGTATTGATGAAGCAGGAAGAGGACCACTTGCTGGACCTTTGGTTGTGGCAGGTGTAGTATTAAAAAAAGAGATAGTTGGATTAAATGATTCAAAAGTTTTAAGTGAAAAAAAAAGAGAAAAACTTTTTGAAGAGATAATAAAAGAATCAAAATATCATATAATTTTTACAAATGCAAAAACAATTGATGAAAAAGGCTTAAGTTTTTGTCTTAAAAGTTCTATTATGGAAATTATGGAAAATCTTAAAAATGATTGTAATACTTTTTTAATGGATGGGAATACGACCTTTGGAATAGTGGATTTGGCTTGTAAAATAAAAGCAGATGCAACAGTTCCACAAGTTAGTGCTGCTTCAATTTTGGCAAAAGTAAGTCGAGATAGATATATGTTAAATATCTCAAAAGATTTTCCAAATTATGATTTTCATAAGCATAAAGGTTATGGAACAAAGGTTCATGTTGAAGCCATAAAACAATTTGGAAGAAGTAGTGAACATAGATATACTTTTAGATTAAAAGCTTTAGGTGAAGAAAATACTGGAACTCAAAAAGGTTTATTTTAATTGCTTTTTTACTTATAATTCAAACTAATTTTGATAACATATATTATAATTAAACAAAAGGATTAAAATGCAATTAGAAGTATCTGCTGAAGTTATATTATCTCAATTAGGATATTCAAAAAGTGAAGCATCACTAAAACAAGCTGAAAAAATGATGGAGTCAATAACAAATTTTGACAAATTTGCAAAACATATTTTTACACTAAATGATCACCTAAAAAAAATGAATGCTTATGTAGGACTATCTAACAAAACTAATCATTTAAAAATCAAATGTGATGAGAATGATTCTACTGAAATTTTAGAAGAATTTCATCAAGAAGTTTTACATTGGGCAGATAAATACAATGTAAAACTTGAAAGATTAGACAATAAACATATCTATTATATTTTAGGAACTCTTTAAAATATTTTTCTATAACTATGACAATAAGGCACCTTTTGGTGTCTTTCATAGTAATCTTGATGATAATCTTCCGCTTCATAAAATGGCACCAATTCATATAAAGAGGTAGCTACTTTAAAACCTTTATTTTCTAATTCTAAAATTAATTTTTCACTTATGTTTTTTTGTTCTTCATTTACATAAAAAATTGCACTTAAATATTGACTTCCAATATCAGGACCTTGACCGTTTGTTTGAGTAAAGTTATGAATTTCAAAAAATAATTTACTTAATGTTTCAAAAGAAACAATATTTTCATCATAGGAAACCTCAACAACTTCTAAATGACCAGAGAAACCAGTACATACCATTTGATAACTTGGATTTTCTATATGTCCACCCATATAACCAGAAATTGCAGAAATTACACCTTTTAATTTTTCAAAATGATATTCAACTCCCCAAAAACACCCAGCTGCAAAATATGCCTTTTTAATATTTTGATTTTGCATTTTAATTCCTATTATCTCTTATTAACATAACTGTTTTATTTTCACCTAATATTCTTACATCAAATAATTCAGTTGCTTTTATTAATTCACCCAGTTTTTTATATCCATAATTAATAGGAGAAAATGATGAGTTTTGATTTATGTATAAACCAACAGCTGCGATATTTGACCAACCACTATCATCTGAGGTTTGCTCCGCTGCTTTTCTTAAAAGTGCTACAAGTTTTGTATCTTTTCTTAATTGTACTTTTGTTAGTTTACTATTATTTGAACTTGGACTTGCCACATCTTCTTTTGTATAATCAAAAAGTTTTTCCACATAAATAAACTGAGAACAAGCATTTACAAATGATTCAGGAGTTTTTTCTTCTCCATATCCATAAACTGTAATTCCATTTGATAAGATTCGCGAAACCACAGGAGTAAAATCACTATCACTTGTTACAAGAGCTAAAGCTCCTAAGTTTCTTGTGTATAATAAATCCATAATATCAATAACCATTGCAATATCACTTGCATTTTTACCTTTTGTGTAGGCAAATTGTTGGATTGGTTTTATATTATATTTATGTAAAATATCTTCCCAACCTTGAAGTCTTTTATCTTTCCAATTTCCGTAAGCATTTCTGATATTTATAGTTCCATATTTTGATAAATCATTTATGATACTATCAATATATTTAGCACTTACATTATCACAATCTATAAGCATTGCGATGTTTATTTGTGGGATAATCATGCTTTTGCCTCAAAGTTTAAAGAAATAGAATTCACACAATGTCTTGTATCTTTTGAAGTTAATCTTTCACCCTCAAAAACATGACCTAAATGAGCTCCACAAGTTGAGCAAACTATTTCTACTCTTCTTCCATCTTTATCTGGAACTCTTTTTACAGCACCTTTTATTTCATCATCAAAACTTGGCCATCCACAACCTGATTTGAATTTATCTTCTGATTTATAAAGTGGTGCATCGCATTTTTTGCAAGTAAAAATTCCTTTTTCATTAAAATCATCATATTTCCCTGAAAATGGATATTCTGTTCCTTTATTTTCTATTACATATTTTTCTTCATCATTTAATTCATTATATTTCATTATATATTTTCCTTTATTTATCAAATCTTATTATATATTTTATTCCATCTTCTGTTTTTTCAACACTTAATAATCCAAAATTTTTCTCAACAAATACTTTTACCAAATAAAAACCAAAATCAAAATTACTATATTTAAAAGAACTTGAAGTTGAAAAATATCTTTCCATCTGATTTTTATCATAATTATTTGCATTATCACTATAAATAATATAAATTATTCCATTTTTTTCTTCAAAATCAACATCTATTTGTTTATTTTCTAAAGATGTACTTATTTTAAAATTTTCTATAGATTTAGATATTAATTTATGAAAAATATGTTTTATTTCATCAAATACAATATTTAATAATAATAAATTATCACCTTTTATATTCAAATTTATATTAAAATCATTTAATTCATCTTTTAATGAAAAAATAGCATTATCTAAAGATACTTTTAGATTTACATCTTCTTTATTTTTCTGATTATTAAAAAATTTATGAAAATCATCCATAATTTCATCTAATTTATTTATTTCATCTAAAGTTTTTCTGAAAATATCATCAGATTTAAACTCATCTATATTTACTAATCTTAAATCTAACGATTGTAAATAAAGTTTTATTTTATCAAGAGGCTGTTTCCATTGCAAAGATATAACATCAATTATTGATGCCATTGCACCTATTTTTGATTGTTGTACAATTATCTCGTCTTTTTGTCTTAGTTGCATTACTTGTTCATTTACAATTTCATTTAAATTCACATTCATTTGTTCAATTTTATTCATAGCACTTGCTAATTTTAGATGAAGTTCAACTCTTTTTAGTAAAACTTCACTATAAAATGGTTTTACAATATAATCAACAGCACCTAATTCAAACCCTTTTACAATATCTTTTTCATCATCTTTTACTGTTAGAAAAATTATTGGAATTTTTTTTGTTTTTTCATTATCTTTTATTTTTGAACAAACATAATATCCATCCATTATTGGCATTACAACATCGAGTAAGATTAAATCAAATTTATTTTTATCCAATAACTCTAAAGCTTTTTCTCCACTTTGTGCATAAATTACATTATAATCTTTTAAAATATTCATTGCAACTTGTAAGTTTTTAGGATCATCATCAACTAATAAAATTTTATTTTCATATTTTTTATTCATATTTTAGCCTTTACAAATCTCAAATTTATCTTCTAATTGTTTTAATCTAACATAAGAGTTCACTTTAGTAATCAATTCTATTGTAATAAAAGGTTTTACCACATAATCAATTCCACCACATTCATAAGCTTGTTCTATGTCTTGTGAAGAATCTTTTCCTGATAAAAATATTACTGGGATTTTTTTAGTTCTAGCTTCATTTTTTAATTTACTACAAACCTCAAAACCATTCATATCAGGCATCATTATATCCAATAATATCAAATCAAAATTATGTTCATCTACTAACTTTAGTGCCATTTCACCACTTTTAGCATAGAACATCTTATAACCTTCATTTTTTAAAATATTCATTGCCATTTGGATATTTTTTGATATATCATCTACTATTAAAATTTTGCTTTCAGTTTCCAAGTTTAGCCTTTAAATTATCTATTAATTCTAAATATGTATTCATTAAATAATCAACTTTTTCTATATCAAAAGATTCTATATTTTTCATTATTTCAGTAGAATAATCTTTTAATAAATAAATATCTTCTTTTAATGCTAATTCACATAATTTTGAAGCAAACTCTTCTATTAAAGAAAAATCTCCTTTATCTTTTATATCTAACCACTCTTGTTTTAAAGCATTTTCTAACTCATTAATTACTATTTTTAATTTTTCTAAATCTATAATTCTTGAATTATTTTCTTCTTTTATCTCTTCATAAATAGTATGATATTTTAAATATTTGGCTAATTCTTCAATCAAATCATCTATAATTACTGGTTTTCTTAAATATCCATCAAAACCAAATTCTGATACTTTTTCCAAATCTTTTCCCATAACAGAAGCTGTTAATGCAATCAAAGGAATATTTTTTAATCTCTCATCACTTTTAATAATTGTAGCTGCTTCATATCCATCCATAACAGGCATTCTTAAATCCATTAATATCAAATTTACATTTACATTTTTTAATAAATCAATTGCTTCTTGACCGTTTTGTGCCATTATTAAATCAATATCAAAATCTTTTAAACTAGCTTGTACCAACTTTCTATTTTCTAAAATATCATCAACTACAAGTATAACAGCTTTTTCAAATACAATATTTGAAGCTTTTAGTTTTGAAGAAACTACCTCAACTTCGATGGCACTGACTGGAATATCTCTAAAAATTACAGTAAAAGTTGAACCTTTATTTCTTTTACTTTCTACTTTTATTTCTCCATTCATCATTTTAACTAGTTTTGTACAAATGGCCAAACCTAATCCTGTTCCCCCATATTTAGCAACATCTTGATTTTCTTGTTGTTCAAAAGCATTAAAAATACTTTCTAAGTTCTTTTCATCTATTCCAACTCCTGTATCTTCAACACTAAAAATTAAGTCGATTTTACTTTTAATATTATCTTTATAAACATTTTCAACTTTTAGTTTTATATAACCATTTTGAGTAAATTTAATTGCATTTCCAATTAGATTAAATAAAATTTGTCGGATTCTAACTCCATCAATTATTATATATTTAGGAATTGTTTTATCAATATCAACTATAAATATGATATTTTTACTTATTATTTTTGCATGAAATATTGATTCAATTTCTAAAAAAATATTTGTTGGATTTAGTGATTCATTTCTTATTTCAAGTTTTCCAGCTTCAATTTTTGATAAATCTAAAATATCATTTATAATTCGTAAAAGCGCATTCCCACCTTTTTTTATTGACTCTAAATACTCTTTATGTAGAGGATTTGTTATTTCTTTATCCAAAATTTCTGTAAAACCTATTACTGAATTCATTGGCGTTCTTATTTCATGACTCATATTTGCTAAAAATTCACTTTTTTGTTTTGATATATTTTCTGCTATGTCTTTTGCTTTTTTTAACTCTTCATTTAAAGCTTTTATATTATTTTGTTCTAATTCTAGCTTTTCTTGGATTTTTTCTTTTTCACTAATCTCTTGTTTTAGTTTTCTATTCCAATAAAATATAACAGATAAAATAATTAATGAAATACTTAATATTTTCCAAATTAAGTCATAATCAATCTTTTGTTTATAATCTATTTTTATCCATTTTCTATAAATTTCATCTTTCTTTTCTACTGAAATATTATTCAATAATTTATTTAAAATAGAAACTAATTGCTGATTATCTTTATTTATACCAAAGCCATAATTATAGTTATAACCTGTTGGTCCTACGATTTTTAAATTACTCAAACCATATTTTTTACTATAAAATTCAAAAGATGGAATATCTAAAATAAAATAATCAATCTGAGAATTTGACAATTCTTTTAAACCTTCCAATGAATTATCATACTCTTTGATATTTTTAATTTGAGGAAAATCTCGTTTTATCTCTTCTATTATTGAATAACCTTTTACACTTGCTATATTTTTATCAATAATGTTATTAAAAGAGTTAATATAATTGTTTTCTTTATTATTTGCAATTATTACTATTTCAGCACCGATATATTTATTAGAAAAATTCAAATATTCTCCTCTTGATGGAGAATAAGATATTGCATCAATTAAATCAATCTTTTTATCTTTTATTAAATTAATCGTATCAGACCAAGAATTAGTTTTTATATATTCTAAATCAAAACTAGTATGCTTAAATACTTCATCAACAATATCAGGAATTATTCCTATATACTTTGCATTTTCATCATAAAAAGAGTAAGGAGGCCAAAAGGCATCTCCTGAAATTTTAATCTTTGGGTTTTCTTTTATCCATTTTATTTCTTCTTTTGTAAAATTAATTGCTTGTTTTTCTTTTTCTGTTTCAAATATCCATTTTTTATTTATTTTCTCTTTTTCTTCTTCAATAATTAAAGGCATAACTTTTTGAATAATATTAAATAAAGTTTTATTTTCTTTTAAAACAGCCATTGATAAATCAATTTTGTCAAATTCTGCTTTGAATTTAACTTCAATATTTGTATACATTTCTTTTTCTACAAAGTACGAAAACACAGGCATATTTCCAATAAAAATATCAGCTTTGCCATAAGACACCATATCAAATGCTTCTTTATTTGATGAGGCAAAAACAAATTTTATATTGGGATATTTTTTTATTACTTTTTCATAAACAAAATTACCTTTTTGAACAGCAACTGTATAATTTTTTATTTCATCAAAGTTTGTGATTTTTAATTCTTTTTTTGCAATAACAACAACATCAATATTTAAAAATGCAGTTGTATAATTTAAATATTCTTCTCTATCTTGTGTTTTTGCAACACAAGATAACATATCTAATTTTTTATCTTTGATTTGTGAGATTACGCTATACCAATCACTTGCATTTAGTTCAAATTTTAAGCCAGTATAATTACTAAGTATATTTAAATAATCAGAAGCTATTCCTTGATATTCTCCTTTATCATTCATATACTCAAAAGGTGGCCAGTTTGCATCAATTCCAACTTTTACAGTTGGATTATTTTTTATCCATTCTAGTTCTTCTTGAGTAAAAAGTGATTGATTATTTTGTATATTTGAGAAAAGTGTAGAAACAAAAAAAATTAGAATAATTAAATATTTCATCTTAAGCCTAACTTAAAGTTAATATTAATTATTATAACATAAAAAAATACTCTTTTTTTAACTAACAATAAACTCCATTTCTAGAATATTTTTATTATCAAATAATAATTTCCCAAGAAAAATATCACCTATTTTAAATTCGCCAACACCAGCTGGTGTTCCACTCATCAAAATATCTCCATCTTCAAGACTCAAAAAAGTATTCGCTTCTTTTATAATTGAAAAAGGTTTATTTATCATCATAGAAATATCGCCTTTTTGTTTTAATTCACCATTTTTATAAAGTTCGATTCCTAATTTCGATATATCTTCTTTAAAACTTATAAATTTAGAAAATACAGCTGAACCATCAAAAGCTTTTGCTCTCTCCCATGGAAGACCTTTTTGTTTCAATTTACTTTGAATTTCTCTAAGTGTTAAATCAAGTCCAAATCCAATAGCTATAATCTTATTGTCTTCAATTAAAAATGAAATTTCAGCTTCATAATGACAAGATTTTTGCTCTTTTGGAAAAACTAATCTATTTGAAATTGCCGAATTTGGTTTTATAAAAAAGACCATATCTTCTGGAACTTCATTTTTCAACTCTTTTATATGTTCAATATAGTTTCGTCCAATACATACAACTTTTGATGGAAATATCTCTTTATTTTCAAATAAGATTTTATTCATTTTAATATTTTTCCAATAAATCTTTTATAATCACAGAAGTAATTCCCCAAATAACATCACCTTCATATTTATAAACCCAAACTTTATGTCTTTTATTTCCCCATGGTTTTTTATAAGCATCAGGAAGTCCTAATTCTTCAACTGGAAAGAAAATCTCTTTTTCACCATTTTCATTAATTTTATAAGGTTGAATTTCTTGAGCTAAAGTATATTCTTGTGCATCATGTTCTTTAAAAAATGAAAGAGGAATAAGAAGAGTTTTTTCAACTTCATTAAAATCTACATTCATATTTTTATAAGCTTTTTTCTTTACCTTTGCAACAAAAGATTCAATAATTGCACCAATTGGAGCTACATAAGTATCCAGTTGTCCTAAAACTTTTATATCTTTTTTCTTAATTCCTAGCTCTTCAAAAGTTTCTCTTAAAGCTGTATCTTTAAAACTTTTATCAACACCTATTTCAAAGCCACCACCTGGAAAACAAATATCTCCACCTTGTCTAATATTTGCTGCTCTTTTTTGAAATAATAAATGATATTCACCTTTTATTTTTATAAGAGGAATTAAAACCGCACTATTGAAAAATCTTTCTCTTCCTAGAATATTTGGATGTTTTGGTAAGTTTGATATTAACTTTTTTAAATTTTCTTTTTTCATTTTTTTTCTTTTATATTTTTAATTGCATTTATCATTGTTTTTACTATTATTCTTAAATCTTCTTCTTTTATTGTGTAAGCAACTATTGAATAAATCAGTTTTCCAAATGGTCTTATCCAAACACCATTTTTTACACAATAATCTTGTACTTCTTGTGCATAACTATCATCTTTTAATTCAATAATTCCAATAGCTCCAATATTTCTTACATCTTTTACTAACTTTAACTCTTTTGCAGCTTTTAACTCAGCTGAAAATATAGATTCTATATTTTTTACATTTTCCTGCCAGTTTGATTCTAATAATAAATCAATACTAGCATTTGCAACACTACAAGCTAATGGGTTTGCCATAAAAGTTGGTCCATGCATAAGCACTCCAATTTCACTGTTTGATATAATTTCACTTACATTTCTTGTAGTAATCATAGCAGCCATTGTCATATAACCGCCTGTTAAGCCTTTTCCAATGGTTAGAATATCAGGTTTAATATCTGCGTGTTCATAGGCAAACATAAGTCCTGTATGTCCAAAACCTGTTGCTATTTCATCTGCAATTAATAACACATCATACTTTGTACATAATTCTCGTGCTTTTTTTAGATATTGAGGGTTGTATATTCTCATTCCACCAGCACCTTGAACAATTGGTTCAACAATAAAACCTGCTATTTCTTTATGATATTTTTCAAAGTTATCTTCTAAAACTTTTATTTCTTCTTCACAATTACTAAAAAATCCTAATTTAGGAGCTTTTGTGAAAATATGCTCACTCATATATGAACCATAAATACTATGCATAGAATTTTGTGGATCACAAACACTCATAGCACCTAAAGTATCACCATGATAAGAGTGTTCAAGAGCTAAAAATTTATATTTTTTTAAACCTTTTGCTTTTTGATAAAGAATTGCAGTTTTTAGTGCAACTTCAACTGAAACAGAGCCACTATCACATAAAAAAATACTATGAAGTCCTGTTAAATCTACTAGTTTTTTAGAAAGTAAACTAGCTTGTTCATGGGCTAGTCCTCCAAACATAATATGAGGCATAATTTCAACTTGTTTTTTTAAAGCATCATTTAATTTTGGGTGATTATATCCATGAATTGCGCTCCACCACGAACTCATGGCATCAATTAAAACTTCTCCTGTTTCTAAAAAAATTGAAGTTTTATTTGTAGAAATTACGGGTAATATTTTTGTTTTAGACGGAAGTGAGTTATAAGGATGCCAAACATATTCTTTATCAAGTTCTAACCAAGTCAATAGCTTTCCTAATTGTATTTTATTGGCAATTATATCTAAAGATTATTACATACTAAATAAAGTTTATTGAACCTTTATTACTATATTTTCTAAAGTAATTCTAGTTAAAGTACCTTTATAAATCTCATTTTTATATTCAAAACTTTTATTTGAAACATTCATTTGTCCATTCATATGCTTATTTATTATCTCTTTACACATAAATAAACCTATTCCTGTTCCTTGAGATTGATGTTTTGTTGTGAAATAAGGTTCAAAAATTTTATCCATAATTTCTTCATTTATTCCACCAGCATTATCTTTTATTTCAATAATAGCTTTTTCATTTTCCATAAAAATATCAATAAATATAAGTTTCTCATCATTTAAAAGTTCTAATGCATCTTTTGAATTATTTAAAATATTAATTAAAACTTGAATTAATTCAGTTTCATATCCTGAAATTTGAATATTTTCCATTTTATAATTTATTTGAATATTTTTATTCAAAAAATTTGGATTCATCAAGTCTATAGTTTTTCTACAACATTCTTCTAAATAAAAAATCTCTTTTTCTTTTTGTGGTTTAAAAAAATATCTAAAATCATCAATTGTATTTGATAAATATTTCGAAGTATTTAAAATTGAATCTAAAGTATCATAAAAGAAATCATCATCCAAATCATTTAACTGCTTTTTCAATTTAATTCCACTTACTCCCGTTGTAATCAAAGATAGTGGTTGTCTCCATTGATGAGCTATATTTTCAATCATTTGTCCCATTGAAACCATTTTTTGTTGTTGAGATAAAAGTCTGTCTTTTTTCAAATTTTCTTCTACTTCTTCTTTGATTCTAATTTCTAGTTCACTATTTATTTGTCTTAACTCTTTTGTTTTTTCTTCTACTTTTTCTTTTAAAGAGTTATTTACATTTCTTAAAAGTATTTGTTTATAAACCACAGCTATGATAATTACAAGAAGAACAAATAAAATTTTCCATAAAATAGAGTAATCAAACTCCTTTTTATACTCAACTGATACCCATTTATTAAGTAATTCCTCTTTTACAAAATCATCAATACTTAAAACTGCTTTTTGCAAGATTTCGTATAAAATACTATCATCACTTCTTACAGCAATTGAAAATTTTGAAACTTCATCTAATTTTGCAGAAATAGAAAGTTGTGTTAAATATTTTGTTTGCAACTTATACCAAGCTGTTGAGATTGCATCTATATGACCAAAAGTTTCATTTCTTAAAACTTTTTCTAATCCCTCATCTATATTCTTAACAGTTACAAATTCTATGTCTTTATATTTGTTTTTCAATATTTCTACAATTGCATAATCTTCAACAATCGAAATTTTTTTATTTTTTATACTTGATAAATTATTTATAAAAGAATTACCATTTTTAGTTAAAAGCAAAAAAGGTATATCTATATAAGATTTTGTAAAAGTAAATTGATTTTCACGCTCTTTTGTCCACATTGCAGAAGATAAAATATCACATTTTCTCTCTTTTGCAAACTCAAAAGATTCTGCCCAGCTTTTTGTGGGAATCAAGACTATTGGTTTTTTTATCTTTTTTTCAATTAAACTTATATAATCAGCAACAAATCCTATAGCTTTACCATCTTTTATATCACTATATGGCATAGAATTTGGAATTACACACATCTTTATATTATCTTTTTGCTCAATATATTTATTCTCTTCTTGCGAAAAAGTAAAATCATTCAAACTATTAATATCAAAAATAAAATTGTCTAAATTTATAGCTTTTGGAACTAATCCCATAACATTATATAAATCATAAATTCTTTGAATTTTATCTTTTCTAATTTCACCTAAATTTGAAGTTTTAAAATAAGATAATTTTTTTAACTCTTTTCCTTCATATAGTAATTCATTTTTTTGTAAATTTTGAGTATTGTATTTATCATATATTACATCTACACTTTCTTCAAGATTTGAATAAGCATATTCCCAACCTTTTAATGAAGCTTTTTTAAATAATAAAACCGTATTTAAATCATAATTTATAATATTTTGATTTGTGTATAACATATCACTATACATATCAAAATTATACTTTTTAGGGTCAAAAATGTTATATTCAACGCCTTTTTCTTGCAAAATATATGGAGATTTTGAAATATATGCAGAAATAACATCAGTGTTTTTATTTATTAAATCATCAATATTATGAGTATGTTTTAAAAAAGTAAGATTTTCAAGTTTTATTTTATTTGAGGCAATCATCGCTTTTAATGAAACTTCACTTGCATCATCAATAGTTGTCATTATTCTTTTATTGGAAAAATCATTTATACTATTAATTCCTGATTCTTTTGTACTTATTAATATTAAAGGTGTAGATTGAAATAAAGCATACAAAGCAACTATATTTGGATTTTTTATTCGCTCTAAAATTAAAGTTTCACGCCCTACTGCAAAATCTATTTTTCCATCATTTACTTCTTTTGGAATATCAATACCAAATTCAAAAGGTTTTATTTCAACATCAAGCCCTAATTCTTCATAAAAACCTTTTTGTTTTGCCATATAATATCCAGCAAATTGGAATTGGTCTAACCAAGATAATTGAAGAGTAACTTTTTTTAGCTCTTTTGCAAATAATGTTTGAGAAAGTAAAATTATAAGTAGTAGTAGAATTTTAGTTTTATTTGAATAATTCAAGCTTTACCTCTAAATGAAATTGTTAGAGTATAGCAAAAAATTATTCAAATAACATCATAAATTTACCTAAATTTATGATGTTATTTTATTAACTGTTAGTGTAAAAAGTGTCTAATCCCTGAGAAATATAAAGCAATACCAAACTCATTTGCAGCTTCAATAATTTCATCATCTCTGATACTTCCACCTGGTTCAATTACACATTTAACACCAGCCTCTGCTGCTGCATCAATGCTATCTCTAAATGGAAAAAATGCTTCAGAAGCTAAAACAGCACCTGTAACATCTATTCCCATATCTTCTGCTTTTCTTAAAGCAGCTTTAGAAGCATCAACTCTTGAAGTCATTCCCATACCAACGGCTACCATTGCAGAATCTTTTACATAAACTACGCAGTTTGATTTTGTTAAACTAGCAATTTTATATGCGATTTCCATATCTTTTACTTCTTGTTCCGTTGCGATTCTTTTTGATTTTAATTCAGAACTTCTAACTTCATCTTCTTTTACTTTATCAGCATCTTGGAATACAAATCCACCATCAACTCTTTTGAAGTCAATAATATCATTTGCAAGTTCTAAATATGTTGTTCCTTGCTCAAAAAGTTTAATTCTTTTTTTAGAATCAAATACAGCAACAGCTTCGGGAGTAAAACTAGCTGCAAATATAACTTCTAAGAAAATTTCATTCATTTTTTCTGCAAGTTCTTTATCAACACATCCATTAACTGCAACAACTCCACCAAATGCAGAAACAGGATCACATTTAAGTGCTTCAACATAAGAGTCTAAAAGTGTATCTTTAATAGCAAATCCACAAGGATTTCCATGTTTTACAATACAAACAGCTTTATCTTTTCCAAAAGCAGCAGCAATTTTTGCAGCTCCTGAAATATCACCCATATTATTAAATGATGCTTCACCTTTTATAGTTTTAAATTTATTTGAAAACTGTGTATCAAATTCGTATAAAGCACCTTTTTGATGAGGATTTTCTCCATATCTTGTATCAAATACTTTAGAACCTACGATAAATTGTTTTGCTCCAAATCCACCATTAAATCTTTTGTTCATATAATTTGCAATCATTGAATCATAAGCAGCTGTATGTTCATAAGCTTTTATCATCATATCTCTTCTAAATTCAACAGTGTTTGTATCATTTTTAAGATTTTGTAAAACTAAATCATAATCAATTACATCAGTAACAATAATAACAGAATCGAAGTTTTTCGCAGCACTTCGCACCATCGCTGGTCCACCAATATCAATGTTTTCTATAATCTCTTCAAAGTCATCAGTTTTTTCAATAGTTGCTTTAAATGGATAAAGATTTACACAAACTAAATCAATTCCCTCAACACCTAACTCACGAGCTTGGTCAAGATGAGATTGTTTATCTCGTCTATGTAAAATTCCACCATGAATATAAGGATTTAAAGTTTTAACTCTTCCTTCAAAACACTCAGGAAATTTTGTAACTTCATTTGCTTCAATTACAGCAATTCCTGCATCTTTTAACTTATTATATGTTCCACCTGTTGAAATGATTTCATAACCTAATGTTATAAGCTCTTTGGCAAAATTTTCAACACCACTTTTGTCACTAACACTAATTAATGCTCTCATTTATGCATACCCTTTGATAATGTATTTAATCACTTTAAAGCAATTTTGTTTTTTTCATTAGCCGTGATTATATAAAACTATTTGTTAGGGATAGCTTTCATAATAAAATTATTCGTTGATATATGTCAATCATTCCTATGATAATTATATGTTAAGATACCCGAATAATAAGGTAGGTAATTATGAAAAACTTAATACTAATTGCATATTTAGACTTAAAAGAATCAATCAGAGCAAAATGGTTTGTTGTTTATTCACTCGTTTTTGGCGGAATGATAGCTCTATTTTTTATAGCTGGAGTTACTCAATCTCAAGTAATGGGATTTAGTGGATTAAGTAGATTATTACTTATGTATATTCAAGTAACTATTGTTATTTTACCGATTTTCATTTTAATAACAACGGTTAGATCAATCTCAGGAGATAGAGATAATCATATTTTGGAATATATGTTATCTTTTCCTATTTCATTAAAACAATATTATTGGGGAAAAATATTAGGTAGATTCATTACTGTGTTCTTACCTGTATTTTTTGCAATGATATTTGCTGTAATTTATGGTGCAATTATTGGTGCTTCTGTTCCTTGGGGAATATTTTTTCTTTATTCTGGATTATTATTTGCTCTTTCATCTGCTTTTTTAGGAACAGCATTTTTTATATCTTCTTTTGTAAAATCAAGTGAAGTTGCTCTTGGAATTTCATTTTTTATATGGATTTTTTTATTAGCATTTATTGATATTGCATTAATATCTTTAATGTTACAAAATAGATTTGAAGAATCATTTATTATTGCACTTGCACTTGCAAATCCAATGGAAATATTTAGAGTTGCAGCAATTTCATTATTTGATCCTGAATTAACAGTTATGGGACCTGTTGCATTTTACATTTTAGATACATTTAAACAATCTACATTTGTTATGTTTTCTATTTTATATCCTACAATTTTAGGCATCTTATTTGCGATTTTAGGTTATAGAATATTTTCAAAAAAAGATTTAGTATAAAATTCAAATAAAAGGTTAATTATGAAAAAAAGTATTTTAAGTTTATTTATAGTTTTTGGTCTATTTATCATTTCAAGTTTTGCAAATGAAATCAAATATGAACTAAATTTTACAAAAGAAACTTCATGCGAAATAAGAAAGATAAAGTTATATGAAAACCCTTCTTGGGCAAGTAAAATTGATTTAAAAGATGGACGAAGCATATTCTTTTGCTCACCAAAATCAATGTTTGAGTTTTATTATACAGAAGACAAGTGGAGTGCTTTTGGAATCAAAAGTTTATCAGATTTCCAAAATATTTTAGTTACTGATTATAAAACATTAAAAATTATTGATGCACAAAAAGCATTTTTTGTATATGGTTCAAACAAAACATCTCCAGCTGGTGATGATTTAGTCGTTTTTGAATCTAAAAAAACTGCTGAAGAATATGCCAAAACCAATGATGGAAAAAGGGTTTTTAGCTTTTTAGAAGTAAAAAATTCATTAATTAGATTATTAAATGGAAGAATCTAATAACTTTAATTATTATAATAGAATTAACAAATAATTAACAATTTCTTGATATAGGTCATTTTTATGTGTTTTTCTAAGTGTTAGAATGTGTATGATATTTAATAGACTAGGTATTAAAAAATCTAATACACAAGGAAAGGAAAACAACATGAAACCTGTAATTAGTAAAATATCTTCATTACTATTAGGTACAACCATCGCAACTACTGCACTGTTAGCTGCTGATGTGGAATTATCTAAAGTAATGAAAGATAGAGGTTTATCTGAAATTGATGTAATCCGTGCGGCAAAAACTTATAATCCATCAGGGGTTAAAGATGAATTTGTTGTATTTAGTTCAGGTGGACAAAGTGGACAAGTAATTGTTTATGGTGTTCCATCTATGAGAATTTTAAAATATATTGGTGTATTTACACCTGAACCTTGGCAAGGATACGGTTATGATAAAGATTCATTAGAAGTATTAAGACAAGGAAATATTAGAGGAAAAGAGATAAACTGGGGAGATACTCATCACCCTGCACTATCTGAAAAAGATGGAAAATATGATGGAAAATGGTTAGCTATTAATGATAAAGCAAATCCAAGAATTGCAATTATTGACTTAGAAGATTTTGAAACAAAACAAATCGTACCTAACCCTGTATTTAAATCTAATCACGGAGGAGCTTTTTTTACTCCAAACTCAGAATATATAATTGAAGCATCACAATATGGTGCACCTTATGACAATAACTATCATCCAATTGAAGACTATAAAGAGACTTACCGAGGTGGAGTTACTATGTGGAAATTCGACGATAAAATCGGTCGAATTATGCCAAAAGACTCATTCACAATTGAAATGCCTCCTTATAACCAAGATTTAAGTGATGCTGGAAAAGGTGAAAGTTACGGATGGGGATTTACAAACTCATTTAATACAGAAATGTACACAGGTGGAATTGAAGTTGGTATGCCACCAAATGAAGCTGGTATGAGTAGAAATGACACTGACTTTTTACATGTATATAACTGGCAAAAACTTGCAGAAGTTGCAAAAGATCCTAAAAATGTAAAAATCATAAATGACCATAAAATTATTCCAATGGATATTGCTGTTAAAAATGAAGCATTATTCTTAATTCCTGAACCAAAATCTCCACACGGAGTTGATGTATCTCCTGATGGAAAATATTTAATTGTTTGTGGAAAACTTGATACTCATGCTTCTGTTTATGACTTCAAAAAAATAAAAGAACAAATTGATAAAAAAGAGTATATTGGAAAAGACCCTTATGGTATTCCAATTTTAGATATGAAAAAATCTCTACATGGACAAGCTGAACTTGGACTGGGACCTCTTCATACTCAATTTTCTCCTGTTGATGGTGAAGTTTATACATCATTATATGTAGATTCACAAGTTGTTAAATGGAATTATAAAAACTTAAAAGTTCTTGATAAAGTAAATGTTCACTATAACATTGGTCACTTGGCTGGAATGGAAGGAAAATCTGCTGATCCACAAGGGAAATATATCATTGCATTAAATAAATTATCAATTGATAGATTTCAAAATGTAGGACCTTTACATCCACAAAATCATCAATTAATTGATATTTCTGGGAAATCAATGGATTTACTTGTTGATATGCCTTTACCTTTAGGTGAACCTCACCAAGCTGTTTCAATAAGAGCTAGTAAATTACACCCAAAAGTTAGATACGACATGGGTACAAATACTAAAACAGGTGAACAACATATTGGTAAAACTTTAGCTGGTCAAGAAAGAATAGAAAGAAATGGAAATCATGTTACTATTTATTCAACATTAGTAAGATCTCATATTAATCCTGAAAGAATTACAGTTAATAAAGGTGACAAAGTTACTTTATATATGACTAATCTTGAAAGAGCTCAAGATGAAACACATGGATTTACTATAAATGATTATAATTTACATACATCTTTAGAACCAGGTGAAACTTCAACTTTTGAATTTACAGCTGATTTAGAAGGTGTTTTCCCTTATTATTGTACAGAGTTTTGTTCTGCACTTCACTTAGAAATGATGGGTTATTTAATGGTTAAAGATCCTAATAAAAAATATGAAAGTGCTCAAAAACTAAAAATGCAAACAATGAGTCCTGAGCAACTAAAAGCTGAATATGACAAAACAGTATCTGTTAATACAGCAACTGACGCAGTTATTCAAAGTGTTGTTAAGTTCTTAAAAGATAATAAATTTGGTGACCATAAAGCTGTAGCTGATTTAGTTACAGATGCACTTGATCAATATGGAAAAATTCCTGCACAGAAAAAATTATCTGATGAAGCTGTAAAAGCTGGAGATATGGAAAAAGCGATTTTATATGAAAATATGATTTGGCAACTTATGGTTAAAACAGCAGATGTTGGTATTAGAGCAAAAGATACATTAGTAAAATTAATTGCTACTAAACAATCAGCTGAAGCAGCACGAGGTGAAAAAACATTCGCAGAAGGTGGATGTAATGGTTGCCATGTTATTGGAAAAGTTTCTTCAGGACCTGATTTAACTGGAGTTTTACAAAGACATGAAAATGGTGAAAAATGGGTTACTAACTTCATTTTAGACCCTGAAAAAATGTACACTGATCCTTATGTAAAAGGTATGATTGATTTCTTTAATCTAAAAATGCCTAATCAACATATGAGTGAAAAAGAGACTAAAGATATAATTGAATATCTAAAATGGGTTGAGGAAAATGCAAATCTTTTCTAAGATTTATTTAGTTTGATAATAAAAAGGAAGAATAAAATTCTTCCTTTTTTATATTGATAAGCATCAATATAAAAAAAATTTAATTATGTTATTCTACTATTATAAGAAGTCCTAAAGTATAAATTATAAGTTTAAGTTATACTTTAAAACTCCAAAGAAAGGAATTTCTAATGCATCCTAGTTTTTTAAAATCAAAAATATTTGCTTCTCTTGCACTATTAATTATGACTTTATCTTTTACTTTTCCAATGATAGCTTTTCATGGAACATTAAATAAAATTCATGATGATAAAAAAGAAGAAATATCTACTTTAGCTATAAAAGTTTGGAATTTTTATAATCAAGGAAGATATAAAAGTACAACTACTCCTGCTGAAGCACAAAATAATCTAAAAGAGATGATTAAAACATCATCTGAAATTGGAGTAGCTTCTCTTCCTATTTGGTCTTGTTCATTAGAAGCTCCAAACTATCCTAAAGTGGCTTTTCCTGAGGGAATTCCTGTATTTTTTCATTTTGATGGATTTTCAGGTGAAGTTCACGAAATGAATACAATAAACCACTATGTTGGAATGGATCCTATGTGGAGAGGTGGACAAATCGAGCGAGAAATTGGTATTTATGCTCTTTTAGGATTATCATTATTTATAATTTATTTTATTTTATTTAATAAAAAAATATTAACTTATATCATGATTATTCCAGCATCTTTGCCATTATTATTTATAGCTGATTATTCATATTGGTTATATTGGTTTGGACATAATCTTCACGATTGGGGAGCATTTAAAATAAAACCATTTATGCCAACAGTTTTTGGTGATGGGAAAATTGCACAGTTTACAACCCATTCATATCCAACAATTGGATTTTATATGCTTTTATTAATAGGAATTTTTAGTCTTCTTGCAATACTTGCAAGAAATAAAGCTATGAAAGAATCAAGTAAATAAGGTTACAAAATGTCAAAAATTATTATTCTTTTTTTCTTTATTTTTTATAACTTATTAAATGCAAATATTTTGCAAGAAGCAATTGATAATGCGAAAGAAGGTTCAATTTTAAAACTTCCAAAAGGAGTTTATAAAGGTTCAATAATAATTAATAAACCTATCTCAATTATTGGGAAAGAAGATGGTGTAATTATAGATGGGGAACAAAAAGGTACTGTAATTTTAGTAACTAGCCCTTATGTTACATTAAAAAACTTGACAATAACAGGAAGTGGAAATAGACACGACCAAATAGATGCAGCAATAAAAATCAACAACTCAAAACAATCTGAAGTGTCAGATTGTACGATAACTGATTCACTGTTTGGATTAGATATTACAATGACAAATAATTCTATTTTTTCGAATAATTATATTACTTCAAAAGATTTGGAATTAGGTGTAAGAGGTGATGGTCTTAGACTTTGGTATTCAAATGATAATATCGTTTCAAAAAATACATTAATTAAATCAAGAGATATGGTTGTTTGGTATTCTCATGGAAATACTATTGAAGATAATTATGGTGAACAAAATAGATACTCGTTACATTTTATGCATGCTGGTAAAAATCTTGTAAAAAATAACACTTATAAATTAAATTCAGTAGGAATATTTTTTATGTATAGTAAAGATACAACGGCAATTGGAAATGTGATTCAAAGTTCTCTTGGGGCAACAGGAATGGGTATTGGATTAAAAGATGTATCAAATATGACACTAAAAGATAATACCATTATTTATTGCGCACAAGGAATATATTTAGATAGATCTCCTTTTGAACCTGATACAAATAATTGGGTTGAAAACAATAAGATTTTATACAATTCAGAAGCTTTGCATTTTCACTCAATAAGTGAAAATAATGTCGTTAAAAATAATATCTTTCAAGGAAATATTGAAGATATTATAAATGATAGTAGAGGTGCAAAAACAGAGCAAAATGAGATTGTTGGCAATTATTGGGATAACTACAATGGTTTTGACATTAATAAAGATAATATAGGTGATACTCCTCACAAAGTCTATCAATATGCAGATCAAATGTGGGCATATAATTCGAATATAAAGTTTTTTTATGGTTCACCTGTGATTTCTCTTTTGAATTTTTTAGCAAAACTAGCACCTTTTTCACAGCCTGTTTTTCTAATGAGTGATAAAGAACCTAAGTTAAAAATCTAAGGATTTAGAATGAAAGAATTACAAAAAGATAGAAGAGATTTCATAAAATTTTCAACATTAGGAATATTAGGATTAACACTTGGAGCAGGAATTGTAATTTCGCCTCATGCATTACAAGCCCAAATGAAATTAAGACCTCCTGGAGCTGTTAGTGAAAAAGAATTTTTAGCTTTATGTATTAAGTGTGGTCAATGTTTACAAGTTTGCCCTTATCATTCTATCAAACTATCAGATATGGCAAAAGGACATGGTATTGGAACTCCTTATATTGATGCAAGAGAAAGAGGATGTTATGCTTGTAGTGCCGTTCCTTGCGTACTTGCCTGTCCAAGTGGAGCACTTAATCATGCCTGTGAAAAACCAGAAGATATTAAAATGGGAATTGCAGTATTAGAATTTCCAAATAAATGTATAGCAATAACAAATGAATTAGTAACTAAAGAGCAAATAACAAGAATTCATTCTCATCCAAATAGTAGACAATTAGAACAGGATATTTTAGACAAATTAGATAAATTTGAGGGTAAACCTTGTACTATTTGTGCAGATATGTGTCCTATTCCAAATGCAAGTAGTGCTATTTCTATGGTTTCATTTGGAAATGGAATGAAACCTGAAATTTATGATAAATGTGTTGGATGTGGAGCTTGTGAAGAATTATGTCCAGCTTTTGAAGCTGCAATTGTTGTAAAACCTAGATTAACTTACGAAGATTACTATATTAAAGGAATAAAATCATGATAAAAGAGATTATATTAAGTACAGCATTAATTATACTAATAAGTGGCTGTGACAATAAAAAGCAAGAAGAAAAAAATAATTCAACAAAAATTGAAAATACACAAGCTCCTTTAAAAATTGAGACGGAAGAAAATGCAAATTCAAAAGAGATAAAAGTTGCAGAAAAAGAAAAAACAGACACTAAAGCAGAATCTTATTATTATGAATATAATGTAAAAAGTGAATATGACCCTAACTCAAAACCTGCAAATGAAGATGCAAGTATAAGAGAAAAATCAAGAACTGTTATTGATGCAAATTTAAATGTAAGAAGTCCTTATGAAAAAGTACAAATTTCATTATTGGTTAAAAGTTTGAGTAAAGAGTTTATCGTTAAATGTTCTGCTTGTCATAATGACTATGCAAATGGAATTATTGGACCATCTTTATTAAATAAAGATTCTACTTATATAACTAATAAAATTATGAAATTCAAAAATGATAAGAATGCAAATGTATTAATGTCTGATTTAGTAAAACAAATGTCAGATGAAAATATAAAAAAATTAGCAGATGAGATTTCTGAATTTAATAAACAAATTAAAGGAATGAGATGAAAAATACATTAGCTATTATTTTTACAGTAATTATTATAGGTCTTATGGCATATACACTATTAGTTGGTAGAGCATTTCAAGGTGGAGAAGCTGGAAATATTATTGAAGATATGAAGTATATAAAAGATACTTCTACTCATAAAATTACAAATGAGAAACAAGAACAAAAAAATGAAGATGAAGAGAAATTAAATACTCTAAAAGATAAAGCAGGTAACGCTTCAACATTCGAAGTTTCAAATGAATATAAAGGTAAATGCGCTTCTTGTCATGGAGCTGATGGCTCTGGAATGCAAAATGGAAAAAAATTAATGGGTCCTCAATTATTTGGTCAAGAAGAAGCTATTTTATATAAAAACTTAGTTGATTTCAAAGCAGGACGAAAAGAGAACCTTATAATGAAAGGTTTATTAATAAATCTTGAAGATGAAGATTTAAAAAACTTTGCAAAAGAAATAGCAGGATTCAAAGATAAAAAAGAAGCTTTAACTAAGTAGTCAAAAAAGGAAAATAAAATGGATAAATGGAATAGTAGAGCAACTATAAAAAATACAAGTTTTATATCAACTTTTTTTGATAAGACAAAAGATGGCAAAAATAAGTTTTCTTATAGAATGAAAAGATGGATAATAATAATTTCAATTCATTTATTATTTTTTCTATCATTTCATATAGATATTCAAACGCTTGAAGGAACACTTAATGGTTCAAGATTTTTAGGTTTTCATTTAATTGACCCATTTACGACTATTCAGATGTTTTTAGCAACTTATCATTTACCTATAAATATAATTATAGGAACTGTAACTGTTATATTATTTTATCTTTTTATAGGGGGAAGAACTTATTGTTCTTGGGTTTGTCCTTATGGATTATTAAGTGAAATAGGAGAAAAACTACACAATAGTTTAGTAACTAAAAAAATCATAAAAGAGAGAAAGTTTGACCATAGAATCAGACATATATTTTGGTTTATTTTTATGATACTTGCATTTAGTAGTGGATATTTAGTTTTTGAAACATTTAATGTAGTTGGAATAATGAGTAGATTTATTACTTATGGCTGGAGTTTAGCACTTGTTTGGGTTCTTGCAGTATTTTTAATAGAAGTATTTTTTTCACGCCGTGCTTGGTGTACATATCTTTGTCCAATTGGTACAACATACGGTTATATTGGGAAAGTTAGTGCCTTAAGAGTTCAATGGAATGATAATTGTGATCATTGTATGGTTTGTCATGATGTATGTTTTGAAAATCAAGTATTGGATTTAACAAAAGCAAAATATGATGAAGAAAGAAAAGAAAAAGGTATAAAAACTCAATATGTAACGGGGGCTGATTGTACACTTTGTGGGAGATGTATTGATGTTTGTCATTCAGATGCATTGAAATTTGACTTTAGAATAAAAGGCTTAGTATAATGATTGAAGTTAAAAATTTAACAAAAAAATTCTCTTCACATATTTCACTTGATAATGTAAATATAGAGTTTAAAAAAAATGAATATATTGCACTTATGGGACCAAATGGTGCGGGAAAAACTACACTTATCCGCTCAATATTAGGATATTATCATCCAAATAGTGGTGAAGTTTTAATAAATGGATTAAATCCTATTAAAGACCGAGTTAAAGTATTAGAACATATATCTTTTGTTCCTCAACTTCCACCTCCAATAAAATTAAGCCTTAATGAACTAATGCAATATATACAAGCTAGTTCAAATGTAGATAAAGAACTTATTATGCATTATGCAAATGAAATGAAATTGGATATTACAGCAAATTTAAATAAATCATTTTTTAAACTAAGTGGGGGAATGAAACAAAAAATGCTAATTGCCATTTCATTAGCAAAAAAGAGCAATATAATAATTTATGATGAACCAACAGCTAATTTAGACCCAAAAGCTAGAGATGATTTTTATAGACTTTTAGAGCAAAATGAAGATGACAAGGTTTTATTATTTGTTACTCATAGACTTGATGAAATTAAAGATATTGTTAATCGTCAAGTTTATATGGATTTAGGAAAAATCATTAGTGATGAAATAGTAAAAAAGGATTAAGATGTATTCAAATATTATAAAATTAGTAAGCTTTATTTTTATTATAATAAGTCTAAGTTCTTGTGAAAAAAAAGTTTCAACCCAAGTTAAAGAAATTCATTGGGATAGAGATATGTGTGCTAGATGTGTTATGGTTGTAAGTGATAGAAATCAAACCGTACAAGTAACAAATCCTATGGACGGCAAAACTCAAGTTTTTGATGATATTGGTTGCGCTATTTTATGGTTTAAAGATCATAATATAGACTGGCAAGATAAAGCAATAATATGGATAAATGATATAAAAACTGCAAAATGGATAAATGCAAAAAATGCATTTTACGACACTATGAATGTTACACCAATGGCTTATGGTTTTGGAGCACATGAACAAAAAGAAGACATACAATCAGGATTAGAAGTTATTAATTATGAAGAAATGAAAAAAAGAATATTAAAAACTAAAAAATAATAAAAAGGAAAAAATCCTTTTTATTATAAATCTTGTTCAATCACTTGTCTAAATTTATTAAAATAAACAAAACTAGCTTTATCTAAATCTTTATAAATATCATTTATAGAAATTTTATCACCACCAACTTGACCGATTTTAGTATATTCAATGTTAAATGATTTAGCAACTTTTTCAAATGCTTGACAATTTTCAGGTCTTAATTCAACAATTGCTCTACTTAAAGACTCAGAGAAAATATCTTTTGAATCATTTAATGATACTGATATCTCAATTCCTTTATTACCCACAACTGCCATTTTTGATGCACTTATTGCAATTCCACCAATGTTTACATCTTTTGCAGATTTTAATAAACCTAATTTATTTGCTTCAATTACAGTGTTCCATAAAGCTAATTCTTTTTCAAAGTTTACTTCAGGGTGAACACCAGCAACTTTTCCATACATCTTTTTCATATATAAAGAAGCACCAAATTCAGATTTTGTTTCACCTAAAAGATATAAAATATTTCCATTTTCTTGAAGAGCTGATGGTAATACTTTATTAGCATCTTCATTTATTCCAACCATTGCAATTGATGGTGTTGGGAAAACTCCAACTCCATTTGTTTCATTATATAAAGAAACATTTCCACCAATTACAGGTGTATTTAATGCTCTACAAGCACTTTTAATACCTTCACAAGATGCAGCAAATTGCCACATAACTTCTGGGTTTGTAGGATTTCCAAAATTTAAACAATCTGTAATTGCTTTTGGAACTGCTCCTGTCATTGCAACATTTCTTCCAGATTCCATAACAGCTGCTGCTGCTCCTAATTCTGGATTTATATAACAAAGTCTTGTATTACAATCAGCACTCATAGAAAGAGCTTTCCCTGTTTCTTTGATTCTGATACTTGAACCATCAAGAGAACCTGGACCTTTGATTGTATTTGTTTGAACCATTGAATCATATTGAGAATAAACCCAAGATTTATCAACAACTTCCATATCTGAAAATAAATCATCAAAAACAGCTTGATTCGAAAGTTCTTTATCTAAAGAGATATTTTCAATTCCATCTAAATACGCAGGTTTTGAAGTTGGTCTATCTAAAATTGGAGCTTGTTCAGAAACTGGTTGAACAGGAACTTCAGCACATTTTTCACCATGCCAAAATAATTCCATATTTCCAGTATTTGTAACTTCACCAATAACAGCAACATCAAGTTCCCATTTCTCAAAGATGTCAATAACACCTTGTTCACAACCTTTTTTAGCACAAATAAGCATTCTTTCTTGAGATTCTGAAAGCATGAAATCATAAGGAGTCATTCCTTCTTCTCGTGCTGGAACTTTATCTAAATGCATAATCATTCCAGAACCAGATCTTCCTGCCATTTCAAATGAAGATGAAGTAAGTCCAGCAGCACCCATATCTTGAATACCAATAATTAAATCAGCTTTAAATAGTTCTAAACAAGCTTCTAAAAGTAATTTTTCAGTAAATGGATCTCCAACTTGAACAGTTGGTCTTTTTGATTCAGAATCTTCTGTAAATGCAGCACTTGACATAACAGCACCACCTAATCCATCACGACCAGTTTTAGAACCTACATACATTACAGGATTTCCTAAACCCTCTGCTTTTCCTAAGAAAATTTCATCAGATTTTGCAAGTCCAATTGTAAATGCATTTACAAGATTATTTCCAGCATAACACTCTTCAAAAGTAGTTTCTCCACCAATTGTTGGAACTCCCATACAATTACCATATCCACCAATACCAGCCACAACACCTCTTAAAAGAAATCTGTGTTTTTTTGCAGTTTCACTATCTCCCTCGATTGAAGCAAATCTAATAGAATTCATATTTGCAATAGGTCTAGCACCCATTGTAAATACATCTCTTAAAATTCCCCCAACTCCAGTTGCAGCACCTTGATAAGGTTCAATAAAACTTGGATGATTGTGTGATTCCATTTTAAATACAGCAGCATATCCATCACCAATGTCGATAACACCAGCATTTTCACCAGGACCTTGAATAACCCAAGGAGCTTTTGTAGGAAAACCACTTAAATACTTTTTACTTGATTTATATGAGCAATGCTCAGACCACATTGCAGAGAAGATACCAATTTCTACATAGTTTGGTTCTCTTCCTAAAATTTTTTTGATATTTTCAAATTCTTCAAGTGTTAAAGAATGAGCAAGTGCTATCTCTTGAAGTTTCATCTCTTGTTTTTGCATCTTTCGCCTTAAAATATGGTTGTTAAATTAAGGCGATTATATCTAAAAAGAGTTAAATTTTATTTTAATCCTCTGATAGAATTTTTACTTGATTATTTGCTATTTCTAAAAATAACTCTTTTTTTCCATTAAATTTTACACTTGGACTTGTATATTCTTCATCCATTAAAACCTTAAACATATTTTTCCCCAATGAATTTGGATAAGGAGAAAGGTCTATATTTATAAATTTAATTGTTTTTTGTTCTTTTTTAGCAAACACTGATTTTTTTTGTTCTTTAAAAAGATTAAAATCTGTTTTATTTGATCTTTTAAAATTATTAGAATAAAAAGACAAATATCCATCTATATCAGAAGTTTTCCAAGCATCTTTCCATTTATAAATACTACTTAAAACCAATGCCATTTCTTCTTTTGTTGCTTTTTTAAAATCATCTCCATAAGTTAATAAAATTGATTTATTTAAATCTATACTTTTTTCTAAATTTTCAAGTTCACTATTATTAAGAGCGATACAGCCTTTCGTAAAATTTTCTCTACCTGAATAAAGAGGCATTCCATGAATCCAAATTCCAGAACCTTTTTTATCTAAACTTTGATCAAAAATATTTGGATAAGAAGTTACAAGGGCAAAAGGTCCATAAAAACTATCTAGTCCAACCCTTTTTTGAACTAATTCATAAGCACCCTCTGGTGTTTTTTTATCACCTTCTGTATACTTATCACCTTTATTTTCACCAACTATTACACTATTTTTTGATAATAACCTATAATCATTATCTACTTTTTGGTAAACAGCTATCTCAGATTGATTTTTTTGTGTAACAAGTACATATTTTTTAAATTCATAATAACCAAAATCTACATTTTTGTCTTTTAAGTATTCCTGCCAATATGTAGCATCTTTTAACTTATTTTCTATCTCTTTTTCGACAGAATTAATTCCCTCATATCTATATAATGTTACTAGGTCAGCAGCATACATATTAAAGGCAAGTAATAAAAAAATTATAAATCTAAACAAATATTCCTCCATGTTAATCTTTAAGTTCTTGCATTGTATAATGTTTGCCCTAATTATTAAATAAAAAAGTGGATAAACAATGAGAAGAATTTTTTTATCAATTATTATTTTTTTTAATTTCTTATATTCAGCACAAGTAGAAGAGCTAAATTGGTCAAGAGGTGAGACTTTTTTAACTTTTTTAGAAAAATATTCTATTCCTCAAAAATTATATTTTGATTTAGAAAAAGAGGATCAAGAGTTGTGTTCTGAGATAACAGCCGATAGAAGATTCTATTTATATACGGATGATGATGGCAAATTGAATCAAGTTTTAATACCAGTTTCAGATGATATACAACTACATATTTATAAAGATAGTAACAATAAATATCAATTTCAAACGTTACCTATAAATTACACAGAATATACAGAAACAGTGGCTATTGAGATTACAGAATCCGTATCTTATGATATTTCAAAAGCAACAGGTGATGTAACTTTAGCAGCTCTTTTAAAATCAATTTTTACAGAAGGTGTAAATTTTAGGAAAATGCAAAAGGGTGATTTTATTGCCTTAGAGTATTCTCAAAAAGCTTATCTTGGACGACCACTTGGAATGCCTGATTTAAAAGCTGCAATGGTACAAATAGATGGAACTTCTTATTTCAGATTTAAAAACCCAAAAGATGACAAATATTATGATGAAAAAGGTACAGGATTTACAAAATCTTATTTTTTTCAAGTTCCTATAAGTTACACTAGAATATCAAGTGAATTTACAAATAAACGATGGCATCCTATTTTACAAAGATATAGAGCCCATTTAGGAACAGATTTCTCAGCACCTGTTGGAAGAACAATATACGCAGCAGCAGATGGAAAAATAGAATTTCTTGGAATAAAAGGTGGTTATGGAAAAACCACAATTATAAATCATAATAATGGCTATAAAACGCTATACGCCCATCAAAGTGATTTTGCAAAAAGTGTTAAACAAGGTATAAATATTAAAAAAGGTGAATTAATAGGATATGTTGGAAATACAGGATTAAGTTCAGGTCCACATTTACACTTAGGTTTATATAAAAATGGAACAGCAATTGATCCTCTTACGGTTATTAATAAACCAAGTAATGATGGATTAGATAATAAAGAAAGAGTTGCCTTTTTAGCAATTAGTAAAAACTATCAACAAAAAATTGATAATGAACTTAAAAAAGAAAATAAAAAGATTCCTACAAGATTAGAAAGAACTACTGATAAAAGTGAAATTAATATTTTTTAAATAATAAATCAATAGAAAAATTCTATTGATTTATTTATGAAGTGATGGAGCAACTATTGATAAAAACTCATCTTTAGTTTTTTTGTTTGACTTAAATAACCCTCTAAGTGCAGAAGTAACTGTTGTAGAACAAATCTTTTCAACCCCTCTCATTTCCATACACATATGTCTAGCATCAATCATAACAGCTACACCTTTTGGTTTTAAATGTTCATTTAAAGCATCACAAATTTGTTCAGTTAACTGCTCTTGAATTTGTAATCTTCGAGCAAAAACATCCACAACTCTTGGGATTTTTGAAAGCCCAACTACTTTTCCATTAGGAATATAAGCCACATGAACTTTTCCTATTATTGGTAACATATGATGTTCACATTGAGAATAAAATTCTATATCTTTTACAACTACCATTTCATCATTTGTTGAAGTAAAAAGAGCTTTTTCAAGAATCTCTTTTGGGTCTTGATTATAACCACTACACATAAACTCATAAGCTTTTCTTACTCTTTTGGGAGTATCAATTAAACCTTCTCTTGTTACATCCTCTCCAATATGCTCTAAAATCTTTTTTATAGCATTTTCAAATTCTATTTCATTACTCATAAAATATTTTTCCTTTAAAATTTTTTTATATAACTTTTAATATTAAATCCAACCCTTTTTCTTAAAAATCAAAATTGGCGTAATTGATGAAATTACCATAAGCACAATAGATATTATATATCCATATTCCCAATGTAATTCAGGTATAAAATCAAAGTTCATGCCATAAATACTAGCAATTAGCGTTGGTGGAAGAAAAATTACATTTACAATTGTAAATATTTTTATAACTTTATTTTGTTCAATACTCAAAATACCAATAAAAATATTTTGTAAATAATCTAATCTTTCAAAATTAAAATTAGTATGATCAATTAATGACTTAATATCTTTTAACATAATTGGTAACTCATGTTTATCGTCCACAAATTTTTGTGACTTTAAAAGTGAATTTAATATTCTTTGTTTATCAGTTAAGTTCTCTCTAATTTTCATATTTAAATCTTCAAATGTAGAGATTTTTTCAAGTATTTCCTCATCATCATTTGAATAATCTGTAAATACATGTTTTCTGATTTTTGTTATCTCTTTTGATAAATTCTCAATAGTATCAGCATCTGCATCAATTCTAATATCAATAATTTGGCAAAAAATTGAATATCCTGTTTTAAACTCTCTTGGCGAAATTAAAAGTTTTTTTGTAAATGTATTAAAACTTTGTAACTTTTTATATCTTACTGATATTAAAAGATTTCCTTGTAAAATAAAAGATACCGTTTCATTAAAAGCTGAATTATTGTCATTTATCAAAAAATAACTATTTATTTCTATTCTATTATTCTCTTCCCAATATCTAGAACTCAGCTCAATTTCTTCACTCTCTTGTTTTGTTGGAAATTTCATATCAAACATATTTTCAACTGCTCTAATCTCTTCAATATTTGGAAGTAGCATATCAATCCAAATTACACTATTTTTATCATCGTTGCTTTCAAAACTTTCAAGAGATTCTACTCCCTCAAGAACATTAAGTTTATTTCCTTTTTTGATATAACAGCTAATCAAAGTAACCTCCTTTTCAAACTTTTATCATATTTCCCATATCCCATATCGGCATAAAAATCGCTAATACAATCCAAAGTATTAATCCCATAATAACAATTAAAAATATGGGTTGTATTAATGATGTTAGCAAATTCATTTTATCATTAAATCTATTTTTATAAATCTTTTTTATTTCCTCTATCGTAATACACAAAGAGTTTGAAACTTCTCCTGTATTTATCAGATTCAAAACAATATCATCAAATATTTGTGTTTTAAAAAAAGAGTCATTGATACTTTTTCCATTTTGTAATAAATTATCAATTAGATACATTTTATCTAATAGATATTTGTTTTTTAATAAAATTCTTGAAGAAATGAAAGCTTTGTAAAATTCATAATTTGATTTCAACATAATATCAATTACTAGAAAGAGTTTATAAAGTTGCATATTTAAATAAATTTCTTTTATTAAAAATAATTTCACTATTAAAAACTTGTCTATAAAATAACTAAACTTTTCATGATATTTATATAAATAGAAAAAAAGAATCATTAAAGAGCAAAAAAACAAAACTATTCCTAGGAAATAATTTTCTAAAATATACTGTGTTTTTAATAATATTTTTGTAGCTAAGGGAAGTTCTGTAGAAGTTTGACTAAAAATCATTTTAAACTTTGGAATAACAAAAAGGAAAATTGATATTAAAGATAAAATAAAACTTATAATCAAAAGTATTGGATACGAAATAGCTTT
Source organism: Arcobacter caeni (assembly GCF_003063245.1). Lineage (GTDB taxonomy): Bacteria > Campylobacterota > Campylobacteria > Campylobacterales > Arcobacteraceae > Aliarcobacter > Aliarcobacter caeni. Next base: position 106,914 of record NZ_MUXE01000004.1, on the reverse strand, counting down.
TATAAATGCTTTTTTTATCTCATAATTTTCAAGTAATAAATTACTTAAAGCTTTGATATTTAAAGCGATATTTCCATTATTTTGCGATATTTTTAAAAATGATATAACTAAATTATTTATATAAAATTCATCTAGATTTCTTTCTATTGGTTTTGCATTTGAAAAACTATATTTAATAACTTCTAAAAAAGCAATAATATTTTTATCTTTTTTATTTTTAATCAAAATATCAAGAGCATCACTAAGATTTATATTTGCTTGTAACATCAAATTTAATTCATAAAAAAGTAGATTTAGTTTTTTATCATTTATTCTTCTTTTTTTTAATAATGTAAAATCAAAATAGTTTTTATACTCTTTTATTTCAATAATATTTGAAGGTAATTTTTTATTTGATAAATTTTTTGTTTCAAAAATCAACTCTTTTATTTCATTTTTATCTTGATATTTTATTTTATATTTTTTCATCAAAAACTAGCAACTTTGTAAACTTCTTCTAAAGAGGTTTGGTTTTGTTTTACTTTTTGTTTTCCATCGTCAATTATTGTCTTGAAATTTATTTTTTCTAGATAATCTTTTATTTCATTTATATCTGATTTTTTAAATATCATTGAGGATATTTTTTCATCTACTTTTAAAATCTCAGCAATTATTGTTCTATCATAATATTTTGTATAATTACACTTTGGACATCCTTGTGAAGCACAAAAATTACAATAATTTAAAACCAATCGTTGAGCCATCACAAGCTTTAAAGTACTTGAAATTAAAAATGGATCAGCTTGTAAATCTATAAGCCTTAAAATCGTTTCTATTGCGTTATTTGCATGAATACTGGCAATCACTAAATGTCCTGTTAATGAAGCTTGTAATGCAATATCTAAAGAAAATTTATCCCTAATTTCTCCTATAAAAATAATGTCAGGATCTTGTCTTAAAATATTTTTTAGCACCAATTCAAAACTAAGACCTATTTTATTATTTATGGGAATTTGACAAATTGAATCAATTTTATACTCTATTGGGTCTTCAACGGTAATTATCTTTTTTTCTTCACAATTTAACTCTTGTAAAATTGAATATAAAGTTGTAGTTTTTCCACTTCCTGTAGGTCCTGAAATTAAAATCAACCCCTGGGTTAATTTTAATGCTTGGATTAAAATCTCAAATAAATTTGAAGATATTCCTAAAGTTTGAAGATTTTTATTAATATTTTTATTATCCAAAATTCTTAAAACTATTGATTCAGCTTCAAGTGTTGGCATTGTTGAAACTCTAAAATCATACTTTTTATCTTCTATATTTAAAGCAAATCTTCCATCTTGTGGCAAACGAATCTGCGTCATATCTAAAGTAGAAATCAATTTTATATATGATGAAATTAGTTTAAAAAACTCACTATTAAAAGTAAAAAAAGTTTTTAATCGTCCATCAATTCTAAATTTAAATAAAACTACATCTTTATATTGTTCTATATGAATATCACTTGCTCTTGAGTTTATAGAAAAAGATAATAATTCTTGCAAAAATTTATCTATATATTTTTCAAGAGAATTTTGAGAAATTGCTTTTAAAGCCCAAGAATATAATAAACATTTTTCCTCAATATGACTTAACATAAAAAGAAGTTCTAACTCTTCAATCTCAAGAAAACTAATCATTTTATTAAAATCATTTTTTATAGTTTCTAATTTTGAACTTTTACAAATAGCGATTTTTATGCTTATTTCATTCTCAAAAAGTGGTAAAATTCTATTTTTTACAAAATACTCTTTATCATATTTTTCAAATAATGAATAATCAATTAAGGTTTTTAATATTGTTTTCATTGTTTAACTCTAATATTATTTTTTTTTCTTCATTTTCTAAAATTACAAAATTCTTTTCTATTTTAGTAAGTATTAAATCATCAATTTTTTCATCTTTTTTAAGCCAAAGTTCATTTATAAAAGCATAATCTGAAATAATTGCATTTATTTTATACTCTTTTGTTTTTTCATTATTTGTAATTATTACTTTTTGTTTAATTTCTTGAATATCTCCATCTTTATGTAATTTTTTGATATAAAATTTATTTAAATCAACTTCCATTTCAAATATATAATTATCCAAATCCAACTTATTTAAAGTCAAAGTTTTTATTTTTGAAAAATTATTTAGATTTTCAATCTTTTTAATAAAATTTTCTATTTTTATCAAATTTGCTTTTGCTTTTATTGTAAAAACTTTTTTATTATTTGTAAGAGTGAAAATTATTATTTGATTTTGTAAAGCATAATCTTCAAGATTTGAAAATAAGTCTAAAAAAGAATCCTTAAATTCTTTATTCGAATAGTTTAAATCAACTTTTGCTTTTATTTCTTTTATTTCTAAATTTTGATTTAAATTAAAGTCTAAAAGAAAATAACAAAGATATAAAAGCAATAAAGGAAGTAAATATAATTCAATTTTAGTTTTAAATGCACTATTTATAAATTTATTATTTAGATAATTTAACATAAATTACCGCTTCATAATTTTTCTCATTCTCAAAATAATTAACCTCTTGTGTAATTAGATTATCTTTTAGTTCACCAAAAAAAGAGTAAATATCAGATTTTATAAAAGATGAAAATACAATCTTTTGTTTATTATCTTTATATTCAAATAATTTTAAATTTAAATCATATTTTTTCAATAATTCAACTATGTTATTAAAATCTAAAGAAATAGAAGTAAAAAAATGCTCTTTTTTTAATTTATCAAATTGATTTTCTTCTACAATTTTAGTCTCATTTTCTTCATTTTTTATTTGATTCTCATATAAATAAAAAGTAAAACAAGAGATAATAATTAATATATAAAATACATAGATTTTAAAACTATAATCATTTTTTATATTAAAATTTTCAAGTTTATTTTTAAGAGCCTTTTTTGAATATTCATTTTTTAAATCTTCACAAGATTTTTTTTGAATAACTTTAAAACTATCAAGAGTAATAGAAAATTTTTTATTTATAAATTCGATTAATTCTTCAATAAAAATTTCAGATTGAAGATTCTGAAAATAATAGAATTTTCCATTTTTATACAAACAAAAAAAATCATCATTAAAATATAAATCAAATTTATTAAAATCTTTTTCATCCAAATAATATAACTCAAATATTTGAAAAATAGTGTTTTTATAGTGATTTGGGAAAATTAGAACTTGATATTGTTTTAATTCAGAAATGAAATTTATATGAACAAAATCATTTTTACTAATTTCAAAATTATTGAGTTTTAAAGAAGTAAAAATAAATTTCTTTAAATTCTTATTTTCTATTTCTTCAGAAACATCAATTAGTAGTGATTTTATTTCATTATTCGAAGCATAAATTGACATAAAATAGTCCATATTATAATTTATTTTATTATTTGAACAAGTATAATAAATTATTGCTTAATTTAATTAATAAAATTTTAAATTATATATTTTATGAAAATTTTAATAAGAGTATTAAAAGAGGGAAAATCCTCTTTTAGAAAGTTACATCGTAACCTAGTTCTTTTAGGCCTTGTCTATTTTTTGTCCAACCTTTTTTGATTGAAACAAAAAGTTCAAGATAGCATTTTTTGCCAGTTAGTTTTTCTATTTTAAGTCTTGCATCTTTTCCAATTCTTTTAATTGCAGTTGCGTCTTTACCAATAATCATACCTTTTTGCGTACCTTTTTGTACAATTATTGTAGCTTTAATAACATCAACACCTGGTTTTTCATCAACTTTATTTATCATAACATCAGTTTCATAAGGTATTTCATCACTAATATTATCAAAAATTGACTCTCGTATAAACTCTTTAAAAAGATCTCTTAAATGTTCAGTTGTCATAATTTCAGGGTCAAATAAATATGGATGAACTGGTAAATGTTTTACTACATCATTTAAAATATCAGCTTGTGTAGTTTGTTTTTTAATAGAAATAGGAATAATAGCTTCATATTTATCATTATATTTTTCATACTCTTTTATTTTTTCTAAAACTTCTGCATTTGATACAAAATCTATTTTTGTAAGTAATAAAATATGTTTTACACCTTTTTTATTTTTTACTAAAAAGTCTTCATAGTGTGAAACTTTATCAGTAATTGGTGCTAAAAATAAAATTAAATCACAATCACCCATCGCTTTTAATGCTTCATCTAACATAAATTGATTTAATAATTTTTCCGTTTCATGGATACCTGGAGTATCAATAAATACAATTTGATCATCATTGTGCATTACAATTATATTTGATCTTTTTCTTGTAGCATTAGCTTTGTGAGAAACCATAGCGATTTTTTCACCAACAAGCCAATTTAAAAGTGAACTTTTCCCTGCATTTGGTCGCCCAACAACAGAAACATATCCGCATTTTGTCATTTTAATTCCTTTGTAATCAATACGAAAATTTCTTCGTAAAATCTAGTTTTTTTGCATTATACAATAAATTGAGATGATTTTATCTTCTTCTAAAATTCAAGCTTTTTAATAAGTCATTTTTTGAAATAATTTCATTATCATTTAAATCAGCAATAGTTCGGGCAACCTTTAACACTTTATTTATACTTCTAAATGTTAACTGATAATTTAATCTAGCTTTTTCTAATATCTCCTTTGCTTCATTATCTAAAATACAGTACTTCTTTATATCTTCTTCAGATAATTTTCCATTTAATTCTTTTTGTCCTCTAGTTTTTTGTTTAACAAATGCTTTTAATATATTTTCATGAAGTTCTTTTGAACTTACAATATTTTTATTATCACTAAAACTATCATTCATAACCACATATAAATCAATCCTATCTAAAAATGGCTCACTTAAACGGTTTTTATATCTTTGAATTTCAAGTTCATTACATCTGCTGACATTTCCATTGAACTTTGCTACAATTTATAAATAATTATGGAGTATATGAATGATTTTTATAATAATTAATGATAAAACTATTCTTGAAGATTTTAATAGTTTTACATTATTTCAATTAACTATGATACAACCTTTCCAAGGATTTAATATATGAAAATACTAATGAATAATAGAAAAATTGGATATACATATGGAACTATATCGGGACATTATCCTTTTAGAAAAGATGCAAGTGTCGCATATGAATCACCTTTAGAAAGAGACTTTTTAATTATGTTAGAATTTAATGATTCAGTTAGTGAAGTTATTGGTCAACCTCTTACATTTCAGTATAAAAATGAAAATGGAAGGACAGTTCCTTACACACCAGATTTTTTGGTTTATTTTAATGAACCAGATACTGCACTAATGAGATTAAAAAGAAAACCACTATTAATCGAAGTTAAAACAAAAGAAGACCTTGATAATAAATTTTCTGAATACAAATTTCGATTTAAACTAGCTATTAAATATGCTCAAGAAAATGATTTAATTTTTAAAATATATGATGAAAGAAAAATCAGAACACGATATTTTAAAAATATTATGTTTTTAAAAAGATATCAAAAATTAAATTTCGATAATGAAGAAACTAGTCAAATATTATCTTATTTATATACCGCAGGTAATAATTCAATTGAATATATATTAGAATATTTTTGTGTAACTAGAGAACAAAAAGGATTAATGCTAAGTCAAATTTATCATCTCTTATATCATAAAAAAGTTCTGTGCAATTTTAACAAACCTATTAATATGAAAACACAAATTTGGCTAAACGAGATAGATGAAGAGGAAAACTTGTAATGACTAATAAAGATATACCATCAATAAAATTAGATAGAAGCATTTTTACACTAAAAGAAAATTCTTATGTAAAATATATGAAAGATATATACAAAATATCTAGCATTATAAATTTTACAGAAGTTATTGGAATTGATATAAAAACAAAAAGACCTAAAAGACTTTTTATAAAAGATTTAACTCCAGTTGAAAATGAATTTAATAATGATTCAATTTTCAAAGATATTGATGAAATTACAGATGAAGAATTTATGGATTTACAAAAGAAATATTTGTCAATACAACCATTACTAACTAATTCTATAACCCGTGTAGAAATAGAAGAATATTCAAAAAAAATAGGAGTGCATTTTACTACAATCTATAGATGGTTAAAACAATATAGAACAACTGGTACATTAGCAGGTTTACTGACAGTTTCATTTAAAAGTGCTACAATCAGATACTATAAATAGATTATTAAAGAAAAGTAGTTCAATTAAAAATACTACAAAATTGAGAGAAAAGATCTACAATACAAACAATATTTAACTAAAAATGATACAAGATTTAAGGTAAGAGATGAAGATAAGTCATAAAAATCGTAAAATTGGATATACCTATGGAAGTACATCTGGAAAATTTATGTTTAGAAATAAGAAAATTATACTTTTTGAATCATTATTAGAAAAAAGTTTTTTACAAGTTTTAGAATTTAATGATATGGTATTAGATGTTATAGAACAGCCTTTTACTATTGATACTATAACAATAAAAGGTAATAAAGGTTCATATACTCCAGATTTTTTAATTTATTTTAAAGAACCAGAATTTAAAACAATTAATCCAATAAAACCAATGGTAGTTGAAGTTAAACCTTCTAGAAAATTAATTGAGAATAGAATTGAACTTAAAATAAAATTTAAATCAGCAATAAAATTTTGTAATGAACAAGAATTTAGATTTAAAATCTTTAACGAAAATAGAATAAAAAGTACTGAAGTTGACAACATAATTTTTTTAAATAGATACAAAGACTACATTCCAAATGAAAATGAAGTTGAAATAATTAAAAATCATTTATTGTCAATTGGGCATACTACTATTGAATATTTATTAACTCATTTATATGTTACAGATTATCAAAGAGGCAATGCTCTTTCTCACATATGGTATTTAATGTATTCAAAAATTCTAACTACAGATTTAAAAATTCCATTAAATAATAAAACTGTTATCTGGCTAAATATTGAAGAAGATAATTTGGGAGTAGAAATATGAGATCAATAAAAAATGAAAAATTAAAATTAGATAGACAAAAGATTCAATTAATCATAGGAAATTTTGTTAAATATGAAAATCAGATATATAAGATTACACAACTTATTGATTTTAATGAAGTTATTGGCGTGAATATTAAAAATAATGAAGCAAAAAGATTATTGATTGAATATATAAAACCTACTCCAAATAATTCTATAAAAGATAATGGATATATATCCAAAGATATTGACGATATCGCTGATGATGGATGGAAAACAATCGAAATAAGATTAAATGCTATAAGACCATTATTAAATAGTGCAACGAGAAAAGAAATTGAAGAGCATGCTAAAGATATTGGTATTCATTTTACCACACTATATAGATGGCTTAGTGGATATAAATCAACAGGGACTGTTACAGGTCTACTTTCGCAAAAAAGAGGAAGAAAAAATGGTACACTTTTTATTGCTGAAGATATTGAAAAAATCATACAAGATACAATAAAAAATGATTATTTAATAAAAGAAAGACCTAGTATTAAATCTGTTATTAATAAAATTAAAATTAAATGTTTAGAAAAAAATCTAGCTTTACCAAGTAATAATACAATCAGAAATAGAATAAATAAAATAACGCAATATGAATTCTTTGAAAAAAGAAATAGTAAAAATTTAGTGAAAGATAAATTTGCACCTGCAACTAAAAAATACTCTGCAGATTATCCTTTACAAAAAGTTCAAATTGACCACACTAGAGTTGATTTACATATAGTTGATGACGAGCATCGTACTTCTATTGGTAGACCTTGGCTTACTTTAGCTATTGATATTTACTCTAGAATGATTGTTGGTTATTACTTATCATTAGATGCTCCTAGTGGTGTCTCTGTAGGAATGTGTATTGTAAATGCGATAATGCAAAAAAACAAATTGTTAAATCAGTTTGAACTTGATACGGAATGGAATGTCTGGGGAAAATTTGACAATATATTTACTGACAATGGTGCCGATTTTAGGTCATTCTCTGTTGAACAGGCTTGTCTTGCTAATGGTATTCATATCAATTTTAGACCAATAGGTAAAAAAGAGTATGGTGGTCATATTGAAAGACTTATAGGAACAACAATGACAGAAGTTCATGATGTTCCTGGAACAACTTATTCTAATATAAGAGAAAAAATGGATTATGATTCTGAGGGTAATGCATGTATGACATTTGATGAATTTGAAAAATGGTTATTAATTTATATTACTAAAATATATCAACATAATATTCATTCAGGTATAAAAACTAGCCCCTACATCAAATGGAAAGAAGGCATATTTGGAACAAAAAACACACTAGGAATTGGATATCCTCAAATACCTGGAGATATTGAAAGTTTAACTATTGATTTTCTACCATCAATTGAAAGAACTGTTCAAAAAAATGGTGTTACGATAGATGGATTAACTTATTTTGATCAAATATTAAGAACTAAAATTAGAGGTTATGATATTGGCTATGATAGTAGTAACTCCAATCCAAAATATATTTTTAAAAGAGATCCTAGAGATATATCGTTTATCTGGTTTTATGATGACATTCAACAAGAATACTACAAAATCGGATTAGCAAATATGGAATTTCCACCTATGAGCATACAAGAACTTAATATTATAAAAAATAATATTGAGAAAACTAATAGTAAAGTTCTTAATGAATATAATATTTTAGAAGGTTATAAAGAACTTTATAGCCATGTAGATGAATCAATTAAAAAAACTAAACAACAAAAAAAGATGATTCAGAAAGCAAAAAACAATAAGAAAAGTTCAATTACAAGTATACTAATTAAAAATACTGATAATAGTATCTATAAAAATAATGAATCTGATATTTGGGATAATGATATCCCTGATTTTGATTAAAAGGTAACAAATGAACAATACATATGAACATATTCATCCAGACTTTTTACATCTAATTAAATTAAATAAAAAAGATAGATGCTATGCTACAAATGAAGCTTTTGTTATTAGTTACCCAAAAGCAAAAGAACTATTACAAATTATGTCAAATTATATGAACAAACCTAAAAAACATCGAATGCAAAATTTACTTGTTATTGCTGAACCAAACATGGGCAAAACAACCATAGCAAAAAAATTTCATGAAATGAATCCAGATATTCAAATTGAATTAAATGATGAAATAAAAACTATAAAACCAATAATTTATGCAGATATCCAAAGTTCAGATGAAAAAGAATTCTATGTAAAAATTTTAGATCAATTTTGGGCACCTTATAAAATTACACATTCTAAGTTGAAGCTAAAACAACAAGCTATTCATTTATTAAAAGTTTCTCAAGTAAAAACTATTATATTTGATGAAATACATAATATCTTAACAGGTAGTCCTTTGAAACAAAAAATTATAATGGATGCGATTAAAAATTTAAGTAATGAACTTAGTATACCAATAATTGGTGTTGGCACAAAAGCAGCGGCAACCATTTTATACAGTGATCCCCAACATGTAAGTAGATTTGATATTATAAAAATAGATAGATGGGAATTAGATAATGATTTTAGAGGTTTATTAAAAAGTTTTGAAAAAAGAATTCCATTAAAAAAACCTTCAAATTTAGCTTCAAAAGAAAAAGCAACATTATTATATGACATGTGTAAAGGTAATTTAGGGCATTTACACAAAATATTAATTGCGTGTGCGGAATATGCAATTCTTAATGATATTGAAGAGATTACATTAGATATTATAGAAAAATTTATTTATCTTAAAGAAGCAAAAGTAAGTAATCCTAAAAGCTATGCTAGCCGTTAAAGTTCTTCCTAAAGAATATGAATTAATAAGTTCATGGCTGTTAAGATTAACAAATAACAATGGTACAAATATAAATGTATTATCAGATTTTCTATTTAATAACTCTAAATTAACACTCAATGATATAGATAAATCATTAGAAAGTAAAGATATTCATCAATTAGCAGAATATACAGATATTGATTCAAAAATTATAGAAAGATTAACACTAAAAAACTTCTTATCAAGCTTTTCAAAAGAGCCACTTGATTCTTTAAAAAAATGGAAATGGATAATTCCAAGTGGAACAAAATATACGATTAAAACAAATGGTTTACTGTTTTGTTCAAAGTGCCTTGAAGAAAAAAATACAATTTTTTATATCTTTAATCGATTATCTTGGAATATAATCTGCCCTATTCATAAGCAACTTTTACAGAACAAATGTTCAAGATGTAATCATCAATTTTCACCAAATCTAAAAAACTTTAATGATACTTTTCATATCTGTAGTTATTGTAATTATGACTTAAGCTTAGACATTTCAGATGAAAATATTTCTTGTGAATCTCTAGAATTGCAAATCTATTTAAATAATTGTATTAAAGAAAAACAAATAATAAAATCCAATTATAATCTGTTAGATAAAACTTTATTTGAATTATTTTATACTACTAGAACTCTTTTAAATTTTACACTTGCTATTCAAAAGAATAAAAGGATCATTAATTTATTAAAAGAAGAATTTCAATTAAATAATAAACTGTTTTTCAAGAATAAAGCAACATTATATTTTGATATTTTAAGGTCTGAAGAAAGAATGAAACTAATGCATATTATTTCTAGATTTTTAAAAATGGATATAAAATTATTTGAGAATTTTTTACGAATATCAAAAATTACATATAGGCAATTTTTAGCTTCAAATACAGCTATACCTGAATCTTCTACTATAAAATATTTATCAAAAAACTTAAAAATAAGAGAAACTTCTCAAAATAAAAGAACTCATCATAAAAAAATTCAACCCAAATCTGAAGAAGAAGTTGACATATTAATGTATGAACTTGAAGAATTTTTAGAATGAAAAAAATTTGTCCACAATGTAATTGCTCTAAAAACAATGTTTTTAATAGAACTCTAAATAATGAAATTTTATTGCTTTGTGACAAATGTTATAGAAAATGTTTAGATATATGTAGTTTATGTAGAAGACATACAATAACTTTTACATATTCAAAAGAGAATAAACCTATTTGCAAAAAATGTTTCATAGAACCATTTAGAATTTGTAGAATTTGTAAAAATAAATTTCCTGCGGGGAGAGGAAAAATTTGTTATAAATGTTCTTGTTTTAATACTTTATCCAAAAAAATTTCTATGCTAAATTTATTTTTATCTAAATTTACAAATCTCTTTTTTGAACAATTCACTTGGTGGTTAACAAAAAGAAAAGGTATAGAATATAGTTCTAATTTTATTCAAAAATATTTTATCTTTTTTTATAAAATTGATTTACTAGCAAATACATTAGATAAATTTCCTACATATCTTGATTTGTTAAAACATTTTAAAGTTTCATTCACAAGAAAATACCTTTTAGTTATGATTTTTTTTAATGAATATAGAATAATAGAAATTAATGAAAAAATAAAAGAACTACATTCTAATTTAAATATAATAGATTCATATCTAAATCATTTCAATAAAAATTCTTCTGATTATCTAATTATAAATAGTTACTATACATATTTAGAAAAGAAATATTTATCAAATAAAACAACTCAACGATCAATAAGATTAGCCTTAACCCCAGCAATAAAACTACTTGAATACAAAAAATACTTTAATATCTCAAGATTAAATGATAATGTAATTGATGGTTATCTATGGGTTTATCCTGGTCAAAAAAGTTCTTTAACAGGCTTTATTAATTACTTAAATAAAAAATTTAACTATAACTTATCTTCTATGAGAAATTTAACTTATACATTAAAATCTAGTACTTCAAGAAAAAAACAATTACAATTACGATTAATTTATTTATTAAAAAAAGAAAGACTAACCATTCCTCAACAAAAAGGATTAATCAATATTTCTTTAGAATATTTCCATAGGATTAAAATCCCAACAAATGTATATTTATGTATTAAAAATATTTTTAGAATAAATAATAGTTATTACATTTGTTGTTGTAAAAATAAATTTTATTTACCAAAAAAAGTTTATTTAAAATTAAAATAGACTTCATAAATTAATATTTGTTTTTATTTCATTTATTTTCCAAGACAAACAACTAGAAAAACTTTTATAATCTTTAAGAGATGGTCCTCTACTCATAATATTCATCATTGAATCTATTAATTCCTTCTGTTTATCTACTTCAATTGTATTCCACCAATCTTCTGACCAGTAAATATTTTCATTGCATTCAAATAACCATTTTAATATTGCACTACCTTTATAATCATCTGGTATTTCGTTGAGACTTTTTATAAACTCTATACAAGCTTTAGAATCTATTACATCTAACCAAGCAAAAACAATAGCTCCTTTTCGATCTTTTAATCCAATTGTTGATACAGTTAATGAATTAAACATTATATTTTTATCATTTAAATCAAGTAATATTTTATTATTAAAATCTAATTCTGGTAACCATCCTGCACTACTCATTATTTCTGGTACATTATCAATTAAAATACAATAATATTTGATTGAATTGAAACTATTTTCTAGTAATTTTTCATCATATAAAGATTTTAATTTTTCTAAGTCTCTAATTGCTAAATCTGTGCCTTTTGTCATATGATTACTAATCATGTGAATTAATAACTGAATCTCTTTAGATTGACCTTTGTCATATTCTTTCATATTTTTATTAGATTCTGTTGAACAATATTTTAAATATAATTCTCTAGATATTGCTCTATATGCTAACATAAAAATTTGTTCATCAGTAAAAATAAACTCTTTATCCTCTATTACACTAAATAATTCTTTATCATGCTTACTACAAAACGCATTTATTACTGATGCATTATTAATCCCTATTTTTTCTATAGGAAATTTACCATTATTTCTATCTAAAGCCATAATATTCGATATTATGTAGCACTTGCACAAGAAAAAATCCCTAAAATTTACTAAAATTCCTTTAACATTTTTCGTTTAAAGGACACTTATTATGGCTGATACTCATGTTATTTCTGCATTGGTTAAAAAAAGAGCTGAACTTCGTGGAGATATAATCCATTACAAACAACTAATTGCAACTCTTGATAAAGATTTACAAACTATTGATGCAACTATTAAAATTTTTGATGTTGATTATGATATTTCTAGTATTAAACCAGTTATAAAAAGTAGAAACAGATTTTTTAATAATGGAGAAGCAAAAGTTTTAGTTTTAGAGGTTTTAAAAAATAGCAGTTTGCCAATATCTACTGATAAAATATCTGATATTATTGCTGTAAATAGAAATCTAGCTTTTGAAAATAAAACAGATAAATCAAACTTCCAAAAATCAATTTTATTAGCCTTAAATACTTGTTTATCAAATAATTTAGTTGAAAAAGTATCAAAAGATGGTTTGTCTATTGTTTGGAAGATAAAAGAGCTAAATTAAGCACCTAATCTTTCAGATAATCTTTTGTTACCTTGCCAATATCCACAAAACTCATTACTTGTTGGAGTATGTAAACATTTAGAAAAAATATCACTAAAGATTTTTCCATTATTCCATCTTCTTGTATCTTCTCTATATGCTATCTCATTTGCATAATTTGAAAGATATAAATTTCCGATTTTATGTAAGTTACCATATTGCATTCTTCTAAATCTTGCATTATAAGATTCGCTTTGATTATTGTTTTCTCCATAAATCCCTGAGTATTCAATTTGATGGTTTACTCTATTCATATCATAATGAGCTGTTAAATCATCATAAGCATTTGATTCATCTGTATGGATTGAAGTTCCAACTTTAATATATTTATGAGCAATAGTTTTAATATCAATTGAGTTTTCACTTTTTAGTACAAAAGTTTTAGTTTTTACAGCTCCTACAACTTCATCTGCTTCATCGGCTCTTTGTCTTAGACTAATAATAACTCTTTTATTTGGTTTGTGTACTTTTCTTCTATCAACTCTATCATCAATATTGTTTTTTGGTCTTACATAATGATTTACATAAACACCATCCATTTCACAAGTTCCCTCAAATTTTTCATCACTATTATAATCCATTAGAGATTCTCTGATTTTATGAGACAAAACCCAAGCTGTTTTATATTGAACATTTAAGTCACGACTTAATTGTAAAGCTGAAATAGATTTTACAGAATTTGTAAAAAGTGCTATTGCTAAAAGATAAGTTTGTAATGGTAATTTATGATTAGCAAAAATAGTTCCACTTGTTACAGAAAAAGTATAAAAACACTCTTTACATCTAAATTGCATTCTAGTTTTTAAAAAGTATGGTTTCTCTAAACTACCACAACAAGGACAAACAACATCTCCATTTGTTTCATTCCATCTAATAGCTTTAAACATTTCAAAGGCTTCTATATCTGACATTTTTACTATGTTCATAATACTTAAACTTCTTGCTTTTGAAGATAATAGGAAATGTTGTGACATTTTTTAGTCCTTGATTTAATTTATTTAAAATTATATCGAATATGATTATATTTGTCAATACATTAAGATTATTTTTATATTTATTAATGATTATATATATAATTAATATTGACTATATTTTAGAAATATGATAAAATATGAAATATAAAATATTTTAGGGTTATTTATGGAAAAAAGTTTTGATGAAAATATGCCTAAAAATCTAATTAAAGCTGAATTAGATAGAAGAGGATTAAAAGTTAAAGATTTAGTTGAATTATTAAAACCTTATGGGGAAAATTTAACTGATAAATCTTATAACAATAAAATGACAAGAAAAGGTTTTAGTGCTGTATTTTTCTGTAAATGTATGATGGCACTTGGGGTAAAAAATCTAAATTTGGAAATTTAATATTGCAAAATGCAATATTTAAAAAAATGATTATAAAAAACTTGATACTATTCAAATGTTTTTAAAGGAGATATTATGGTAGCACCACTTCATGTTCAAAATGAACTAAAATATGGTTTGGAAATCAATAAAGTTTATAATGAAGATTGTATGATAGGAATGGAAAAAATCAAAGATAAATCAATTGATATGATACTTTGTGATTTACCCTATGGTACTACAGCTTGTAAATGGGATATTATTATTCCATTAAATGATTATATTGAAATTGAAATCAAAAATAAAATTGTTTCTATGAATGAAAATGAGTATAAATTATATTGTTTTGAGAATAACATACCTATTGAAATATTTAAAATTAAATGGAAAGAACAATCAAAGAAAGGTTTATGGACTCATTATAAAAGAATTATTAAGGATGATGGGGCAATAGTATTAACTGCAAAGCAACCATTCACAAGTGAACTTATTGATAGTAATATAAAAGATTTCAAACAAGAATTAATATGGCTTAAAACTAGACCATCAAATTTTATGAATGCAAAAAAAATGTTTATGAGTTGGCATGAGAATGTGCTAATTTTTTATAAAAAGTTACCAACATTTAACAGACAAATGGTTAATGGAAAAAAAAGAACTGACAAAATAAATAAAGTTGATAGAAGTGAAAGTGTATTTGGTTCTACTGGTGAAAAGCATGGATATGAATTTGATAATAATGGATTAAAAAACCCTAATACAATTTTAGAATTTTCTAATCCAAATTCCAATTCTCTTCATCCAACACAAAAACCTATAGAATTATTTGAGTATTTAATAAAAACATATACTAATGAAAATGATATGATTTTAGATAATTGTATGGGAAGTGGTACAACAGCTATTGCAAGTTTGAATTTAAATCGGAAATTTATAGGTTTTGAAACTAATAAAAGATATATTGAAATTATAAATACAAGAATTGAAGAAAGGATAAATTTAAATGCCAATCAATGAGAGAAACGATACATATAAACATGAAAATGGATTACAAGAAAAAAAAGAAAATTCAATTACTAATTCAAAAAGTTTAGTTACTAAAGTAGAACAATTATTTAAAGCTCATCCAGATATAAAAAGAATCACTCTATATGAACCAGATAATACTTTAAGAATAAATGGTGCACCAGCTGTAAAATTGCCTAATGGAAAGCTAGTAATTGCACCAGATTTATTATGTGAACTTCATGATGGGAATTTCTTTTGGATTGAAGTAAAAGACAAATGTCAAAGATTTTATAAACATGATACAGGAGCTGATATTCATCAAATTCTTGGTTTTTATCAAATAGATTATTATTGTAATCAACCCGTTTTAATGGTATTTCAAGATTCTACATTAGAAAGATGTACAGTAAAAAATGCTAATGAAGATTTGAAAGAAGAATTTAAGAAAAGATGGCAAAAATTTGAGGGAGAACCATATGGGAATTGGCTTAGAAATTCTTTAATTTTAGATACAACAACAAAATACCCTATGATTGCTAGAGAAAAAAGTAGAGAATTGGATATGTATATATTTTATTTCGATATATCAGTATTTAGTAAGTTAAATTCTATTGATTTATTGAAAGAATTAAGTAAATTACAAAAAGTTGACATAAAAGCTTATGAGGGAGAAAATTTATTGACATTTGAATCATTAATCAAAAAATCAATAGGTGGAAATGATGATTATAAATGTGAATCAATAAGTAACCTCTTACCAATTTGCCAATCATGTAATAAGTCATTTACACCTAGAACCCAAAATGCTGTATTATGTATTGATTGTTGGAAAAAACAACATGGTTATTCATAATAAAACACAAACCCTAGAATATAACAAAGACAAAGGTACTATAAACCTTTGTACTTACTCTGATGATGGCTTTTTAGAAAGTGAATTAGATATTACAGATAAAGTAACTACGCTTGTATTAGATAAATTGTATGATGATTATAATTTAGATGATGGGGATGAGTTACTTATTACAAAAGCTTCTAACAAAAAGAAAAAATCGAAAATTACTCTTTAAAATTTAGTTTAAGAATTTAAAAAAATTATAAATTTTGATTAAAATTTATTTTTGTGCAAGTGCTACATAATATCGATAATATTTGTTTTAAAATGCATAACATGACCATCTTTAGATATTTGTTTTAGATTACAACTTTTAGAAATAGTATGTGCTTTTATTATCTTTTTAGTACATTCATCTTTTAAAATTTGTGGTGCCATACATTTCTTTTTTGCTTGACTATTCATAAAATCTTTATTCATTTCATGTAATTCAACTTTTTTCTCAAATTCTTTTATAGCATGACAATTTTTATACTTTTTCCCACTCCCACAAAAACAAATCTCATTACGTTTATTTCCTTTCCCCACATTTTCCCCTTATATTTTCAAAATATTTAATAACTTCATTTTTTTCTTTATTGTATTATCCAGATTTATAAATTTATTTAATTTTTCATCAAATTTATGAGAATATGTTTTATATCTAACTCCTAAATCTACTGCATTAAATTTTTTTTCTTTTTTATCTTTTTTACTATAATTTCCATGATTAATAACAATCTTTCTTAAAATTTGAGCTAAATTTTTATTTGCTAATTTATTAAAATTTATATTCTTAAAAATTACACCTAAATAAATACTTTCTGATTCTTTTTTACCTATTTCTAATAAATAACAATATTTATCATCAGCTAATTTTATTTCTATTAAGAGATATCCTCTATAACCTAACTCTTTTAGCTCTCCATTTTCTCTCTGTCTTAATAAATACCAATTATCTTTTAATTCTTTTTTTTCAAATTTATTAATAAACAGTGTTTCATAAAATGTAGTTTCTTTTAATTCAGTTACTTCTGCAAAATTCTTATCTAAAAATTTATAATCGACTATAAATTTTTCTATTTTAAAAGTATTCAGAATTTCTGTTATTTGATTAAATAAAGCATTTGTTTCTACATCACAATGAGATAATAAATATTTTATTTGTCTTGAATCATCTCCAGATGTAAGCTTTTTTGCATCTGAACCATCAACATTTTCAATATTTTCTATATTTTTTTTTGAAATTTCTTCATCATTTTGAATATCTATTTGTTTATTATTTTCTGTTTTCTCATCTTCAATAAATTCTATTTTTTCTTCTTCTTTTTCTAAAATCTCTATTTTTGGTTTATTCTCATCAATAATATTAACTTGCGTTTTTATTCTAAAAAGAGAAATTCTTTTTTTTGGTTGTTTATTACTATTAATTCCTATTATATTAATTTCATCTGAACTATTCTGACCATTCTCATTATTCTGATTTTCTTCTTCATTTTCTACAATTTTAGGCTTAGGTTCTTTTTCTTTTGGTTTATAAATTTTCTTTTCTACCTTAAAAATTTCCTTTTCAATAACACCACTAACAGTAATGTCACTAGGTATACTAATTATATAAATCCTTTGAACTAGAAACGTCTTTTCATTAAACCATAAACCATCACTTGTTATAAATAAATGTGTTGGATGATATGGTAAAACCATTGGATATCTTGCCTGACATTTATCAATAAAATATCCTTCATCTAATTCTAAACTTGAAGATAGTTTACTTATTCTATTTCTCGATGTCTTATTAAATTTTGCATAAGCTAAAAATTTTATATTAGAATCTTCCATTTTTTTATTTAGACCTATATAATATTCTTGGTTTTCAATTTTTGAATTCTCTAAATTTATAAATTCATTGATTGCATCATCTATATTAAATTGTAATAATCTTTGCTTTATTTGTTTTTGTTCTGGTGTATATGCTGAAACAAATAACTCAATACAAGGTATTAAAACAGTTATATTGTCATCACTAATTAATTTTGTGTAATTCGTTTTATTGAAATAAGGTATTTTATATTGATCTGTATTTTGAAAATTTATTTTATAAATATTAGAAAGTGAATCATTTAATGAATCTATTTTTTCATTAAACTTTACTATCTGAGGAGGATTAATATTGAAATCAAAATTAAAATCTACATCTTCCATATATTCAGAATCATCAAAAAATTTCCATTTTTCTAATACTTTTTCGCGCTTTCTCCAAACAGAACCGATTCTTACTTCATCAAGTTCAGGTATAGGGATGTACACAATTATATCACGATAATTTTTTATAAAATATTGATTATTAATATCTATTCTTCTTAGGATTACTTGGATATTTGGGATTGAAGATTCATTTATAATCTTTACTGCCGCTCCATAGTTTAAAACTAAATAATTACAATCATTTCCCGGCATTTTTTGATATGGTATTTTATTTTTTTCTTGCATAATGAATTGTAGCATTTTTAATTAAAATAATATTGTAATCATATTGATTTTAAAGAATGCAAATCTGAAATTTCTTTTTATCTACATACAAAAAGTCAATATTTTAAATTCTAAGATTCCCTATCAGCGAAATTCTGAGTATATCTACAACCCGTTTTAGAATAACTTGAACAAGCTAAAAATTCCCTATCATCTTTTTTTCTAACTACCATAAATGAATTACACAATTTGCATAAGATTTCTATTTTATCACATTTGATATTTTCACATTTTGCAATATTTTTATCTACAAGTTTTACTATATTACTACCACATTCTGAACATTTCCTAATTTCATCCGTATAATCACATAAGGGGTAATTACTGCAACCATAAAAATATCTATCTTCAACATTTTTTTCTACTAAACTACCTAATTGACATTCTGGGCAATATTTAGCAACATAATCTCTATTATTTAAATACTGAATTTCTTTTTCAGTATTATCATCAACAATTTCATTTATAAAAGTTGAACTATTATGAATGTCACTTACAATAAAAAGCTTTTCTTTAGTTCTTGTTAATGCCACATAAAATAATCGTCTTTCTTCTGCAAATTCATAATTTTCTTGTTGTGACATTACAATATCTAAAATAGGGTCATCTTCTATTTCACAAGGGAAACCAAATTTACCTTTATCTAATCCTAATAAAATTACATAGTCTGCACCTAATCCTTTTGAGCCATGTACGGATAAGAATTGAATATTAAAATTAGTATAGTAATTTTGAATTTCTTTAAAATTATCTGGCTTTAAATGATTAAATCTTCCCAAAATAATTACATCTTTCTTTTTATTATTCTCTGTTTTTTTATTTAAGAAATTTAGAATTCTTTCAATATAAGCTTCTTCATTTTTTACATTCCGATAGATATAAATACTTGGATTTTCAGAAAACTTAAATGTTTTTATTGATTTATTGATTTGTGTAGGATTTTTTGTAATGAATTTTGATGCAACATTTGAAATATTATTATCAAATCTAAATGTATTGTCTAAAAAGATTGTTTCACTAACACCAAAATGATTTTTAAAATTCTTAATAATAGAAACATCACTTCCTGCAAATCTATTAATAGATTGCCAATCATCTCCAACAACCGTCAAAATTGAATCATCTATCTTTTCACAAAGTGATTTAATTAAATTGCTTCTACTCGATGATATATCTTGAAACTCATCAATTAGAATATATTTATATGGTGGTATATATTTACCACTTTTTACAATTTTAATTGCATCATTTATCATGTCATAAAAGTCTATGCATTTAAATTCATTCTTTTTCTTTTCATATTCAAAATAAATAATTTCAAATATATTTAAAAAAGCTTTTTCTCTAAAATCTAAAATACCTATTCTTTCTCTTACATCTTCATAGGTAAATTGATTACTTTTAAAATGATTTAAAAATTGAATTGTAAGTTTAGTAAATCTATCTACTGTTCCATTCTTTTCATTGAATATTTTTAATACTTCTTCAAAAGGAATATCTTTCATAATCACGCTATGAGCTTTTAATTTAGATTCTAAGGAAGATAATAAATGACCTTCAGACTTCTCATAACTATATGTTTCAATACATTGAGTATTAAAATGCCGATGAACACTTCTTTTCCATACAATACCATTTAAATAATCTTCATTATTAATGTAGTCTGCTGTTTTTCCATCTTTTGAAATTCCATAATGTTCAATATAAATTCTATAATCAGGAAGATAAAAGTCTGGTTGATATTGTCTATATCGTGATGTTGAAGTTTCATGTTCGTAAGGAGATTCATATATATAATTAATATTTTTTAATCGTAAAAAATTAGAGATTTCAAGCTCTTCATAACTTTTTACAAGGTCTCCATTAAGAGTTCTTAAATCATAATTTTTAATATAATCGTAATATTCTCCCTTATTTTTGAAATCAAATTGGTTTTTATAAGGAACAAAATGTTCAAGAAAATATTGTTTAAATAATTCATAAAAATTTACATCATTTAATTTATCTTTTACTATATTTCTAATCATATTGGTTAATATTTTATCATCTGTTGCCCAATTACATATTAATGGTTTTTTATTAGCTTTTCCAATAATATTTAAACCAAAAGCATGAAAAGTGCTTACATTAGTCGTTATATTTAATTTTTTTGTAATTCTTTCTTCTATTTCTTCAACAGCTTTTTTATTAAAAGCTAAAACAAGAATATCTTCTGGCTTAGTAAATCCTCTTTTTATTAAATAACCAATTTTAGCTACAAGAACACTTGTTTTACCAGAACCTGCTCCTGCAATTACAAGATTGTTGTCTTCATTAATCACTACTGCATTTTGTTGAGATTCTGTTAACGGATTTTCTTCAACTGATTTGAAAAAATCTGCTTCTTTTATTTTTTCATCTTTAACAAATAAATTATTCTTTTCATTTACTGCATTTATTGAATCAATAAAAAAATTTGACAGAAATTTATATTTTTCATTTTCTATGGATAAATCATAAAAAGAAAATTCTCTTAATATTAATTCTAATTTAGCTTTATATTGTCTTCTTTTATAATCATTAATATAAATATCTTTGGTTGTATTTTCTAAATCAGTTAATTTCAATTCTACTTTGTCAATTTTTTCATAAACTTCTTTAAGTTTTTCAATTTCATTAATTAATTTATTTATTTGTTCTTGTTTAATTTTATATAAATCAATTTTTCCAAATGAACAAACTTTTACTATTTTATTCACAATCCAATTTGGAAGCTTATTTTTAATACTATTAAGTTCGTCATTTAATTTTTGTTCAATATTTTTATTTAATTGTGTGTTACAAGAAATCATTTAAAATCTTACTTATCCTTAAAGTATCAAATTCTTATTCTATTTATTTAAATTTACTTTTTAAACTGTACCTATGAAATTAATTTAAGAAAATAATCATTTCTTACATCTAAATCATTATACTAAGATTATAATTATTTTATATATAATTCTATAAACTGCAAAAATATTATATATTGGAATATACATGGATTCATTTAAAAACAAATCAACAAATAAGATTGCACAAGACATAATCAATTGTTTCAAAGAAGGCAGTAAAGCTAATATTATTTCCATAAAAAATAATAAAAGAAAAATAATGATTAGAAGATATGCTGAGCATGTTAAAAAAACTCCTCATCTACTTTTATTAGAGCAGAGTAAAATAGAAACTCAAGAATGGCAAATAGCCTATGCAGATGTTACCTTAATAAAAAAAAATGATGAAGAAGATTATAAATATATTGGCTTTGATATTCATTTTAATTTAATTGAGGGAATAATATATAAAAGAATTTTTATTAATTTTTCTTTCCATGCTTTAATAAGAGTTATTGAAAGATGTAATATTCAAGAGTTATCTACACCTGATAAAGTGAAAAAATTTTTATCTTCAATGATAAAGCCAATACTTTTAAGATGCTTATCAATGTATGAAGATATGTATGAAGAACTTAGTATCTATAAAAGTGATGACACTATTGAAAAAAATAAGATATTTGAAAAAAGAGAGTCTTATATTATCACTAATAATCTTTTTATGCCTATTGTTATGGAAATAGGAAAAAACCCGAGTGGTAAAATTGCATTTGGTTTTACTATTAAAACCGTAATGCCTGACACATATAATGGTGCTAAAAAAACTATAAAAGAGAAAGAAAGAAAACATTTAAAAGAAAAAATATTTGATTATTCTTATCTCTTAGTGCCTTATGCTCATTTATTATAAGACCATTCAGAGTTTTATGTCAGTAACGGATAGTCATTAAAGTTATATCATAATTAAACCATTTAGTTTGGAACTTAGAGAAAGTTCAAAAAGCTAAAGTTGAACTTATTTTATAACTCATCTTTGTAACAAGTTTTTGTACACCAAGCACTTGAAAGTTTAACAGCATAGATTTTGAGAGTAGATGATTAATTTCATTTACTCTTTTCTTTAGCCAAAAAACTTATCAAAATCATAAATAAAGACATTTTTTAGGTAAGCAAAGAAATCAGAATCAGTACTATGTTCTATTTATCAAATCCCTTGACTCTACCTCGCCGATAAGGAATTTGACTGGATTAGAAATCTAATGCCTTATTGTTCTATTAAAAAATACATTTCTATTCAATAATTAAATTTACATTTTTTATTCAAATGGTGTTGGTGGTACTTTAAACATTTTTGCATTTTGTCCTGCATTTTGATCATCACATAAAGATTTAACTGGAAGGTTGACTACCTGTGTTGCAAATAAATCAGCACCCTGATTTCTAAATATCATACGCTTATGAGGCAGTTTATATGGTGAGAAAACTAATGAATCACCATATTTTCCTGTATTACATATTATAACACTGCACATGACTATTCTTGAAATAGCTTCAGCTAGTGCATAAAATGAATTAGTATCTGTATTATAAGCCAGTATAATCATGTGTTGGACTTTACCCTTATATGCAACATATCGTTCTAAATCATAAAAATCTGCACAAATTGCAAATCCTATTTTTCCAAATGGATTTGCATCTATTAAGTAGATATTTTCATCAGAAATAAACTTATAATCTTTTTTATGATTTTCAGCACATTTTTTTATAGTTAGTGACTCTGCATTTGCAGGAAATTTTTTACCTAAGTATCTTACTGTTGTAAGTGAAGACTTTAGTCCTTCTTCGTTCCATTTATTTGGAACTACTAAAAGTGAATAATTCATTACTACAGTATCGATAACTTGCCAGTCTAAACCAGCAAAAACAACAGCATTCATTTCTTGTGCAAGCCGTCTTAATTCTTTTTGATAAACATTAGGAATAGTTAACTCAGGCATTACGATAATATCTGGTTTAGAATGATGGTTAAATAGTTTATGAAAACCTTTTTTTATCTCTTGCCAAACATGATTTTCAGATTCTTCTTTCATCTGTAAACTTATATCATAATCAGGACCCCAAGCTAAATCGCTATCAAGATTTGTTTGAATAAATCCAATTTTTAAGTACTCTTTATATGTACTCATCTATCCTCCTTATTTATCAAAATATCAGCTTTAAGTTTTTGAAGACTAAATGGAATAAGATAACGAATATTATCATCAAATTGATATTTTCCTGACTCTATACTTTTAATTGCTTGTATGACAATTAGTTTTAATTGACTAATATTTTTAACTTCAAACTCATATTTAGTATCTTCAGGTTTATCCTCTCCTCTCTCAATAAATTTTTGATTTTCTCTATTTCTTTTAGAAAGACAACTATTGATTATCTCAGTAGTTAGAGAAGATATTGGATGCTTTTCAATATCTGATAAAAACTTGCTTATATTCAACAATTGCTGACTAGGTAAATACATATAATTAGGTAATTCTTTTGTCTGTGTAATTAGTTGATATAACAAAATACCTAAACCAAAAATAAACATTTTTTCAGGGTTGTCTCGACCATCAAAGTTAATAAAATTTGGAAAATACCTTTCATCAATAATCCTGTTTGGTAAGTTTATTTCATCTATTTTATATTTTTTATCTTTATCTACAGTAAAAATAAAATTATATGGAAATGAATCTCCTCTTTTATTAATTTGATCAAAAGTAAATAGGTCTACTTCTTTAGACCAGTTGTTAATTAAAAGTAAAATAATTTTTAATCCAAAGAGTTCTCTATTATTTTTATTATGACTAAAACTTAGTAAATTTAATAGTAAATCTTTGTCTTTTGTTATACTAATATATTCAAAACATTCTAGTGCACTTTTATTAGTAATATTCTTTAATTTTTCATAAGTTATAAAATTTTCTTTCAATACTTCATACCACCAAGAAAAAGGAAAGTAAATTATTTCTTCTTTTGTTAATAATTTTATTACAGTTTCTTTATTAAGAAGTTTAGGAAATAGTGACATAATACTATACGAGAGATAGTTGTTAAAAGTAGATGATTTATAGTATGTTTTAATAATTGCTGAAATATCAACAGATGTTTTCATAAACTTTTCACTTATATTCCATATAACCATATCATAATCTAATTCTTGAAATTGTACATTTTCAATTGTATTTTTATTCCAATCAAAGATGTTCAAATTTTCAAATAACGTAGTGTTAATTTTTATTTTTTCTTTTATTTCTGTTTTTAAATCACTAGTTAAATGAATAATTGATGAAATTGTTGTTTTTAATAGATTTTGTGATTGTTTAAAGTAATAAGTTTCATCTTTTATACTTAGTAGTCTTTCAAAAAAATCATATTTAAAAATAGCATTTAAATAAGTACATTTTCTATACATTTCTCTGTAAGATGGATTAGAAGATAACATAACAAATGAACGATTTATAGAATTTGCAAGCTGATCATAAAAAAAAGTCATAATATATATATAAGAAAATTGATTAAAATGATTTTTGTTCTTTAGTTCTTGTATTAAATCCCATAATTCATGTAGTTCATTTTTATAATATATTTCATTGCTTGTCATCTCTGAAAAACCATTTTTCTCGCAAAATAAAATAGTATTTTTCCATAATGAAAGTTTGTCTGGATGTGAACGAATTGTGTATATCAAAAGATTAAAAATTCTTCTTCTTTCTTGTTGTATCATAGTTTCAAGCTTTTCTTTCGCTTTTATTAAACTATCTTCAAGTTTTTCTTTTTCTTTTTTATAATTTGTAATCCTACTGTTTTTTTTATCTTCTGAAAGATCTTTAATTTCTTTTTCTTCTTCACATTTCTCTTCACATGTTCTTTTTTGCGAATGTTTTAGTAGTTTAGATTTGGCTAAATATATACTTGTAAAGTCATGGTCTTTTCGTGCTGTATATTGTGCTAATCGAGAAGAAGCGTATGCCATACGTGTATCTCCCCTTATTTCTTCATCTGAAAATTCAGAAACCAATAAGTGTTCAAGATCATGTATAACTCGTGAACCTTCATCTGAATCAAGTAAATCAAATGGAGTATTATTAATCATAGACATTTTTTCTAATGTATGATTCATTAGTGTAGATGGATAAAGTGGGTCTATAAACATCTCTGATAGTGTATTTTCTTTTATCTCTTTAAGACTTTTTAGTTCATACTTTTGACAGTCTAGGGCTAGGTCTTTTGCTAGTTTTTTTAAGTTACCATTCTTTTTTGCAATATAAATTGCACACTCTTTTGGTAGTGTTTTACTATGATTAATTTCCATACATGAAGAACCACTAGCATCTGTAAAATGCTCTTGAAGTATTTTTTCATACTCTTCAATCCAACCTAGTAATGCATCTGCATTCGTAGATAAAAAAGTATGATCATCTACAAATCTAAAGTGTGCAATTTCTTTTCTTTTTTCAAGAATTTCTTGACTAATTTTATCTACCTTTAACATAGCAATATTAGATAAAAAGCCAGCAGAAAATAGAGCTGTTGGTATACCTGTAAATTTAGATTTAGTATTAAGTCCTATTGCTTTGTAGTCATCATCTGTAGCTGTAAGCCCATCATAATCAACTTCAAATGCCAGTAGATTGTCTATAAGTTCTTGCAAACGAGAAAAGTCTGTATATTTTTCTTTTATTTCATCAGCAAAGTCAGTAAAGTTTTTTTTGATTGCATCTGTGTTAGATTTTGGAAAAAATTTTGTTAAATCTATACTTGCCCAATATAAACTGTCACTCTCATTTTTACTCCAGTACGATTTTTCTTTATATTTTATTTTATGCAGTTCTTTTAAATTACTGTTATTTTCAACATCTTCACTTTCAACTAAATCTAACGTAATCTTCTTCTTTGGCATTAATTTAGAAATGAGATGGATATCTTTTCTAAATCTTGGCCAGCTTTGCTGAAAGTTTCGATATGTATTTGTAGTTGTATTTCGATAATTCCCATATCCCCATTTAATTTTTCCTGTTTGTGTTCGACCATCAGGGAACATACTAATATATAGTCTATTTCCATAACTCCAAAATGGCATTAGTTTATCATAGTACTTTCCTATAATATTCATTACAGCTAACCAAACCACTTGGTCTCGTACATTTATCAAAAACATTTGTCTATTACGAGGTTTTCCTTGTTCATCTAAACCTTTTGGAAAAAATATTGGTCTAATTGGTTCTAATTTATATTTATTACGCATAATGTCAGTTTGAATTTGTTTTAATTCATTTTCATAATTTGCACTAAAATTTGAAATTGCTATCTGGTCATACCAATATTCATTTTTTGCAAAAAATGCTTTTGCTTTTGTCCATGCCCAATGTAAATTTTCTACTTCCACTATTTCACTTATAATTGATTTCTTATTCACTTGATTTTCCTTTTAGTGCATCATTTACATCATTAAATTGACTTGGTATGACAACTTTACGTATTGATTTGTGAACTTCAAATAATTTTTCTATTTTTTTATAAAACATCTCTCCTGCAGGGTCATTATCTGGTGCGACTAATATTTCATAATTTTTTAATATATCAACATATTCAATTTTAAAGTTTGATGCACCCATTATGCCTATAGCATTGATACCTCTTTGATAGAGGCTCAAAGTATCTGTGAGTCCTTCAGTAATAACAACATTGTCAGAGAATTTTAAATTATTAAAAATTCTTGCATTAAATATTGTAGATTTAACGCCAGAAAGGTTCATCCATCTATATTCATGATTTAAAAATCTTCCTTGTATATATGTAATACGGTCTTGTATATCAAAAAAAGGAAACAAAATAACATGGTGCCACCAAACAGGCATATATTTATAATTTTTATATTTCCATAGTCCACATTTGATAACTCGATCTAATCCCCATCTATTTTTAGCCTCATTTAAAATAAAATATGGATTTTGAATATCTTTAATTTTAAAATCATTTAAAGTTTTTTCAGTAATACCTCGTGATTTAAAATATGCAATTGTCTCTTGACTTAATGTTGTATTTTGTATTAACCATTCATATACTTCTGAATCTGCTTCAAAAAAATCTTCTTCTAGTATTTTAGATTGATATTTAGGTGACTCAAAATTATTACTTATTGTATTTGTTGAATTAAAAAACCTATTTTCAAGCCAAGAACAAGCTTCTATAAAACTACAATTATAAAATTCCTTTACTAGATTAATTGGACCACCTGAAATTTGACAACTAAAGCAATTGAAAAAATTTTTATTTAGTTGGAAAGATAAACTTGGAGTTTTTTCACCATGTCCTTTAAAGCACTTAACCACTTTTTTACTAGAAATATCAATATCTAATAAATTTGCAACTTTAGCAATAGGAATATTGTTTAATTTTTCAGTATCTTTTTTCATTTATTTTATATTCTTCATTATGTAATTTAATATATTATCATTATCTTAGTTAATTAAAACAATAAATAATATTTTAATACATTAACTTTATTATAATTTAATTACATCATTTGTGTATTTGTCGTAAAGTAATTATCAAAAATATCACTTAATATACTTATTTTTATTTTCTTAATCTTCCAAACTTTCTTGAGTATAAATCTTCATAGATGGAAATTCTAAAGCACAAAGTCTAGGATTTGGTAATTTCTCTTTATTTTTATAAAAACATCCTAAATCAATACCACAACTATACTGATTTAATAGTGCTTCTTGAAAAATTGTATGACCATAGACATTAAATATTTCTTCATTATCATGATTTTTCCATCTACTCCATTTAACAAAATGATTAAACTCTTCAACATCATCTTCATTTGTACTATTTCTTAAATTCCATACTTTTCCAACAGTTGAATGGGAAACAACTAGGTATCTATTATCTTCTGTTTTATAATCTTCATATTCTATATAATGAGGTAAACTTTTTAAATATTCAATATGTTCATAAAACTTTTCTTTTGAAGAATATGAATTTAAAGTAAATTCTCCACCACATTTAAAGAGCCAATATTTTAAATCTTCATGGTGTCTATCATTTTCAAGGTGAGAATGATAAAGTATCATCATTTCATCATGATTACCTAATACACAATCATAGTTATTGTTCTTTACAAATTCAATAACATCATGAGTGTGTTTACCTTTATCTATTAAATCACCAACAAAAACTATTTTAGAGTTTTGTTTATTTGGAAATTGGTCTATTAATGCAAGTAGTGTTTTATAACAACCATGAACATCACTTATTATATACATTTGTTCCATTATAAATTCCCTTCTTTATTTTTATCAAAAATGATTTCATTGATATAAACACTTTTAAATCTTTTTTATTATTCTATTCTTTGGATTGTGTGTTTAGAGATGATGATTTAGTAAATCCAAGAGAACATCCTTTTCTAAAAAGATTTTATATTTCTGAATATTAAAAGTTATTCTAAAATATCTAATTTTACAATTATATATTAGTTTTAAAAAAGAATTAAAAAATATAACAATTTGAAATAAAAATCAACTATAATTCAAAACTTTTAACAATCAAGGAAACATATGAAAAGAATAATATTACTAACAGCATTTTTATTCACAACCACAATATTAGCAGAATCATTCAACCAATCAAAAAAAATATTAAAAGAAATATATAAAGACCATCAAACAACTTTCTACTGTGGATGTAAATATAATCCTTTAGATAAAGATAATATGATAGATAGAAATAGCTGTGGTTATGTTCCAAGAAATGAACTAACAAAAAAAGGTAAAGAGAATGAAAGAGCTAATAGGATTGAATGGGAACATATAATGCCTGCTGAAAACTTTGGTAAACATTTACCTTGTTGGAAAGATGGTGGAAGAAAAGCTTGTAGTAAAGACCCTGTGTTTAATAAAATGGAAGCTGATATGCATAACCTTGTTCCTGCTATTGGTGAATTAAATGCTGATAGAAGTAATCTTAGATATGGAGCAGATAAACCAAAAGTTGGAATGTATGGTGAATGTAAATTTGAAGTAGATTTTGATACTAATAGAACTTATGTAAGAGATGAAATAAAAGGTGATATTGCAAGAGCATATTTTTATATGAGTAATACATATAATATTAACCTTTCAGACCAAGAAAGAAAACTAATGGAAGTATGGGATAAACAAGACCCAATAGATGAATGGGAAATTGAGAAAAATAAAAGAATTAATAAAATTAAAGGACTTTAATGCAAGATTTTCAAGGTGAAATAATTGGTTTTACTATTGTTGTAGCTGTTGTAATAATGCTTGGTTTTTATGAATCAAAAATAAAAGAAAGAAATAAGTAAATAATTCCTAAATTTAGTAGATAAGAGATAGTTCTTATCTACAAATAGTCTCACATGGAATACCATCTTTATCTCTATCAAGTCTAGATACTCCACATTGTTTTAAATAAAACATTGCTTCTTTGCAACTACTCATCTCTTTACAATATTTTTTACCTTCACATTTAAATTCTGGTTTTACTTCAGTTTTTGGCTTTTTTGTTTCTGCTGAGAAAAGAGATAACGTAAGTGCAATAACTATTAGAATTTTATGCATAGAATAATCCTTTTTTATTTGATTATAGCATTTTGAATTGTTTATTTCTAATTATATTTATAAAATGACTTTTCTTTAATTTTTGAAAAAACAAAGTAAACATTTGTAGCATAATTAATTAGAAAGTAGCATTTATTATTAGAAATGACACAAGGACAAGGATTCATGGCAGCAATAAAAATAAATTTTGTTTCATACATAATTTTGCTATTTACCCTTGATATTAATATTTTATTATCTTCAAGTGGCTCTCGTAATGCTTCTAAAATTGATTTTGAAAAATGTGGCAATTCATCAAAAAATAAAATTCCATTATTACTTAAAGCAATCTCACCCATCTTTGCATTTGAACTTCCTCCTCCAAATATTGAGGATTTTGTACTTGAGTGATGTGGTGATCTAAAGGCTCTAATTGGAGAAAAATCTATTTCTTTGTAATCCAAGGCTTGAAGTTTTGCTTTTTCTAAAATCTCTTCCAAACTCATAGGAGGCATTATATATTGCAATCTTTTTGAAATCATAGATTTTCCACAACCAGGGCTTCCCTCAAAAATAATATTATGATTTCCAGCAGCACTAATCATCGCAGCGTATTTAGCCATATCTTGTCCAATTACATCAATAAAATCACTTTTATACTTTGTTTCATAATAAAAAGTTTCATCATTTATAACTAATGTTTTATAGTCAAAAATCTTTTTTTCATATAAAAAGTTATCTTTATTTTTAGATTTTGCAAATAATATTGCCTCTTCTAAATTTTTTACTCTATAAATTTCTAAATTATGAATATTTGATAGTTTTTCTGCACTTTCATTGCAAACTAAAACTTTTTTAAGTAATCCTTGTTTTACCAAAGATAAAACAATTGGAAAAATAGAACTTGTATCTTTTATATTTCCATCAAGGGCTAGCTCCCCAAAGAAATAAGTATCTTCAAAATCAATATTTTTTTCTTCAAAAAGTGCAATTTGTAAGGCAATTGCTAAATCAAAATGTGTTCCTTTTTTATTAATTTCAGAAGGTGAAAGATTCACTGTAATTTTTAAAGGAGGAAATTTAAATCCATTTGTGAGTAGTGCTGATTTTACCCTATCCTTTGATTCACTAATACTTGTACTAATCATCCCCACAATTGTAAAAGTAGGTAAGCCTCGTGTAAAAGTTGATTCAACATCTATACTAATTGCATCTAAAGTATCAAGAGAAGCTGATTTTATAATTTTCATAAATTCACCATTTAATAATGTAATAAATTAATATATTATCTTTATTTATATTAAAAACTAAATAGACTCTACTTTTAACAACACTCGCTATAATAAGCGAAAAAATCTAGGAATTTTAACAATGTCATCACTTATAAATTGCCCCGACTGTAACCATGAAATATTATCAAGATTAGGAACTGTTTGCCCCGAATGCGGGCATACCGTTGGATATTTTGATGGAGATAAAAAAAGAAAAATTTATGGTAAATTTTTTGCTTTAACTATTTTTGTACCATTTATCTCTTTTATTACAATACTATTTGCTTCTCAAAATAAATATACAATGTATATAGGAATAGCAATATTTTTCTATTTAGCAATCAAATCTTGCCCATTATTGTTTAAAAATATTCTTTTTAGTAAATTTGAGAAAATATTCTTTTGGTTTATTTGGATTTTATCAAACAGTTTATTGTTTTCAATGATTATTAGTGTTTTAAGAAAGGGTTTTGAAGCATAAAATAAAAAAGATAAAGATTAATTCTTATCTTTTATCTTTTTTTTCCACTCTTTTTCGAATTTTTTTCTTTTTATTATTGATAAGTTTTCAATAAATAAATGACCAGCAAGATGTTCCATTTCATGTTGCCATGCAACAGCTAAAAAATCTTCACATTCCATAGTTTGTTTATTTCCATTTCTATCAAAATATTCAACGATAATATGTTGTGCTCTTGTTATATCTTCATTAAAACCAGGAACACTTAAACAACCCTCAGTGAATACTTGAGTTCCATCTTTGTGAGTAACTATGGGATTTATAGCTTCTATTAATTCATCTTTTTCTTGAATATCTTCTTCATTTGGAATATTTATAATCAAAACATTTAAAGGTATTGCTATTTGAATTGCAGCCAATCCAACACCACCTTCAGCTATCATTGTATCATACATATCTTCTAAAAGAGTGTGCAATTCAGAATCGAATTGCTCCACATCTTTTGATTTTACTCGAAGTAGTTTATTTGGATAAGTTATAACTTCTCTAATCATAAAAAATTTCTTATTTATGCTTTGCTATAACTTCATCAATTAATCCATAAGTACAAGCTTCATCAGCACTCATGAAATTATCTCTTTCTGTATCTTGTTCAATTTTTGAAACATCATGACCTGTTTGTTCTGCAATAAGTGCATTTAAACTATCTTTCATTCTTTGAATTTCTTTAGCTTGAATCTGAATATCAGTTGATTGCCCTTGTGCTCCACCTGATGGTTGGTGAATCATAATCCTAGAATTTGGTAAAGAATATCTTTTACCTTTTGTTCCAGCTGATAATAAAAATGCTCCCATAGATGCAGCTTGACCTATACAAATAGTACAAATATCAGGCTTGATATAATTCATAGTATCATAAATAGACATACCACTTGTAATTACTCCACCTGGAGAGTTGATATATAAATAGATATCTTTATCTGGATCTTCAGCTTCAAGAAAAAGTAACTGAGCAACAATAGTTGAAGCTACAGCATCATTTACCTCTCCACTTAACATAATAATTCTATCTTTAAGAAGTCTTGAATAAATATCGTAACTTCTTTCCCCTCTTCCACTTTTCTCAACTACATATGGTATATAACTCATAATCAATCCTATCTTATTATTTTCCTAATTTCTCATCTAATAATTTAGAGATAACTTTCTCTTCAATCATAGACATTTTAATTGCAGGTAGGTATCCAGCTTCTTGATATTGTTTCACAAGTTCTTGTGGATTTTGTCCCATTTGCATTGCTTCATAATATAAAACTTGCATTACTTCTTGATCTGAAACTTGAACATTTTCAGCTTTAGCAAGTGCATCAATAATAAATGTAGCTTTTACAGAATTAACTGCATCTTCTTTTAATTCATTTCTTATTTCTTCAACTTTTGATTCATTTTCTTTTAAAGTTGCAATTTCATCTTCGCTCATTGTTCTTACTTTATTATTTAAAGCATAGTTAATTTCTTGATCAACTACAGAATTTGGTAAAGCAAATTGTAATTTTTCAACT
Source organism: Arcobacter caeni (assembly GCF_003063245.1). Taxonomy (GTDB): domain Bacteria; phylum Campylobacterota; class Campylobacteria; order Campylobacterales; family Arcobacteraceae; genus Aliarcobacter; species Aliarcobacter caeni. The sequence continues at coordinate 72,964 of NZ_MUXE01000004.1, read as the reverse complement.
AATGTTTCTAAATATGCAGGTTTTAATTCTTCTCTATAGTATTTATTCATCGCTTCTGCTTTGAATTGCTCTTTAATTTTTTCTCTTAAAGTATCAATTGTTACATTTTCTTCACCAGGTAACATTCTTTGTGCAAATTCATCATTTAATTCAGATACTACTTTTTCTTGAATTTCATGTAAAGTTACTTTAAATGTAGCTTCTTTTCCAGCTAAATCTTTTGCTTGGTAAGATTCTGGGAAAGTTACAAGAATATCTTTTTGCTCTTCATATTTCATACCAATAACTTGTTCTTCAAATCCTGGAATAAATGAACCTGAACCTACATGTAATGGATATTTTTCAGCTTTTCCACCTTCAAATGCAATACCTGCAACAAAACCTTCAAAATCAATAACAGCATGATCTCCATCTTTTACAGCTCTTTTTTTAGCAAGTTTTTCTAATGGAGCAGATGATTTAGCAATCTCTTCTAATCTTGCATCAATTTCTTTTGCATCTACTTCTTTTTCAACAACTGATGGAAGTAATGATTTATAATCACCTAAATCAATAGTTGGTTTACAAGCAACTAAAATTTCTAAATCAATAGAACCATCTTCTTTTTTATCAAATTTTGAAATTATTGGTTCACCAATTAACTCTGCATTTGAAATATTTAACTCTTTTAAAGCTTCACCTAAAACTTTTCTTAAAGCTTCTGATTCTGCATCTTCTCTTAATTTATCAGCAAATCTTTGTTTTATTACAGCTACAGGAACTTTCCCTTTTCTAAAACCTTGAACATTCATAGTTTTAGCAGCTTGTTTAGCTACTTTATCTAAATTTGATTCTACTACTTCTTTTGCGATAGTTGCAGTTATTACAGCATTTGCACCATCAACTTTATTTGCGCTAAATTCCATTAAATTCACTCCGATTGTTATAATTTTAACGCTGATTTTATCTAAAAATTACTAAGGTTTTTATAAAACGCTGATTTGAAAAAAAGTTGTAGGAAAATTTGTATGTTTAAAAGTAGGTTTTTTAGTACAAAAATCAAAAGATTTAATAATCTTTTGATTTTCTCATTTGTAGAAGTTCTTTTTGAACTGAAATATTTATCTCTTCATTTGCATCAAAATCCAATGAATAATTTCTTCCATCATAATCAACAGAATTTAAAATAATTTTCATAGCTTCAAGTCTTGCTTTATGTTTATCATCACTTCTTACAATATGCCAAGGAGCTGATCTTGAAGTAGTTCGTCTTAACATCTCATATTTTTTTTCTGAGAATTCATCCCATAAATCTTGAGCTTGCATATCAACTTCTGAAAATTTCCATTGTCTTAATGGATCTTCAATTCTTCTATCAAATCTTCTTTTTTGTTCTTCTTTAGAAACAGAAAAATAAAGTTTTATTAAAATCATTCCTTGTCTTACTAAATCTTGCTCAAAATTAACAACATCTTCCATAAAAATTTCATGTTCTTCAGGTGTACAAAATCCAAAGATTGGTTCAACCATAGCTCTGTTATACCAGCTTCTATCAAATAATACTATTTCTCCACCTGTTGGAAAATGTTCTATATATCTTTGTAAAAACCATTGATTTTTTTGAGTTTCTGTTGGTTTTCCTAAAGCTACAACTCTGTAGTGTTTATTATTCATATATCTAGTAATTCTTCTAATAGCTCCACCTTTTCCAGAAGCATCTCTTCCTTCAAAGATAATAATCATTCTTTTATTCTCTTTTTCGAGCCAGTTTTGAAGTTTTATTAACTCTATTTGATATTTTTTTAAGGCTTCTAAATCGTAAATTTTTTGAATTCCTTCTGATAGAACATGAGAATTTAATTTCTCATAATTGCCTAAAATTGATTTTAAAAAGTCATTTTCTTCTTTTAATGGTTTTAAAATTTCATTATCTTTAACTATCAATTTATTTTCCTGTAATTTTATTTTTTTATCAACTTTTATTTCTGGTTTAGATAAAACAGAATCTTTAAAAGTTTTTAATAACTCAAAAGCATCTTTTTTTGTTAAATTATCTTTTTTAGTAAATCCTAAAACTTTTACATATCTTTTTCTATCATGCTGAAATCTTGCTATATATTTATTTCCAAACTCAGGATGAGCCTCTTTTGAAATATATAATCCACTATAATTTGTTCTTTCAAAATCACCTAAATTCATTTTAAGATAACCTCGCTAATTTAATATCCTGTTCCATATTCTCAATCTCTGTTGTACCACTTATTAATATCTTTTTATCTATTTTAAAAAAGTCTTTTTCTTTATTTTTATTTTTATATTCAATATTAGACAATATATGTCTAATACAATTTAATCTAGCTTTTTTCTTATTATCACTTTTAATAACAGTCCATGGGGCAAGATCTGTATTTGAAGCCATTAACATAGAAAATTTAGCTATTGTGTATTTATCCCATAAATTCTGAGATTCTTTATCAACAGGTGAAAGTTTATATTGTTTTAAAGGGTCTATTTCTCTTTTTTTAAATCGTCTTGCTTGTTCTTTTTTTGAAACTGAGAAATAATATTTTAATAAAACAATATTCGATTTTGCCAACATTTTTTCAAATTCAGGAACTTCTCTTAAAAATTCATGATGATCTTCCGTTGAACAAAATCCCATAACAGGCTCAACTCCTGCTCTGTTATACCAAGATCTATCAAATAAAACTATTTCTCCAGCACTTGGAAGATATTGAGTATATCTTTGAAAATACCACTGTGTTTTTTCAATATCACTTGGTTTTTCCAAAGCTACAACTCTTGCACCCCTTGGATTTAGGTGTTCTGTAATTCTTTTAATAGTTCCACCTTTTCCAGCAGCATCACGACCTTCAAAAATCATTAAAACTTTAAGTCCTTTTTCTTTTACATGATTTTGAAGTTTTAAAAGTTCAATTTGAAGTTTAGTTAACTCTTTTTCATATTCTAAAGTTTCTTCTCTAACCCAAATCTGAACTTTTTTAATCCCATTTTCTACTTTTTTTTCTAGATCTTCTTTTTCTCTACTTTTATCTTTATAATCATGTTTTACAGACTCTTTTGTATCAATAACTTCCATATCTGAAAATTCATTATCTATAATATTTCTTTCTTGCCCCATCATTCAAATCTCCTATGAAAGTCTCATTTTATAATCATTATAACCAAAGTTTTTTACAATTTCATAATACTCTTCATTATGTTTAATAACAATTGATGGTAATTTTATTCCATTAAAAGTAGTTGTTTTAACCATCGTATAATGAATCATATCTTCAAAAATAACTTTATCTCCAACTTCTAAAGGCTTATCAAAAGAGTAATCACCAATAATATCTCCAGCTAAACAAGTATTTCCACCAAGTCTATATGTATGTTTTTTTTCTCCTGCAACTCCAGAATTTCTAATCATCGCTCGATATGGCATCGCTAAAGTATCTGGCATATGAGCTTCTGCTGATGTATCTAAAATAACTAAATCCATACCATTATTAATTACATCAAGCACAGTTCCCACTAAGTAACCAGTTTGCCAACCAATCGCTTCACCAGGTTCTAAATAAACTTTTAGGTGTGGGTATCTTGCTTTAAAATCTTTTAAAAGTTTGATTAATCCCTCAACATCATAATCAGCTCTAGTAATATGATGTCCACCACCAAAATTTACCCATTTTAGTTTGTCAAAATATTGTGAAAAATTCTTTTCAAAAGCTGCTAACGCACCCTCAAGTGCATCAACATTTTGTTCACATAAAGCATGGAAGTGAAAACCATCTAAAAATTCAAGCTGAGATTCATCAAAATTTGCTTTTGTTGTTCCCATTCTTGAAAATGGTGCGCAAGGATTATATAAATCAACTTCAACACTTGAGTATTCAGGATTTAATCTAATTCCTAAAGAAACTTTTCCATAAGCTTTATCTTTAAATCTTTTTACTTGATTAAAAGAATTAAAAACTAAATGATTTGATAAAGAAATAATCTCATCAATTTCATCATCTTTAAAAGCAGCAGAATATGTGTGAACTTCTCCACCAAACTCCTCTTTTGCCAAAATTGCTTCATGAAGTCCTGATGCACAACAACCTTTTAAGTATTTTTTGCATAAATCAAAAGTTGACCAAAGAGCAAAACCTTTTAGTGCTAAAAGAATACTCACATCAGCTTCATCTTGAATTCTTTTTAAAAGAATTAAATTCTTTTCTAAAAGTTTTTCTTCACAAACATAACTTGGACTTGGTAGTTTTTCAAAACTATCTACTGTTAAATTATTAGTCTTCAAGTGCTACAAAATCCTCTTTGCTTACACCACAATCAGGGCATTCCCAATCTTGCGGTAAATCTTCAAAAGCAGTTCCTGCAACAATTCCAGAATCAGGATCACCTATTTCTGGGTCATAAATATAGTCACATATTGTACAAATATATTTTTTCATAATAAACTCCTTATTACTGTTTAAATTAAGAGATTTTTTCATAATCAAAGCGAAAGAGAAATTTTACAAAGGAGTTTACATTGGTAAATGAGTTTGTAAAATCTTCTATTCCAACGCTGAGTATGGAAAAAAGAATTAATTTATAATTCTAGAATTTTCCAAGGTAAACCTTGAGTCATTAACTCATCCATAAATGGTTTTGCATCAAACTCTTCTATATTAAACACACCTTTATTTTTCCAAATACCTTTATAAAGTAATTTAGAACCAATCATCGCAGGAACTCCTGTTGTGTAACTTACAGCTTGTGCTCCTGTTTCTTTATAACACTCTTGATGATCACAAACATTGTAGATGTAAACTTTTCTTGGTTTTCCATCTTTGATACCTTCAATAATACATCCAATATTTGTTTGTCCAACAGTTCTTGGTCCTAAACTTCCTGGATCTGGTAAAAGTGTAGTTAAAAATTCAATTGGTGTAATCATCACACCTTTATGCATAACTGGCTCTATTCCTAACATTCCAACATTTTGTAAACAATTCATATGTTGAATATAAGAATCTCCAAATGTCATAAAAAATCTAATTCTTTTTAAACCTTTGATATTTTTAACAAGTGATTCTAACTCTTCATGATATAAAAGATACGAAGCTTTTACACCAATTTCTGGATAATCATGATCAACTCTGATTTCGAGTGGTGTAGTTTCAATCCAAGCACCATTTTCCCAATATCTACCATTTGCAGATACTTCTCTTAAGTTAATTTCTGGATTAAAGTTAGTTGCAAATTTGTAACCATGATCACCTGCATTACAATCCATAATATCTATAGTGTGAATTTCATCAAATAAGTTTTGTTGAGCATAAGCACAAAATACTCCCGTAACACCTGGATCAAAACCTGAACCTAAAAGTCCCATGATTCCAGCTTCTTTGAACTTATTATCTCTAGCCCATTGTTCTTTGTATTCAAATTTCGCTTCATCTGGATGTTCGTAGTTTGCAGTATCTACATAATCAACTCCACATTTAGTACAAGCGTCCATAATTGTTAAATCTTGATAAGGTAACGCTACATTTAAAACCATTTTTGGATTTACTTTTTGAATTAATTTTACTAATTCATCAACATTATCAGCATCAACAGATGCTACATCTATTTTTACACCTTGATTTTTTAAAATATCAGCAGCGATAGATTCACATTTTGAAACTGTTCTTGATGCCAATGTAATCTTTTCAAAAGTGTCCATATTCATTGCACTTTTAACAGTTGCAACTCGACTAACTCCACCTGCTCCGATAATTAAAATACCTTTTTTGCTCATTATTCACTCCGATATATTTTTATATATTATTGTACTATTTTTAAATATAAGAACGGATAAAATAACTATAAATTACCATTTAGTAACAATTTGATTACAATTAACATAGTTTTAATAATTGCTTATGTAAACTTCCTTTTCGAGTTATGGGGAAGTCCTGGCTTCGATTGGAGTGTTTCGGTTTTAGTTGCATGTCGGTATGAGCATATCGTTAAAAGGCTCAAAAATGTTTAAATGCAAACAATACAAATTACGCACCTCAAAGGGTAGCAGCTTAATTGCTCTACCCCAGCTCTCTGAATAGAGGCGGGTGTTGCTTCACCTACAGATTATTCTGTTAGAGTAGGATTCGAAGTATAACAAACAAACAGATATATCTTAATCATTATCTTTTAAGTTAAGACTAACGCATAAAAGACAGTTTTATTAAAGTTTAATTGTACTTTTCTAAAATTAAATCGAACAATTAAAAAAGCATGTATAGATACTAAGGTCAAGCATTTTAAGACACGGGTTCGACTCCCGTCTTCTCCACCAATACACCCACAATCCCCATAAATTGGGAGGTAATAATACCATTACAACAGCTTTGTAACTACAAAAAAATCAATAAAACAATTTATTTTTAAATCAATCTATTTTTTTTATAAATCTTAGTTACTATACGAATTCTAAAACGAATGCGAGAAAAGGGTAACTTTGGAAAAATTACATAAATGTTCTGTTTGTCAAAAAAATTTTAAAAGTACTGAGATGATAAATGCTGGAATTATTCGCGAGGGAATTTATAAACTTATACAAAAAGACATTTTAACTTGGGATGAATCATCAGAAATCTGTAGAAATGATTTACATCTTTATCAAAATAAATATATTCATTCCATCCTTGAATCAGAAAAGGGTGAATTAACTACACTTGAACAACAAGTATTAGAAACTATGAAAGAACATGAACTTATCTCAATAACATCAGATACAACATTAGATCACGAATGGTCAACAGGTGAACGAATTGCTGATAAAATTGCAACTTTTGGCGGAAGTTGGATGTTTATGGGATTTTTTGCATTATTTTTAATTATTTGGATAGGCGTAAATGCCACTGTTATATTTTGGAAACCAGTAGATCCATATCCTTTTATTTTATTAAATTTATTACTTTCTTGCCTTGCTGCTATTCAAGCACCAATAATTATGATGAGTCAAAATAGACAAGAAGCAAAAGATAGATTAAGATCTCAATATGATTATCAAGTTAATTTAAAAGCAGAACTAGAAATAAGACAACTTCATGAAAAAATGGATCATCTTCTTTCACATCAATGGGAAAGATTGGCTCAAATCCAAGAAATTCAAATTGATCTTTTAGAAGAATTACGACGAAAAGCAAAATAAGGAATCAAATGGCAACTAAATCCACAATCCACAAAGCATTTTTAAATATTGCAAATATGGATACAAACTACTACAACGAACACAATCTCACTCTTGCTTTACATCCAAGCGAAACTGAATTGAGATTAATGGCGCGAATTGTTGCATTTATTTTAAATGCAAATGAAGAATTAACATTTTGCAAGGGTATTGCAGAAGATGATGAACCTGATTTATGGGAAAAAGATTTTGGTGGTGATATAAAATTATGGATAGAGTTAGGTCAACCAGACGAAAAACGAATCAAAAAAGCTTGTGGTAGATCTGAAAAAGTTATAATTTATACATATCAAGAAAATATGGCATTACCTTGGTTTAAAAAAATTGAGAATAATCTTAGTAGATTTAAAAATTTATCTATTATTAATTTAAATATGGATGAAGATATTGAAGAGTTAATGCAAAGAAGTATGAACTTACAATGTAATATTAGTGATAGTGAATTATCTTTAATTAGCTCTGATAAAGATATGATTATTACTCAAAATATCCTATTTTAAAATAACTTTCTTTTACTTATAACTAAAATAAAAGTTATAAGTAAAATCATACAAAACATATAAATCACTACATTCCAACCAAACTTTTCATATATAATAGATGGTAAAAAAGAACCTAATGCTCCACCTAAATAATAAAAACTAAGATACATTCCAGAAGTTAAAGATTTCTGAGACTCTTTCATAGAATTTGCAAGTCCGGTACTAACAGTGTGAACAGTAAACATTCCTACACAAAATAAAAAAATTAGTAAAAATATAAAGATTATATTTTCTTGAACTAGAAATATTGTTATAAAGAGAAAAAATATTAAACCAAATAAAATTGTATTTAGTTCATTTTTAAAATATTTAATAATTTTACTTGAATTTAAAGAGATTAAAATTCCCATTCCATAACCTAAATAAAGCAATGAAATTTGAAATTCTGAGGCATTTGATGAAATCTCTTTTACTCTAAAAGGTAAAATATTTAGAACACCACTAAATACAAAAAATACACAAAACATTAAAAAATATATTACCAAAAATCTTTTATCTTTTAATATTTCTATTACATCAGCAATTTTAGGTTTTGCAATAGTTGCTTCACCTTCATAAGATAATTTCGAGATAAAATATATTGAAACTAAAATAGCTAAAGATAAAGAATAAAATACAAATTCGTAAGATAAATTTGTAGCTATAAATCCTGAAAAAACTCTTCCAACTAAACCACCAAAAACAGTAGATGCCACATAAATAGACATATTAAATTTTATATTTTCTTTATCTATATTTGCCAAAATACTCATCAAAGAAGTAAGAATGGCTGGAACTACTAAAGCTTCAATAGTTCTAAAAAATAAAAATAACTCATAACTTGTAGATAAGCCTAAAAATATATTTGTAATAAATAAAATAATAGAAGAATTTATAAGCATTTTTTTTACATTTACTTTTTCTAAAATATATCCATATATTATTGGAGAAATTGCTAAAAAAAGCATAATTACTGCTGTAAATTGAGAAGCTTTTATGATTGATATATTAAATTGTTTTGCTAATAATGGTTGTATTGGTTGCGTTGCATACATAACTGATAAAATAATTATAATGCAATAAATAACTATAAATAAATCTCTTTTTTTCATAAAATCACTTATTCAAATAATCAAAAAATTATTTATTTTCTCTAATAAATCTTTTTTCAATTTCTTCATCACTTAATTCAATATTATCTTCATTTAAAAAACCATAAAAATAACTTTCATTAGCAATTAATACTTCAATTATTAAAATATTTTTATCTGGATAACTTTCAACAAACTTTTCAACTGTTTCATAAGCAGAATTTTCCCAGTTTTTTTCAAGTTCATCATTATTTCCAACATCATAAAATAAACAATCTTCGCATAATGAAAATAAATACTTTCCAGCACCTTCATATATTTCAAAAGAGTTATCTTCATTATCTAATTTTTCATTTGTAAAAGGACAATATAAACTAAATTTTCTTATCTCTTTAGGTTTTAATACAACTTTTCTCACTATCAATCCTTTTTATAAACTTTTATATATATTAATTAATTCATTTTTATCAATTTTATGATTTGAATTATATGGAAATTTTTCTAATTTTACTATATCAGAAGGCACCATATAATATGGAAGTACCGTTGATATTTCATCTTTTAAAGTATTAATATTAATATCTTTATTTGAAATAATAAAAGTAATTAATTTTACAACTTCTGTTCCTCTTTTTAAAGGAATTGTAATAGCATCATTTACTTCTTTATTATTAGTAAACTCTTTATCTATTTCTCCAAGTTCAATTCTAAATCCATGAAGTTTTATAAGCTCATCTTTTCTATTTGCAAAAAACAACATATTATCTTCAAAATATCCAAAATCACCTGTTCTAAAGCTTCTTTTTTCGTATTTTGGTTCAAATTTTTGAGCATTTAACTCTTCATTTTTAAAATATCCAATAGAAACATTATCACCAACTATTTCTATTTCTCCAACATTTTCACTATCTTTATCTAATAAATTTATTATTGTATTTTTCTTTACATAACCAACTGGTAAACTTTTTGAATATTTATCGATTATTTCAGAAGTAATTTCTATCAAAGTTGTTGCAACAGTAGCTTCTGTTGGACCATAAGTATTAAGAACTTTAGAATCAGGAAAATTATTTTTTATTCTTTTTACCGTAGCTGATGGTAAGACTTCTCCACAAAATAAAAAGCTATTTAATGTTTTTATATTACTGCTAACAAATTCAGCAGAAAGTAAATATTTACTAATAAACGAAGGCGTTGAAACCCAAGTATTACAATTATATTTTTTTAATCGCTCGAAATATTCAAGGTGATTTTCTAATAATTCTCTACTATTTAAAATAATTGTTCCACCAAATAATAAAAATCCAACTACTTCATATACTGATAAATCAAAACTAAAAGGCGCTTGATTCATAAAAATTGAATTATTATTAAATTTAAAATCTGTTTCTAACCACTCTTTAAAATCTAATATTGAATTTTTAGTAATTTGAACACCTTTTGGTTCACCTGTACTTCCTGAAGTAAATATAATATAAATTATTGAATCATCTAAATGATAACTTGTATTTATATTATTTGTATTAACTTCCATCTTATTTTCAATAGTATAAATTATAAGAGCAGAGTTCAATATATTTACTATTTTATTAAGTCTTTCTTTTGGATAAATAGTATCAACGGGAATATATGGTAATCCCAAACTCATACAAGCTGTCATACTTACAATAAAACTGGCTTCTTTATGCCCATAAATAACTACTGGATGACCTTTTGGAAGATTATATTTTGAAATTTCAAGTTTAAGTTTCTCAACTTCATCTTTAAATTCATTCCATGTTAAATCTTTGTCACTAGCACTAATAGCCACTTTTTGCGAATCTTTGTTGCACTCAACAAACTCTAATAATTCTAAATCAAATCTCATATAGGAACTCTCCCACTAAAAAAGTATAGTGCTAAAACAGCACCGTTTATCATCAAAAATCGTTTTAAATTTAAAGATATAATATCTGGAAAAATCGTAAAATAATCATATCCACCTTTTTTTACATAAACCACATAAATGTTATGAATTGCTGAATAAATACCAAATAAAAATCCACTAAATATAAAATACCAGGTAAAACCATTCCACATTCCCATAAGTAAAAATGTAGCTATGATTGCTAAGTTTTGAATTAACAATCTTTTGCCTTTTAAAATATTAAAACTATGTAAATATTTATACAAAGGTTTAAAGAAATAATCTGTTAACCAAGAACCTAAAGTAATATGAAATCTTCTCCAAAAATCTTGTGGATTTGGGGCTAAATATGGATGATTGAAATTCATAGGAACTTTTATTCCCATCATCATACTCAAACCAACAGCCATAGCACTGTATCCTGCAAAATCAAAGAAAAGATAAGTTGTATAAGAATATGCACTATTCATCATATCCAAAAGATGAACACTATTTTCATCAATAGGTATAAGCCAAAATTTATTTACACATTCTGCAAAAATAAATTTAAACAAAACTCCAACTATTAAAATATCCCAACCTTTTCCGATATTATTTAAAGTTAAATTTTCATAACCTTTTTGTAAATCTTCTTGAAATCTATAAGATCTATCAATTGGACCTGCCAAAAGTGTTGTTGGAAATAATAAAAATGAAGTAAATTCAATAAAAGATAATTTCCCATAATTATGGCTATCTACCATTGCTTGAATAGTTCTAAATGTAATATATGAAATACCAATAACCTTAAATATAGGGCTTACATCAATTTTATGAAGTATCATAGGTAAAGCAATAATTAGCATGGGAAGTAGCGTACTTTGATATTTGTTTTTTACATATATCCAATATACACCATAAACATAAATCAGAAAAAATAAAACTTTTTCTGAATGTGGAATACAGAAATAAATATATATTATAATTGCTATAAATAATAACATTTTAAAAGAAATAATTTTATTTAAAATATTTTTAAATAAATGCAAAAATATAATAAAACCAAAAATTATAATAAAAAAGTTAAGTCCTGAAAATGGTAATATATGATACATCAAAAAGCCTCGTACACAAATTCTACAGTTGATTCAACATCTTGTCCACTTAAATCATCGATATTTTGATCTAAAACAATAAATGAAAAGCCTACAATCAACAATAAATATATTACAAAAGTTCTGAAAAAATAGTTCATTTTATTTTTCCTCTTTTGTCATAAATTGCTCAATAATTTTTTGATTAATATCAACCCAACCTAACTCACCTGGATGTACAATATCAGTTAAAGTTCCTATTTTATAATCTTCTTTTTTATATGTCCATTTATCAAAATATTTATAGCCATGTTCTTCAACTTTTGATTTTATTAATAACATAAGTTTATTCATTTCTTCTCTATTATTTGCAAAAGCATAAGGGTGTAAATCTTGCATTACAAATAAAGGTTGAATTTTATAATCTTTCAAAAAATCAAGTAAAACTAATAAATCATGATACTCTTCATTTTCACTTAATTCAGGGATAGAAATACCAAAAGGAAAATTATTTTTATCAATTTCTGGTTGAATATATTTTGTGAAATATTCATCATTAATTCCATAACTGTTATTCGTAACAGGGGCTGTATTATTAACTGCTTCTACTTTTAAATTATCATAATTAAGTATTGGTTTTTTATAGTTAATAAGTTCTGGATCGGGATCTTTATTGTCAAAACTTTGGATTATTATTTTTCTAATTGCATCATTAAAATAATTCTTTTTTACTACAGCATAAGAATATTCGTATAGAAAATTTGGATTTTTTATATAAGTGATATTATTTTTAATATAGTCACTAACAGAGATTTTATATTTATCATCTGCTTCACTTTGGAAATAAAGTTTATTCATCATTCCAGGATACATATATTCCAAAAATTTTGGCATAGTTAAACCATTATCACTTGAACCACTAAACCAACTAGGAGATAAAAGAACTACAACTCTTGCATTTTCCCTTACTTTTTCATTATCACAGGCTGCTAATTGAGACATTATTACAAAATCTTGTTGTCCTTCATTTCCTTGAACTCTTATTGGTAATTTTAATTCATTATTAAAATAATTTTGAGGTAAAAATTTTAAATCTGGATACATTACTAATTCAGAAGATCCAAAAACTACAATTTTACCGCTTGATAAATCATCTTGTAAACTAGTAGTTCTTTGCAGTGAATCTTGTAAAGGAATTGCATAATAATTTAAAATTTGATTTTTACTAATATAAAGTAGTGATATAACCACTACTAATGCAATCAAAAAAGCATAAATATTTACAAAAAATTTATTCACTTATCCTACTTTTAATGTAAGTAGTTAACTTGTTTATACTATCAAAATTACTTTCAATAATATCTCTAACATCAATTTTTATACTAAATTCTTCTTCTAACATCATTGCTAAATCAACTGTTCCCATACTATCAATTAAATTTGAAGTGTATAAAGGGTCATCATTTCCAACTTCTTTAAATATAATTTCTTCTACTAGCGGTTTTATTCTTTTTGTTATTTCCATTGTTTCCCCTTATTATTTTCTAAATTTTATTCTTCTGTTGCTTCATGAATGACTTTTTTGGTTGAATCATAAGCCTTTTCAGAACTGTCTTTAGTAACTTTCCATGCATCGTTGCTATCTTTTTTAATTCCCATCCAAGTTGCACATCCTTGAAATGAAATTATAAGAATAATTAATAAAGCAAATTTAACCATTACTTAATCCTCCTAAAAAAATAAATTTCATATGAAGTTATATCATAATTTTGGAGATTTTATTAATAAGAGTTTAGATACAATCACAAAAAAAGTTTAGGACAATTATGAGTGAACAAATAGAAACATCTTTATGCCATATTTCAAAATTTGCACCCTTTAATGACATTACAGGGGCTTCACATTTTCCAATTTATAACACTGGAACATTTGATTTAAAAAAACAAACTGGCGATAAGATTTATGATTATACAAGAAGTGACAATCCAACTAGAGAAGTTTTAGAAAATCTTTTCACTCATGTTGAAAATGGAGCTGGCTGCGTTTGTACTCATACAGGAATTGCTTGTGTATCTTTATTATTCGAAACTGTTTTAAAAGCAAATTCTCATATTTTAGTGGAAGCTGATTGTTATGGTGGGACTTTTAGACTTTTAAAAATCTTTAAAGAAAAATATAATATTACAGTACATTTTGCAGATTTTTTAGACTTTGAAATGTTAGAACATATTTTAACAATAAACAATATTGAATTAGTTTTATGTGAAAGCCCTACAAATCCAGGTCTTAAAATCATTGATTTAGAAAAAGTAGCAAGTCTTTCACATAAATATAATGCTTTATTTGCTGTTGATAATTCACTTGCAACTTTTATTTCTCAAAGACCTTTAGATTTAGGAGCTGATTTCTCTTTATTTTCTACTACAAAATATATCTCAGGTCATGGAGCTGTGGTTGCTGGTGCGATTGTTGCTAAAACAAAAGAGTTATCACAACAAATTCATTATTACGCAAATGCTCATGGAAGAAGCCAAAATCCCATGGATGTTTACCTAATTAGTTTAGGAATTCCAACTTTAAAAATCAGAATGATTGAACATGAAAAAAACTCTATTTTTATAGCAAAATATTTAGAAAAACAATCATATATAAAAAGCGTAACTCATCCTTCTCTTGAATCTCATCCTCAATATGAGTTAGCAAAAAAACAAATGAAATATATTCCAGGTCTTTTTTGTGTAGATTTTACAAGTGTTGAATTAGCTGAAAAATTCATTGAAAATACAAAATTATTTGGTGAAAAATGCTCTTTTGGAAGTCCAGATAGTAGAGTTGAAATTCCTGCAAAAATTTCTCATGCATCTTTTTCTAAAGAAGAATTAGCAGCCATTGGAATAAGTGATTCTACTGTTAGATTTTCTATTGGTCTTGAGAATATCGAAGATTTAATAGCAGATATAGAACAAGCTGTAAAATAGAAAAATAAAATGTATAAAACAATTTTTACTCCTATTCCTTGTGGACAAACACTACCTATAAATAACATTCATGCGGTTTCTGTTTCGATGCCAGAACTTCAAGATGTTATTGATTACGAGGAACAAACCCCTAAAATTTTAGAAAAAATAAAAAGTGCATATCCACGATTTGTTATGCACCCTTATTTAAAACTTTTAGCAAGTCATATAAAAGAGAAATATAAAATTTCAAATGCTTACGAAGTTGTACTTTTAAGTTCTCAAAAAGCAGTTGAAGTTGTAAGTTGTAAATATTTTATACACAATAAAATAGAAATAAATGAACCTTTTGGCGTTATTTTAGTTCAAAATGGAACAACTCAACTAAACAAAGTTTTAAAATTTATTCAACATGTGGGATATAACTTATCTTCAAGATTAGCGCAAGATTATCTATTTGATGTTGGATTATTAAATATTAAACATCAAGAAGAACTTGAAAATAAAACTATTGCAAAAGAAATTTTGATTTCAAATTTAGCAATTGCTTATAATCAACCAATAAAAAATATCTGTTTAACACCATCTGGAATGAATGCTGTTTATTGTGCATTAAGAGGTTTAAAAACTATTCAAAATAGAAATGGGAAAAATAAATTAATCCAACTTGGATGGTTATATTTAGATACGATGAATATTGTTGAACATTATTTTGATGAAAATAAAATATTTTATGATATTAATAATCTTGATATTGTGGAAGATTATTTAAAAATAAATGCTCATACAATTTCAGCCATAATTACAGAAATCCCTACAAATCCCCTACTTCAAACAGTTGATTTACCTAGATTAAAAAATCTTTGTTTAAAATATAATATTATTTTAGTAATAGATGCAACATTTGCAACACCTTTTAATATGGATTTAAAACCTTATGCAGATATTTATGTGGAATCTTTAACAAAATTTGCTTGTGGAAATGCAGATGTTTTAATGGGTGCTATTATCTTAAATGAAAATTCTAAAATATCTATGATTTCTCAAGAATTTTTTAAACATGCAGATATTCCATATATAAAAGATATTCAAAGATTAGCTTTTGAGATAAAAAACTATAAAAATAGAGTAAAAATTATTTCAAAAAACACAAAAGCTTTAGTAGAATATTTCCAAAAAGCTGATTTTATAGATGAAATTTTTTATTGTTTAAATCCAAAATATGCTTCAAACTACAAAAAACTTATGATTGATGAAAATTCACTTACAGGAATAATATCAGTTACATTTAAAAAAGATTTCAAAGAGATTTATGATAAATTAAATTTCGCAAAAGGTCCTAGTCTTGGGACTGAATTCACACTTTTAATGCCTTATACTTATCTTGCACATTATGATTTAATAACTTCACAAAAGGGAAATGACTTTTTAAAAAAGATTGGACTTCCAGTAAATCTACTTCGTATTTCT
Source organism: Arcobacter caeni (assembly GCF_003063245.1). Lineage (GTDB taxonomy): Bacteria > Campylobacterota > Campylobacteria > Campylobacterales > Arcobacteraceae > Aliarcobacter > Aliarcobacter caeni. The sequence continues at coordinate 56,742 of NZ_MUXE01000004.1, read as the reverse complement.
GTTGGATGTGAGGATATAAATGAAATTATAAAAGAGTTTGAAAAAATAAATGTATAAAAACATTGACTTTAATTAATAAATATTTGTCATAATTATTATATGATAACGATAATATTAATTAAAAGGGCAAAAATTCAATGTTTGGACACATATCTAAAAATGAACTAAAGTTAATTGACGAGTATTTCCAACAATATATTGAGTTTACTCAATATAAACAAAATAATTTCAATTATATTGAAAAAACTGGCAATAAAGAGCTTGATGCCCTCTTTTCTAAATGGAATGAAAAAATAAGAGAGACTGATAGTTCAATAAAATCAGACATAAATGTAATCGGTGAAATAGTATTAACAACTGATAAGGTAAATCAAGGTATTTTTAGGTGTAGGATTAAATCAAATACAAAAAATCCAATGATTTTTACACTTAAAAAAACACTAAATCAAATGCTTGATTCTCTTGAAGATAAGATGATTAGATTAGAATCAACTTTACAGTCTTATGCAACTGATGATTTCAGACCTACAATAAATATTGAGCCAATATTAAAAGCTAGAATGCTTTCAGTTATGACGAGTATTAATACTCTTGGAGAATCTTTAAGTACAAGCGCAAAAGATAATTTAAATAATGGAGAAAGTTTACAACAAAGTTCTCGTAAAATGAATATCTCAATGAATAATTTAGCTACAAAAGCAAATGAACAAGCTGCTTCTTTAGAAGAAACAGCAGCAGCTGTTGAAGAGATTACTTCAATTACAAGAAATAATACTATCAATGCTTCAAAAATGTCAGAACTTGGACAAAATGTTAAAAAATCAGTTTCAGATGGTCAAATTTTAGCAAAACAAACAGGTTCTTCTATGGAAGAAATCCATGACAAAGTTGCCGCTATTACAGAAGCTATAAACATTATTGATCAAATTGCATTTCAAACAAATATTCTTTCATTAAATGCAGCCGTTGAAGCAGCAACTGCGGGTGAAGCAGGAAGAGGATTTGCAGTTGTTGCAGCTGAAGTGCGAAATCTAGCAAACAGAAGTGCTGATGCTGCAAAAGAGATTAAAAATTTAGTTGAAGATGCAAACCAAAAAACAAAACAAGGAAAAGATATTTCAGATTCAATGATTAGTGGCTATGAAAAATTAAATGAAATTATTTCACAAACTATTCATATTATTGATGATGTAAGTTCTGCTTCAAAAGAGCAAATGCTTGGAATTGAGCAAATTAATGATGCAATATCATTACTTGATAGAGTAACTCAGGAAAATGCAAATGAAGCAAATCAAACAACACAAATATCTACAGATGTTGAATCACTAGCTAAACAGTTAGTGAATGATGCAAATAATAAAAAATTTAACTAAGGAAAATAATTATGTCAGCAGGTCAAGAAACAATATTAGATGATTATGCATTTTTAGTTAGTGAAACTGATTCAAAAGGAAATATCCTTTTTGCAAATGAAGATTTTTGTAAAATTGCAGAATATAGCATTGATGAATTAATTGGAAAACCTCATAATATGGTAAGACATAAAGATATGCCAAAACTCGCATTTAAATCTTTATGGGATACTGTACAAAAAAATGAGATTTGGACAGGATATGTAAAAAATGCAACTAAAACTGGTGGATATTACTGGGTATTCGCAACAGTTTATCCTTTTGAATCTTGTGATGGAGGAAAAGGATACCTATCTTGCAGAAGAAAAGCATCAACTGAAGAAATTGATGCAGCAGTTAAATTATATCGGACTATGAAATAAAAATTTAATATTCAGAAAAAGAGATTATAATAGACATATTAAATAATCAAAAGGCAAATAGATGATTAGTTCAAATGTAACAGTAGATTTACAAAAGCTAGAAAAACTTTTAAATAAAGTTGGTGATTTAGTAATTACAAACTCAATGATGTCTCAAAGTGTTGAAAACTTACCAAATAGTGAAGAGAAAAAAAATCTACTTGAAAAAATCAATCTTTTTCAAAGATATATTGTTGAATTGCAAGATTATGCAACAGATATAAGAATGATAAAATTCGAAAGTATGTACACAATTTATAATGATATTATTCAAGAAATATTACCTTCAAATAAATCAATTAAATTACAATTAGTTGGTGGTGAAACAAAAGTAGATAAATCTTTGGTTGAACATTTAGATTTATCTATTAAGACTTTGATTACAAATAGTGTTCTTTATGGAATAGAAACTTCAAAAGAAAGAACAGGTAAAAACAAAAATCCAGAAGCAATTATAAAAATAACTGCTCAACAATTAAATGGTCAAATGTCATTTTGTATTGAAGATGATGGAATTGGATTTGATAAAGATGAGCTAGATTTTGAAGAAGAATTTCCTAAAATAATAAAAGAAAATCAATTAAAAGATGTTTATATTGTTAAAGAAAATGTAGAAAAGTTAAACGGAAATATAGAAATAAAAAGTGATATTGAAGAAGGTTTTTCTTGTACAATCACTGTTCCCTTAACTCACTCAATTTTAGATGGTTTAAATATAAAAATAGGAAATAATATTTATATATTACCAACATCATCAATAGTTGAATCAATTCAACCAAAAAAAGAGATGATAAAACTAGTAGGAGATGGAAGTTCTGCTTTACTTATGTTAAGAGATGAATTTGTACCAATAATTAGATTATATGAATATTTAAATATTATTCCAAAAACTCAAGATTTAACTCAAGGTATTTTAATAATCGTAAAATCAGGAACACAAAAAGCAGCCTTTTTTATAGATGAATTTTTACAGCAACAACAAGTAGTTTTAAAAGCAATAGAAACTAACTTTAGAAAAATAGATAGTGTCGCAGGTGCAACAGTTCGAGGTGATGGAAGTATTGGAATTATTATTGATGTTAAAAGTATTATTGAAAATTCATAAATTTAATTAAAGAATCAAAATGATAAAACAAGCACAAAAACATAATATTACAAATATTTCAACTCTTATTTTAAATGCAATTCATGATATTGCAAATACTTTAAGTGGTGAAAATAAAAAAACAAAAATCCTAGAAACCTTAGACAAATATATAACTATGGACATAAATAGATTAAGTTATAAAAATATTTGGATTTATGAAATACAAGATAAAACTGTTGGATTAATCATAGCTTACAGCTCAAATGATGTAAAAAAACTAGATGAGCCAATTTTAAAACACCTAGCTTCTAAAAATATTTTTATAGATTCTTTGGATAAAGAGTGTTTTGAAAATGAGTTTTATATTGATACTGTAAGTGTTTTTGAAGAGTTTCAAGGAAAAGGAATTGCAAAAGAGCTTTTTTCTTTTATTGAAAAAAAAGCTAAAGAGTTAGGATTTGAAAAAGTTTCACTTCTAGTGGATTTAAAAAATCCAAAAGCTCTAGCTTTATATGAAAAAATAGGATTTCAAAAAAACACTATTTTAGAAGTATCAAAACATCAATATCATCACATGATAAAGATGCTTTGATAAAAAATTATAATTTATTAGCATTTAAAAATAACAATAATCCTAAAATAAACATAAAAATTGGTGAAGCTATTTCTAAAATATTTACCAATTTTGTTGACTTACGAGAAGCTTTATTTAATGAAACTCCTAAAAATGAAGAAACAAAAAGAACAAAAGCCATTCCTAAACTAATACTAATACTTGCAAGTACCACTGCAAAATATGTTTTTAATAAAAAAGCATAAACAAAAAGTAAAACCGTTCCAGGGCATGGAATAATTCCAGCTGTTATTACAAAAATCAAATCTTGTTTTTTTGTTCTAAGTGGAGTAATTACAGGTTTATTTGAAGCTGTTTTTACAAAATTTATATTTGATGGAATCAAACTAAAATTTGTAGTTTTCAAATCCACACTACAACAAACACATAATTTTTTACTTAATTTTCTATATAAAATATAAATAGCCAAAAGCATAATAACCAAAGCTGAAAAACTTGTAATATATAAAATCGAATCTTCCATAAATCTATTTAAAACACTTTGTAAAATAAAAACTGAAAATAAAACTATTGCCAATGCTCCAATTATATGAATAAAAGCTGTAACTAAAGAGATAACAAAAGCTTCAAAAAAAGAGCTTTTTTGAAAACTAAAATAAGAAAATGCCAAAGCTTTTCCATGACCTGGTCCAAAAGCATGAATAACTCCATAAATAAATGAAGCCATAAGTAAAAAGACTAAAGCTAAAGTATTCCCATTTTGTATATCAATTAAATATTTTTTAATATTATTTGTAAATTTCTCTAAAACTGTTTGAGTTTTTTCAACAATTTTTTCTTCTTTAGTTTCTTTAATTTCTATTTTTTCTTCAACTATTTCTTCTTTTGAATTTTCTTCTTTTGGCAGTAAAGTTGGTGCATCAATTAAAAAACTAACATCATTCATATTTGTAGTTTTTGAAATTTTATAGGGAATATAGATTAATTGTTTTTTATCAGCAAATACAATATCAAAATAATTCTGGTCATCTATAATTTTGATATATAAAATATTTTTATCATAAATTTTGTAGTTCAAGTCAATATTATATTCAAAACTCAAAGTTGAATTTTGATAACTCATTTTATAATCTTTAATTTCAAAAGAGTTTGATTTTTCATTTATTTGTTTATCATAAGAGATTGTAGTAATAAAATTTTTTTGCACTAAATAATCAACTAAATATGATTCAATAACTGCTAACTCTTTTGCACTAAATGTTCCATCTAAATTTGTATCATATATTTGTAATAGCTCTTTTGTAAATTCATTTGCAAAAACCCAATTTACTTTTAGTGTTTTAATATTTTCTTTATCTGCTTTTATTTGGATGGAAACATGTGTTTTTGGTGTATAAATAGAACATAAAGAGCATCCAAAAAGGATACTCTTTAAAAGAAGTAATGATAAAAAATATCTTATCATTTGTAGCTATTTGCTATTTGATTTGCAGTATCTAACATACTTTCTTTCCAATTAGCAGAGATTGGGTCAATCGCAATTACATTAGCATTGATATTTTTAGAAATTGTTTTTGCACTTTTTTGTGAAAATTGTGGAGCTACAAAAACAATTTTTATATCATGTTTTTTTGCTTCTTCAATTAATTCAACTAATTCATTTGGTTTTGGTTCTTTTCCTTCAATTTCAATAGAAATTTGCTCCAAATCATACCTTTTTGCAAAATATCCCCAAGATGGATGAAATACCATAAATGCTTTATCTTTATATGGACTCAAAATCGTTTTAATATTTTCATCTAAAGAATCTAACTCTTTTAAAAATTCTTCATAATTTGTTTTATAAAAATCACTATTTTGTGAATCAATTTCAACCATTGCATCATAAATATTTTTTGCTTGAGTTTTAACTAAAACTGGATCTAACCAAACATGTGGATCTAAACCTGAATGGTCGTGATCATGATGTGTTTGAGTTGTATGCTCTTCATGCTCATGGTCATGTTCTTCCATTTGCATTTTTTCAATTCCTTTTGTAGTATCTACAAATAGGGTATTTTTGGCATTTTGTTTAAACTTATCCATCCAAGCTTGTTCAAAAGGATCTCCTACTAAAAAATAGGCTTTTGAATTAACCAAAGATTTCATTTGTGATGGTTTTGGTTCATAATTATGCGGAGAACTTCCAGGTTTTACCATAACATTTATTTCAAATTTATCTTTTACTATTTTTTCAACAAAATATTTTTGAGGTGCAATATTTACTGTTAGTTCAGGTTTCGAAGCATTTAATATACTAATAAATGCAATACATAAAAACAATATTTTTTTCAAAATTAACTCCTAATTTATTTCTGCAACTTAGTTGCGATTTTGCAATTCTAATTAATTTTTTCTTTAATGCAACTTAGTTGTAAAAGTAAGTTTAAAAATAAATCGCTATAATCAATCTTATGGATAAAATAACAAACTTAACAGACATTACAAATATCAAATTAACAAATGCCAGAAAATCGATTCTTGAATTATTAATTAACTCAAATAAACCCTTATCATACGAAGATATGAAAGATTTTATTTCTATGGATAAGGCAACTTTTTATAGAAATATAACTATTTTTGAAGAAGAAAATATTATAAATTCTTTTGAATCAAATGACAAAAAAAGATACTTCGAAATCAAAAAAAACCAACATTCTCACTTTATTTGTTCATCTTGTTCAAGAATCGAATGTATTCATGAAAAACTTGAACTCAATCTTCCTGAATATAAAATTGAAAATATCATCATAAAAGGTATTTGTAAATTTTGTTTAAGTAAGGAAAAAATATGATAAAAAAATTTATAGTAATTGAAGACTTTATATCAAAAGAAGCATTAAGTGGAATTATCTTATTTATAGCAACAATTGCTGCTGTAATTGTTGCTAATTCTTCTTTAGGAGAAGAATATTATGATTTATGGCATATGCCTTTAGGTATTACTTTAGGGGATAAAACTATTTCTATGTCTTTGACATATTGGATTAATGATGGTCTTATGGCTTTGTTTTTTCTTATGGTTGGTCTTGAAATAAAAAGAGAAATGATAACGGGTGAATTATCATCAATTTCAAAAGCCTCTTTTCCAATAGTTGCAGCTATTGGTGGAATGGCTGTTCCTGCTCTTATTTATGTAGCACTTAATCCAGATAATTTTATAGGTTTTGGGATTCCAATGGCAACTGATATTGCTTTTGCTTTAGGAATTTTGATGCTTTTAGGAACAAAAGTAAATCCATCACTAAAACTGTTTTTAATGGCTTTAGCCGTTGTTGATGACTTAGGTGCTGTTTTAGTGGTTGCTACTGTTTATACAAGTGAAATCAAAGTTGAATACTTTTTACACGCGGGAATTACTTATGCTTTAATTTGGTTTTTAAATTATAGTGGTGTAAAAAAGATATTACCTTATTTAATTTTAGGAATATTTTTATGGATATTTATCCATGAAATCGGAATCCATGCCACAATTGCAGGAGTTTTATTAGCATTTGCAATTCCGATTAGCTCTAAAATTGATGAAGAAGAATTTATTAATAAAACAAGAGAATCTGTTGATGATTTTGAAAACAATATTGATAACATCCCTATTTTAAACCATCATCAAATAGATGCTTTAGAAAGTATTGCTTATGGTTATGATAAGGTTCAAAATCCTTTATTAAGACTTGAACATAATCTTCATGGTTTATCTGCATTTTTTATTATGCCTTTATTTGCTTTTTCAAATGCTGGTGTTTTAATAGATTTCTCAACTATATCTGCTAATTTAATGATAGTTTTAGGAGTTGTTTTTGGTTTATTAATTGGAAAACCAATTGGTATTTTTGGCTTTACTTATATTTTGACAAAACTAAGAATCATCAAAAAACCAGAAAACATATCATGGTATGAAGTAATAGCAGTTGGGTTTTTAGGTGGAATTGGATTTACAATGTCAATTTTCATAACTCATCTAGCTTTTAGTAATGAAACTATAATCGCAGCCGTTAAACTAGGAGTTTTTGCAGCTTCATTTATTGCAGCAATTATTGGAGTAATGCTTATTATGATGAAGAAAAAAGCTTGAAATACAAAGATATAAAATGACACCTGTAAACAAAAATATATTTTATTTTATGATGGTTTTAGCAATGGCAGGATGGGGAGCATCGTGGGTAAATGCTAAAGTATTAAGCACTTACATAGATGAATATCAAATGATGTTTTTACGAAATTTCTTTACAATTATCACACTTGCTCCTATTTTAATAATCACAAAAAAGTATTTTTATACAAATACTAAAAGCCTAATTTTGGCTTTTATTGCAGCTATTGTGATGATTATTTATTTAAAATTCTATTTTTTAGGCGTAAAATTTGGAACTGCAAGTCTTGGTGGTGCATTGGTTACAACACTAATTCCCATAAATACTTTTATTTTTATGGCACTATTTTTTGGTAAAAAGATGACAAAAAAAGACATTTTTGCTTTAATTCTAGGAGTTATTGGTGTTTTAACTATTTTGAATATTTGGTCTTTTTCTCTTGAGCAAATATTTACAAAACACAATTCATATTTTTTAATTGCTTCTGTTTTTTGGCCAATATTTACAATTATAAGTTCAAAATCTACAAAAACTTCACCTTTAGTTTTTTCTTTTTATATGTATGCTTTTATGACTATTTTACTTTTGATATTTTTTGTGGAACCCACAAAAATGCCTTATGCAAGTTTTGATTGGATTTTTTGGGCAAATATTTTATGTGTAGCAGTTGTTTCAACTACTTTTGCAACTTCAATTTATTTTATAGGAATTGAAAAATTAGGAACAAATGAAGTAAGTTCTTTTATCTTTTTAGTACCCTTTTTTGCAATAAGTTTAAGTATTATTTTTCTAAAAGAAGAGGTAAATATTTCTATAATAATTGGAACTATTTTAACTTTAATAGCTGTAAAAATATTAAATAATATAAAAATATTTAGGAAATCAAAATAGCAAAAACCCTAAGTTTTTGCTATTTCTTAACTTTATCTAGGATATGAGCAGTTGTTTATATCTAAACAAGTTCCATTTATATACTCAGGACAATCAGTTGCCAGCCAAACAATAGCTTTTGCAACCTCTTCTGCTGTTGCAAATCTTCCTGTTGCTACTGTCTTTTTGAATTCTGCTTTTCTCTCTTCACTATTATCTTTTTGCATATCAGTTTCAGTAGGACTTGGAGCCACACAATTTACAGTGATTCCATAAGCACCTAACATTTTCCCATAAATTTTTGTAGCATTTATAAGTCCAGCTTTTGCGATTCCATACCAAATATCTGGATGCCCGATTTGTCCAGCAATTGATGCTGTATTTACAATTCTTCCATATTTTTGTTTTTTCATATTTTCACAAAAAATATTCATTAATTCAACTGGCGTATATAAATCCACATTCATAATATGATCTCTTGCTTCTTTTGGATAATTATTATAAGTATATTTTGGTTGCATATAACCAGCATTATTTATCAATATATCAATATTTCCAACCTCTTTTGCAAGAGCTGGTAAACCATCAACATCTGATAAATCATACGCAATAGCCGTTACATTTTTAACTCCAACCAAAGGGCAAGTGTCAAAATCACGAGCGACTATAATAATTTCATATCCAAACTCTAACATAGCTCTTGAAACAGCTAATCCTATTCCTTTATTTCCACCTGTTATTAATACTCTTTTTGACATTTATTCTCTCCAAATTTTAATGATTTATTATATATATAGATTGATGTTAATCATCTTAATAAGATTTACTTTATGATAAAATATATTATTAATAACTAGGATTCATATGATTTATAAAAATGAAAAGTCTCTTATAAATATAATAAAATATACACCTTTAATATTTATTATCACTCTTTCTTTGATTATTACACTATTTTTATATGCTGACAAACAACATGAATTAGAAAAAGAAAAAAAAGCCACACAAGATGAATTTTTAAAAAGAAATCAAGACTTTGTAAAAACAGAAGTTGAAAATTTATATGATTTAATCCTTAGAACACAAGCAAAAACAGAAGAGAAATTAAAACAAAGTATCAAAGAAAGAGTTTATGAAGCAAATAATATTGCTACTAGAATTTATAATGAAAATAAAGATACAAAATCAAAAGATGAAATTATCAAAATGATAAAAGATGCTATTGTTGATATAAGATTCAATAATGGACGAGGTTATATATTTATTTATACTTTTGATTATGATTGTATATTATTACCAATAAATAGAGCAAATGAGGGAAAAAGTTTTTATAATTTTCAAGATTCAGATGGTTTTTATTTAGGAAGAGAAATGGTAAAAAGTCTTCAAGGAAAAGATGAAGCTTTTTTAACTTGGCGTTTTCCAAAACCTGATGATACAAGTAAACAAGATTTTAAAAAAATTGGATTTAATGTACATTTCAAACCTTACGATTGGTTTATTGGAAGTGGCGAATATGTAGTAGATTTTGAAGAAAATATGAAAAAAGAACTTTTAGAGTATATTTCAAACCTAAAATCAAGCGAAAATAACTACTTTTTTATTTTAGATTACGATAAAAAAACTCTTTTCCAAAAAGTAGATAATATCGTAGATAAATCTTTTCAAGAATTGGATACTAAAGAAGAAAATAAACTATTTGATGAAATTTTCGATTTATCAAAAAATGGTGGAGGTTTTATAAGCTATGATTACAAAATAATAGATAGTGAAATACCTCTTAGAAAAACTAGTTATGCAAAAGGTTTATTTAGCTGGAAATGGATAATTGGAAAAGGTTTTTATGATGATTATTTAAATCAAATAATTGAGAAAAAAAGTATCGAATTAAATAAAGAATTTAACAAAAAAATTAAAAATATTTTATTTTTTGCATCATTATTGACTTTGATTCTATTATTTATTTCTATTTATATCTCTAAATTATTAGAAAAGAAATTCCAAAATTATAAATTAGAAATAAATACACAAGAACATATTTTATCTCAACAATCAAAAATGGCTGCAATGGGTGAGATGTTAGGAAATATCGCTCACCAATGGAGACAGCCACTTTCTGTTATAACTACTGTTGCAACTGGAATGAAATTACAAAAAGAATTTGATACTCTTGATGATAAAACTTTTGAAGAATCAATACAAAATATTACAAATTCTGCTTTATATTTATCTGAAACAATAGATGATTTTAGAAACTTCTTTAAAACAGACAAATATAAAACTACTTTTAATATAAAAAATACATTTGATAAACTATTTAAACTAACTTCCGCTCAATTTAAAAATCATGAAATTACTTTTGTTAATGAAATAAATAATTATGAATTATTCAATTATGAAAATGAGTTTATTCAAGCACTGATAAATATTTTAAACAATTCAAAAGATGCCTTTGAAAATAAAGAGGCACCAAAAGTAATTTTTATTTCTACAAATAAGCAAGAGAATAAAGTTATCATTAAAATAACAGACAATGCAGGTGGTATTGATGAAAAAATTATTGATAAAGTTTGTGAACCATATTTCACTACTAAACATCAAGCAAAAGGAACAGGAATTGGTCTTTTTATGACAGAAGAAATTATCGTAAAACACTTAGAAGGAAATTTTTCAATTAAAAATGTAAATGTAGATTATGAAAATAAAAGTTACAAAGGAATAGAAATTACAATTGAATTAGACTCTTAAAATAAAATATGTATATTAAATATACAATTTAATTGGATACTTATTTTTTCTTAATATTATAATTGTATTAAATAAAAGGTAAGGAGATTATAGATGTCTTTAAAAGAATTAAAAGGTCAAGGGCATTGGCCAACACTGTTAGCTTCATTTTTGTATTTTGATTTTGGTTTTATGGTTTGGACAATGATGGGTCCATTAGCAACTGAAATTGCTGCATCATTAAATCAAACTCAAAATTTTATAATGAGTTCAGACCAAAGTGCAACATTAGTTGCTCTTCCTGTATTTGCAGGTGCAATTTTGAGGGTTGTATTAGGTTTTTTTGTTGATAGAGTTGGAGCTAAAAAAACAGCTTTAGTTTCACAGTTTATAGTTATATTAGGATTATTTTTTGCTTATTATAAAGGTGAAACTATTACTTATGAACAATTATTAGCAGTTGCTTTTATCTTAGGTTTTGCTGGTGCTTCATTTGCGGTGGCACTTCCACAAGCTGGTCAATGGTATCCTCCAAAACTTCAAGGTGTTGTGTTAGGACTTGCTGGGGCTGGAAATATTGGAGTTGTTATTGATTTTATTTTTGCGCCAAAAATTGCTGAAATTTGGGGATGGCAATCTGTATTTTTAGTTGGAGCTGTATTATCTTTATTTATTTTTATTGTTTATATTTTTATGGCAAAAGATGCTCCAGCAAATATTTATAAATCAAATCCAAAAAAATTAAAAGATTATGGAAAACTTTTAAAAGATAAAGATACATGGTGGTTTTGTCTTTTTTATGCTATTAGTTTTGGTGGTTTTGTTGGCTTTGCTGGATATATGAAAGTATATTTAATGAGTACATATAAACCTGAAATGACAAATTTTGGTCTTGGAATATTAGCTGAACCAAATGTTATGGTAACTGCTGGGTATTTTGGAGCTTTATGTATTTTTGCAGGAGCGATTTTAAGACCTGTTGGTGGAGCTATTGCTGATAAATTAGGTGGAATTAAGTCTTTATATTTCTTTTATGGAGTGGTTTGTTTATTAGCTATAATTAGTGCTAGTTACACTCTTCCGTTTTATGTTGCAATTATTGTACTATTTTTAATAATGGCTCATTTAGGTATGGCAAATGGTGCTGTTTTCCAATTGGTTCCTCAAAGATTTGGTAAAGATATTGGAATTATGACAGGTATTATTGGTTGTGCAGGAGGTCTTGGTGGAACTGCACTTATTAAAACTTTTGGTTGGTCAAAAGGTGCATTTGATGGATATGCTACTGGATTTATGATTTTTGCAGTTGTAGTATTTATTGCAATTTTGGGAATTTCATTCGTTAAAACTAGATGGAGAACTACATGGGGAGTTTCAGCAGGTGGAAGAATTTAATTTTGAATATTAAAAGGTATTTAAATGAGTAAAAGTAATATCAAAACTTCAGGTTTTAGTCTTGCAAAAAGAAAAGAATTAACAGGAGATGATTTTTACGAAATTAAACAATTTGATGATTTAACCATTGCTGTATTATGTGATGGAGTAGGAAGTGCTACACAAGGAGCACTTGCTGCAAAAAAAGTAACTTCACATTTAATAAATAATTTTAAAAACCTTCCAAAAGTATGGAGTATTGAAAAAGCAATAAAAGAGTTTATCAAATCGATAAACTCTATACTTTACTCTCAATCTATTCAAGAGTATGAAAGAGCTGAATATATTACAACCGTAACCGTTTGTGTGATAAAAGGAAATCGTCTTTATGGGGCAAATGCTGGTGATAGTAGAATTTATTTATTAAGGGATGATAAATTAAATCAACTTTCTCACGACCATAATGAAGAGGGAATGAACAGTGTTTTATCAAATGCTGTGGGAATTTGTCCAAATGTTGAAATATATTATTTTGAAAATAATATTCAAAAAGATGACAAGATTTTAATGTGTAGTGATGGATTGTATTCTTTAATGAATAATAATATTTTGTCAAAAAATATTTCAAATGGAGCATATCAATTAGTTAAAAATGCTAGTTCTTTAGTAAATGATAATCTTCCTGATGACACAAGTGCTGTAATTTTAGAAGTTTTAGATACTGATTATATAGAATCAATGAAAAACTTAAAGCTTGAGATTCCTGAAAAATTAAAAAAAGGTGATATTATTGATGGCTATTTATTAACGCACTCTTTAATTCAAAATAATAGAACTTGGATTTGTATAAAAAACACACAAGAATATGTGATAAAATTTGCACCTTATGAAGCAATAGAAAATGAAGAAATATTAGATTTATATATAAAAGAAGTTTGGAATGCAAAAAGATTAAAAGCTGGATTCTTTCCAAAATCATTTGTTCCAAAACAAAGAAGTGCAAGATATTATCTAATGACAAAATTAGATGGAATAAATCTAAAACAATATCTCAAAAAAAGAAATTTATCTATTCATGAAACAATACTATTAGCAAAAACCCTTATTTCTATGGAAGAATATCTTTTGAAGTTTAATCTAGTTCATGCAGATATAAAACCTGAAAATATAATAGTAATACAAAGAGATGGAAAAAGAATATTTAAAATAATTGATTTTGGTTCAATTACTGAAATATTTTCGATTGCCTCTACTGCTGGAACTCCATCTTATTTAGCACCTGAAAGATTTACTGGAAATGCAATAAATGAAAAAACAGAAATTTTTTCAATTGGAGTTACACTATATGAAGCTTTGTGTGGAAAGTATCCTTATGGAGAAATAGAACCTTTTCAAAACCCTACTTTTGGTGTTGCAAAAAAACCTCAAAAATTGAATAATAATATTCCAGCATGGTTTGAAAGCGTTATTTTAAGGGCATTAAGTGTAGATGAAGATTTAAGATACTCAAACTATTCATATATGAGATTTGAGCTTGAATACCCCGAAAAAGTAAAACCTTTTTTTGAGAAAAGAACTCCTTTATTAAAAAAAGACCCTTTATTATTCTATAAGTTTGGATTTTATTTCTTACTAATTTTAAATTTTATTTTATATCTAAAATTATTTTCTTAGGTTCACCAAAATAATAACCTTGAGAATAATCAACTCCCATTTCATTTAAAATATTAAAAATCTCTTCATTTTCAACAAATTCAGCTATTGTGATAATATTTTGTTTTTTAGCAAAACTAACTATTGTTTCAACAACATTTCTACTATAAGTATCAGTAGCAATATTTTTGACTAAACTTCCATCAATTTTTAAAATATCAGGTTCAAACTCCAATAATCTCTCAAAATTTGAATATCCAGCACCAAAATCATCTATTGCAATCATAACACCTAATTTTTTTACTCTTTTGATAAAAGCTTTTATAACCGCAAAATCTTTTACCTCTTCATCTTCAAGTAATTCAAAAACAATTCTTGAAGTATCCTTTTTATATTCTTCCAAAAGAGAATAAAGTTTAACTCTTGTTTCCTCTTTTTCTATATCTAAAGATGAAAGATTTATAGAAATTTTCGTAGATATATGTTCTAAAATTTTAAATGAATTTTCCAAAACACGATGTGTAATTTTATTATAATAACTTCCTTTCTTAGAAATATCTAAAAAAGAGTAAGGAGATAATACATTTCCATCTTCATCCACAAGTCGAACTAAAGATTCATATTTTTCTATCTCTTTTGTTTTATTATTAATTATTGGTTGAAAGTATGAAACTATTTTATAATTATCAAGGGCAATTTTTACCATTTTAATAACTTCCATATTTTTTTTAGCTTCAATATGCTCTTTTATTGAAGAATCATTTGCATATTTAATATTCATTTTTTTGTTCATAGCTTCATCAAGTCCACATTTTGCGTCTTCATATAAATGCTCTTTTCCAAAAGAATAACTAACTATAATATTTAAGTCATACTCTATATCATCAACATTTAAAATTGATTTTTTAATATTTTTTGCAAAAACTTCAAGATATTCATTTATATTTGTTTGTGATGAAGTAAAATCAAAGAAATCAGCTAAAAGTGCGAATCTTCCATTTCCTATATTATAAATATTATCAAAAGTATATGAATTTGGCAAATAAGATAACATACTAAAAGCAAACATTTTTTCGATTTTATCAACAGTTAAAATATTATAAAATTTATCAAGAATATCAAAATCTTCTATTTGTATAAAAATTAATAAAAATAGATCATTTGATTCAATTTTATCAATTAAATGTTTTTTATCACTCATAATAGTATTTACATTACTTCTAACGCTCACATATTCAAGAATATCTCCATTTACATCTAAAATTGGCTTGATTGTTGATTTTATATAATAAGTTTTACCACTTTTTGTTAAATTTTTTATAACTCCAGACCATTCAAGTTTTTTATTTCTTACAGTATTCCATAATTCTTTATAAACTTCCGCAGGATTATCTGGATGTCTAATTATATTGTGACTTTTCCCTATTAATTCTTCTCTTGTATATTCAGATGTTTTACAAAAATTATCATTTACAAAAGTTATTATTCCATTTTTATCAGTTCTTGAAATAATTGCACTTTTATCGACCAAGTCTGTATATTGCTTTTGAATTTTAAAATTCTTTTTTCTATTTTCTATTTGAAGCTTTTTATCTTTACAACTCTCAATTGATCTATTTATAATTTCTAAAAAATTATTTTCATCAAAAGGAGGCATTAAATAACCATCTATTTTTAGTTGAATTGTTTTAAAAAAACTCTCTCTATCTTCATTTGAGGTATAAATAATCGTTATTATGTTTTTATCAATACTTTTGATTTTTTCTATTAAGTCAAAGCCGTTAAAATCAGGGATTTTTATATCCGTAATTATTACTGAGTACTTATTTTTATTAAATTCTTCTAATGCTTCAAGTCCATTATCCATAAATGTTACTTCGTTAAAGAAGTTTTCAAAATATTTTAAATTATTATTTTCATTGTTTTTATCTCTTACTACATAAAGTAGATTGAGTGATTTACATAATGAACTAATTTCTTCTAACTTTTCAGCATTCATTTTAATCCTTGATTATTAAAGTAATAGTTATATCATAAAAAAATATATATATAACTTATATCTTAACAAAAAATTATTTTAAATGCCACTTACTCGGAATTTAGCTTATTGTATATTTTTGATACAGTTATTTCTTATATCTACATTAATTCCTTTATATAATAAAAATATAGATTCAAATAATTATTACGAATAGGAAAAACTATGATTAAGTCAGTATGTGGATATTGTGGTGTGGGATGTGGATTAGAATTTGAAAAAGATAAGTTAATTGGAGATGTAGCATATCCTACAAATGAAGGAAAACTTTGCTCAAAAGGTATTTCAGAATTAATAAGTGTTGACACTCCAACAAGATTGCTAAGACCTCAAACAAGAGACGAAATAACAAATGAATACAAAGATACTTCATGGAGTAATGTAATAAATAAAATTGCCTCAAAAATAACAAACTCTCCAAAAGAAAAAGTAGGATTTTATTTATCAGGTCAGCTTTTAACAGAAGATTATTATATTGCTAACAAACTAATGAAAGGTTTTATAGGCACTAATAATGTAGATACAAATAGCCGAACTTGTATGTCAAGTGCCGTTGTAGCTTATAAAAAATCTATTGGAGCTGATTATGTTCCAGTGCGAATGAATGATGTTCATGATGCAAATTTGCTTATTTTAGTTGGAGCAAATACAGCAGAAGCTCATGTGGTTTTTCACAATAGAATCAAATCTGCAAAAAAACAAGGTTTAAAAATCATCGTAATAGACCCAAGGTTTACAGATACTGCAAAAATAGCTGATTTACATCTTCCAATAAAACCAGCAGGTGATATTGATTTTTTTAATCTTGTATCAAAAAGAATTATTGATGAGGGTTTAGTTGATGAAAAATTCATAGAAGAAAAAGTAAATAATTATGAGTTACTAAAAAATAAATTCAAAAGAATTCCCATTACAAAAATGCTAAAAAGAACAGGTTTAAGCTCTGAACAATTTGAAGAGTTTTGGCAGATGTATAAAGAAAATAAAAATATCATAACAGCATGGACAATGGGAATAAATCAATCATCTCAAGGAGTTGATAAAAATCTTTCAATCATAAATACTCACCTTTTAACTGGAAAAATATTCACAAAAGGAAATGGTCCTTTTTCACTAACAGGTCAGCCAAATGCGATGGGTGGACGGGAAGTTGGTGGACTTTCAACAATGTTGGCAGTTCATTTAGGATTTGATAAAGAATCTGTTGAAAAAGTAAATAAGTTTTGGAAAACTACAAAAGTTTCAAATGTAGTTGGATTAACAGCAACTCAAATGCTTGAAGCAAATCTTGATGTTTTAATTATTTGCCACACAGACCCAATTTATCATCTTCCAAATAGAAGTAAAATGGAAGAATTAATAAAAAAAATCCCAATGGTTGTGGAAATAAATGCCTATGAAAATTCTGAAAGCTCAAAATTTGCCCACATCAGACTTCCTGCTGCTCCATGGGGAGAAAAAGAAGGAACTCAAACAAACCTAGATAGAACAATCACAAAACAAGAAAAACTAACAAGAACTTCAATAGATTGTAAACCAGACTGGGAAATTTTTCAGCTAATTGCCCAAAGATTAGGATATAAAGATGCCTTTAGTTTTACCTCACCAAAAGAAATATTTGAAGAATATCAAGAAATGACAAAACTAAATCCACACCTAAATATCTACGAAGCATCTTATGATAATCTTTCAGACGAACCTTTTATTTGGGGAGAAAAAATAAGAGAAAATAGAGAATTTTTAACAAAAGACAAAAGAGCAAATCTATTTTTTGTAGAAAATAAACTCTTAAGTGAAAAAACAAATCTAAAATTTCCTTTGACTTTATTAACAGGAAGAACAAGAGACCAATGGCACAGTGGAACAAAAACAAATCTTCCAAAAACTCTAATGAAATACAAAGAGCTAAATTTTTGCGAAATCCATCCAACAAATGCAAAACAATTTGGCATCCAAGATGGAGATGAAATAAAAATCTCTTCAAAAAGAGGAACAATAGAATCAAAAGCAATTTTAAGTGAAGATGTAAGAATCGACACAATCTTTATGCCTATAAGTAATAGAGATATAAATTATCTAACACATGATTTATACGATAAAGACTCAATGCAACCTGATTATAATCATAGTGCTGTTAGGGTTGAGAGGGTATAAAAGATTTTTTATTTAGTAGTTAATTTATCTTTATATACCTAGTATACATTTAGAGAAATAAGTAATAAAATCTTTTTATTATTAATAACATATAGATTTTACATTATATGTAATATAATTATTAAAAATTGAGAAATAACTTATCGCTAACATAAAAGGAAATAAATGTCAAAGTTTGATGAAGAACAAATTAAAGGCAAACTAAAAGAATTAGAAAAATTTTATAATCAAATTAAAGATTATTATTCTATAAAAGAAGAATTAGTAAAATCGGATGATGAAGGGTCGTTAAGAAATATTTTCAACGATGAGATAGCTCTAATAAAAGATAATGCAACTAAATCTTTAAATATCTTGGAAAAAGCAAAAGAAATTGATTCTTTTCTAAATGAAAACAACCGGTTTCAAAATGCAAAGAATTTACTTTCAGATGAAACTATAAATCAACTAGAAGAGAATAAAGTAGCTATCCTAGAAGCATATGCGAAGATATTTGAGACTCCAAATGGTAATCTAAGTGATATATATACCGAAATGTATGAAAAAACAAAAAGTGCTTATAATGATTTATTTGTTAATAAAACAGGTGAAAAAGTAAAAATAGAAATATTAAATGCGCAAATTGATAAATTTGAAGAGAAATATGCTTTTATAATTTCTGATGAAAAATCAATAAGTAATGAAGTTGAAAATTTACATAAAGATTTTAAAACCAAGCAAACAGAATTAGATAAATTCTATAAAAAAATATTTGGTGATGAAGAAAAAGAAATTAATTCATTAAAAGACGAATTAGAGTTAAGATTATCTCAATTAAAAGAAACAGAAATAGAAGCAAGAAAAGTAATAAATTTATCAAGCGATGCTGGATTAGGTGGAGGTTTTTTTCAAAAGGCTAAAGAAGCAAAAAATAATAAATATGTAAGTTTAGGAATTTTCATATTTGTATTAATTATCATGGGATGCTTTAATTTTCAAACAATTGATTTTAATAACTTAAAGGACATTAATTTAGTTTCTATTACTGTACGATTTATGATAAATGCTCCTTTTATTTGGATAGCAACTGTTGCAAATTTAAATTTAAATAAATATGCTAGGCTAGAACAAGAGTATTCTCATAAAGAATCTTTAGCTAAATCTTTTGAAAGATACAAAACAGAAATAGAAAAACTTAACGATACTGAAACAATAAAATCTAAAGAGTTACTAGTAGAATTGATGAGATTAAATTTAGAAGCTTTCAAAATCAATCCATCTTCAACTATGGATGGAGCAAAGAGTGATATGGATATATTAGCAAAATTAAAAAATACGGATTTAATATCTAAACCTAAATCTTAATAAGTTAGGAATAAATAGGACAGGTTACTAATCTCTTTAAAAACAGTATCCTTTCTTAATTTTTAACTTTTTTTCCATAAATTTATTTACTCAAAATATCTAAATTACTCTGAAAATTATTTTTAAATGTACTCTCAAAATAAAAGAAAAATCAAATTCTCTACATTATAATTACTCTAATTAGAATAATTATAAAACTCCATCTAATCTACAAAAAAGCCTTTGGCTCCGCCAAATAAAAGCCTTGTAAAAAATCAATATTCAAGCTCTTAACAACTTCAAGAACCTCTTTTGAATGTACATATTCAGCAACAGTTGTTGCATTTAACTCTTTTGCCATATTTACGATATTTTTTACTATTGTTTTTGATTCTTGCGAAATATGAATATTTTTTATTAAAGAACCATCTATTTTGATGATTTCTGGTTTTAATTTCAAGATATTTTCCATACTTGAATATCCACTTCCGAAATCATCTATGGCAATTTTACAGCCAAAAGTTCTAACATGTGTGGCGAAATCTTTTACGATATTAAAATCTTCTATAAAATCTGATTCTAATATTTCAAAAATAATATTTTTTGGTTTAGTGCAACTTGAAATTTTTTCATATATAAAATTTCGAAATGATTCATTTGAAATATCTTCATAACACAGATTTACGCTAAATTCAGTATCCAAATGACAAAAAACTTTAAATGTTTTTGAAAGCATTATCGTCATCATTTTTTCATAAGATTTTATTTTTTTTGCAGTTTGTAAAAAAGGAAAAACAGAAAATACTTCTTTGGTTTTTGGATCAATTAATCTCATCAATGATTCATATTTTTTTATTTCCATAGTTTTTGCATCATAAATTGCTTGAAAATATGGTTCTATATTTGAGTTGTCTACTACATTTTTTAGAAAAACAATATTATCCACAAGTTTACTTTGTTCTTCTTCTCTATAGGCAATTGTTAAAATATCCAAATTAATATCTATTATTTTATCAACTGAACCTAAAAATTCGTATTTTTCTTCTTTTATTAAAACATTTTTCAAAAAACCTCGAACATAACTAAAAGCTGCATTTACATAATGTGCAGGTAAACCAATACGAACATGAATTTCACTGATTATATTTAACTTTTCAAAATAACTTTCATCATATAAACCACAAAAAAGATTTAGATACCAGTTTTTTATTCCTCTTTCATGTCGTGTTAAAATCTCTTTATTATGTAAAAATTTTTTAGCGTGGTCAAATTCAAAAATAAATTCATAAAAGCCATCTAATAACTCTTGAGAATAATTATTTGCCATATTTTTTAGGCTTTTTAAAGAACTTGCATCTTCTTCATTAAATTTATAATTTTTTAGTATTTTTTTATAGTTTTTCTCATTTAAATCATTTATCTCTTTGTAATTTAAGTCCATAATATCAACCTTTTTTACTTAATTACATCTTTTGCAATTAATACTATCTTTACCTTCAAATTCTTTTTGATTAGCATTATCTACGATTTTATTTGCAATATTTGATGTTTTTACTGCAATATTATTAGCTTGAGAAGAAACCTCAGCATTTGCTTCAACTTGTTTTTCAAGTATATTTATTGCATCATTTATTTGTATAATTCCTATTTGTTGCTCTTTTGAAGTGCTTGAAACATCACCTATTAATTCGATTGTTTTATTAATATCACTATTTAAAGTAGTATAACCTTGAATCATATTATTGGCTATTGTTTTTCCCTCATTTGCTTTTAAATTTGCAGATTCAACAAGATTTTTAATTTCGCGCGCTGCTTGTGTACTATTATTTGCAAGATTTCTAACTTCTTGAGCAACTACTGCAAACCCTTTTCCAGCTTCTCCTGCAGTTGCAGCTTCTACTGCTGCATTTAAAGAAAGAATATTTGTTTGAAATGCTATTTGGTCAATAATTGTGATAGATTCATTTATCGCACTTACTTTTTCATTTATTTCATCCATTGCCGTTGTTGTTTTAAAAGCCAAATTTAATCCATCATTTGCAGATACAGTTACGGCATTTGCAAGATTTGACATTTGTTTTGTTTGAGCAGATGTTTTATCTACATTTTGAGTAATTTTTTCCAATACACTAGCTGTATTTTTTAAACTTTGTGCTGCTTCATTTGAAGATTGGTTAAGTTTATCCACATTATTTAATAAAACTTCAGAAGTATTTTGAAGAGCAACTCCATTTGTTTTATTTTCTAATAACATTTGAGTAATTGCATTTTTTAGTTTATTAACAGAACCCACTAAAAGTTTAAATTCACCATCATGTGTAATTCCATCAAGTTTTAACTCATTTCTATAATCATAATTTGTATATTCATTTAAAATATTATTTACATTTGAAAAATGTCCTCTTGTCTCAACTATCATTTCATTAACACCTTTTTTAAACTCTTCAAGAGATTTATTTGATGTTGTTGAAGTTATAATATCTGAGTAAAGACCATGTTTTATCTTATCCATTACCATTTTTGCTTCTTGAATTAAAAGCAATTCTTCTTTTTCTTTTTTTAATAATTCTACTTCTCTTTGATCAATTACATCTTTTATTTGTGAATATTCACTTGCCATTGAAGTATTTATTTCTAAACTTACATTTTTATTATCCATATTTTTTAAAAATTTTACTAACTCTTGTGATAATAATTTTCCATTTTTTCTTTCATCTAATTCATGAATAATAAGTGCAAATGCAATAACAACTTGAATTATTTGAGCAATACGGTCTGTAGTAAATAAAAACGCATTCAAAGGAAGTATTATTATTCCAATATAATGAACAATTGTCATTCTTAAATATAGTGATTTCAAATTAAACATATTTATCCTTTATTAATTATTTCACGAAGTATATTTAATTAGGACAATAATTGTCTTGATTAAAGTCAATTAAATTATTTATGTAAAATTAAGCTTTTACAGTAGATAAATATACGCCAATGTACTAAATTATTTTAATCAATATTTATTTAATTAAAGATTAAGAATATTGAATATTTTTTATACATTTTTTTCCATAAAAATCTACTCACCTTTGTCATAATTATTTCAGAAGATAAAAAGGAATAGTTATGAAAGAGAAACTAGTAATAATCGGAAATGGAATGAGTGGATTAAGAACCATCGAAGACCTTTTGGAAATAAATAAAGATAAATATGAAATTACAATTTTTGGTGAAGAGCCACATGTAAACTATAATAGAATCATGTTATCTTATATACTTTCTCAAGAAAAAACTTTTGAAGATACAATCATCAACCATTTATCATGGTACGAACAAAACAATATCACTTTACACAAAGGTGATAAAGTAATCTCAATAGACAAAACTAATAAAACAATCAAAAGTGAAAGTGGAAAAACTCAATCTTACGACAAACTTCTAATAGCAACAGGATCAAGAGCCTTTATTCCAAATACAAAAGGAAGCAACCTTGAAAATGTAATCGCATTTAGAACAAAAGCCCATGTTGATGCAATTATTAGCACGATTAGAAAAGATAAAACTGCTGTGGTTGTTGGTGGTGGATTACTTGGTCTTGAAGCTGCATATGGAATTGCGAAACATGGAATTAAAACTATTTTAGTTCATAGAAGTGGAAGCATACTTTCTCAACAACTTGACTCAACAGGTGGAAGATTACTTCAAAAAAATCTTGAATTTTATGGAATTGAGTTTAAATTAAATACAACTATTGAAGAAATTTCAGGTGATGAAATTGTTGAAAAAGTTAGCTTCACAGATGGAGTTTGTGTTGATTCAAACCTAGTTGTATTTGCAACAGGAATTGTTCCAAATACAGCTTTGGCAAATGAAGCACAACTTAATATTAAAAAAGGAATTATCGTAAATGATTTTTTAAAAACTTCTGATGATTCTATTTTTGCTATTGGAGAGTGTGTTGAACACAATGGAAATACTTATGGTTTAGTGGCACCACTTTATGAACAAGCAAAAGTTTTAGCAAAAGTTCTAGCAGATAAAAAAACTACTGGTTATGAGGGTTCTACTTTATCAACTAGACTTAAAATCTCAGGTGTTGATTTATTTAGTGCAGGAGATTATTTAGGAGATGTTACAACTGAGGATTTGATTTTATTAGATGAAAAAGCGGGAATCTATAAAAAACTTGTAATTTACAATAACAATATCATTGGAATCGTACTTTATGGAGATACAGCTGATGCCTCTTGGTATTTAAAACTTCTAAAAGAAAATACAGATATTTCAGATTTACGAACGAAAATCTTGTTTGGGAAATCAGCACTTTCAGGGGATTCAGGTCATGGCGGAAATGACATAAATGCAATGAGTGATGATGAAGAAGTTTGTGGATGTAATGGAGTTTGTAAAGGCGATATTGTAAAAGCAATAAAAGAGAAAAATCTAAAATCACTGAGCGATGTAAAATCATGCACAAAAGCTGGAGCTTCATGTGGTTCTTGTTTAGGTTTGGTTGAGCAAATTTTAGTAAATACTTTAGGTGATGAATATAAAGCCAGTGAAGAGGGAATTTGTTCTTGTACTTCACTTGGACACAAAGATATTAAAAAAGTTATTGATAATGGTGAATTTGAAACAGTTTATGATGTATTTTCAAAACTTGATTGGAAAACATCTGACGGTTGTTCAAAATGCCGACCAGCTATAAACTACTATTTACTAGTTAAATATAATGATGACAAATATAAAAATGACAAAAGAAGTTCTTTAGTAAATGACCGAATGTATGCAAACATCCAAAAAGATGGAACATATTCAGTAGTTCCACGAATTTGGGGAGGATTAACAAGCCCACAAGAGTTAAAAGACATTGCAAATATTGCAGTTAAATATGATGTTCCAACTGTAAAATTCACAGGTGGTCAAAGACTTGATATGTTAGGTGTTAAAAAAGAGCAGTTAGCTCCCATGTGGAAAGATTTAAATGATGCTGGATTTGTATCGGGTCAAGCTTATGCGAAGGGTTTGAGAACTGTAAAAACTTGTGTTGGAAATGTTTGGTGTAGATTTGGAACTCAAGATGCTATGAATATGGGTGTGATCATAGAAAAACTAACATGGGGTTCTTGGACTCCACATAAATTTAAAATTGCAGTTTCAGGATGCCCACGAAATTGTGCGGAAGCAACTATTAAAGATTTAGGAATAATTGGAGTTGATTCTGGTTGGGAAATTTCAATCGCTGGAAATGGTGGTATAAAAGTGCGAGTTACTGATTTTCTTTGTAAAGTTGAAACAGATGAAGAACTTCTAACTTATGTAAAAGCCTTTATGCAGTTTTACAGAGAAGATGCTTATTACTTAGAAAGAACAGCTCATTGGGTTGAGCGAACTGGATTACAATATGTTAAAGATGAATTATTAAATAAAGAAAAAGTGGCATATTGGGCAAAAAGATTTGAAATATCACAAGAGTCAGCACAAGTTGACCCATGGGCAAAAGCAATAGAAGATGGATTTACTAAAGAGTTTAATCCAATAGTTATAAATCCAGAAGAATCACACAGTTTTGAAGCAAAGGAGCAAATTTAATATGTCAAAAGTAGCAAAATGGTACAAAATCACAGAGGTTAAAAACATCCCTTTAATGGGTTCAAGAAAAGTAGCAATTGAAGATATTGAAATTGCGATTTTCAAAACAAGAGATGGCTCAATTTTTGCCATTAATAATATTTGTCCCCATAAAAAAGGAAAACTAAGTGAAGGTTTAGTTCATGAAAAACAAGTAACTTGCCCTTTACATAACTGGGAAATAGATTTACAAAGTGGCTTTGCTTTGGGCAATGATAGTGGTTGCACTGCTGTTTATGAAACAAAAATTGAAGATGGAATTTTATTTTTAAGTCTTTAGTACTTTAATTTTAGAAAATAAAATAGAGTTTCAAACTCTATTTTATTAGTAATTTTAAATTATTTATAAGTTCTTTAGCTTTATTATCATCTGCATTTCCACCTAAAACTTTATTTAATTTTTCTTCGATTTTATCTCTTTTCTTTTCAAGTTGTTTATCAATCTTTTCTATTAATAAATCTTTTGTATTTAAAGAAATTTTAGGATTAGAAGTTTCACCTTTTACTTCTATTTCATATTTTTTACTTTTTATTATTGCATTAATTTTTGCATCAATTAATTTTTGTTCTAAGTCCAACATAGAATCTTTAACATCAATTTGTGTATTTGCACTTTTCATAATTAAATCAGATGTTAAAACTCTATTATCAATTTGGCTATTTATATCAAGTGTTTCATAAACTTCTTTGCTTAAATCAAATTTTCCTAATTGACTAAGTAAAAGTGTGAAATTATTTTCTAATAAATGTCCATTTATAAGTTTTCCAACTAAGTCACCTTTTTTATGTAATAAATCATAATCCAAAACAAAATTTGCTTTTGAATCAATTATTTTTGAATAATCTAACATATAAGATAATTCTTGAACATCAATATTTTTTAAATTTGCATTTAATTTATCATTTTTCAAATCAAAATCAAAAGTTCCACCTAAAGTATTTGATTTTCCATTTAATAAAAGAGAATTTTCTTTTTTAGCTATTTCTCCATTTATATCAATTTTTCCTCTTAAATTCATATTTAAAACATTATTCAACTTCTCTAAAGATTGAATATTTAATAAATAATCACTATTAAATGAATCCTGCATAAAATTATAAACACTATTTTGTGATGTTAAATTTCCGATTGTTGTATGTAATTTTGCTTTTGATACAGCTTGATTTGGAACTAAATTAGTATCAATATTTAAATCGAAATTAACTTTTTCTTTTATACTTTGTTTAAATACTGTATTTGTAACTTCATTTACAATTGTAGCGTTAGTAATTTTTGAGCTGATATTTCCATCTAAACTTTCAATATTCGCATTTTTTACTTCACCTTGAATATTAAAATCACCAAGTGCATAAATAGGTTCATTTAGCATTTGAAATAATTTTTCTAATTTTGCATTTTCAACAGAAAATTTAATATATGAAGGTTTAAAATTTATCAAGTTTGTATTATATTTTATAACACTATCAAAAAGATCTGAATCACCATCAATATTAATTGTTTCATCAAATGCTTTTAAATTACCTTTTGTTGTAAATTCTCCATTTAATTTTTTTGCAATTATTCCCTCAAACTTACTTAAATTTTTAATATCAACTTTGTAATCAGAATCAATTTCATTTTTTGATAGGTTAACTACTGTTTTATTGATGATAATATTTGCTAAAGAACTTGTTATGTCCGTTTTAATTTCAACTTTATTTGGAAACAAAAGAGCATTTATTTCACTATTAAAACTAATGGGTGAAACTAAAGCCTGATTAAACTCTTTATTTATAACTTCATTATCTATTTTTCCATTAGATATTTTAGAAACAATCATTCCATCTAAATTTGAAATATTTGCATTTTTTATATCAGCTAATATATTCAAATCACCCTTTGCATATATTGGTTTATTTAATAAAGTTAATAAATCTTCAATTTTTGCATTTTTAACTTGAATATTTATATTTCTAGGCTCAAAATCTTCTAAGTTAAAATAATATTTTGTTTGACTTTGTGCAATATCTGAGATTCCTTGAATAATTGCTTCATCTTCATTTCCAATAAAAATTCCATTAGTAACAAATGGACCTTTAAATTCTTGTTTAGTTAAATTTTTCAAAGTTGATAAATCATTTATTTTTATATCATATTTTAAATCTACACTTTTTTTGAAAATAGATAATTCACCTGATATATTTATTTTAGAATTATCATTTATCGACGCATCAAAATTTAAATAATTTGAAGTTAATGTAAAATTATTTACTTTTAATTTCACATTTTTTTGATCTAGATTAACTTTATTTTCAATATATGATGAAACTATATTGTTCCCAAATTTTGTAAATAATAATCCATAAATTGCTCCTAAAAATAGAATAATAAGTAGACTAATAGATAAAAATATTTTTTTCATTTGTACCCTTTTTCAATAATTATGCTCATTTTATCAAACTTTGGTAAATAAAAAGAAAATGAAATTTTTAGCTTTATTTTATTTTTATTTGTATATAATCACCGCCAACAAAGTGTTAAGTAGGGATACGCAAGCCGAACAGACTTTGAAACTAATAAAATATAAGGATCTAGAATGAAAAAAATCGTTCTTTTAATGTTAGCTATTGCTGCTGTTGCATTCGCTGCTGATGGTGAAGTTGCTAACCAAACTTTAAAAGCTTACTCTGTAGTAGCTGCTGGAATTGGATTAGGTCTTGCTGCACTTGGTGGTGCTATTGGTATGGGTAATACTGCTGCTGCAACTATTGCTGGTACTGCTAGAAACCCAGGTTTAGGTGGAAAATTAATGACAACTATGTTCATTGCTTTAGCGATGATCGAAGCACAAGTTATTTATGCACTTGTTGTTGCTATGATTGCATTATATGCAAATCCATTTTTAGGGTAATCTTTAAATCTACAGATTTAATAAATACTTTAAAAGGTCAAGAAGTTTTTCTTCTTGACCTTTTTTTTATTCTGCTTTTTAATAAATAATTATTTCCCCCACTTTTTATACTCTTTTGTTTGATACAATATTTCATAATATAGAACAAAAGGATTAGTGATGAAAAATACTACGATAAAAAGTAAAATTCTTACTTTAATACTAGTTAGTGTCTCAATTTCATTTATTATTTTAGGGTTTTATAACTCTTATAATAACTACAATTCAGAATATAATTTAATAAAACAAAAAGAGCTAGATTTAGCAAAAGTGACTTCAAAATCAATTAATAATTATTTACAATCAAAAATTGATATTATTGAAGCGGTTGCTTTTGAAGTTTCATCATTATCATTAAATGTTAAAAATGATGAAGTTATTAATAGATTACGATTAGGAAATTTATCTGGTAAATTTTCAGGAGTATATCTAGGAATTGAACAAAATGGAAACTTCCTACAATTTGATGGAACTTATAGAACACCTCAAACCCACGATTATGACTCAAGAGCAAGACCTTGGTATAAAAAAGCTGTTGAAACAAATAAATCAGGAATCATTGAACCATATATAGATTTTTCTACTAAAAAATTAGTTATTTCTGTATTTGCACCTATTAAAAAAGATGGTGTAATTATTGGGGTTATTGGTTCTGATATTGCCCTTGATACAGTTGTAAATGCTGTTTTAAATGTTAGTCTAGACGAGCAAGGATTTGCATATCTTGTAGATAAAGAGGGAAAAACAATCATTCATAAAGATGATAAGCTATTTAATCTTCCAAATAAAATTTATGAACAAATCAAAAGTGATAATCCTTCAAATTTTGGTGAAGCTTTAGATGAAAATGCTCCTCAATTAGTTGCTTTTAGCTCTGTTGATGTTACAGCTTGGAAATTAATAATTCAATTAAATAAGAAATCTATCTCAGATAAAATAAATGCAAATTTAATCAAAGAAGTAGTTTTATATGTTGCTTTACTTGTTATTATTTTACTTATTTTACTTTTTGCACTTGTTAAAATATTAGCTCCATTAAAAACTCTAGAAAGTGGATTAAATTTCTTTTTCAAATACTTAAAAGGTGAAGAAAAAAATATTAACAAACTAAATATTCAATCAAATGATGAGTTTGGAAATATGGCAGCTGAAATTGATAAACAAATGGAATTGATTTTCCATAATTTAAATGAAGATAAAAAATTAATTGAAGAAGTTAAAAATGTTGTAAATAGAGTTAAAGAAGGTCATTTAAATTTACAAATAAAAAATACAACATCTAACTCTTCATTAAATGAATTGAAAGATATGTTAAATGATATGATTGGAACAATTAAAGAAAATGTTAATGAAGATATTAATGTTATTTTATCATCACTTGAAGAGTATTCAAAATTAAATTTTGTTAATAATATTTCTAATCCAAGTGGAAATGTTGCCCTTGGATTAAATAACTTATCAGACATTATTAATCAAATGCTTCAAGAAAATAAAACAAATGGATTAACACTAGATGAAAGTTCAAAAATTTTATTAGAAAATGTAAATGTATTAAATAAAGCTTCAAATGAAACAGCCGTATCATTAGAAGAAACAGCTGCTGCTCTTGAAGAAATTACAAGCACTGTAATTAATAATACAGAAAGAATTTCAAAAATGGAAACCCATTCAAAAGAGTTATCAACTTCAATTGAAGAAGGTCAAAAACTAGCTAATATTACAGTTGATTCAATGGATTCCATAAATGAACAAACCCAATCTATTGCAGATGCAATTACAGTGATTGATCAAATCGCCTTCCAAACAAATATTCTATCTTTAAACGCAGCAGTAGAAGCAGCAACTGCTGGAGAAGCAGGCCGTGGATTCGCAGTTGTTGCTGCTGAAGTGCGAAACCTAGCAAATAGAAGTGCAGAAGCTGCAAAAGAGATAAAAGAATTAGTTGAAAATGCTACAAGTAAAACAAATAGTGGTAAAAAAATTGCTGATGATATGATAAAAGGTTATATTAAATTAAAAGAAAATATAGCAAAAACAACTGAAGTTATACATGATATTTCAATATCTTCAAGTGAGCAAAGAACAAGTATTGAGCAAATAAATGATGTTGTAAATAGATTAGATAGACAAACACAAAATAACGCATCCGTTGCCTCACAAACCCATGATATTGCAATCAATACATCTAAAATTGCCAAAAGAATACTAGAAACAGTAAATGAAAAAGAGTTCAGAAACAAATAATTTATACTACTTCATACAAGAAAAACTATTATAATAATTAAACTTGTATGAAGTATTATGATAGTAAAATTTCCACCTTATTTTGTGCGGTTATGGTGGAACGGTAGACACGCTACCTTGAGGTGGTAGTGCCCTATGGGTGTGCGAGTTCAAATCTCGCTAACCGCACCATTTACAACCCCCATATTATCGTCTTTATATCACTTTTTAATTTCTTTTATAATATTTATACAACTTTTATACAACTTTATATTTTTTAGTTTTAAAAATTGTCTATTGTTTCAATTTTATAATTTCTATTTTCAATTAAATTTGAAAAATATTTTTCTTTTTCTTCTCTCATTTTTAAATTTTCTTCCTCATTTTCCCTTTTTTCTTTTTCTTTTTCATTTAATTTTTTTGTTTTATAATTTTGGAAACTTAATAAAAATAATGTATCTTTTAAATTATAATTTTGGTGTATGTAAAAAATATAGTTCATTTCCCAGTCTTTTTTTAGTTCTTTTTCAAAATTTAGGTATTTAACCATTCTTCCAAAATTTTTGTGTATTTTTGTCATTTCTTCATTTTCAAAATTTGGAAATTGTTTTTTTATATCATTAAATTGTTTTATTGTTGTATTAAAAAGTTTTAATTCTTTCTTTTTTTCTAATAATTTTTTTTGTAAAAATTGTTTTTCATACGTTTGTTTTAGTAATAATTTTTTCCATTTGTATTCTTCTTCCATTGTTATTTTTTCGTTATGAAATGATTTTTTTCCTATCACTTCAAATTCCCGAAATTTTCCCTTAATTGTTTCTTTTTCGTATTTATTTAAATGTAATAATTCTTCTTTTTCGTCTTTTTCTTTATTATTATAAATAATTATTTTGTCTTTTTTGTTATACTCAATTATGTTATTATTTAACAATTTACGTGTTTCGTAAATCATTCCTTTTGTGTTTTTTACTCTAATTTTTGTTTTTATTTGTATATCATATAAATTTTTGTATAAAATTGATGAAATTTTAAATAAATCACTTTTATTTATTTTATCCGTGAAAAAGTTGTGGGAATATTGGTTTTGTCTCATTTCTAAATTGTGAAAAAGTTGATTTTCAAAACTTTCTTCACTATTACTTTTTAAAAGGTATTTAAATAAATATTTTGTTATCTCTAGATTTGTGTTTTTTTGTTCGTTTTCTTCGTTGTTTTCGTTGTTTAAAATTGGTTTTAAATAAATAAAATTTCCTTTTTCTTCTTCTGTTTCTGTCAGTTTGTAAAATGTTCTATTAAATTTATCTTTTTTTTGTATTATTTGTTTAAATGTTACATTTATAACTTTATTATTTAATCTATAAATTATTCCTTTTTTCATTATTTCATTTAGTAAATTTTCTTTTAATCGAATTTCAATCCTTCCAACTTGTTCATTTGTTCTTTTAAGAATTATTCGTCTTATAACCTCAATAGTTTCGTTAATATCGTTAGTTAATGTGATTTGGTGTTGGTGTATGTTTAAATTTTTTGTTAGTTCCAAAACCCTTAAAAAATCTGTTTTTAAAGTTATATTTTCGTTTTCGTTGTTTTTATAATAATATTTAACTATTTTGTTATTAAAACTTTTAAATGTTTCATATTGGTCTGTTTGAATTTTTTCAATTATTTCAAAATCGTTTAATAAAAATTTATTTTTGTATTCTTCAATTTTTTCACGTGTTAGGTTCATTTTTGGGTTTAATGTCGTTGTTATAAACATTAAATTTTTGTTTTCTTCATCTATTTTTTGGGAAATTGATGAAATCTCGTTTTGTATAATTGATTTTTTCACTTTTTTTGTGTAGTTTTCAACGTCAAACAACGTTATTAGTGGAGTATTTGGGTTACTTGATCTCAAAAGTGTTTTTCTTTTAAAATTTTTTCTATTGTCTAACTTGACTTTGTTTTTGTTTTTAATATAATTAGTGTATGAATTTAACAATTCTTTCATTTTTAATTCCTTTGGTCGGGTTTTAGATTTTTTTGTCTCTCTTAGGGTAAGTTTTTCGGACTTATCCTTTTTTTTTGTCTTTTTTTTTTGATTTACATTTATTTATTATAAAAGAAACTCAATTTTTTCCTAATTTTTCTCTTTTTTTATGTTTTCTTTTTGTTGTTTTTTATCTTTTTTTGTTTCGTTTTTTTTTCGTTTTTTTTGGTTTCAAAAATTTCCCATTGGGAACTTTATTGTAATGTATACTTTAAAAGAAACAAGGGAAAAAAACTGAGAACATTGGGAACGTGAGAACATTTTTTTTTACAAAAAAAATAACCTCACAACCCCAACAACCTCGTTTTTTTTAGATTTATGTTTTTACAATCAAACACTAGATTATTGTTTTCCTTTTGAAGTCTCCGACGGTGTTTTTTTCCCAACTTCGGTAAACTTTAATTTTTGTGAACTTTAATTTTTTGGATTATCAAAATACTTTTTTATTTCTTCAAATGTTTTTTCTAATTCTTCAAATTTTTGATTGTGAAATAATCTTTTTAGTTTTTGAACTTTTTTTCTCATTTCTGATTTCGTTTTTTCTGATTTTATTGTTTTACATTTATCCCATAACTCTTGAATTTCAATCATTTCAACGGTTTTTGGGACGTTTGTTTTAGTTTCTTGTATTATTACCTCATTTTTGATTTCTTCCTCTATTTTAACATTCTCATTTTTTGGAGGTTGAACAACTAAATTAGTGATTTTTTCAATATTCTCTTTTTTTTCAAGTAGTGAAAACATAAAATTTAAGTGGTTTTGGTCTTGAATATTGAAAAATGGACTTTGAAATAAATAAACTTCTCCACTATCCCCATCCTTGTAAATTCCTCTTCCTTTTTGAAAGTTTTTTATGTCGTTATTGGTTAATGAATAAGTTTCTAATTCTTCACTATTTCCCCCAATTTTAGTGATATTATCGTTATTTTTTGTTTTTAATAAAATCCTTGTTTGTATGTTTCGGAGAACATTTGAACTAATGTTTTGGGTATCACGTTTTTGACCTCGAAATAAAATTCTTATGTTTGTTCGTCTACTTTTTTGGATTAAATCTATTAAAAATTTTTCCATTAAATCATTTTCTTTTTTTTCTAAAGTGTTATTTTTTAAGGTTCGAAATTCATCAATTAAAACCAGAATAAATTTTTCATTTGATTTTACTAACCCCTCTTTTTCCATTTTTTCAAGTCTTTTATACATTGTTTTTTGTAGATTTTGGAACATTTCTAAAACTTTTTCCATGTTTTCAATATAATCAACTTTTTTAAATATTTTATACCTAGAAAGTTCAACCATTTTGGGGTCAACCATAATAAATTTTTCGAAATTTTCTTGATTATAAAAAAAACTTAATAATAAATTTTGTATAAAAACTGATTTTCCACTTCCCGGTTCCCCCACAATTATCGTGTGGTTAAGTCCGTTTATGTCTAAATATGTGTCAATATTTCCTTTTTTAAAACCTATATAAATTTTATTTTTTTGTAATTTATTTTTGTCAAAATCTAAATTTTTAATTAAATTTGTTTGTTTTAAAATAATTTGATTTGTTTTATATCTTTCAATTTCCAAATTTTCAAAATTTAGACTTTGTTTAATGTTTTCACGTTCTTTTATGTATTTGTCATAATTCGTTTTACTTAAATTTTCAAAAATAAACTCGTTGTTTCTTGTTTTTTTTATAAATTTATCATAAATTTTTTTTTGGTTTTGTTCAGTCCCATAAATTTGAAAAAAATTATATTTATAAGGTATTAAATAAAAATTATTTAATTTAATTTTTTTGTAAATATAGATGAACAAACCTATTAAAAATAAAATATTAAATATTAAATCCATATAAATTTCTTGAATTAAATTAAAATGTTTTTCTTGAATTTCTTTTAACGGTAAATCAATTTTGTTAATAATTGTGTTATTTTTTGAAGGTTGGGATGTTATTTTTTCAATTTTTTTTATGTTTTTAGTATTTATTTGATTTTGATTTGTTAATGTTAAAGTGTATGAATCATTTTTTGAAAAATCTAGATCATTGTAATTTTCATAAAATTTTTTGGTTATAAAAATTTCTTTTGTTTCATAAGTTTTAGGGTCTAAATATGTTAATAAATATTCATTTTTGATGTTTTCATCAAGTGAGTCGTTTAACGTGTAAAAAGTCGTTAAAAAGGGGTTATGTAGTGTGTTGTTTTTAATTGAACTTTGAACAATTACAATTAAATAACGTAATAAATACATTATTATAAAACTAATAACAATATATTTTATAATAAATTTTGTGTAAATTTTTCCTATAAATTTTAATTTTTCCATTTTTTTCTCCATTTTTTTAATAATTTTGTTATATATTATTATAAAAAAACAGAAATGAAAGTCAAGGAAAATTAAAGGAAAATATTAAATTATTAAATATTAAATTTATTTGTTTGGTATGTTTTAAATCCTAATCTCAATAATTCATTTACTAATTTTTTTTGTGAAATAAAATTTTCTTGTCGTTCTAATTTAATTTTTTCAAATAATATTTCTTCGATTTCAAAATTTGTTTTTTTTAATTTTGGATTTTTAGTTTCATTTTCTCTAAATTCATTTTTTCTTAGTGTTGTTTTTTCCATTTTTTTATCCTTTTTTTATGGGTTATTTATGTGTTTTTTAAAGATTTGATACTATTATAATATAATCTAAAAATAAGGGTATTATCCCCTATTTTCCGTTGATTTTTAACTCTCCAAATTGTTTAAAATACGTCTTATTTTGAACAGTTGAATATGTAACTGGTAACATAATTTTTGTTCCTGGAATTAATAAAGTAATGTCTTGATTTTCATCTAATTTAATTTCACTTAAAACATGTTTACCATTTTCCAAAGTGTCTAAAATTTGGATTTTTTTAGTTTTCACTAAACCTTTATCTTTATCATTAAATTCACTTTCGAACCGTCCTAAAATTTCTCGTTGTATAAATATTTTCATTTTTTAATTCCTTTTATTTTTTTGGTTTTATATAATTTTTGTTATATATAAAGTTATTATAATAAAAGAATTTTTGAAGTCAAGGAAAATTTAAAAGAAATTCAAAATTTAGTTATTTATTTTATAAAGTATCGATTTTATGGGGTTTTTTATGTTAATTATTTTAAAAATCTTTAAAAATGTTATTCATAAGATTATTAACATCATTGTTTATTTCGTGATTTTCAAGGTTCAAATATTTCATTGTTTGGTCAATTGATGAATGATTTAAGAATTTCATAACGTTGTATACGTTTGCCCCATTTTTCACCAAATTTGTGGAAATACTACGTCTTATTGTATGAAAATTTACTACATTATCTCTTTCATAATTATTTTTTTTATTTATGTTTTCATTAAATAAAGTGTTCATAATTTCATAAACTTTTTTTTGAACATTTGCTAAAATTTGAGTTTGTTTTATATTATTTTTTTCGTTAAAATCACTTTTTATTAAATATTCGTCATTTTCTCTAAATGGTAAAATTTTTTCTTCTATCCATTTCGTTCCAGTTTCACTTATTCCAATTTTGTAAAATTTGTTTGTTTTAAAATTATTTAAATTTATTGTTTTGTTTTTAGTGTCAATATCATTTTTTTTGATGTTTAACACAGTATTACTTCTTGACCCCGTCAGAACCCCTAAATATACACATAAATACAGATTTATGTTTTCTTCTTTTTTCAAAGTTTTTAATAATAATGTTATTTCTTCCTCACTCAAAACTCTTTTTCTGGTTCTTTGGGGATTTTGAAATTTTAAATATTCAAATGGGTTTTTTATGTTAATTATTTCGTTTTTTATTCCATAATTAAAAATTGTTTTAATTTGACTTATTACCATAAATTTGGATTTTTGGGACAAATTTGTATTAAATAAATCGTTTTCTATGTATTCTTTAATGTCTATTTTTGTAATTCTGTTAATATTTATTTGTGATATTTTACTATTTTGTATGTTTTTGTTAATTCTCAACAATTCTTTTGTTACGTTATAAATTTGTTTTTTTATTAAAACATTGTTTTCAAATTCTTCATTTGTTAAATGATTATATTTTTCTTTCAAAATACGTTTTTTAGTGTTTATTCTGTCCTCAAAATAAATTTTTGTTAATTCATTTAAACTTATATAATTTTTAAATTCTTGGTTTTCAATAATTTCTGAAGAATTATAATTTTTTAGTGTTTCTTTTATTTCATTACTCATTATCACACATTTTTTTAAGTGTTTTGTTAAATGTTCTTTTTCTGAAAATAATTTTTTTCTTTTTGTTATTTTTGTAATTGGATCTTTATAACTAAAATAATAAGTAATATTTTGTTTATTTTCTAAATAATAAACTCCTGGAATTTCTGTTTTTATCAATTTCATTTTTCTTTTCCTATTTTTTTTTAAATTATAGTATATATTTTTTATTTTATACAACTTTTATACAACTTTTTATTTTATTTATATGTTTTTTTTATAATATATTTACATTTGAGTGGTTTTAAATGTTGTTTTTTAGGGTTTTCTTGGGGGTTTTGGTGTTTTTGCTCAAATAAAGGGGAGAGTTAAAATCTCGCTAACCGCACCACTCTTTTTTTATTTACTTTTCATTTATAACACTTTGATACCATAAAAATATATTATAGTAAGCTTAATGACAATATAATTATAAATCAAAAAAGGAAAGCTAAATGTTTTACAACTTATTATTAAAAATATTTCTAATTTTAATAATCCCTATACTTTCATTTTCAGATACTATTCCAACAACTCCATTAAAATTTTTAATAAAAGAATCCACTCAATCTAGTGTAAAAACAGATGAACAAATATCTGTTGATAATGCAGAGAATCCTCTTACTCAAAATATTGAAGATCAAATCGCTTCTCAAACTAAAACAATTGAGGAAGTTATTAAAAATATAAATAACGAATTTTATTTAAGCAATCTTCCTGATAAAAATTATTATGATAATGAAATCCTTTTCTTAAACAATAGAATAAATGCCAATAATATCCAGAATAACGCTATTGCAATTAAAAGAGATGAATTGAGAATTGCTTATTTAAAAGAAAGAGCTGCTTATGAAACTACATTAAAAGATATTATTATTGGAAAACAAGAGTTTAGAAATAAGAAATACTTTGAAGATATTTTACTTGAAAATATTAAACAAATTCAAGATTTTAAACTTGATAATTATACTTTAATATATGAATCTGAATTAAAAAATAGTAATAATAAAATCTCAAATGAGCTTATAAATAATTATATTAACCTTTATAATCAAAAACACTCTCAACTTTTTATTCTACAATACTTATATACAAATATTCAAAAATTTAGAAACTCAAACTTTCTTATCGATGAATTTAATCTAAAATATATGATAAGTAAAATTGATAATATAAAAGGTATCTCATTTTTATCATCATTAACCTCTTATCACTTAAATTTTTCTGTGGGAGAAGTTGTTGTTGTTTTATTGATAAGTTTATTTTTTAGACTAATTAATAGATATGTAATTGATTTAATTGCAAATTTTATTTCGATAATTTTTATAAAAAAAGAAACAAAAGATGAAGAAAATATACTCTTTTATTTAAAAGATGCCATTAATTCACCTTTAATTTATAGTTTATATCTTTTCTCTATTCAGATTTCTCTTTTTATTTTGATTAAAGATCAAACTATAATAAATCATATTATTCCTTGGATAAACACTATTTATATGGCTCTTTTAACTTGGGCAATTTATTCAGTGCTAAATAATAGTATTACAATTTATGCTCAAAACTTACTTGAAAAATATAAAAATGTAAGAAAAGAGATGATTGTTTTTATACTAAAAATCATCAAAGTTGTACTTATATTAGTTGTTATTTTATTTTTATTTACACAATTAGGTCTTGATGTAAAAGCAATTGCAGCATCACTTGGAGTTGGAGGTATTGCTATTGCACTTGCTGCAAAAGATACCTTAGCAAACTTTTTTGCTTCATTAAATATTATGACTGATAACTCATTTTCTCAAGGTGATTGGATTAAAACAAAGGATTTTGAGGGAACTGTTGTTGATATTAGAATGAGAACTACAAGAATTAGAACCTTTGATAATGCAATGATTACAGTTCCAAATTCACAAATTGCAAATGCTCATATTTTAAACTGGTCAAAAAGAGTAATTGGAAGAAGAATAAAAATGTCAATAGGTATTAGTTATGAAAATAAAATGCAAGATATTATAAATCTTAAAAATGATATTTTTGATATGTTAATAACAAATCCTAAAATTGCTACAAATAACAATATCAATATTTCAAGAACAAAAGCTTTTGAAGCTATAAAAAGAGAGGATTTATATGGTATTAAAAATACTCTTTTAGTTTTTATTGATGAATTTGAGTCTTCATCTATAAATATACTTGTTTATTGTTTTTCAAAAAGTCCTGTATGGGAAGATTGGCTTGAGACAAAACAAGAAGTTATGATAAAAATTGCAAAACTTGTTGAGAAAAATAATTGTGATTTTGCATATCCTTCACAAACTATTTTTATAAAAAACGACGAAAAGACACAAGACAAAAGTGAAGAGAAAATAGAAGAAAATATTTAATCTTCAATCTATTATTTTATTTCTCTACTAATAAATCAGCTTTTGTTTTAAGAGTTTTTTTATATAAAAACTTTTTCTCTCTTTGAGTAAATTTTTCCTCTTTTTTATGCTCTTTTTTTAGACTTTTTTCTTCAATATTTTCTTCTTTTTTAAACATAGTCAAAATAAGATAAATTGAGAAAACTATATTAAAAATAATTATCAACCACTTTGAAATAAGTGCTATTTCTAAATAAGATAATTTATCTTTTAATTTTAAATATTCAACAACATCACCATAAATTGCATTTGCAAAAAATGCAATTATTAAAAGTAAAACTATTAAAATCACTCTTCTTCTAAATTTAAATAAATAATACCAAAAAAGTGCAGATTTAACTTGTTTAAACATTTCTAAACTCTATATAAAAAAGTTAAGCCCAAGAGCTGCAAGTGCAACAACAAGGGATTTTGTTTTTAAATCATCAACAATTTTTCGTTCTTCATCTGCAATAATTATTTCCAATTGTTCATCACTATAATCATCAAATGTTTTATAATTTTCAACAAGTCTAGCTTTTGTAGCTAATATGGCTTTTTCTCGAATTTTTAGATTTATTGCATCTTTTATTTGTTGACTTTTAATTTTTGGATAATCAAAAGCTTTTGTAGCATTTTCACTTGCAAGATTTAATAACTTGTTAGAGTTTTCTTTTAATTTATCTTTAATTCCCATTATATTTTCCATTAATTTTTATTTATTTTAACATTTATATATTAATGAACTAATAACTATAAATTCATAGGGTATTTATAAAATATATTCCCATCTAGGATATGAAGCAGCAATATTTTTTATATCATCAATTTTGAATACATTAATAATTCTAAATCTACCACTTGTTAAAAATGCTTTTATTTTCATTTTATATTCCTCATTT
This sequence comes from Arcobacter caeni, assembly GCF_003063245.1. Classification (GTDB taxonomy): domain Bacteria; phylum Campylobacterota; class Campylobacteria; order Campylobacterales; family Arcobacteraceae; genus Aliarcobacter; species Aliarcobacter caeni. Next base: position 16,654 of record NZ_MUXE01000004.1, on the reverse strand, counting down.
TTTCTGTCCTAAATTATATGCAATTACAAATAACAATCAACTTAAATATATATGTATTTATATATTATAAATTATTTTATGATATACTTTTGCATATTATTTGGTGGAGAAAGATGGAAAAAGAAAGTTTTAAACAATTATTAAAAAAGGCTGATTTTAATAAACGAACATTTTCACAATATTTAGGTTTAAAATATCAAAGCGTAAATTCATGGGGAAATAATGGACGAAATGTTCCGTATTGGGTTGAGTCTTGGTTAAATCTTTATATTGATAATAAAAAATGTAAGCAGATAAAAGAACTACTAAAAGATAGTGGAGTTTGCCAGTAAAAAGCCTTATTTAAGCAGATTATACATAAAATACTCAAGCGTTATTATGTTAGGTATTTTATATATTTTTTCAAATTTGTGCCTAATAGTAAAAAATAAATTTATAAATTAATTAATAGGAATTATTATGCAAGTATTTTTAGAAGAGGCAAAAAAATCAAGCCGAACTATTGCAAACCTAAGTACTGCTGTTAAAAATAAAGTTTTAAATGAAATGGCAGATGCTTTAATAAACCACTGTGATTTTATAATCACACATAATGAAAAAGATATGATTGAAGCAAGAGTTAATAATTTAAGTGAAGCTTTACAAGATAGATTACTTTTAACAGGTACAAGAGTTCAAGAAATGTCAGATGCAATCAGACAAATAGCATCACAAAATGAACCTGTAGGAAGAATACTTGATGGTTGGGTTACAGAATCTGGATTAAATATTCAAAAAGTATCAATACCAATTGGTGTAATTGGTATTATTTATGAAAGCCGTCCAAATGTTACAAGTGACACCGCAGCTTTATGTTTTAAAAGTGGAAATGTTTGCGTTTTAAAAGGTGGAAAAGAAGCTGAGCATTCAAATAAAGCAATAGCCGTTGTTTTAAAAGAAGTTTTAGCAAAAAATAAACTTCCAGAACAAGCAATTTCATTATTGCCTGATTCAAGTAGAGAAGGTGTTGCAAAACTTATAAAACAAGATAAATATGTTGATTTAATCGTTCCAAGAGGTGGCGAAGCACTTATAAAATTTGTAAGTGAAAATTCGTCAATTCCAGTTATTAAACACGATAAAGGTATTTGTCATATTTATGTAGATAAAGATGCAGCACCTGCTAAAATCATAGATATTGCTATAAATGCAAAATGTCAAAGACCTAGCGCTTGTAATTCTATGGAAACACTTTTAGTTCATGAAGATATTGCTCCTTATATTTTAACAGGACTTGAAGATGCATTTGCAGAACAAGGAACAGTTTTAAAAGGTTGTAGTGAAACTTTAAAATATATAAAAGCAATTCCTGTAACACTTGAAGATTATGATACTGAATATTTAGCTAATATTTTAAATATTAAACTTGTAAAAAATGTAGATGAGGCAATTACTCATATTCAAAGACATGGTTCAGGACACTCAGAAGCAATTTTAAGTGAAAATTATTCAACTGTAAATAAATTTTTAAGTGAAGTTGATGCAGCTTGTGTTTATGCAAATGCAAGTACAAGATTTACAGATGGTGGAGCTTTTGGATTAGGTGCAGAAGTTGGAATTTCAACAAATAAACTTCATTCAAGAGGACCAATGGGAATAAATGATTTAACAACATTTAAATACAAAATTTACGGTTCTGGTCAAATTAGATAATCTTAATATTAGGAAACAAACAAAAACATGAAGAAAATAACATTAACACTAGCCAGTCTAGTAGCAGTTGTACTTTTTTGGTACATTTTAGGAGCAGGATTTGTTTTAAAAGATAATTCAAGCTCTTTTTCAAAACTTCAGTGTGTATCTTATGCTCCTTTTGGAAAAGATGATTCACCATTTATGATGGATAAAGGTTTAGTAATTTCTGAAGACTTAGTAAGAAAAGATTTACAATTACTTGCAAAGTATACAGATTGTATTAGAACATATTCAACTGTAGGTTTAGAAATGATTCCTAAAATAGCAAGGGAAAATAATCTAAAAATGCTTATGGGAGCATGGGTAAATGGTGATGAAAAACCTACTCGATTAGAAATTGATACTTTAATCAAACTTGCTACTGAAAATAAAGATATTGTAAAAGCTGTTATTGTTGGAAATGAAGCTTTATTAAGAGGTGATTTATCTGATATAAAACTTTATGAATATTTAAAAGAAGTAAAAGCTGCACTTCCAGATACTCAAGTTACTTATGCTGATGTTTGGGAGTATTGGCTTAAATATCCAAAAATTAAAGAAGTTACAGATTTTGTTACTATTCATATTTTACCTTACTGGGAAGATGATCCTATGGAAATCACAGCAGCAATTAAACATCTTGCTAATGTAAGACAAGAAGTTGAAGGTATTTTAAAAACTTCAAATATTTTAATTGGAGAAACAGGTTGGCCATCTGAGGGAAGAATGAGAGAAGATGCACTTCCTAGCAAAACTAATCAAGCTATTTTTGTAAGAGAATTTGTAAAATTAGCTCAAGAAAAAAATTGGAACTACAATATTATTGAGGCTTTTGATCAACCTTGGAAAAGAGTAAGTGAAGGTGCTGTTGGAGGTTTTTGGGGATTATTTGATAAAGATAGAGCAGATAAAAATGTTTTTGCAGGAGATGTTTCTGATTTTCCAAACTATAAATATTTAGGTTTTGGTTCTCTTTTGCTTATTTTTGTTTTTTCATTTTTATTAAAAAATTCAAATATTTCTACAAAAAAATTAGTTTTATTTAGTTCTATAAATACGATTTTTGCGGTTTTATATATGCTACAAATGGAACAATTTAATGTAACAGTACGATCAAGTGGAGAAGTTGTTTGGGCAACATTGGTTTTATTAACAAACCTTGCTATTTATTATTTTGTACTTTTAAATATTGCAAAAGAATCTAAACCTAAAATTGTAAGTATTAGAGAAATATTAACAAACAAATTATTTAATACTGATACTTTGCCAATGGTATTATTTTATTCTTCATTTATTTTTATATTAATTTCAACAATAATTCTAGCATTTGAAGGAAGATATAGAAACTTTGAAGTGTATATTTTTGCTATTTCAGCTATTTCTTTTGTTTTACTTTATGGTGGAAGATTTGCAAATATGGAATTTAAAGCTTTTGAGAAATTATCATTTTTGGTTCTTTTACTAACTGCAATTATTTCATTTTACCATGAAGGGTCTTTAAATATTTTCTCTAATATTTGGATTATTATTGCTTTAATTTTTACTTTTATTTTATATCAAGGAAGTAAAAACAGTTCATTTAGTGAATTAAAAAATATTATTAAATATATTGCAATCTTCTTTATTTTCTCAGTTTCACTAAGATATGGATTTATTGCTGATAAAGATATTATTGCTCAATGTCATTTAAATGATGCCACATTACTTTGTGGAGTTAAAAATGCAATTGGATATTGGGGATATATTGGAGTATTTGGAATTATTGCTATTTGTATTGCTATTCTTTCATTATTTATAAACAACAAAAAGTTTTTATTAGTTTCACTATTTGCTTCAGTTTTCTCTATTATGATGTTTAATACTTATGTAGGGTCTATTGCATTTATTCTAACTATAATTGTTTTATGTAAAGAAGAAAACCTAAAAGCTTTAAACTCTTAGGTTTTATAAATTTAGTATGAAAAGTTAAAATTTACTTTTCATACTTTCTCTTAGTTATCTTGCTCGTGAGAAATTTCACCCTCAGGACCAATATTTAATACATCATCAACTACTTTTACTGGATAAGATGGCAATTTAAATTTATCATCTTTAATATCAACATTAAATACAGCTAGTTTAGCCTCTTGTATTTGAACAAGCCCCAAAGATTTGCTAATAAATTTTAATGGAACAGTATTATAAATCCAGATTTTATCTTCACCTAATTGCCAAATATCACATTTATATCCAAGAATAGACTCTGCTCCAACTTTTTTAGCTCCCATTGAAATCAATGTATCACTATCTTTTAGATTTAATAATGGATTTTCTTCTTCTATTACCATTTCTTGTTGATAAATAATTTTTTCATTAAAATCAACATTATATTTTTTATTTCCAACTATTTTTGTAATACTATGTTCTTCTTCCTCTTCACCATTTGCAGCTTGAACTATTTTTTCTTCAGATAATTCAACTTCTCCAAAATTCTTAAAGTATAACTTACTACTTCCACTTAATGAAGCTTTATTTCCCATCACTTCACCAGAACCTGCAATTGCATACTCAACAATAGCTGATTTTACATCATATCTATTTGATTGAGCAAATAAACTAGCCATTCCAAACAATAAAAATCCAAAGATATATTTTGATTTTCCCACTTTCTAATCCTTCGTTAAATTAAGCGAATTATACATCTTATCTAATTAATTTCTCAAAATAAAAACACCAAATGAACACCTTTTTCGCATATTATAAAAAAAACAAAAGGAGTTTTATATGTCTTATTCTAAAAAAAGATATTTTGTCTACTTTTCATTAACACTATTTATAATGTTAATTCCATTTATAACAATAAACAACAATCACTTATTGTTATTGTCTTTCGATAAATTGCAGTTCCATTTTTTGGGTAGTGTATATAGTGTTAGTGAACTTTATGTTATGCCATTTTTACTTATGTTTTTATTCATAGGAATTTTTGCCCTAACTTCAATGTTTGGAAGAATCTGGTGTGGTTGGAGTTGCCCTCAAACTATATTTAGGGTTATTTATAGAGATTTAATCGAAAGCACAATTCTTGATTTAAGAAGAATCAAAAATAAACAAAAAGATATTGACTACAATAAAAAATCTAATCAAATTAGAAAATATATCGCCGTTATTTTATGGTTTATTATCACTTTAATTATCTCAACAAATTTTATGCTTTATTTTATTCCACCTGAAGATTTTTTTGTTTATATTCAAAATCCTTTAGAGCATAGTTTTATGATTATATTTATATTATCTCTTGCCCTATTTCTGGTTTATGACATAGTTTTTATGAAAGAAAATTTCTGTGTTTATATTTGCCCATATTCAAGAATCCAATCTGTTTTATATGATGATGATACAAAACAAGTATCTTATGATTTTAATCGTGGTGGGAAAGTTTATGAAAATAGTGTTAAGTCGATCTTTAAAGTAAAACAGTGGAGTAAAAATGAAGAGTGTACAACCTGTGAAGCTTGTGTGAAAATTTGTCCAACACACATAGATATTAGAAAAGGTTTACAAGTTGAATGTATAAATTGTCTAGAATGTAGTGATGCGTGTTCAATTGTTATGGGAAAATTAAATAAAGAATCATTGATAAATTGGGGAAGTACAAACAAAGTTATTAATAAAAAACTCGTATCTATTTTTACTAAAAAAAACATAACATATTTTGCATCTTTATTTTTATGTATATTTTTAGCTTTTTATTTTTCCCTAGAAAAAGAAAATTTTCTAGTAAATGTAAACAAAACAACTGAACTTTATAGTTTAAAAGAAAATGGTGCTGTTTCAAATAACTATATTTTAACTATTCACAATACTCAAGATAAAAACTATACTTTTGATATTGAATTAGTTGATAATAAAGATTTCAAAATAAAAAGATTTGAAAGTTTTGATTTAAAAGCTGGAGAAAAAACTAAAAAAATTCTAATTTTAGAAACAACAGAAGATTTTAAAAAGTTAAAAGAAAAACCATCAAAAATCTCAATAGAAATTTTTACAAAAGAAAATGAAAAAATAAAAGTAAAAAGACAAATTGCCTTTTTCTATCCAAAAAACTAAAGAGCTTTTTCAATAAAGAGGGAAAATAAAACGCCCTCTTTTTTATTTTCAACTAAAATTTTCCCAGCAAAACTCTCTTCAATAATCATCTTAGATAAATAAAGCCCAATTCCCGTTCCCTCTTCTTTTGTAGAAAAATATGGTTCAAAAATCTTTTTTAGATTTTTTACTTTTATTCCACCGCCATTATCAGCTAGTTTTATAATTACCTCAGCACTAGAAGAAGAGACTTCAATTTGAATTTTTGGATTTTTTATATTTTTTAAAACATCAATAGAGTTTGAAATAATCGCAATTAACACTTGAGAAAGTTCACTTTTTACACCAAATATTTTAATATCTTCAAAAGTTTCAAACCCTATTTCCAAATCTATATTATGGTTTTTCAAATCTGCACTTAAAATAGTTGAAGCATTTGAAATTGCATCTTTAACCATAAAAATCTCTTTTTCCTTTGATTTTGTATAAAACTCTTTAAAATCATCTATTGTTTTTGATAAAAAAATAACTTGAGAGTTTGCTTGTTCTATTTTTTTATCAAAATATATTTCATCTAAATTTTTATTTTCAAACTTCTTTTTTAGATTCATTAAAATATATGAAATATTGTTCAAAGGTTGCCTAAATTGGTGAGTTATATTTGCTATCATTTCCCCTGATTTTACAAACTTCGATTGTTGTAAAACCATTTTCTCAAAATTCTGGTTTTTATTTTTTAAATCATTATATTTATACGCAATAGAAATTGTAAAAAGCATGGCTTCCATAGCAAATACCAATAAAACTAAATCAAAATATCCATTTTGATTATAAAAATTCTTAAAATTAAATACAAAAAGTAAAATACAAAAAATAGACCAACCAATAACATAAATAAGTGTTGGTTTAAATCCCTCTTTTAAATTAAAAATAATCGAAATAAATAAAATTCCGTAAATAATTGTATATGGCAAATATTCAAATAACATATAATGATAAAAAGCTGTTAAAATAACCACATTTAACAATAAAGTACTAATTATCAACTCTTTATAGTTTGTGATTTTTGGTAAAAATTTACCCTCATAATAAGTTATAGCAAACAAAACAGCACTCAAACTTGCAATCACTAAAGATAACTCTTGAATAAAAGGATTTATTTGAAAAAGTTTGCTGTAAGTTACTATATAAATCAAAGAAAAAATCTGCATAAAACAGTAACTTATATAAAATATTTCTTTTGAATATATGTATCTTACAAATGTATATGCGATTGTCATAATCAATATTCCAAAAGTAATTCCATAAAACAAAATCAAATTTATATCAAACATCTATTTTATAACCACTATTTGTAAGATTTAAAATCAAATCTTTTGGGAGTTTAGTTTTTATATTTTTAACCAATGTTTTTAAAGCATCTTTTGTCATAACAGATTCATCCCAAACATAGTTTTCAATCTCTTCATAACTTACATATCTGTTTTTGTTTTTAATCAGTAATTCTAAAAATAAAATCTCTTTTGTTCTTAATTTTATTATTTCATCATTTATCACTAAGTTTTTATTAAAAATATCAAAATATGAATTATTTTCTAGTTTTACAATATTTGAAATATCTTCTTGCAAAGAGTTCACACATAAAAATAAAGCCTCTTCAAATTCTTTTTCCTTTACAGGTTTTATTAAATATTTTACAAGTCCAAGCTCAATTGCTTTTAATAAATAATCTTTATCACAAAAAGCTGTGATTATGATAATTTGAGTTTTTTTATCTTTTTGTCTAATTCTTTTTATAAATTCTAAACCATTTAATTTTGGCATTTGAATATCTGTGATTATAATATCTGGTTTGTATTTTTCATATAATTGTAATGCTTTTATTGCATCATTTGCTTCATAAATTAGTTCAAAAAAGTTTTCAAGATACTCAATACCATTTTCTCTAGCTATTTCGTCATCTTCAACATATAATATTTTTATATTTTTATACTTATTTTTTATCATTCTGGATTATATCTTATATATGATTATGATAAAATTCCGCCATGAGAGAATATAAAACACAAACAAAAGAGATAATAACTACAACAACATTTTCAACTCCTATTGGTGAAATGTTTGCGGCCGCTTCAAAAAAAGGTTTAGTTTTACTTTATTTTTTTACACCTTATGATATTGAAGCACATATTGATAAATTAAAAAAAACATTAAATGCTGATGTTATTCCTGGAAATAGTGAGATTTTTGATGTTTTAAAAACCCAACTAAATGAATATTTCAATAAAAAAAGAACAACTTTTGAAATTCCATTACAATTAGTTGGAACTCCTTTTCAAATAAAAGCATGGAAAGAGTTACTAAATATTCCCTATGGAAAAACAATTAGTTACAAAGAACAAGCAACAAAAACAGGAAATGAAAAAGCATTTAGAGCCGTTGCAAACGCAAATGGACAAAATATGATGGCTATAATTGTTCCCTGTCATAGAGTAATTGCAAGTTCAGGAAAACTAAGCGGTTATACAGGTGGCGTTGAGAAAAAAGAATTTTTATTAAAGTTAGAAAATAATGATAAGTAAAACTATTTTTAGACAATACGATATTAGAGGTATTATAAACGAGGATTTAAACTCTTCAAATTCCAAGTTAATTGGATATTTTTTAGGTTTAACAATAAAAGAAAAAAATCAAAATACGCAAAATCCTCCTTATATAATTGTGGGTTATGATGTACGAACTCACTCAAATATGTTATTTGAAGCTTTGATTTCTGGTTTAAATCAATCTGGTTGTAAAGTTCTAAATATTGGACTTGTAGCAACTGGCGTAAACTATTTTGCTTCATATCAAGAGTATCAAATAAATAATCAGACTATAAAACCAACTGCTTCAATTATGATAACAGGAAGTCATAATGCAAAAAAATATAATGGTTTTAAAATCACTATAAATAACGAACCATTTTTTGGAGATGAACTTTTAGCTTTATATTACAAAATTTTGAAAAATCAAAATATAGAAATTCCTAATAATTTTGATTTTATAAAAATAGATGCAAAAAAATTATATGTAGATTATATGTTAAATCAATTTTCACATCTAAAAGATTTTAAAGTTCCTTTTGCAATTGATTGTGGAAATGGTGTTGCAAATACTGTTTTATGTGAAATCTTAGATAAATTAAATCTAAATTATTTAGGTTTACATTTAGTTCCCGACGGAGAATTTCCAAATCATCATCCAGATCCCACAAATGAAGAAAATCTTAAAGATTTAAAAACTTTATTAAAAGATGATTGTAATTTAGGTTTTGCTTATGATGGAGATGCGGATAGAATTGCTGTTTTAACACAGAAATATAATATAAAAGGCGATATGTTAGCATTACTTTTTTCAAAAACTATGAAAAATCCAGTAATTATTGGGGAAGTAAGTTATTCGCAAAATGTTTTTGATGAACTAAATCATAAAACAAAAACAATTATGGATAAAACTGGATATTCAAATTTAAGATTAAAATTAAAAGAGTTAAATGCTGATTTAGCAGCAGAAGTTTCAGGGCATATCTTTTTTAATGATAGATATTATGGTTTTGATGATGCCATTTATGCCACATTTAGAGTTCTTGAGCTTTTATACAAAGGTATTAATTTAGATGAAGAAATAGACAAACTTCCAAAAGTTTATACAAGTGAAAATATAGAAATAGAAGTAAAAGAAAATCAAAAGTTTTTAATCATAAAAAAAATAGAAGAAAAACTATCTTTGGTTCAAAGAGGTTTTCCTATTATTAAAGATATTTTAAAAATAGATGGACTTAGAATAAATTTTGAATATGGTTGGGCGTTGATTCGCGCTTCAAATACAAATGCTTTAATTATGACAAAATACGAAGCCACAACATACGCAACAGCAATGACTTATAAAAATGCAGTTGAAAATATTTTAAATGAGGTAATAAGTGAAATTAATAGCATTACAAATTAAAACTACGACAAATTTTCAAGAAAATCTAACACACTTAAAAGATTTGATAAATTCATGTGAAGAAGATTCTCTTATATTAACACCTGAGTTAGCCATCAGCGGATTTGCTTATGACAAAATGAATGAGGCTGCAACTTTTAGTTTAAAAGCCATAGAAGAGCTAAAAGAGCTAAGTATCAATAAGATTATTGTTACAACTTTAATTACAAAACAAAAAGAAAAGTTTTTTAATACTTTATATATGTTTCATAATCAACAAATTATTCACACTCAATCAAAAGTAAAACTATTTCCTTTAGGAAATGAACTTGAACATTTTAGTGCAGGAAATGTTGAAGATATAAAAATAATAGAAATAAATGGTCTAAAAATAGCCACATTAATCTGTTTTGAACTAAGATTTCCTCAACTTTGGGAAAAAGTAAAAGGTGCTGATATTATTTTAAATCCTGCAATGTGGGGATTAAAAAGAAAAGACCATTATGAAACTATTTCAAAAGCTCTTGCCTTAGTGAATCAATGTTTTGTAATAGCATGTAATAGTGCCGATGATAATATGGGAAAAGGAAGTGCAATTATAAATCCATTTGGAATTGTAAAAAAAGATGATTCAAAAGAAATTATTGAAGATTTTTTTGATTTAGAAGAGATGAAAAAAGTCAGAAAGTATATAAATATTGGTTTAATATAAATTAATTTTTTTGATTAGAGATAATTTCTCTAATCTACTTTTAGTGAATTTCTTATTTCTTCCAAACTCACTCCATTTTGTTTAGCCAATAATGCTAATTTTGTAATTCTTTTTATATGTGTTGGAATCACTTTATATGTTGTAAAAGTAGTTGCTTTTACACCTATTTCTTCTGCAAATTTTCCTTGAGAAGGAAAACCAATTTCTTTAATTATTTTTTTAAATTCTTTCTTTTCCAATGTCTTTTTTCATGTTGAATTTTTTTGGAATTATAATGATTGAAAGCTAAATAATATATTAAGCAACTCCGTAAAACAAGCAAATCATAGTAATATTTGACAAATAGACTCTTTTAAAGTATAATTCGCAGCTTTATTTAAGAAAAAACAAAGGAGAAGACAATGAGATTAAAAGTTATTTTAATTACTCTATTATTAATATCTAATGTTTTTGCATCAGATTTTGACATTAACAACCTAACACCACAAGAGATTAAAACGCTAAAAGAGATAAAAGCACATGGTAAAGAAAACGGTTTAAGTTACTCTTTAATGGCAATTGCAATTAAAGAATCTGGATTGGGTAAATACCTAGTAAATGTAGATACAAAAGATTATGGTTTATATCAAGCCAATATAAAAACTGTTATTAGTAGAGAAAATGCACCTGATACTTCATGGAACAGAAATGTTTTAGCTATGAAACTTATTTCAGATTTTCAATTTGCAACAAAAAATGCTATAGATGAACTAAGTTATTGGCAAAAAGTCCACAATAATAATTGGTCAAAAGTTTGGAGTAGTTACAATGGCGGTTGGAGATACAATAGCGATGCTGCAAAACAATATTCAAAAGATATAGCTACAATTATACGAGAACTTAAAAAAGTTGATGTATGATAATTAACTAGGATTTTCCTAGTTATTCCGTTTTCCCTCTTATTTTTATTCTTTCCCTACTCTATAAAATCACAAAAACTAATTTGATAATCATTCTTAATATTAAATTAAGATTTGTTAATGTAGTATTTCAATAATGATTATCAATATAAAGGATTTGAAATGATTAATTATTTTGAAATAAAAAATAAAAATGACTTAGTAAAACCAACCGGTTGTACTTGTTAAAAAAAAAGGTTTAAAATGAGTATATTAATAATTGGTGGAGATCAAATATCACAAATATCTTCTATGTTAGAAAGTTTGGGCGCAAAAACTATAAATCATTGGGATGCAAGAAAAAAATCTTCTGCTCCAAAGAAAAAAGTTCCACAAGATACTGATTGTATTGTAATGATTACATCATTTTTAAATCATAATACTATGCTTAAATATAAAAGTGAAGCAAAAAAGAAAAATATCCCATTTATTTGTACTAAAAGATCAATATCTTGTGTATATGAAGAATATGTAAAAATAATGGGAATAAAAGATTGTAGTAGCTGTTATGCAAATTGTACTGGAGAGTTATAGTGTTAAGTAATAACTTTATAGGTTTTGATGAAACAAAAGAGTATTTACCAAAAGATTTTGATGAATTTAATTCTATCATTAGATTACGACAATTATTTTTAAGTTTAAGTAATAATATTCTTAAATGTACTTGTAATTTTACAAAATATGAACAAGTTAAATTTGCTAAACACTCTTTAAAAGGCGCTTTTTCTAATAAAATATTAAATTTAATGCCTTTTAGTTTTATTAAAACAACTAAAAAACAAAATATAAATAATTTTAAATTGTGTGTAAATTCAACAAAAATTATTAATAATTATTTAAATCCAAATAAAAAAAATCTTATATTTATTTCAAATAAAAATTTACTTCCAGTTGCAAAACTTATATCACACTGTTTTGTAAATAATAAAATGCAACTACTTATTGATAAGCATTTACTGTTTCATGAATTTGTTTTAAAAAAAATAAAAAAACTTCATAGAGATAAAACTGTTATAGATTTAGGCGATTCCATTTGTATAAAATCCGAAGATTTCGTAGGATTAAAAATATATACTTCATGGAAAGATATTGAAGTTAAAAAACCTAATATCAAAGATGAATTAGAAGATGCAATCAAATCTATAAAAAAAGGTGAATATTTTCAAATATATCTAGCTTATCCCAAAAATAGTGAGTTTACTAAACAAATTCCTGTTTTTGTAGATGAATTAAAAAATAAAGAGTATCAAATTAAAGCAATTCCTTACTCTTTTCGTTCTATTATAAAAAAATAAAAACAATTAGGAGAATAATAAAATGTCAACAGCAATATTTTATGCAAGTAGCACAGGAAATTCAGATGAAGTAGCAAGTAAAATTTCATCATCATTAGGAGAAATTGAAGTATTTAATTTAGCAAATACAAAAGCTGATAAAATCAATGACTATGATAAAGTTATTTTAGGTGGTTCAACATGGGGCGATGGAGAACTAAATGATGATTGGGAAGATGCTTGGGCAGATTTTTGCAAATTAGATTTATCAAATAAAACTGTTGCTCTTTTTGGATTAGGTGATCAAGAAAGTTATAGTGATGAATTTTGCAGTGCTTTGGGCGCAATATATAAACAAGTAGTTTCTTTAAAAGCTAAAGTTATAGGATTTACTTCAACAGAAGGTTATTATCATGATGCATCAAAAGCTCAAATTGACAATAAATTTGTTGGATTAGTTATTGATGAAGATAATCAAAGTGACTTAACAGATAAAAGAATTGAAGATTGGGTTAAAGATATAAAAGAAGAGATTTTATAATATAAAAGGATAAATTAAGATTTAATCTTAATTTACCCTTGACAAGTTTCGCAAGTTCCATATAGTTGCATTGAGTGACTAACTATTTTAAATTTATTTTTTTTAGCAATTTTATCTTGTCTTTTTTCAATTTCTTCATCCATAAATTCAATAATTTTTCCACAATTTGTACAAATTAAATGATCATGATGAGATTTTGCATTACTTTCATATTTTTTACCATCTGTTCCAAAAGTTATAGAAGTAATCAAATCTACTTCTTCTAAGAAACTAAGTGCTCTATAAACAGTAGCTATCCCAATATTTGAATCAGAATATCTCTTTTTAATTTCATTATATACTTCTTCTGCAGTTAAATGCTCTTGTGCATGTAATAAAATACTAAGAACTATTTCCCTTTGTTCAGTATATTTTAATCCTTTTTGTTTAACAATTTTTTTTAATTCTTCAATAATTTTTTCGTTATCATTTTCACTTAACATTAAAATACACCCTTAAAATTTAATAAAAACTAGTATATCCAAAGTTAACAAAAATTACAAATATACTTTCTTGATAAGTATCAAAAGGAAGAAAGGTTAATTAGATTATAATAACGGTTATTACTCTTATCAAGGCTCATTTATGACATTAAATCAACTAAAAATTAATGAAAGTGCAACAATCACAGCAATAAATTGTGATGAAATTCTAAAGGATAGACTTTACTCTTTTGGAATTAGTAAAGGAATAAAAGTAACAATTGTGGAGTTTACACTAACTAAAAGTACAATAGAAATAAAAGTAAATCAATCTAAAATAGCATTAAGATTGAATGAAGCTGCAAAAATTGAGGTTACTCGTGATTAAAAATACTATTAAAATAGCTTTAGTAGGTCAACCAAATGTTGGTAAGTCGATGCTTATTAATTCAATTTCAAATGCAAGATTAAAAGTTGGAAATTTTTCAGGAGTAACTGTTTCAAAAGAACAAGTATTTTTTGATTATAAAAACTTTCATATTGAAATTGTTGATCTTCCTGGTGCTTATTCTTTAAATGATTATACTATTGAAGAAAAAGTTACAAAAGATTTTTTGAATAATGAAAAATATGACATTATATTAAATGTTCTAGATTCAACAAATTTACAAAGAAATCTTCTTTTAACAGCAGAGCTTTTAACTTTAGATAAAAAAATGATTATTGCTTTAAATATGAGCGATGAAGCAGAAAAAGAATCTATTTTAATAGATGAAATACAATTAAGTAAAATTCTTGGTAAACCTTGTATAAAAACAAGTGCTGCAAAAAAAAGTGGAATAACAAAATTATTAGATGAAATACTTTTAAAATTTCAAAGTCAAAAAGTTCCAAGTAAATTTTTCTTTTCAGCTGTAATAGAAGAAGAAATTGAAAATATTTCTAAAATTTTAGAAGAAAATAAATATGAGACAAATGAAACTTATAGACAAATTTCATTAGGTCTTTTAAAGGAAAACAAAAATATATATAAACAGTTTCATGATGAGCCAATTTGGATAAAAATCCAACCTATCTTAACTGAAGCATTTGAACATTTATTTATTCATTTTAATTCAAAAAATATCAAAGATATATTTAATGAAGAAAGATTTGCCTTTGCAAAAGGTGCAGCAATAGAAACTGTTAAACAAAAAAACATCAATGCAACTACTTTAACAGAAAGATTTGATTCTATATTAATTCATAAATTTTTTGGATTACCAATCTTTTTATTTTTTATGTGGGGTTTATTTCAATTAACTTTTACTATTGGAAATATACCAATGGAAATAATTGATTCATTTTTTGCTGCAATAATAGATCATACTAAAGAGTTTTTAGGAGATAATGAATTTTCATCAATAATCGCAGATGGAGCAATTTCAGGAGTTGGCTCAGTAGTTTTATTTTTACCAAATATTGTAATACTCTTTTTTGGAATAGCACTTCTTGAAACAACTGGTTATATGAGTCGAGTTGCTTTTTTATTGGATGGTTTTTTTCATAAATTTGGTTTACATGGAAAATCATTTATTCCTTTAGTTACTGGTTTTGGATGTTCTGTTCCTGCATATATGGCAGCAAGAACTCTGAAAAATGAAAGAGATAGACTTTTAACTCTATTTATTATTGGTTTCATGTCTTGTGGTGCAAGATTACCAATATATGTACTTTTTGTTGGAGCCTTTTTTTCTGAAAGTAATGCAGGAAATATTTTATTTTTAATATATATATCAGGAGCAATTTTTGGTTTAATAGCTGCTAAAGTTTTAAAAATTATTGTATTTAAAAGTGAAGATGAACCTTTTGTTATGGAAATGCCAAAATATAGATTACCTTCATTTAGACTAATTTATCATACAGTTTCAAATCAAGCAAAAATGTATCTAAAAAAAGCAGGAACATATATATTAGCAGCTTCACTATTAATTTGGTTTGCAAGTAATTATCCAAAACATTTAGATATAGATCATTCATATAATGAAAAAATAGAATTAGCAATAAACTCTGATGAAAAAATTAATCTTAAAAATGAACTGTCTCAATATAATCTTGAACATTCATATTTAGGATATATTGGTAAATATTCAGAACCATTATTCCAACCTTTAGGATTTGATTGGAAAATGACAATAGCCCTAGAAACAGGTTTAGCTGCAAAAGAAATAGTAATCTCAACACTATCTATTTTGTATGGATTAGGAAGTGAAAATGATGAATCATCATCTAGTTTAATGGAAAAAATAAAAAGTAATATCACAATTGAATCTGCAATATCTTTTATAGTTTTTGTTATGATTTATCTGCCTTGTTTAGCAGCATCAATGGTTTTTGTAAGAGAATCTGGAAACTGGAAATACTTAGCTTATTTATTTATTTTTACAACAATAAGTGCTTGGTTATTATCGTTCACAGCTTATAATATCTCAAAAATTATAGTTACATAATGAAAAGAGATATATTATAAATAGTGGGAGGTGGTTAGTGGTGCTCACAATCGGAGTTGAACCGATAACCTCTTCCTTACCATGGAATTGCTCTACCATTGGAGCTATGCAAGCTTGAGGATGGATTGTAGCGAAGAGGAGCATAATAAGTGATAAAGTGATTGAAGGATGATATTAGAGAGCATAAAAGAATAAGAAATAAAGAAGAGTAAAATGGAAATAAAAAACAAAAAGAAGAATACAGATAAAAAGCAAAGAGTGTTAATAAAGTAAAGAAGAGTAATAAAAGAATAAAAAGCAAAGAGGGTTAATAAAGCAAGGCAAAGAAGCAAAGCAAAGTAAAGTAGTATAAAAGCGGGCTAAAAAAAAAGCTTCTTCCTAAAAGAACTAATAATAAGTTCAAATAAGAAAAAGCTTTGTAAAAAAACTCAAGAGCTGGCAGCGGCCTACGTTTCCACCAGGGGACCCGGCAGTATTATCGGCGATGAA
>NZ_MUXE01000049.1 GCF_003063245.1 Arcobacter caeni | reverse complement strand
GAAAAAATCACTATAATAGCCCCTAACATGGTCAATCTATCTGGGATATCATTAAAAATAATCCACCCTAATAAAGTTGCACTTATTATCTATATATACTGAAAAGAGGCTAGTAAACTTGCATTTGCATAATATAAGGCATTTGAAATCAACAACTGACTTACTATAGTAACTACAGCTAAAAGAAAAACCAACCACCATAAAGAGTGGTCTATTTTATTAAAAGATAAAACCTCTAAATCAAAAGGCTGAGCTATTAAAAAAAGTATAGAAGTAAAAACTGAAGCTATAATTCCTATCCAAAACTGCATGGTTAAAACATCTTTTATATCTTTTGATACTCGTATTGTCATAAGATAAAGAGCATAAAAAATTGCTGCAAGAATAGGCAGTATTGCAGCTGTTCCATAAGCTGACCAATTAGGTCTTATAATAATCATTGTCCCAAGTAGCCCAACAAATAATACAATAAGTAAAGCTCTTGTAACTTTCTCTTTTAAAAAGACTATTGATAAAACAGTTAAAACTAAAGGTTCTATAAAAAATAGTGCAATATTATTTGCTAAAGGCAAATACATCAAGCCCCAAAAGAGTAAAAACATACAAGA
>NZ_MUXE01000048.1 GCF_003063245.1 Arcobacter caeni | reverse complement strand
GACTTGGGAAACCTCTTAAAAATATTCCTCAATTTGTTTCAAAACAACAATTAACTGAAGATGCAGTTGAAGCTGCTAGAAATGAAATGAAAGAAGAGTTAATCGCTCAAGGTAAACCTGAAAAAATTATCGACAACATCGTTGCTGGTAAAATTAACAGATGGATTGAAGATAACTCTCAATTAGATAAAACACATGCATTATTATCTCAAACTTACGTTATGGATGATTCAATGACTGTTGAAGAAGCTATTAAAGCTGTTGATGCATCAATTGAAATCGTTGAGTATGTAAGATTCGAGCTTGGTGAAGGTATCGAAAAGAAAGAAGAAGATTTCGCTGCTGAAGTAGCTGCTCAAATGGGTAACTAATTAGTATCTTACTAAATAATAATGAAGATGAAGTAATGGGTGAACAATTAGATAATAACTCACCCATTGCTGAACAAAAACCTAACTTGCTTGACGCAAAAAATATTTCCCACGAATTTGATTATAAACTTTTTGAAAATATAACTTTCTCAATACAACCAAAAGAGTCAATCTCTATTATTGGTATGAGTGGAAGTGGAAAATCAACTTTACTTAATATTTTATCCTCTTTATTAATCCCT
>NZ_MUXE01000047.1 GCF_003063245.1 Arcobacter caeni | reverse complement strand
TTCAAATGTTATAAGGAAAAGTGCAATTCCATTTAACATAAGTTCTATTGACATATAAATAACAAAGATATTTCTTCTAGCAATTACACCTATAACACCAATAGAAAAAAGAATCATAGAGACAAAAGCATAAGATGTTAAACTAATCATGCATTCTCCTTATTCGATTTTTTTCTTTTTGCTAAAACAATTGAACCAACAAGCGCAACTAATAGAAGAATTGAAATCAATTCGAATGCTAAAATCCAATCATTATATAAAAGTTGTCCAATTGGTTTAATATCACCAAAAGTACTATCCGCAACAATATTCATATCTGCTTCTGGAAGCTTTGATACTGCTTTTAAAATAACTACATTAAAAGGAATCATTATTGCTGCACCAATTCCTATTAAAAGATACTTCTTAGGTTCTTTTGGAAGATGCTCATCTTTAATGTTAAGAAACATAAGTAAGAATAGAATCAGTGTCATAATTGCACCAGCATAAACAATAATTTGTACCATAAACAAGAATGTTGCATTTAATAGTGCAAATAGACCAGCTACAGCTAAAATAGAAATTAATAGTCCAAGTGCTGAGTACATTGGTTTTCTAAAAAAAAGCATCATTAC
>NZ_MUXE01000046.1 GCF_003063245.1 Arcobacter caeni | reverse complement strand
TTCAGGAGTAAGGGCTAAGATTGTACCATTTCCTGGAAGTGCAATTCCCATAGCTTCCATTAAAGTATTCATTGAGTTAGCTGTAAACATACCAGAGCATGAACCACCACTTGGACAGGCATTACACTCGATATCTTTTAACTCTTCTTCATTCATGTCACCTTTTTCAAACTTACCTACAGCTTCAAATGCAGTTGCTAAATCAATAGGATCACCATCTTTAGTATGACCTTTTTGCATTGGTCCACCAGAAACAAATACAGTTGGAACATCAACTCTTAATGCACCCATAATCATACCTGGAACGATTTTATCACAGTTTGGAATAGCAATCATTGCATCTAGTTTGTGTGCATTCATTACTGTTTCAATAGAGTTTGCAATTAATTCTCTTGATGGAAGTGAGAATAACATCCCATCATGTCCCATTGCAATACCATCATCAACACCAATTGTATTAAACTCAAAAGGAACACACCCATTTGCTTTAATCTCTTCTTTTATGATTGCTGGAACTTTATCTAAAAAGAAATGTCCTGGAATAAGTTCAATGAAAGAGTTTGCTACTCCAATAAATGGTTTATCAAAATCTTCGTCTTTTAGTCCCGTAGCTCTTAAT
>NZ_MUXE01000045.1 GCF_003063245.1 Arcobacter caeni | reverse complement strand
TATTTAAAGAGGCAATCATACTACCTCCCATTCCAGAGCCAACAATGGCTAAATCATAAGTTTTCATCTTTAGCCCTTTTGAAGTTTTCTATTGCTCTTTTTCTTGATAAAGATATATCAACTATTGATTTAGGATAATTAAAAAAAAGATTTGAAGAAAGTGCATTTTCTATATGGAAAAGTTTAGGGTCCACTTCTTCTAATTCTTTAATAACTGATTTAATAAAAAGACCATCTTTATCAAATTTTGAAGATTGAGTATAAGGATTAAATACTCTAAAGTATGGAGCAGCATCAGCACCTGTACTTGCAGCCCATTGCCATGAACCAATATTTGAACTTACTTCATAATCAAGAAGTTTTAAAGCAAAATATTTTTCACCCTTCTTCCAATCAACAAAAAGGTTTTTTGTTAAAAATGAAGCGACAATCATTCTTAATCTATTATGCATAAGACCTGTTTTATTTAAATGAATCATAGCTGCATCAATTATAGGCACACCAGTTTTTCCTTCACACCATTTTTGAAAGTCATCTTCATTTTCATTCCAAGAAATATTTATTCCATTGAAGTTTTTACTTTCAGAATTTGGAAAATGAAAAAGTATATAATTATAAAATTC
>NZ_MUXE01000044.1 GCF_003063245.1 Arcobacter caeni | reverse complement strand
CAATTATCAATACTATATTAAATTTTTTATTTCATTACACCAATTTTCAACTCTTTCATCTGTTAAATCTTCTTGATTATCTTCATCAATTACTAATCCAACAAACTCTCCATCTACCTCAGCTTTTGAATAGTCATACTCATAACCATCAGTTGATGTTTTTCCTATAATCTTTGCATTTTGTGCAACTAAAGTTTCATACATAATTCCTAAAGCATCTACAAACTCATGTCCATAACTCTCTTGATCACCTAAACCAAAAAGTGCAACTTTTTTATCTTTGAAATCAATTTCTTGAATATCATCGAAACAATCTTCCCAATCATCTTGTAGCTCACCCTCACCCCAAGTTGATACACCTAAAACAATTGATTCACAATCGTTCATCTTTTCTACACCATCACTTGAAATATCTATTAATTCAAATCCATCTAGTTTTTCATGTATTTTATTTGCAACCTCTTCAGTATTTCCTGTACTTGTTGCATAGAATATTGCTTTCATATTTTTCCTCCTAAAATTATCTTAAAGTTGAACGCATAGAGTATGGAACTAACTTTATGTTGTACTCGCTGCTATTAATATCATTACATCTAACACTTACGTGTTTACAAAAATCATCATTTTTGGGATATACTAAATAAACTTGTTTGA
>NZ_MUXE01000043.1 GCF_003063245.1 Arcobacter caeni | reverse complement strand
GAGCTAAACCATTTGCAAAGTATTGTACTCCTTGTAGAGAGATTCACGAAAAAGAACAATAATAAAAAGGATTTTATGTGGGACTTAAAAAATATATAGGGTTTTCCCTTTTATTAATAATTGCTGTAGCACTTTATGTTTATAGTGTAGAAAGTGGTAGTTCCGAAATTACAGTTTTAGATTATACTATGCAGTTACCAACTGTTTTATGGATAATAATTCCAGTTGCAGCATTATTCTTTTTTACAGTTCTACATTTAGTATTTTATGGTTCATTAAACTTCTTCAAAACAAGAGGCTTTATTAAAGATGAAGAATCAATTGTAGAAACAATTAAGTCTTTATTACTTCAAAAAGAAGATAAAAGAAGATTTAAAACTCAAGGTTATAAAAACCTTGCTTCAATTTTAAAACAGTTAGATATCTCTGTAAAAGAAGGTACATTTACTTCTTCAAATGAAGAGTTAAATACTATTGTAGCTTCAATAAAAGATATTGAATCAGGTAAGCATATTGCTGATAAGAGTTTAAAACTTAATCCTGATTCAGCCTTAGCTAAAAAGAATTTAATTAATAAAATCAATGAACAAATTGATTATGCTGTTGATGTATTAAAAAAACAAGACAACTTTGCAGAAGAAGTTGTAAAAGCAGCATTTTATGC
>NZ_MUXE01000042.1 GCF_003063245.1 Arcobacter caeni | reverse complement strand
TAGTTATTTAGGAAATTTATCACCTGTTAAATTTGAAGAAAAACAAGAAAAAGAAAAAGTGTTACAATCTGAAATGGTGGCTTAGGGATTAGCAAAAAAGTGTATGTTTTTTAGTTACCTCTCCACTTATTTGATTACCTGAAAGCATACATTTTTGAAGTAATACTAAATCTCCAATAGATTCAGGAAGTGTAGTAAGTTCATTATCCGTAAGAATTAACCATCTTGTACTAAGAGGTAAAGAATTTTCTTCGAATTTTTTTATCTGATTATTTCGCATTCCAATCATTGATAAAATAGGCAATTTAGCTAATATTTTTGGAACATTATCAAATTTATTGTTAGACAAAAAAAGTCTTTTTAACCTTCTAAATCTATCAAAATCATCTGGTAAATCAGTCAAATTATTATCCGTTAAATCTAAAACTTCTAGTGTATCTACTAATGTATATAATTCATTAGGGAAAGTTTTAAGCCCTGATGCAATTTTAATATATGTTACATCTTTTAATTGACCAGTTTGTAATTTTTTTAGTGTTTGAAAGGGCATTATATTCCTATTATTCAATAAATTATGGAGAGGTAACTAAAAAACATACACTTTTTTGCTAATCCCTAAGCCACCATTTCAGATTGTAACACTTTTTCTTTTTCTTGTTTTTCTTCAAATTTAACAGGTGATAAATTTCCTAAATAACTAT
>NZ_MUXE01000041.1 GCF_003063245.1 Arcobacter caeni | reverse complement strand
ACTTTCAGAATCAAACATATTTTAGAAATAATTATCTAAAATATGTTTCTTATATATTTATCTTTAATAAAATATTGCCTTTATATAAATCCTTTAATTATTTAAGGTGTTCTTTATAAAAAGGCTTTTATAAAAAGGACAGACCAATCCCCAAAGGGATTTGGAACTTGTCCTAAACCCCTTTGGGTAATTTAGCCTTTATAGGCAACTAGTTTTAAATCTTTTAGTAACTTTTATAATTTCTTAGTTACTCCAAATTATTTGATTTTCTTTTAAAAAATAAATAAATTTTTCTTTATCATATTTTCCTATATCTGGAATAATGATTGTATTTACGCTATATACAGAATATTCATAGTTAAAACCATATCCTAGAGCATTTATTTCATTCATTACGAGTTTTCTTTCACTCTCTATAAATGATACTTCTATTTTTGCCATTCTTTATCCTTATTTTATATTTCTCAAAAGTTAATTATCATGCTTATAGCTTTATGACGACTTTTACCTCTATAAATACACTTCTTACTAACTAAATCTAAAACTTGAAATATTGGATTGTTATTCCATTGTTTATATATAAGATAAGACAAATTTTTGTCCAATGCTAATTTTGAAAAATTATTTCTCATTTCACACCTCTCCAAAAGTATTAGTAACTTCAAATTGAATCTCTTCAATCATTACACCGAAATCAAATATATCAGTTATCCATTGATTATTGGAGAGGTAACTAAAAAACATACACTTTTTTGCTAATCCCTAAGCCACCATTTCAGATTGTAACACTTTTTCTTTTTCTTGTTTTTCTTCAAATTTAACAGGTGATAAATTTCCTAAATAACTATGACTTCTAACTCTATTATAATAAAAT
>NZ_MUXE01000040.1 GCF_003063245.1 Arcobacter caeni | reverse complement strand
AATTCTAACCAATGGTTAGTCCAAGACATAGTAATATTTGGATACTTTTTACCCCAAATATCATTAAATTCTGTGAGTGCTAATTGTGCATCTTCTTCATTTAAAGCTGAGTAAACAGATTTCAAATCTTTTGCAACTTCTTTTCTATCTTTCCATGAAACAAATTTAAGCGAGCTTCTTATTTGATGAACGATACATCTTTGAATATCAGCCTTAGGATAAACCGCTTTAATGGCTTCATTAAAGCCATTAAGCCCATCAATTGCAAATATAAGTACATCTTGCACTCCACGCTTTTGAATATCATTTAAAACAGTTAACCAATATTTACTTGTTTCATTTTCTCCTATCCAAATACCAATAATCTCTTTTTTACCTTCTAGTGTAACTCCCAGCATAATATATGCTGCTACATTTTTAACAACTCTATCTACTCTTATTTTAAGAACAGTAGCATCCATAAATATAATTGGATAAATTGAATCAAGTGGACGATTTTGCCACTCATTTGCTTTTTCAATAATTTTGGAAGTAATATTTGAAATTGTTTGTTCTGATAGTTCATATCCATATAAATCTTCAAGATGTGATTGTATATCCCTTACACTCATTCCTTTGGTATAAAGTGATAATATTAAATCTTCACTTCCATCTAAAAGTACTTCTCTTTTTTTAACTAATTGTGGTTCAAAAGTAGAATCTCTATCTCTTGGAATTGACACATCAATATTCCCATATTTTGATTTTATAGTTTTCTCATTATAGCCATTACGATAGTTTGAATTAGTAGATTCTTTATTCTTATCATAACCTAGATGTGCAGTTAGTTCTTCTTGTGATGCAGTTTGTATAACTTCTTTGAGTATATTTTTAAACTCATTTGTTATCTCATCTAGAGAAGTTAATTCTCCAGATTTTAATTGTCTTATTAGCTCTTCGTGGTTTATTAAACTCATGTAAATCCTTTAC
>NZ_MUXE01000003.1 GCF_003063245.1 Arcobacter caeni | reverse complement strand
AAATGTTGTTTTATCTAAAGTCATAAACTGTAAAAAATTAAAGATTTGAAGTTAGTACTTCAATCTTAAAAGAATATATAGTTTAGTTAAAAACTAGATTATTTATTCATATGAAAATTATACGAGGGAAAAGTAATGATAGAAAATGATAATAAAACAAAAATAGCCGTAAAAAATCTGAACTTATATTATGGAGTAAATCAAGCACTTTTTGATATTACTGCTAATTTATATGAAAATAAAATCACAGCACTAATTGGTCCATCTGGTTGTGGAAAATCTACATTTTTAAGATGTATAAATAGAATGAATGATTTAATTCCAATAGTAAAAATTGATGGTTCAATCGTAATTGATAATAAAAACATTTATGATAAAGATGTGGATGAAGTAAGTGTTAGAAAAAAAATCGGAATGGTATTTCAGCAACCAAATCCTTTTCCAAAATCAATTTATGACAATGTAGCTTACGCTCCACTAAAACATGGAATCGTAAGAAAAGGAAGAGATTGTGATGAGTTAGTTGAACTTTCTTTAATTAAATCTGGACTTTGGAATGAAGTAAAAGATAAATTACAACAACCAGGAACTTCACTTTCAGGAGGACAACAACAAAGATTATGTATTGCAAGAACTATTGCTATTAAACCACAAGTTATTTTAATGGACGAACCAACAAGCGCACTTGACCCAATTTCAACAGAAAAAATAGAAGCTTTAATGCTTGAATTAAAACAAGATTACACAATCATAACTGTTACGCATAATATGCAACAAGCGGCACGAGTTGCTGATTATACAGCATTTTTCCATTTAGGAAAATTAATAGAATATGATGAAACACAAACTATTTTTGTTAATCCACACAATAAAAAAACAGAAGATTATATTACAGGAAGGTTCGGATAATGTTAAGACCATACGAAATAAAATTACAAAATATAAAAGAAGAAATATCAAAAATTGGTATTGATGTTGTTAATTCACTAGAATTATCTTTAAGAGCTTTAGAAGATAAAAAAATCGATGATTTAAAAAATGTTGAAATAACTGAAAAAAAATTATTGTTAAGATCAAATGAGATTGATAATATCATTGTTACAACTTTGGCTTTATATTCACCAGAAGCAAAAGATTTAAGACAATTGGTTTCATATTTAAAAATCACAAATGAATTAGTAAGAACAGGTTCAAATGCTAAAGATTTTGCAAAAATGTTCAAAAAATCTTATTCAGATGATTTAAATACAAATATGATTTTAGAGTATGCTGTTCCACTATTAAGATCAGCACTTTTATCTCTTCAAACTTCTATTTCAATACTTGATGAAACAAATGCAAATCATATTGAAGAAAAATATCATAGAGTTATAGTTGAAGAGAGTAAAACTGATGATTTATATTTAATGATTGAAAAAAATATTTTAAAATTGATTTCAAAAAACCTTGATTTATCAAAAGAGTATTTTGATATATTAAGTGCTTTACGAAGACTTGAGAAAATTGCTGACCGTGCTGTTTCTATTGCTAATTTGTTGCATTTCGCTCAAGTTGGCGGTGACATGGTACAATCATGATATTTATGTTATAATTTTTCCATGAAAAAAGCTATAAATAAAATCGAAAACTACTTCAGCACAAACTTTGAAGTCCTTGCTGCAATGTTAATTTTAGTAATAATATTAATTTCTAGCATCGACTTTTACAAAGCAATTATTCTTATGTTAGAATTTATAGTTATCATGGAAGTTGTAAAAATGGTCTCTGATTTTATCAAAAAAGAGACTTTACGACTTAGATATGTTATTGACATTTTTGTCATATTTTTAATTCGTGATGTAATTATTTTAACTACAAATAAAAATAGAGATTACTTTGATATTACATTTTTATTATTTGTAATTTTCGTATTTTTTATATTTAGAATTCTTGCTATAAAATTCTCACCTGGTATTATAAAAATCTCAAAAGATACAGTAATTGAATACGAAGATGAAAGACCAAATAAAAAAGTTATAACAACAAAAGAGTCGAATTCTGATGAATAATAAATTAATTTTAATAGTAGAAGACGAAGAAGATATTTTAGAACTTCTTGAGTACACTCTTCAAAAAGAGGGTTATGAAACAATTGGTTTTCTAAAAATTGATAAAAATGTAAGAAAAGTTTTAAATGAAGAACAAATTGATTTAATTTTAATGGATAGAAATCTTCCTGGAATTGAGGGAACTTCCTTTATAAATGAAATAAAACAACAAGGATATACAAATCCCGTTATTTATGTAACTGCTAAAGATAAAGATGAAGATATTATTGATGGATTTGATAATCATGCAGATGATTATATTACTAAACCTTTTAATATAAAAGAGTTATGTGCCAGAATAAAAGCTGTTATAAAAAGAAGTTCAAAAGATGTAGATGTTCTAAAAGTAAAAGATATTATGTATAAATCTTCAAATAAAAAATTTTATATTGATAATGAGGAAATAGAATTAACGCATCTTGAACATGATTTATTACTTGAATTTATTAAAAATAAAGATATTTTACTTTCAAGAGAACACTTATTAAATAGTGTTTGGCAAGACTCTTTTGAAAAAAAAGAGAAAACTGTAAATGTTGCCATCAAAAGATTAAAAGCAAAAATAGACCCAAATGCAAAAAAAGAATATATTCGTTCAATTAGAGGCGAAGGTTATATTTTTTGTTAAAGATTCATCAACTTTTTCTTAGAACATACATTGCAATATTTTTAGTTATTCTTCTAACCTTAAGCATTATTACTTATTTTTGGTCGAAAAATATTTATATAAATCAAGTTGAAAAAAATCTACTTCAAAATATTGATACCTTATCTATTGTTTTTAAAAATGAAGACAATCTTGGAAATACCTCTGAAATAATCCATGAATTACATGAAAAACTAAAACTTAGAATCACAATTATTGATGAATTTGGAGTTGTAATTGCAGATAGTGATAAAGAGTTATCTTTAATCAAAAATCATTTACATAGAAAAGAGATAATTGAAGCCAAAAATAACATCATTGGAAAAGATACTAGAAAATCTGAAACTATTGATAAAGAGTTATTATATATTGCAAAAAAGATAACAATTTCAAATAAAATCTATTACATAAGAATGGCGGATTATATAAGTATTATCACAGATAATTTTATCAGTCTCACCTTTGGAATTTTTTTATTTATTACATTTTTTCTAATTATTGCTTTTTTAGCCACTTATTTTATTAGTATTAGAGTAAAAAAAGAGACGGATAATATTCTTCATTTTTTAACTTTATTAGCCCACAAAAAACCTTCTTTTATTTTAGATTCAAATTACACTTATGAATTTTATAAAATCTCAAAATTACTAAATAAAGTTGCAATTAAACTCTCAAAAAGAGAGAAACAAAAAGCAAAACAAAATGCGAAATTAAAACTTGCAAATAAACAAAAAGATGAAATAATATCTGCAATTTCCCATGAATTTAAAAATCCAATTGCAATTATTTCAGGTTATACTGAAACCATTTTAAACGATGAACAAATGCCACAACTTATGAAAACTAGATTTCTAAAAAAGATTTATTCAAATGCCAATAAAATGTCTCATATCGTTGATAAATTAAGATTAACGCTTAAACTTGAAGAAGGAAAACAAGAACTAATTTTAATACCTTGTTCTATGAAAAAATTAATTGAAACTTGTATTAGTGATTTAAAGGACAAATATAAAAATAGAGAAATTCTAATTCAAGGCGAAGATATAACTCTAAAAGTAGATGAAACATTGATTTCTATGGCAATTTCTAACTTAATAGAAAATGCTTTAAAATATTCAGAAGATGAAATAGTTGTAAATATTTCACAAAATTCTATTTGTATTATAGATAAAGGTATTGGAATTGAAGAAAAAGAGTTGGAAAAAATAAACCAAAAATTTTATAGAATTTCAAATAATGGATGGAATAACTCTCTTGGATTAGGACTTTTTATAGTACAATCAGTACTATCTTTACACAACTTCACCCTAAAAATAGACTCTGAATTTAAAAATGGTTCACAATTTTCAATAAATTATTAATATACACTTAATTTAAGTATAAATTAATAATTACTACACTATTATTGCACCTCATTAAAAAAGCGGAGAAAATAAATGAAATTTACTCAAATGGCACATGCTAACGAAATCGAAAGAAATTGGATAGTAGTTGATGCAACTGATAAAATATTCGGAAGAATTATTACAGAAGTTGCTACTATCTTAAGAGGGAAAAACAAACCTTGTTTTACACCAAATGTAGACTGCGGAGATTTTGTTGTTATTATAAATGCATCAAAAGCAAGATTTTCTGGTAAAAAATTAGAAAGTAAAAATTACTTTACACACTCAGGTTATTTTGGTAGTACAAAAACTCACAAAATGTCTGAAATGTTTGAAAAAAATCCAGAAAAATTATACAAACTAGCTGCTAGAGGTATGCTTCCAAAAACAACTCTTGGAAAAGGTATGTTAAAAAAATTAAAAGTATATGCAGGAAGTGAACATCCTCATACTGCGCAAATTAAAGGATAAGAGTAATGGCAAAAGTATATGCAACTGGAAGAAGAAAAACAGCTGTAGCAAAAGTATGGCTAGAAAATGGTAATGGTCAATTAACAATCAATGGTCAAACTCTTGACGCTTGGTTAGGTGGACATGAATCAATCAAAAAAAGAGTTACGCAACCATTAAATGTTGCTAAACAAGAAACTTCTGTAAACATTATTGTAAAAACTCTTGGTGGTGGTTATTCAGCTCAAGCTGATGCTGCTAGACATGGGATTTCAAGAGCATTAGTTGCTTTTGATGAGCAATTTAGAGCTATCTTAAAACCTTATGGTTTATTAACTAGAGATTCAAGATCAGTTGAAAGAAAAAAATTCGGAAAGAAAAAAGCAAGAAAATCTTCTCAATTCTCAAAAAGATAATTTTTGGAATTCAAAAGAGAAATGCTTTTCTTTTTATCAAAAGGAGCGACGAAAGTTGCTCCTTTTTTTATGCATTATTATATAAAAAGACTATACAATACCCTATGAAATTATTAACCTTTTACCTACTAATCTTCGCTTATTTAAGCGCAAGTACTTTAAACTTATCAATGTCTTCAAGTCCTAGCAGACTAAATCCAATATTAGCAAATGATTCTGCAAGTAGTGAAATATCTGATTGGCTTTTTAATGGTTTATTTAAATATGACAAAAATGGAAATCCTACTGTTGATTTAGCAAAATCATATAAATTTGAAACTCCTACAAAATTAATTGTTAAATTAAAAGAAGATGTACTTTGGCATGATAAAGAAAAATTCACAGCTAAAGATGTGATTTTTACTTATGAAAAAATAATCGATCCAAAAGTATTTAATTCTATTAAATCAAATTTTCAAGAAGTTCAAAGTGTAAAAGCTTTGGACGATTATACAATTGAGGTTATATACAAACAACCCTACTTTAAAGCTTTAGAGACTTGGATGGTTGGAATTCTTCCTTATCATCTTTTAAAAGATGAAAAAGATTTAATGACAAGTTCATTTAATAAAAATCCAATAGGAACAGGTTCATATAAATTAAAAGAGTTTAAACAAGGTCAAGATATTGAACTTATCGCAAATGATAAATATTTTGAGGGAAAACCAAAAATTGATAAGATTTTATATAAATTTCTTCCAGATCCAAATACTTCTTTTTTATATTTAAAACAAAAGAAATTAGATCTTGGTGGATTAGATCCTATTCAAGTTGATAGGCAACTTGATGATAATTTTAAACACAATTATACGATAATGCAAAAACCAAGTTTTAGTTTTTCTTATTTAGGCTTTAATTTAAAAAATGAAAAGTTTAAAGATATTAGAATCAGACAAGCTTTATCTTTAGCAATTAATAGACAAGAGTTAGTTGACATTTTATTTTTTGGTTATGGAAAAGTTTGTAATGGTCCATTTTTACCAAATTCTTTTGCCTATAATGAAGAAATAAAAACTATAACTCAAGATATTACTAAAGCAAAAGAACTTTTAAAAGAAGCAGGTTACGATGAAAATCATCCTTTTTCTTTTGAAGTGGTGACAAATACTGGAAATGATATACGAATAAATGCAGCTTTAATTTTGCAATACCAACTACAAAAAGCTGGAATTAAAATGAATATTAGAGTTATGGAGTGGCAAGCATTTTTAAATACAGTTGTTCATCCAAGAAATTTTGAGGCGGTACTTCTTGGTTGGTCAATGGCGTTAATGCCTGATGCTTCTCCTATTTGGCACAGCTCAAGTAGTAAATTAGGTGGATTTAATTTTGTTTCTTATGCAAACCCTGAAGTAGATAATTTAATTGAAAAAGGCAATAACACTGTAAATAGAGAGGAATTAGGAAAAATTTATAAAGATATATTTAAAATTATAAGTGATGATTTACCATATTTATTTCTATATATTCCTGATTCAGTCTCTGCTATAAATAAAAATATAAAAAATATCGAACCATCTTTTGTAGGAATAATGCATAACCAAAAAGATTGGGAAATACAAGAATAAATATAATATTGAAGGACAATTAAAATATGGATAAAAATAAAATAATACTTTTTGATTTAGATGGAACATTAATAGACTCAACAGATGCAATAGTTTCGACATTTTATCACTCTTTTGAAGAACTAAATTTTGATTTTAAAGGTGATGATGAAACTATTAAATCATTAATTGGTTATCCTCTTGATATTATGTACAAAGAATTAGGAGTTGAAGAATCAAAAGTTTGGGATTTTGTTGATGCTTATAAAAATAGATATAAAATCATTTCAAAAGAGCAAACTACACTTTTAAAAGATGCTTATGAAGCTCTTTATGAAGCTTCTTTATTTGCAAGAGTAAGTGTTGTTACTACAAAAACAAGAATGTATACAATGCCTTTATTAGAGCATTTTGATATTGCACAATTTTTCGAAATAGTAACAGGAAGAGAAAATGTTCAAAATCCTAAACCACATCCTGAACCCATTTTAATTACACTTGAACAAATGAATTATGATAAAAATAAACATACTGTTTGGATGATTGGAGATACTAAATTAGATTTAATTGCAGCAAATGAAGCAAATATAAATTCAATTGGTGTTTTATGTGGATATGGACAAGAAGAAGAGTTACTAAAATACACAAATATTATAAAACCTAATGCATTTAGTGCAATAAGTTACATTAAAAGCCTCTAATATTATTAATAATAGCTTAATATTATAAATTAATTCAGATTTAATATTAAAATACAAGTTTTAAGTTCTATAATAATTTTATAATTGTATTATTCTATAATAATACAAAATATATCGATAGAATAGTACTTTATTTGATATGAATAATTTATAGAATTAATTTTTCTTTTAAAAAAACTTAATTTTACTATCATTATATAATAGTAGAATCAATAAATAAAAGTTTATTTAAGCTAAAATTATTTATAATACTAAAGACTAATTGAATTTTTTAAGTTAGATTTAATATTAATAATAAGGAGAGCCTCTATGTTAGAAATTAGATGGCATAGCCGTGCAGGACAAGGTGCCGTTACAGGTGCAAAAGGTCTTGGTTCTGTTGTTGCTGAAACGGGTAAACAAGTTCAAGCTTTTGCTTTTTATGGTTCAGCTAAAAGAGGTGCGTCTATGACGGCTTATAATAGAATTGATGATGAACCAATTTTAAACCATGAAAAATATATGCAACCTGATTTTGTATTTATACTAGATCCAGGTCTAGCTATTACAGATAATATCACTGCAAATGGTAAAGATACAACAAAATATATAATAACTACACACTTACAGAAAAAAGAATTGATTTCTTTAGTTCCAACTTTACAAGGAATTGAAGATAGAGTATTCGTACTTGACTGTTTTCAAATTGCAAGAGATACTATAGGAAAAGCTATTCCAAATACTCCAATGCTTGGTGCATTTATGAAAGTAAGCGGAATGTTTGAACTTGATTACTTCAAAGAGAAAATGAAAGGTGTACTTAAAAAGTTACCTCAAAATGTTATTGACGCAAATATGATTGCAATCCAACGAGCTTACGATGAAGTTCATTAAAGGATAAAAGATGAGTAAACCAATAAGTGAAATGGGATGGGATGAATTAGTACCTGGTGCTGCTTTATTCACATTTAACGGAGATATAAATTATAATATAGCAGATATTCAACCTGAAGATAGAATGTATTCAGAGACAAGTTCAAAAAGTATGAGTGTTGGAGACTGGAGAGTTATTAAACCAGTTTGGAATTCAGAAACATGTATTGACTGTCAAAATTGTTGGATATTCTGTCCAGATACATCTATTATTGCTAGAAATAAAGAGATGAAAGGTATTGATTACGAACACTGTAAAGGTTGTGGATTATGTGTAAGCGTTTGTCCTACAAATCCAAAATCACTTTTAATGTTTAATGAATATGAAACAGTTGAAGATGCACTTGGTAAATGGCCTGAGAAAAAGAAAAAAGGTGAAGAATAATGAATAAGAGAATTATGGAATTAAAAGGGGTAGAAGTTTGGGATGGAAACATGGCAAACTCTCAGGCTTTAAGACAAGCTGATGTTGATGTTGTTGCTGCTTATCCTATTACACCCTCAACTGCTACAGTTGAAAATTATGCAATGTTTCATGCAAATGGATATATTGATGGTGAAGTAATGATGACTGAATCTGAACACGCAGCAATGTCTGCATGTATAGGTGCAGGTGCAGCTGGTGGAAGAGTGGCAACAGCAACTTCTTCACAAGGTTTAGCACTTATGATTGAAACTTTATACCAAGCATCTGGAATGAGAATTCCTGTTGTGTTATGTTTAGTAAATAGAGCTTTAGCTGCACCTTTAAATGTAAATGGTGACCACTCAGATTTATATTTAACAAGAGATTCTGGTTGGATTTCAATTGATGCATTTTCACCTCAAGAAGCTTATGATATGACTTTAATGTCATTTAAAATTTCTGAGCATCCAGAAGTTAGACTTCCAGTTATTTCTAATCAAGATGGATTTATGACTTCACATACAGCTCAAAATGTTACGCCATTAAAAGATGATGTTGCTTGTAAATTTGTAGGTGATTACTTACAAGTAAATGCTTTATTAAACTTTGATAAACCTGTAACTCATGGTGTTCAAACAGAGCAAGATTGGCATTTTGAACATAAAGCAAAACAACATGCTGCATTAATGAGTTCTAAAAAAGTAATCTTAGAAACATTTGCGCAGTTTAAAGAATTAACAGGAAGAGAATATAAACTTGTTGAATCTTATAATTTAGAAAATGCAGATGTTGCAATTGTATGTTTAGGTTCAACTTTTGAAACTGCAATGCTAGCAATTAATCAATTAAAAGCTGAAGGAATTAATGCAGCGGTTGTAGCACCAAGAGTATTTAGACCTTTCCCACTTGAAGAAGTTGCAGTTGCATTACAAAATGTAAAAGCAATCGCTTGTATGGATAGATCTGCACCTGGTGGAACGGTTGGAACTTTATTTAATGAAGTTTCAGGAGCATTAATCAATACAAAAGCTCGACCATTAGTTTCTAATTTAATTTATGGATTAGGTGGAAGAGATATGACTGTTGCTGGTTTAAAAGATATATTTAGAACTTTAGATAAAGAAGCAAAAGAAGGTAAGTTATCTGGAAAAATCCAAAGATTTATTGGAGTAAGAGGTCCAGAACTTAGCTTTTATGAAACGCAAGGAATATAAAAATGAGTACACTTGTTAATACACAAAAAGAGATTAAAAATTTAAAATCATTCTCAACAGCAGCTGAAAGATTTGAGGGTTCACATCTTTTATGTCCAGGTTGCGCGCACTCTATTATTGTAAGAGAAGTTTTAAATGCTACAAATGATAACTTAGTGGTTTCTGCATCTACAGGATGTTTAGAGGTTTGTACAGCTATTTATCCTCATACTTCATGGGATTGTTCATGGATTCATATTGGATTTGAAAACTCATCAACTGCAATGGCAGGAGTTGAGACAATGAACAAAGCTTTAAGAAATAAAGGAAGAATTAGTGCAGATACTCCTCAACCAAAATTTGTAACATTTGGTGGAGATGGTTCTACTTATGATATTGGATTCCAATGGATTTCTGGATGTTTTGAAAGAGGTCATGACTTTATGTATGTTTGTTTAGACAATGAAGTTTACGCAAATACAGGAGGTCAAAGATCTTCATCTACACCAATTGGTTCAAGTACAACAACAGCACCAGCTGGATCTCACTCTTATGGTGAGAAAAGACAAAAGAAAGATATCGTTTCAATTATGGCAGCTCATGGTGCACCTTATGTTGCACAAGTTGCTCCTAATAAATGGAAAGATATGGTTAAAAAAATCCAAAGAGGTTTTGATACACACGGACCTGTATTTATAAATGCAATGAGTGCTTGTACAACTGAGTGGAAATTTGCTCCAAATCAAACTATCGAAGTTTCTGATTTAGCAGTTGATTCACTTGTTTTCCCATTATATGAAATCATTGATGGAAGAGAATTAAACATCACTTATAGACCAAAAAATATCATTCCTGTTAGGGATTATTTAGGTGCACAACCAAGATTTAAACACTTATTTAAACCTGAATATGAATATTTAATTGATGAGTGGCAAAAAAGAATAGACGAAAGATGGGTATTCTTACAAAAAAGAGAAGAAATTAGAATGTAATTTCTTCTTTTGTAAGAAAATAAAAACTTTTTTAAATCTAACTCATAAATTCTAACAATTTTTTTCAATTCCCATTTCATATTTTGTTTTCTTATTGAAATGGGAATTTTCTTTTTCCCTTTACTCTAAAATAAATGTTTCAATTTATTTAAATAATTCTTCAAATAATGCTAAATCTTTTATTTAGAAATCATATAAAAGGGCAATTTCGATAAAATAATCATTCTTTTTATAAAAACAATTAAAATAGCAAAGGATAAAACTTGATAAATAATTTAGCAGGTAAAAAAGCACCTAAAGAAATACTAGAAAATATTGAAAAACTAATTGAAGCTTATTATATTAATAAGCCTGATATAAATGTTCAAAGTCAAAAAGTTAGTTTTGGAACATCTGGACATAGAGGAAGTTCTACAAAATCAAGTTTTAATGAAGAGCATATTTTAGCAATCACTCAAGCGCTTTGTGAATATAGAAAAAATGCAGCAATAAATGGTATTATGCATATAGGAATTGATACTCATGCTTTATCAACACCTGCTCAAATAACAGCTTTACAAGTTTTTTTAGCAAATGAAGTTCAATGTAAAATTGCACCAAAAAACACATATACTCCAACTCCTGTTATGTCTTTTACAATAATTGAATCAAATAAGAATTCAAAAGATTTAAATGATGGTGTAATTATAACTCCATCACATAATCCTCCATGTGATGGTGGATTTAAATACAATACTCCAAATGGAGGACCATCTGATACTGATGTTACATCTGTTATAGAAAAAAGAGCAAATGAAATATTAAAAGATGGTCTAAAAGATGTTAAATTCATCGCAAAAGAAAAAATATATGAATCTAAATTTTTAGAAATTGCTGATTTTATAACGCCTTATGTAAAAGCTTTAGACACTATTATTGATATGGATCTTATCAAAAATGCAAATCTAAATATTGGTGTAGATCCACTTGGAGGTTCTGGTTTAGAAGTTTATAAAAAAATAAATGAAATATATGGTCTTAACCTTGATATTGTAAATGAAGTTATTGACCCTACTTTTTCTTTTATGTCGTGTGACCATGATGGAAAAATAAGAATGGATTGTTCTTCACCGTATGCTATGGCTTCACTTATACAATTAGCCAATAAATATGATATTGCATTTGCTAATGATCCAGATTTTGATAGACATGGAATTGTAACAAAAAGTGTAGGACTTATGAATCCAAATCATTATTTAACTGTTGCTATTTGGTATCTGTTTTCAAATAGAAAATCTTGGAAAAATGATTTAGGAGTTGGTAAAACTTTAGTTTCAAGTTCAATGATTGATAAAGTTGTTAAATCTTTAGATAAAAAACTTTATGAAGTACCTGTTGGATTTAAATGGTTTGTTGAGGGTTTATTTGATGGAAGTTTAGCATTTGGTGGAGAGGAAAGCGCTGGTGCATCATTTTTAAGAAAAGATGGAAGTGTTTGGTCAACTGATAAAGATGGAATTATTTTAAATCTTTTAGCGGCTGAAATTACTGCAAAACTAAAAAAAGACCCAGGTGTTATTTATCAAGAATTTGAAAAAGAGTTTGGTAAAGCTTATTATAAAAGAGTTGATGCGGTTGCAAATTATGAACAAAAAGCAAAACTAAAAAACCTTAGCGTAAAAGATATTACATCTAAAACTTTAGCAGGTGAAGAAATAGAAAATATCTATACAAATGCAAGTGGAAACAACGCAAGTATTGGTGGTTTAA
Organism: Arcobacter caeni; assembly: GCF_003063245.1. GTDB lineage: Bacteria > Campylobacterota > Campylobacteria > Campylobacterales > Arcobacteraceae > Aliarcobacter > Aliarcobacter caeni. The sequence continues at coordinate 202,937 of NZ_MUXE01000003.1, read as the reverse complement.
AAGTTACAACAAAAAGTGGTTGGTTTGCAGCACGACCTTCTGGAACTGAAGATATTTATAAAATTTATGCAGAAAGTTTTATAGACGAAGAGCATTTAGAACTACTTATAAAAGAGGCTCAAGATTTAGTTACAAAAAGTATAGAAGCTTAAAGCTATACTTTTTTAACTAATTGAAAAAACAACTAAACTAGGAAATCTATGATAAACATGCAACAATTATCTCAAATGTTACTTGCACTTTTCATAGGTCTTTTTGGTTCTATTTTATTCATATTTTTACATCTTCCTCTTCCTTGGCTTTTAGGAGCTATTTTTACAACTTCCATTGCTATGAGATTTGAAAATCTTCCTATTTTAAATCCAAAAATATTTTCAGCACCTGCTAGAATTTTTATAGGGTTAATCATTGGAAGTGCTTTTACACCGCAAATTTTAGAGTTTTTACATATTTATATATTTAGTATTTTATTGATTATCCCTTATTCAATTATCGTTACATTTGCAGGAATGTATTATTATGTAAAAGTTCTAAAGTTTGATAGAAAAACTGCTTTTTTTAGTTCAACTCCAGGTGGAGTTGTAGAAATGGTAATCTTAGGAGAAGAACAAAAAGCTGATACTTCAAAAATCACTTTGGTTCAATCTTCAAGACTTTTATTTGTAGTTTTAACTTTGCCTTTTATTATTCAATATGTTTTTCATTTAGATATAAGTGGTAACCAACTAATCACAAAATCTATAAAAGACACAAATTTATTAGAGTTTTTTTATTTGGTTGTTATTGGAGTTTTTGGAGCATTATTAGCTAAAAAACTACGAATTTCCGCTGCATTTTTGATTGGTCCAATGATTTTAAGTATTATTGTTCACAGTAGTGGTTTTATTCATACTTTAATTCCCGATGAATTAATCAAATTTGTTCAAGTAATTTTTGGAACAATTATAGGTTTTACTTTTAGAGGTATTAAGTTAAAAACAATTATAAAAACACTTGTGGGAACTTTTGGGCACTTTATTATTATCGCTTTTATTTCTAGTATTTTTGTTTTTATTGCTTACTATTTTTTTGGTTTTCCAATAGTTTCAATTCTTTTGGCTTTTAGTCCAGGTGGTCAAACAGAGATGAATCTTATAGCTTTACTTGTAGGTGCAAATGTGCCATATATTACGATTCATCATATTATGAGACTTTTTATTGTTATGAATTTAGCTCCAATTATTGCCAAAAAATTATAATTTACTTATCTCTTTTAACAACTCTTGTATTATCTCATCAAATGTTTTATTTAAACTATTTACAAACTCATAAGGATTGTTTTTGCTTACTAAAACTTTTCTATCATAAGTAAAAGTTTTTACAAGTTCTTTATCTTTTAATAAATCAAATTTTACTTTTAAGATTACATAAGATTTATCGCCATTTATTTCATGATAGATTTTTATTACATTTGTTTTTAAAAGATAATCATATTTTATTTTTGTATCTTCTTGTAAAACTAAAGAAAAGATATTACTACTTTGTAAAGTTTCCAATAAAGAGTTTTGAATCATATTGCTTGGAAGATTTATCCATTTATTTTTTGCGTATTCTTCAAATGAATATGGTTTTGTACTATAAAAAATAGCTCTTGAATTAAAACTTTTATTTACAAAAGGTTCTTCAATTAAAATTGATTTTCCAATATTTTTATAACTACTATTTTTTGGATTAAAATCAATAGAATAACTATTTATATCAACTTCTTGTTTTAGCGAACATCCTGATATTAAAACTACTAGTAACAGATAAAAAAGATTTTTCATATTATTCTCCTGGTCCATTTTTTATATTTTTTTGTTTAAATAAAATATCACTTGGGCTTTGATTTAAATTATCTATCAAAGTTTGAGTTTGTAAAAGTGTTGAATCTAGGTTATTTAAAACACTATTTAGTTTATCAAAACTCTCTTTTGACATATCATTTATATCAAAACTTCCTTTTTTAATTTCCACTAATATTTGATTTGTTAAGTCTTTAAAACTATTTGCTGATTTATCTATGCTTTCAAAAGATTTATTTCCATTTTTTGTCAGAATTGAAATATTTTTTAGAAGTTCATCAATTTTCTTTTCATTATTTACAAGATAAGAGCTAAATTGTTCTATGTTACTCATACTATTTTGTGTTTTATCTAATATTTGCGAAATAGTTTTTATATTTTCATCTGCCAAAAGTTTTTTCATTTGAGCTAAAACTTGCGTTAATTGATTTGTTAAATCTGTTGTAGAATCAACCAAAGTTGATAAATCAGATTGTTTTGAGCTTATTATTCTAAAGCCATTTTGGTCTTGGTGTAAAAGTTTTGAATCATTACTTCCACCTTTTAACTCAATATATTTAAGTCCAGTAATCCCTACATTTCCTAAAACTGCATAATTATCTTCTTTTATAGGAGTACCTTTTATAATAAGAATATTTATTTGTATCTCTTCTGAATTAAGTGGATTTATTTTTATTTCTTGAACATTTCCAACTTCAAAACCTTTATATTTTATTGAAGAACCAATGTTTAATCCAGAAACTGATTCTCTAAAATAGATTGAGTATTCATCAAATTTTTTCTTTTCAAAACCAAATTTTCCCAACCAAAAAACTATAACCAAAAGTGAAATCACTAGGGCTATTACAAATAATCCTATTTTTAAAAAATTTATTTTAGTATCCATTATTTACCTTTATTTGTTAAGAAATCTCTTATAAATTCATCATTAGAATTTAATGCTTCAGTTATATTTCCATCAAAGATTATCTTTTGTTTTAATATTATAAATCTATCCAAAACTGTTTTTATAGTCTCTAAATCATGGGTTATTACGATTATTGTGATATTCAACATACTTTTTAAATAAAGCAATAATTCATTTATTTTTTGAGTACTTGATGGATCCAATCCACTTGTTGGTTCATCCAAAAATAAAACCTTTGGCTGCATTGCAAGACTTCTTGCAAGGGCAACTCTTTTTACCATTCCACCACTTAACTGAGAGGGATATAATAATGCGCAACTTTTTGGAAGCCCTACAATTTCTAGATTTGTATATGCGATTTTTTCTATTAAATCAGATGGTAAATCTGTATATTCTTTTAACATTACACTTATATTTTCAATAACATTCAAAAAAGAGTACAAAGCTCCAAACTGAAATAAATAAGAAAATTGCTGTTTTAAATCTTGAATATCTTTTAGATTTACATTTGAAACATCTTTTCCTAAAAGCTCAATATTTCCCTTTTGAATTTTGTCCAACATAACTATTTGTTTTACTAAAACACTTTTTCCAGAACCACTTCCACCTAATACTCCAAAAATTTCACCTTCATTTACACTAAATGAAATATCTTTATGTACTATGTTTTCACCAAAAATTGTAGATAGATTATTTACTTTTATTATTTTTACGGCTTCCATTATATTCCAATTTCCGTTAGAATCACTGAGAAAATCGCGTTTAAAGCAATCACTACAAAAATAGCATTGACAACACTCATAGTTGTATATTTTCCTATACTTGTAGTATTATTTTGAACTTGAAATCCTCTATAACATCCAATAAGTGCAATAGCAACTCCAAAAAATACAGATTTAAAAACACCAATTAAAAGATGTTTTAGTGGAACTTCTTCTCCCATTCGATTTATAAACTCTGTAAATGTCACATCTAAATCTGCATAAGCTATTACCATTCCCCCAAATACTCCTAACATATCAGCAAAAAATACCAATAAAGGCAAGGAAATAACCAAAGCAAAAATTCGTGGCAAAATCAAAAACATTGTTGGCTCAAAATCCATAGTTCGCATAGCATCTATTTCATCTGTTATTTTCATGGCTCCAATTTCAGCAGTATAAGAACTAGCACTTCGTCCAGCGATTACAATAGCAGTTACCAAAGGAGCTATTTCACGAAACATCGTAATACAAATCATCTCAACTATAAAAATATTTGCCCCAAATTTTTCAAGCTGAACCGCACCTTGATACGCAATTACTACACCCACCAAAAAAGAGGTAACTCCCACAATAAGCAGTGCATTTAAAGCAGAAGTATCAATGTATTTCAACATTGCATTTAGTCGCATTTTACTTGGATTAAAAAGAGAATAAATAAAATAATAAAAAACTTTCCCTAGGAAATTCATAAAATCTACACTTGAAAGATAAATCTCATAAGTTTTTTTACCAATATTTTCTATTAGATTTTTTTCTTTTTTTAAAACTTCGTTTTTATCTTGATAATGTTTTTCATAAAATTTATACATTTTTTCAAAAGAGTTTAGATTTTTTATAGTGATATTTTCTTCAGAAAAAGTTCTAATAAAAGAGATAAAATAGATAATTCCTGCACTATCACACTCTTTTAGGTTCTCGAAGTTTACGATAAGTTTTGAGTTCTTTTTTATATCTAATTTATTTAAGGCTTGAATATTTTTATTTAAAGTTTTTTTATTCCATACATTTATTAATAAAAGTTCAAAAGTATTATTATCTATTTTTTTTAATTCAAAACTATAATCTTCCATAAAACTATTTAGCTCCTTAATAATTGTTGATAATTAATATTATCCCTTGATTTTAACATATTGTTTAGCCAAAGAAGATTAAAAAATAACAAAAAACTATTTTGAATTAGGACAAATATTGTTGCGTTATTACAGATTTATTTTTATTGTACTATACTATTCTCATATATCCTATATAAAGGAACTTTGTGAAAAAGTTACTGCTATTTTTACCTATTTGTCTAATCTATTTTACTGGTTGTTTTCAAGAGAAAAAAGAGACTAAATTTTATGGAAATGTTGATGTTAGAACCGTATCTTTAGCTTTTAGAGTTTCGGGAAGAGTTGAGACTTTAAACTTTGATGAGGGTCAAAAACTAAAAAAAGGTGACATAATTGCCACTCTTGAAAACTCTATTTTCAAAGAAAATCTAAACCAAATAAATGCTCAAATTAAACTTCAAGAAATACAAATTGCAAAACTTGAAAAAGGTTACCGTATTGAAGAGATAGAAAAAGCAAAAGCAAAATTAAATGAAGTAAAAAGCAATCTTGATAAAACAAATAAAGATTTCAAACGAGCAGAAGAACTATCAAAAACAAAATCAATATCTGTGCAAACTTATGATGACGCAAAAGCCATATCTTTAAATTTACAAGCTCAATATGAATATGCAAAAAGCTCTTTAGAACAACTTCAAAATGGTTATGAAAAAGAGGATATTTTAAGTGCAAAGGCTACTCTTGAATCTTTAAAAGCACAAAGAAATATTTTACAAATAAATTATAATGATACGGTTTTATATTCTCCTGTTGATGGAACAATCATCACAAAAGTTTTTGAAATTGGCTCAATCGTAAATACTCCTCAAACCATTGTTGAAATTGCAAAAAGTGATGATTATTGGGTACGAAGTTATTTAAGTGAAAAATATCTGGGTATTGTAAAAGAGGGAATGAAAGCAATAATCAAAACAGATAGCAATAAAACCTATGAGGGAGTTGTGAGTTTTGTTTCACCACTTGCAGAATTTACTCCAAAAACTGTACAAACAGAGGATTTGAGAACTGATTTGGTTTATAGATTTAGAATCATTGTAAATAATGTTGATGATAATCTAAAACAAGGAATGCCAGTAACCATCTCTTTTCCTGAAATAAATCTATAACTATTATGTCTATACTTTGCGTAAAAAATCTCTCAAAAAGTTTTGAAAAACAAAAAGCATTAAACAATATATCTTTAGAAATAAAACCAAATAAAATCACAGGAATTGTAGGACCTGATGGTGCTGGAAAAACTACACTTTTGCGAATACTTAGTGGACTTTTGAGTTTTCAAGCTCAAAAAGTAGAAGTTTTAGACTTAGATTTAAATACAAATATACAAACTATTCAAGAACAAATAGGATATATGCCACAAAAATTTGGCTTATATGAAGATTTAACTGTGGAAGAAAATTTGCGATTATTTGCTGATTTACAATCAATTCCTTTGGATAATCTTCAAAATAGAATAGATGAACTTTTACACTTTACTTCGCTGTATGATTTTAAAGATTTTTTAGCCAAAAATCTTTCAGGTGGAATGAAACAAAAGTTAGGCTTAGCAAGTGCTTTGATAAAAAAACCAAAACTTCTACTTCTTGATGAACCAGGAGTTGGAGTTGATCCAATTTCCAGAAAAGAACTTTGGAGTATGGTTGAAAATCTCACAAAAGAAAATGTGACGGTTTTATGGAGTACAGCATATCTTGATGAAGCTGAACTTTGTGATGAAGTTTTACTTTTAAATGAGGGAAATATTCTTTTTTTTGGTAATCCAGATATTTTAAAAGATAGTATGAAAGATAGAGTTTTTGACATAATTGGCGAAATAAAAGACAAAAGAGAGACTCTTCAATTAGCTTTAAAATATGATTATATAAAAGATGCTTTGATTTTAGGAAATAGTATCAAACTCATTTGTGATGAGTCAAAACTTTTGCCACAACTTGAAGATATAAAAGCTTCTAATTGTATTTATAAAAAATCAATTCCAACTTTTGAAGATGGTTTTATGAATATTTTAAAAGCCAACTTTGATGGTGTTTCAAAACTAGCCGAACAAATTGAACCTATAAAAACTCAAGAAGATACTGTTATAAAAGTTAAAAATCTTACAAAAAAATTTGGCTCTTTTGTGGCAACTGAAAATATTAGTTTTGATATAAAAAAAGGAGAAATATTTGGACTTTTAGGACCAAATGGAGCTGGAAAATCTACAACTTTTAAAATGCTTTGTGGCTTAGTAAAACCGACAAGCGGAGAAGCTAGTGTTTTGGGTTATAACTTTATGGATTCATCTTTAAAAGCCAGAAGAAGAATCGGTTATATGTCTCAAAAGTTTTCACTTTATGCGGATATTAGTGTTTATGAAAATCTAAAATTTTATGCGGGAATTTATGGATTAAAATTTGAAAAGAAGAGTAAAAAAATAGCGAATATGCTAGATATTTTTGACCTACTTAGGTTTAAAAATACCCATGCAAAAGATTTACCACTAGGATACAAACAACGGCTTGCCCTAGCTTGTGCTGTTATGCACGATCCTGCTGTACTTTTTTTGGATGAACCTACAAGTGGAGTTGATCCAATCACAAGAAGAGAGTTTTGGAATCATATTTATGCGATGGTACAAAAAGGAATGACGATTATGGTTACCACACACTTTATGCAAGAAGCAGAATATTGTGACCAAATAGCTTTGATTTACAAGGGAAAAGCAATAGCAATTGATTCTCCTCACGAATTAATCCTCAAAATTTCACCAACGGCAACTATGCAAGAAGCATTTATTGAACTTATAAAAAGAAGTGATGATGTTCAAAATTAGAAGATTCAAAGCACTTTTTATAAAAGAGAGTTACCAAATATTAAGAGATCCAAGCTCTATATTAATAGCAGTTATTTTACCTTTGATGTTACTTTTTTTGATGGGATATGCGATTTCACTTGATTCAAAAAATATTCCTGTGGGAGTTGTAGTTGAGCAATCTTCAAAATACTCTTTGAGTTTTTTAGATGCCTTTAGAATGTCAAATAGTTTTAATGTACAAGTTGGAAATAATAAAAAAGATTTTGAAGAAAAACTTCAAAAAGGAACTATTCGAGCGATTATCGTAATTCCTGCTACTTTTGCAAAAGATTTAGAAACACAAAATACAAAAATACAAGTTTTAGCAGATGGAAGTGAACCAAATATTGCAAGTTTTGTTCAAAAATATACAAGTGGAGTTTGGAATAATTGGCTTATTCAAGAGGGATTTGCCAAAAAATCAACAAGCGCATCTATGGATATTCAAACAAGATATTGGTTTAATGCGCCACTTCTTAGTTCTTATTTTTTATTGCCTGGTTCTATTGCCATTATTTTAACGCTAATTGGTACACTTTTAACGGCTTTAGTGGTTGCTCGAGAATGGGAAAGAGGAACGATGGAAGCCATTATGTCAACACCAATTACAATTATGGAACTACTTTTAGGAAAACTTCTGCCCTATTTTATACTTGCGATGATTTCCATGTCCATTTGTGTTTTGATTGCAATATTTTGGTTTGAAATACCATTTAGAGGTTCTGTTTTTTTACTTGTTTTTGCTTCTGCTTTATATTTAATGCCATCATTAGGTTTGGGTCTTTTGATTTCAACTTTATCAAAAAATCAGTTTGTAGCAGCTCAAGCTGCACTAATAGTTGGATTTTTACCTGCGTTTTTACTCTCTGGTTTTATTTTTCAAATCAGCAGTATGCCTTTATGGCTTCAGTATTTAACTCATATTATTCCAGCTAGATATTTTATAGAAGTTTTACAATGTATATTTTTAAGTGGAGATATTTATGAAGTAATTCTTCCAAATCTCTTTTCTTTATTAATTGTGGGAACAGTTATATTTGTAATAATCATAAAAATCACTAGAAAAAGGTTAGACTGATGCTTTGGATTTTTCAATTATTAGCTTTGATGAAAAAAGAGTTTTTAGCCATTTGGAGTGACAAAAAGTCAAGAACAATTATCATAATTCCACCTTTAATGCAACTTTTTATTTTCTCATTTGCGGTTACTTTAGAAGTAAAAAATATAGATATTGCAGTTTTAGATAGAGATAACAGCACAAAAAGTCAAGAAATCATAAGAAATCTAAGTTACAGTAATTCATTTACAAATATTTACCAATTAGAAAGTCAAGAACAACTAAAAGAGTACATAGATACCCAAAAAGCAATATTAGCTATTTCCATTCCTCAAAACTTCGCTCAAAAAATAGCTAAAAACGAAGAAGTAGATATTCAAATCATTGGCGATGGAAGAAAATCAAACAGCGCACAAATTGCCCAAAGTTATATACAAACTGCCATTTCAAAAGTCGTAAATTCACAAGCTATAAATAATACAATAGTTAGTCGAAATCTTTATAATCCAAATCTTGACAATTTTTGGTGGATACTTCCAAATCTCATGGGAAGTTTATCTATGTTGGTGGCTTTATTATTAACAGCATTATCAGTTGCAAGGGAGAGAGAACTGGGTACTTTTGAGCAGCTTTTAGTAGCACCTCTTTCTTCAACTATTTTGATAATAGGAAAAACTATTCCGCCACTTTTGATAAGTGTTGTGGAAGCAAGTATCATATTTCTTGTGGCAATAATATTTTTTAAAGTGCCATTTGTGGGTTCTATATTTATACTTTTTTTAGGATTGATTTCATTTTTATTTTCAATAGTTGGAATTGGACTTTTTATCTCTTCCATTTCATCAACCCAACAACAAGGAATCCTAGGAGCATTTGTACTAATGGTTCCATATATTTTGATGTCAGGATTTGCAACACCCGTTGAAAATATGCCCCAATGGCTCATACCATTTACAGATATTATCTCACTAAAATATTTCTTGATTTTACTAAAAGGCGTTTTTCTAAAAGATATAAGTTTTGATATGGCAATAGCACAAATAGTTCCAATGTTGGTTTTAGGTTTTGTATCCTTATTTTTTGCTTCGTGGATGTTTAGGAAAAAGATTCAATAAACTTTTGATACAATCCAATCTTATTAAAAAAAGGAAATTACAATGCCATTATTAGATAGTTTTAAAGTTGACCACACGATTATGCCAGCACCTGCTGTTAGGGTTGCTAAAACAATGAAAACACCAAAAGGTGACAATATTACAGTTTTTGATTTAAGATTTTGTGCGCCAAATAAATCAATGTTAAGTGAAAAAGGTATCCATACTTTAGAGCATTTATTTGCAGGATTTATCAGAAATCATTTAAATTCTGATACTGTAGAAATCATTGATGTTTCTCCAATGGGTTGCAGAACTGGTTTTTACATGAGTTTAATAGGAACTCCTGATGAAAAAACGGTAGCCACGGCTTGGGAAAAAGCGATGAAAGATGTACTTGAAGTTAAATCACAAAATGATATTCCAGAACTAAACGAATACCAATGTGGAACTTGTGCAATGCATTCACTTGATGAAGCAAAAGAGATAGCTAAAGATATTTTATCTTGTAAAATCGGTGTTATGTCAAATGAAGAGTTATATCTTTGTGATGATAAATTAAAAGCTTTAGGAAACTAAAAAGTGCTTCAGAAATTGAATCTTTTTAAAGAGTTGTTTTCTCCATATATAAATATTTCTATTCTTCATATAGATAACTCTTTAAATTTAATTGATTCAGCTTTAGAAGAAGTAAGAACACAAAATGAAGGAAATATAAAATATATTTCCTTCATAGATGAAGATTCAGCGAAACTAAAAGCAACATCTAGAGAGTTCGAATATGTAGTTTTAGGAGATATTTTATCTTTTTGTAAAAATCAAGAAACAATCTTAAAACTTATGTACAAAGCTCTTGAAAATTCAGGAAATATAATCATCCTAGAAAAAATCTCAAATGATAATAAATATGAACTTTTAGATTTACTTGAAAATATTGGTTTTCAAGCACCAAATTGTATTGAACTTTTTGATGATTTTTATATTTTTACAGCAAAAAAAATGCACCATTGGGATAATGGCTTATAAATTTTGCAAAATAATATAAACTCTCTAGTAGCCACAAAAGATGGTTCAAATACACTATTTTCACAAAAGTACAATCAACACTATCACAATCCTGATGACGGAGCTATAAACGAAGCTTTATCAAAACATATAATTCCAGCTTTTACATATCACGCAAACAAAAAAGAGCTTAATATTTTGGATATTTGTTTTGGTATTGGATATAACACTTTTTCTACTATTTATTATATTTTGAAAAATAATCTTGATATAAAACTAAATATCTTTTCACCTGAACTTGATGGAAATTTAGTAAAATCTTTGGAAACTTTTGAGTTCCCAAAAGAGTTTGAAGATATAAAACATATTATAAAAGCAGTTGCTAAAACGGGAAAATATGAAGATGATAAAATCAAAATAGAAGTTTTTATTGGTGATGCTAGAAAGTATATAAAATCATTAAGTAAAAACTCTTTTGACATAGTTTATCAAGATGCTTTTTCAAGTGAGGTAAACTTTGAACTTTGGACAAAAGAGTATTTTGATGATATTTTTATACTTTGTAAAAGTGATTGTATTATGAGTTCTTACGCAGTTGCGACACCAATTAGACTTAGTATGAATGAAGCTGGATTTTTTATCTATGAACATCGACCGATAAAACGAAAAATCACTTTGGCTTTTAGACAAAAACAAGATTTAGTTGGGAAGTTTGTGGATATGGAATTAAAAAAACAAAGAAATAGACAAGCTGTTGCACTTCACGATAAGTAGTTTTAAAAACTACTTATTATTTTGAAAGATTTTCTAAAATATACTTTTCTAAATCTCTTTTTGAAATTTCATCTTTTATAGATTTTTCAAAAATCTCATCTATTTTTTGAGAATAATCTTCATAAGAAAAAAATGGAAAATGTAATTTCCATGATCTAATTATCAACTCTTCAGTCATTGTATCTCTCATTTTATCTCTAAAAAAATTGAATCCAATAAAAATAGCAGCAGTAATAGCCATAGCACCCAAAATAGAAATATGTGGGTCAATTTTTACAAGAGGCTTATGAGTTAAAAGTGAAATTGGAACTATTATTGCTAATACAATTCCTATATAAACTTGATAAGCTCTAACAAGTCTTATTCTAAATCCCAATTTTGCTGGGTCGACATGCATTCCATCGTTGTGTTGTCTATTTGCAACTAATAAATCTTTTAATAATATTGGTTGCTTAGAAATAGTATAAACATACTCTAAAAGCTTATTTTTAAATGTTTTTTCTTTAGACATAATATATTCCTAAATTTAATAATTCGTATTTTATCTTACTTTGTTATAATATTGCGTTAATTAACGATTAAATTATTTAAAAAGGAGTGTCTTGAAAAAGTTAATGTTTATTTTCATATTAGGCATTTTTTCTTTTTTAAATGCTTCAAATCTTCAAAAAACATCTGTTCAACTTTTTTGGCTTGACCAATTTCAATTTGCTGGATTTTACGCAGCTGTTGAAAAAGGTTTTTATAAAGATGCTGGATTAGAGGTTGAACTAAAAAAATATAATAATACAGATGCTGTTGAAGAAGTTATAAATAATAAAGCCGATTTTGGGATAGGTTCAAGTTCCCTAATAATCGACAAATCAAATGGAAAAGATATTGTTTTATTAGGTACACTTTTCCAATCTTCTCCTATAATTCTTCTTGCTTTAGAAAATTCTAATATTAAATATCTTGAAGACATAAAAAATAAAAAAATAATGATTACAAAAGATCAACAAGATTTTGCAACTCTTAAATCTATGATTATAAGTAAGGGTATCAATATCTCTGATATACAAATATTAGAACACTCTTTTAATATTGATGATTTAATAAATAAAAATACCGATTTAATGTTATCGTATATTACAAATGAGCCTTTTTTACTTAAAGAAAAAGGATATAACAGCAGAATATTTAAGCCTAAAGATTATGGTTTTGATTTTTATGAAGATATTATTTTTACGACAAAAGATTTTGCTTCAAATAATCCAAAACTTGTAAAAGATTTTTATAGAGCAACTATTTTAGGTTGGGAATATGCTTTTAATAATATTGACGAAATTGCAAAATTAATCTATGAAAAATACAATCCACAAAATAAAAGTTTAGAACATCTTATTTTTGAAGCAAATGAAATGAAAAAATTAGCTTTTGATAAAGATGGAAAAATTGGAACAATCACCCAAGAAAAACTTAATCTAATAATAAATACTTACAGAGTATTAGGTTTAATTAAAAATGAAATAAATTCAGAAGAGTTTATTTATACAAAACATCATGAGAATAATTTCTTATTAGATGAGAATGAAAAAAACTATTTAGAACATAAGAAAACTATAAAAATGTGTGTTGATCCAAACTGGATGCCTTTTGAAAAAATTGAAAAAAACAAACATATAGGAATAGCGGCTGATTACATAAAAATAATTGAAGATAAAATCAAAATACCTATTACTTTAGTTCCTACAAAAACATGGAGTGAATCTTTAGAGTTAGGACAAAAAAGAGATTGTGATATATTTTCTTTAATTAGAACAACTCCCGAAAGAGAAAAATATCTAAATTTTACAACTGCATATTTCAGTATTCCTTTAGTTATTGCATCTGATATAAATGCTCCTTTTATAAATGATTTTTCACAAATAAAAGATAAAAAACTAGCCATTATAAAAGATTATGCAATCGGAGAAATCCTTAGAATGAAATATCCAAATATCAACTTTATTGATGTTAAAGATATTCAAGAAGGACTAAATCTTGTTCAAAAAGGAAAAGTTTTTGGATTTATAGATACGCTTTCAACTATTGGTTACCACATTCAAAATGGCTATATTGGTCAATTAAAAATATCGGGAAAATTTGATGAAATTTGGAATTTAGGAGTTGGAACAAGAAATGATGAACCAATTTTAAATGATATTTTTAATAAAGCAATAAATGATATTTCACCAACTCAAAAACAAGAGATTTTAAACAGATGGATTTCAGTAAATTATCAAAATAGCTTAGATTATAACTTCTTCTATAAGGTTATGGCAGTTGCAATTATTTTTATTTTTATTCTAGTTTTATTTTATAGACAATATTTATTAAAAAAATTAAATTCTCAATTAAGTGAAAAAATAGCTATTGAAATCAAAAAAAATGAAGAAAAAAACAGAATTTTAATCCAACAATCAAGAATGGCTTCAATGGGAGAAATGCTTGAAAATATTGCACACCAATGGAGACAACCTCTTTCAACAATAAGTGTTGCGGCATCTGGAATGGAAGTTAAAAAAGAGTTTAGTACATTAAGTGATGAAGAGTTTTTTGAAGCAATAAATCACATAAAAAAAGCAACTTCGTATTTATCAAATACTATTGATGATTTTAGAAACTTTTTTAATCAAAAAAGAGAACATTCAATAATAAATATAAATAGTGTTGTAGAAAAAGCTTTGGATTTAATGGGTGATAGTTTTATTAAAAATAAGATTCAAGTTATAAAAAATATTGAAGATTTAGAATTTTTATCTTTAGAAAATGAACTTATCCAAGTTTTAATGAATGTTTTTTCAAATGCAAAAGATGTTCTAAAAAGTATCTCAAAAGAAGATAAATATATTTTTATTGATATATCTAAAAAGGATGAGTTTATAATCATTGATATAAAAGATAATGCTGGTGGAATAAAAGACGATATTATTGATAAAGTTTTTGAACCATATTTTACAACAAAACATAAGTTCAAAGGTACTGGAATTGGACTTTATATGAGTAAACTTTTAGTTGAAAAACATCTAAAAGGAATTATTGGTGTAAAAAACTGTGAATTTTCCCACATAGATAAACCTCATATGGGAGCTTTATTTAAGATAGTTCTTCCAATTCAAAGTGTTAATTAGTTCTTTATTTCTTTATCAACTTTTACAGTAAATAAAGCTCCATCTTCCACATTTACTACATTTATATATCCATGCATATTTCTTTCAATTATATTTTTTGACATATAAAGACCAATTCCCGTTCCTTGGGTTTGGTGTCTTGTTGTGAAATATGGCTCAAATATTTTATCAATAATTGAAGTATCAACTCCACCTGCATTGTCTTTAATTTTTACCAGTGCAAAATGATTTCCATCTTTTATTTCAAGCTCTATTTTTGGATTTTTAATCTGTCTTTCTATTAAAATATCTTTAGCATTACTTAAAAGATTTAGGATTACTTGTGAGTATTCAGTTTTGTATCCATTTATTGTTACATCTTGAGTTATATGAAAAATGACTTTTATTCCATGGGCTTTTAATGAAGATTCTAAAATAAAATAGGCATCTCTACAAGCTTTTTCAATACTAAAAACCTCTTTTTCTCCTTGTGGTTTAAAAAAGTTTTGGAAATCTGAAATAGTTTGTGACATATAAGCTGTTAGTTTATTTGCCTCTTTTATTTTAGATTCCATATACTCTTTTGT
The DNA here is from genome assembly GCF_003063245.1 of Arcobacter caeni. Classification (GTDB taxonomy): domain Bacteria; phylum Campylobacterota; class Campylobacteria; order Campylobacterales; family Arcobacteraceae; genus Aliarcobacter; species Aliarcobacter caeni. The sequence goes on along the minus strand of NZ_MUXE01000003.1, from coordinate 187,850 downwards.
GAATTTATCAAAATCATATGTAACTTTCATATTCATATGAATTGCAGATATTTGAGCTAGTGGCTGTCTCCATTGATGGGCTATGTTTCCTATCATTTCTCCCATGGAAGCTAGTTTTGATTGTTGGATTAAAATTTGTTCTTGCTCTAATCTTTTATTTATCTCTTCTTGGATTTTGAATTCTAAGTTATCTATCATATTATTTATCACGATTTTTAGCTCATTTAGTGCTTCATTATTTGTATCTTTTGAGATTCTTGTTCCTAGATTTCCTTGTTCGATATTTTCTAGAACTTTTGTGGCATTTTTAATAAACTCGATATTTTGTTCAATATTATTTTGAGTAATAGAAACATTTTGATTTATGATTGTTGCCATTTGATGAAATTCATCTTTTGATTTTATTTCTATTTTTTTTACGCTCTTTTTTTTATGATTTAAGTAATCAAAAAAATCTTTTAATCCATTTTGAACAGCATAAATTGATGTAACAATATTATTTGAAATCAGCCAACCAATAATTGTAGAAATTAAAAGTATAAAAATAATTGAAGTAAGTGTTCCTATTTTTATAGTTTTTGTCTGAATAACTGCATTATTATAAGCAAGTGTTGAATTATTTAAAGAGTTTGTTTGTATGTCTAAAAGTGCTTTTAAAAGTATATTAAACTGCTGTCTGCTTGATGTTGTTTCGTTTATATAAGCAGCTTCTTCAAAACCTTCATTTAAATCATTTTTTATCTCTTGTATAAGTATTTTATATGAACTCCACATTTCAACAATAGTTTTTTTATCCTTAGAAAATAGCTCAAACTCTACATCTAAAGCTTTTATTAACTCATTTAAATTATTTTCAATATCTATTCTTAGAGTTTTATTTGGAGCCATTACAAGGGATTGTGTTAATTCTCTTACTTTATAAAGTGGTGTGATTTTATTATTTTGAAGCTCCAAAACCTCTTGAGAACTACTATGAACTTCTTTTAAAATTTCTTTATTTTGTTCACTTATATTTATTGATTTATATGCCAAAGTTCCAATTGATAGGCATAAAATCAAAAACAAAATTCCTAGTTTATATTTTATATTTATATTATTTATTAGTTTCATATTATTCTACTATTCTTAATGCTTTCATTGATTTTTTTGAGTTCTCATCATAGGGTTTTCCTTGCCTTAACGACCAATGATTATTTGATATTTCTATTTGCCAAAGAGGAATTATTCCACCTTGATATGGTTTGTAAATAACTTCTTTATTAACTGCAATTACTTTATTTGGCGAGGGAACGCTTAGAGTATATGCCATATCTTTTGCTCTAAAAAGTATATCTTTTGTAACTTCTTCATATTCTGAACTTCCAATTTTTGAGTTGAAATACTTTTTTATATATTCTTGCATCAAATCATCTTTTCCAATAGTTGACCAAGCACCAGCTGTTTCATAAATAAAAAATACACTCCAAGGATTTTGATAATACCAGTCATCATCTCCCCAAACTAATAAATCCCACTCTTGAGTATTTTTATTTGTATTTGTACTTAAGAGTTGTTTATAAATATCTTTTTCACTATTTGTGATTGTATAGTTAAAAACTACTCCATATTTTTTTAGTTGGAACTCTATTCCTTTTAATAAAAACATAAATTTATCTTGAGTAAAAATATTTAAATTTAGTCCATTTAAGAGTTTGAAAATCTCCTCTTCTGTCATTTTTATCTCTTCAAACTTATAATCTTTTGCTATTTTTTTAACTATTGGATAATTTATAGATGCTGCAAATGGCGATATTTTTCCCTCTTTTTTATATACAAAATTTAGTAAATTTTCTTGATTTAAAGCTTGATTTAGTGCTTGTCTTATTTGTTTATTTTGAAGATTTTTATTTCCATTTATTAGGTTAAAAAATATTACAAAATTATCTGTTGATTTTGAAACAATCAATTTGGCATAAGGTGAAAGGATAATGTCTAGTTTTTTATTAAAAGGAATTGGTACAAAATCAAGAACACCTTCTTTATCGCTTATATCATCTATGGCTTTTTCAATATCAAGTTGCGTATATACGGTGATTGATTTGATTTTTGGATACTCTTTATTCCAATAATATGGATTTGCTTCAAGCTGTAGTTTTTCACTTTGCATCTCGCCCATAGCGAAACCTTCTTTTATAATATAAGGTCCCATTCCAAAAGCACCAGCTGCTTTATTTGCTGTTCCTGTTTCTTTTCCTATTGGTTTATAAGTATCTAAATACTCTTTTGTATAAAAATAAACTCTTGCTAAGTCTGTTAAAAACATCTCATATTTTTGTTTTAAAACTATTTTGAATTTGTATTTATCAAGTGGTATTACATCAAAGTCTATTTTGTCAATATTTGTATATAAAAAAGGATATTTTTTAAAATAGTTTAGATTATAAACCACATCTTCCATAGTGAAATCTTGCCCATTTTGAAACTTTAGATTTTGCCTTAATTCAAAAATATATGTAAAATCATCAATTTGTTGATGGGATTTTGCAAGTTCATAAACCCAAGTTTGTTCATTATCATAAGAACGAATTAATCCTGAATTTGTGGCTTTTGCAATGTATGAATAAGGAATTGAGGGTAAAAAGATATTTATGTGGGATTTTGGATGTAGTTGTTGGGCTAGATTTTTAGAACTTTCATCTTTTCTAAATTCAAATTTTGGGACAATATAATCTTGGCAAAAGGATAAATTTACAAAGCATAAAAGTAAAAAAACTATTTTATACAAAACGGTAACCAATACCTGAAAGATTAAATATTATATCTGTTGGAAGTTTTTTTCGCAGATTTCGAACCAGCGAACGAAGTGCGCTATCAGTCATAATATCATCAATCCAAACTTTAGTTTGTAACTCTTCATAAGTTACCATTCTATTTTGGTTTTGGATTAAAAGTTCAAAAAAACTAAGCTCTTTTTTGTTTAAAAGTATTATCTCTTTTTTGTATTTTAACTCTTTTTTATCATAATCGTAAGAGTAGTCAATATCTACTCCTAAAAGGATATTGTTATTAAAAGCAATCGTATCCAGACACTTTTTAAAAACCTCAAAAAGTACATCAAGTTCGATTGGTTTTACTATATATTTCTCCATTTTAAGCTCAATTGCTTGGAATAAATACTCTTTATCTGTATATGCTGTTATCATTATAATCGGCGTTGTTTTATCAGTTTCTCGCACTTTTTTTACAAACTCAATTCCATTTAAAATAGGCATATGAATATCTGTCATTATAATATCAGGTCTCTTTTGTACATAAAGTTCATAAGCTTCTTGACCGTTTGATGCTTCAAGAACTTCTTTTACATAATAACCTAAACTATCTGCGATATTTTTTCTAATACCTTCTTCATCTTCAGCATAAAGAAGAGTTAAACTTTGTAGTTTTTCAATTATCTCTTTAGTCATATTCTCTTCCTTTGCTTTTAAGTCTTATTTTTTTATTTCTTGTTTTTTATCAGGATTAAATCCATTGTTTGCATTTGCTTTTAGGTATCTTGCTAAATATTCAGCTTCATCCTCATAAAGTTGTGCAAAACCTTTCATAGTTCCTAAAATCGCATCCCATTCTAACATTGTATGTTCTTTTGTTTGATGAGCTGCGTGACATTGAGTACATGTTTCATAATAATATTCTTCGTGTTCTTCCCAAACCTCAGCTACATCTTTTGTCAAATAACCTTTTTCAATAATAGCTTGAACTTTTTTTTCTTCCCCATCTTTTCCAAAAGGTTTTTTATCATTTGATGCCATTAAAAGAGATTTATCTTTATTTGTATAAAGTTTATCTTCAAATGAAATCCCTGAAAACTCTACTAAAACATTTTTATCATCTACATTTTTCACTATTGATACAGGAGTTCCTATATAAAGAGTTGCTTTATTATTGTCTATTTTAACATCTGTTGTTTGAAAAACAAACATATTATTTTCACTGGCTTGTGAAAAAGTACTAATTGTAACTAATGTTATTAATAATTTTTGTAAAATCGTTTTCATCTCAAGCTCCTTTTATTTTTGGTGGGTTATAAGCTAAATTTGGACTAAGAACATCTATTTTTCTAATAGCAACTAAGTTTGAGTTAGCTGATGTTGCATTTGTCATTTGTGATGTTGGTCTTGATGATGTTAAAACATTTACTTGACCTGAATTACATCTTGGTCTTTTTTGTGAACTATCCTCAGGCGAATACCAAGCTCCCTCTTCAATAGCTGCAACGCCATCTCTAATTGTATTTGTTACAACAACCCCTGCTAAAATACTTCCTCTATCGTTATAAACTTCTACAACTTCTCCATCTCTTACACCAAATTTTTTAGCATCATTTGGAGAAATTCTAATAGGTTCTCTTCCTTGAACTTTATGTACATTTTGAACCCAAGTATTATCTAATTGTGTATGAATTCTATATGTTGGGTGTGGAGAAACTAAGTGTAGTGGATATTTTTTCACTAACTCTTTATTTCCTAACCACTCTTTTGGTTCAAACCACATAGGATGCCCTTTAAAATCATCATAATTATAACTTGCAAACTTATCTGAGAAAATTTGAATTTTTCCAGTTTCTGTTTTTAGTGGATTACTAACAGGGTCTTTTCTAAACTCTTCGTGTCTTACATACTTTCTAGCTTCTTCTGGAATTTCATAATGAACACTTCCTTTTTCCCAAAACTCTTCAAAAGATATATTCATTTCTCTTTTTGCATAAGATTTTGAATAAAGACCTTCTATCCAATCTTTTACACTTCTATCTCTTGTATATTTTTTTTCAGTTCCAAATCTTTGTGCCAATAAAGTAAATATTTCATAATCATCTTTTGCTTCATATGCTGGTTTTACTACTTGTTTCATGGCATAAATTCTATCATTTGAATATGACATTCCAGAAGCTATATCATCTCTTTCAAGTGTTGTAGTTGCTGGAAATACAATATCAGCCATTTTAGCTGTTGGTGTCCACCAAGGCTCTAAAACAACAATAGTATCAAGTTTTCTCATAGCTTCAATTAGTTCATTTACATTTGGTTGGTGTCCTATTGGAGAACCTCCAGCACTTAACATAAATTCAACTTTTGGATAAGTAATTGTTTTACCTTTATATGAAACTGTTTGACCTGGTTTATTAATCAAGTCACTCATTCTTGAAGCTGGAATAGTAAGATTTACAGCTCCACCTTTTCCTTGACTAAGTCCTCCAACAGTTCTTTTTCCAGAAGCAGCATCTCCTCCACCTTCATAGTGCATAGAAAATCCAAATCCACCACCTGCAAGTCCAACTTGACCAATCATTGATGCAAGGGTAATAATAGACCAATCCACTTGTTCACCATGTTCAGCTCGCTGCATTGCCCAGTTTCCAGCTATGAAAGTTCTATTTGATACCATTAGGTCTGCTAAATCTTCCATAGTTTTTGCAGGAACTTCTGTTAGTTTTTCAGCCCATGCAGTAGTTTTATCAATACCATCCGTTTTACCTAAAAGATACGGTAAAAATTGATCAAACCCATGTGTATATTTTTCTAAAAACTCTTTATCATATTTACCTGATTTATATAAGTAGTTCATCATTCCCATCATCATAGCAACATCTGAACCTGGTCTTATTTTAATCCAATCAGCTTTGAATTCTTGTCCTGTTGTTGTATAAATAGGATCTATTAAAACCATTTTAATTCCAGCTTTTTTATACTCTTCATAGGCATCATAACATCTGTGGTTTGGTACAGAATATCCACCTCTATTTGTTTTATATAAATCAGCTCCCCATAAAACCATTACTTTTGTATTTGCAATGATTTGTTCATGGGCTGTTTGAATAGAATAAACTTCCATGTCTCCAACAACCGTTGTGTTTACAGGACCAGCGGCACCATTACTATATTCTCCAGCAGTTGCCACAGCACCACCAATTTGGTTAAAAAATCTTCCTGCAAGAACATTTGGTTTAAAAGCACCTGGATGTGACCAAACACTATAAGAAGCATTATAGATAGCTTCGTTTCCACCATTTTTTTGTGCTTTTTTAATTGCATTTGCAGCTAAATCAAGAGCTGTATCCCAAGATACTCTTACAAACTCTTCTTTTCCTCTTAAAGCACCATTTCTTTTCCCCTCAAGGTAAGATTTTCGTACGACTGGATATTTCACTCTTGAATCACTTGTTACTCTATCTGCTAATGCTCTTGTCATTACTGTTGGGTTTGCGTCTGAATCTAATTGTGAAGTAATATCTACAATCTTTCCATCTCTAACATGGGCATAAAATGCTCCAAAGTGAGAAGCGTGGGGAATTTTTATAGTTTTTGACTCTAAAATACCTGCAACTACACTACTTGTAGTTCCACTTATTGCTAAAACGGCTGTTCCCAAAGCGCCTTTTTTAAGAAAGTCTCTTCTTGAATTTGTCATTTTCTTTTCCTTTATTGGATTGTTATAAGAGAATGGTAACAAGAAAAAAGAGCAAAATAATCGAATAAATAAATTTCTTTTTTCGATTATTTTGCTTTTTTTTTGAGTTATGCTTCCCAATATTAAAGGAGTTAATATGAAAAAAATTAGTCTAAGTTTGGTTGTGATGGCAACTATATCATTATCAAGTGTATTAAGTGCAAATACATTAGGTGAAGCTTTAAGTAATGGAAAAGTATCAGGTGATTTAAGTGCTACTTATGAGGGAAGAGATTTAAAAAAAGATTTAAATGCTTATTATCATGATACACAATATAGCGTTGGTTCAATTGGACTTAATTATAAAACTGCAGATTTTTATAATTTTGGTGCAGTAGTAGGATTTAGAGCATATAAAACTTTATTTGAAGGGGACTCTCATAAAGAAACAAGTACAGGTTTTGGTGATGCAAGTGAAAGATTTTATGAAACAGGGAAAAATAGAAATGCTGATTTAGAAAATGCTTATATCTCTTATGATTTAGAAAATCTTCATATAAAAGCAGGTCGTCAAGCACTTTCTACTGAATGGATAGATAAAACACAAGATGCAGTTAGTTTATTCACAAAGTTAAATGATACAGATGTTGAGATGATTTGGACAAATAGACAAGGAAGAGTAAGCTCAAGAGATTACAGACCAATGACACAAGTAAACCCAGAAAATGGTGGTTTATATAAACTAGGAATCACACAAAACTTCACTGATAATATCTCTGCAAAAGCTTATGGATTAACAGCACCCTCATTAAAAGATATTTATGGTGGAAAATTAAACTTTAAAAATAAAGTTAATGATATTGATTTTGGAGCAATGGCACACTATGCACAAACAAATGAAGATGTGAATAATGTTGAAAATAGTAATATCACAGAACTTACAACCTTTGCAACAATTTCAGGTTTTAAAACAACTTTAGGTTATATCCAAGTTGATAAAGACGCTGAGTTTAAATATATTGCAGGTGAAACTATAAATCCTTTTGAAGAAGGTGATCAAATTTATTTAAAAGATGCGAGAACTACATATTTAATGTTAAGTAAAAAAATCGTAGATGTTAAACTTACAGCACTTTATGGAATCACAAAATATGAAGAATTCAAAAAATCTGAGTTTAATCTATGGGGAACTTATGAACTTGTTAAAAATTTAGATTTAAATATCGGTTATGCATTTACAAATGAAGATAATAGTGATGCGAACACTACAAACTTACAACAATTAAATACAACAATCGCATATATATTTTAATCTATAAAATTTAAATACCCCTAAGTGTCAAAATAAAGACTCTCCTAAAATTTCGACTTAGGGGTATTTTCTATAAAAATTTACTTTTTAGAATTTAATTTTTTATAGACATTTCTAAAATCTTAGCTACTTTATCTAAAGTAATATTTCCTTTTTCACCAAGGGCTGTCATACCATGTGTTTCTAGTGCTTTTGTGATATTTTGTATTACTTTATTATCTGTTTTATATGCACTTAGTTTTGTAGGAACTCCGATACTTTGGTACATAAATTCAATTGCTTCAATTACTATTTCATAATTTTGAGGCATATTAAAAACTTCTTTTCCCATTTGAAGCAATTTTTCTTTTTTATCTTCTATCATCACTCTTAAAAGATATGGTTGAACAACTGCTAAACTTTGTGCATGGTCAAGTCCATAAAATGCTGTAATTTCATGTCCTATCATATGTGTTGCCCAATCTTGAGGAACACCTGAACCAATAAAGCCATTTAGTGCTTGATTTGCTAAAAGCATAAGATTTTCTTGCCATAAAGCTGTTCTTCTATTTTCCCAATTTAATGATAAGTTATGTAAACCCTTTAAAATAGTTTGTGAATAACCATCATGCAAAAGTGAGCTATTTGGATATGTTAAATATTGCTCACATGTATGAACAAAAGCATCAACTAAACCATTTGCTAGTTGTCTATCATCTAAAGTAATCATAACACTTGGGTCTAAAACTGCAAATTTTGGATAAACCAAAGGTGAGCCAAAATATCTTTTTTCATTTGTTGATTTTTTTGAAATAACAGCAGTTGCATTTGATTCACTTCCTGTTGCTGGAAGAGTTAGAATAGCTCCCAAAGGAAGAGCTTTTTGCACTTGTTTTGAACCATCTAAAAAATCCCAACCATCACCATCATAAAGTGCGGCTGCTACTAAATATTTACTTCCATCAATAACAGAACCACCACCAACAGCTAAAACGAAATCGATTTTTTCATCTTTGATAATTTTTACTGCTTTATTTAAAGTCTCAAGAGATGGATTTGGTTCAACTCCACTAAATTCTAACCAAGTGTAACCCTCAAGTGCTGTTTTTACTTGATCGTAAACACCATTTTTTTTGATACTTCCACCACCATAAACAACTAATACTTTTAATTTTTTATCAATATAATTAACTATCGAGCTAATTTTGCCACTTCCAAACTCTATTGCAGTTGGATTAAAATATGTATAATTCATAATATGCCTTTATAATAATTTTGAAGACTTATTATAGGATAATTAACATTTCTAAAGGATTTTAATCATTCTAATTTTCCCAATATTTTTAGATTTTCAATCTCAAATTTAGAAAAAGCAAACCACTTTTTACCCAAATCTTTGAGACTTGCTCCTAAATGATAAATATCTTTTTTATCAATAATCAGAAATCTATCATGAGAATTTTTGAACTCTTTTAATTCTATATTTTTGTATTGCTTTTGATATTTCTCAAAATCAAGTTTGAGTTGTTTTGAAATATTTTGAGTATAAATTTTGATTTTAATATTTGGATATTTCGAGAATATTGTAAAAACTGTTTCATCAATGTAGTTATCAATTAAGATTATTTCACTAATTGCTGTTTTTATTAAATCATTTACAAAAACATAAGCATCGAATATTTGTCCATCATAAAATATTCCTTGTTTTGGTTTTAGTGTTTTATTTTCAAGGGTATTTGAAATATTTTCTACCTTTGATTTTAAAAATCTCACTTCATTTTCCAAAGATACAAACCTATCATTTGTAATCTTATCAGAGTTGATAACAAAGCCGTTTTGAATATAGTTTTTAAGAACTGATGTCGCCCATTGTCGAAATCTCACACCTTTTTGTGATTTTACACGATAACCAATAGAAATAATAACATCCAAATTATAGTATTCAATATTATATATTTTTCCATCTATTGCAGTTGTCGCAAAATTTGCGACAACTGCAATTCTGTTTAGCTCACCATCATTAAAAACATTAGTAATATGTTTTCCTATGGTTTTTACATCTCTTCCAAAAAGTTCAGCTATTTGGTTTCTGTTTAACCATACCGTTTCATTTTCAAGAGAAACTTTTAGTTCTAATTCCCCATCATTATAAACTATAATATTTGATTTATTTTCTTGCATTTTTAGCCTTTGAAATTTATAGAAGAATTATATAAACTTTTTTGATTTGAACTTGAAAATATTGCAGTTTGTTATTTTTGTTTTCTTATTTTTGATTTTTATTTATTTTATAAAATAAAATTACTTCTAAAAAAGCCTTAAATTAGGGGTTTTAATCATATTTATTTTCTTTTTGCTGTAAACGAATAGTTATTACAAGTGCAATAAATGCAAATCCTGAAAATAAAGAATTAAAAATACCAAAACTATCCCCTAATTGCCCTGTATTTTCAAGTGTTTTAATTGGGAAAACTAGATACAAGAAAATACTATAAATTATAATAATACTTAATGGTAATAAAAACCATAACCAATACTTTTTAAAAACTTCAGTCATTCAACACCCTCCACAATCTTAATTTCATCTTCCGTTAAATCATAAAGTCTATAAACCATTTGGTCGATTTCTTTGTCTGTTTTATTGATTTGTGATTGTAGTTCTTGGACTTCTTTTTTATCATTTTCAAAAAGAGCTTTCCAGTTGTTTTTGAAATTTCTTTCTTCTAGTTTGTCTGTGAATTTTAGTTTTATTGCTTTTGCGTATTCTTTTACAAAGTCATCAAATTCTAGTTCTTCGAAATTTTGTAGTTTCTTTGTTAGTTTTTCTAGTTTTAATTCATTGTGAAAGTTTTGTTTTGTTTCTTGGAGCTTTTTATTTAGTTCTAGCATTAAATCTGCTTTTTGGATAAATGGCTCTTTTATAATATTTGAAATATCAGGAATAGGAATACTTTCAAAAGCAAGTTTTGTGAGATTTGTATTAGACTCTCCAAAATATACATTATAAAAATGACTAATTAATGTTGAATTCAATATTGATAAAAAAAATCTAATATCAAGAGTTTCATCTATAATATTTACTAAGTTTGCATTTGGAAATACTATATAATAACTATTATCATAAGTTGCAAATATCTTATTTTTATTTTGTCCTACAATTCTTTGAAGAATTATTTTATTTGAAAAATGCCAATTTTTAGTTTTATTATCAATATTTTCTATATTTACATATTTTTCTACTTTATCTATATTATATCTATGAATATCTCTTCCTTCTATATATTTATGACATAGGTTTCCTATTTGAAAAATGTCTAATTCTTCTTTTACAAATATTCCTTTATCAATAACTTGTCCATTTATATTTGTTTTAGTAGGAATACTCATCCAACCTTTATGTAATTCTAAATAATTTCCAAATATTCTTTCATTTTTCAGTAATTTTATTAATACATCTGTTTGATTGATAATAATTTTATTATCAAAAAAAGTTTTTAAGTTATTTTGAGAAAATTCCTTTTCATTTATTTTTGCATTATTATCAATTAATAAACTTTTATTAATATTTTCTTTAGAAGCTATAGAAACTTTTGTAATCTGTGTATCTGATAATTTTGCTTTTTTTAATATTGAAATAGATGTTTCAGTATTAACATCTTCAAAAGGGAAAAATCTATACGGAAAATCTATTATTTCAATTATATGAGTATTATCAATTAAATATTTCCTAAGATTTTCAAAACTTTTACTTGTGTAATAAGAATTAGGTGTTATAAAACCTAATATTCCTCCATCATTTAGCTTGTACACTAAATTATCATATAGGAAAATTTCATATAAATCCATTTCGGATATTAATAGTTCTGAATATTTATCCCAAAAATAATCACGATAAAATTTATCTATTTGTTTTGTAGATACATACGGTGGATTCCCAATAACCACATCAAACCCACCATTTTCAAACACTTCTTTAAATTCTTCTTCCCATACAAAAGCATTATCTACAACAGATTTATCACTTATTAAACTATTACCACATTTTATTTTATCCGCAAGATTAGTTAAACATCTTCCTTTTTTAGCCGTTCTTAACCACAGCGATAATTTCGCTATTTCAACTGCGTCCTCATTTATATCTACACCATAAAGATTGTGTTCTAAAACACTTTCTTCAACTGTGTAAGATGCGAATAAATCGCCCATAAGTGCTAAATCATTTTGAAGTTGAGTATGTTCTTTGATTAAGTATTCTAAGGCTTGATTTAAAAATGCTCCACTTCCACACGCTGGGTCTAGGATTTTCAAATCGAATAACCAGTTTTTATATATTTCAAGATTCTCTTTTATTTGTTGTTCTGTTTTATTTAGTTTTTTTGGATTTTGTGGTGCTGTTACATTTGTGATATTTAGCTCTTCTCTTTTTTCACTACACATTTTTCCAAGAGTGTTTTCAACTATATATTTTGTGATGTATTCAGGTGTATAAAAAACTCCGTCTTTTTTTCTTTTTGATTTTGTTTTGTCAAAATCTACATTATCAATATTTGCTTGAAGTTCTTCAAGGTCTGTTAAACTTTGCTCAAAAATATGTCCTAAGATATTTACAGATATTTCACTATCAAAGTCATAATCACTTAGTTTTTGAGCTTCCATATCAAGGAAAGAATCATCTATTTTTAAACTATCAAGTTCAGTATCAAGGGCGAATAATCCACCGTTATATTTTGGAATATTTAGTTTTTCATTTCCCTCATTTATTGCTTTGAAATAAAATTTATAAATATCATAAAGTTTATAATCTGTGAATTTTTGAGCTTTAAACTCTTCTCTTATTTCTTTTATAGTATTCGCTGTTAAAAGTCCTCTATCTTCTGCAAATAAAATAAATATGATTCTATCACATAGTTTTTGAGTGAGTCGAAGAAGTGTTGATTTGTCTGTATTATCGTTGTTTTGTATGATGTTTTCAAACAAATGATTTCTAAATATTGAAAAATCTTTATATAGTTCTTTTGAGATTTGTGCTTCAAAATTTGCTGATTTTTCTTTGATTTTTAAGGGAATATTCTCGTTGATACTTTCAAATGATATTAATAAATGAAGTTTTTTAAACTCTTCATAAGTCAAAGAAAAAAGAGAAAATTTCTCATAAGCTGTTTTTTTATCTATATAAAATCTTAGTTCATCAAAGTTTGAAATAATAATATATTTAGAATTTGAGTGAGAAGCGTGATAGTTAAATGCTTGTGTTTCTATTTTGTCTAAATTTTTTGTATCTTGAGCTTTTAGTTCGATTACTCCAATGATTTTGCCATCTACATAAATAACACCATCCGCTTTTTTACCATCGGTTTCATTTTTCTTTTCTCGTTCAAGATTAAAATCTGAGGGATTTGTCATATCAAGTGTGTAACCTAAACAGTTTTCAAAAATATCTTTTAGAAATCCATCTTGATATTTTTCTTCTTTTACTGTTTTGATATATTCAACTTTTGCCAAATACTTTTGAAACTGCAACCATCTAAGAGCCACTAAACTCTCATCTTGAGAAAAACTTTTTAATACTGAACTTTGAAACATAGACATAAAAACTTAACCTTATAAAAAATAATTTACTGATATATTAGATTTTATCATATAAAATATTCCTTGCAAATAAACTTATTAGCAATTTCAAAAGGATTACAATGTTTAGAGTTTGGTTATTTATATATTTTGGTGTTTTTATTTGGTCACTTATTAATCCAAAAGATTTGTTTACTTGGTTTTTAGAAGTAACTCCAGCAATGATTGCTTTTGTTATTTTGGCTTTTACTTACAAAAGATTTAAACTTACACCTTTAGTTTATACGCTTATTTTAATTCATTGCATTATTTTAATGGTTGGTGGTCACTTTACTTATGCCCAAGTTCCTGCCTTTGATTTTATAAAAGAATTTTTTAATCAAGATAGAAATAACTACGATAAGTTGGGACATTTTGCACAAGGTTTTATTCCAGCTATGGTGGCAAGAGAGATTATCATAAGAAAAAGTATAATTACAATAGAAGTTTGGAGAAACTTTTTCATAATATGTTTTTGTCTTGGCTTTTCAGCATTTTATGAGCTTGTAGAGTGGTGGGTTGCCATTTTTTCAGGAGATGGTGCAGATGATTTTTTAGGAACACAAGGATATATTTGGGATACTCAAAGTGATATGGCTTGGGCTTTGATTGGTTCTATTTTGGCTTTGATTTTATTGCGAAATTATCACAATATTCAATTAACTAAGCTAAAAGGAAAATAAAAAGGGAATTTATTCCCCTTTTTTTAAAGTATAAATAGAATTTACAATTAAAGTAGCAATTATTATACTTCCACCAATAAATGTATAAGAACTAGGAACTTCATTTAAAAATATCCAAACCCAAATAGGTGCCATCATTGTTTCAATAATCATTAAAAGGCTTACTTCACTAGCACTTATATAAATCGCACCATTACCTATTAAAACCCTTGAAATCGGGCTTATTAATAATCCCATAGTCATTACAATTGTCAATGTTTTTAAATCAATTACCAAGTTTTCACAAAAAAATATTGATATACAACTCAGGGCTATTCCACTAAATGCTGTTAAAACAACCCTGTTCATCTCTTTATATTTTGATAAAATCACATAAGAAGTAGCAAAAAAAGCTGTACATAAAAGTGCATAAATATTCCCTTTAATACTTCCAATTTCTAGTTTGTCATTAAATATTATAAACAGGCCTACAAACATAAAAAATGATGCATAAATTATATTTTTCGAGATTTTTTCTCTATAAAATAAATATGCAAATAAAGCAGAAAAAAGTGCAGCTGTACTAAAAATAATTACCACATTCGCAACAGTCGTCGTTTTTACAGCTGTTATAAAAAAGATATTTGAAGTTCCCATTAAAGTAGCACAAACTATTAACATAGGAAAAGATGTTTTTAAAGCTTTTTGTATAAACTCTTTTTTCTTAAAAATTAAAGTTGAAGCCATAGAAACAAACATAAATATTCCTATATAAAATGAAAAAAGAAAAGGTGAAACAGTAGTAAATTTTATAAATAATGACTCTAAACTCATTATAAATACACCCAAAGATGTAAGAGCTAATCCTTTAGCGTTGTTTGTCAAAATGAAATCCTATGGAAAATTCTAAGGATGTAAAAACATCCTTAGTAAAAATAATTAAATATTATAGTAGTTTGCTTCTTTGTGAGTAACCACAATAGCACAAGTAGTTTGTTCTGGATGCATTTGGAAAGTTTCTGATAATTCTAGTCCAAACTCTTCTGGTTTTAATAAATCGAAAATATCTCTGTTCATTGATAAATCAGGACAAGCTGCAAATCCTGGAGAATATCTACAACCAACATATTGTTTCATTTGAACATCATTTAAAGTATGTCCTTCTTTTGGCACAATATCTAAATCAAGTCTAATTTGTTTATGTAAAACCTCAGCTAAAGCTTCTGCTAACTCAACTCCAAGTCCGTGAACTTGGTAATATTTTGCAAATTCACCTTTATCATATATGCTTCTTTCATAATCACTGATTTTAAGTCCAGCACTTGCAAGTGTAAACGCAATAACATCAAGTCTATCATTTGCAAAAAAATCAGCAATACATCTAAATGGTTTTCTCTTTTGTCGTGGAAACTCTAAAACTTTTATAGCTTCACTCAAAGGTGGTACATTTTTTGCTTCTTCTAAAGAATTGTATAAATATTTTTTATCAAAAATATAGATTTTATTATCCCATGAAATACAAGGAAAATATGCATATATCGCAATTGGTTCAAAAATATTTTTGTTTACTAATTCTGCTTTTAAAGCTTGATATGTAGGTTCAACTACATCTTCTTCATATTTTAAGAACTTAGCAGAATCTTGTTTTCCTCTTTTATATCCCCATCTTTGTCTAAATAAAACTCTATGATTTATCCATTTAAAAATAAGTTCTTTATCGAGTTGTTCACTTGTTCGTGCAACTCTATCCCATATTGGAGGAATAATAAATGTATTTTTTGTAGGAAGTGGAATCTCTTCATAAGGTGGAATTACAACCACTTCTTCTTCTACTCTATCACTTGTATCAATAATTTTTATTAAATCTGCTGGTAATGCTGTATTATTTGCATCACCTTTTTCGATTCTTTGCATAGAAATAACACCATCAAAAGCATCTCTACAATAAAAAATCGGTCCATCATAAAATGGTCGGCAATACTCATCAACAAAACTTTTAGTTAAAGCAGCACCACCTAAAAGAACAGGAATTTTTATTCCCATTTTTTGAAGTTCTTCAAGATTTTCTTTCATAACTGCTGTTGATTTTACAAGTAATCCACTCATTCCAAGAGCATGAGCATTGTGTTCTTGTAATTTGTCAACAAAAGTATCAAGACCAGCTTTTATTCCTACATTTACAACTTTAAATCCATTATTTGAAAGAATAATATCAACAAGATTTTTACCAACATCGTGAACATCACCTTTTACAGTTCCAATAATTAGCGTTGTTTCACTAGCTTTTTCTTCTTTTGGTAAATATGGATTTAAAGCATCAACCGTTGCTTTCATAGTTTCGGCACTTTGAAGTACAAATGGTAACTGCATTTGTCCACTTCCAAATAATTCCCCAATGATTTTCATACCATCAATAAGCCACTCATTTACGATTGTTTCAGGTGGAACGGTATGTCGTAATTCTTCAACTAAAGGTAAAAGTCTATCTTTGTCACCATCAAGTAAAAGCATTTGTACTTTTTCAAGTGCTGGCATATTTTGATACTCTTCATCTGTTTGTTCTTCTTGTGCTTCTACTGTTGAAAAATGTTCAATAAAAGCAAATAAAGGGTCACCATTTTCATGATTATTAAAAATCAAATTATCACAAGCTGTTCTATCTTCTGTACTTATTTTATTTAAGGGAATTATATGTTTTACATTTACAATAGCACTTGTTAATCCAGCTCTTACACAATGATCAAGATAAATAGAATTTAAATAAATTCTAGCTTTTTGATCAAGTCCAAAAGAGATATTTGAAAGCCCAAGAGTTGTTCCAGCTTCTGGATGTAAAATCTGAAACTCACGAATAGCTTCCATAGTTTCAACACCAGCTGTTCTATACTCATCATCTCCAGAACCTATTGTAAATGTAAGCATATCAAACACTAAATCAGCTGGATCAAATCCATGTCTATTTACACATAAATCAAAAATTCGCTCCGCAATTCTTAGTTTATCTTCTTTTGTTTTTGCCATTCCAACTTCATCAATTACAAGACAAACTAAAGCTGCTCCAAACTTCTTAGCTAGCTTACAAACAGCATCAAATTTTTCTTCACCATCTTCAAGGTTTACAGAGTTAATAATACATCTTCCACCTATTTGTTTAAGTGCAGCTTCAAGTGCGTATATTTGAGTAGAATCTGGCATCAAAGGAAGCGCAACTTTTTGAGAATAAAGTGCAGCAACCGCATCCATATCTTTTCTCTCATCACGACCTGCAAATCCAACAGAAACATCAATTACATGAGCACCAGCTCGCACTTGTTGTTGCCCAACACTTAGAGTTCCCTCATAATCATTTGCTTTTAATAATTCTCTAAAAGCTTTAGATCCAGTTGCATTTGAACGCTCACCAATTAAAAGTGGTGCTGGTTCTTGTTTTAATGGCATTGTTCCAAAAAGTGAAGCCAATGAAGCTTTTAAAAATCCACAAGGTTTTAAAGGAGTTATTCCCTCAACTGCTTTTGTTAAAGCAGCGATATGTTCAGGTGTTGTTCCACAACAACCACCTAAAAATGAAACTCCATTTATATTTAAAAACTCTTTTTGAAGTTCCACAAATTCATCAGGTCCCATTGGATAATAAGTTTTTCCACCTCTATTTTGAGGAAGTCCTGCATTTGCGTGAACTGATATTGGGAATTTACAAACTTCACTTAAAGTCTTAACATGTTTATGAACTTGTTTTGGTCCAGTTCCACAGTTAAATCCTAAAGATAAGATATTAAAAGGAGCCATAATAGCTGCAATCGTCATAGCATCCGTTCCAATTAGCATAGTTCCACTTAACTCAATAGTAACAGAAACCATAATAGGAATATGAGGAGCTGTATCTGTTAGAGCATGAAGTGCTGCTTTTATTTGAAGTGGATCTTGGCAAGTTTCAAGTAAGAATACATCAGTTCCACCATCTGCTAAACCTTGAGCCATAATTTTGTAACCCTCATACATATCATCATATTTGATATGTCCTAAACTAGGCAGTTTTGTTCCAGGGCCAATAGACCCTAAAACATATATTGGTTTTTCAGGCGTACTATATTTTAAAGCAGTTTTTTTTACAAGTTGTGCACCTAATTTTGATAACTCATATGAAGTTTCAGGAATATCATAATCCTCTAAAACCCAAGGCATTGAACCAAAAGTATTTGTACTTAATAAATCAGCACCAGCAAGGGCATATCTATTGTGAATATCTTCAAGGATATGGGGAGCTGTTAGATTTAAAAGTTCGTTACAACCTTCTAAGTCCTTACCCTCATATATCCACTGTTCTTTTTTAATATCTGCAATTTGAAGCTGTGTTCCCATCGCTCCATCTATTATTAAAACTCTGTTTTTTATTGTTTCTTTTAGTGTTTCTAACATTATTTTCTCTATATTCTTTTCGTATTTATTTTTGATATTTATTATTAGATAGTGTACTTTAATTCTTGTTAAAATTTGTTAATAGAAGTTTATAATTTCTGAATAACTACTCTAATAACACAAGCCTCACCTTGATGACCAATTCCCTCATTTAAAGTTACAAGCTCTTCTTTTAGCTCTTTTTTACAAGATAAAAAATGATTTTTGAAATCTTCAATAGTATATAAAAGCTCTAAATCTTTTGGTCCGCCACTAGTAAAATCTAGTTGTTTTGTAGAAAAAAATTCAGCAATAAAGTAAGCATTTGGATTTAAAGAATCTTCAATTTTCCTAAATAATTTTTCTCTTTCTTCTTTAAACATATGCAAATATGAAGCTACAATAACATCATATTTTTCACTTGTTTCCCAATGATTTAAATCCATACAAAAAGTTTTAACATTTAGATTTTCTTCTTTACTTCTCAATTCAAGTTTTGATAAACCTACATCAGAAGTATCAATGGCACTAACTTCAAAGCCATTTTTTGCAAAAAATATAGCGTTTCTGCCCTCACCCTCACCTAAACACAAAAGTTTTTTCTTATTTTTTATTAACTTTATTTTTGAAGCTAAAAATTCATTTGCTTTTGTTCCATAAAAATAATCAGCTTTTGAAAACTTCCCATTCCAAAATATTTGTTGGCTCATTTTTGTCCTTTATTCACTACAATCTGTTGTTACATTATCTATTAAAGTTATATACCATTTATTATCTATTTTTGTAATATAAAATATTAGGCTGTAAGGGATGGTTACTTCATAACTTGTTTGTTCAATAAAATCTGCTTTTTCAATCTCTTCTTTTTTAAATCTATTTGCTTGTAAGAGATTTGATTCTTCCATGATTTTTGTAATATATGGTATTGTTTGTGGATTTAAAAACACACCTTCTTTATCCCATCCGTATAAACTATCATCTAAGGGACTACAATTAAAAGTTACTTTTTCTATTTTTATTTCAAAAGAATCAATTTGATTATCTATATTTGAAATATTATTTTTTATTTCAAATATATTTCTATGTTCAAATTTTGTAACCTCATAGTAACCATTAATTGGATGAATATATTTGCTATTTAACAAAGCTAAATTATTTTGTTTTATCAACTGTAAAATTTCATTTATTTCATTTTTTAGATTTTGAGTTACTGGCTCTTTTTCATAAATTTTCTTTTGATTTACTTGTACTTGGCTGTTACTAACCGAACAAGCTGTTAAAAAAAGAGAAATACTCATAAAAATTAAAAAATTAAAAGCTCTTTTTAAAAACATCTTTTTTGTTTTCCTATTTTTTTCTTTTATATTACATTTATATCTCTTAAATAATTTATAATCCCATTCTTAAGAGTTTACTTTAATATTATCTTGGCTAGAATAATCATTAAAATTTAATTATTAGGAATTAATAAAATGACTGAGTCAAAATATATATGGATGGATGGAGAATTTGTAAATTGGAATGATGCAAAAGTACATGTATTAAGCCATACTCTTCATTATGGAAATGGTGCAATTGAAGGAACAAAAGCATACAAAACTGTTGATGGAAGATGTGCTATTTTCAAATTAAATGAACATACACAAAGATTATTAAACTCTTCAAAAATGACACTAATGAATGTACCTTTTACACTTGAAGAATTAAATAAGGCTCAAGTTGAATTATTGCAAAAAAATGAATTATTTGAGGGTGCTTATATAAGACCATTAGTATACTTAGGTTACGGAGTTATGGGATTATATCACAAAGATGCACCTGTACAAGTTTCAGTTTCTGCATGGGAATGGGGAGCTTATTTAGGAGAAGAAGGTCTTAAAAAAGGTGTAAGAGTAAAAATTTCATCATTTACAAGAACTCCAAATACTTCAGGTATGGGAAAAGCAAAAGCAGTTGCAAATTATCTAAATTCTCAAATGGCAAAATATGAAGCTGTTGAAGCTGGATATGATGAAGCATTATTAAGAGATGACCAAGGGTATATCGCAGAAGCTTCAGGTGCTTGTTTCTTTATTGTAAGAGATGGTGCATTAATCACTCCTCCAAATGATAATACTTTAGAATCAATTACACAAGCAACTGTTATTGAATTAGCTGCTGATTTAGGAATTCCAGTTATTAGAAGAAGAATTTCAAGAGAAGAAGTTTATATTGCTGATGAAGCATTTTTCACAGGAACAGCTGCTGAAATAACTCCAATTAGAGATGTAGATGCAAGAATTATTGGTTGTGGATCAAGAGGTCCAATCACAGAAAAAATACAATCAGCATACTTTGATGTAGTAGCTGGTAAAAACGAAAAGTATGTTAAGTATTTAACATATGTTAACTAATCTTAATTATTATTAGCTAACTAAATAATTAAATCAAGGGAAATTATGCCAATAGATAACGACTATTTTAAAAACAGACAACAGAATAACGGTGGTGGAAATAACAACAATAGTGGGGGAGGAAACTTTCAACCTCCATTTGAGACACCTGAATTTTTCAAAAATTTTGGTAAAAAAGCAGGAATGTTTTATGTGGTTATTATTGTTATTGCTGCACTTTTTATGTTTAAACCATTTGTAATTATTGAATCAGGACAAGTTGGGATTAAAGCAACAACAGGTAAATATGATGAAGTTCCATTAAATCCTGGTTTCCATTTTTATATGCCAGTTTTTCAAAAAGTTATAATTGTTGATACTAAAGTAAGACTTTTAAACTATAGAAGTATTGAAGAAATGAGTGGATTTGATGCAAGTATTAAAATAAATCCAGCAATTAGTGTTCTTGATTCAAGAGGTTTACCTGTTTCTATTGAACTTACAGTTCAATATAGACTTACAGCTTCAGGAGCACCTGCTACTATTGCTACATGGGGATTATCTTGGGAAGATAAGATAGTAAATCCAGTTGTAAGAAATGTTGTAAGAAATGTTGTTGGTGGATTCAATGCAGAAGAACTTCCAATGAAAAGAAATGAAATTGCTACAATGCTTGATAGTTTAATTAAACAACAAGTTACTGATTTAGCAGATGCATCTGTTACAGTTGAATCTGTTCAATTAAGAGAAATCGTACTTCCTGAGAAAATTAAAGAGCAGATTGAAAGAGTTCAAATTGCAAATCAAGAATCTGAAAGAGTAAGATACGAAGTTTTAAGAGCAAAACAAGAAGCTGAAAAAAGAGCTGCACAAGCAACTGGAGAAGCAGAAGCTAAAAGAATTGAAGCACAAGGTAGAGCTGATGCTGTAACTATTGAAGCAAAAGCACAAGCTGTTGCTAATAAATCTATAGCTGAATCTTTAACTCCTAGTTTATTAAATATGCAACAAATTGAAGTTCAAGGGAAATTCAACGAAGCATTAAGAGAAAACAAAGATGCAAAAATTTTCTTAACTCCTGGTGGTTCAACTCCAAATATTTGGGTTGATACAAAAGACAAATCAAGAGATGCTATTATAAGTAAATAAAAAGAAGTAGGAAACTACTTCTTTTAAAACCATGAGAAAAGTCTCTTTTTTATTAATCTTCATTTCTTCTCTAATCCTAACAAATACTGTTTCTGCAAAACAGGTAAAATCTGTTGTAATAATAAAACCTGAAATAAAATATGATGAAACTATTAAATATGAAGAAACTAAAGAATTTAGAAAAGAAGAAGAAAAAGCACATAAAGAAAAATATGATTTTGGATTTGATATGAATATTAATAAAGAAGAAAGAACTATCGATTACTGGAAAGTCGATGTTAAAACAAATTTTTAAAGGAAAAGATTATGGAACAACTGAATAAAATAGATTGGGAAAAGATGGATAATTTAATTCCAGTAATTACTCAAGATGCAACTACAAATGAAGTTTTAATGCTTGCATATATGAATCAAGAAGCACTTGAATTAACAATAAAAACTTCGTTTGCTCACTATTTCAGCAGAAGTAAACAAAGAATTTGGAAAAAAGGTGAAAGTTCAAATCACTTACAAGAAATAGTAGAAATTTTGATTGATTGTGATAATGATACATTACTTTTAAAAGTAAATCAATCAGGAGTTGCATGTCATACAGGAAGAAAATCTTGCTTTTTTACAAACCTTAATACAAATGAAACAATAAGTGATGTAGAAATAAATACAGCTAATGCTTATGGAATAATTGATACTTTATATCACACTATCCAAGAGAAAAAAAATGATGATCCAAGTAAATCATACACAGCAAAACTTCTTCAAGGCAAACAAAACTCTATGCTTAAAAAAATAGTTGAAGAATCAGGTGAGTTTACTTTTGCTATAAAAGATAACGATACTGATGAAATTATTTATGAAGCTGCTGATATAACATATCATGTTTTAGTAGCACTTGCATCTAAAAATATTAGTCCTGATAGAGTTAAACAAGAATTAGCTAGAAGATTTGGAATTTCTGGGATTGAAGAAAAAAACTCAAGAAGTGAAAAATAGTTAGAAAAAAGCCAAAAGGCTTTTTATCTAAATACTACTAGTGGCAACCACATCCAGTACCACAACTTTCATCACTCTTTTTTGGCTCTTCTTTTGGTTTAGCAGCCGTTGAGCATGCACTAACACCTGGAGGTGTTGTTGGTTGAATTGCTGAATTACTAATATTATCATCAACACTTTCTAAAAATGCAATTAATTTATCAGCAGCAATCATATATCTTTTTGCTGAAATAGATTCAGGATTAAAGTAAACAATAGGTTTTCCAATATCTCCACCCTCTCTAATAGCTGGTTCAATTGGTAAATTTGCTAATACTTGCGTATCATATTGAACTGCTAATGCTTCACAAGTTCCCATTCCAAAAATATCAGATTCTGTATTACAAGAAGGACAAATAAATCCACTCATATTTTCAACAATTCCAGCAACTGGAATATGAAGTTTTTTAAACATATCTAAAGATCTTCTTGAATCATCAAGGGCAACATGTTGAGGAGTTGTAACATTAATTCCAGCACTTACAGGTACACTTTGAGCCAATGTTAATTGAGCATCACCAGTTCCTGGAGGCATATCAATAAATAATATATCTAATTCTTCCCACAAAATATCTCTTAATAATTGTTGAATGGCTTTCATAATCATAGCCCCTCTCCAAATAAGAGCTTGACCTTCTTCCATTAGCATTCCCATAGACATAACATCAACACCATAAGCATTTAATGGTTTTGCTTTGTCTCCTACAACTTCTACTTCTTTACCATTTAAACCCATCATACGAGGGATATTTGGTCCATAAATGTCAGCATCAAGAATACCAACTTTTTTACCTTGCATTGCAGCTGCAACTGCTAAGTTTACAGTTGTAGTTGATTTCCCAACTCCACCTTTTCCAGAACTTACCATTACAATTTTTTTAATTTGTGGTGCAATATTTTTTCCACTTACACTATTACTTGATTGTTTTGCTTCTTGAGGTTTGTTAAAATTCAGAGTTAAATTCATTCCAATAGCACTTAAACAGGCATTGATTTCTTTTGTTAATTGAGCTTCAACTTCAGGAGCTGTAGATGTAATATCAAGTGAAACTAAACAATTTGTTCCATTTACTTGAATATCTTTTACAAATCCAAATTCAACAATTGATTTTGCAAAACCTGGATACTTAACATTTTCTAGTTCTTTTTTAATATCTTCAACATTTGCCATAGAAAAATCCTTTAATATTTATATTTTGAATATTATAATTAAAATAGGATAATTCTTGTCTTAATTGATAGCTATTAATCCTATTTTTATTAAATTTTAGTTTGCAATATCAAGCATTGCTTGACCGTGCTCTTTTACAATTTTTTGAGTTATTTTATATGAACAAAATTTTGGTCCACACATAGAACAAAACTCTGCTTCTTTAAATACATCTTGAGGAAGTGTTTCATCATGGTACTCTTTTGCTCTCTCCGGATCTAAACATAATTCAAATTGTCTATTCCAATCAAAACCATATCTAGCATCACTCATTTCATCATCAATATCTCTTGCACCTTTTCTTCCTCTTGCAATATCAGCCGAGTGTGCTGCAATTTTATATGCAATGATTCCATTTCTAACATCCTCAGCATTTGGTAAACCTAAATGCTCTTTTGGTGTTACATAACAAAGCATTGATGCTCCATGCCATCCACCAACAGCTGCACCAATAGCAGATGAAATATGATCATAACCAGCAGCAATATCAGTTGTAAGTGGTCCTAAGATATAAAAAGGAGCTTCATGACAATACTCTTTTTCAAGTTTCATATTTCTTTCAATTTGATTTAAAGGAACATGTCCTGGACCTTCAATCATAACTTGAACATTTTTTTCCCAAGCTCTTAAAGTTAATTCTCCAAGAACTTTTAATTCTCTCAATTGTGCTTCATCAGACGCATCAGCTAAACATCCAGGTCTTAATGAATCTCCTAAAGATAAAGAAACATCATATTTTGCACAAATATCTAAAATCTCATCAAATGCTTCATAAAATGGATTTTCTCTATGATAATGCATCATCCAAGCAGCCATTAAAGAACCACCTCTTGAAACTATTCCCATTTTTCTTTTTGCAACATGAGGCATAAATTCAAGTAAGAATCCAGCATGAATTGTAAAATATGAAACCCCTTGTTGAGCCTGTTTTTCAATAACTTTTAACATAACTTCAATAGATAAATCTTCAATTTTGTCTTTTACATCGTGTAAAATTTGATAAATAGGAACTGTTCCAATAGGCACAGTTGAGTGTTTTATTACAGCTGTTCTAATCATATCTAAGTCACCACCTGTACTTAAATCCATGATTGTATCAGCACCATATTTTAAACAAACATCAACTTTTTCTATTTCACCTTCAACATTTGAAGCAAGTGCAGAAGAACCAATGTTCGCGTTTATTTTGCATGAAGATGCAATTCCAATTGCCATTGGAACTAGATGTTTATGGTTAACATTTGCAGGGATTATTAATCTTCCTCTTTCAATCTCAGCTCGTATAAGCTCAGGTTCAAGTTTCTCAATTTTTGCCACATATTCCATATCTGGCGTAATAATTCCTTGTTTTGCATAATACATTTGAGTTCTAATTTTGTCGTTTTTATGATTGTCTAACCAAGTTCTCATTTTAAAATCCTATAGTTTA
Source organism: Arcobacter caeni (assembly GCF_003063245.1). Taxonomy (GTDB): domain Bacteria; phylum Campylobacterota; class Campylobacteria; order Campylobacterales; family Arcobacteraceae; genus Aliarcobacter; species Aliarcobacter caeni. Next base: position 162,283 of record NZ_MUXE01000003.1, on the reverse strand, counting down.
TTATATTTGAAATGTAAATCGATTATAGCTAAAAATATTTAGAGAACCTTAATTCTTCCCTTATTTTTAAATTATTATTTGTATAAGTTTCTTTTCTATATAATAAAAGCAAATATACAATAGGAGTAGAAATGATTATTGATAAAAATTCTATAAACTCCGCTTCTTTTTCTTTTTATACAAATAAAGAATTAGAACAACAAGATTGTATAAAACAAATAGATTTCATATTAGAAAAATATAATATCTTAGAAAATGACAACCAACTAATAAGTTCTATTGAAAAAAACATCTTATATACTATTAATTACATCGAAACTTTATTTATAAAAAAAGAAAAAATTCCAGAAGATTTAGAAGATTTATTTTTAAAAAATCTTACATTTAAAGAAAATATAAATTTTTATATTGAAAAAAAGATTTTTAATATTAGAAAAAAAGACTCTATTTATTTTTTTAAAGACATTAATATTATTTTGCATATCTTAAGTATTGGAACAAATCAAAAGATTTTAGAGTCATATAATAACTACGATTTTGATGCGCTTTCCAATATATTTAGGTTTTATGAAACAAAATTACAAGAATTATTTTCAAAAGATGAAAAACTATTTTCTCTAACTTTTGATTCATACATTCTATTATTAAAAACAATTACATTAATATGTAGTTTTAATGCTATTGATTTTATTGAAAAAAAATCTATTCAATTTTTTATTGATTTAATGACAGAATCTATAAATATAATAAAATTTACTATTTTACTTGATAAAAATAAATTAAACAAACTAAATAACATTCAAGGAAAATATTTATATTACTTTTCTTATGACGATATTAAAATAGATATAAATAATTTAAAAACTACTTTTAAAAAATATTTATTAGTTCTTGAAAGATATGAAGATGGTTATATTTTATCAAAAGATAGTAATTTTGGAAATGAAAATATAGATTCTTTTGAATTTTTAATATTTAAAAAGAATTGTTCAGTTCTTATTTTAACGCTAATAAAAGATTTAAAATCTAATCTTGATGAAAATTTATATTTTGATTCAGAATATTTTCAAAAGATTTTAAGGTTTTATTATAAAAATTTTAGTTTATATCTCCCAAGTGAAGTGATTGCAACAAACCTAGAAGAGTTTCAAAATAATCTTTTAAATTCACTTTTAACTACTTATGAAGTACATAAAGATTTTATGAAAAAGCTTGATTATAATTCAGTTATTAATGATTTTATTTTTTCACAAGATAATTTAACAAGTACAAATATTGAGATAATTTTTCAACTTTTATATTTTGATGAAAATATTCCTATTTATAAGTATTATCATATTGCTCAAATACTTACACAATATAATCCTATAAAAAATGATTATCATGAATATTTTAAATTAGCAATTTTTGATTTATGTATAAATAAATCAATTAAATACAAATATAATTCAGAAATTGAAGATGTTTTGACTAAAATTCATGCCTATGTAAATGACTATAAAATAGCATCTCATTTATTATGCATTTATTCAAAAATATATTTAAGTATCTCTTTGTTTTATTCAACAAATCAAATTGATTTAGAAAAAGCAAAAAAATTATATGCTACTTTTATACAAATTAATGGTTTAGAAATTCTTTTAAATGAATATAATGAGCTAAATTCTAAGATTTTAAATAATATTCAACTCTCAACAGATTTGATTTTAGATGAATTTTTAAAAACTAAACATAAAAGTTTAGAAAACGAATTTTCAATAATAAAAAACAAAATTAAGCAGACTACTTTAATAGATGAGATTAAATCTTCTTTAGAAAGTTTTATTTCAAATAATATATTTCATGGATTGTGTCAAACTGAAATTTTTGAAACAACTCAAGAATTAACTACTTTAGAAACAGGTTTTGAAGATCATCAACTTATTTTATCAAGATATACGATTAGATTCATTTTTACAACTATATATAAAGCAAGTTTTTTATTAGTTTTAGAAGAAAATGAAGTTTTTATTAGAGAAAACATTTACAAAGTATTAGATAATTTTAAAGAAAAAGATACAAAATACAATCTTCTAATTAATGAAGATGATGAAATTAATATAAAGTATTGATATTTATGAAAAAAGATTTACTAGAAGAGATAAACTCTTTACCACAACTTCCATCAAGTGTAATTGAACTTGAAAAATATAAAAGTATTGGAAATAACGATATTAAAAAATTGATTTCTATTATTGAAGAAGATCCTTTAATGATAGTAACCATTTTAAAAATTGCAAACTCTAGTATGTTTGGATTTAAAAGTAGAATCGAGACTTTAAGTAGAGCAATAAACCTACTTGGAATTAATTTTACAATTTCAATTGCTATTGGCAGTGCAATTCAAAATACAATAAATAGCAATTTATTAGCATATGCTGTAAAAAATGAAGACTTTCTTTTTGTTAGTGCATTAGCAAGTAATATTGTAAACACTTGGGTTTCAAATATAAATCTTGATTTGAGAAATGAGTTACTTTTACCTGCATTTTTACAAGAAGTTGGCAAATTTATCATTTCAGAAGTAATCCAAAAAAATAGAAAATCCGAAGAATTTCTAATGGAATTAGAAGAGACTAAAGATACGACTTTTTGTGAAAAAGAGTTCCTAGGATATAGTTGTGCAAGAATTACTGCTAATATTTTTAAACAATGGAACATAAGCCCTAATATAATTATTCCTATTGCCTTTACAGAAAATATCGAATCTTGTCCTAATGAATTTAAAACAAAAGCTCAAATTTTAGAAATCATCAAAATCCTATGTGATATTCGTTATCCATTAAGTGATGAGAATATTCACAAAGCTTTAGAAAAAGTAAGTTTATATGGTTTTGATATTGAACATTTTGTAAACTCTATTGATGTCATAAAAGAGGTAATTAATCAAAATTCTTAACTTATGCATAAGTAAGTATATACTATAATTTGTAACTTTTTTACACAAAGGGGTTTTTGTTGTTAGATGTTACACTCATTGTTTTATGCGCGGGTAATTCTTCACGGTTTGAACATAAAACAAAAAAACAATGGATTAGAATAGAAAATATTCCTTTATGGCTAAGTGTCACTAAAAGATTAGCTTCATTTTCACAATTTGATAAAATCATTGTTGCTTCCCATGAAGATGAATTAAATTATATGAAAAATTTCACAGATGATTTTACTTTTGTAAAAGGTGGACAAACTAGACAAAAATCTATTTTAAACTGCTTAGAGTTTGTAACAACAAAATATGTAATGATAAGTGATGTAGCACGAGCTTGTATTCCCCAAAGTGTAATTAAAAATCTTTTAGATGAAAAAGAAAATGCAGATTGTATTGTTCCTGTTTTAAATGTGACTGATACAGTAATTTATGAAACAACTACGATAAATAGAGATGAAGTAAAATTAATCCAAACACCACAACTTTCCCTAACAAAAACTTTAAAAAATGCCTTAAATACTCAAATTGAATTCACAGATGAAAGTTCAGCTATAAAAGCAATAAATGGAACAATCAAATATATTCAAGGAAGTATTGAAAGCAAAAAACTAACTTTAGGAAATGAATTAGATGAACTTCCTTTAAAGTCACCATCAAACAATTTTTTTACAGGAACAGGTTTTGATATTCACGCCTTTGAAGATAACAAAGAGATGTTTTTAGGAGGAGTTAAACTTCCTTACGAATATGGATTTAAAGCTCACAGTGATGGAGATGTTTTAATTCACTCAATTATTGATGCACTTTTAGGTGCTTGTGGAGCTGGAGATATTGGAGAATTTTTCCCTGATACGGATGAAAAGTATAAAGGTATTGATTCAAAACTTTTATTAGAACATATTGTTAGATTTATTTACAATGTTGGTTATGAAATTGTAAATATAGATACAACAATTATCGCACAAAAACCAAAAATAAATCCATTTAAACATGAAATAAAAAGTTCATTAGCTGCGTTAATGAATATTGAAAAACAATTTATTAATGTAAAAGCAACAACTGCTGAAAAAATGGGATTTATAGGACGAGCAGAGGGAGTAGCTGTTCAAAGTATAGCTACACTGAAATATTATAATTGGAAGCAAAAATGAATATATTAATTATTGAAAATGAGATTTATCTAGCACAAAAAGTTGTGTCAAGATTGCTTGATGATGGACATAGTTGTGATTATATTGAATCACCAAATATTGATAATCTAACAAAAGATTACGACACTATTCTTTTATCAACATCATTGCCATCTGCTTTATGCAAAAATATTATAAAAAAATATTCAGAAAATTCAATTATACTGCTTTTAGTTTCTTATATTTCAGATGAAACGGTTACCAATCCTATTAAAGATGGTGCAAAAGATTATATTATGAAACCATTTATTATGGATGAATTAATTAGAAAAATTTATCACTATAAAGATTGCAGAAGTTTAAAAAGAGAGTTACAAACATTAAAAGAATATTTTGAATTTACAATGGCTGAAATTGATACAACAGATGTTTTATTGCCTCCGTCATTTCCAACTTTAATCGAATCTAATTCTCAAAAATTTGCAGATAAGTTAGTTTTTGAACTTTCACGAAAAATGGATTTACCTATTAATTTTGTCTCTTTGACTTCAACATCATGGCAAAAACAAGTAAATGTTATTCAAGGTAAATCAATCATTTATCTTACTGATTTTCATACTTTAAAAAAGAATGCAAAAGATACTGTTATAAAATTTATCGAAGACAAAAATTGTGTTGTTTCAACTTTAGAAACTGAATTAGAATTTCCGTATAGAAAAATAGAGTTTAATAATGAAAATCAACTGATCGGAAACTCAAATATTATGACAATAAATGATTATGTGAAAATGATGGTTGTTTCTTATCAAAATAAATATCCAGATACGGAACTATCAAAAAAACTAGGAATTTCAAGAAAATCTCTTTGGGAAAAACGAAAAAAACTAGATATTGAAAAGAAAAAATAAGGATAAATTATGAATTTAAGAAAATTCTTTTTAACAGTTGGATTTAGTGGATTAAGCCCAAAAGCACCAGGAACAGTGGGTTCATTTGTATCTTTGATTATTGGATTATTTTTACTTGAATTTTTGCATGTATCAACTCTATTTTTATTGTCTTTATTAATTACCGTAATTGCAATAAAACAAATTGATATTTATGAAAAAGAAGTAGGTATGCATGATGGGAAAGAGATTGTAATAGATGAATTAGCAGGAATGTGGATTACACTATCTATTTGCGGAATTAATAGTTCAAATATCTTATACATGGCACCAATAGCATTTTTATTTTTTAGATTATTTGATATTTGGAAACCATCATTTATAGGAAAAATCGACAGAGATGTAAAAGGTGGATTAGGTGTTATGGGTGATGATATTGTTGCCGGAATCGCAGCAGGAATCGCTAGTGCTGGAGTTTATCAGTTGATTTCTAAGTTTATATTATAAATTTAATTCATTAAAAAAGGGGAAGTTTATCTAAACTTCCCCTTTTTTTATTAAAAAGTCTATTTTACAATCTTTGCAAATTCGCCAAAGATATATTTTGACTCATGAGGACCAGGACTTGCTTCTGGGTGATGTTGAACTGAAAAAATCTCTTTATTTTTGTACTTAACACCTTCAATAGTATTATCAAATAAATTTAAATGTGTTACATCTGCAATTTCTACAATATTATCAGGAACATTATAGTTATGATTTTGTGCTGTGATTTCAACAACTCCATTATTTGCAACCGGATGGTTACCACCATGTTGTCCAAATTTTAGTTTATATGTATCATATCCATGGGCGATTGATAACATTTGATGACCTAAACAAATTGCAAAAATTGGAATATCTGTCTCTACAAGTTTTTGAACTTGTTCTTTTTCAGCTATTAAAGTAAGTGGATCACCAGGACCATTTGATAAGAAAATCCCACCTATTTCTTTTGCTTCAAATCTTGCGATTAAATCATCTGCTTTAAAAGTTGATGGTACAACTTCCACTTCTAAACCTGAGTTAACAAGTTCATTTAAAATATTTCTTTTAACTCCAAAGTCAATAACAACAACTTTTTTATCACTCATAACTGCTTTATCATAAGCTTTGATAGCATGATTCCAAGCACCTGATTTATGAACATAAGACTCTTTTGTTGATACAATTTCAATATAATTTATGTCTTCGATTCGTGGACTTGCTTTTAATTGTTTTACTAATTCATCTTTAGAAGAAATTTCAGTTGAAGCTATCATCATCATAGCTCCCTCATCTCTAATCATTTTTGTTAAATATCTAGTATCAATATCACAAATCCCCAAAACTCCATGTTCTTTTAATAAAGAATCTAAATCATTTTGAGCTCTGTAATTTGAATATTCACTATGATAATTTCTAACTAATACACCTTTACAATGACACTTTCTACTTTCCATATCATTATCATTAACTCCAACATTTCCAATTTCTGGCATTGTAAAAGTAATAAATTGACCAGCATAAGAAGGATCTGAAATAATTTCTTGGTATCCAGTTAATGATGTATTAAAAACTATTTCTCCAACAGATGTTCCTGTTGCACCAAAAGATTTCGCTTCTAAAAAAGTCCCATTTTCTAAATATATCCATACTTTTTGCATTTATATCAATCCTCTTTTTGTTAATTCCTCTTCATATAATCTATGATATACAAGATCATAATCATCAGTTCCTGGTATTAATTTTCTTTTATAATTTTTTAATTTAGCCATAACTTCATGGTCAGCTTTTTCAAAGCCTTTCATAAAGTCATCTAAAGAAGCGAAAATTACATTTTTGATTTGATTATCAGAACATGTATAATGTATAAAATCTTCTTCCCATAAATAATCTAATATTTGGTGGGCAATATCTGAAAATCTATCTTCATTATTTAAAATTACGCCAAAATCATTAGCTAATCTTTTTTTAGTCATCCAAAAAAGTTGTCTTCTATCTGCATTTAAATACTCGATTTCTTCTTCTTGAGCTTCTAAAATTTCTTGAACTTTTTCATCTAGACCAAACTCTTTTTCTAAATCAGCATCTAATATTCTTTCAACTTCTGCTTCAATACTGTGCTTCTCTTTTCTAACCTCAACAAAGTCACAACTAATCAAATCTCTTGTAATTCTTCTTGAGACATACGGTGTATGATGTAATTTCATTCTCATGCGTTTTTACCCCCTTATAATTGTGTCATCTCGTTCAGGAGATGTTGAAACGATTCCAACTTTAACAGAAGTAACTTCTTCTATTTTCTCTATATATTTTTTTGCATTTGCTGGTAATTTATCATAATCTCTAATTCCAACAACACTTTCCCAACCATCAATCTCTTCATAAATAGCTTTAACATTTTCTAAACAAGTTGGAACATAATTTATTTTTTGTCCATCTAATTCATAAGCTACGCAGATTTTTATTTTAGCAAAACCATCTAAAACATCAAGTTTCATTAAAGCTAATTGGTCACAACCATTTAATCTAGAAGCGTGTTTAACTGCAACGGCATCAAACCAACCACATCTTCTTTTTCTTCCTGTTGTTGTCCCAAACTCTTTACCAACTTGAGCCATAGTTTCACCATCATCACCAAAATCTTCTGATGGGAAAGGTCCATTTCCTACTCGTGTACAATAAGCTTTTGTAATACCAGTAACCATTCCTACATCTTTAGGACTCAATCCTAAACCTGTACAAGAACCAGCACTTACTGTATTTGAACTAGTTACATAAGGATATGTTCCATGGTCAATATCAAGCATCGTTCCTTGAGCGCCCTCAAGTAAAATTCTTTTATTTTCATCAAGTGCTTTCCAAACCATATTTGTTGTATTTGTAATAAATGGTGCTAATTTTTCTTTATAAGAATTTAACTCTTCTAATAACTCTTTTTCATTAGGAGTTGCAATTTCTAATACATCAAAAATCGCTCTATTTTGTTCAAAATATTCTAAAATAGATTTAGTTAATTTTGTAGGATTAAGTAATTCACCAACTCTATGTCCAACTCTATTTATTTTATCAGAATAAGCAGGTCCGATTCCTTTTCCAGTTGTTCCAATAGCTTTTGCACCTCTTAATCTCTCTTTTGCTTGATCAATTAATGCATGATATGGTAAATTTAAATGTGCTTTATCAGAAATAAAAAGTCTTCCTTCTAAATTTTGAAATTGACTCATTTCTTTGATGATATTTTCAGGTGATAAAACAACACCATTTCCAATTACATTTACAGCTTTTGGATTTAAAATTCCTGATGGAACTAAGTGAAGTGCATATTTTACACCATCAACCCAAATAGTATGACCAGCATTATGTCCACCTTGGCTTCTACAAACCATGTCATATTTTTGAGCAAGCATATCAACTATCTTACCTTTTCCTTCGTCTCCCCATTGGATACCAACTATTATATCTGCGCTCATTCTTAATCCTCTAAAATTTTTAATAAATTATCTGTATACAGTGCAAAACCTAGTGAGCTTATTCCTTCACTTGAGTACATTCCACCTTTACATAAAGTTAAATTATCATTTATTACTCGATAGTAAATGCCATCGTAATATTTTAATGACCCATAATAAAGTGGTGCAATAATAATATTTCCATAATCAACTTCTTTTGCTTTTGAAAGAAGTTTTTCTAATTCTTCTTTAATAGATTCAGGAACAATTTTTATTACATTTTCTAAACTTTTTATATCTTTTACTTTTAAAAGTTTATTTAACCACTCACAATTTAATTTAAATAGTGTAGCAATTTCACCATTTTTAAATAAAGAGATATCAATATTTAATTCTTTTGAAACAAGAACGGGAACATTAATATTTGATATTTGTAAAATTGGCTCTATTTTTAAAGCTTTAAAAATATTTGCTGTTAAATTCATAATATCAGAAATATTATGATGATCTATCCACTCACATCCAATTTGATACTCTTCTTTTGAAGGGTAAGAAAAAATAGGCTGAACATAAAACCATTTTCTATGAGCTGTTGTTCTACCTAATCTTTTTGTTATTATTCTTACCACATCTAAAGTAGAGTCGGCTCGTAAAGATACTTGTTCATTTTGTTCATCTGAAAATTTTATTAGTTTTTTCTCATTTACGATTGCTTGATGTTGAGAATACGAGAAATTTGGAGTTAATATCTCTTCAAATCCACAATCATCTAAAATATCACAAACTTGATTTTCTAATCTTCTCTTAGCTTTTGCCATTGAACCAAAGTATAATCGACTTCCTTTTGGAATTTCGTGTTCAAAAATCATTATTCTTAGTTTCCTTTAAACATATTTAATGCAAAAACTCTATTAGCAGTTCCATCAAATGTTCTAATACCTAAATCATCTAATGCTAATTCAACAGCATTTACAGCCCAAGATGCTTCGAAATCTTCAACTAATCCCATGTGATTAATTCTAAAGATTTTACCAGCTAAGTGATCTTGTCCACCTGCAATATTTACATTATATTTATTTTCTAATATTTTTCTAATTGCACTTGATTGCTCAGTATAAACAGTAGTCATGGCATTTGCTGGAGTTTTTGGATAAATATCAAATCCAATAGCTTTTAAAGCTTCTCTTGTAGCATTTGCTCTTAATGCTGTTTGTGTAAATAATTTATCAAATCCATCAGCTTTTAGTTTTTCTAAAATTGCACCTAAACCAATGATTAAAGTAGTAGCAGCTGTCCATGCTGTTGTATTTTTTCTTTGATTTTTAATTTCAGTAGCTAAATTAAAATAGTAACCTCTTGGTTTTAATTCTATTTTAGCAACTGCTTCATTTGATAATCCAATTATTGCAAGACCTGGTGGTAACATTAAAGCTTTTTGGCTTCCTGTAATTACAGCATCAAGATTTGTTGTGTCGATTTTTTCAACACCAATTGCTGTGATTCCATCTGCGATAATCATAATATCTTTATTGATTTTTTTTACCTCAGCAGCAATAAGTTCAACTGGATGTCTCAATCCTCCTGCACTTTCACATATTTGAATAAAAATTGCATCTATTGAAGAATCAGCTTTCACTGCATTTACAACCGCTTCAACACTCACAGGAGTATTCCATTCATTTTTTATTTCAGTGTAATCTATACCAAAAGCAGCACAAATTTTTCCGAATCTCTCACCGAATTTTCCTGAATTAATTGTAAGTGCTTTTTTATATGTCAAGTTAGTAACACAAGCTTCCATTGCGCCTGTACCACTTGAAGCCAACATTACAACCTCAGGCATATCATATAATTCAATTAATAATTCTCTAGTATTTTTAAAAATTGCTTCAAACTCTTCAGTTCTATGGTGAATCGTAATATCAGCCATCGCTTTTCTTACAAATTCTGGTACTGGAGTTGGACCTGGCGTCAATAGCATTTTAACATCCTTATTTTTTCATTCTTTATAGCAAAACGAATTATTTTACCCAAAAAATCATTATGAAAAGGTTAATCATTTTTTATTTAAAAAGCTTTTTTTATAATTTAATCAAAATACTCTTGACATTATTACTAATTAGTAATATAATTTCGACAGGAGTATGTAAATGAATAAAAAATCGTTAAAAACTTATGGTGAAAGAACTGATAAATCTATGAAAATAGTTGTTAGGTTAGAGAAAGCATCTTTAAAAATCACTAATTTAACTGTTAATTATTTATCAAAACATAATCTCACATTTAATCAATTTAAAGTATTAGAAGTTTTGTATCACTTGGGTGATTTAAATATTGGCTCAATTACAAAATTGACTATGAGTACACCTGGAAATATAACAGTTGTAGTAAAAAATTTAAAAAGAGATGAGTGGATTACTTCCATAAAAGATCCAAATGACAGTAGAGCGTCAATTTTATCAATTACTCAAAAAGGTAAAGATATTATTGAAGAGGTATTTCCAAATCATGCAAATAATTTAACAAAATCCTTAGAGGTTTTAAGTGATGTTGAGTTAGATACTTTATATGATTTGTTAAATAAAGTTTACAAAGCAAATTAGATATTTTTTTGCTTAAAAAGTACTAATTAGTACAATAAAATTAATAATAAAAAAGGATACACATGAAAATTTTTAAATTAGGTTTAGCTTCACTTGCAGTTTCAACTGCATTATTCGCAGGAAATTATAATATCGACGCAGGACATTCAAATGCAGGTTTTTCTGTAAAACATATGATGATTTCAAATGTAACTGGGAAGTTTAATGATGTTTCTGGAAGTTTTGAATATGATGAAAAAACAAATACTTTAAAATCATTAAGTGGTGAAATTGTTGTAGCTTCAATTAATACAGCAAATGAAGAAAGAGATACGCATTTAAAATCTGAAGATATTTTTTCTGCTGTAAAATTTCCAAAAATCAACTTTAAAGCAACAAAAATTGAAAAAGATGCTGTTTATGGTGATTTAACAATGAAAGGTGTAACAAAAAACATCAAACTTAGTTTAGAAAATGGTGGAGTTATTACTGATCCTTGGGGAAAACAAAGAGCTGGATTTGAACTTGAGGGAAAAATCAATAGAAAAGATTTTGGTATCACTTGGAATAAAGTCTTAGAAACAGGTGGTGTTGCAGTTGGTGAAGAGATTAAACTTCAAATAGCAATGGAAGGAATTTTAGCTAAGTAATTAGCTAAAGTTTTACAACAATGAATCCAACACTATTTATTTCACATGGTGCTCCAAATATAATTTTGAGTGATATTAAATCTAAAAAAAGTATTAAAAAGTTAGCAAAAAAATTAGAAATGCCAAAATATATTATTATATTCTCAGCACATTATTTAACAAAAGATTTAAAAATTATAAATCCAGATACAAACAAAATAATGTACGACTTTTATGGCTTTGAAGATGAATTATATAAAGTAAAATATGAGATAAATAGTGATGAAAAATTAACTTTTGAATTAATTGAAAAATTAAAAAAACAAAATATCGATATTTCAATAGATGAAAATAGAAAAAGTTATGATCATGGTGTTTGGAATGTTTTAGCTTTGATATATGAACATCTTAAAATTCCAGTACTACAAATAAGTATTCCTAGTTCATATAGTATTGAACAACTAATAAATTTAGGAGTTGTTCTTCAACAATTTAAAAATGAAGCTTTGGTTATTTGTAGTGGTGGGATTACCCATAATTTGGCTGATTCAGGAATGAGTCAAAATATAAAAGATTATGCAAAAAAATTTAATGACGATATTGTAAATATCATAGAAAATGCAAAAGAAGATGAACTAAAAAATATTCAAAAAAATATTAATTTTTATAAAAATCATCCATCAACAGAGCATTTTTTACCACTATTTATTGCCTATGGAAATGCAATAAATAAAAAAGGAAAGTCGTTTAATAGTGAGATGCTTTATTCAAATATCTCAATGGAGAGTTTTATTTTTGATAATAAAAAGGATATAAAATGTTAAAAAAATTACCAAAAGAAAATATGGGAACATCAAATCTAGGTTGGTTAGAAAGCCGTTTTCATTTCTCATTTGCAGAATATAGAAATCCAAATAATATGAATTTTGGAGTTTTAAGAGTTTTAAATGACGATATTGTTCATGCAAATAGTGGATTTGATACTCATCCCCATGCAAATATGGAAATAATTTCTTATGTTGTAAAAGGTGAAATTACCCACAAAGATTCAATGGGAAATTCTGAGACTTTAAAAAGAGGTGAAGTTCAATATTTAAGCGCTGGAGATGGAATATATCATAGTGAACATAATGTTCATAAAACAGAAGATTTAAGGCTTCTACAAATTTGGATAGTTCCACCAAAAGTTGGACTTCCTAGACTTTATGGTTCAAAAAGATTTGAAGAAATTGATAGAAAAAACAGACTTTTAAATATCGTATCAAGTCAAAATGGAACTGCTGATATAAAAATTTATCAAGATATAAATATTTATGTTAGTGAACTAGAAACAAATAAAACTTTAGATTTTAAAATAGAAAAAAATCGACAAGTTTATTTTGTACAAATTGAGGGAAGTTCCTCTGTAAATGAAATCACTTTAAATGATGGTGATGCAATGGAAATCCTTGATATTGAAAAAATAGAGATAAAAGCTTTGGGAAATTCACACTTTTTATTTATTGAAATGGCTAAACTATAATTATAAATTAACTATACTTCTTCAATTAAAAAGTATAGGTTAGATAATGAAAATAAAAGTTCTTTTAAATGGTGTAGGAAGAATCGGTAAAGCTGTTTTAAAACAGTTACTTACCAATAAAGATTTTGAAATAGTTATTATAAATGAAATAAATCCATATGTTGAAAATATAGTTTATTCTATAAACTATGATTCAACATATGGAAAATATGATGATAAGTTTAGAATAGTTGAAGAAGATTATATTCAAAATTCAACATCAAAAATAAAAATCACAAACTTTGATTCTTTAAATAAAATTGATTTAACAAATATTGATATAATCATTGATTCAAGTGGCAAAAAAGAAGATATAAATTTCCTAAAAAGTTTGCCTGTAAATGCTATTTTTTTAACTCATCCAAATAATGAAGCTGATATAAACATAATTTTAGGTGCAAATGAAGAAGAACTTAATCCAAAAATTCATAAAATAATTTCGACCAGTTCATGTAATGCAACAGCTTTACTTCCAGCTTTAAAACTAATTAATGAAAAAAAAGAGATTTTATGTGGTGATATTGTTACAATTCATCCTTTATTAAATCATCAAAGGGTTTTAGATGGAAGTTTTGTGGGAAGTGCCACAAGAAATGTTGATTGTAACTTTGAATTAGGTAGATCTTCTACTCAAAATATTATTCCAAATAAAACAACTACTATAAATGCTTGTTCTTATGTTCTTCCAAATATAAATCAAAATCTAATCACTTCAAGTTCTCTAAGAGTTCCCACAGATACGGTTGGAGCTATAAATGTAACTTTATTTACAAAAGAAAAATCAACAAAAGAAGAGATTATTAATTTATTTAAAGATTTTGAAAAAACGCAAAAATTTCCCATAGTTTTAAATAATTTTGAACCTTTGGTTTCAAGTGATTTTAAAAAAGAGAATTTTACAACTATAATTGATCATAGATACACAAACACAATAAATAATATGATAAAACTTTTAGTTTGGTATGACAATGAATGGGGATATGCTTCAAAAGTTGTGGAGATTTTAAAATATTATAAAGACATAAAAAAAGGGTAAGTTCTTAACCTCACCCTTTTTACTTCTTATCTAAAAAATACTAGATAAATTCAACACATTTAGCACCATCAGCTATATGACCTATTACATATCCATCAGTGTTTGCTAAAACTGAATCTACATTTTCAGCACTTACAACTAAAACCATACCAACACCCATATTAAATGTTCTGTACATCTCTTCTAGTTCTACATGTTGTCCCATAAATTCAAAAATTGGTAAAACTCTAACATCTGCTCTTTTTACAACAGCTTTTAAATTATCTGGTAAAACTCTTGGTAAGTTCTCAGTAATTCCACCACCAGTAATATGTGCTAATGCATTGATTTTATCTTTGTTTGCTTTGAACTCTTTTACATAAATTCTAGTTGGTTCAAGTAATACATCTTTAAGTGCTTTTCCTTGGAAATCATCATCTAAAGACATTCCTAATTTTTCTAAAAGTAATTTTCGTACCAAGCTAAAACCATTTGAATGAACACCAGAAGATGGTAATGCAATTAAAGTATCACCTGCTTTGATTTTATCGATTCTATTTAACTCATCTTTTTCAGCAATTCCAACACAAAAACCAGCTAAATCAAAATCACCCTCTTTGTACATTCCTGGCATTTCAGCAGTTTCTCCACCAACAAGTGCGCATTCACTTCTAATACATCCCTCAGCAATACCTTTTACCACTTGAGTAGCTTCTTCAACATTTAGTTTTGCTGTTGCATAATAATCTAGGAAAAATAATGGTTCTCCAAAGTTACATAATAAATCATTTGAACACATAGCAACTAAGTCAATTCCAACTGTGTCAAATTTTTTTGCATCAATTGCAAGTTTTAGTTTCGTTCCAACTCCATCAGTTCCTGATAGAATTACTGGTTTTTTGTAACCACTTGGTAATTCAAATGCACCTGCAAATGAACCAATTCCACCAAGAACTCCTGGAATCATTGTTGATTTTACATAAGGTTTGATATTTTCTACAAACTGATTTCCAGCATCAATATCAACACCTGCATCTTTGTAACTAACTGTTGCCATTATTCACCTTTTTCATATTCTATTTTCTAATCTACTATTAGTTTAAATTTTTTTTGGTATTATAGCAAAATGTTTATAAATATTAAGGACTATATATAATGAAAGATAATAACGCGTTTAATGAAATGATGGTGCATTTACCATTGTGTACACACAAAGAAGCTTCGAATGTTCTAATTATTGGAACTACGAATGATAGTTTAAAAAATCAAGCTACTAAACATTCAAAAGTATCAAATATCCAATTTGGAGATGTATCTTTATTAACATCAAAGAATGAAAAAAATATTGATGTAATAATTTTAACTGATGTTAAAATTGATGAATTGTTATTGGCAAATATTGAAAGAATTTTAAAAGATGATGGTTTAATCGCTTTTGCATCAAAAGCTTTTTCAAGAGATGAAGACCAATTATTTGCCGATTTAAAACTTGTTGGAACAAAATTCTGGATTGCTATGCCATTTAAATTTGGTCATAACACTTCTATTCTTGCTTCAAAAAGATACCATCCAACTGCTGATATAAACCTACAAAGAGCTGATTTACTTGATGGATTAGATTATTATTCAGCTGAAATTCAACTGGCTTCTTTTGTATTTCCAGCAGCAGAGCATAGAGCTTTAACTGGTATTGCAAAAAGATAACTCTACTTCCTGCTGCTATTAAATATAAATAAATCATTATTATTGTAAAATATTTACCATGAGTAATGATTTATTTAAAAACGCAATCGCCTTAACTGGCGGAATTTCAACAGGCAAAAGCACTGTTTGTAACCTCTTCAAACTTCACGGTTTTCTAACAATTGATGCTGACTTGATTGCTCATAAATTATTGGATGAAAATTCAAATAAAATAGCTTCTATGTTTGGTGAACAATATGTGGAAAATGGAAAAGTTTTAAGAAAAGAGCTAGGTAAAATTATATTTTCAAATGAAGAAAATAAACTAAAACTAGAAGCCCTACTTCATCCTTTAATCAAAGAACAAATTATCAAAGAATCAAAAATATTTGAAGAACAAAATAAACCTTATTTTGTTGATATTCCACTTTTTTTTGAAAAAATGAATTATCCGATTTCAAAGTCATTAGTAATTTATACTCCAAAAGAGATACAAATCCAAAGACTTATGAAAAGAGATAATATCGATGAAAATGAAGCAAAACTAAAAATCTCAAATCAAATGGATATTGAAGAAAAAAGAAAATTAGCTGATATGGTAATTGATAATTCACAAAATCTAAAACATTTACAAGCAGAAGTTGAAAGAATAATTGGAGAAATAATATGACATATACAAAATACAGCGCAAGTGGAAATGATTTTATCATTTTTCACACTTTTATAGAAAAAGATTATTCGCTGGATGCTATAAAATTATGTAATAGAACAGAGGGAATTGGAGCTGATGGATTAGTTGTAATAATTCCATCTTCTCAAGCTGATTTTAAATGGTTATTTTACAATAGTGATGGAAGTAATGCTGCTATGTGTGGAAATGCCACAAGAGCAGTTTCACATTATGCATTTTTTAATAATCTTGTATCTTCAAATGAAATGCAATTTTTAACAGGTGCTGGACTTATTAAATCTTTTGTTGAAAATGATATTGTTGAAACACAACTAACTGCTCCAAAAGTAATAAATGAAGAGTTTATTCAAGGTGGATTTCTTTGGCATTTAGTTGACACTGGCGTTCCTCATTTGGTAACCATTGTAGATGATTTAGAACTTTACAACCATGATTTATGTGCAAAAATGAGATATGAACACAATGCAAATGTTAATTTTGCAAAAATAGAAAATGGAATTATCAAAGTAAGAACTTACGAAAGAGGCGTTGAGGGTGAAACACTTGCATGTGGAACTGGAATGGCTGCATGTTTTTTAAGAGCAAATGAATTGGGTCTTGTAAAAAATACAACTTTTGTTTACCCAAAAAGTGGTGAAGAGTTAACTCTTTCTTTAAGAAATGGCACTATTTATTTCAAAGGTGCTGTAAAAAAAGTTTTTACAACAACAATATAATTTAAAACTAATAAATAAGGATAAAAAATATGAAATTCCCTGCACCTTTAAAATCTGATTCTATTAAAATTATGCTTCTTGGAAGTGGAGAACTTGGTAAAGAAGTTATAATTGAAGCTCAAAGATTAGGAATTGAAACAATTGCAGTTGATAGTTATAACAACGCTCCTGCTCAACTTGTAGCAAATAAATCATACACAATTAATATGAAAAATAAAAATGAAATTCTTGATGTAATAAGAAGAGAAAAACCTACTTTTATTTTACCTGAGGTTGAAGCTATAAATATTCAAGCACTTTTTGAAGCTGAAAAAGAAGGATTTCATGTAATTCCAAATGCAGATGCTGTAAATAAAACTATGAATAGAAAAAATATTAGAGAATTTGCAGCTTTTAATTTAGGACTGCCAACAAGTAAATATGAGTTTGTAACTACTTTTGAAGCTTTACAAAAAGCAGCTTCAAAAATTGGTTTTCCTTGTGTTATTAAGCCGGTTATGAGTAGTTCTGGTCATGGACAAAGTGTTGCAAGAAGTGTTGATGATTTGGAAAAATCTTGGGAATTAGCAAAAGAAGCAAGAGGAGATGCAAGTGAATTAATAGTTGAAGAGTTTATTACTTTTGATTATGAAATCACTATGTTAACTGTTAGAAACGGTGTTGATACTGTATTTTGTGAACCAATAGGACATATTCAAAAAGATGGTGACTATATTTTCTCATGGCAACCTATGAACATGAGTGAAGTTGCTATCAAGAAATCTCAAGAAATTGCAAAAAAAATCACTGATGGTTTAGGTGGTCGTGGAATTTTTGGAGTTGAATTATTTGTAAAAGGTGATCATGTTTATTTTAGTGAAGTAAGCCCAAGACCACATGATACTGGAATGGTTACTATGATTACTCAAAGTGCTAGTGAATTTGCACTTCATGTAAGAGCTGTTTTGGGACTTCCAATTGAATATGTTACTTATGGAGCGGGAGCTAGTGCTGCTTATAAAGCAAAAGAAGATAGTTTCAATCCAACTATTGATATTTATGATTCATCATTTACAAAAGATTCAATTATTAGAGTATTTGGAAAACCTCAAAGTCATGTGGGAAGAAGAATGGCTGTGGCACTTACTTTTGATAAAGATTCAAGTGATAAAGCTTTACAAAAAGCAAAAGAAATTATTGGAAATTTTAAAGACAATTAATCACAAAATAAAGAGCTAAATATGTATAAACATACTTAGCTCTTACACAAGTACATTTAGATATAATTATCTCTATTATTTTATAGGATTTCCATTTTGAAGAAAAAGTTCATTTTTATACTCTCTTTTTTCTTCATCTGCTTATTTTTCACATATGTAATTTTCACACTTATTGAAAATAGAAAAAAAGAGCATTTAGATGCAGAAAAGAAAATCATTGAAGTTACTTACAATACAATAATTGAAGCATACAAAGTTTATTCAAATATCATTTATTTTAATAAATTAAATACGAAAGAAACAAAAAGTATTTTAGAAAATGTTTATACATCATCAATAGAAGAACAAGAAACAATAAGAAAAAATTTATATGAACATCTTATTGATATGTATAACAATATGGAAGATTATAAACTCAAACAACTCCACTTTCATTTAAAAAATAACGATAGTTTTTTAAGATTTCATAGACCCACAAAATATGGAGATAATTTAGCAGAAGTAAGACACACAGTTGCTTTTGTAAATGAATATCAAAAACCTATTAGTGGTTTTGAAGAAGGTAGAATTTATAATGGTTATAGATTTGTTTATCCTTTAATATACAAAGATAAATATCTAGGAAGTGTTGAAACTTCTGTTTCAATGGAATCAATTATGAATGATTTACGAAAAGAACTTTCAAGTGACTTATCATTTATAATAAAAAAATCTGTTGTTGATAATACTGTATTTAAAGAAGAAAAAGATAATTATATTTCATGTTCTATTAATGAAGATTTTTATCATGAAAGAAGTATTTCAGAAAATGAAAATGAAACTATGGGCGCTATTTTAAAAGAATATTTTGAAAAAAATCCTACCCAAAGTAAAAAAAATCTTCATTCTGGAGAGATTTTTAATTTTTACAGTTTTTATGAGAATAATTATTACATAACAACTTATTTACCCATAAAAAATGTAGTTTCAGATCAAACCGTCGCATATATTATAGTTTTAAATAAACATAATGATTTACATGATTTTATAGTGCAATATTTCTTATTTTTAGCAATTTTAATATTTTTAACACTATTTGTAATTTATTTTGTTTATAGAATTGATAGAACAAAAACCCAACTTTTCAAAAAAGAAAAAGTGCTAAAAGAAGTACAAAAGATTGCTCAACTTGGTTATTGGGAATTTGATGTTGTGAAAAAGAAACTTAGATGGAGTGATGAAGTTTATCACATCTTTGGATTTGAACCTAAAGAATTTGAAGCTAGTTATGAGAATTTTATAAAATATACTCATCCTGAAGATATAGAAAAAGTAAGTAAAGCATATGATGATTCAATAAAAAATAAAACAAATTATCAAGTTGAACATAGAATTATTACTAAAAATGGTGAAATAAAATATGTAGAAGAAGAGTGTCGACACACTTTTGATGAATATGGTGAGGTAATCCAATCATTAGGAACAATTCATGACCTTACAAGCATTAAACTTTACCAATTAAAAATCAAAAAAACTAAAGAACAATTTGAATCTTTAGTTTCTCATATTCCTGATATGATTTACAGATGTAAAATAGATGATAACTTTACGATGCTTTATGTAAATAATGCAATAGAAACAATTACAGGCTATAAAATTGATGAAATAAGATTTAATCGTGTTGTATCATTTGCAAGTATTATTCATATAAATGACTTAACAATGGTTCGTAAAAATATAAATCTAATGCTTAAAAATAATACTTTAAATATCGATTTGGAATATAGAATTATTTCAAAAGATGGGAGAATTATTTGGATAAATGACAATATTCAATTAATAAATGATGAACATCACTCTTATTTTGAAGGTGTAATTAGTGATATAACAGCACAAAAAGTTGCTTATGATAAACTCTACAAATTTATAGATACTCAAGATAATATGGTAATTTTAACAACTGGAAAAAATATCGAATTTGCAAACAAAAAGTTTTTCCAATTTTTGGGATTTAAAACTATTGAAGAGTACAAAATAAATCATAAATGTATTAGTGATTTATTCACAGAAGATGAAAAATTCTTTAATCTTTCATTAGTAAAAGAAAATGAAAATTGGGTTAACATAATTCAAACACTAAGTCATAGAAAAAGAGTCGTTGCAATTAGAGGAATAAACGGATTAACTCATGCTTTTTCAGTAACAATAAATAAATTTGAAGATGCTATTTACATAGTTAGTTTTACAGATATTAGTGACACTATGCTTGAAAATATAAAATTAGAAGAAAAAACATTAAGAGATAAATTAACAAATGCTTATAATAGAGAGTTCTTTGAAAACAATTATGAAAGACTCATTGAAACTTTTGAAAGTGAAGATATGTATTTTGGTTTGGCAATGATTGATATAGATAATTTTAAAAATATAAATGATTCATTTGGACACAATGTAGGAGATGAAATTCTAATAAATCTTGTATCAATTATAGGGAAAACTTCAAGAAATGACGATATATTAATTCGTTGGGGTGGGGAAGAGTTTATTATGATATTAAAAATTTCTTCAGAAAATGGACTTAATATTGCACTTGAAAATATAAGAAAAACTATTGAAGAATCTAAAATAGATGATCTTCCTGTAATTACTTGTAGTTTTGGTGGAACACTATATAAAAATAATGAACCAGTAAACGATACAATCAAAAGAGCAGATGAAGCCTTATATGTGGCAAAAGAAAATGGGAAAAATAAGGTGATACTAAAATAATTAAGTCTGCTATAATAATGGTATATATTCTATAGTTTTATTAACCTGTGAATATGTAAATGTATTAAAGGAGAAAAAATGAAAGAAAAACTCACTACCGCATTTGGAGCACCAGTTGCTGATAATAATAATTCATTAACAGCTGGTCCAAAAGGTCCTATGTTAATGCAAGATGTTTGGTATCTAGAAAAAATGGCACATTTTGATAGAGAAGTTATTCCTGAAAGAAGAATGCATGCAAAAGGTTCTGGAGCATTTGGAACATTTACAGTAACTCACGATATAACAAAATATACAAAAGCTAAAATATTTTCACAAATCGGTAAAAAAACAGAGATGTTTGCAAGATTTTCAACAGTTGCAGGAGAAAGAGGTGCTGCTGATGCTGAGCGAGATATTAGAGGTTTTGCTCTTAAATTTTATACAGAAGAAGGAAACTGGGATTTAGCTGGAAATAATACTCCTGTATTTTTCTTAAGAGATCCACTAAAATTTCCTGATTTAAATCATGCAGTAAAAAGAGATCCAAAAACAAACCTAAGAAGTGCTACAAATAACTGGGATTTTTGGACAAATTTACCTGAAGCTTTACACCAAGTTACAATTACAATGAGTGATAGAGGAATTCCTTATTCATACAGACATATGCATGGTTTTGGAAGTCATACTTTTAGTTTTATTAATGCAGAAAATAAAAGAAATTGGGTTAAATTCCACTTTGTTACTCAACAAGGTATTAAAAACCTAACAGATGCGCAAGCACAAGAATTAGTTGGTAAAAATAGAGAGTCACATCAAGAAGATTTATTTAAAAGTATTGAAAAAGGTGATTTCCCAAAATGGAAAATGTTTATACAAATAATGAGTGAAGAAGATGCAAAACATTATAGATTTAATCCATTTGACTTAACAAGAGTTTGGTTGAAAAAAGATTATCCACTTATTGAAGTTGGAGAGTTTGAATTAAATAGAAACCCTGAAAACTACTTTGCAGATGTAGAGCAAGCTGCCTTTAATCCAGCAAGTGTAGTTCCAGGAATTAGTTTCTCACCTGATAAAATGCTTCAAGGAAGACTTTTCTCATACGGTGATGCACAAAGATATAGACTTGGAGTTAATCATAATTTAATTCCAGTAAATGCACCAAAGTGTCCAGTTAACAGTTACCATAGAGACGGAGCAATGAGAGTTGATGGAAATGCAGGTGCAACAATTGGATATGAACCAAACTCTTTTGAGAAGTGGCAAGAGCAAAAAGAGCACGCTGAGCCAACACTTGATATTGATGGTGGAGCAAACAGATGGGAAATGGATGATGATAACTTTACACAAGTTAAAATGCTATTTGATATTATGAGTAAAGAACAACAACAAGTTCTTTTTGAAAATACAGCAAGAGCGATGGGTGATGCACCAGAGTTTATCAAACAAAGACATATTGATAACTGCTCAAAAGCAGATCCAGCTTACGGTGCTGGTGTTGCAAAAGCATTAGGAATGACTGTAAAGTCTTAAAAATAAAAAAATCTATATGCAAAGAATTTCTTTGCATATAGATAATATTTTTTAACAGCATTGTATCTACCATTCTTGTTATCTTATCAATATTTCTTCATAATGGTAAGTCATTAATTACTGCATATCTTACTGTTCCATCTACATCAATTTGGTTTTATATTTAAAAAGATTTGATTGTTTGATGATTTAAGGGTTAAATAAATGATTTTAGTGAGGAAATGGTACGCCTGGTAGGATTCGAACCTACAACCGCCGGGGCCGAAACCCGAAGCTCTATCCAGTTGAGCCACAGACGCACTTGTTATTATAAAAATAAGGTCGAGATTATATCACGACCTTACTTAAAAACTTAATTAAAAGAAAATATTGTCTAAAACAATCAATACAAAAAATATTATTCCTAAGTAACCATTTACCGTAAAAAAGGCCTTATCTATTTTTTTGAAATCTTTATTTACTAAATAATGTTCATAAGACAACATCAAAGCACTTAAGATTACTGCAACATATGCAAAATATGAACTATCAGAGATAATCACAAATAAAAGCCAAAAAATTACTGTTAAAGCATGAAATATTTTTGAAATTTGCATTGTTTTTTCAACACCAAATTTTGATGGAATTGAATGAAGTCCTAGTTCTTTATCTACTTCAATATCTTGTAAAGAGTAAAGTAAATCAAATCCAGCAACCCAGAACATAACTCCAATACTTAAGAATATTGCCCAAAAAGGAATCGTTTCACTAACAGCCACAACCCCAGCGATTGGGGCTAATCCTAAAGAAATACCTAAAATTACATGAGCTAAATATGAAAATCTTTTAAAATATGAATATGAACCAATTATTATTAAAATTGGTATTGATAAATATAAAGCCAAAGCATTTACAAAATATGCAACAGCTATAAATCCTAAAGCATTAGCCATTACAAAAAGAAACATTTGTGTATCAGAAATTCTTCCATCAACATTTGGTCTATTTATTGTTCGAGGATTTAGAGCATCAATATCTCTATCCATAAATCTATTAAATCCCATGGCAAAGTTTCTAGCTGTTAGTGCTGCAAAAATTCCAAGAATCAAAAGTTTAAATCCAAACCAACCATTTGCAGCAACTACCATCGCAATAAAAATAAAAGGAAGTGAAAAGATTGAATGTTTGAACATCACAAGTTCATTAAAGTCGTTTAGTTTTTGTATAAGCTTATTCATAAAAATGATTGTATCTAAGATATTATTAAAAAATTAGAATTAACCTTTTTCTCGTTATAATCAATTTTATTTTATTATGAAAGTTACAAATGTCTAAATTCGCCCTACTTTTAAGCGCCCTATTTTTAATTTTTGGTTTAAGTGCATGTACTTCTAAAACTCAGATGGAAGTTAAAGATTCAGGTTCAAAAGATGTCTCAGATTTGTTAAGAATCTTAATTCAAAAAGAAAAAGAGATAAATGAATTAAATCAAAAATTAGAAGATTGTAATAACTCAAAAGTAAAAAAATGAAAGAAATAGCAATAATTGGCTCAACAGCTTCTGGTAAAACAGCCCTATCTTTGGAAATTGCATTAAAAACAAACTCTATTATTTTATCTCTTGATTCCCTTTGTGTTTATAAAGAAATTGATATTGCATCTGCAAAACCAACATTAAAAGAACGAGGAGAAATTATTCATTTTGGAATAGATGAAGTTTATCCAAATCAAGAATTTGATGTAATTAAATTTATTGAACTTTACAAAAAAGCAAAAGATTATGCTTTAGAAAATAAAAAAAATCTTATCATTGTTGGTGGAACTGGATTTTATTTAAAAGCCTTGATTGATGGTTTATCATTAGGTATTGAAACAAAAATCAAACTTGATATAACGCCTCTTGAAGCTTATGAACTTCTTTATTCAATAGATAATGCTTATATGCAAAAAATCGAAAAAAATGATAGATATAGAATAGAAAAAGCTTATGCCATTTATAAACAAACTGGACTTAGCCCTACTTCTTATTTTGAAAAAAATCCTAAAATTGCACTTGCAAAAGATTTGAAAATTTTTGAAATTTTGTGGGATAAAGAAAAATTAAAAAATAGAATTTCTTTACGAACTAAAATTATGATAAATTCAGGATTAATTGATGAAGTTATATTTTTAGAAAAAAAATACGCAAGAAGTCCAAATTGTATGGCTTCTATTGGTATTCTTGAAACATTAGAGTATTTAGACGGAAAACTTTCAAAGAAAGAATTAGAAGAAAAAATATCGTTAAATACAACTAAACTTGCAAAAAGACAAAATACTTTTAATAAGTCTCAATTTTTAGATAAAACATCCAATATAATAGAAAACTTAAATTCAGATATTATTAAGTATTTTTCGTTATAATCCCGTTCCCAAGAGTTTTATAAAGGGCTTGCAATAGACTTGACCTTTTATTTAACAATAATTACATTAAGGATTATGGTATGAAAAAAGAAATTCATCCAGATTATAAAGTTTGTACAATTTCTTGTGCTTGTGGTAACTCGTTTGAAACAAAATCAAATGTTGAAACATTAAAAATTGATATTTGTTCTTCTTGTCACCCATTCTTTACTGGAGAGCAAAAACTTGTTGATGCTGCTGGTAGAGTTGAGAAATTCAAAAACAAATATAACATGGCTAAATAGTACACTATTGTGCTGTGCTTAGTTCCAACTCCAATAGGAAATCTTGAAGATATTTCAATAAGGTCTTTAAGAATCCTTGAAGAGGCGGAACTTATTTTTTGTGAAGACACAAGAGTCACAAAAAAACTTCTAAATCTTTTAGGTGAAAAACAAAATCTAGACTTTTCAAACAAAGAATACAAATCTTTTCATTCTCACAACGAAAATAATATTCTACAATCTTTAACAAAAGAAACTTTTACTAAAAATGTTGTTTATGTAAGTGATGCAGGAATGCCTTGCGTTAGTGATCCTGGTGCCTCGCTTGTGGATTATTGCATAAAAAATGATATTGCTTATGATGTTTTACCTGGTGCAAATGCCATTTTAACAGCTTATGCAATGAGTGGATTTCCTCATACTACTTTTTCTTTTTATGGTTTTTTAGACCACAAAGGTGTAAGTCGTGCTTCAAAATTAAATGATGTTTTAAATGATAATAAACTAGCAATCCTTTATGAATCACCTCACAGACTTTTAAAATTACTTGAAGAATTAAGTATAAAAGATGCAAATAGAACAATATTTTTAGCAAAAGAAATTTCAAAACTTCACCAAAATAGCTATAAAGATAACGCTTTAAATCTATTTGAAAAATTTAAAGATATAAATATCAAAGGTGAATGGGTTGTAATTATAGAACCAAAAGAAACTGTTGGTTTTAATCTTGATTTAGATGATATTTTATCTTTAGATATTGCTCCAAAAATAAAAGCTAAATTAATAGCAAAAATCACAGGACAATCAATAAAAGATGTGTATCAAAAACTTTTAGAAAATTAATTTTTTAGTAAATACTTTCTCAAAAAACAAAAGAGTTTTATAACATTTTTTAGATATAATCCCCGAATGATAATATATGGAAAACAAATCGTACTTTATGTACTTGAAAAACACCCTCATTTAATTGAAGAAATTTTTCTTTCAAAAGAAATTGATTCAAAACTTTTTACAAGATTTGCCAAACTTGACAAAAAAATCTACAAAGTAGATAATCAAAAAGCTCAAGCATTAGCAAAAGGCGGGAACCACCAAGGTTTCATTTTAAAACTTACCCATGCTGAATATACAGATATTAAAGAATTTAAAAAAATGAATTTTATTCTTGTATTAGATGGTGTAACTGATGTTGGAAATATTGGAGCCATTGCTAGAACTGCTTATTCTTTAGGGATTGAAGGGTTAATTGCAGCTGATATTAAAACTGTAAATGATTCAGGAATTTTAAGAACAAGTTCAGGCGCTTTACTTGATTTACCATTTTCAATACATCCAAGATCGGTTGATTTAGCAAGTGAATTAATAGATGCTGGTTTTACACTAATTGGTGCAACAACAGATGGAATTGATTTAAAAAAATATGGGAAAATCGAAAAATCTGACAAAGTAGCTCTATTTTTAGGAAGTGAAGGAACAGGAATTTCTCCAAAAGTTGCAAAAAAACTAGATTTAAAAGTTGCAATTGCTATGGAACATGAATTTGATTCTTTAAATGTATCTGTTGCTGCTGGTATTTTGATTTATAACTTAAAAAGATAAAAGAAGAGAACATAGTGATAAGAAACCTGATTTTAATAATCGCATTAAATGTATTATTGTTAAGTGCAAACTTAGATATGAAAATAAAAGACTTATTGGGAAATAGTGATTATAACACTCATAAAAATCTAATTACACATATTTTTAGCAATGAAGATAACTTTTATACAAATAATCAGATTGACTACACTAAAATTATTCAAGAATTATCAAATAATGGCGTATTAAAACTAAACTTTCCATCAACTCAAAATGTTACTATTACATTTAATGTTAATAAATATCCTAAAAAATCATCAAAAAATCTTACTGATATTTTAAAAGCTTTAGGGCAACATAATTTTGTTATAAAAGAAGAAATAGTTGTTAATAATAACCTAAAATGGACTATTCAGGTAAAAACCGCAGCCGCCATAAGCCCTCTCAGATTATCACAAGAACTACAATCAATAAATTGTAGAATTGTTGATATTAAAAGAGAGGGTGACTATAGTTGGAGTTATTCAATAGACACGAGTAATTCTTCAATTTATAGAGCAGAAGATTTAATAAACAATAAGCAGTTATCTTTAAAAAATACACTTAAACCGTATATGATTAAAATATCAAATGCAAAAGTAATTACAATAAAATCAGCAAGTGGTAATATTTGGTATCCAAATGTGGTTTTTTACGATGAAGCTTTAAATATAATTGGAATTTATGACGAAAATAGTTTGCATAAAAGTTTAAGACTTGAAGTGCCTAACAATACAAAATATATTAAAATTGATGATTTATATACACTTGCTAATATGAAGCAAGGAATTAACATTACTAAGGAGTAAATAGTGTTTCCAGAAATTGAATTTGAGAGAATGAAAAGACTTCCAAACTATGTGTTTGCAGAAGTTAATAATATTAAAATGGAAGCGAGAAGAGCTGGTGAAGATGTAATTGACTTTTCTATGGGAAATCCTGATGGTCCAGCGCCTCAACATATCACAGACAAATTAATCGAAGCTTCTGCAAAACCAAAAAATCATGGTTACAGCGTAAGTGCTGGGATTTTTAAATTAAGACTTGCAATTAGCAACTGGTATAAAAGAAAATATGATGTTGACTTTTTAGACCCAAATAAACATATATGTGCAACAATGGGTTCAAAAGAGGGTTATGTTCATTTAGTTCAAGCAATTGTAAATGTAGGAGATGTGGCTGTTGTTCCGGATCCAACTTATCCTATTCATTCATACGCATTTATGTTAAATGGAGCTGCTGTTCATAAATTTGAATTAGCATTTGATGATGTATTTAAAGTTGATGAAGATATTTTCTTTCAAAGATTACAAAAAACAATAGATGAATCAATTCCAAAAGTAAAATTTGTTGTTGTAAACTTCCCACATAATCCTACATGTGCAACTGTTACACCTGAATTTTATGTAAAATTAGTAGCAATGGCAAAAAGAGAAAGATTTTATATTATCTCAGATATTGCTTATGCTGATATTACTTTTGATGGATATAAAACTCCTTCAATTTTCCAAGCCGAGGGTGCTTTAGATGTTGCGGTTGAATGTTTTACTTTAAGTAAATCATACAATATGGCAGGATGGAGAGTGGGTTGTATAGTTGGAAATGAAAAACTAATCGGTGCTTTAAAAAGAATTAAATCATGGCTTGATTATGGAATGTTCACTCCAATTCAAATTGCAGCTACTGTTGCACTTGATGGTCCACAAGATTGTGTTGCTGAACATGTTGAAAAATATAGAAAAAGAAGAGATTTAATGCTTGAAGTATTTGAAGAAGCTGGTTGGAAAATGAATAAACCTAATGCTTCAATGTTTATTTGGGCAAAAATTCCAGAAGTGGCTCTTCATTTAGGAAGCATGGAATTCTCAAAACAATTATTAACAGAAGCTCATGTAGCTGTTAGTCCTGGTATTGGGTTTGGTCATTATGGTGACCAGTATGTGAGAATTGCTCTAATTGAAAATGAAAAAAGAATTAGACAAGCTGCAAAAAATGTAAAGAAATATTTAAAATCATTAGAGAAATAGGAAAATAATATGTTAAGAGTTGGAATTATCGGAGTTGGTACAGTGGGAGCCAGTGTTGCAAATATTTTAAGAGACAATAAAAATATTATAACAGCACGAGCTGGTAAAGAAATTGTAGTAACTCTTGGGGTAGTTTCAAACTTACATAAATTAAGAGATGTTGATATTAAATTAACAGATAATATTGATGATGTTTTAAATGATGATTCTATTGATGTGGTTGTTGAATTAATGGGTGGAATCGATAAACCAAATGAGATAGTTAGAAAAGCTTTATTAAAAGGTAAAGCAGTGGTTACTGCAAATAAAGCTCTTTTGGCATATCATAGATATGAACTTCAAGAACTAGCAGGTGATATTCCTTTTGAATTTGAAGCAGCAGTTGCTGGTGGAATTCCAATTATCAATGCTTTAAGAGATGGATTAAGTGCAAATCATATCAAATCTATTCAAGGTATTATGAATGGAACTTGTAACTATATGTTAACAAGAATGATAAATGATGGTGTTGATTATAATGAAATCTTAAAAGAAGCTCAAGATTTAGGTTACGCAGAATCAGATCCAACTTTTGATGTTGGTGGATTTGATGCAGCACATAAACTCCTAATTTTAGGTTCTATTGCTTATGGAATTGATGTTAAACCTGAAGATATTTTAATTGAGGGAATTCAAAATATTTCAAAAGCAGATATTGAATTTGCAAAAGAGTTTGAATATTCTATTAAATTATTAGGAATTGCAAAAAAAGTAGGAAATGAAATTGAATTAAGAGTTCATCCTGTTTTAATTCCAGAAGATAAAATGATTGCTAAAGTTGATGGTGTTATGAACGGTATCTCTGTTGTTGGAGATAAAGTTGGTGAAACTATGTTTTATGGAGCAGGAGCAGGTGGAGATGCAACAGCATCTGCTGTTGTAGCTAACATAATTGACATTGCAAGAAAAGGGAAAGGTTCACCAATGCTTGGTTTTGAAAATCAACCTGGCGAAAAAATCACTTTAATGTCAAAAGACAATATTCAAACTAAATATTATTTAAGACTTGAAGTTGCAGACAAATCTGGAACTTTGGCAAAGATTGCAACAATTTTAGGAAATAACTCAATTTCAATTGAAGCAATGTTACAAAAACCATTAAAAAATGGAAGTGCTAATTTACTTTTAACTACACATATATCTATTGAAAAAGATATTATAAAAGCTATGAATGAACTAGAAAATTCAGGTGTAATTTTAACTAAACCTGCCATGATAAGAATAGAAGAATAGTCCTCTATTCAGTTTCATTTGAGAAAAAATTCACAAACACTAACCACACAAAATATCCCAACATTAATAAAACAATTAGCAATTCCAGCTAGTGTTGGAATGTTTTTTAATACCATGTACAATGTTGTTGACACTTTTTATGCAGGACTTATTTCAACACAAGCAATATCAGCATTAACTTTATCATTTATGATTTTTTTCTTAATTATTGGTTTTGGATATGGTTTTAGTTCAGCAATTACAGCACTTTTAGGAAATGCTCTTGGTAAAAAGAGATATAAATTAGCTTCAATTTATGCCCATAAAGGACTTCTTTTTGTTCCTTTTACTGGTCTTATTTTAAGTATTATTGGATATTTTTTTGCACCTTCCCTTTTTATGTTTTTAGGTGCAAAAGATGAATATTTGCAAATCTCACTTGATTATATAAATCCTATTTTATTTGGTGCAATATTTTTTATGTTTAACTTTTCGCTAAACGCTATTTTGATAGCCACAGGAGATACAAAAACATATAGAAATAGTTTAATATTTGGTTTTTTTGCTAACTTAGTTTTAAATCCTTTATTTATGTATGGATTTTTATTTATTCCTGCAATGGGAATAAAAGGAATTGCATTATCTACTGTTTTAATCCAAGTAATAAATATGTGTTATCTATCTTACAAAGTTCTGCAAACAAAACTTATTCATTTTGAAAAATTAGAATATTTTATTCCAAATCTTAGAGTTTACAAATTATTCTTTTCTCATGGAATACCATCAAGCCTAAATATGCTTACAATGGCAATTGGTTCACTAATTTTGACATATTTTGTTTCACACTATGGTGTTCAAGC
The DNA here is from genome assembly GCF_003063245.1 of Arcobacter caeni. Classification (GTDB taxonomy): domain Bacteria; phylum Campylobacterota; class Campylobacteria; order Campylobacterales; family Arcobacteraceae; genus Aliarcobacter; species Aliarcobacter caeni. The sequence continues at coordinate 131,086 of NZ_MUXE01000003.1, read as the reverse complement.
AGTTGCTGGTTATGGAATAGGGTACAGAGTTGAACAACTTATGCTTTTACCAGCACTTGGTCTTAGTACTGCTGTATTAGCCCTTGTATCAAATAATTTCGGTGCTAAAAAATATGATAGAGTGATTGAAACTTTAAAAGTATCTCTTAAATATGGATTTATTATAGCAACTGTTGGAATCATTTTTTTAACAATTTTAGGACGATTAATAATTTCATTATTTGATTCTAATCCAATTGTAGTTGATTTTGGGATAAGTTATTTGCTTATTGAAATTTGGATATTTTACGCTTATGTTATTTTATTTGTTTGTATTTCAACTCTTCAAGCCATAAAAAGACCTAAGATGATTCTTTATATCGGGATTTATAGACAGATCTTTGCAAAATTAATAATTGCATATTTAATAGTGAAGTATTTTGAACTTGATTTTATTTATTTATGGGTTGGGGTTTTATTTATGATTTATAGTGCGGCTATTTTTGCTTATATTTATACGAATAAACTATTAAAAGAGATTTTAAATAAGAGTTTATAAGAGGTCAAAAGACCTCTTATAAGTGATTATTTAGAACCACATTTTCCAGCTCCACAAGAGCCTTTCATTTCATTTTTCATCTCTTTTTTCATTTCAGCGCCACATTTCCCAGCTCCGCATGAACCTTTCATCTCTTTTTTCATATCACATGTACATTTTTCTTTATTTTCACAAGTACATTTGTTATCTTTTTTGTCTTTCATATTACAAGCGCATTTCATCTCTTTTTTCATTTCAGCACCACATTTTCCAGCTCCGCATGAACCTTGTGCTGCAAATGCTAATGTACTTGCAAGTAAAAATCCTAATAATAATCCTGATAATTTCATTTTCAATTTGTTTCCTTTTTTTTATTTATTTAATTATATACTATTTTTGTACAGCTTCAACATCAACTATAATTTTTACTTCCTCAGATACTGCAACACCACCTAATTCAAGGGCTTTATTCCATTTTAAATCATAATCTGTTCTATTGATTTTTCCTTTTAAAGAAAAGCCAACTCTTTTATTTCCTTGAAAATCTTTTATACTAGCAATATCTTCAACTTCTAAAACTACAGGTTTAGTTATACCTCTAATAGTTAAATCACCTTTCATTTTTCCTTCATTACCATCTGCTTGGTAAGATTTCATAACAAAAGTCATTTTAGGAAATTTTTCTGAAGCAAAAAAATCATCACTTATCAAGTGGTCATCTCTTTTTTCAATTCCAGTATCAACAGAACCTGTATTTACATTTGCACTAAATGTTTTAAAACTTTTTGTAGCTTCATCAAAATCAATTTGTGCATCATAAGTTTTGAACTCACCTTTTACATTTGTAATCATCATATGTTTCACAGAAAATCCTACATTTGTATGTGAATTATCAACACTATAAGAAGCGGCATTTGCTAAACCAACACTTAAGATCAAAGCACTTGTTATTTTTGTTATGAATTTCATTTTGAATCCTTTTTTTAAATTACTTAATTCTATATCATTTTTGTTTAATTACTGTGTAGAAATGTTATTTCTTATACTAACAATATAAAATATTGCTGGAATTATTATAAGAGTTAAAAAAGTTGAAGTAACCATTCCTCCAATCATTGGTGCTGCAATTCTTTGCATAACTTCACTTCCAACCCCGTGAATATACATAATAGGAATTAATCCACCTAAAATTGTAAACAAAGTCATTAGTTTTGGACGAAGTCTCAAAACAGCACCTTTATAAATAGCTTTTGCTATTTCTTCTTTTGTTATATTTAAACAATTTTGTTTTAATTCAATCATTGCTTCATTTAAATAAACAAGCATTACAATAGAAGTTTCAGAGGCAACTCCTAAAAGGGCTAAAAATCCTACAACAACAGCAATTGATATATTAAAATTTAAATAATCTAAATATATTATTCCACCACTTAATGCAAATGGTAAAGTGAAAAATATAATCAATGTATATGTCATATTTTTTAGAGCTAAATATATCAAAATAAATATAAGCATAAAAGTTAAAGGAATAATATAAAGTAATCTCTCCATTGCTCGTTCTAAATATTCACTTTGTCCAGACCATTCAAAATAGTAACCACTTGGTAACTTTATCTCTTTTAATAATTTGTTTGCTTCATCTTTATATTGTTTTATAGAAATATTTTCTTTGGGAGTTATATAAATGAAATTTACATTTAATGCTTTTTCAGACGATATAACAGATGGTCCTTCTTCATATTTTAGATTTGCAAATAATCGTAAAGGTTGAAAACCTAGATTTGTTTTGATTTGAAGATTTTCTAATACAGTTAAATCTTCTCTTTGATTTGCTTCAAATCTTAGAGTTATTGGGTATCTTTCTAATTTATCCAAAAAAGTTGAGATTTGAGTTCCACCAACTCCTAAAGAAATGGTTTCTAAAACATCATTTTTATTTATTCCATATCTTGAAATCATTTCATCATTTATTTGAATATTCAAGTAATATCCAGAATTTACTTTATCAGATGAAACTGATAAAGTTCCCTCATATTTTCTTAATTTTTGCTCTATTTGTTTTGCTGTTTCTTCTAATGTTTTGTGTTCATTTCCATAAAGTTTTATTCCTAAAGGAGTCCGAATACCTGTTAAAAGCATATCTATTCGACCTCGTATTGGATAAGTCCATGAATTTATAAGTCCTGGAATTTGAAGTTTTTCATTCATTTCTTCCATTAATTTTTTATATGTCATTCCCTCTCTCCACTCATTTTGAGGTTTAAATGTAATTATTGTTTCAATCATCGCAAGAGGAGCAGGATCTGTAGCACTTAAAGCTCGTCCAACTTTTGCGAAAGCTGTTTGTACTTCTGGAAATGATTTGATTACAATATTTGTTTTCAAAGCCAACTCTTTTGCCATATCAATACTAATTCCATAAGGAGTTACTGGCATATACATAAAAGTTTGTTCGTTCATCATGGGCATAAATTCCCAATTTTGTTTTTCATAAACACTATAAGCAAAAACAATTACAACAAGATAAATACCTACGATTAAATATCTTAATTTCAAAGCCATTTTTAGAAATGGCGAATATATATTTATAAAAAACTTATTTAAGATATTTTTATCTTCAGCCATGATTTTGCCACGAATTAAAAAAATCATCAAAATAGGAACTAAAGTGATAGATAAAATAGCTCCCGTTAACATCGCAAAAGATTTTGTAAATGCTAAAGGAGTAAAAAGTCTTCCTTCTTGACCTGTTAATGCAAAAATAGGAAAAAATGAAACAACAACTAAAACTAAAGCAAAAAATATTGGACGACCTACTTGTTTTGCTGATTTTATGATTATTTCAATTCTTTCTTCATTTGAAATATTTTCTTTTCCTTGCAGATATTTATGGGCATTTTCAACCATTACAATTGTTGCATCAACCATTGCTCCAATTGCTATTGCAATTCCACCTAAACTCATAATGTTTGAGCCAATTCCAAAAGCTTTCATAAGTAAAAAGCTAATTAACACCGTTATTGGAAGAGTTATTATAATAATCAAAGCAGATCTAAAATGAAACAAAAATAGCGTTGCAATAATAGCTACAATAATTGATTCTTCAAATAAAGTACCTTTTAAAGTATCAATTGCTTTATCTATTAGTGAACTTCTATCATAAACTTCTACAACTTCTACATCAGGAACATTTAATGTGGCTAATTTCTCTTTTACAGCCTTTATAACTGAATAAGGATTTTCTCCTTGCCGAACTATTACAATCCCTCCTATCGTCTCACCTTGACCATTTAATTCAGCCATACCTCGTCTATCTTTTGAAGTTATATTAACATCAGCTATATCTTTTATTTTTAATGGGATATTATTTAGAGTTTTAATAGTGATATTTTCAATATCACTTACAGATTTTAAGTAACCACGAGCAGTGATAATTTGTTCATAACCATTTTCTAAAATAATTCTTCCACCGTTATCACTATTGTTTTTTTGAATAATCTCTTTTATTTCATTTATATTTAAATCATATTGAACCAATTTATCTTGATTTAGAGTTATCTCATAGTTTTTTACATATCCACCAATTGACGCTATTTCACTAACTCCATCAACACCCAAAAGCGCATATTTAAAATAATAATCTTGTAAAGTTCGTAATTCTTCTAAACTTTTAGTATTAGATTTCAAAGCATATTCATAAGCCCAACCAACACCTGAAGCATCAGGACCTAATTGTACACTTGAACCTACAGGAAATGTTCCTTGAAGCGTTGAAAGTTGCTCCAAAACTCTACTTCTTGAATCATAATTATCTGTTCCATCTTTAAATATAATATAAATCATTGCACTTGAAAATGATGTCATCGCACGAACTGTTTGAATATTTGGCAAACTCATTAAATTCGAAATCAAAGGATAAGATATTTGTTCTTCAATAGTTTTAGGACTTTGATTACTCCATTCAACTTGAAGAATAACTTGAGGAGGTGACAAATCTGGAAGGGCATCCAAATTTGTATTTTTTACAGCCCAAAAAGATGCTATTGTTAAAATAGCGATTAAAAATAGTACTAAAAATTTGTTTCTTATACTATATGAGATTATACTTTCAACCATTATTACCAATCCTCTTTATCAGATTCATAAAGTGCATTTGTTACAGCATCAGAATCAAGTAAAAATAGGGCGTTATTTATAACTTCATCATTTTCTTTTAAACCACCTATTATTTCATATTTGTTTGAAGAAATTCTTTTTGCATCTATTTTTTTAGGTTCAAAATCTCCATTTTCTAAAGCTATAAAAACATAAAAACTATCCGCTTTTTTTAGAACTGCTGTTTTTGGTAGAGTCAACATAACATCTTTTTTAACACTTATATCAACTTTTCCAAACATACTTGGAAGTAGTTTTAAATCTTTATTTTCTAAAACAAATCTAACATCAACTGTTTTTGTTTTTTCATCAAAAATTGGGTAAACAAAATCTACTTTCGAATTTAGCTTTTCATTAATTCCATCTATATTTATATTTGCTTCTTTATCTTTTTTTATATACTCTAAATCACTTTGATAAACAGATGCTATAAACCAGATTTTGTCTAAACTTGCCATTTGCAAAAGCATATTTCCTTTATTTATAGCACTTGATTGGTTTATATTTTTTTCCATTAATAAACCATTTATAGAAGAAGTAACCACCGCACCATTTGAATTTATTTTTCCAGCTTTTATTTTTTCTTGTTCACTTTTTGAAATATCCAAATTATCAAGTTTTGATAATGTACTTTGATAAATATTTTGATTAAAATTTTTTGCAACTTGAAGTTCATTTTGAATACTTAAAATTTCTTGGGAATATACCCAATATAAAGGTTCACCTTTTTTTATAGTCATATATTTTTTATTAGCATTTAGTTTTGTGACATATCCATCAAATCTACTTACAATATCAACCAAAGATGATTCATCTATTTTTGTAATTCCATAAAAACTTTTGTTTACAACAACTTCTTCTTTTGTTACTTTTGTCATTTTTTTATTAAATAACTGTTTTGCATCTATAATTTGTGCTTGTAAAAACCCATTAAAAAGTAGGGCGATAAAAACTATATTTTTAATCATTTTATACCTTTATTTGTAAAATATAAAAGTTGTGAATAACTTTCATAATATTTCAAAGCTTCATCCAAAGCTTTTGTTTCATAAATTATTAATTCATTTAGATTTTCTATGCTTTCTTGTGGTTTTATCAGCTCAAAACTATTGTAATTTTCTATATTTTCTTGGATTTTTTGTTTAAGAGGAATTATCTCTTTTTGAATTAATTTATAATTTCTAACACTTTGATTTAAATTATTTAAATAAACATCAGTTTGCAAAGATAAATTATGCAAATAACTACCTAATCTATCGTTTGTTTCATTTGAGTTCATTTTGGCTTTTAAAGCATTTGTATTTTCAGTTTTATATAAAGGAAGTGGAATACCAACCGTTAAATTTCCATAATCTTGTTCATCATTTTGCATATATTCAACACTTAAAGTTATATTTGAGTATTTTTTTGCTTCTTCAAGAGATGCCATATTTTTGTATTTTAAACTATTTTCTTCTAACACTTTTATTTTTGGATGAGTATTAAAAAGTTCTTGATTTATTTGAGTTTTATTTATCTCTTTTATATTCAGAAATTCATCTATATTTTGGATTTTTTCATATGTTATTTGTTCTAAATTCAAATATAAATTATCAATTTTTGTTTTTAAATTTTCAAGTTCAAGTTTCAAATCCAAATATGATATTTTTGTTTTTAGAACTTCATTTAAAGAAGTTTTTTGGTATTTATACAAAGAAGTATTTAACTCTTCTAGTTTCTCTATGTTTTTTTGATAATTTTCTATAAGTTTATATCGTTTTTCTAAAATCAAAATATTATATGAATACTCATATATTTTTGATTCCAACTCCAGTTTTTTATCTTCTAGATTAAATATCTCGATATTTTTATCTTTTATAGCAATATTCTCTTCAATATCAAGTTTATTCCCAATAGGAATAACTTGAGAAAGTTCAACTCCATACTCTTTTTGATTTGATAAAGGTTTATTAAATCCAATATTATTTACTTTAAAAGCAAGCATTGGATTTTCCCAATTTTTAGAAACTTTTATTTGTTCTTCTGCTACTTTTATTGATTTATTTATACTTTTCAAATCATAGTTTTTTTCAAAACTATTTTTTACCAACTCATCAATTGTAACAGCACTTAAAAGTGAACTCACAAAAAATGTGCTTAGTAATATTTTTAACATTATAAATTCACACTACCTTTAACAGTATGAACAACGCCATCATTTGTTTTAAATTTTAATTGATATTGCCATGTTCCACCCATTGGAATATTAATATTCATTTTATAAATTCCATCAACAAAAGTTGCATTATCCTCAGATTCCATATAAGGCATTCCTGGCATTTCAGGCATAAAAAACTTTGCTTTTACTTTTGCTGTTTCTACAACTTTTGAATCTTTTGATAATGAAATCACAAGTTCATTACTTCCTACAACTAAAGCTTTTGATGATTTTAATATTACTTCGTATCCATCTTTTTGCCCATTTTGCTCTAAAAGTTCTGCATTTAGAAAAGTAAATGTAAGGAAAAGTCCTAAAACTATTTTGATTATTTTTTGCATTGAAATACTCCTTGGATATTAAATTAAGAGTATTTTATTTTTTTTGTGGGGAGTTTGTGTGTAGAAAACTAAAAGATTAAAGTAAAAGTTGTTCCTTCATTTATTTTTGATTCAACTGTGATTTTTATTTTGTAAAAATTGCAAATATGACTTACAATATTTAGACCTATTCCAAAACCACCTTGTTCATTTGTAGCTCTAAAATATCGTTTATAAATATCATTTATTTTATCTTTTTCTATTCCTATTCCAGAATCTGTTATTTTTAAAATATTATTTTTTAGTGAAATATCTATTTCCCCTGCTATTTTATTATATTTTATCGCATTTGAAACTAGGTTATTGAAAATCCTAATAAAATCATCTTTATTGATTTTATAATCAAAATCTTCTATTTTTTTATTTATAATAATTTTCTTTTTTGATGACATAAGTTCTAAATATTGCATTTGCTCACTTATCAAATCTTTCAAATTAAACTCTTGAATATTTTTAATTGCTTCTTTATTTTCTAAAAATAAATAGGTCAAATCATTATAAATTTCTGAGATTCTTCTTGCACTTATTTTTACTCTTTCTATTTGTTTTTCACTTAAATTTTCATTTTCAGTTGACATTAAAATAGCACTTATTGGAGTATTTAATTCGTGAGTTGTATCTTTTATAAAGTTATTTAGTTTTAATCTTTCATCTTTTATTGGTTTTAAAAATAACCTTGCTAAATAGAACCCAATAATTGCAATAATTAAATAAATAACAAAAAATATACCTATGATATTTAATTCTAATTTTTCTATTGCTTTAAAATATCTATTCTCTTTTAAAGCAATATAATATATATCCAAATGCCCTAAAACAGAATCATCAACTAAAATAAAACTATTTTTTGTTTCAATAATCTTATTTGAAAAATCAATATCTTCATCAAGATTTCCAAATATTTTATTTTTATTTTTATCATAAAATGAGATTTTATAATCTTTCTTTTTTAATAATTCATTTTTATTAAATTCATTTCCACTCATGTGAGAAAGTATAATTGAAGATGAGATTTTTGAGACTTCATTTTGCATATTTGATTTAGTTAAATCATAATAAAGTATCTTTTCATTTTGGTAATAAAGAATAGCAATAAATACCATTAAAACAAAAGAAGAACCTAAATATAATAATAAAAATCTAAGATATGTGCTTTTTTCACTGCTTGTTAAATCGATAACCAACTCCTCTTAAATTTATTATATATTCATCGCCTAATATCTTGCGAAGATTCTTAATATATGTTCTAATTGTTGATGAAATCGGTGTTTCTTCATAAGCCCAAACATTTAAACTAAGTTCATTAATACTTACTACTTTAGTGTTATTATTCATTAAATATTCTAAAACTTCACACTCTTTTTTGGTTATATGTATGTGATTTTGTTCTTTTTTAATCATAAGATTTTTTTTATCTAAAAATATATCTTTTGATATTTCAATTAAGTTATTTGGATTTATCAAAAAGAGTCGTTTGATATTATTTATTCTAATATCTAACTCTTTAAGTTCAAAGGGTTTTTTTATGTAGTCGTCACAACCAGATTTAAATCCTTTTTCAATATCATCTACTTGATTTAGAGAGGTTAAAAATATAGCTGGAGTATAAATCTCTTTTTGTCTTAATTCTTTTAATAATTCAAAACCACTAAGAATAGGAACATTTACATCTAAAAGTAATAAATCGAATTTTTGGCTGTATAATAAATCTTGTGCTTCTAATCCCGTAAAAACGGTTATAACTTCATATTCTTGAGACTTCAGATGTTCTTCTATAATTTCATTAAGTATTAAATCATCTTCTAATAATAATATTTTCATAATAATCCTTGAAAAAATTATAACATAAAAAAGAAAGTGTTTTTGATTATTTTATTTGTATAAAAAGGAAGTAGTGATTATAAAGTAAACCACTACTTTTTTAGATTAGAATTGTCTTCTTGGTTTTTCAGCTCTAGGTTGTGCTTCATTAACTCTTAAAGTTCTACCTTCATTTTCATTTCCGTTTAAAGCTTCGATTGCTTTAGTTCCAGCTGCTGAGTCTTCCATTTCAATGAAACCAAAACCTTTAGATTTTCCTGTTTCTCTATCCATGATAACTTTTGCACTTTTTACTGCACCAAACTTTGTGAAAACTTCTTCTAACTCTTTATCATTCATTCTATATGATAAATTACCTACATAAATATTCATCTATTCTGTCCTTTGTAAATGTATAGTTATTATGCCAGATTATTATTAAATAATCAAGTATTTTGGAAATTTCTTTTTAAGGCTTCTTTTAGCCTAGAAGAAACTTCATTGAAACCTAATATTGCGATAATATCATAAACAGAAGGTGCTTGTGTTCCACCTGTTAAGGCTATTCTTATAGGTTGAAATAGTTGTGGAAATTTTAAGCCAAACTCATGAATAAATGGTTTTGTAATTGCTTCTACATTTTCAATATTGTATAAGTCTTCCTTATTTTTTTCTAACAATTCAAGATATTTTTCTAAGAAATCTTTTGTATCTTCTTTTACAAATTTTTTAACGCCATTTTCTTCATAATAAGTTGGAATATCTAAAATATCAGTAATAGATTTTTTTAATTCAACAACAGTTTGAGCTCTTTGTTTTGATAAATCTAAAAGTTCTGTTTTTTTAGGGTGATGAGATAAATCTAAATCAAAAAACTTTAATTCTTCAATTAATCTATCATTTGAAACAGCTTTTATATATTCACTATTTAACCACAATAATTTTTCACCATTATAAGAAGATGATGATTTATTGATATTTGATGGATCAAATAACTCTAACATTTCATCCATTGAGAAAATTTCTTGGTCACCATTTGACCAACCAAGTCTTACTAAAAAGTTAAGTAATGCTTCTGGTAAATATCCTAGATTTTTGTAATCCATAACATCCATTGCACCATCTCTTTTTGATAGTTTTTTCCCTGATGGATTATTAATCATAGGCACATGATAAAACTTAGGAACTTTAAATCCTAAAGCATTATAAACAACAATTTGTTTTGGTGTATTTGAAAGGTGGTCATCACCTCTGATTACATCTGTCATATTCATTAAAGCATCATCAATAGCCACAACAAAGTTATATGTTGGCATTCCATTACTTCTTGCAATTACAAAATCATCTACTTGATTAGCATCGAATTTCATAGAACCTTTTACACCATCTTCAAATTCAATAGTTCCAGATGTTGGAGCTTTGATTCTAATTACAGGTTCTACATCTGCTGGGATTTTAGGTAAGATTTTTCCAGCTTCTGGTCGCCATGTTCCATCATATCTTGGATTTTGTTTCGCAGCTTCTTGAGAAGCTCTTAAGCTATCCAGTTCATCTCTACTCATATAACATTTATATGCATTCCCATTTTCTAAAAGCTTATCAATATAAACTTTATAAATATCTGTTCTTTTTGATTGATAAAATACTTCACCATCATAATTTAACCCAACCCATTCAAATGCACTAATGATTGCTTTCATAGCTTCTTCATTGTTTCTTGCTGTATCTGTATCTTCAATTCTTAATCTAAATTCACCATTTGTTTTTCTAGCCCATAAATAGTTGTAAAGTGATGTTCTTAGCCCACCAATATGTAAATATCCTGTTGGACTTGGTGCAAATCTTGTAATTGCCATTAAATTATTTCTCCTCTTCTTTTTTGTTTTGTATATAAAATCCTACGCCTGTTACTATTGCTACAATTGCTATAAATACAAGTAATGAAATTTCAAGAATTCCCATTTGCTTCTTTCTCCTTTAGCTGCCCACAAGCAGCACTAATATCAAGACCTTTTGACTCTCTTATTGTACAGATAACACCTTTTTGGTTTAAAAAGTCTTTAAATTGTAACATTCCTTCAACAGTAGGTCTTTCGTATGTTGTTCCTGGATATGGATTAAAATAAATAAGATTTACTTTTGCTTGTATTCCATTTAATAAGCTCACAAGTTTTTTAGCAGCTTCTAGTGAATCATTTTTATTTTTAATTACAAGATATTCAAACATAACTTTTTTTCTAGTATCAACTGGAAAGGCTTTAACAGCTTCAATAATTGTTGCAATATTATAAGCTTTATTCATAGGAATAAGTTCACTTCTAAGCTCATCATCAACAGCATGAAGAGAAATAGCTAGTTGTATTCCTAAATCTTTTTCACCTAGCTTTTTGATTTTACTTGCAATTCCTGAAGTTGAAACAGTTTGTCTTCTTTTACTAATTGCTAAACCATCAAGTTCAGAGAAAATCTCAACAGCTTTTACAAAGTTATCAAAGTTATCTAAAGGTTCACCCATTCCCATATAAACGATATTTAGAGCTTTGTTTTCAGCTATATCATTATCTCTTTTTATATTTACAATTTGAGCTATATATTCTCCAACTGTAAGATTCCGTACAAATCCACCTTTTGCTGTTAAACAAAAACTACATCCAACTTTACATCCAACTTGAGATGAAACACAAACTGTGTATTTTTCACTTCTAATTATATTTCCATCTTCATCTTTTTTCTTTTCTTTCATTAAAAGTAAAACAGCTTCAACAGTTAAATTGTCTCTTAATTTAAAAAGATATTTTATACTTCCATCACTACTTTGTTCTTTTTTAATGATTTGCATTACATCAATTGGATAGTTTGCCTCTAAATCTTCTTTTAATTCTTTTGGTATATTTTTCATCTCATCATAAGAGTTTGCATACTTTTTATAAAGCCAATTATAAACTTGTTTTGCTCTAAATGATGGTTTTAATCTTTCTTTTAATTCATCTAATGTGTAATCGTAAATAGATGGTAATCCCTCTTTTGCCATTATAATTTATCCAGTATTTTATTTATTTTATTATATTTTTTTCAAGTAAATATTTTGTTAATTTTTCCATAGCTTCTTCATGATTTTTCATAAAATCTTCATGGGCATTTTCATTTGTATAGTTTGTTATTACGAATATTCCAGCAACTGGTATTTCAAACTCTTTTGCAACACTTAAAATTGAAAAAAATTCCATATTTTCAATTCCTACTCCATACTCTTTAAACTCTTTACATAATTCTTCATTTGTTGATATATAGTTTGAAGAGTTTACAATAGTATCATTTCTTGCAAATTTATTTTCAGATTCTAAAACATTATCAAGTGGAGTATATGCACTTTGACTTAAAAATCCAAGCTCAATATTTGATGCTCTTTTTGATTCAACAATATCAAATATTTGATGCTCACCATAAGAGCCAGCACTTCCAACAAAAAGTAAAAAATCTGGTTTATCAAATAAACACATTCTTGTAAGGTTTATAGCAGATTCAATCAAACCCACCCCAATAGGGTGAGCAAAAGCAAATGTTTCATTTCTTCCAGCACATATAATCATTTACACTCCAAAATAAAATTTGGGTTTATAGTTATGTTTTGTTCACTACTTATTGGTGTAACATCTGCTATTGATTTTTGCATACTTGAATATGCCATTTCAGTTCTTGCATAAACTACATTTCCAGTATTTGTTTCAAAAATATTTATTTTTGAAACTTCACATTGTTTTGTAATAGTATTTGATAAAGATTTCGAATAACTATCTATCCAATTTATAGCCTCTAATCTTAAATCATCAAAGCTTTTATTTTGTAAATCATCGCTTGTGTTCCATGATACATTTGAAATATTCAGGTTTACATCATCTGATTTTATATTATCTTTTATTGAAATTAATTTATCCATAAAACTGTTTAAATCTTTTGCATTTTTTGATTCAGCTAAATATCTTAAATTTCCAATATATCCTGCAAATTCTTGTTTGTTATCATGATATTTATATTTTGGACTTAATGTAAAACTTCCATTTTTTAGAACTATATCATTCGCTTTTTTTATAAAATCATTAAACTTTTCAATTTCAATATTAACTTTATTTTCATCTTTTTTTTCAACACTAATTGTTATATTTGTCGTTAGTAAATCAGGATTTACAACTTTTGAAAAGTTTTTATTAAAATTTAATTCATAAGAAAATCCTAAAATTGGTAAAAGTAGTATTGGTAATAACTTTTTCATTTTATATCCTAACTGGAATATTATTTGCTCTTAAATATCTTTTTAAGTCCATAATATCTATTTCTTTGAAGTGAAAAATTGAAGCAGCTAACGCAGCACTGGCACCACATTCAAAAGCTTCTTTTATATGTTCCATAGTTCCAGCGCCTCCACTTGCGATTACTGGAATATCTACAAGTTTTGAGATTTGTCCAGTAATATTTAATTCAAATCCAGTTTTTGCACCATCTGTATCCATAGAAGTTAAAAGTATTTCACCAGCACCTCTATTTGTAACTTCTTTTGCCCAAGTTAGTGCATCAAGTCCTGTATCTTCTCGTCCACCTTTTACAAAAACATGATATGAACCATCAGCAACTCTTTTTACATCAATGGCAACCACGATACATTGTGAACCAAATCTTTTTGAGCTTTCATTTATTAAATTTGGATTTGAAACAGCTGATGAATTAATAGAAACTTTGTCACAACCAACATTAAGTAGGGCATAAATATCTTCTAGTTTTCGAATTCCTCCACCAACAGTTAAAGGAATAAAAACTTCTTGAGCAACTTTTTTTACAATATCAACAATAGTCCCTCTATTTTCATGACTAGCTGTAATATCTAAAAAAGTAAGCTCATCAGCTCCCTCAGCGTTATATCGTTTTGCAACTTCAACAGGATCACCTGCATCTCGTAATCCAACAAAATTTACACCTTTTACAACTCTTCCATTATCAACATCTAAACACGGTATTATTCTTTTTGCAAAACTACTCAAATATAATCCTTCTTAATAACTAAATATTATCTTATCTAATTGTAAGTTAAAAGCAGATATACTCCTTGCAATTATGGAAAAAGTAAAAGCAAAAAAGAAATACGGACAAAACTTTTTAAGAGATACAACTATTTTGGATAAAATCATCCAATCGATGCCCAACAACAATAATTATATGGTTGAAATTGGGCCTGGATTAGGTGATTTGACCAAAAATTTAGTCAAGTACAAAGATATGACTGCTTATGAAGTTGATACTGATTTAATTAGTGTCTTAAAGTCTAAGTTCGCAATACAAATAGAAGAGGGTAAACTAAAACTGATTCACACAGATGTTTTAGTTGCTTGGGATAAGCAAAAAACCTTACATGATGGTAAATATGACTTAATTGCAAATTTACCATACTATATTGCAACAAACATTATATTAAGAGCATTTGAAGATAAAAATTGTGAACACATTATTGTAATGGTTCAAAAAGAGGTAGCAGAAAAATTTACTGCGAAAGTTAATGATAAAGACTATTCATCATTAGGTATTATTACAGAATTAATTAGCGTTGATTCAAAAATACTTTTTGATGTTCCACCTGAATCTTTTGATCCACCTCCAAAGATAATATCTTCAATTCTTTATATCAAAAAAGATATGGATAAATACCTTGATAAAGATTTTAATAAGTTTTTGAAAGCCTGTTTCGTACAGCCTAGAAAAAAACTTTCTAAAAATCTTACTTCTGTATTATCAAAAGATACAATCTTTGAGATTTATAAAGAATTAAATATTAATGATAATGTTAGACCTCATGAAGTAAGTTCATCTTTGTATAGCCAAATGCATACAAGGGTAAAAGATGGAAGAAATTAACAAAGAAGAACAAGCTGTTGTTAGCAATGAAGCTAATCAAAATGAAACTGCTCCAGAAAATATAGAGGGCGAAATTAAAAAACCTTTCAAAAAAAGAAAGCCTAAACCAAAAGTAGCAAGAGATCCTAATGCAATACAACAAGTAAAAGGTGAAGGTTGGATTACTGATCTAAAAAAAGCTTATTTAATCAACGAAAAAATACATAGAGATAGATTAAATCCTCATTATAAATTAAACCTAAATACTAATGCCAAACTTAAAATTACTCCACTTGGAGGATTAGGTGAGATTGGTGGAAATATGATGGTTATTGAAACTGAAAACGAAGCAATTATTGTTGATGTTGGAATGAGTTTCCCTGATGAAAATATGCATGGTGTTGATATTTTAATTCCAGATTTTACTTATATTAGAGAAATAAAAGAAAAAATCGTTGGTATTATTATTACTCATGGGCATGAAGATCATATTGGGGCAATGCCATATTTATTTAAAGAAATGCAATTTCCTGTTTATGGAACTTCTTTACCTTTAGAAATGATTGGTTCAAAATTTGATGAACA
Source organism: Arcobacter caeni (assembly GCF_003063245.1). GTDB lineage: Bacteria > Campylobacterota > Campylobacteria > Campylobacterales > Arcobacteraceae > Aliarcobacter > Aliarcobacter caeni. Next base: position 115,572 of record NZ_MUXE01000003.1, on the reverse strand, counting down.
TAAAATGAGAGAACACAGAGGTTATTTTAGAGCTATTCAAAAAAGAACTCCTATAAAAATTGGAAATGAGTTTGAAGTTGAATGGATGCATGTTACTCACTCTATCATTGATTCATCATGTATTGCTGTTAAAACAGCAGCTGGTACTATGATTCATACGGGAGATTTTAAAATAGATCATACTCCAATTGATGGTTTTCCAACAGATTTACATAGAATTGCACATTATGGAGAAGAGGGTGTTTTAGTTTTAACATCAGATTCAACAAATTCGCATTCACCAGGATTTACAAGAACTGAAAAAACAGTTGGACCTACTTTTGATAGAATATTTCAAAATGCAAAAGGAAGAGTTCTTATGTCAACTTTTTCTTCAAATATTCATAGAGTTTCGCAAGCAATTGAAAGAGCTTTAAATTACAATAGAAAAATCTGTGTAATTGGAAGATCAATGGAAAAAAATCTTGAATTAGCAATGAGCCTTGGATATATTAAATTTCCTAAAGATCAATTTATTGATGCACATGAAGTAAATAAATATAATGACAATGAAGTTTTAATTGTAACAACTGGAAGTCAAGGTGAATCAATGTCAGCTTTATATAGAATGGCAATTCACGAACATAGACACATTAAAATCAAGCCAGATGACCAAATTATTCTTTCTGCAAAAGCAATTCCTGGAAATGAAGGAAGTGTTTCTGGAATTATAAATCATCTTTTAAAAGCTGGTGCTAAAGTTGCATATCAAGATTATCCAGATATTCATGTTTCTGGACACGCTGCTCAAGAAGAGCAAAAATTAATGCTTAGACTTGTTAAACCAAAATTCTTTTTACCAGTTCATGGTGAATATAATCATGCTTTAAAACATGGACAAACTGGAATTGATTGTGGTGTACTAGAGCGAAATGTTTATATTATGAGTGATGGTGAACAAATTGAAGTTACTCCAAAATATCTTAAAAAAGTAAAAACTGTTAAAACAGGGAAAGTTTATATTGATAATCAATTAAATCATAAAATTTCAGATGATGTTATTTTAGATAGACAAACAATGGCAAATGAAGGTGTTGTTATGATTGTTGCACAAATAAACGAAGATGATAGAACAATGGCTCAAAGACCAAAAGTTACATCATTTGGATTAGTTCCTGATAAACAAGATAAATTCTTTGCAAAAGAAATTGAAGACTTATTAACTGTATTCTTGGAAAATATTAAACCTGGAATTTTAAAAAATAGTAGAATTTTAGAAGATGAGTTAAGAAAAGTAGTAAGAAAACATTGTACAAGAAAATATAAAAAATACCCAATGATAGTTCCAACAATCTTCGTTCAATAAGGAATAAAAATGGATTTTAAGCAAATAGTAAAAGATGTTTTATTAACTGAGGCAAAAGAGCTAGAAAAAGCAGCTACTCTTGTCTCTTTTGATATTGAAAAAGCTATTGATTTAATTATAAATTCAAAAGGTAAACTTATTGTTACAGGTGTTGGTAAATCTGGTCTTGTTGGAACAAAAATTGCAGCAACACTTGCAAGTACTGGTACAAGTTCATTTTTTCTTCATCCAACAGAAGCCATGCATGGTGATTTAGGAATGGTAGGGAAAGAAGATATTGTTTTGGGAATTTCATATAGTGGAGAAAGTGATGAATTAGTTCAAATTCTTCCTCATTTAAAAAGATTTAATATTCCTTTAATTGCAATGGCTAGAAATCCTGAATCAACACTTGCAAAATATGCAGATGTTTTTATAAATATCAATGTAGAAAAAGAGGGTTGCCCTCTTGATGCAGCGCCAATGTCTTCTACCACTTTAACAATGGCAATGGGTGATGCATTAGCTGTTTGTTTAATGAAAAAAAGAAACTTTAAAAAAGAAGATTTTGCATCTTTTCATCCAGGTGGAAGTTTGGGTAAGAAACTTTTTGTTAAAGTTGATGATTTATTACGAAAAGATAATCTTCCTGTTGTTTCACGTGAAACAAAACTAAAAGATGCAATTTTAGTAATGAGTGAAGGAAGACTTGGAAGTGTAATTATTGAAGATGAAAATAAAAAAGTAATTGCACTTTTGAGTGATGGAGATTTAAGACGAGCTTTAATGAACGATAATTTTTCGATGGATTGTAAAGTAGAAGAAATAGCTACAAAAAATCCAAAAAGATTAAATAATAAAGAGCTTTTAGCAAGTGATGCACTACAAATAATAGAAGATTATAAAATCCAACTATTAATTGTAACTGATGAAAATGATAAATTAGTTGGTGTATTGCATATTCATGATTTAATTGAAGCTGGTATAAAATGAAAAAGAAAATAGAAGAAACACAAGAAGAATTAGTAAGATTAAATAAATTTTTATCTCACAATAGTAATTACTCAAGAAGAGAAGCTGATAAGCTAATAGAAGAGGGTAGAGTAAAAGTTAATGGTAAAGTTGTAACAAATCTTGCAACAAAAGTATCAAATAGTGATGAAGTTCATATTGGTAAAAAAACAATTAGAGAAGATAAAACTAGAATAAGTACAGTAATTGTTTATAATAAACCAAAAGGTGAAATCGTTTCTAAAAAAGATCCTCAAGGTAGAAAAACTATTTATGATTCACTTGATCATAAATACAAACACTTTTTAAGTGTTGGAAGACTTGACTATGCAAGTGAGGGTTTATTACTTTTATCTGATAGTGTTAAAATTGTTGATTCTTTAATGCATTCTGATTTAGAAAGAGTTTATAAAATAAAAGTAAATGGTATTATTACAAAACCTGTTGAACAAGCTATGCAAAATGGTATAGAAATGGAAGATGCAACTTCTGGTGCATTTAAAAATAGTAAAATCAAATCTATGAGTTTTGCACCTTTTTTAGCTTATGATATATTAACAAATTCAGAAAAATTCTCTAAAATAAAAGTTGTTATTTCAGAGGGTAAAAATAGGGAATTAAGAAGATTTTTTGCACACTTTGGACTTGATGTACTTGATTTAAAAAGATTAGAATATGGTGGAATATCTTTAAATAATCTTCCAACAGGGAAAACAAGATTTTTAACAAAAGAAGAATACAAAAACCTTAGAATCTTTATGAACGAAGATGATAGACCTCTCTAACAAACTAAGACCAACAAATTTAGATAATTTTGTTGGTCAATCTCATATTATCGCAAAAGATAAAGCACTTTATAAACTAATCAAACAAAAAGATATTCCACATTTATTTTTCTATGGAAAACCTGGAACTGGGAAAACTACATTAGCAAAAATCATTGCAAAAGAAATCAATACAGATTATTTTTATTTTAATGCTACAAGTATAAAAGTTGAAGACTTGCGAAAAGTATTTGATAAATATAAAGGCAGTTTGATTAAGCCTTTAATTTTTATTGATGAAGTTCATAGACTTTCTAAAAATCAACAAGAAGTTCTTCTTCCAATTATGGAAAATTATGATGCAATAATAATTGGAGCCAGTACAGAAAATCCATTTTTTACATTAACATCTGCGATTCGTTCAAGATCTTTTTTATATGAATTTAAAGCTTTTACAAAAGAAGAGATGCATAAAATACTTTATATTGCTTTGAGAGATATAGAAATAAATATTGAAGCTCTTGCTTTAGAATACTTGATTACTTCAAGTTCAGGAGATGCCAGAGCAATGCTTACACTTCTAAACTTTGCATATAAAGTATCAAAAAATATTGATGTGAGTTTATTAAGAGAGTTAAGAGAAAATGTAATAGGAGATGGAGTTTCATCTTCTGATACTCATTATGATTTAGCAAGTGCTATGATTAAATCTTTAAGAGGTTCAAATGTTGATGCAGCGCTTTATTATATGAGTAGATTAATAAATGGTGGAGAAAGTGTAGATTTTATTACAAGAAGATTGGTAATTTTTGCAAGTGAAGATATTGGAAATGCAAATCCAAATGCTTTAAATCTAGCTGTAAATACAATGACTGCTTGTAATAAAATTGGTTATCCAGAATCAAGAATTATACTTTCTCAGTGTGCAATCTATCTAGCATCGAGTCCAAAATCTAACAGTGCATATAAAGGCATTAATAAAGCTCTACAAGAGATAAAAGCTGGTAATATACTAGATATTCCAAAACATCTTGATTCAGAGCATATAGGCTATTTATACCCCCATGATTTTGGTGGATATGTAGAACAAGAATATCTAAAGGAAGATTTAGAACTTTATCAAAATTCTAACATTGGTTTTGAAAAAACTTTAAATGAATGGCTAAACAAAATAAAAAATAAAAAAGAGGTTTAAAATGGAATATTACACTTGGATTTTAACTTTTCATGTGGTAGCTTTTATGTCTTGGATGGCAATGCTTTTTTATCTACCTAGATTATTCGTTTATCATGTAGAAAATATTGATAAAAAAGAATATGTTGAAATAGTAAAGATTCAAGAATTTAAAATATATAAATATATTGGAGCACCTGCAATGTGGGCCACAATATTAAGTGGTATTACAATGCTTACATTAAATCCAGTTTTATTAAATTTTAGTGTAAATCCTTGGATGTATGCAAAATTATCAGCTTTACTTTTACTTATTATTTATTCTTTTTCTCTTGAAAAATATAGAAAAGAATTAAACCATGATATTTGTAAAAAGAGTGGGAAATTTTTTAGAATGTATAATGAAATGCCAACAATGTTAGCAATACTTATTGTTGGATATGTTATTACAAAGTCATTCTCATTAATTTTTACATCAATTATTATTATACTCTTTGCATATATTTCTTATGTAATAATGAAACCAAAAAAGGTTAAATAATGAACTTTGAGAAATACTATATTTTAGATACAAATATTTTACTTGAAGATGCTACGAATATTTTTAAACTTTCTCAAGATGGACATAATATTATTATTCTTGCAGAAACTGTTTTGGATGAGATTGATACAAAAAAAAGTGGTTATGAAGAAATAAACTTTCAAGCAAGAGAATTTGCTAGGATTCTTGAAAATGCAATTATTCTTGAGTCAATTAAAAAAGATTTATATAAAATCATTAGATTAAAAATAAATGAGAAAAATACATTTATAGATATTATTTCAAAAGAAGAGTATGAAGTAAATATTAGAAATGTATCACCAAATATAATTAATGATAGAAAGATTCTTGAAATTGCAAGTTTTGCAAATTCTTATTACAAAAATCAAGTTGAATTTTTATCTCTTGATATAATGGCTAGAACAAGAGCCATCTCACTTGATATAAAAACTGATGCTTTAGTTGGTAAAGATAAAGATGTATTTGAATTTGAATTTACTAAGGATATATCGATAAATTTTGAGGATTTAGAATTTTTAAACAATCAAGAAATTAAGAAATTTGATAAAGAATATAAACCTTACAATTTTTCTTATTGTTTCAAAGTTAAATCATCAGATCAAGTTTTATTAGCAAATATTCAAAATAAAAGAATAAATTTACTAAATGAAGAAGAAATAAGAGATCAAATAATTACACCATTAAATAAAGAACAACTTTTCTTTAGTGATGCTATTTTAAATCCTCTGTACAATGTTTTAATTGTTGAAGCAAAGGCTGGTTCAGGAAAAACTCTTTTAGCCCTTAGTGGTGCTTTAAAACTCGTTAGACAAAAGTCTTTTCAAAAAATAATATATATTAGAAACTCAATTGAATCACTTGATAAAGGTGAAGATGTTGGTTATTTACCAGGACTTGAAGAAAAATTCAAGATATATAATCATCCTTTAATGGATAGTTTGGATTATATAATAAGAACTGAACATAAAAGAAAAAGAAATAAAAAAAATCCTGAGCTAGTTGTTGCAGAACTTGATGATAGTGAAGTAAGTGCAAGAATAGAGCAAATGATAAGTAATTATGGAATTGAAACTATGTGGGTTGGAGAAATGAGAGGAAGAACTTTATCAAATGCATTTATAATAATTGATGAAGCACAAAATATGTCTAATAAAACGATGCAAATGGTTTTATCAAGAATTGATAGTTCTTGCAAAGTTGTTGTTCTTGGTTCAAATAAACAAATTGATAACTTCTATGTTAATAAATATACAAATGCGTTAACAACACTTTTAAAATCTACAAAAAATGAAAATAACCTTGTAAATACTTACGCAATTAAATTACAAAAAGTTCTTAGAGGTCCAATTACAGAGTGGGCTGAAGAAATTTTCTCAAAATAATATCTAAAATAATGAATTATATACATCATTATAAGTATGTATATAATTCATCTTTAAAATCAATCTCCATTAGACATTAACTTTTAAATTATTTTAAAGAAAATCTATAATTAAATAGATTGATATATCATTTAAATTCAAATTTTAAATATCATATTATTTAATATTTAAGCAACAAAAGTCTATTTAGTGGTGAAATAACTACATAAATTTTTATAAATGATATTTAATAAGAAAAAATTAATTAATTCTAATTTGTGTTATAATACATATTATAATACATAAAGGTAAACCATGGGATTATTACAATATACCTCGAATGAAATGTTTTCATCAACTGAATTAATTAGAAAAAGTAAAAGTATTTTTGACAAGTTGAATAAAAATGAAATAGAAAAAGCAATAGTTTTAAGAGATGGAAAACCTGGAATTATCCTTTTGGATTTTAATTTTTATGAACAAATTATGAATGAATATTTATCACTAAAAAATGAAATGCCATCTAATAAAAAAGAAATAAAAAAAGAGATTCTTATTGAAAAGATAGAAGTAATAAACAAAGATACTGCATCTAAAAAAGAAGAGCTCAATGATATATCTATTGAAGATGAGCAAAATGAATTTTCATTTGATTCTGATTTAACAAAAGATAAACCTGAACCATTAAAAGAATTTTGGGATTAATGTTATGATTGATGTACTAATAATTGGTTCTGGAATTGCAGGCTTAACAGCTGCAATTAATGCAACAAAAAATAATTCAAAAGTTTTGGTTCTTTCAAAAACATATCCAACACATTCACAAAGTGTACAAGCACAAGGGGGAATAAATGCAGTTCTTTATGAAGATGATGATAGCATAGATATTCATACACAAGATACATATAAAGCCTCTCGTATGTTATCTAATAAAGACAATATAAAGATGATGTGTGAAAATGCTAAGGACACTATTTATTGGCTTGATTCAATTGGAGTCCCATTTAATAGAACATTTGATAATAAAATTTCACAAAGAAAGTTTGGTGGAACAAAAAAAATTCGGACTTGTTACTCAAGTGATTACACTGGATTAAAGATTTTACATACACTTTATGATAAATGTATTAAACAAAATATTGAGTTTAAAAATGAACATTTACTATTAAATCTAATAATTGAAAACAATTCTTGTATAGGTGTAACTGCTCTTGATATAAAAAAGGGAATTGTAAATGAATTTTTAGCAAAAACTACTATTTTAGCAACAGGTGGTTATGCTGGGATTTATACTAATCATACTACAAATTCATATGCAAATACTGCTGATGGAATTGCTATTGCTTTTAATGCTGGAGTAAAATTATCAAATATGGAGTTTGTTCAATTTCATCCAACAAGCCTTGAAAATTCAAATATATTAATCAGTGAAAGTGCCAGAGGCGAGGGCGGTTATTTACTTGATGAAACACAAAATAGATTTATTGATGAATTAAAACCAAGAGATGAAGTTGCAAGAGCAATATATGAAAAAATACAGAAGAATCAAAAAGTTTATTTAGATTTAAGACATTTAGGAATAGATAAAATAAAAGAATTTATGCCTCAAGAAAGAAGATTAGCATACGATTATTCAAATATTAAAGTTGAAGAGCAATTACTTCCTATAACTCCTGCATCTCATTATAGTATGGGTGGAATAAAAACTGATATAGATGCTAGAACAAATATAAAAAACCTTTTTGCTTGTGGAGAATGTGCAGAAGCATCTATTCATGGTGCGAATAGATTAGGAGGAAATTCTTTACTTGAAATTATTACATTTGGAAAAATTGCTGGAACAAATGCATCAAATGATGGAAAAAATATTTTAGAAATTAAAACATCACATAATTATGTAAAACTTGAAGAAGAGAAGATTAATAAAATTTTTAATTATTCAAATAAAATAAATTTTTATACACAAAAAGACAATATTGGGAATCTACTTTTTAATAATTTAGGTTTATTTAGAAACGAAGAGAAAATTTTTGATCTAATAGAAAAACTAAAAAATATATATTTAGATATTGAGAATATGGGGATTGGAGATAAATCAAAAGCATATAATAAAAATCTTGTTGAATTTTTAGAGTTTATAAATATACTTGATGTTGCTTTATTAGTTTCAATTTCTGCATTAAATCGTAAAGAAAGTAGGGGAAGCCATTTTAGGTTGGATTATCCTACTGAAAAACCAGAGTACGAAAGAAATACAATACTAAATAAAGTCAATAATAAAATTGTTATTGAATTCGAGGAAATAGTATGAAAATTAATATAAAAAGATTTAATCAAGAACTATCACCAAGCAATAAATTAGATGAATTTAATATTTATAATACAAATTTACTACAAGCTCTAATAGAAATTAAAAAAGAAAAAGATTCAACTCTAACATTTAGATGTGGCTGTAAAAGTGGTGTTTGTGGTTCATGTGCGGTAAGAGTAAATGGAATAGAAAAACTTGCATGTAAAACTAATCTAAATGAAAATGATTTAATTGAAGCAATTAAAAACTCAGATGTTATAAAAGATCTAGTAGTAGATGTTTCACATGAAACATTATTGATTTCTAAAATGGATTTGTCAATCGATGGCAATATGGAATCAGTACAAATATCTCAAGAAAATATTAAAAACATTGATCTTCAAAGTAATTGCATACTTTGTAATTCATGTTATAGTTCATGCCCTGTTTATGATGTAAATAAAGAGTTCCTAGGTCCTTTTGCATTAACAAGAGCATTAAGATATATAAATGATGCAAAGAACTCTAATAACTTAACTATAATCGATTCTATACAAACAAATGGAATTTGGGATTGTACTTTATGTAGTGCTTGTACTTTAGTTTGTCCACAGAATATTGACCCAAAAGCAGATATTGTTAAGCTACAAAATATTTCTGTACAAAAGGGTTATTCAAATTCCTATACTCAGAATTTTGATTTTAATGATAATTTTTCAGATGATTTTGGAGGATTTAATCCTAATGGATTTTAAAATAGAAAGTTATATCTTTCTATTTAAATAAACAATCTTTTAATTTTCTTTTTTTATTCCATTTAAGTTTTTTTAATTCAGGTTCAGAATAAAATTCTTTTGTATATCCAAAACACAAATAAGCTATAAATTTATACTCATTCTTATCAATATCGAAAATTTTATTTACCTTTTTAGGTTTTAAAATAGATACCCAACCCATACCAATGTTTAAAACTCTTGCCGTTAACCACATATTTAATATCGCACAAACAACAGAATATTCTCCCGTTCGTTTCATATATGTTTGACCAAGAATATTTGATGAACTTTTTTTATAGTAAACAGCTATATTAATTGCTGATTCTTTTATACCTTCAAGTTTTAAAGAATTATATAAAGGCTTATCAAGAAATTTTGTTTTGCTTTTTTCAAAAGATTTGTTAAAATGATTGTAAACTAAGTCTTTTTTTTCTTCATCAACAATAATAAATTCCCAAGGCTGAGAATAACCAACAGATGGTGCATTAAGTGCTGATTCTAGAATAATTTTTAGTTTTTTATTTGATATTTTTTTATTTATAAAATTATTGCCACGAATATCTCGTCTTGATGCAATAATATTTTGAAGAGTAAATAAATCTTTTTTATTGAATCTCATTATATTGAGAAATCATGTAAATCTTTGAATAAAAATGCCTCAACAATTTCATCAATACTTTTTTGAGTAGGTGCAATTAATGCAATAATTCCTTCATCCATAAAAGGCCAAACATATTCTAAAGGATTTATAACAACAACAGCATCAATCCAAACACTAATATCTTCTCTTCTATCATAAAATTCAACATTTGAAATTTTTCCTTCATCTAAAGTAATAAAAGCCCAAGCTTTGTTTTCTTCAATTGATGAAATAATACATTCATGTCTATTTTTTGAATCTACGGGTATTAATATAGTCATATCTTCTCTTTTGTTTATAATTTTAGATTAAATTTGATTTTACAACTTTTTATCTTAAGATAAATACTCTTTCTTATACCATAAAGAAAAAACATAAAGTGAATAAAGATGTTGTTTAAATTTATTTGCTTTTGCAAGTTCATAAATATGGATAATATAGTCATTGTTAAATAAATTTGTTTCATTATTCACTTCAAGTATTACATCAAGAATTTTGTCTTTATACTCTTTAAATAACCACTCATTAAAAGGTGAATTAAAACCTTTTTTTGATCTATTTATAATCTCTGATGGAATATATTTTGATGCGATTTTCTTTAATAAATATTTATTAGTATCTCCAACTTTTATATCTGATTCAACACTAAACATATAATTTACTAAATTAAAATCCAAAAATGGGGTTCGAACTTCCAATGAATTTCCCATAGAAATTCTATCAACTTTTGATAAAAGTGCTTCACCTAACCAAATCTTTAAATCAATATAACTCATCCAATCAACTGGATCTTGTTTTGCATTTTCAGTTTTAAAACTAGGAACTTTTTTAAATAATTTTTTCTTTTGAATATCCGTATAAATCTCTCCGAAAGAGTTATATAGATTTTGTTTTTTTACAATTCTTCTTAAATATTCACTCTCTTTAGTATTATTTTGTAAAGCTCCTATAATATCATTTAAGAAAAAAGTTTGCTCTTTTGATAAAGTTTTTTCAAACTCATAATATTTTAAAAACTTAGCATAACTTTCATAACCTAAAAATATCTCATCACTTCCTTCACCTGATAAAACAGTTTTGAATCCTGCTTTATTTATATGTTTACTTAAAATATTCAAAGGAATTGCAGCACTATCGCCATGGGGTTCTTCTAACATATCAAGAGTTTCTTCAAAGTGCTTGATATACTCTTTATGATTTATTTCTATTGGTGTGTGATTTGAATTTATATGGTTTGCTGTAATTTTTGCAAAATTTAATTCACAATAGTTTTTATGCTCATCATATCCAACAGAAAAAGTATTTATTTTTTTTCCTGATATTTTTGTATAAAGAGCTGAAATAAACGAACTATCAATTCCACCACTTAAAAGTGAGGCAACTTCAACATCACTATTTAATCTATATTCAACACTTTTAGTTAAAAGTTCTTCAATGTCATTTAAAGCTTGTTTTTCGTCCTTTATAGCTTTATATGTGTTCATCTTGTAATATTTCTTCTTTTGAAGCTCAGGAGCTTTATTTGGCTCATAAATCATGTATGTAGATGCTTCAAGTTTAAAAATATCTTGATAAAAAGTATCTTCACCAAAAGAGACAAAATATTGCACATATTTAGATAGTGCAACTTTATTTAGATTTGGTTTAGAATCAAGTAGATTTAAAATAGATTTTATTGATGAAGAAAATATAAATTTATTATCTTTAAAATAGTAGAAAAATGGTTTTTTACCATATCTATCTCTGCCGCAAAAATATAGTTGTTTTTTCATATCATAAATACAGAATGAAAACATTCCATTTAATTTATTTAAAAAATCAAATTCATACTTTTGATAAAGTCGAATTAAAACTTCGCTATCACTTTTAGTTTTACACTCTAATTGTTGCACGTGAATCAATTCTTTATAGTTAAAAATTTCTCCATTAAAAACAAGTAAAATATCATCAAAAATCATAGGTTGATTTGCTTCTTCATCTAAATCAATAATTGCTAATCTTGTATGTCCAAACTGTTTATTTTCAATTTTTACAGATTTCTGAAAATCTGGACCTCGATGATTTAAAAGTTCTAAAGATTTATCAAATTTATTTGATAAAAAGTTTGTTCCAATAATTCCACACATAAAATTACTTCACAAAATATTCAATAATTTGAATATAAAAATATAAAAATGAAACAAAAACTACACTAGAAATTAAAATAGATGCAGCAACATCATAAGGTTTACAATGATACAAAGCAGCTAAATTTACATTATTAACAGCTAATGGAACCATTAATTCCATAATTAAAATAGAAGCAACATAAGAGTTCAAATTTGTAAAATAAACAATAACAAATATTCCAATCGCTGGTAATAAAATATGTTTAGCAAAACTTATATGCAAAGATGAGTACCACGGTAAAACTTTTACTTTTACACTTGATAAATACATACCAAATATAAAAAGTTGAATAACCATTGAAGTGTAAGCTCCCATTTCAAGTGCTGTATAAACATACTGATTTATGCTAATTCCCTTTGAATTTATAAATAAAGCCAATAAAGCAAACCAAATCCCAGGTATTTTCATAATAGAAATAATTGCTTGTTTTAAAGAAAATTGGTCTCTTGCAAAAAAATAAACTGAAAAAATGTAGATAAATAAAGTATTTGCGATATTAATAATACTTGTGTAAGGTACTGATTCTATTCCAAAAAGAGCAATTCCAAGTGGGATTCCTAGATTTCCAGTATTTCCAATTAATGCAGTTGCTAAATAAATTGATTGTTCTTGTCTTTGAGAAAAAATCTTTTTGTTAATTAATATTAAAATTGATAAAGAAACTAACATAATTATAAAATATAAAATTGGAGATAAAATAAATTCATAATCAATCGGTTTTTTTGTTAAACCCCAAAAAATTAGAATTGGTTGGAAAAAATAAAGTGACAGTAAAACTAGCGTTCTTTCATCAAGTTGATTTGTAAAAATCTTTTTTGCAGTAAAACCTAATAAGATAAAAAAATAAACGGGTAAAACAGAAAATACAGCTTCGATATTGAATTCCTAATAAAATATTGGTTGTTTTATAATGCAAAGAAGATACTCATAGGTAAAAACTACCTACGAAGCCATAATTCCTTTTATCATAAAGAATATTGCAGCTGCTAAAATTGAAGCTGCTGGAACTGTAATAATCCAAGCTGCAATTATTTTCTTAACTGCATCTCTTTTTACATATTTTATACTTTTTGCATCTTTAACATCTTTTCTATCTTGTTTTACTAATTCTTCTCTATCATCAATTTTTTTATAAAGTTCAACAATTTTCATATAATTAACTTTTGATTTATCTTTAATAAGTTCAATTTTATTTAATTCTTCTTGCATATTATCAAGTTCTTTTTTATGTTTTTTGAACTTTTTTCTTGTTTCTTGTAAAAATCTTTTTTCATTCATATCAAGATATTCTCTTAAAAATCCAACACCAAAAACTCCACCAATTGCAATATGAGTAGAAGAGACAGGAAGACCTAATTGACTTGCTAATATAACTGTAAGCGCAGCAGCCATTGCAATAGAATAAGCTCTTATTTGGTCAAGTTCAGTGATTTCAGAACCAACTGTTTTAATAAGTTTAGGACCATATAAAGCAAGACCAATAACGATTCCCACAGCGCCAACAGCCATAACCCAAAAAGGAATACTAACATTACTTGAAACATCAGAGTTCATAATAGCATCACTAATTGCAGCTAATGGACCAATTGCATTTGCAACATCATTTGCCCCATGAGCAAAAGATAATAGTGCGGCTGCGAATATTAAAGGGATGTTAAATAATGTATTTATTGAAGCACGATTATTTATTAATTTAGAAGAAGCATTTTTTACAAGAGGTTTAACCAATAAATGAACTCCAACAGCAATTGCTAAACCTATAATTATTGCAACAAAAAAATGTACCTCAATAAGTCTATTTAAACCTTTTAAAATAATATATGTACTAAATGACCAAGCCATAATTGCAATTAAAATAGGAACAAATTTATTTGCAGCTTCTATAACATTATCTTTATAGATAATTTGTTTTTTAATAAAAAATAAAAATCCAGCAGCTACAATTCCACCTAATAAAGGTGAAATAATCCAAGAAGTAACAATTTTCCCAACAGTATTCCAATCAACAATAGAAAAACCTGCTGCTGCAATTCCAGCTCCCATTACTCCACCAACAATTGAGTGTGTAGTTGAAACAGGTGCACCAATAGAAGTTGCAAAATTTAGCCATAATGCCCCTGATAAAAGTGCAGCTGTCATAGCCCAAATAAAGATTTCAGGATTTGCAATTAAATCTGGATTAATAATTCCATCTTTTATAGTTTTAACAACATCTCCACCTGCAACAAAAGAACCTAAAGCTTCAAAAACAGCTGCAAGGATAATTGCCCAAGTCATGGTAATTGCTTTAGAACCAACTGCTGGTCCTACATTATTTGCAACATCATTAGCACCAATATTCATAGCCATATAAGCTCCAAATATTGCACCAATTACTAGAAATGTATTATTTGGAACATTTCCATGAGAAGTATATGACCATAAAAATACAACTACAATAAAAAGTAGTGCTAATGAAAGTTTTGCAAAGCTTGAAAGCGTTTTATCTCTTGCTTTTTCAAATCTATTGATAGTTTTTATATCCAAAGTAAACCTTTTGTAACTTTTTATATTTAAGTACAATATTATAGTAATATTTTGCTTACCATAGCTTTAAGAAAGCTTAAGCTAATTATAGATATTTTATTAAAAGAATTTAGGAAAAATTGTGAATTTGGCTATTTGTAAGATTTTATAAGAATATTTATTAATTTCAAAAAAGAGAATTAATCTCTTTTTCTACTTCTGTCACCAGATGGTCTATCACCTGATGGTCTTGGTGCTCTATCACCACTTGGTCTTGGTCTGTCACCTGATGGTCTTGAACCTCTATCACCTGATGGTCTTGGTGCTCTGTCTCCAGCTGGTCTATCACCTCTTGGAGCTCTGTCTCTATCACCCGATGGTCTTGGACCTCTATCAGATGCAGGTCTATCGCCTCTTGGTGCTCTATCTCTATCGCCACCTCTTGAGTTTCTATCTCCTGATGGTCTTCTATCTCTATCACCACCTCTTGAGTCTCCGCCTCTAGAACCACCAAATCTTCCACCTCTTCCACCTCTTGAATTTCTTCCAGAGCTTGATCCATCATTATCATATCTACTTGAATTTTCAATAAGTCTTTTAATATCAGACTCAGATTTTCCAATAGTATTATTCCCTTGAACAAAAGTTGATGCTGAAATCATAGATGCTAATTTAAATGCAATTGTAGAAATATCAAACTCATCTTTTAATTCTTCAATTAATGCTAATGCGTAATCTTGAATTTCTTGCTCAACAATTTGATTTTTTAATTCTGCAACTTTTTTTAATTTAACTGAATCAATATCAGGAACAATTCTTGATTCTAATTTTGCACCAATATTTTTTTCAATTTTTTGTAACATTCTAAACTCATGTGGAGTTACAATAGAAACAGCAACACCTTCTTTTCCAGCTCTTCCTGTTCTTCCAATTCTATGTACATAAGATTCAGAATCAAATGGTAAATGGTAGTTAAATACATGAGAAACATCATTAACATCAAGTCCACGAGCTGCAACATCTGTTGCAATTAAAATCTCTAATTTAGATGATTTAAATGCTCTAATACACTCTTCTCTTTGTCTTTGTTCCATATCACCATGAAGACCTTTTGCCATGAATCCTTGAGATACCATGAAAGTTGATAATCTATCAACTTCTTTTTTAGTGCGACAGAATATAATAGATTTAGTAGGATTTTTGTAATCATATAATCTAATTAATGCATCATCTCTTTCTCTTTCATCTACAACATAAAATGTTTGAGTAATTTTAGAGTTAGTCATATCTTTTTTTGTTAAAGTAACAAAAGCAGGATCTTTTAAAATTGTTTGTGCAAGATTTTTAATAGCTTGAGGCATTGTTGCTGAGAATAGTAAAGTTTGTCTTTCTGCTGGAAGGAATGTGAAAATTTCTTTAATATCATCTAAGAATCCCATATCAAGCATTTCATCTGCTTCATCTAAAATTACAAATGATGGTTTAATATCAATTTTACCACCTCTTAATAAGTCAAGAAATCTTCCTGGAGTTGCTACAATAATAGAAGCTCTTTCAATATTTCTTAATTGTGTACTATAAGATTGTCCACCATATACAGTTGCAGTATTTAAATTTAAATTCTTTCCAAATCTAAATAATTCATCTGATACTTGCATTGCAAGTTCTCTTGTTGGAACAATAACAACAGCTTCAACACCATTTTGTCCCTTCATCATATTAAGCACTGGAAGACCAAATGCAGCAGTTTTACCTGTACCTGTATGTGCTTGACCAACCATATCTTTCCCTGATAAAACAATAGGAATTGCTTCTTCTTGAATTGGACTTGGTTCTTTGAATCCTGCTGATTCAATAGCATCTTGTAACTGTTCTTTGAAATTAAATTCGTTAAAAGTCATTTTTTACCTTAGTATATATTTATTAAAAAATACACACGGTTATATAGTTTAGATTAAATCTTACCCATAAATGTACAATTAAAACGCAATTTGAGTCTTGAGAGTAAGTCAGTTTAATGAAAATGAATCTTTGATAAGTATCAAAGTAGAATGGGTATATAAATGTGTATAATTTTTCGCAGTATAGCTAGTTTTATATAAAATTAAGCTTTAAGAAAAAGAGCTATGCTCTTATTCTTATAAATCTTCTAGTTTTTTGTAGTTTTCTAAGTATTTTGTGTCGTAGTTATTTGAGATAAAATCTTCATTTTCCATCATTTTTTGATGAAATGGAATTGTTGTTTTAATTCCCTCAACTTCAAATTCAGCCAAAGCTCTTTTCATAATATTTATAGCTTTATTTCTATCTCTTCCCCAAACAATAAGTTTTCCAATCATTGAATCATAATATGGAGGAACAACATAATTTGTATAAACATGAGAATCAACTCTTACATTTCTTCCACCAGGAACCATCCATTGTGTAACTTTCCCAGGACTTGGTAAAAATGAATTCGGATCTTCTGCTGTAATTCTACACTCTATTGCGTGACCTTTGAATTTTATAGATTCTTGAGGGGGAACTTTTTCACCCTCAGCTACTTTTATCATTAATTCAACAATATCAATACCTGATACCATTTCAGAAACTGGATGCTCAACTTGAAGTCTTGTATTCATTTCCATAAAAAAGATATTTTGTTTATCATCTGCTAAAAATTCAAAAGTTCCAGCACCTTCGTATTTTAGGTATTTTGTAGCTTTTACAGCAACATCATGAAGTTTTGCTCTTGTTTCATCATTTAATAAAATTGCAGGTGATTCTTCAATAACTTTTTGGTGTCTTCTTTGTAATGAACAATCTCGCTCGCCAATATGAATAGCATTTCCATGAGAATCTCCAACAACTTGAACTTCAATGTGTCTAGGATTATTTATAAATCTTTCAAGATACATAGTTCCATCACCAAATGCAGCTAATGCTTCACTTGATGCTGCCATAAATAGTTGATCAAATTCAGATTCATCATGAATTAGTCTCATTCCTCTTCCGCCACCACCAGCTGCAGCTTTTGCCATAATTGGATAACCAATTTCAAGAGCTACTTTTTTTCCTTCAGTAACAGAGTGAACTGAACCTTTAGATCCAGGAACCACAGGAACTCCAGCTCTTATCATTTCTTCTTTTGCTTTTGATTTATCAGCCATTTTTTCCATTACTTCAACAGATGGACCAATAAATTTGATATTGTGTAATCTACAAATTTCTACAAAATCTTGATTTTCAGATAAAAAACCATAACCTGGAAAAATTGCATCACAACCTGTCATTTCAGCAGCTGTGATAATTGCTGGAATATTTAGATATGAGTCTTTTGATTTTGCTCCACCAATACAAACAGCTTCATCAGCATGTTTTAAATATGATGCATTTTTATCACCTGCACTATAAACAGCAACAGATTTTTTACCCATTTCTCTAATCGTTCTAACAGCTCTTTGAACGATTTCTCCTCTATTAGCTATTAAAATTTTTTTAATTTCTGCCATATTTAACTCTTATATTTTTTCAACAACAAAAATTGGCATATCATATTCAACAGGAGAACCATCTTTAACTAAAATTTCTAAAATTTTACAATCAAATTCTGCTTCAACCTCATTCATAATTTTCATTGCTTCTAAAATACAAAGCGTTTGCCCTTTTTTAATAGTAGCACCAACTTCTACAAAAGAAGGAGATTCAGGAGATGGTGAAGAATAATATGTACCTACCATTGGAGAATTAATAACATCTCCTAATTTTGGAGCACTTGCAGTTTCTGCAATTGCAGGCGCTGCCGTTACTACAGGAGTAGCAAATGTTGCTTGTGCAACTGGTGCTGATGTTGTAACAGTTGTAACTCCAGCTTCAAAACCTCTTTGCATAGAAATCTCGAATTCACCTTCTTTAACCTTTAATTTGTTAAGTTCACTCTTATCAAATACTCTTATTAATTCTTTGATATCTTTAAAATCCATACTCAGCCTTTTTAATTTAATAAAATTTTTTCTCATAATAGCACATTTTTTCTGATAAATATATTTTTGTTTATTTAAATAAGTTGTATTTAAGTTTGGGCAAATAAATTTAAGTTAATTATTTAAAATATCTTTTTGATATAATCAAAAAAAATTACTTAGGAATAAAATGTTAAATGATAGAAGTTTTATAAATATTGCAAAAGAAATTGCAAAAGCTTCAAAATGCGTTTCAAAACAAGTTGGAGCTGTAATTGTAAAAGATGGAAGAATATTATCAACAGGATACAACGGAACTCCGGCTGGTTACAAAAATTGTAGTGAGCATTGGAATGGACAATATACAAAAGATCACCACGAATGGTCAAAAACTTATGAAATTCACGCCGAAATGAATGCGATTATTTGGGCAGCTAGAAAAGGAATTTCTATTGAAGGTGGAACTATTTATGTAACACTGGAACCTTGTAGCGAATGTTCTAAAAATCTAATTGCAAGTGGGATTACAAGAATAGTTTATGAAAAAGCTTATGAACATACAAATTCACAAGTTATCTCAAAATTTATAAAAGATAATAATGTTCAAATTGAACAAATCTCTGAATACTAGTTTTTAATGGCATTTAAAGATAATCATATATTTTATAAATCAGCAATTTCAAAACATGGAATAAGTGCACAAGGAGTTCATTGGAACTCTGAATACAGTCAATATAAAAGATTTGAAGTTTTAACTAGTTTTATAAAAAATAATATAAAAGAATCAACTATTGTAGATGCAGGTTGTGGTTTTGCAGAATATTATAACTATCTTTTTGATAATGATTTAAAACCAAAATCATATATTGGAATTGATTGTGAAGAAAAAATGATAACTCTTGCATCAAAAAGATTTTTAGACACAAGTTTTTATACTAAAAATATCTTAGAAGATGAAATTCCAATTGCAGATTATTATATTTGTAGTGGAGCTATGAATATATTGGAAAAAGAAGAAGCTTTTATTTTTATTAATAAGTGTTTTAAGGCTTCAAAAAAAGCTTTTGTTTTTAATTTATTAAAAAACGACCAACTTTCAAAATTAAATATTAATGATATTTATACTTATTGTAAAAGTTTATCAAAACAAACACAGATAAGGGAAAATTATTTGGATAATGATATTACTATCTTCATGGAAAAATAAAATTATCATATATATCTCATATACAAAATATAAAATAAGTTAATAAAAAAATAAGGAGCGTAGATGAGAATAGGTCTTTTTATTCCCTGTTTTATGAATGAGTTGTATCCAAATATTTGTAAAGCAACTTATAAACTACTAAAAAATCAAGGGTTACAAATAGAATACCCTTTAAATCAAACTTGTTGCGGACAACCAATGGCAAACTCTGGCTGTTCAAAAGATGTTAAAAAACTAGCTATTGAATTTGTAAAAACATTTAAAGACTTCGATTATATCGTTGCACCAAGTGGTTCATGTGTTGCTATGGTAAAAGAGCATTATGCAGAATTTTTTGACAATGACAAAGATTACAATAAAGTAAAAGCTTCTATTTATGAAGTTTGTGAATTTTTCCATGATATTATAAAAGTTGAAAATATAAATTTTAATGTTTCATTTCCGCATAAAGTAGGGCTTCATAATTCATGTCATGGACATAGAGTTTTAAAACTTGCAACTGCTAGTGAACTTAATATTCCTTATGATTCAAAATTAAAAAATCTTCTAAATAAAATCTCTGATATTGAGCTTGTAACTTTAAGAAGAGAAGACGAATGTTGTGGATTTGGTGGAACTTTTAGTGTTCAAGAAGAGGCAATTTCAGTTGCTATGGGAAAAGATAGGATAAAAGATCATTTAGATTCAAATGCTGAAATAATGACAGGTGCTGATATGTCATGTTTAATGCATATGGATGGAATTATCAATCGTGATAAAAATCCTATAAAAGTTATGCATATTGTTGAAATCCTAGCAGGAGTTAAACCATGAGTAGTCACAGCGTAAATGCTAGTAAATTTGTAGCTAATGATGAAAGAATGCATTGGCATGATCAAGCACTTTGGTTTGTAAGAGAAAAAAGAGATCGTGCAAGTAAATCAATTCCTGAATGGGAACAATTAAGAGAGTTTGCAAATCAAATAAAAACTCATACAATGGCAAATCTTGATACTTATCTTTTACAGTTTGAAGAAAATGCCACAAAAAAAGGTATAAAAGTTCATTTTGCATTTGATGCACTTGAACACAATCAAATTGTTGCAAAAATATTAAAAGAACATAATGTCACAAAACTTGTAAAATCAAAATCAATGTTAACAGAAGAGTGTCATCTAAATCCATATTTAGAAAATCTTGGAATAGAAGTTATTGATACAGATTTAGGAGAGAGAATTGTTCAATTAAGAAACGAACCGCCATCACATATCGTTCTTCCAGCAATCCATCTAAAAAAATCTGATGTTTCTGATACTTTTGTGGAACACCTAGGAACGGAAAAAGGAAACTATGATCCAACTTATCTAACACGAGCTGCAAGAGCTGCTTTAAGAGAAGATTTTTTAGATGCACAAGCAGGACTTACAGGAGTAAATTTTGCAATTGCAAATACAGGTGGAGTTGTTGTTTGTACAAATGAAGGAAATGCAGATATGGGAGCTAGTGTTCCAAAACTTCATATTGCTTCTATGGGAATAGAAAAAGTAATTCCTAGACTTGAAGATTTATCTGTATTTACAAGACTATTAGCAAGAAGTGCAACTGGACAACCAATAACTTCTTATACTTCACACTTTCATGCACCAGTGGAAGGTGGTGAAATGCATATTATTATTGTTGATAACAACAGAAGTCAATTTTTAGCATCTGAAAAAAATAAAAAAGCTTTAAACTGCATTAGATGTGGTGCTTGTATGAATACTTGTCCAGTTTACAGAAGAAGTGGTGGTCACTCTTATGAATATGTAATTCCAGGACCAATTGGTTCAATTTTAGGTTCAAAAAAAGAGCCTGAAAAACATAATTCACTTCCATTTGCTTGTACTTTATGTGGTTCATGTACAAATGTTTGTCCTGTAAAAATTGACTTAGATTCACAACTTTATAGTTTAAGACAAGATTTAGCAAATGCAAATTTAATTGACCCTAAAAAGAAAATGGCAATGAAGGTAACCGCTTGGCTTATGAGTAAACCAGCATTATTTGATTTTGTAGGAAAAATGGCTAGAAAAATTGTTCCAAAATTACCAAATTCAATTTTATACAATAAAGCAAATGCTTGGGGAAAACAAAGAGATTTACCCAAAATGCCTCCGAAAAGTTTTAAAGAAATGTTCAAAAATGGAGAATTAGATGACTAGCAAAGAAAAAATATTAAAAAATATTAAAGATAATAATATTGTAAAAAGTGTAAAACTTCCAAGCTATGAGAATTTTGGTATCAAATATGAAAATAAATTTGAGATTTTTTCTTCAATGCTTGAAAGTGTGGGTGGAAAAGCGTTAGTAATCCAAAAAAATGAACTAGATGCTACAATAAAAGCTCTTTATCCAGATGAAAAACAAATCGCAAGTGATGTTGATTTTTGTTCAGTTGGAAACTTCTATTCAAATGATTTTGAAGATGCTCATGATTTAAAAAATATTGATTTAGCTGTTGTAAAAGGGAATTTTGCAGTTGCTGAAAATGGTGCAATTTGGATGAAAAATGAAAACAATAGACATAGAGCTTTATATTTTATTGCACAAAATATCATAATTGTAATTGAAGAAAATGAACTTCTAAATAATATGCATGAAGCATATGAAAGAATTGATTTTGAAGATGCTGGTTATGGAGTATTTATTTCAGGTCCATCAAAAACAGCAGACATTGAACAATCTTTGGTTATTGGCGCACATGGTCCAAAATCAGGATATGTGATTTTCGTAAAATCTTGATATAATTGCTAAATAGGGGATAATAATGAAATATTTTTTACTATTTAGCATTCTTTTTTTTAATTTACTACAAGCAAATGAACTAAAAGAAGTATTATTAATTCATTCATATCATAAAGGATATATTTGGACTGATGATATTTCAAAAACCATTGAAAAAAACTTTTCTTCTGATAAAAACATTGAATTAACTACTGTTTATATGGACACAAAAAGAATTGATGAGCCTTCATATATCGAAAATCTTGCAAAACTTTATAAACAACAATTTGAAAATAGAACATTTGATTTAATTATTATTAGTGATAATAATGCTTTTGATTTCATGGAACTATATTATGATTATTTATTTAAAGATGTACCTGTATTATTTTGTGGAATAAATAATTATGACAAAAATATGTTAGATAAATTAACTTTTAAAAATATCTCAGGTGTGGCAGAAGAAGTTGATATAGAAAAAAACTTTGAATTAATCTCAAGATTACATCCAAATTTAAAAAATCTTTTAATTATAAATGATACTTCAACCACGGGACATGCAGTAAAAAAAGATTTAGCAAAAATTATTGAAAAATATAAAAATAAATTTACTATTGAATATACAGATAATCTTGATATAAGTGATTTAAAAACAAAAGTTTCAAATCTTGAAAGTACTAATAGTGCGATTTTATTTGTACTCTTATTTAAAGATACAACTGGACAATATTTCACCTATAAACAAAGTTTTGAAGAAATAAGAAAAGTAAGCAAAGTCCCAATTTATGGACTTTGGGATTTTTATTTAAATAGTGGAATGGTAGGAGGTTTATTAACTTCAGCTGTTGCTCAAGGTGAAACTGTATCTAAAATGGCAATTGAAATTTTACATGGCAAAAATATAAAAGATATTCCTATTTTAGAAAAGTCTCCAAATCTTTATATGTTTAATTATGATGAACTAAAAAGATTTAATTTAGATGTTTACAAGTATGTTGAAAATCCTATAATTATAAATGAACCTGCCTCGGTTTATAAAGAACATACAAAGTTTTTTATCATAACAATAATTATAATTGCGTTATTAAGTATCATAGTTGTAATTTTAAAAGCAAATATTCAAAGAAGAGAAAAACTTGAACTTGAACTTTCAAATAGAGTTGAGTTTGATAAAGTACTTCTTGATACCATTCCAAACCCAATTTATTACAAAAATGTTGAGGGAAAATTCTTAGGTTGTAACACAAGCTTTGCCTCTTTAGTTAATTGTTCAAGAGATGAGGTAATAGGAAAAACTGCATTTGATTTTTTCCCTCTTCCAATTGCTAGTAAAAATACTTTAATTGATCAAGAGTTACTTAATACCTTTAGTACAAGCACTTCTGAATTCACTTTTTATACAGCTTCAAATGAGATGAAACATATTATTTTAAATAAAGCAGTTTATAAAAATATAGATGGAAGTGTTGGTGGAATTGTTTGTATTATGGATGATATAACTGAAAGAATTCAACAAAAACAGTTTTTAATCCAACAAAGTAAATTAGCAGAAATGGGCGATATGATTGCGGCAATTGCTCATCAATGGAATGAACCTTTGGTTGAACTATCGGCACTCGTTCAAGATATTCAAACTTCATATTTATTAAAAGAGTTAAAAGATAAAGATGTAAAAGAATTTGTAAATGATTCAATGGTTCAAATAAAATATATGTCAAAAACATTAACAGATTTTAGAAATTTCTTAAAACCATCAACAAAAAAGAAGCTTTTTTCTATTTCTAAAGCTTTTAATGAAATCAATGAAATTATTGGAAAACAGGTTTTTTATTCAAATATAAAAATGAACTTTAACTACAAAAATAAAAATGAAGAATTGTTAATTTATGGTTATGAAAATGAGTTTAAGCAAGTTTTATTAAATATAATAAATAATGCAAAAAATAAGATTGTTGAAAATTGTTTACCTCTAAATAAAAAAGGTAATATCACTATAAATATTCAAAGATGCCAAAACTTCAATACTATAGAAATCATTGATGATGCAGGTGCAATTGATGAAAAAGTTATAAACTCAATCTTTGATCCATATTTCACAACAAAACAAGATGGAATGGGTCTTGGTCTTTATATGGCTAAAATAATAATAGAAGAAAAAATGAGAGGAATGATTAATGTAAGAAATGACAATCAAAATGTTATTTTTACAATAAAACTTCCACATAAAAAGGTTTAAAATGAAAATTTTACTTTTAGAAGATAATCAAAAGTTAAATGAAATAATCACAAAAAGATTAAAACTAAAAAACTATAATGTAGAATCTTTTACAGATGGTGCACTTGCTTATGAAAAAATAACGGAAGGTTATTCATGTTTTATCTTAGATATAAATGTTCCAAATATCGATGGAATCAATATCTTAAAAAAGATAAGAGAATATTATGAAGTAATTCCTGTAATAATTATAAGTGCTAGTGTAGAACTTGATATGATAAAACAATCTTATGATTTTGGCTGTAATGATTATCTGAAAAAACCATTTTTTATAGATGAATTAGAGATAAAAATAGAAAAACTTTGCAATATTCAAGATAACAAAATATTTTTTGATGAAAACTCTTTTTTTGATTTTAAATCCGCAACTCTAGTAATTAATAATCAAGAAACCAGATTAACAAAAAAAGAAAAACTTTTGATAAATCTATTTCTTAGTAAAAAGAATCAAGTTATTACCTATGAAACTATTGAAAATTATGTCTGGGAGGGAAATTTCGTCTCTTTAGAATCAATACGAAGTCTAATAAGAAGAGTAAGAAAAATATTGATTAAAGAGTTTATACAAACAGTTATTGATACTGGATATATTTTTAAAACTATTTAATTCCTTTTTTAATTGCAAGTATTAAAATCATACCAATCTCATATTCTTTTATTAATATCTTTTAAATATTTTTTTTAGGAGGTTTATTATGCAAACTTGGCAACAAGTATATGCTCCAATCGGCGATAGTTTAGGACTATCAGCACTTGTAGCATTAATCCCAATTGTTTTTTTCTTTTTGGCACTTGCCGTATTTAGAATGAAAGGACATTATGCAGCAATCATTACATTAGTTCTTTCTATGATTGTAGCTGTTGTTGGATTTAAAATGCCAGTTAATATGGTATTTGCATCTGCTGAATATGGGTTTCTATTTGGTTTATGGCCAATAGCTTGGATTATTATAGCATCTGTATTCTTATACAAATTGACTGTTAAAAGTGGACAATTTGAGATTATTAGAAACTCTATTATTTCAATTACTGAAGATCAAAGAATCCAAGTAATTTTAATTGGTTTTTCATTTGGTGCATTTTTAGAAGGTGCTGCTGGTTTTGGTGCTCCTGTTGCTATTACTGCTGCAATTTTAGTTGGTCTTGGATTTAAACCATTATATGCTGCTGGATTGTGTCTTATCGCAAACACTGCTCCTGTTGCATTTGGTGCTTTAGGTATTCCAATTATTGTTGCTGGAAAAGTTTCTGGTATTGATCCATTTTTAATTGGAGCAATGGCAGGAAGACAATTACCATTACTTTCACTGATTATTCCTTTATGGCTTGTAGTTATGATGGATGGATGGAAAGGTGTAAAAGAAGTATGGCCAGCAGCTATTGTAGCTGGTGGAAGTTTTGCTATTTCTCAATATATTACATCAAATTTCATAGGACCTGAATTACCAGATGTTACTTCAGCAATTGTTTCAATTGTTGCAACAACTGTTTTCTTAAAATCATGGAAACCAAAAAATATTATGAAAGTAGTTGAAATTGGTGATGTTGTACATACAGCTCATTCAACTGCTCAAGTATTTAAAGCTTGGTCACCATTTATAATTCTTTCTATAATGGTTACAATTTGGACAACAAAATGGTTTAAAGCTTTCTTTGATAAAGGTCAAATGTTCGCAGATACAATTTACAAATTTGAGTTTTCAGCTATTCACAATATGATTTTTAAAATGCCTCCAATTGTGAGTGCACCTAAATCATTTGAGGTTGTATATACATTTAATCCACTTTCAGCAACTGGTACTGCTATTTTCTTTACAGCAATTATCACTATGTTCATTTTTAGATTAAATTTATCTACAGCTACAAAAACAATGGGTGAAACGCTTTTTGAACTTAAATGGGCGATTTTATCAATTGGTATGGTACTTGGTTTTGCATTTGTAATGAACTATTCAGGAATGTCAACAACGATGGCACTTGTTCTTGCAAATACTGGAATATTATTCCCATTCTTTTCTCCACTACTTGGATGGCTTGGAGTATTCTTAACAGGTTCAGACACCTCGTCAAATGCACTTTTCTGCGGATTACAGCAACAAACTGCTCATCAATTAGGACTTAATGAAACATTGATGGTAACTGCAAATACAACAGGTGGTGTATGTGGTAAAATGATTTCTCCACAATCTATAGCAATTGCTTGTGCATCAGCAGGAATTGTTGGAAAAGAATCTGATTTATTTAGATTTACTGTAAAACATAGTTTAATCCTTGTTGTTATTATGGGTCTTATTACAATGACTCAAGCATATGTACTAACATGGATGATTCCATAAATATCTATAAATTTATTTAGACACTTAATGTGTCTAAATAAACAGATATTTCTCTCAACTACTATTTACAAAAATATATTCTTAAGATTTATTAAAATATCATATTATTATCATTTAGTGAAGTTAAAATTTAGCATTAATTAATCTTGGGAGAACTAAATATGTTAGATAGTAAATATCAGAAATTTTATGATGAAATAATAAAAAAGATTAAAAAAGAAAAAATCTTTACAGATAAACTTCACACACTGGCTTATGGAACAGATGCTTCATTTTATAGATTAATTCCAAAAATAGTAATCAAAACAGACAATGCAAAAGAGGTTCAAGATATTATTGAATTATCAAATTCAATGAATTTAAGCATAACTTTTAGAGCAGGTGGAACTTCATTATCAGGTCAAGCAATTAGTGATTCAATTCTAATTGTTACATCAAGAAATTTTTCAAATTTTAAAATCTCACCAGATGCAAGTTTTATATCACTTCAACCAGCACTTACAGGGGCACAAGCTAATGGATTATTAGCTAGATATTCAAAAAAAATAGGTCCTGATCCAGCTAGCATAAATGCGGCTATGATTGGTGGAATTGCTGCAAATAATGCTTCTGGTATGTGCTGTGGAATCTCACAAAACTCATACAAAACTCTAAAATCAATTAAACTAATTTTTTCTGATGGAACAAAATTAGATACAGGATGCAAAGAAAGTAAAGATGCTTTTAGAAAAACTCATGCAGATTTTCTAAGAGATTTAAAAAGTTTTTCAGATGATACAAAAAACAATGAAGAATTAAGAGCAAGAATTGAGCGAAAATTTAAAATAAAAAATACATGTGGTTACTCAATTAATGCTTTAATTGATTTTGAAGATGAGTTTGAAATACTTGAACATTTAATAATTGGAAGTGAGGGAACTTTAGCTTTTATTGAAGAAGTTACTTATTACACTGTTGAAGATTTAAAAGACAAAGCAAGTGCTTTAATTTACTTTAAAGATATGAATGAAGCCTGTAGCGCTGTGACAAAATTAAAACTAGCACGAGATTCAAATCAAATAATCGTAGATGCAGTTGAATTAATGGATAGAGCTGCTTTAAAAAGTATTGAAAATGATTCTGCAATGCCTGAATATATAAAAGATTTAGATTCAGAAATAACTGCACTTTTAATAGAAACAAGAGCTATAAATGACAAACAATTAGATATTCAAATAAATCAAATAGAAGAGCTATTAAAAGAATTTGATGTTGTTAGAGAAATCTATTTTACAAAAGATGAACATGAATATAATCTTTATTGGAAAATAAGAAAAGGATTATTTCCAGCTGTAGGAGCTGTAAGAGTTACAGGAACAACTGTAATTATTGAAGATGTTGCTTATCCAATTGAATGTTTAGCCCAAGCGACACTTGAACTTCAAGAACTATTTAAAAAATATGGCTACACAGAAGCACTTATTTTTGGTCATGCCCTTGAGGGGAATTTTCACTTTGTATTTACTCAAGATTTTTCTGATTTAAAAGAGATTAAAAGATATGACCAACTTATGAATGAAGTTGTACATTCAGTTGCTGTTAAATATGAGGGAAGTTTAAAAGCAGAACATGGAACGGGTCGAAATATGGCTGCATTCATAGAAGTAGAATGGGGACATGATGCTTATATTATGATGAAAAAAATAAAATCATTGTTTGATCCAAAAGGATTATTAAATCCAGGTGTAATAATAAATGATGATAAAGAAGCTCACTTAAAAAACCTAAAAACACTTCCAGCTACAAATGAAATAGTTGATAAATGTATTGAATGTGGATTTTGTGAACCAACCTGTCCATCAAATGAATTAACTCTTACTCCACGACAAAGAATCGTAATAAATAGAGAGATTTCAAGACTTGAAAGTATTGGAGAGCATAAAGAGGCAAAAGAGTACAAAGATTTATACCAATACGATGGAATAGAAACCTGTGCAACATGTAGCTTATGTTCAAGTGCTTGTCCAGTTAAAATTGATACTGGAAGTTTAACAAAACACTTACGAGCAGAACAAGCTTCAAATAGTTCAAAATCTATTGCAAATTTTGTAGCAAATAATTTCTCAACAACTTTAAAAGGTGTACGATTTGGTCTTCATAGTGCAAACTTTATTCATAAAGTTTTAGGAACACCAAGTATGGAAACTGTAACTAAAACATTTAGAGATTTAAGTAGTTCTATTCCTAAATGGAGCTCAGTAATGCCAAAAGCTACAAATATAAACTTAAACTTTGAACAAAAAGTAAGTGATAAAAAAGTGGTATATTTTCCTTCATGTATAAATAGAAGTATGGGATTAAATGCTATTTCAAAAGAAGAAAAAGAACTATTTGATACAACTGTTGAAGTATTACTAAAAGCTGGTTACCAAATTTTATTCCCTGAAGATTTACCAAACTTATGTTGTGGTATGCCATTTTCATCAAAAGGATTCAATGAAGCTTCAAATACTAAATCTTCACAATTAGAACTTGCTCTTTTAAATGTGAGTGAATTTGGAGAATACCCAATTTTATGTGATACAAGTCCTTGTACTAAAAAAATGATGGAGAGTTTTTCTCATAAATTAGATGTTTATGAACCAATAGAATTTGCTTTAAAATTTCTAACAGAAGATTTAGAATTTACAGCTATTGATGAACCTATTACAATTCATACAACTTGTAGTTCAAGAAAAATGGGATTGGAAGATAAATTCAGATCTCTAGCGCAACTTTGTTCAACAAATGTAATAGTTCCAGCAGATGTAAAATGCTGTGGGTTTGCAGGAGATAGAGGATTTAATTTCCCTGAATTAAATAAATCAGCATTAAGACACCTAAAAGAACAAACTGTTGGTGCTAAAATGGCATTTTCAACTTCAAAAACTTGTGAAATTGGATTAAGTGAAGAATCGGGGCTTGATTATAACTCAATCTTTTATTTGATTAATAAAGTGACTAAGGCTAAAACTTTATAATCTTCTCTCAACAAAAACAGATATTTACTATTTTTTTGGTAAAATGTCTGTTTTATGAAAGAAGGAAAATAAATGTACAAACTTTTTTTAACACTACTTGTAAGTTCTGGAATATCATTTGCTGGTATAGTTAATGGTGTTGCTTTAACTGTTAATGATGAACCAATCACAACTTATGATATTGATAAAACCGTATCAATAAACAAAATTAGCAAAAATGAAGCTGTTGGATTATTAATAGACAAAGCTTTATATGAACAAGCTGTAACCCAAAATAATATAAGTGCTGATATTTTTGATATAAATGAATATATTGAAAGATTAGCAAAAGCAAATGGAATGGATTTATACTCTTTTAAAGCCATGGTAAAACAAAGATATCCAAATTATGCTGATTTTGAAGAAGAAGCAAAAGATGCTGTTATTAGACAAAAACTAATTCAAAAAATAGTAAAAGGTCAATTAGCAGTTGCAACGCAAGAAGACATGGAATTGTATTATGAAAAAAATAAAAATCAATTTTCAACTTCAAAAGTTTATGAAGTAACACAATATGCTTCAAAAAACAAAGCCTCTTTAACTAATGCAATAAATAATCCAATGGTAATTGCAGCTGATGTTGAAAAAACTCCATTAAAACTTGGTGTTCAAAGTTTACAACCACAAATGCAATTTTTATTAAATGATACAAAATTAAATACTTTTACTCCTATTTTTACAGCAAATAAACAATATGTTTCTTTATTTGTTATAAGAAAAGAAGGAACTACTTCACTTGATTTTGAAACTGTAAAAGCAAAAATATTTAATGATATGATGAGTTTAAGAGAAAAAAAATATCTAAAAGATTATTTTGAAAAACAAAAATTAACAGCTGATATAAAAATAGTTAGATAAAGGAAATAGATGTTTGAAGTTATTATAGGATTAGAGGTGCATGCCCAATTAAATACAAATAGTAAACTTTTTTGCTCTTGTGCTACAAGTTTTGGAGAAGAACCAAATACAAATGTATGCCCAACTTGTTTAGGATTACCAGGAGCTTTACCTGTTTTAAATAAAGAAGCTGTTCATAAAGCAATTATGCTAGGAACTGCAATAAAATCAAAAATAAATCAAAAATCAGTATTTAATAGAAAAAACTATTTTTATCCGGATTTACCAAGTGGATACCAAATTTCTCAATTTGAAGTTCCTGTTGTTGGACTAGGTGAGTTAGTTATTGATTTTCCAGATGGAAGACAAAAAACTATTGGAGTTACAAGAGCTCACTTAGAAAATGATGCTGGTAAAAATATCCACGCAGGAAATGCTTCACAAGTTGATTTAAATAGAGCAGGAACTCCTCTTCTTGAAATAGTTTCAGAGCCTGATATGAGAAGTGCTGAAGAAGCTATTTTATATCTTAAAAAACTTCATTCAATTGTGAGATATTTAGGAATTTCTGATGCTAATATGCAAGAAGGAAGTTTTAGATGTGATGTTAATGTTTCTATTCGACCAAAAGGTGACACTAAACTATATACTAGATGTGAAATCAAAAATATGAACTCATTTAGATTTATTGAAAAAGCAATTGCTTATGAAGTAAATAGACATATTGAAGCTTGGGAAGATGGTGTTCACGATAAAGTAATCGTTCAAGAAACAAGATTATTTGATGTAAATACTGGAGAAACAAGATCTATGAGAGGAAAAGAAGATGCTGCTGATTATAGATATTTCCCAGATCCAGATCTTTTACCTTTGATTATTACAGATGAAATGATTGCTGAGTATTCAAAAATTCCTGAACTTCCAGATGAAAAAAAAGCAAGATTCGTAAAAGAGTTTGGGCTAAAAGAGTATGACGCTTCTGTTATTACTTCAAGTTTAGAAATGGCCAAATTCTTTGATGAAATGATGACAGAAGGAATCAGTGCTAAAAATGCAGTTTCATGGTTAACTGTTGAATTACAAGGAAGATTAAAAGAGGGTGCTTTAATCGAAGACTCAATTATAGATGCAATTACACTAGCTACTATTGTAAAAAGAATTGAAGATAATACAATTTCTGGAAAAGCAGCAAAAGAAGTTCTTGATTATTTAATGGAAAATGAATCAACACAAGTTGATATTGCTATTGAAAAGCTAGGACTTAAACAAGTTTCTGATGATGGAGCATTATTAGCTATTATTGATGCTATATTAGCTGCAAATACTGATAAAGTTGCAGAATATAAATCAGGTAAAGATAAACTATTTGGTTTCTTTGTAGGGCAAACTATGAAAGAATCAAAAGGTAGTGCAAACCCAAATAAAGTTAATGATTTATTAAAACAAAGATTATCTTAATGATAAATAACTCTATTGCTGTAATTGGTGCTGGGAAATGGGGACAAGCTCTTCATTTTGCACTAAGTCAAAAACAAAAAGTTTTAATAACTTCAAGAACAAAAAAAGATATTGAAAACTTTGTTGATTTAAAAACTGCATTAGAGTGTAAATATTTGATAATAGCTATTCCAGCTCAAGAAATTAGATCTTGGTTAAAAGATAATTTTGTTTTTAATGGACAAAAAGTACTTGTTGCCTCAAAGGGAATAGAAGCTTCAAGCGGTGAATTTTTAAATGAAATTTACTCAAGTTTTGTTCCTAAAAAAAATATAGGATTTATTTCAGGTCCTTCATTTGCAACAGAAGTTAAGCAAGGGTTACCATGTGCTTTAGTTATAAATTCAAATTCAAAAAAACTTTTTAAGCAATTTTCTCCTTTTTTCCCAAATTTTATTAAAACTTATTATAGTTCTGATGTAATAGGAGCTGAAGTTGCAGGTGCATATAAAAATGTACTGGCAATTGCAAGTGGTATTTGTGAGGGATTAAACTTAGGTAAAAATGCACAAGCTTCACTAATAGCTAGAGGTTTAGTTGAGATGGAAAGATTTGGAAAATTCTTTGGTTCAAAAAAATCAACTTTTTTGGGTTTAAGTGGTGCTGGTGACCTTTTTTTAACTGCAAATTCTACAATGAGTAGAAATTATAGAGTTGGATTAGGTCTTGCTTTAAATAAAAATTTAGAAGATATATTAATAGAATTAGGTGAGGTTGCAGAGGGAATTAAAACAGCTGAAGCAATACATAATCTTTCTATTAAATACAATATTTATACACCTATTGCAAATGAAGTAAATCTTATACTAGATGGTAAAAGTCCAAAAGATAGTTTAAAAGATTTATTAAAACATTAAACAATAATGAGAAAAGGAAAAGAGAATGAAAGCTTTTGTAGTTGAAAAAGTTGGAGATAATGAATTTAAATCAAGTATTCAAGATATAGAAACTCCAAAATGTGAAAAAAATGAAGTTGTTATAAAAGTAACTTATTCTTCATTAAATTATAAAGATGCTTTAAGTTCTATTGGAAATCCAGGGGTTAGTAAACATTTCCCCCACATTACAGGAATTGATGTGGCAGGAACTGTTTTTGAATCAACTTCGCCTATTTTTAAAGTTGGAGAAAGAGTTTTAGTAACTGGTTATGATATGGGAATGAATTCAAATGGTGGACATGCACAATTTGTAAAAATTCCAGCTTCTTGGGTTGCTAGAATTCCTGATGCTATTTCAGATAGAGAAATCATGACTTTTGGAACAGCAGGTCTTACAGCAGCACTAAGTGTAAATGAGTTAATTGAAAATGGAATAAAGCCAGAAAGCGGCGATATTTTAGTAACAGGTGCAACAGGTGGTGTTGGTTCAATCGCAATTGCAATACTAAGTAAATTAGGGTACAACATAACAGCAATTTCTGGTAAAAAAGAAAGAATTGATTTTTTAAAAAAAATTGGTGCAAATGAAATAATTTTAAGAGAAAATTTTGAAGAAGAATCAAGAAAACCATTATTAAGTGAAAAGTATGCAGGTGTTATCGATACTGTTGGTGGAAAAATGTTAGCAAATGCACTTAAACAAATTAAATATGATGGAGTTGCCACTTGCTGTGGTCTTACTTCTTCTCATGAGTTAAATACAAATGTATTTCCTTTTATATTAAGAGGTGTAAGATTGATAGGAATTGATTCTGTTGAGTGTAAATTAGAGAAAAAACAAGCTGCTTGGGAAAAATTAGCAAGTAGATGGAAAATAAATAGTTTAAACTCAATTATAAATGAAATTCCATTAGATGGTATAAAAGTAGCTTACGAGCATCTTCTTTCAGGTAAAGCAGTTGGAAGATATGTCGTAAAAATAAAAGAGTAGATTAAAATTTAATCTACTTCAACCTCACCGTTTTCAACTTGTAAACTATAAGGTGTATCTTTACCTAAAGTAAGGATTTTTGCTTGTTCAGCCCATTGATTGTTTCTTGCAATTCCTGGAAGTAATAAAAATTCTTCTATCCATTCTGAGTTTTTATTTGACCATCTTGAGATTTGCTCAAAATGATAAATTCCCAAATTATTCAAATCTATTTCTATTTTAGAATTTATTCCTTTTATTTTTGTCAAAGGATCTTTCCCTGTTGGTTTAGGTGTAGTTAGAATCAAAGGTTTATAATCTAAATTTGAATTCTTTCTAAAGATAGGGTTTAGTGTACTTTTAATTCTATCATCTCTTGAATCATCAACTCGATCATTATGTATTGATTGAATTTTAGGAAAATTATTTTTCCCGACAAGATAACCTAAAATAAATCCTATAATTCCAGCAATAACCAAATTTATTACAATTAGTGAAGCAGTTTCAAGCATAAATCTATTCTCCTATAATATTAAAATCAACTCTTCTATTTATTTCAGATAAACCATTTTCATCATCTTTTGCTATTGGAAAATCTTCACCATAACCAACAGCCTTTAATCTATTTTCATCAATACCTAAATCAATTAAAGCAATTTTAACACTAGTTGCTCTATCTGTAGAAATCTTTTTATTTAGGTTTTTATCACCTCTTGAGTCCGTATGTCCAGCAATCTCAATTTTTATATTTTTATTATCTTCTAATACTTTTGCAATTCGTGCCAAAGTTGTATTAGATTCAATTGTAATAGTTGAACTTTTTCGTTCAAATTGAATCTTTTTTTCTGCTACTATTTGATTAATAAGAAGTTGTATATCTTTTGATGATGACGCAGTTTTTACAATATTTTCTTTTTGAACAACGGGAGTAACACTATTGTTATTTACAGGAACTGTTTCTTCATTATTGATATTATCTTCATCAGATGTTGTTACAAGAGTAGGATTAGCAATATTTATATCTTTTATTAAATTTATATCCATTCGTGAAGTAATTGATTCTAATAAAGCATAATAATTAGGATCTTTTAATTCTCCTGATAATGATACTTCATCATTAATAATAAGTATTTTAGCACCATCAGCAAAAAAATCTTTAAAAGGCGTAATTAATACAGCAACTTTTGACAATAAAACTTCATCAATAGCTATATCATCTTCATAAGTATATTCACCATCTCTGTTAATATTTAAAATATCTGAGACTCTTTTTGCATCTGCTTGATTTGCAAATATGCCATCCATTGTAACTATTCCATCTTTTTTTGTTAGAACCAAATTAAATGGTTTTTTTTCTTTATCATCGTCTGAAGCAAAAAAGTTAATAATTTTGTCAATCAAGCCTGTATCATTAGAACTAATTTCTGTTTTAATTGGTGTATAAACTAAAGTTTGAGTATTTGATGAAGAATCAAAATCAAAACTATATACAGAATAGATTATAAATCCAATAAATAAAATTATTAAAAATACTACTTTTTTAACAAGTGACATTGTTACCCTTTTCCTTGAAATTATCGATATTATATCTTTTGATAGCTAAATCTAATTTAATTAAGTTTGACATTATACATTATTAGTAAGAAAATAACTAGAATATTAGCTTATTTTAAAAAATTAATTTAAAAATTTAATTTATTTGTTATAATTAGAAAGAAATTACTAAAGAGAATAAAATGCAACATATAATAAATTCAGCACAAACTTGCCTAGATTGTAAAAAACCAAGATGTCAAACTGGTTGTCCTGTTGGTACTCCAATAGCAGAAATGATTAGACTTTTTTTAAGTGGAGATATAAAAGAAGCTGGAGAAAAAGTTTTTGAAAATAACCCTTTATCAATTATTTGTTCACTCGTTTGTCCACACGAAAAACATTGTGAGGGACACTGTATTTTAAATAAGAAATCTGTCCCTGTTAATGTTGGTGGAATTGAAAACTATATTTCAACTTATTATATGAATTACAGAGAATTTGAAAAACCAACTCCAAACGGACGAAATTTAGCAATTATAGGTTCGGGACCAGCTGGAATTAGTCTTGCAATGATGATGGCAATGAAAGGTTACCATGTAACAATATACGAGGGAAATGAACAAATAGGTGGCGTTCTAAGATATGGTATTCCTGATTTTAGACTTGATAAAACAATACTTGATAAAATTGAAGTAAATCTAAAAAAATTGGGCGTTAAAATTAGAAAAAATATCATGATTGGTAAACATATCACTCTTGATGATATGCAAAGAGATGGCTTTGATGCAATTTTTATAGGAACAGGTGTTTGGGCTCCAAAGAAACTTGGAATCAAAGGTGAGAGTTTAGGAAATGTACATTTTGCTATTGATTATTTAAAAACACCAAAAGCTTATGAATTAGGTAAAAAGGTTGTTGTTATTGGTGCTGGAAATGTAGCCATGGATGTTGCTAGAACGGTTATTAGAAATGGGGCTAATGATGTTTCAATTATGTACAGAAAAGGTGAAGAAGATATGCCTGCTGAAAAAATTGAAAAAGACCATGCTAAAATAGATGGAGTTAAATTCAAACTTCACAGCTTACCTTTAGAACTAACAGAAAAAGGTATTCGTTACATAACAACAAATCAAGAGGTTAACGAAGAATGTTTTGAAGAAGCAGATTCAATCTTGGTAGCAATTAGTCAAACGGCACGAGATTTAATTGTTAAAAATAATACTGGATTATCTTTAGGTGAAAATGGTTTACTTCAAAGTGATGAAAATGGAATAACTGCAAGAAAAGGTGTTTTTGCTTCTGGTGATGTTGTAACTGGTGCTAGAACAGTTGTTGAAGCTGTGGCATTTTCAAAAAGAGTTGCAATATCAATTGAAGAATTCATTTCAAATCTTCCTCCAAAAACAGTTGCTATTTAAGCTTCTGTTTTTAATAATTCAATCCAAAAATATTTATTCGCTACACCTTTTTCCACTGGTTTCCAACCATAAGTAATAGAGTGCATATATAAAACTTCATCTAATAATTTAAAAGTAATCTCAATATTTGCATTTTCACTTAAAATTTCAGTAAAAATAGCATAAATATGGTTCTTATCTTCTTCGATTTTATAAATAGTATCCTCTAAATTTTCAAGTTGTTTATCAATAAAATCTTTTATTCTTTCTTTTGACATTAATTAATCCTCTTATTTATTTTTTAATAATATTTTTGAAGTTTCTATTATACAAAAAAAGAATAATGAGAGTATACTTTAAATAGACAAATGAAAGAGAAAACATGCTTTTAAATGATTTAACTATAACAAATTACAAATTCTGCGATTTAGTAGATGTTGTTGCATTTTCAAAAGTTTTAGATAGTTTTTATTCTGCAACAGGAATTCCAAATGGCTTATTAGCAATAGATGGTGAAGTCATTTCACAATCTGGATGGATAAATGTATGCGAAAATTTTCATAGAGTAAATCCTTTGAGTAAGCAATATTGTTTAAAAAGTAATTTCGAATTAATAAAAAATATAAAAGAAAATGAAATTGCAACTTCTTTATGTAAAAATGGATTAATCGATTATGCAACACCTATCATAATTAAAGGGCATAGATTAGCAACTCTATTTTTAGGGCAAGTTTTAATAAAATCACCTAATTTAGTATCTTTTGGGAAACAAAGTGAAAAATTTAATTTTGATAAAAAATCTTATATTGAAGCAATAAAAGAAGTTCCAATTGTTTCTAAAGAAAAAATTGAATCTTTAATGAAATGTATAGTTAGCATGGCTCAAATGTTAGCACAAAATGGTTTATCTAAATTAGAGCATAATGAACTTGAAAAAAATTTGCTTAATAGTAATAAAAAAGTAATACATTTATCTGATATTTTAGATTTTTCTCCAAATGGAATTGGATGGTCAAACGAAAAAGGAGAAATAGAATATCTTAATCACCAATTTACAAGATTATTTGGTTATGAAAAAGAAGATATTCCTACTTTAGATATATGGCTTAAAAAGGCATTTCCAAATACAAAATATAGGCAAGAAAAGGTTAATCCTTGGTACAAGAACCTAGAAAATAGCTATGAAAATGCCATTTCATCTTCTGAGCTTGAAGTAAATATAAAATGTAAAGATGGAACTTATCGACATGTACTTATTAGAGTTTCTTCAATTGCTGATAAAAAACTATTCAATTTTAGTGATATTACAATTCATTGGAAAAGTGAACAAAGAAATAGAGCTCATGATAGAATTCTTGGTTTAGTTGCTAAAGGTATTGAATTAAACGATGTTTTAGAAGAGATATTACGAACTATTGAATTTGAAGATTCTGAGTCACTTTGTAGTATTTTGTTATTAGACAAAGAAGGTAACCATCTAATAAATAGTATTAGAAATAGACTTCCTAAATTTTATAATCATGCAATAGATGGTCTTAAAATAGGTGTTGGAATTGGTTCTTGCGGAACGGCTGCTATGATAAAAGAAAGAGTAATTGTTGATGATATTATGACTCATAAATTTTGGCAACCATACAAAGAAATTGCAAAACAAGCAAATCTTGGATCATGCTGGTCTGAACCAATAATAGCATCAAATGGAAAAGTTTTAGGAACATTTGCAATTTATCATAAAAATCCAAGTAAACCAAATGAAGCCGATATTGAACGAATCAATTTTGCAGCAAATATAGCAGCAATTGCCATAGAAAATAAAGAAAATCGTGTTGATTTAGAAAAACAAGCCTACACTGATTATTTAACAGGTTTAAATAATCGTCGTTCATTTATAGAACAAACTCAAATGGAGTTACTTAGAAAAGAAAGATACGGTAGAGAATTTTCTCTTATTATGTTTGATATAGATTATTTTAAACACATAAATGATAAATATGGACATCATACTGGTGATTTGGTTTTGAAAGAAATTGCAAATGTTTGTAATATTATTTTAAGAGAAATTGATATTGTAGGTCGAATGGGAGGCGAAGAATTTGCTATTTTACTTCCTGAAACAAGTATTTTAGAAGCTCAAAAAATTGCTGATAGATTAAGAATTGCAATAACTCAAGCAAAAGTTCTTTCTTCTTTAAATGAAGAAGTAAGATTTGCAGCTTCATTTGGAGTTACTCTTACAAATACTGAAGATATAAATATAAATGAATTACTAAATCAAGCAGATACCGCACTTTATCAAGCAAAAAATAGTGGTAGAAATAGAGTTGTTATTTATGAAAGTTAGAATATTTATAAAACTCTTTATTTATAGTTTGATAGTTCAATTAGATTTTTATCAGGGTCTCTAAGATAAATCGATTCAATTTCTCCTAAAGCACCTGTTCTATTTACAATTCCCTCTTCAATCTCTATCCTAAAAGATTC
Organism: Arcobacter caeni; assembly: GCF_003063245.1. Lineage (GTDB taxonomy): Bacteria > Campylobacterota > Campylobacteria > Campylobacterales > Arcobacteraceae > Aliarcobacter > Aliarcobacter caeni. The sequence goes on along the minus strand of NZ_MUXE01000003.1, from coordinate 75,861 downwards.
TATATAGTTTTTGGCTTTATTTAAAGGCGTATTTATGATAAAACAGAAATCAGCACTACCATCTTTCACATTAAATGCTTTTGGTTCAAATTCAGCTCCTAGCTTGTGTAAATTAATCTTTTGATTACCAAATTTTAAAGCAACCCTTGAGCCTTTGAAAATCTCTTTTTCCATACCCAAAACTTTTATATAAAAATCTACTGTTTTATCTATATCTTTTACTGTTAAAACTAAGTGGTCTAAATGGCTTATTTTTATCATTTTAATTTTTCTCCAACTATTTTCTAATAGTATTTTAACTAAAAAGTTTGTTATTGAAATAATATTTATTGACACATTTATTAAATTATGTTAAGATTCATTCAACTTAAAGACATGTTTATTTAATGGGAGTGATTACCCAAAGAATGGCACTGAAAGGCAAGAGATTTTTTCTCTTGCCTTTTTTTTTATCTTGTGGGTAGTGTTGGGTGGGAGTGCCAGTAAAAGGGTAAACATGTTTTTTAAGTTAGCAGTATTACTGTTAATATTTTTAATCTTCGCGATTAAATTATATTAACGAAAGGGGGAATTAATCACTCCCCTGTTACTGCTTCTTTTAATTTTTTCTTTCTTTAAGAAAATATAGATACATTTTCTAAATTACTAATAATTATATATACTAATACTCTACTAATTACATATTTAATTATATCTAAAATATATTTTTGTCTTTTTTCAATTTGTTTTGCCATAATTCTTCCATTTAATAATTGAATTATTTGGGCTCAAATAGTTCTTCTCAATTTGAGCAATTCCAATAATTAAACAAAATGTCAAAAAATTTTAAGAAATATTCCGATAGACTGTCAGCGACTAAACAAACAATTATCGGTCATTGGTCTTATAATATCAATGACCTTTATTTAATTTTCTTAAAAATTACTTTTAAATCATGTGGAGTTTTAAAACTTCGTCACATAATCTTTTTAAAAATCGTCGAAATCGATTGAACCTTTACTGTAATTAACAACATTTCCTTCAAAGAAGTTGGTTCTTTGGTCATTAAAAGATGCGTATCCATCAACCCATGGAATAGGGTGTTTTACATTGTATTCTGGTTTATATCCAACTGCATCTAATCTTTTATCTGCTAGGTATTGAATATATTGTTTTATTATTGCATCTGTGAAACCTAGGATTTGTCCTTGAGTGATATATGAACCCCAAGATGATTCTAATTCTACGGCTTTTCGAAACATTACTCTTACTTTTTCTTCTAATTCAGCTGTAAATAAATCTGGTCTTTCTTTTCTAACTGAATTTATCATATTTTGAAAAAGTAATAAATGTGTTACTTCATCTCTTTGGATGAATCTAATCATTTGTGAACTTCCTAGCATTTTTCCTGATTTTCCAAGAGCATACATAGCGGCAAAACCTGCATAAAAATACAATCCCTCTAAAATCTGATTTGCAAAAAGTGCTAATACTATTTTTTCATCTGTAACATGACCTGAAAGGTTTTTATAAACAGTTGCAATATAATTGTTTTTTTCTTTTAGTTTTAAATCTGTTTTCCACATATCATAAATTTGGTCTGAATTATCCGAAATAGACTCAACCATAACTGCGTAAGATTTACTATGATTTGCTTCTTCATAAGATTGTCTTGATAAACAAGCATTTATTTCAGGAGCTGTGATATATGGATTTATGTTGTCCATTAGATTATTTGTTTGTAAAGAATCCATAAAAATAAGTTGTGATAAAACTAAATCATACATTCTTTTTTCAGGTTCAGTAAGATATTTATAATCTTTTGCATCACCTGTCATTTGAACTTCTCTTGGAAACCATGTATTTGCTTCCATTGTATCCCAAAGATTTAATGCCCATTGATATTTCATTTTTGTGAAGTTAATCATACCATCACTATTTCCACCAAAAATTCTTCTATCGTTTAGACTCTCTTTTGAGTCTGGGTTATATATGGTTTTTCTTTCCATTTCAAGCCTTTTTTGCCATAAATTTTACATAGTATCCGAAAATACAGAATTCAATTCTAAACATATTTGTTTTTAAATCTTTTTTTTGTGCCATGATAATTATCCTAAAATAATTTATCATCTACTTATTGACAACCGCTACATTCCATACTTCTATCTTCTACATCATTTTTTGCTTCTGGTGATTGGCTTCTTAAATAATATGTTGATTTAAGTCCTAATTTCCAAGCTAATGTATAGATTTCATGTAAATGTTTTCCACTTGCTTTATCTAGGCTCATGAAAATATTTGTAGATTGACCTTGGTCTATCCATTTTTGTCTGATTGCTGCTGCTTTAATTACTTGTAATTGGTCAATTTCAAAAGCAGGTGTATAATAATTCCAAGTTTCAGGAGATAGTTTTGGAACAACAACAGGGATTAATCCTGATAAGTTCTCTTCAAACCATTTTCTTTTATAAACTGGCTCTATTGCTTGTGTAGTTCCCACAAGAATTGAAATAGATGAAGTTGGAGCAACTGCCATTAGGTAACCATTTCTCATTCCATCTTTTTTTACTTTTTCTCTTAAATTATCCCAATCATAAGAAGCATCAAATAAATCTTTATCTACAAGAGCATTTACAGCTTGAGGAGCGTGATCATGAGGCATAATACCTTTTGACCAATTTGAACCTTTAAAAGTTGGATAAATACCTTTTTCACTCGCTAAATCTGAACTTGATTTGATAACATTATATGAAATTGATTCCATAATTTGGTCAATCTTTTTGAAGTGATCATTTGATCCCCAAACAAGTTTGTATTCAGCTAACATTTCAGCTTCACCCATAACACCTAAACCAATACTTCTTGATTTTAAGTTTGTAGCTTTTACTTTTCTAAGTGGATAAAAATTTAAGTCAATAACATTGTCAAGCATTCTAACTGCTATTGGAACAACTCGTTCTATGTCTTCTTTTGTATTGATTCTTGATAGGTTTACAGATGCAAGATTACAAACAGCTGTATCACCATCTATTTTTTCTTTTTCTACGATAAATACTCTTTTTCCATTTACGCTATCAAGGGCAGAAACTTTATTTGCTTTTTTAGTGATTCCACCATCAACAACAATTAAATCTTCTTCTTCATAAGTAGAAATTGTTCCATCCATAAACTCTAATTTGATTTTATAGTGGTTTGGATTTGTATTTTGAAAAATCTCTGTACATAAATTTGAACTTCTTATATGCCCAACATGTGCATTTGGATTAGCTCTGTTTGCTGTATCTTTAAAACATAAAAATGGACTTCCAGATTCAAAATATGAAGTTAAAATCTTTTTCCATAAATCTTTTGCTTTCATTGTATTTTTTGTAATAGTTGAATCTTCTTCATAAGCAATATATTTAGCTTTGAATTCATCACCATAACATTCGCTTAAATCTTTTACTTCATAAGGATCAAATAAAGTCCAATAAGAGTCTTCTAAAACTCTTTCCATAAATAAATCAGTAATCCATAAAGCAGGAAATAAATCGTGCGCTCTTCTTCTTTCTTCACCTGAGTTTTTCTTTAAATCTATAAAATCAACAATGTCCATATGCCAAGGTTCCATATAAACAGCAATTGCGCCTTTTCTAGTACCTAGTTGATCAACAGCAATTGCAATATCATTTGTGATTTTTAAAAATGGAACCGTTCCTCCAGCTGCACTTTTATGGTCATCAATAACACCACCTAAAGCTCTGATTTGATTCCAATCCCAACCGATTCCTCCACCAAATTTTGATAAAAGTGCCATTTCTTTGTAACCATCAAAAATTCCCTCGATATTATCAGGAGAACTTCCAATATAACAAGAAGATAATTGGTGTCTGTTTGTTCTAGCATTTGATAAAGTTGGAGTTGCTAACATAACTTCAAATTTAGAAATTACATCATAAAACTCTTTTGCACATTGTTGTTTATTAACTTCATCTTGAGCTAAAAACATCGCAATTGCCATAAACATATGTTGTGGTAACTCTATTGGTTCTGCTTTATTGTTTTTAATTAAATATCTATCGTATAAAGTTTTAATTCCTAAATAATTAAATAAAAAGTCTCTTGATGAATCAATATAATTATCTAACTCATCTAAATCATAACCCTCGCCAAGATTTGGGATTAATCTTCCTGCATCTTTTCCATATTTTAAATAATCTTTTAAATGGCAATATGGTTCACCTTTTATCCCATGAGTTGCTTTTCCAACTCTATGGTATAAATCAAAAATAAAAAGACGAGCTGCAACAAATGTCCAATTTGGAACATCAATATCAATCTTTTCTACTGCTGTTTTTATAAGTGCATCTTGAATATCAGAAGAACTCATTCCATCAATAAATTTTATTTGAGCATCAAGTTCAAGTTCACTTTGAGATACACCATCTAAATCAGCTGTTGATTCAATAGTCATTTTTTGAATTTTAGTAATATCTAAAACTTCTTTTCGACCATTTCTTTTTTTAATCATTATTCCCATTGATATAGCCTTTTATTTAAAAACTCTGTTGAATATTCCATCAACATTTTTTGTGTAATAATCAAAATTAAAACACTCTCTAATTTTTTCTTCACTTAAACTTGTTCTTAATTCATCATCTGCCAATAAATATTGAAGATATAAAGACTCACCTTTTTCGTTTGTAGTTGATTTTCCTTGTTGGATTTCTTCCCAAACTTTCATTGCATTTCTTTGAACGATTCTATATGCATCTTCTCTACTTACACCTTGTAATGGAAGTTCTAATAATACTCTTTGAGAGAAAACCAATCCACCCGTTAAGTTAAGATTTTTCATCATATTTTCAGGCATTACTGATAAATTTGCAATAACACTATTCATTCTATGTAACATAAAATCAGATGTAATAAATGCATCTGGTAACCAGAATCTCTCCGTTGATGAATGAGAAATATCTCTTTCATGCCAAAGTGCAACATTTTCCATTGCTGGTGCTACATATGCTCTTATCATTCTTGCAAGTCCAGTTATATTTTCAGTTAAAATTGGATTTCTTTTATGTGGCATTGCAGACGAACCTTTTTGACCAACTGCGAAATATTCTTCACATTCATAAACTTCTGTTCTTTGTAAATGTCTTACTTGAACTGCGAATTTTTCGATTGAAGATGCAATTAATGCTAAAGTAGTTGCAAGTCTTGCATATCTATCTCTATGAATTACTTGGTTTGAGCAAGGCTCACATTTTAAACCTAATTCAGCCATTGCATACTCTTCAAGTTCAAGTGGTGCGTGAGCAAAGTTACCCATTGCTCCTGAGATTTGACCAACTGCGATTACTTCCATTGTTTGCTCTAAGTTAAGTAAATGTCTTGCCATCTCATCATACCAAACTGCTAAAGTTAATCCAAAAGTTATAGGTTCACCGTGAATTCCATGACTTCTTCCAACCATTAAAGTCATTTTATGCTCTAATGCTCTTTTTTTGATTGATTCCATTAGCATTTTTACATCTTCGATGATGATTTTTAACGAGTCTCTCATTTGAATAGCAACACCTGTATCAACAGCATCTGACGAAGTCATTCCATAGTGAAACCATCTTGATTCTTCACCTAAACTCTCACTTACACTTGTATTAAAAGCTATTAAATCATGTTTGGTAACCGCTTCGATTTCTTCAATTCTCTCAACTGAAAAAGTTGCATTTTTAATAATCTTTTCACAATCCGCATCAGGGATAAGTCCTAGTTTATTCCATGCTTTAACAGCAGCTTTTTCAACTTCAAGCCATGCTGCATATCTTGCTTGTTGAGTCCAATGTTTTGTCATTTCAGCTCTTGAGTATCTTTCAACCATATAATGTCCCTTATAATCATCTTTTATGAATTTTTATTAAAAATTGTTATTTATTTAAGTATGATATTGTATCTAAAAAGACAAAATCTAAAATTAAAAAATAACATATTTCCAAAAAAGAACAGGACGAAAACTTGCCATTTACACTCAAAAAACATAAAGCAATTATAGGTAAAAAAATACAAATATTTTTAATTCATGAATTAGGATTAGACCCAAAAGTAGGACAAAGATTAACATCCAAAGGAAGAATTTTTGATGAAAATATGAATACCATAAATACAGGTGAAACAATTCCTACTGATTATATTTATATTGCTGTTTTTGAAGGTATTTCTAGGGGTTTAAAACCTTTAATTGAGTTTAATGATTTTGCAATTTTTGATAAACCAACAAACTTAATGGTTCATCCTATTTCTAAAAATACACCTTATTCTTTACTTGATGAAATCAGGTTTCATTTTGGAGAAGATGCAAATTTAATTCATAGAATAGACGCCGAAACATCGGGTTTAATAATAGTTGGGAAAAACAAAAAAAGTGAAATAGCACTAAAAGAGATGTTTCAAGAAAAGAAATATCATAAATCATATTTAGCAATTGCTCAAGGACATATAAAAGAAGAGATTACTATCAACAAAGGACTTGATAGAGAAGGGTTAGTAATTGGGGTTAGAATGAAAGTTTGTGATGATGGAAAAGAATCTGTAACTATTATAAAACCCATAAAATACAACAAAGAAAAAGATTTAACACTTATTGAAGCAATCCCATTAACAGGAAGACAGCATCAAATTAGAGTTCATTTATATTCAATGGGGCACAGAATTTTAGGTGATCCAATTTATGGTGTTGATGATGAAAATGCTGAAAATTATCTAAATAAAACTTTAAGTGAAGAGGATAGATTTGAAGTTACAAAATCAAATAGATTATGGCTACATGCGAATTATTTGGAATTTACTTTCAAAGATGTTACTTATAAAATATTCTCTAAAAATAAAGACCTTTATGAACAATTTATAAATTAATTAACTCTGCAAAAAGGTAGAGGATTTATATCAAAAACCCTACCAACATTGTTAAAACTCCCAAAATAACCAACCAAATAAAAGAAGAAATTGTTTTATCTTTACCAAACCACAAAGCATAAATTGATTTTAATATATTGTTACTCCCAGCAGATATTATAATAGCTGATGCGATTTGTGAGGGTTCAATTGCATATTTACCAGTTAAAAGAGACAAAATAAATGGGTCAATATCTGCAAAACCTACAATTGTAGATAAAAAATGTAATCCACTTGTTCCGTAATTCTCAATAACAAAATTTGTAACCATCATAGTAATCACAAATAAAATTGCAAAAATAAATGCCGTACCTAATTCAAGAGGATTTGCATCTGTAACTTCAAAATTATTTATACTTTTTGATGCTTTTTTATAATAAACATAAGTAACTATTCCTGTTAAACATACAAAAAATAAAAATGGTAAGAAAATCGTTTTTGCTACTTCCATATTGAAAATAGCTGAAATTGCCAATATTCTTATGTACATAACAGAAGTTGCAGCTATTATTGAAGCTGTGATAATGTGGTTTTTTTCTGAAGTTTGAGCTTTTTTTGATAACACAACCGTTGTTGCAGTTGAGGAATATGTTCCACCAATTAAACCTGTTAAAAAAATACCTTTTGATGGAAAAAGATATTTTTGTACAATATATCCAGCATAAGAAATCGCAGAAATAACAACAACTGTTAACCAGATTTTATAAAGAGAAATACCTAAATATGGTATTAGTTTATCTTGAGGAAGTAAAGGAAGAATTACAATTGAAAGTAAAACCATTTTACCTAAGGTTTCAAACTCATAAATATTTATATTCATATTAAAACTAAATATTTTATTTTTTGCATTTAATAAAAAAATTGTTACAACAAAAATCAAAGATGGAAACCAAAAAGGAAAAAGATTTGACAGAGGACCAAAACTATAAACAATTAATAAAACTAAATATAAAACAACACTATGTTTTTTTTCATTCAATAATTTGTAATAAAAAATAGTAAATAAAGCAGTAATTCCAATAAACCCAATAATATAAATAGAAAAATTAATTGGTTCAATTTTATATAAAACAAATCCTAATACACCAACAAAAGTGTAGGTTCTAGCTGTTCCAAAAAATTCATTATCATCATCTGAATGAAATTTTAGTTTATAAGCTCTTATTTCTAAACCGATTAAAAAACTATATAAAATAGTTAAAACAAAATGTGTTAATATCGAATCTATAATCATTTTTTAATTAAACCTTTTTCATAACAAATTTGATCAAATTTACAAACAATATCTCTATCAAAGGCCAAAAGTTTTTCATTTTTCTTAGCATATTCCACATTTGATAAGAAATGTTTTATTACATTTATTCTAGCTTCTCTTTTATCATCAGCATTTACAACATACCAAGGCGCATAAGCAAAAGAGGTTCGTATAAACATATCGTCTCTAGCTTTTGAATATTTTTCCCATGATTCTTCAGCTTTTTCATCAATTGGACTTATTTTCCACTGTTTTAATGGATCTGTTTTTCTATCTTTTAATCTTAATCTTTGTTCATCTTTCGAAATATCAAGATAATATTTGAAAAATATAACACCTGAATGATTTAACATTTGTTCAAAATTACTTACTTCATTAAAAAAACATTTTAACTCTTTATCCGTACAAAAATTCATAACTCTTTCAACACCAGCTCTGTTATACCAACTTCTATTAAACAAAATTATCTCTTGAGATGATGGTAAATGAGGAACATATCTTTGAAAATACCAAGATTTTTTATCTCTACTTGAGGGAATTCCTAAAGCTACACTTCTCACTTCTCTAGGACTTAAATGTTGTAAAAATCTTTTTATTATTCCATCTTTTCCAGCAGTATCTCTTCCTTCAAAGATAATACAAACTTTTAAATCTTTTTCAATTACTTCTTTTTGAAACTTTACAAGCTCGATTTGTAAATCATACAACTCTTTTTTATATTTTTTTCTTTTCATTGCAAACCTACATATAATTTTTTATTAATTTTATAGTTCTAATATTATCTTAATTTTTTTCATTATTTACATTTTTCATAAATGATCGTTATATATTAAGTTATATAATGCTAAGATTTTTTTATTTGTCGTTATATACAAATAAAATAACTGAAAGGATTTATGTGGAAATTTCATCAAATTTAACTTTAGAGATTTTTAATCAACCTTTTTTATTAGAAAAAAGAATTGAGTTATTAATAGCAGTTAAAAGAACAGGTTCAATTAGCAAAGCTGCAAAAGAAGTTCCTATGAGTTATAAAGCTGCATGGGAAGCCATTGAAGCTATGAATAATCTATCAACAATACCCATTGTACAAAGAGAAACAGGTGGAGTTGGAGGTGGTGGAACAAAACTTACACCTTATGGTGAGAATCTGATAAAAACCTTTGAAATTTTAAGAAATGAGCAAAAAAAGTTTCTTAAGAATTTAAGTCAAATGACAGATATTAATACAGGGACATTAAAAACTATAAGGAAATTATCAATGCAAATTAGTGCTAGAAATCAGATAAGTGGTACTGTTGAATTAATTGAACGAGGGAAAATAAATGCACAAGTATTTATTAAATTAAAAAGTGGAAATACTCTTGTTTCAGTTATTACAAATACAGCAGCAAATAATCTAAATTTAGAAATTGGTGATGATGTGGTAGCCATTTTTAAATCAAGCACAGTTTTAATTACAACAGATATTGCATTAAATATTAGTGCAAGAAATAAATTTGATGGAATAGTTGATTCTATTAATCAAGATGAAATTAATACAGAATTAGTAATTGATATTGGAAATAGCGAAAAAATTGCCTCTATAATAACTTCAAGTTCACTTGAAAGGTTAAAAATAGAAAAAGGGTCACAGGTGAGTGCTATTATAAAAGCCTCAGATGTAATAATTGGAAAATAAGGAAAAAAAATGAAAAAAATAATCTTAGGATTTATGGTTTTATGTTCAAGTATATTTGCTGGTGAAATAACTGTTGCAGCAGCTGCAAATGTTACTTACGCTATGGATAAATTAGTAAAAGAATTTAATGTTGCAAACCCTGATACAAAAGTAATTGTTACATTAAGTAGTAGTGGAAAACTAGTTTCACAAATCGAAAATGGTGCACCATTTGATATTTTTATGTCAGCTGATATGAAATTCCCTCAAGCATTATTTGATAAAAAATTAACTAAAACAGCTCCAGTAATTTATGCTCAAGGTGCATTAGCAATGTTAAGTTCAAAAGAGCTTGATTATTCAAAAGGTATAAATGTATTAAATGACAGTTCAATATCAAAAATTGCTGTTGCAAATCCAAAAACTGCACCTTATGGAGCAGCTGCTGTTGAAGCAATTAAAAATGCAAAAATAGGAAATGGTGTTGAAAGTAAATTTGTATTCGCAGAATCAATTTCACAAGCTGTAACTTATGCTATTACTGCTGCTGATGTTGGTTTTATCGCAAAATCATCTTTATATGAGGGTAATATGACTAAATATAAAGAGAATAAAAATTGGATAACTGTTGATCCAAAACTTTATACTTCAATTGACCAAGGAATCGTAATAATTGACCATTCAAATAGCCTTGTTGGATTAATTAAAGATAACAATAAAAAAGAAGAAGTAAAAGCTTTTTATGATTTTATTTTAGGTGCAAAAGCTAAAAAAATATTTGAAGATTATGGATATATCGTAAAATGAGTCAATTTGTTGCAACAATAACAAAAATAAATAATGTTGACAATTTAAATATTGTTGAGTTTGATTTTTTTGGATTAACTTTAAAAATGATGAGTTTAGACTTAAATGATGATGTACAAATAGGTAAAAAGGCAAGACTTGTGGTTAAACCTTCAAATATTTCTATTGGTAAAAATTTATCAGGTGAGTTGAGTTTATCAAATAAAATTGTTGCAACAATTGAAAGTTTAGAAAATGGACAATTATTAAGTAGTGTGGTTTTAAGAAAAAATGACACTACTTTTGAAAGTATTATAACTGTAGATTCATCTAAAAGGATGAATCTGCAAATTGGAGATGAAGTGACTATTTTGATAAAAGCGAGTAATTTATCTATTTGGGAAATATTAAATGATTGAAATATTAAGAAATATTGAATTTGAACCGTTTATACTATCTTTTAAATTAGCAGGAATTACTACTTTAATTTTGTTTATAATTAGTTTGCCAATTGCTTGGTATTTATCCCAAACTAAATCAAGATTTAAACCTATATTAGAAGCAATAACTGCTTTACCTATTGTTTTACCACCTTCTGTTTTGGGATTTTATATACTTGTTTCTTTGTCTCATAATTCACCAATAGGTCAGTTTTTCCAAGAATATTTTGGTATAAAATTGGTTTTTAATTTCACAGGTTTAATAATTGCTAGTTGTTTTTATAGTTTGCCTTTTATGGTTCAGCCTTTACAAGGTGGATTAGAAAGTATAAATAAAAACATGCTTGAAGCTAGTTATATAAGTGGTAAAAGTAAACTAGAAACTCTTTTTAGAGTTGCACTACCAAATATTAAACCTGCTTTATTAACAGCAATCATTATTACATTTTCTCATACTGTTGGAGAATTCGGTGTTGTTTTAATGATTGGTGGAAGTATTCCAGGTGAAACAAAAGTAGCATCAATTGCTATTTATGAATTCACAGAAACTATGGATTATACAAATGCTCATATTTATAGTGCAATTATGATAACTCTTAGTTTTCTTACACTTTTAGGTGTTTATATTTTTAATGGAAAACAAAAAAGAGTATTTGCAGGACTTAGTAAATGATAAAAATTGATATAAATAAAAAACTTTATGGTGCAAATGGAGAGATGGATTTAAATATAAATCTTGAAATAAAACAAGGGGAATTTTTAGCACTTACAGGATTTAGTGGAAGCGGAAAAACAACACTTTTACGAATTTTAGCAGGTCTGGAAGAAGCAAGTGGAACTATAAATATTGATAATGATATTTGGTTAAATAATAAATTCTCTTTAGCTCCACAAAAAAGAGATATTGGTTTTGTATTTCAAGATTATGCTTTATTTCCAAATTTTTCAGTGCTTGACAATCTTTTATATGTAAATAAAGATAAAGAATTAGCTAATTATTTACTAAAAATGACAGAATTAGAAGAATTAAAAAATAGATTCCCACAAACATTAAGTGGTGGACAAAAACAAAGAATTAGTTTATGTCGAGCTTTAATGAATAGACCAAAAATATTATTATTAGATGAACCGCTATCTGCACTTGATCCAGATATGAGAACAAAACTTCAAAATGAAATCCTAACTTTACATAAAGAATTTGGAACAACCACAATCATGGTAAGTCATGATTCAAGTGAAATTTATCGTTTAGCAAATCGTATAGTAGTTTTAAATTATGGACAAATAATAAATGATGGAATTCCTAAACATATACTTTTAAAAACAAAAGGTAGCCAAAAATTTTCATTTGAAGGTGAGCTTTTAGATATAGTAAAAGTTGATGTAATTTATGTAGCAATAGTTTCAATTGGTCAACAATTAGTTGAAGTTGTTATTAGTAAAGATGAAGTATTAAATCTAGAAATAGGGCAAAAAGTAACTCTTTCTACAAAAGCATTTTCACCTATAATCCAAGGTTTATAAAGGAAAATTATGGGATTAATTCAAACAAATTTAGACGCTTTAGATTTTGCAGAACTTTATAAAAAACAAATGAAAAGTTCAACTTTTAAAAGTAAAAGTAGTCAAGATTGGGATAAAAGAGCAAATAGTATGAATATAAATGTTCATAAAAGTATTTATACAAAAACTTTTATTGATAAAATTGATACAACAAATGCCTCATCTATTTTAGATGTTGGTTGTGGACCTGGAAACATATCTTTAGCTATTTCTTCAAAATTATCAAAAATTTATGCATTAGATTATTCAAAAGGAATGTTAACTTGTGTTGAAGATAATTGTAAATTAAATAATATCAATAATATAAGCACTATTCATAAATCTTGGGATGATAATTGGGATGATGTACCAAAAGCAGATATTGTCGTAGCTTCAAGGTCAATGGAAGTAAAAGATATAAAAGATGCACTTATAAAACTAAACTCAAAAGCAAATAAAAGAGTTTACCTAACTACAAAGGTTGGAGGAAGTTTTATAGATACACAGATTCTAAATCAACTAGAAAGAGAAATTTATCCAAGACCTGATTATATTTATTTAGTAAATGTTTTGCATAGTATGGGAATATTTGCAAAAGTTGATTTTATTTTAAGTGAAAATACAAAATTTGAAAATTCAAATAAAGAAGAGTTTATACAAAGAGTTAGTTGGAGTTTAGGTGAACTTTCAAATGAAGAGAAACTTGTATTGGAAAACTATTTTGAAACAACATATAAATATATAAAAACGCCCAATTACATAAAATGGGCATTAATTTCATGGGAGAAAAAATGTTAAGAAAATTATTATTAGCTTTAATAGCTACAAGTTTAGTTTTAAGTGCAAGTGATTTAAAAATTGCAGCAGGTGCTGGTTATAAAAAACCTTTAATGGAAGTAATCAAAGAGTATGAAAAAAATGGGGAAAAAGTTGAAGCAATATTTGGACATCTAAAACAAGTAAGCACACAAGCTACACAAACAGATATTGCTTTAATTATTGGGGATAAAAACTTTTTAGTAGAGAAAAGTGGTTTAACATTTAAAGATTTCATAACTTTAGGTCATGGTGAATTGGTAATTGTTTATCCAAAAGACAAAAGTTTAACTTCAATAAATGATTTAACAAAAGAAAATATCAAAAAAATAACAATACCAGATTCTGAAAAAGCAATCTATGGAATAGCAGGAACGCAATTTCTAAAAAATGCAAATTTGGAAGAAAAAGTAAAAGAAAAATTAATAGTTGTATCAACTGTTCCTCAAGCTATGACTTATATTTTAACAAATGAAGTGGATGCAGGTTTTGTAAATTTAAGTGAAGCTATTGCAAACAAAGATAATATTGGTGGTTTTATAAAAGTTGATAAAAAATATTATACACCTATTGAAATAGTTGTTGGAAAACTAGAAAGTTGTAATACAAAAGAGTGTGAAAAATTTGCAACATTCCTAACATCAAAAACTGCAAAAGAGATTTTTGAGAAATACGGTTTATAATTAATATGGATTTAGCACTTATTTCAACTCCTTTTTTATTGAGTTTAAAAACGATTAGTGTAAGTGCTATTTTATTTATATTTATTGGTATTCCAATAGCTTATTTACTTGCTAAAAAAAATCTAAAATTCAAATGGTTACTTAATACCATTGTAACTTTACCTTTAATTTTTCCTCCCATTGCTGTGGGATTTTTTCTACTTTTAATTTTAGGAAGAAATGGTTTTATTGGGAAATTCTTTTATGAATTTGATATATCTTTAATTTTTAGTTTTAGTGGAATTGTAATTGCTGCATTTATAGCAGGACTTCCTTTAATGGTAAAACCCTTACAAGCTAGTATCGAACTTTTTCCAAGTGCGATAAAAGAGGCTTCATATATTAGTGGGAAAAGTGAAATAAAAACTTTTATTTTTGTTGTTCTTCCTAATATAAAAAATACTTTGATAGTTGCACTTTTGATTTCAACTGCTAGAGCTTTAGGAGAAGTTGGAATCACTTTGATGCTTGGAGGAAATATTATAGGTAAAACGGATACCATTTCATTGGCGATTTATAATGCTGTATTTGATGGAGATTACAATCTAGCTATGATTTTAAGTGGAATTCTAGTCTTTATTTCTGTGCTGTTTTTTATAGCACTAAATTTTTTTGAAAAGAGAAAAAATGTTTAATTTATCAATAAGCGAATTAGAAAAATATATACAAGATGATTTACCATATTTTGATTTAACCACCAGTTTACAAAATTGTAATAATGCAAAAGCTCAAATTGAAGTTTTTACAAGAGAAGATATTATTGTTTCATGTAGTGAAGAAGCTGCAAAAATTGCTGAACTTTTAGATTGTAAAGTTGAGTTTTTTATAAAAAGTAAAAATAAAGTTGAAAAAGGAAACACTATTTTAAAGTTTTCAGGGCTTTATGAAGATGTTCACAAAGCATGGAGATTAACTCAAGTTCTTTTGGAATATAGCTGTAAAATAAGCACTTATGCTGATCAAATGAAGGAAAAAATAGAGAAAATAAATCCATCTTGCGAACTCCTAACTACAAGAAAAACTTTTCCTTTTTCAAAAAGATTTTGTATAAAAGCCACAATTTGTGGTGGTGCAACAATTCATAGATTAAATTTATCAGAAACAATTTTATTTTTTGATGGACATAGAATTTTATATAAAAACAATGAAGAATTTTACGAAGATTTAAAAAGAATAAAAACAAAAATTCCAGAAAAAAAACTAAATGTAGAAAGTTATACTTTTGAAGATAGTAAAAATCTAATGAAATATGCAGTTGATGTAATTCAACTTGATAAAATAAATTTAGAAGAGTTAGAAAAAGTTGTAAATTACAAAAATCAAAACTTCCCAAATATAAAAATAACAGCAGCTGGTGGAATAAATCTTTCAAATGTTGAAGAATATGTTAAAAAAGGTGTAGATGGAATTGTTACAAGTTCTGTGTATAACTGTGGAATGGCGGATATTAGTAGTAAATTAAAGCTTATTTAAATATAGGGAAAACCCTATATTTCCTACATTTATTAAGCGATTAAGATTACACTTGAAGCTTTAAAAATAGCATAAGCTTCTTCTGCTACTTTGATATTTAAATCTTCAACAGCATCATTTGTGATAATTGCAGAAATAACACCTGTTCCAATAGAAAGTTTTACTTCACTGTTTACAGCACCTTTTGTAAGTTCAACTACTTTTCCTTTTAATACATTTCTAGCAGTTGTTTTTACTAAATTTTTTGTAATGATAATTGAAGATGCTTTAATGATTGCAGTTATGTTATCATTTACCTTAGCTCCTAAAGAGTGAATTCCTTCTTTAGTTACTGTTGCACTAACTGTTACATCAGCAGAAACAGTGATTTTCACTTCACTCATTACAGCACCATCAAGTATATTTGTAATTTTCCCAGTTAATTCATTTCTAGCACTTGTTTTCATAATATTTCCTTTTAATTTAGTTATTTTATTCACAGATTTTAGGCTTATTATTATAAATTATGGCTTAATTAAAAAATATATTTTTATATCGTTGTATATATAAGTACATATATAGCGATATTTAAAAAACTTTTTTTAATAAAATAAAATTTATTTGACATTAATAAAAAATAAAATAATATATCTTAAAAAAATTATTTAATTTAATATTTGTAAACTAAATTACCCAAACTAAAAATAAATATCTTGAGAATTTTGCAATTATTACTAAAATCAAAAACTTTTTAAAATCATATTTTAAAGTTCCTGCAATAAAAGTAATTGGATCACCAATTATTGGAAGCCAAGAAAAAAGAAGACAAAATCCACCATATTTATCAAAATAATTTTTAGATTTTAAAATAAGTTTTTCACTCAAAAGTTTTTTATTTATTAAATATTCTTCACCTTTTAAACCCAAATAATAGTTTACAACTGAACCTAAACTATTTCCTAAAGTTGCAAAAAATAGTAATAAATATATATTATAACCAGCAAAAATATCATAAATCAATAAAGCTTCACTTCCAAGTGGAAATAAAGTTGCTGATATAAAAGCCGTAGTAAATAGTACTAAATAAATCATTTTATTCTTTCAAAGCATAATATAAAGATTTTTAAGATATAATTCCAAACTTAAAAGAGAAGCATTGAGAATATTTCAAATATTTTGAATGCTCTTCTTTAGACCTTTACAATTGTTATTTGAGGCAATGCCCCAGGATGGGAACATAGCAAGGCACTTCATTTAATGGTGTGTTTGGGTATCTGGAGAAGAGTACTTAGGTACTCTTTTTTTTTGCTCAATTTTTAAATTAAATCTAAAAAATCAGAATTCAAAATCAACAACTTTTTTTCAACTTTATTATAAATAAATCTTTTATCATTAACTTTTATTCCATTAAAAATCATTGATTTTATCTCTTGTTCAGTTTTATTATATCTTTTCATCAAAACAAAAAAATCTTTTACTGTAATAAAATCATTAACAATATCTTCTTTTTTTTGATTTTTTAAATTAGATTCAATTTGTGGTTTATAAATAGAACGCATTTCATTAAATGCGCTTTGTAAAAGTTTTATTTCTGAATTAAAAACTTCAATTATTCTTTTTTGATTTTTTTCTAATCTAAAAATTTCTGAAATGTACTGTTTTTTCATCCATTTCATAGATTTTTTTAATAAGTCAATTTGTTCATTTTTAACATCTAAAACAGCTTGCACGGCATCAAAAGTAGATTGTGATGTAGATAATTTAACTTTTGATTGAGTTTGAGTATTTTCCACTTTTTCATCATCATTAATATAAACAAAAGTTTTTCCATCTTTTTTAATAGATTTTAATTGTTCTTTCTTAATTCTATAATGTATTCCTTGTAAAGATAAGCCCAATATTTCAGCTGCTTGTGAAGTTGTAACTAATCTTTCCAAGGTTTAAGTCCTAAAATTTCGAACTATCTATTTCAATAACTGTATGTACATTTCCTCTTGGTTTAAAATCTCCAATTACTTTCATCCATTTTGGCTCTAATTTTGAAAATAAAGTATCAAAAATTTCATTAATAGAATTTTCATGTGAAACTTCTCTAAACATAAATGTATTTATATAAATTTTTAAAGCTTTTAACTCTATTACTCTTTTATTTGGAGTATATTGTAATTTTATTGTTGCAAAATCTGGATAGCCACTTCTTGGGCATTTTGCCATAAATTCAGGTAATTCAATATCAATTATATAATTTTTATCATGTTCATTTGGCCAAAAATTTTCATCTTTATTAATATCAAACTCTCTAATTTCTTTTTCACCATATTTCATTTCCATAACTTTTATAACCTTTTATAAATATAATTTTTGCCTATTTTACCCAAAAAAGACTTATAAGAGTTACTATTTAGAAACTATGACTCATTGTTTCTTGGCACAAATCACAATCACTTTGATTTTTATTACATAAAACACAAGGTCTTAAATTAGTAAAAGTTCGTTCAAAATTTTTGTTATTTGGATTTATTGAAGCAATATAAGAGACATTTTGAACAGGATCGTATAATAAAAAATCAATGATTTCTTGATTTAAGTTTGAGTTTCGAGCTAGGTTTCTTCTAATTGACATTGATGAATGATTTTTTAGGAGTAACATTTCATCAAAAGAAGTAGTTTTTAAAGCAATATCTAAAAGTTCAGCAATGTTTTTAATTAATAAATTCATTTTTTCCTCCAAAGCTATAATATATAGAATTATTATATCTTAATTTATTATTTAAATAGAGGAAAAACTGTATAAAATATAACAATAATAAATATTTTATTGTTATATTCTAAATAATTAATTTTTAAACATCAAGATGTTCAACATCTTTTGCATGTTCTTCAATATAGTTTCTTCTAGGTTCTACTTCATCACCCATAAACAGAGTAAATGTATCACTTGCAATTTCTGCATCTTCTACTTTTACTCTTAAAAGCCTTCTATTATCAGGAATCATAGTTGTTTCCCATAATTGCTCAGGATTCATTTCTCCTAGACCTTTATATCTTTGAATATAAGCGCCTTTTTTAGCTAAAGCTTCAATATCATCTAAAATATCTAATAAATCACGACCTTCAAATACTGTTAAATCTCTTTCTACAAGCTTATTGTAAATATATGTAGCTTCACTAAAATATGGTGATGCAAATAGATCCTCATCAATTATAAGCTCTTCTAAACCCTCTTTTGTTTGTACAAAAAGTTGGATTTTATCTTCAAGAACTGTTTTTGATAAAATATTGTAACCTTTTGCAAGTAAAAAATCTTTAACTTTTTCATATAAAGATGCAAAATCAAGATTAACTAAATCAGAATTTTCAATTAAATATTTTAATACTTCAAGTAAAGAGTATCTTTTTCCTAATTGTCCTAACATACTTCTATATCTTGAAACAATTTTAAATAAATCTAATAAATCGTTATAACCTAATCCCTCAAATGAAAAAGATTCTAAACCATTTTCAATTAAAAATGCAGATAATGCATTATCATCTTTTAGATAAATTTCATTTTTACCTTTTTTATATCTATAAAGTGGTGGTTGAGCAATATATAAATATCCACTATCAACGATAGGTCTTAAGAATCTAAAGAAAAATGTTAATAGTAAAGTTTGAATATGTGATCCATCAACATCCGCATCGGTCATAATAATGATTTTATGGTATCTAACTTTTTCAGCATTAAAATCTTCACCAATTCCACAACCAATTGCAGTAATCATATTTCTAATTTCATCTGATTTTAAAATTTTATCAAGTCTTGATTTTTCAACATTTAAAATCTTACCTTTTAGTGGTAAAATCGCTTGGAAAACTCTATCTCTTCCTTGTTTTGCTGAACCTCCCGCTGAATCTCCCTCAACTAGATATAATTCTCTAATTGCTGGGTCTTTACTTTGACATTCTGCTAATTTTCCAGGAAGTGTTCCAACAGTCATAGCATCTTTTTTTCTAGTTAAATCTCTTGCTTTTTTAGCAGCTTCACGACCTCGTGCAGCCATTAAAGATTTTTCCATAATTGCTTTTGCTTGTTGTGGATTTTCTTCAAAATATTTATCTAAAGCATCACCTGTTAATTTTTGAGTAATTGCTTTTACATAAGATGAACCTAATTTACCTTTTGTTTGTCCCTCAAATTGTGGTTCTGGAACTTTTACAGAAATAACTGCAATTAATCCCTCTCTTACATCATCACCTGTAATTTTTGTATCTTTTTCTCTAGCTGCTGCATTTTCATTTAAATATTTAACAATAGATCTTGTAAGTCCAGCTTTAAAACCAGCTTCATGAGTTCCACCATCAATAGTTCTAATATTATTTACAAAAGATAAAGTTTTTTCTACATAAGTATCGTTATACATAACAGCAATATCAGCTTCAACACCATCAATAGTATCATTAAAAGCAACTGCATCACAAACAGGAGTATCTTTATTCATATCCTCAACAAATTGTTTTAATCCACCTTCAAAATGGTAAACTTCTTTTGTTTTTGTGATTTCATTATCTAAAGTAATTGAAATAAATGAATTTAAATATGCAACTTCTTTAAATCTTTTTGCAAGTATTGCAAATTCATATCTGTTAACTTCAAAAATAGAATCATCTGCTAAAAATTCAATTGTTGTTCCTGTTTTTCTAGGACTATCACCAATTACTTCAAGAACTCCTTGTGCAATACCACATTTAAATTCTTGATAGTGAATTTTTCCTTCTCTATAAATCGTCATTTTTAAATGTTTTGATAATGCATTTACAACAGAAACCCCAACTCCATGTAATCCACCAGAAACTTTATAAGTATCTTTATCAAATTTTCCACCCGCATGAAGTACTGTTAAAACAACAGTTGCTGCACTTATTCCTTCACCTTCGTGAATTGCAGTTGGAATTCCTCTTCCATCATCTTCAACTTTTATCCAATGATCTTTTGTCATAGTAATTTTAATATTTTTACAATAACCAGCCATTGCTTCATCAATAGAGTTATCTACAACTTCATATACTAAGTGATGTAATCCATTTGTATTTGTATCACCAATATACATTCCAGGTCTTTTTCTTACAGCTTCAAGACCTTTTAATACTTTAATATTACTAGCGCCGTATTCTTGTTCACTCATTATAGATTTCCTTATTTTTGTTTAATTTTTGTTTATTATTTTTCTAAAACTATTGGCATTACAATAGTAAAAAATTTATCATCTTCTAGTAAAAATGGTAAATTAGATTCATTAAAACCAATTTTTATTTTTTCATTATTTGACATACTTAAAAAGTCTAACAAGTATTTAGCATTTACTGCTAAATAAAACTCTTTTTCAATATTTAAATCAATATCAATTTGAGTTTTAGATTCACTATCTTCATCAAGAGATTCAAAAAGAATTGATGTTGAGTTAAATGTGATTTTAATATTTGAAAATAAAGAAGTTACTAATTTTATAGATTCAACTAACATACTTTTTGGTAATGGAAAGTTATATTTTAAAGTTGATGGAATAATTCTTTCATAATCTGGGAATTTTCCATTTATTAGTTTTGTAAAAAATTTTGTATTTTCATTTGATATAACAAGATTTGTATCATCATAAGATATTTTTGCATCATCTAAAAATAGTTTTTGAATTTCTATTATTGCTTTTTTAGGAATAATAAATTGAGCTTCTTCATTTGTAATATTTTGTAAAAAAGAAACTGCTAATCTTCTTGTATCTGTTGAAACAAAATTTATTTTTTGACTTTTAATATCTAATAATGCACCATTTAACTCAAATTTTGGATTATTATTATCAATTGCGGGAGTAATTTTTCTAATAGAATTAATAAAATTAATAGTTGAAATTGATAATTCTTTTAAATTTTCTGATTTATTTAAAGATGGAAATTCATCTGCATCATAAGTTGGTAATTTAAAAGTTGATTTATTTTGTTTTATAACTAGATTATTATTTGAAGCTTCTATTATAATATCTTCATTTTTTAATCTTTTTATAATACCTAATAAATTAGAACCATTAACTGTTGCTTTTCCATCAACCATATCAGTTATATTATCAATGTATGATTCTAATCCAATTTCATAATCAGTTGCTTTTATGATTAGTTTTGCATTATTGATTTCTAAATATATATGTGATGTGATTGCACTAGAATCTTTTTTTTCTAAAAAAGGTTGCATTGAAGCTACAACATTTTCAAAGATATTCTTTGTAATTACGAATCTCATTTTGTCTCCTATATTTTTATTTAATTTAGTGGAAGTAGTAGTTCATGTGAAAAGATGAAAATACCTTTTAAAACACTCTGGAGTCGAACTTTACCCCAGTGATTAAAATTGTCTTTGTATTCACATCTTTTCACATAAGTCTTTAAAACTTATTTTGTCTTAAAGATTTTACCACTCCTTATTGATGATTTTATTTTTTAAATTTTCAATAATTAATTTAAAGTTTTCATCTTTTTCAATTAACTCATTTGCTTTTTTAATATTGTGTGAAATAGAACTATGATCTTTCATTCCTAAGAACTTTGCAATATCTGGCATAGAGTTATGTGTTAATTCTCTTGTTAGATAAATTACAATTCTTCTAGCATTTGCAACTGTTGCTGTTCTTTTTTTAGATTTTATGTCACTTGGTTTAATATTTAACTGATTTGCCACAATATTGATAACATCAGGGAGTTTTATATTCTCTTTTGTTTCTTTAATTTGGTCTTTTAATAAATTTTGAACCATTGGAAGTGTAATTTCTTGATTTAATAAAGAAGCACTTGCATTTATTCTAATTAATACACCCTCAATTTCTCTAATAGAGTTATCAAGTGTTGTTGCTATAAAATTAATAATTTCTCTACTTAAATGTATTCCATTTAAATCTGATTTTTTCTCAATAATTGCAATTTTTGTTTCAAGTCCTGGAAGTTGAACATCTGCTGTTAAACCCCACTCAAATCTTGATTTTAATCTATCGACTAAACCAGCAATTTGTGATGGAAGTCTATCTGATGTCATTACTATTTGTTTTTTTGCATTGTGGAGTTCATTAAAAGTGTGGAAAAACTCCTCTTGAGTTTGTTCTTTTCCACTTAAAAATTGGATATCATCAATTAAAAGAACATCACATTTTCTATATTTATTTCTAAAATGATCCATACTTTTATTTTTTAAAGAGAAAGTAAAGTCATTCATAAACTGCTCAATTGTTACATAAATAACAGTATTACCTTTTTCAATTGCATAATTACCAACTGCTTGTAAAAGGTGAGTTTTACCAAGTCCTGTTCCACCATAAATAAAAAGTGGGTTGTATTGAATTCCGGGTTTATTTGAAACTGCAAGTGAAGCATTATAAGCCATTTGATTAGAAGGTCCTACAACAAAAGAATCAAAAGTATAAGATGGGTTTAATATCGTACTTTCAGCAGTTTCATTTTGAACTTGTTCTTTTAGAATCTCTTTTTTTGATTTTTTTTCACCTGTAAGTTTTATTTCAATAGATGGTTTTGAACCATCAAAAATTTCAAAACAATGTTGTATTAGTCCAGTAAATTTACTCTTTATCCAAGAGGCTATATACTTATTATTTACTTCAAAAATAGCGATTTTTTCGTCAGAAGATATTTTTTTATAAACTAATTGTTTTAAGTATCTTTCAAAATCTGTTTTTGAAGCTTCTTTTTGAATTATTGTTTGGAAATCTTTGGTTGTCATATATTGTAAACTCTTTAATCGTAATTAGTAAATATTATATCAAAATTTTTTATAAAACAGCTTCATTTAAAAAGAAGGGGTTTAAATTTATTAAAAAAATCAAGTTATACACATAGTGAATAAGTGGTGAATAAAATTTTTCCTTTAAGTTCATTTTTATTAAAAAGATACCATTATACCGGCTATAGATGAATGTGAATAGAAATTAAATAGAAAGAGTGAATAGTTGAAAATATTAGGAATTGACCCAGGTACACGAAACTGTGGATATGCCATTGTTGAAAAGAATGGAAATAGTATAAAACTGATAGAAGCTGGGTTAATAAAAATAAAAACGAAAATTTTACAAGAGCAAATTGTGGAGATGACAGAGGGTTTTGATCTGATTTTTGGAAAACATGAAATAGATGAAGTTTCTATTGAAGATATGTTTTTTGCTTTTAATCCAAAAACAGTTATAAAACTCGCACAATTTAGAGGAGCAATTTCTTTAAAGATTTTACAAAAATTTGGTAATTTTGCAGAATACACTCCTCTTCAAGTAAAAAAAGCAGTAACAGGAAATGGAAAAGCTACAAAAGAACAGGTGGCTTTCATGGTTAAAAGGCTTTTAGGAGTCAAAAAAGAGATTAAACCTCTTGATATTACAGATGCTATAGCAATTGCTTTAACACACGCTCAAAGATTGTAAACTTATTTTAAAATAGATATAATTCAAGCCCCAAAATTAGGACAAATAATGATAAAAAAAATCGGAATATTAGCTTCATATAATGGAAGTGGATTTGAAACAATTCAAAAAGCTATAATTGAAAAAAAATTAAACGCAAAAGTAGTTGTGGTAATTACAAATAACACAAATGCTAAGGTTTTAGAAAAAGCAGAATTTTACAATATTCCTTATTTTATAATAAATGATAAAAGATACCCTGGACAAGATATTGATGATAAAATAGCAAGATTATTAAGTGAATTTGGCTGTGACTATATATTTTTATCAGGTTATATGAAAAAAATCGAATCAAAACTTTTAACTGCATTTCCTAATAAAATAATAAATACTCATCCAGCTCTTTTGCCATCAATTTATGGAGGAGTTGGAATGTATGGAAGATTTGTTCATGAAGCTATTATAAAAAATGGCGAAAAAAAATCTGGAGTTACAATTCATTATATAGATGAAGTTTATGATGAGGGTGAAATAATTCTTACAAAAGAGCTTGAAATTGTTCAAAATGAAACAGTTGATAGTTTAGAAAATAAAATAAAAGAGTTAGAAAGTATTGCGATTATAGAAGCATTTCAAAAGCTACTAGTTTGAACTAGTAGCCAAAGTTTTATTTTAAAATTTCAGCTAATTCAGCAGCTGTTTTAATATATTTTATATCAGTAACTTTTCCATTTTCTAAAGAAATAATAGAAATCATATCTTCTTTAATTGGAAATAATGTTTTATTAGCTTCATCTATTAAAAGAATAGAAAATGGATAACTTTTCATTTTAGGCATTGCAACAAACTTAGTAATTAAGCTAGGCATTCCTGTAATATCAGCAATATAAACTGCTTTATTAGTTGTTAAAAGTTCTTTATCTTTTGATTGTAAAAACTCTTTAATAGTTGTATTTTCAGTTTTTGTTGCTGCAAAGATTATTGTTTTAATATTTTCATTAACAATATTATCTTTTTCAAACTGATCTTTTATTGTAAGTGTTGGAATATTGCTTCCTACTGTAAGTGTATTTGCAAATGCACCTAAACCTAATAAAATTGTAAATAGTAATTTTTTTATCATTTTTTCTCCTAAATTTTCAAAATTATGCAATCATACCAACAAAAAGTAAATGAAAAGTTAAAAGGAAATAATTACTCTTTTGACAAAGTTGGTAGTTGCCATTTTTTATAATATGCAAGAATTCTTAATCCTACTCCAAAAATAAAAACTATTGTAAGTGTAGGTAAACTTCTTAGGTGTAAAAGCTCTAATATAAATATAATTGAAGCTACTATTAATGCCACAGTTGCATAAAATTCTGATACTAAAATAGAGGGAACACGGTTTATTAAAATATCTCTAATTGTTCCACCACCAACTGCTGTTAAGAAAGCTAAGATTAGAATACCCAAAAAGTTAAAATCATTTTGAATAGCAACGATTGAACCTGTAATTGAAAAAGAAACTAAACCAACGGCATCTGAGATTATAAAAGCAGTTTTCCCCTCTAAATCATCAATTTTATGAAGTTTAAATAATAAAGCAATTAAAACAGTTGCGACAACCAAAATAACAGGCAAATCAGTGGTAAAAACATAAGGAATTCTATTTGCTAAAACATCTCTAATCATTCCACCACCAAGTGCTGTTAAAAAAGAAGAGATAAATACGCCTAAAATATCGAGTTTATAGTGAACAGAGATTAAAAATCCACTTAGTGCAAAACAAATAATTCCTATAATATCTGCAATTTCTAACGCGCTCATATTTTATCCTTAATTATTGTTTTAAAAGATTGGGATTATACAAAATTATAGTTAAAAAATTGACAAACCAGTTTTTGTAGTAAATAATTCTAAAGCTTTTGTGCCTACAAGTGAATTTCCTTGTAGATTTAGTTTTGGAGAATAAACACAAATTGCCATCTTTTGAGGAACGACTGCTACGATTCCACCTCCAACTCCACTTTTTCCAGGAAGTCCAACTTTATATGCAAAATCACCTGATGCATCATAATGCCCACAAGTTAACATTAGGGAATTTATTCTTTTTGCTTTTGAAACAGTTAAAATTTCTTCATTTGTTAAAGGATTTATTCCATGATTTGCTAAAAAAAGCATTGATTTTGAGAGTTGTGAAGTATTCATCATAATTGAACACTGTTTAAAATATGTATCAATTACATCATCAATGTTATTATTTATATTATTAAAACTTTTTATCATATTTATTAAAGCAAAGTTTCTGAAACCATGAGCTAATTCAGAGTTGAAGATTTCTTCATCAAAAGTAAGTGTTTTGTCATTTGAGGTTTTTTTTATAAAATTCAATATAGTATTAAAAGTATTTTTTTTATATATTGATACTAAACTATCGGCTGTTACGATTGCACCTGCGTTTATAAAAGGATTTCTAGGTATTCCATTTTCATATTCTAGTTGTACTAAAGAGTTAAATGGATTTCCAGATGGTTCATGACCAACTCTTTTATATAAATCTTTTCCGTAGTGATTTAAAGCCAAAGTAAAAGTGAAAACTTTTGAGATACTTTGAATAGAAAATTTTAAATTATGGTTACCAATATGATAAGAAGTTCCATCAAAAAGTTGAATTGACATCGCAAATTCTTTATCATCTACATTTGCTAAAGCAGGAATATAGTTTGCTAATTTTCCTTCATTTAGAAAAGGTTGAATTTCATTTTTAATCTCTTCTAAAATTGCTTGATAATCCAATTAATCTCCTAATAATTCTTTCATAGCCTCAGCTGTTTTTCTTATTTCCCATTGTGCATGAGAATCTAGTCTTAGTTTAAAATAGTTTTCTAATTGAGTTGGTTGAAAACCTCCCCAAATCTGAGAATATCCAGCTTGTGGAATTATTCTTCTAGCTTCTTGCGGTTTTACACCATCTTCTAAAGCTTTGTAATAATGCTCTAAACAAATATCTAATATTTTTTGAGTATCTCCAGCTTCACTTGTAACATCTTTCATTTTTTCACTTACATAAAAATCAAAAGGAACTCTTTTTCCGCTTACATATCTTCTTGAAAGTTCTTGCCAGTTTACTCTATGTCTTACCATTTGAGATCTTGTTGGGAAATCAACTTTAAATAAGAATACTTTGAAATGCGCTTGAATAATTTTACACTCTTCAAGTGTGTTATAAGTGGTTCTTATGTCAAAACTATATGCTTTTGGATTATTTTCAAAATCATAAACTAAAGCCCTATAATTTGTAAGAAGAAATTTCCCATCACAGATAAGTTCTCCAAATTTTTTTGTATTTGAAAATTCAGGTGCTAGAATTTCTTTATGTTTTTCATTTGTAAAATCAAGTAAAACAGGTACAAATTCAAAAGATGAAGATGGCAGTCCTTGTGATTCTGCCATAAGTCTATTGTATAAACTTTCACTTCCTAATGCTTTTGGTGATTGATAACAAATAGAGGCAACTTGAG
The DNA here is from genome assembly GCF_003063245.1 of Arcobacter caeni. GTDB lineage: Bacteria > Campylobacterota > Campylobacteria > Campylobacterales > Arcobacteraceae > Aliarcobacter > Aliarcobacter caeni. The sequence goes on along the minus strand of NZ_MUXE01000003.1, from coordinate 48,350 downwards.
TAATAGCTAAGATTCTATTTTCTTCATTTAAATTTGCTTTTGAAAAGTCCCAATTCTCTACAAAGGCGATATTATCATCAAATATATTCTCTTTTTTGTTAATCATTTTTATCATTTTTTAGCACCTTATTGTATAATTAATTTAGATTATACAAAAAAGTACATACATAGATAATTAATTCCAAGGATAAATATGGACATAAAGAAGATTATTAAAATTAGTTTTATTTCAATTCTAATCATAATTACAGTAATTGGGATTATAAATACAATAGTTATTTATCAAATTAAAGAAAATAATTTAACTAAACAAGCTATTAATAGTTTAGTTTTTATGCAAGAAGAGATGAATGAATTATTAAAAGATACCATAAATTTGGATTCTATTGAAAAGTTAGATAAAGCAAAAGAAGATTTTGCAAAATATGAAGAAGAGTTTGAAAAAATAAAAGATAATTTTAAAGAATTAGATAAAAATGATTTAATAGATTTTTTAATAAATGATATTCATAATGATAAAATTATTGCTAAAAAACTCAATCTTTTATTTGAAAGTGAACAAGAAATAGAAAAAGCTTTTGATTCAATTTATTTATTACAAGAGAATAAAATAGATTTAATTAGACAATTTAATAGTGATTATCCATTGGAAAATGAGTTAAGAAAAAAACTTGATAATGATATATCGAAACTAAGAAATTTTGAACTTTCACAGTTATTTGGTGATGTAAAATATTATAGTAAAGAGGTTCTTTATCAAAAAAGAGATACTGAAACTTTTCATAAATGGCTAAATAAAATCCAATTATTAAAAAATAGTTATGACAATATTGACACAAAAAATTATTTAGAAATAGTAAATAAAGTTGGCGATTATGTTGTTAATATAAAAAGAATTGAAGACAAAGAAATAGAAATAAAAGATATAAGTTTAAATATCATCAATATAAATAAAAAATATAGCATTGAAATTGAAGAAAAAATAGAAAAACTTTCAAGTGATTTTATAAATATTACATACTTTAGTATTTTATTACTTTTGCTTATTGTGATTAGTTTTTTAAGTTTTTTAGCCTATAAAATTTATAAAAATGTTGGTTTATCAATAGATGAAATTGAAACAAAAATTGAAGATGGTTTAACAGAAATTACAAATTTAAATCATGAAATAGAAAATACACAAAAAGAAGTTGTATTTACAATGGGTGCCATTGGTGAAAGTAGAAGCAAAGAGACAGGAAATCATGTAAAAAGAGTTGCTGAATATTCAAAACTTTTGGCACTTTATTATGGTTTAGATGAAAAAGAAGCTGAAATGCTAAAACAAGCAAGTCCAATGCACGATATTGGAAAAGTTGCAATTCCTGATGCTATTTTAAATAAACCTGGTCGTTTTGATAAAGCTGAGAGAGAAATAATGAATACTCATGCCTTTTTAGGTTATGAGATGCTTAAACATTCAAATAGACCTTTATTAAAAATGGCTGCAATTGTGGCAAATGAACATCATGAAAAATGGGATGGAAGTGGTTATCCAAATGGTTTAAGTGGTGAAAATATCCATATTTATGGAAGAATTACTGCACTTGCCGATGTTTTTGATGCTTTAGGAAGTGATAGAGTTTATAAACAAGCTTGGAATGATGAAAAAATATTTAATCTTTTTAAAGAAGAAAAAGCAAAACATTTTGACCCAAAACTTGTAGACATTTTTTTTGAACATTTAGATGAGTTTTTAAAAATCAGAGAGACTTTTAAAGATAAGTTTTAGAATATTTGTAAAAAAGAGAAATTAAATTCTCTTTTTATTTTTGAATTAAATATTGAATAGTAGGACCGCTACTATCAATACTTAGAACTTTATAACCATGATTTTTTGCATCAATTGGAATATTATTTATACTTTGTGGACAATCACTAATGATTTCTAAAATCTCACCTTTTTCTAAACTTTCCATGGCTTCAAGGGTTTTAACAGCAGGATATGGACAAGGTTCACCTTGCATATCAAGTCTATAATCTGGAATTATATTTTCTTTTTCCATATCAATTTCCTTTATTTTGTAGTTTTAATCTATAATTTTTCTCTAGTTTTAAAATTAATAAAAATAGTAAAAATAAGAAAATATAGTTCATAAATAATCCACCATAATTACCCAATGATTCAAGCATATTTATTTTTGGCCATGAAGTTGCAAGAGAAACAGAAAAACCATCCCATGCAAATGCTAATAAAGTGGCACCTATTACATTTCCAATACCAACTATCCAAAAGTGAACTTGACCTTCAACGGCTCTATACATCCAACCACATTCACAACCACCTGCAAGAACAATACCAAATCCAAATAATAATCCACCAATAATTGCATTTGGTCCAGCCCACATGATTTTAGGAGGAGCTCCCATCATTATATAAGAAAATACTCCAATAGTTGAAACAGCCATTCCAATTACAATTGCGATTGCAAGTTCACTTCGTCCTGTTGTAAAAATATCTCTAAATGCTGATGTAAAACAAATCTGAGCTTTTGCGATTAATAAACCAAAAGCTGCTCCAAAAAGCATTGCAATTCCAAGTTTTGCACTATTTGCAATAAATATTAAATATAAAGCCCAAATAATCATAGCTACAAATACAAAAGAACCAATTGTAAATAGTGATTTAACATGTTGAGTATTTTTATTTAATTCTTTACTACAAGATACTTTTTGTAGTTTTATTTTTGATTGGAAAATAGAAAGCATAGTTACTTTTGTTCCTAAATAAACACCAATAATCATAGCAAGAGTAAAAAACCAAGCATGAAGTGAAAACTGAGGAATTCCTGTAAATAAACTAGCTAAATTACAACCCATTCCAAGACGCGCTCCAAATCCTGCAATGATTCCACCAATTAATGCTTGAGCGATTCTTATTTTACTAGCGGGCATTCTAAGTTTTACATTATTTCCCCAAAAAGCAGCAGCAATACAACCTGCAAACATACCAATAATCATAACACCATCAATTCGTGTTAGACTATTTCCATCCATTTTCATGATTTTATAATATCCCCAATTGCTAATATCAACACCAGCAAATTGTAAAATATGTCCACCCCATCGTGTGAATTCACCCGTAACTGCCCAATAAGTTCCTGTGATTCCAAAATAGTATGCAGCTAATACACCAAGAGCTATAACAGCTGGTGTTGGACGCCAAAAACTAACTAAATAGTTTTGTTTAAATTGCTTGAAATAATCCATGCAAGTTCTCCTAACAATATGTTTTATTTTTGAAATTTTGGATAAAACTTTTACGAGTCTAAAAGTATAAATATCCTAATTGATGAGATTAAAATCTGTTTTTGTATCTCTATTTGTACCACAAATCTGATGGAATATTAATAGAAACTAACTTAATAGTAATTAAAATAGTAAAATATTTTTTACCAATATATTCTAAAAATGTTATTTCCATTTTCATAAAAGTAATCTAATTTAAAATTATGTTTATCAATAATCTTTTTTACAATACTAAGCCCCAAGCCAAAACCATCCCTTTGAGATAATTCTTGTGTAAATGGTTTTAAGTAATATTCTATTTCTTTTGAGAGTTTTTGCCCTTTATTTGAAATAGAGATTTCATTTTTATTTGTTTCTATAATTATGGGATATGAAATTGCATATTTTAAAGCATTATCAATTAGATTTTTAAGTGCGGTTGATAAATAATATAAATCGGCTGTTAATTTAAAATTTTTATTAATATTTATTTCTATTTTGGATTCATCTTCTAAATATAGTTTTCCTAATGATTCTACTATTAAAGTTTCAGCACTAAAATTTGTAAGATTTAGTTTTGTAAGATTTAATTTTTCAAGTTCTATTAACTCATTTGTCAAAATTTCTAAATCAACAAATATCTTTTTTAGTAACTCTTTTTGAGAAAAATTATCTATTTTTTCTATTGCAAATTTGCCTTTTGCAATTGGAGTTCGTAGTTCATGTCCAATATCTCGTAAAAGTTCTTCTCTTGTTTTAATCGAATTTTCTAAAGAAGTTGCCATATTATTAAAAGTGTTTGCAAGAATTCCTATTTCATCTTTTGAGTTTATTTTTATACGACTTGAAAGTTCGCCATTTGCGAAGTTTTTAATCTCTTTTGTAATTTTTTTTAGAGGAGAAAGAAGAGTTAATATATATAAAAAAATTAAAAAAAGTACAAATATATCAAGAAAAACTAGGAAATTTAGAATATTTTTTTCATTTAGATTTTCTTCATCTGGAGTTTTCAAAATATATTCTTCATCTAAATAATTTATTTTTATTAAAAACTCATTATCAAATAACTCTTTCAAAATTTCGATTTTTCCAAAGGTGTAATTTTGGCTATAAATTATTTGCTTATTAGACTTTGGCAACTCTTTTTGGATTGTTAGATTATTTTTTAAAAGAATAGTATTTATGTAGTTTTTATTTTCAATATTTTTTAAAATATCATCTATAATAGTTTGATATTTTTCTTGTACTAATTTATTCATTCTTTTTGAGTTAATGCTATTTGTCCAAAAGCCTATGACACTCATTAAGATAAGGCTTAGAAAAAATAAAATTGTAATTTTTTTAAATATTGACATCTTAACCTACGAACTTATAACCAATACCCCAAACAGATTTTATATATTTAGGATTTTTTGAATCATCCCCAATTTTATATCTAATATTTGAAATATGCATATCTATGGTTCTATTTTTTGTATTAATATCAAGAGAAGTTGCATTTAAAATTTGTTCTCTTGATGAGATTTTATTTAGATTTTCACTTAAAAAAACAAAAATCTCAAATTCTATTTTTGTAAAATCTATTGGAAAATCATCCAATAAAACGGTTCTATTTTCTTTATCTACTAAGAAATCATTTATTTTTATAGTTTTGCTAAAACTCTTTTTTAAAATATGTTCAATTCTTAAAACTAATTCTCGTGGTTCATAAGGTTTTGCTAAATAATCATCGGCTCCAAGTTCAAAACCGTGAATTTTATTTCCTATATCACCTCTGGCTGTTGAGATAATAATAGGAATATTTCTTATAGATTTTAACTTTTTAAATAAATCAAAACCATCCATGTCCGGAAGCATCAAATCAAGTATGATTATTTCGTAGTTTTCTTCATGTTTAAAATTTTCAATTGCATCTTTTGGGTGGGCAAACGCTGTACAAGTAAATCCATAATCTTCGAGATATTCAGAGATAAATTTTTGCATTTGTAAATCATCTTCAATTAATAAAACTTTTTTACTCAATTTCCCACTCCTCCAAATATTGTGCAAATTCTTCTCTTTGCTTTTCATCTAGTATTGCATGAATTTTTTTTAATCTACTAACTTCTAAATTCGCCGATTTTATTTTTATATCTGTCAAAATTTTAAGATATTGTTTTTCATCAAACTCTTTATTTACTATTAAATCTTCAAGTAAATCTTCTTGCTTTTCTTTATATTCATAAAACTCTTTATACTCTTTTTTAAAATCAATTAGAATAGTTTTTATCTTTTCTAATTGATTAGAGTTTAGATGTAAAAAATCAAGATTTTTATATGAATGTTTATATTTTTTATGCCCATCATCGGCATTTAAAAATAGATATAAACTACTTAAAATCAGAAAGATTTTTAATATTTTCATTTTCAATTAATCCTTTTTCAACATCACTATGACAAGCTTTACAGTTTGCTTTACTTTTTATATCTTTATTTAAAAACAACTCTTTTGGAATATCTCTATGTTTTTTCTCCCAAAAAGTTGTTTTAGTTAAAGCTATTATATCTTTATCTCCTATAGAATTTAAGAATTTAAATGAAGCTTTTGTTGTTGAAGTTTCTGCACTGTTTTTTACTAAATAAGCTAAGATATTTTTATTTGATTCGTCATCTAACGAAGCATCATCTCCAAAGTGATTTTCTAAATTGCTCATCATTATTTCCCAAGATTTTTTAGGTAAGAGATTTGGAGGATACAAAATATGACAAGATGCACACTCTTTTACAAAAAGTGGGTTTTGCATTTTATAATCTATTGGTTTATGAATAGATGCTGTTAAAATATTTTTTGGTTGAGATAAACTAAATATTAAAAAAGCTATGAAAGCCACAAAAGCCAAAAATGCAAATAATTTTTGAAAGATATTTAATTTTATACTTTCATTTTCTTGTGTAACCTTAAATCCAGTAACTATTGATTTTAAAGTTTCATGTTTTGAATGAAGTAATCTATCAGATAAAACACCTAAAATATGAGCAATTATAAGAGCTATTAAAACAGATGATAAAAACTCATGAATATCTTTAAATAGTTTCATATCTTTAAAATAAGGAGAATTTAAAAAAGATAAAATTCCTTTTCCCTCTTGTACACCAAAAGCTAAAATTCCAGTGATTACAGTTAGAAAAGTAACTATTAACATCCCAAACATAGCGTAAGATGCAAGTGGATTGTGACCTATATATTTCTGATTTGAATCAAAAATATTTATTATAAAATCTTTTACATTTTGTATTCCAATTGGGAAATCTTTAAATAAAGAGTATTTAGGACCCCAAAATCCCCAAAAGAATCTAAAAATAAGTAAAATTAAAACAGCATATCCAGCAAGGGCATGATAATTTAAAAGTCTATCTTCATCATCACTTAGAAATGCTAACAAAATAAATAACACAAAAAAGAAGTGAAAAACTCTAGTTGGTAGTGACCAAATATATGACTTTTGCATAATTTATCCTTTTAATTTTTCCATCTTCCAAAATTTGGAATATTTATATCTCTTTCACCATAAATCCCTTTATCAGCAGTTTTATGACAAGCCATACAGTTAAATAGACCTTTAACTTCATTTTGAGTAATCAAATCTTTTTTTATATCTTTATGTTTTTTAATCATATAAGGAGTTGTAGAAATTGAATCTGGAATTTCATTTTTTCCTAAACTTGAAACAATTCTATTACTTCTTTTATATTGCATATTTTTTTCTGCGCTATTATCATTTAGATATTTAGTTAAAGTTTGTAAATTGGCTTCATTTAATGAAGCATCACTATTAAAATGATTATCTAAGTTTACCATCATTTTATTCCATGCCTTTGCTGGAAGCAATCCAGGTTGATAAGGAAAGTGGCAAGATCCACACTCTTTTATATAAAGTTGATTATTAACAGGGGCAACATCTGCTTTATTATTTGAAAAAGATTCAGCAAATAACGAACTTACAAATATTGTGATAATTAAAATTAAATTTTTCATAGATTTTCCTTATTTATTTATGATGTAAGTTATTACATCGCCTTTTTCAAGTGCAGTTCCCTCACGATTATAAACATCGTTGAAGTTTCTTTTTATCCATTTTTCTATTTCAGCTAGGTCTGTAAATCTTTTTGGATTTGCTTTTGGTGAAAGTGGCTCGATTACTTTTCCTGTGAAAAAGTTTTCACTTGATTTATTTAAATCTGTTCCATGACAAGATGTACATGAAATCTCTTTGCCTTTTTTTCCAATGTGATTAGAAGTAAAAATTTTTTCACCTCTTGAGGCATCAAAACTTGTAAAATTTGGATTTTCTTTTAAAACTTCTTGTTTTAAAGAGTTTAAATAGTCATCAACAACACTTCCAAAACATAGATTTAGAAGTAGGGCTGTTAGTAGTAGAATTTTCATTTTTTATACCTTGGTTTTTATATAAGCAAAGTATAAAGGAATAGTTTAAATTTCTTTTGTTAGTTCTGTTGACACTTTCTTGACAAAGTTTAGAAAGTATCTATTAAAATAATAGCCCAAGTAATAATAAAGATAAAAATACTTATAAATACAATAGTACTTCCAACATCTTTAGCCCGACCAGCCATATGATGATGTTCTAGCGTTACTAAATCAACAACTCTTTCAATGGCGCTATTTATGGCTTCTGCTAAAAGCATTCCCATTAAAGAGATAAATAATAAAGCTTTATTTGTCAAAGTAGCATCTATAAAAATAATTACAGGAAGCAAAATAAGAGTGATTATTAACTCTATTTTAAAAGAAGTTTCAGTTTTTATTAAATCAATTAAGCCTTTTAATGCGTAAGAAGTATTTTTAAAAAAGTTATATTTTGGTTGATTTCTCAAATTTCTTGCCTTTGTTTTAATTGTGTGAATTTTACTATTATTAAAATAATAAGCCAAGCCATAATCATAGTAATAATTGAATGACTTAAAAAATGGTCCCCTAAAAGCATTTTATATGTTCCCATACTCCAAGCTATTACTAAAGCACTGATTAAAGCTCTTTTTTGATTAATAGGAGTTTTAAATAAGAAAAATAGAGCCATTAAAGCAAATCCACCACTGGCATGTCCAGCAGGCCAACATTTAGCTTTTGATGTTTGAATAAAATCTTTTGGATAAGTATCAAATACTTTAATATCTGGATAAGTACCATTAAAATATATAATATTACATGGACAAGGCGTATTTGTAATGGCTTTTAAAGAACCAATAATTACAGGTACAAAAATAGCAGCTAATAAAACGATAATTAAACCTTTTTTATACTCTTGAATAAGTTCTTTTTTTCTTAGAAAAATCAAAGAAAAGAAAATAATAACAGCAAATAAAATAAGTAAATTTTTGATTCCATCATAAAAAAAGAATTTTAATATAGGTTCATCTTTATTAATTAGCCAATTTTTTGTATCAAAATTATAAAAAAAGCTTTGAACAAAAATATCTAAATTACTAAATTGAAAAAGAGCGATTACAGCTACTAATAAAATAGCTGTAATTATTATATGTTTATTGAGGTTTTTTAGCATTATGTAAAATATCCATATCTTTTTTATAAACATTTGTTTCTACTTCAAATAAACCTAAAAGTGTATGAAATAAGTTATCTTGAGAAAAAGGTTGATTTTTATAAGTATTAAGTTTTTCTACATCTATTTCTTCTTTTATTTCGCCACCAAACCACATAAGAGAACCGATATGTTTTTGCTCATCTGGAGCCATAAAATAAGGAAGACCATGTAAATAAATCCCATTTTCTCCTAAACTTTCTCCATGATCACTCATATAAAGCATTGCAGTTTCATAATTATTAGAATAAGGTTTTAGAAAATTAATAACTTTTGATAAAAAGTAATCAGTATATAAAATTGCATTATCATAAGCATTACTTACTTCTTCTTGTGTACATTGTTCTAATTGGTTTGTTTTACAAACAGGCGTAAATTTTTCAAACTCTTTTGGGTATCTTTTGTAATATGCAGGTCCATGATTTCCCATTTGATGAAGCACTATTAAAATATCTTTACCTTGATTATTTTTAATATATTCATCAAGTCCAACTAACATTCCCTCATCTCTACATTCATCATCACAAATAGTATTAGTTTTAGAAGTTCTATAATCTTCAAAATCAACTCTTAAAGCAACACCTTTTGAATCAGAATTATTATCTCTCCATAAAATATTTACATAATTTGTATGTTTTAAAACATCAAGAATATTTTCAGTTGATATTCCTTTTTTATAATCATAATCAGCTTTATCAAAAATAGAAAACATACAAGGAACAGACTCAGCAGTTGATGTTCCACATGAATACATATTTGGGAAATTCACAATTTCTTCTTGTTTAAGAAGAGGATTTGTCTCTTTTTTATAACCATTTAAAGAAAATCTATCAGCTCGTGCTGCTTCTCCTACAACCATAATAACTAATTCTTTTTTTTCAAGTTTTTCATCTTTATCTAATATTACCGTTGCATCTTTTCCAATTTCTTTAACTACTATTGCTCCACTTGTTAGAGTTTTGTTTACATAATTTCCTATACTATAAATCCAATAAATAGGATTTATATGAAATCTTAAAGGTTTATGTTCTCTAAAAAATGAAGTGTAAAATTTACTAAAACTAAATAATATTATTAAAATAATTACCAAAGATAAAAATAGAGTTTTTAATTTTTTTAAAGATTCTTCTTTAAAAGATTTGTATTCAATTTTAGTTTTAAATATAAAATACGAAGGAGCTATTGCTAAAATTAAAATATAAACAATAAGTTTAGGAGTAAATAAATCAGATGATTCATTCAGGTTTGTTTGTAAAGTATTTCTAATCATACTTTCATCAATAACAATATGATAAGTATCCATAAAATAAGCCGTAAATGCTGAAACAATCAAGGTAATTATCAACAAAGGTTTGGTTGTATATTTAGATGAAAGAAGAGTAAATAAAAATACAATAAAACTCAATAATAGAATAAAAATAGATGCAATGTAAATAATATTTAAGCCCTCATTTGGGTAAGTAGTTAATACATTTTTAAAAAATGAGAAATTGTAAAAAGTTGTAAAAAGAATAGCTGTAAATAATATTAATTTATATTGAGAAATTTGTTTCAAAGAAAACCTTTATGCATAGTATTAAAAGTGCATTATAAACAAATATGATTAATAAAGAGTTAATTTAAAATAGATAAATTTTAAAATTTATAAGCAAAAAGTACTAAAATAGCTATTTTTTTAAGCTATTTTTTAGTATAATCGCGAAAATTTATATCAAAGAGAATCAATGAGAGACATTAGAAATATCGCTGTAATTGCGCACGTTGACCACGGTAAAACTACATTAGTAGATGAGTTATTAAAACAATCAGGTACGTTTTCTTCGCACCAAAATGTAGATGTAAGAGTAATGGATAGTAATGCTATTGAAAAAGAAAGAGGGATTACAATTCTTTCTAAAAATACTGCTATTGATTACGAAGGGGTGAGAATTAATATTATTGATACTCCAGGACACGCCGATTTTGGTGGAGAAGTTGAGAGGGTTTTAAAAATGGTTGATTCTGTTTTATTACTTGTTGATGCTCAAGAGGGTGTTATGCCTCAAACAAAATTCGTTGTAAAAAAAGCTCTATCTTTAGGACACAGACCAATCGTTGTTATCAATAAAATTGATAAACCAGGTGGAGATCCAGATAGAGTTGTAGATGAAGTATTTGACCTTTTTGCTCAAATGGGTGCAACAGATGAACAATTAGAATTCCCAGTTGTTTATGCAGCAGCAAGAGATGGATATGCAAAATTAGCTTTAGAAGATGAAAGCAAAGATTTAACACCATTATTTCAAACTATTTTAACAGAAGTTCCAAAACCTGAAGGTTCTGATGAAAATGGTTTACAACTTCAAGTATTTACACTTGATTACGATAACTTCATTGGAAAAATTGGAATCGCTAGAATCTTTAATGGTACTATTTCAATGGGTGAAACTGTTGTTTTATGTAAAGCAGATGGCGAAAAAGTAAAAGGAAGAGTTTCTAAACTTATCGGATTTAAAGGTATGGAAAGATTTGATATTAAAACAGCTGGAACAGGTGATATTATTGCCGTTGCTGGTTTTGAAACTATTGATGTTGGGGATTCTTTATGTGATCCATTAAATCCAATGCCTCTTGACCCTATGCATATTGAAGAGCCAACTTTATCAGTTACATTTGCTGTTAATGATTCTCCATTAGCTGGAACTGAAGGTAAATTTATTACTTCAAATAAAATTAACGAAAGATTAGCTGCTGAAATGAATACTAATATTGCTATGAATTATGAGCAAGTTGGTGAGGGTAAATTTAAAGTTAACGGAAGAGGGGAATTACAAATTTGTATTCTTGCTGAAAATATGAGAAGAGAAGGTTTTGAATTCTGTATTGGAAGACCTGAGGTTATTACAAAAATTGAAGATGGTGTTAAAACTGAACCATTTGAGCATTTAGTAATCGATTTACCTGATGAACATACAGGTGCAATTATTGAAAAACTTGGAAAAAGAAAAGCTAATATGACTAATATGGTACCAATGGGTGCTGGTTATACAAGACTTGAATTTGAAATCCCAGCTAGAGGTTTAATTGGTATTAGAACTGAGTTCTTAACTGAAACTAAAGGTGAGGGTGTTATGAATCACTCATTCTTAGATTTTAGACCATACTCAGGAATGGTTGAATCTAGAAAATATGGAGCATTAGTTTCTATGGAAGCTGGAGAAGCTGTTGGTTATTCAATTTTCAACTTACAAGATAGAGGAATTATGTTCGTTAAACCTCAAGATAAAGTATATGTTGGAATGGTAATTGGTCAACATGCAAAAGACAATGATTTAGATGTTAACCCAACTAAAGGGAAAGCTCAATCAAATGTTAGATCTTCAGGTGCTGATGAAGCTATTAAATTAGTTCCACCAAGAAATATGTCTTTAGAAAATGCTTTAGAGTGGATTGAAGAAGATGAATCAGTTGAGATTACACCTATTTCTGTAAGAGTTAGAAAAAGAGAATTAGATCCAACTATTAGAAAAAGAACTGCAAAAAAAGAGAAATATAACTAATTTATATTTTTTTAATTGTTTTATAAAAGAGGAAGGATATTTTATCCTTCCTCTTTTTTTTTGATAACAAAAAATAATCATTTACTTATGTATAGTAATTATACAATCAAATTGTTGGGTAATAAAATAATTTAGTTTATTTTTAGACAAATGAGACTAGAATTTATATAGTTCAGGAGGTGTAATTTGAGTAATGAAAAAAATAGTGTATCTGAAGTTTTTTGGGAAACATTTTCAAACCAAGATAGACAAAAAATAAAAGAGTTCCAGAAGTATATGGATAAGTTTGCTGTTAATTTCAATCTTTACAAAGATGGAAATTTTATCGAGAGATCTTTACCTTTTGATGTAATTCCTCGAATTATAGAAACCAAAGAGTTTGATATAATCGATAAAGGATTAAGTCAAAGAATAAGGGCTTTAAATCTATTCTTAGAAGATTTATATACTACAAAAAATATTGTTAAAGACAATATAATTCCTGAAGAGTTTATTTATCAAGCAAAAGGTTATTTAAAAGAACTTCATGGATTTTCTCCTTCTAAAAAAATTCGTACACATATAAATGGAATTGATTTAGTAAAAGATACTGTTTCTGATAAATGGGTTATTTTAGAAGATAATTTGAGAGTTCCAAGTGGAGCTAGTTATCCTTTATCTATTCGAGATATTTATAGAAAAATTTATCCAACTTTTTTTGAAAAACTAAAAATTAAGCCCATAAAAGAGTATCCATCAATGTTGTTAGAATCTATGGATTATGTAAATTGTGGTGGAATAAATGTTGTTTTAACTCCTGGAAGATTTAACTCAGCATATTATGAACATGCATATTTAGCAAAAAAAATAGGCGCTCAACTTGTAAGAAATGATGAACTAATCGTTCAAAATAAAATTTTATTTTTCAAAAATTATGATGGAAGATTAGTTCGTGTGGGAGCTGTTTATAGAAGATTAGATGATGAATTTTTAGATCCGAAATTTTTTAATTCTGAGAGTTTAATTGGAGTTCCAGGAATTATGGAAGTATATTTAGCTGGAAATGTAGCGATTATGAATGCCCCTGGAAATGGAGTTGCTGATGATAAAGGTATTTATTATTTTGTTCCAAAAATGATTAAGTATTATTTAGGAGAAGAACCTTTATTAGATAATGCACCTACATATTTGCCTTATTTCAAAGAGGATAAAAAATACATTTTTGACAATATGGAAAAATTGGTAATTAAAGATGTTGCTGAAGCTGGAGGTTATGGAGTAATGTTTGGACATGCCATGACAAAAATTCAGTTAGCAGATTTAAAAACAATTATTGAAGCAAATCCTAGAAGATTTATTGCTCAAGAATTAATAGAATTTTATGATGAAGAGTGTTATTTAAATGATGAAATAGTTCCTAGAAAAGCTGATTTTAGAGCTTATGTTGTAATGAGTGATGAACCAAAAGTTTGGAAATGTGGACTGACAAGATATGCTATGGAAGCTGGAAATTATTTAGTGAATTCATCTCAAGGTGGTGGATTTAAAGATACTTGGGTTATGGAGGCATAAAAATGGAGCAATTATTAACTGCAAATGTAGCATCTAATTTATATTGGTTTGGAAGATATTTAGAAAGAATTGAAGCAATATTACTTGAAGTAGTTGATGCTTTTGATAAGATTATTGATACAAATAAAGATAGTGGTAAAGAAATTTACAAAAAATTGGGAATTGATTTAGAGTATTTAGATGCAAAGAATTTTTTAAATGAAGCAGTTTTTGGAAACCATCATGCTAATTTACATAATTTGATTAATTTTGCTAAAGAAAATGCAATTATTAGTAGAACAAATATGGATACTGAAGCTTTTGGTTCTGTTGTTGAATTGACTAATTTATTAAAACAGTCAGGTTTAGAAATTGATTGTAGATTTATTGATAAGGTTTTATCTTTAATTAGTGAAATTTGGGGTGAATTAACTAGAAAACAACATAGACAAGCAAGTGATTATTTTATTAGACTTGGGAAACTTGTTGAAAAAGTAGATTTTCACTTAAGACTAGGAAGAGATAAAGAGTTTTCATTAGTTGTAATGGAAGAAATAGATAAAATTGTAACAATCTTAGCACCAAATTCAAGATTTAGTCCCCATGATAAAAATGATTCTCATGAGGTAATAATGAATTCTATAAATGCCAAAATTAATAAAATAATAGTTGGGGATTAATGAACACAACAGAGATTTTCACATCCGAGTTACCAGTAGGTGAGAAATTATCTATAAAAAGAACAAGATTTGAACCACTTGAAAAAACTAATAATAAAATAAAAAGAATTTCAATTGTAAGTGGAATCCATGGAGATGAGCTAGAAGGTCAATTAGTAATATATCTTCTGGCTACTTGGCTTAAAAATAATAGTGATAAATTAAAAGGAATAGTTGATATTTATCCATCTGTTAACTCTTTGGGAGTTGATTCTATTACTAGAGGATTTCCTTTATATGATATTGATTTAAATAGAGCTTTTCCTGGAAGTTCAAATGAATTTTTACCAGGACAAGTTGTTTTTGCTTTAGCAAATGATGTAAAAGGAAGTGATATTGCTATTGATATTCATTCAAGTAATATTTTTTTACGAGAAATCCCCCAAATTAGAATAAATAAAGAGTTCTCAAAATCTACTTTACCACTTGCAAAAGAGTTAAATTGTGATTTTATTTGGATACATGATGCGGTTACCGTTTTAGAATCAACTTTTTCACATACAATGAACTCAATGGGTACAAAAACTTTGGTTGTTGAAATGGGTGTTGGAATGAGACTTACAAAAGCATATGGACATCAATTATTATTAGGTATTTTAAATCTTATGAAAAAAGAAGGAATACTTGAATGTAAAGAAGATTTTGTAACAAGAGAAGCTTTTAATTCAGAAGTTGGAGAAGTTTATTATTTAAATGCTCCTAAAAGTGGTTTATTTATTCCTGCTCTTGATCATTGTGCAATTATTAAAAAGAATGACAAAATTGGAGATATTGTGGACCCCTTAACTGGAACAATTTTTGCTACGCTAATTGCTCCAAATGATGGAATATTATTTACTTTAAGAGAATATCCTGTTGTTTACGAGGGTTCATTGATAGCTAGAATTTTTGGAGATAATAGTGGAAAAAATTGAAATATTAAGAATTGAATCACTAAGTCGCGCGCCTTTAGTTGTTGAGGGATATTTATTTAAAGGAACCAATCCAAAAGCTCCTAAAGTTGCCATCGTTGGGGCAATGGAAGGAGAATCAATTTTACCATTATATTGCTCTTCTGCAATGGTTGATTTTTTCAAAAATAAGATTGAGAAAGAGAAAATAAAAGGTGATGTTTTAATAATTCCATCAATTAATCATTATGCTTTAAACATTGGAAAAAGATTTTGGCCTTTGGATAATACAGACCTTAATATGATGTTTCCAGGTTATGAACAAGGTGAAACAACACAAAGAATTGCCAAAAAAATATTTGATGCAATTAATGGTTATGATTTTGGAATTATTTTAGAAAGACGACCCGATCCAGCTACTTGTTTACCATATATAAAACTTTTTAAAAGTGGATATGAAGATTTACCCAGTGCAAAAAAATTTGGTTTCAAAATGATTCATCATCGAACAATGAAATCAATAGATACTGTTACTTTGCAATATAATTGGCAGCTTTGGGGAACAAAGGCTTTTTCAATTATATGTCCAGGGGATAATCAAGTTGATAAAAAAATTGCAAGTCAAATAAATCAAGCGATGATAAGATTTATGGATAAAACAAAAATCATTGATTATCATATTTTTAATGGATATGAATCAACTGTAATTGATAGAAGTTCTATTGCTGTCGTAAAATCTCCACGAAGTGGTATTTTTATATCAAAAGAACTTCCTGGAAATTATGTATCAAAAGATCAAGTTATTGGTGAAATAGTTCACTCTTTAGAAGGTGAAATAATACACCAATTTTTGGCACCATGTAATGGAATGATTACTTGTTTTTATAGTAATTCTTTGATTTACGAACATGCCGTTGCTTTTAGAATTGCAAAGATTGGATAAAAGTGTGCTAATTAGATTACTTGCTATAATTAAATATTAGTAAAACAAATAATTAAATAGTTTTATATTAAAAAAATAATATAATAGTGGTATTAATTTATTAGGAAATCAAAATGATAAAAAACATCAATACAAAAATGAAACTATTATTGTTTCCATTTATGTTTATTGTAATAGTAGCGGTATCAGGATTTGTGTATATTCACTATAGTGATGTAGAAAAAGCAAGAAGCCAAGTAGCTATTGAAACAGAAGAATTTATTCAACAATTATTAAAAGGAAGAATTTCTGTATACCAATTTTTAAGAGCTCCAACAGAAGTAAATAAACAAAAAGTAGTAGATACTTTTAAAGATTTAGATACTCAAGTATCACAATTAAAAGAGATATTGATTTTTCAAAGAAATATAGACTTATGTAATGAAATTTTAGCTTCATCAAAAGAGTATATAAATAACTTTATAGTTGTTGATTCAATGTTAATTGAAAATCAAAAAAATGGTATTAAAGATGAAACAGATCAAATAAAAAATACTATTAAAACAATGTCAGAATCAGGACTTGTTTTAGAAGCTAAGATCATAGAAATAAATAAAAATGCTTTACAATTAAAAGAAGAAGCTCATAATTTACTAAATAATATTCTTATGATTTTAGTAATAGTTTCAATTTTGATTTTTATAATATTTTCTTTATTTATTTCAAGTATTGTTACAAAATCATTAAATGATTTTAAAAATGGGTTAATTTCTTTCTTCGATTATTTAAATAAAAAAACTACAAAAATTTCATTATTAGAAGATAGTGCAAAAGATGAGTTTGGTGAAATGGCAACTTTTGTAAATGAAAATATCAAACAAATAGAAAATACTCTAAATCAAGATGTAGAATTAATTGAAGATGCAAAAGTTGTAATGACAAGAGTAAATAATGGTTGGTATTCACAATTTATTGAAAAATCAACTTCAAATACTTCATTGGAAGAGTTTAAAAATAATGTAAATCAAATGATAAAAAGTACAAGAGATAGATTTGCAGAAGTTGATGATATTTTAGAACAATATGCAAAACTTAATTATTTAGAGACTTTAAATATGCACCCAAATGATGAAAGAGGTGGATTATTTGAAAAATTAGTAGTTGGAATTAATACTTTACAAAACTCAATTACTCAAATGTTAGTTGAAAATAAAACAAATGGGTTAACTTTAGATGAAAGTTCAAATATTTTACTTGTAAATGTTGATAAATTAAACCAAAGTTCAAATGAAGCAGCAGCTTCTTTAGAAGAAACAGCAGCAGCAATTGAAGAGATAACTTCTAACATTAGAAATAATACAGAAAATATTTCAAAAATGGCATTACTTTCAAATGAAGTAACAGCTTCTGCATCTCAAGGTGAAAATCTTGCAAACCAAACAACAATTTCTATGGATGAAATTAATACACAAGTAAATGCAATAAATGAAGCGATAAGTGTAATTGACCAAATAGCATTCCAAACAAATATTCTTTCATTAAATGCAGCCGTAGAAGCAGCAACTGCAGGAGAAGCTGGAAAAGGATTTGCAGTAGTTGCAGCAGAAGTAAGAAATCTTGCTTCAAGAAGTGCTGAAGCTGCTAAAGAGATAAAAAGTATCGTAGAAAATGCAACAAAAAAAGCAAATGATGGTAAAAAAATAGCTGGAAATATGATTGATGGATATAAACAGTTAAATGGGAATATTACGCATACAATAAATTTGATTCAAGATATTCAAAATGCTTCAAAAGAGCAGTTATTGGGAATTGAGCAAATAAATGATGCAGTAAATCAATTAGATCAACAAACACAACAAAATGCAGCAGTTGCTTCTCAAACTCATGATGTTGCAGTTTTAACAGATCAAATAGCAAAATTAGTTGTAGCAAATGCTGATGAAAAAGAATTCAAAGGTAAAAATGAAGTAAAAGCAAAAAATGTAAAATCAGCTGCAAAAGCTATACATAATGCTGAAAGTCATAATAAAATAGTAGCACCAAATGCAAATAAAATAACGCCAAAAACTGTAAAACATGAATCAAATCATGTTGTTTCTAAGCCTAATACAAAAGAGGATACAGAGTGGGAGAGTTTTTAAACTCTTCTAATCTGCTAAGATTTTAACATTAACTTTTACGCCTAAAGAACTATTTCCACTACTTTGAACAACACCTTTTAATGGTGAGATATCTAAATAATCTCTTCCATATCCTAAAATAATATACTCTTCATTTGGAATTTTATTATTTGTAGGGTCAAAATCAGCCCATCCAAAATCTGGAATATATACAGAAAACCATGCATGTGAAGCATCTGCACCAAAAAGTTTTTCTTTTCCTTGGGCTGGAATGGTTTGAATATAACCACTTACATATCGAGCCGGAATTCCAATACTTCTAAGTGCTGATATTGCAAATTGGGCAAAATCTTGACAAACTCCCTTTTTTTCTTTAAAAATAACTTCAATTGGAGTTGTAATATCACTAAAGCCTGATACAAATTTGAAATCATTAAAGATTCTCGCCATAAATTCATTACTTGCTTCAACAATATTTCTATTTTCACTAAAAGATTCTAAAATATATTTTTTTATTTCTATTGATGGCATTGGAATTAAATCAGTTTCAAATAAAAAATATTTTGCTAAAACATCATCTGGATGATAAGAACTAAGTCTTTGTTTTACTTCTTTTACAGTTATTTTTACTTCTTTTAATAAATCCAATTCTTTGTTGATTTCTTCTTTTATTCTTTCAACCCTTGAAGTTGCTATAACTTTAAGATTTTTATGGGCTTCTCTAATTAGCATAAAATTATTTGTATTGTCAAAATAATCAATAAATTCATTAGTTTCATAAGGAATAGGGTCTATTTTTAAAGAATATTCTAATAGTTTTTGAGTATTAGAATTTTTAGGTTTTAATCTTGCTAGATTATGACTAAAAGTTACAAGCGCAACATAATCAAATTTGGTTTCGTGGTATATTTCATAAATCATGTTTACTCATTGTAGTGTGAAAAATATGTTTTTGTTAATTCATCAGATGTTTTTGTTAATAATTCAGAAAGTATAGATAAAAATTTATCTAGTTCTTTATAAATATATTCATCTTCTGGAATTTCCAAAAGTTTTTGTGTATTTGTTAAAGTTATCATAGAAAACAGTTTAAATATAGGTTCTTCAAAACTGCTAAGATGTGAATTATCAATATTTTTTGGAAGTTCTTTTAAATCAGCAAGTAATTGATTTATAATATAAATTAATGATTTAGGATATTTTGTGTTAAAGATTAAAAAATCCAAGACATTTTCCAATGCCAAAGATGATTTATAATAAGCTCTATATGAGTTATAACTTTCATAAGAATTTAGCATAGAATCTAAGACATCATATTCGATTAATTTATCAAGTTTTTGGGTCAGAAGTGATCTTAATTTTGAAATTAATAGTTGTGAAACTTCTATTTTTGAACCAATATCAAATAAAATCAAACCTTGTTCTTTAAAGATACTTTCATCAATTAACTCTTTGTAAGCCATTAAATAAATCAAAAGTTTGTCAAGTTCGTTTATATGATCTTTATTTGAGAAAATCTCTTTTTTATTATAGTTATTCCATTCTCTTTGCATCTTCTCATAAATTCTCCATGCTTCCATGGTAAGAAGATTTTTAACACTTGCATTTAAATCTGAAAGCAGAGTAAGACTAAAACTAAGAGTTCCAGCTCTATTTTTATCTCTAATTAATGAGATTATCTCTTTCATTGGTACCAAAGTAGGTTTTTCATCTAAAAAGCCTGGATAACTCATTGTTAAATGAGTTAAAGCATTATTTAGGATTTTATTTGTTTGTGTTGAATTTGTATGATCATCATATCTATTTAGATTGAGCATACTTTTAAGATTAAATCTAATCATTCGAGCAGTTGTTATTGCTCTTGTTAAATATCTTCCTAACCAAAAAAGATTTTCTGCTCTTTTTGTTGAAATATTTTCTAATCTTGAATCAATAAAAGACCTATTTTTAAAAATACTATTTCCAGAAAAATCATCATCTTTTCCAAGAATCCATAAATCTTTACTTGTTCCACCTTTTTGGTTTGATACTACAAGTGAATCCTTTGATGGTGAAACTCTAATCAAACCTCCAGGCATTACATGATATTTTTCTTCATGTAAATAAGAAAAAGCTCTAATAACTGTATTTCTTGGTTCCACTCTACCTTTTGTAAAAGAAGGAGTTGTTGAGAAATCTATTATTTCTTGACCCACATAGTAGTTAGGATTATTTTGTATTTTTTCAATTAAATTTTTTAACTCTTCATCATTTAATTTATTTGCAAAATGAACTTCAATATTATCTGTTCTATCTATTTTTTTGATAATTAAATTTTTGATATTTCTAAGAACAAAATCAAGTTCTTTTTTTTGTCCACACCACCAAGTTGCTATTTGAGGTAAAATCAACTCTTCATCTAATAAAAATTTTGCAATATTTTTCATAAATGGATTTAGTCCAATATTTTCTAAAATACCAACTCCAATTGGATTTATCATTGAAAGATTATCTTTTCTAACTACATTTACAAGACCAGCAACTCCTAGTTGAGAATTGTTTTTTAATTCAAGAGGGTCGCAATATTGTGAGTCAACTCTTCTTATTAAAGTATCAACTTTTCGTAAACCATTTAAATTTTTTAGCCATAATTGGTTGTTTTTTACAAGTAAATCTTCCCCTTGAACAAGAGTTAAATCTAAAAAAGAACTAATATATGAATGTTCAAAATATGTTTCATTTAATGGTCCAGGCGTTAAAAGTGCAATTAGTGGATTATCATGATTTGATGAGGAGAGAGATTTTAACATATCTTTAAATCCCTCAATAAACTTTGCCATTTTTAAAATCTCAATATTTGGATATAAATCATTTGATATTGAGTTCATTGTAAGTCGATTTTCTATTGCATAACCAAGTCCTGATGGTGATTGGGTTCTGTCATTTATAACCCAAAACTTTCCATCAGGACCTCTACTTATGTCTGTTGCATAAAATCTCATTGAGTAATAATCTTTGTTTTCAAAGTTGAAAACTTCAGGTATAAAACTTTTATGAGCAAAAATGATTTCAGCAGGAACAATTCCCTCTTTAATTAATCTTTGCTCTGTATATAAATCTTTAAAAATTAGATTTAAAAGTTTAGCTCTTTGTTTTAAACCTTTTGAAATTTCTTCCCACTCTTGCGAAGTTAATACCAAAGGAATTGGATCTAAGTTCCATCTTCGATTAGTTCCCTCTGGATCATTGTAAATGTTATAGGTAACTCCATTATCTTCAAGCCGCCAATCAATTTCTGTCTGTTTAAGTTCAAGTTGTTTGATACCAGCTTTTTCCAAACCATCTATAATATCAACCCAATGGGGTCTTATTGTACAAGAGTTATCAAACATCTCATCAAATGATGATTCTAACTTACAACTATCAAAAATTGACATCTATTTTTTTATCCACCTTTGTCTTAAATCTAATGTATGTGGGTACTCTTTGTTTTTTGGCATTTCTTTAAAAAGAAGTTTTTTACTTCCTTTTGTATTCGTTAAAGTTCTAGTTGCTTCCACTGCAAAAATAGAGTTTGCTTCTGCTGAAAGAGAAGGTTCATAAGCTTCAAGCTCACCTTGTGAGTGATTAAAATCCCAATATCTATTTATCCTTCTTGATTCGGCTTCATAAGAATTTACAGGGAATGTATCATAACTTCTTCCCCCTGGATGTGCAACAAAATAGTTGAATCCACCAATAGATCTAGTATTCCATTTATCTATTATATCGAAAGTTAAAGGTGTATCTACTTTAATGGTTGGATGTAGAGCTGACCAAGGTTGCCAAGCTTTATATCTAACTCCACTTACATATTCACCCTCAATATCGGTTTTAGAAAGTGGAACTTGCACACCATTACAAGTTACGATGTATCTTTCTTCATTAAAATTAGCAATTTTAATTTGTAACCTTTCAACTGATGAGTCAACATATCTTGATGTTCCTTGTGAACTTGATTCTTCACCCAAAACATTCCATGGTTCAATTGCTGATCTAATTTCAACTGGCATTGATTCTATCATTGTCATTCCATATAATGGGAATCTAAACTCAAAAAATGGGTCAAACCAATCAAGTTTAAACTCATAACCCTCATCATTTAAGTATTGAACAACACTTCTTAAATCCTCTTTTACATAATGCTCAAGTAAAAATTTATCATGTAATCTTGTTCCCCATCTAACTAAATCATGTTTATATGGTTTTTTCCAAAAACAAGATACTAAAGCTCGAACTAATAACATTTGTAAAAGTGCCATTTGAGAGTGAGGAGGCATATCAAAAGCTCGAAGTTCTAAAATACCTAATCTTCCAGTGCTTGAATCAGGTGAATATAATTTATCTATACAAAACTCACTTCTATGAGTATTCCCTGTAATATCTGTGAGCATATGTCTAAATAATCTATCAGTTAACCAAAAAGGAACATCTGTGCTTTCTGGAATTTGTGAAAAGGCAATTTCTAATTCATAAAGATTTTCAGCTCGTCCCTCATCAACTCTTGGAGCTTGAGAAGTTGGACCTATAAATGCACCTGAAAAAAGATATGATAAACCAGGATGGTGTTGCCAAAATGTGATTAAACTTCTAAGTAATTGAGGATTTCTTAATAGTGGAGAATCACTAGGTTTCATTGCTCCAATTGTTACATGGTTACCACCACCTGTTCCTGTATGTCTTCCATCAAGCATAAACTTTTCAGTTCCAAGTCTACAAAGTCTTGCATCTTCATAAAGTGCAAGAAGATTATCGCTTAGTTCTTTCCATGAAGATGTTGGTTGAATATTTACTTCAATAACACCAGGATCAGGAGTTACTTTTATTCTATCTGTTCTTAAATCATGAGGAGGTTCATAACCTTCAATTATTACAGCTAGATTTAACATTTCAGCTGTTTGTTCAATCGAAGCTATTAAATCTAAAAATACTTCTGTATCTTCAATTGGAGGTAAGAAAATACAAAGTTTGTCATCTCTTATTTCAGAACTAATTGCAGTTCTTACAAAAGCATTTGAATTATATTTTGGAGTTGTTTTTTTGCTAGTTTTTTTAGCTCTTTTTTTAACATCTTTAATATAATCACCAAGTTGTGGAGCAAATGCAAAAAGGTCTGTTTCAAAACTTTTTTCTAATTCAACAGGAGGTTTTACTATTAATGATTCTAATGGAAGTCTTAATCCCAATGGTGAATTTCCAGCACTTAGAAATAGGTGATTTCTTCTAAATTCCCATTTTGAACTTATCCATTTTGAAACACCAAAATTTAAAGGTAAAACATATCCAACTTCATTGTTTAATCCTTGAGCTAATTTATCAGCTATTGTTTTTCTTTCAAGTGGATCTTTTAAATCATATTTTAAAGGGTCAATATCAAGAGGAAGTTCAGCTTCTTTCATAATATAATAAATTGGGTCTTCAAAAGCTGGAAGAATATTTTCATCACTAACTCCTAAAACTAAAGCTAAAGTTGATAAAAAGTTTTTAGCATCCTTTGAAGTATAAGCAAAAACATCATTTTTATTTGCCAGAAGTTTTGGGTTTTCCCAAACTGGTTTTTTATCTTTTCTCCAATAAATAGTCGTTTGCCATCTTTGAAGTGGTTCCCCTGGGTACCATTTTCCTTGAGCGTGATGTAAAAGTCCACCAGTTGTTGATGTTTCTAAAAGTCTTCTTGATAGTTTTGTAGCTAACTCTCTTTTATGCTCACCATCTGCTTCACTATTCCATTGAGGTGATTCCATATCATCAATAGATACAAAAGTTGGCTCTCCACCCATTGTTAGACGAACATCATTTTTTACTAAATCTTTATCAACTTTAAATCCTAAGTTATAAATTGCATCCCATTGTTCTTGTTTATATGGTTTTGTAACCCTTGGAGATTCAAAAATTCTTGTAACTTTATTTTCAAATTCAAATTTAGTTTCACATTTATCACTAAATCCTTCAATTGCATGTGCGCTATCAAAATGAGGAGTACAAGCTAATGGAATGTGACCTTCTCCTGCAAAAAGTCCACTTGTACTATCAAGTCCAACCCATCCAGCACCTGGAATATAAACTTCTGTCCATGCGTGTAAATCGGTAAAGTCAGCTTCTGGACCACTTGGTCCATCCAGTGATTTAACATCAGCTGTTAATTGAACCAAATATCCAGATACAAATCTAGCTGCAAGTCCTAAATGTCTTAAAACTTGTACAAAAAGCCAAGCTGAATCTCTACAAGAACCTAACTTCTTTTCTAAAGTAGTTTTACAAGTTTGAACACCTGTTTCTAGTCTTACAGTGTAGTTTACATATTGGTTAATTTTTTGATTAACTTCTACTAAAAAATCAATAATAGGTTTTTCACTTTTATCAATACTCTCTACAAATTCTTTTAAAAGTTTACCTTCTTCATTGATTTTAAGATAAGGTTTTAGCTCTTTTTTTAACTCTTTTTTATATTCAAAAGGAAAGTTTGTTGCACTTTCTTCAACGAAAAAGTCAAAAGGATTTAATGTGATTAAATCAGCAATAATTTCAACATCAATAAAAAACTCTTTTGTTTTTTCAGGAAATACTACCCTTGCTTGATAGTTTCCAAATGGGTCTTGCTGCCAATTTAAGAAGTGATTATCAGGTTTTATATTTAACGAATAAGCTTCAATTGGAGTTCTACTATGAGGTGCTGGTCTTAGTCTTATAATATGTGGAGATAATGATATAGGTTTATCATATTTATAGTGAGTTTTATGGGAAATAACTACTTTTAAAGACATTTTAAAATCCTTTTATTTTTTAATTGAAATCATTATACATGAATAAAATGAGTAAATTTATTAAATAGCTGTATAGTAAGTGTTACAGCCTAAGATTAAGAAAGTTTTAGAATAGTTATTTCGCTACTAGCGCCCAATCTCATGGGTGGACCCCAAAATCCTGTGCCTTTATTTACATAAACTTGTGTAAATTCATTGTGTTGATGAAGACCTTTTATATAAGGTTGTTGTAGTTTTACTAAAAAATTAAATGGAAAAATTTGTCCACCATGAGTATGACCACAAAGGACTAAATCTATTCCTTTTGTAGTTTCAAGTTCAGTAACATATTTTGGTTGATGAGCTAATAAAATAGTGGGTTGATTAGTTGTATTTTCTAAAGCTTTATTTATATCTGGTTTGTATGAACCATATTTATTTCCAAACCAATCATAAACTCCACAAAGATTAAACCCTTTATCTTTTTCTCCAATATAAACATTTTCATTTTCTAAAGTTCTAATTCCCAATGAGTTCACATAATCAATAATTGGTTTAACGCCATGAAAATATTCATGGTTTCCAACTATAAAAAAAGTTCCATATTTTGATTGTATGTTTTTAAGTTCATTAAGAGCAGGGGTTGCATATTCTAATTTTGTATCAACTAAATCACCCGTAATTACAACTGCATCAGCATTTAATATATTAATTTTATTTACGAGGGATTTTATAAAGTTTTTATCAATCAATCCACCAATGTGAATATCGCTTATTTGAATAATATTATAAGGTTGGGCTAAATTGTTTATTTTTACATCAACAAGTTCAATTTGTACATTTTTTGCATTATCCATAGCTTTTGCATTTGTGGCAATTACTAAAGAAATGGCTCCAATATCTAGACCTTTTTTGAAAAATTCTCTTCGATTTTTTTTGAATGGTGTTTTGTTAATTCCAAAAGAGATGATTTCATGTAATAAAGTAATAATAAATGTTAAAAAAATCACCCCAATTGGCAAGGAAAGAACAAAATAGAGCCAATTTGGCACTAGTGGAAAATATCTAGCCATTGGGTATAAAATTACACCCAAAAAAGTGATATATAAAATTAGGCTAAGATATTTTTTCGTCTTATAAGTAAAATCGAGTTTATTTATAAGACGCTTTTTTATTATCAAAGATTGAAAAGCAAAAGCAACAAAAAAAATTAAAAAAAACAATATGAAATTCATTTAGGATTGTAAGCTTTTTAGGTTAATGAAGTTTAAATGAATTATGTAGTATTTGTGTAGTTTTGAAATTAATCTTCAAAAGGTTCAAAAAAGCCGATATTTATGGATTTAATATTGAAAAGATATTTTCTTAATCCCATCAACTAAATTTTGTATCTCTTGTTTTGTTTGTGAAAAATGAATAGAAACTCTAACCCATCCTGGACGATTGTTCATATCTAATTCTTCTATTCCTAATAAATCATGTCCATAAGGACCAGCACATGAACATCCAGCTCTTGTTTGGAAGTTATTTTCTAAAGATAAACGATTACATAATTCATAAGGGTTTAATCCTTTTATATTAAACGAGATTATTCCAATATTTGAAGCTTCTTGATTTCCATAAATCTCACAATTTGGAATTTTTTTTAGTTCACTTATGAAATACTCTTTTAGTTCATCTTTTTGTTTTTTTATTAATTCAAAACCTATTTCATTTCTTAATTGATAAGCTAACGATGCTCTTATAAATTGTAAAATCGGTGGAGTTCCTGCGTCTTCTCTTTCTTCTATTCCTTTTTTATAGGTTTGTGAAGTTTTATTTACATATTCAACAGTTCCACCACCTGAAAATGATGGTGCTATAGTTGTATCAACTAATGATTTTTTAATCACTAATAAACCACAAGATGCTGGACCTCCAAGAAGTTTGTGTGGTGACATAAATAAAGCATCATAAAGATGACAAGGAATATTCATATATGGACTTGAAGCAGCGGCATCAAAACAAACTACTGCATTATAAGTTCTTAGTAGTTTAGAGATTTCTTCATAGGGAGTGATAATTCCAGTTACATTTGACGCTACGCAAAATGAAGCTATTATTTCTCTATTTTTATTTTCTTCAAGTACAACTTTAAGATGATTTAAGTCTATTAAACCATCTTTATCTAAATTTATTCTTTTAACTTCACAAAAAGCTTCTCTAAAAGAAACTTCATTTGAGTGGTGTTCGTAAGGTCCAACTATTACTAATGGAGCAGTTCTTTTATTTATTTGAAGAGCAAATCTTTTTTTAGTTGCAGGAGGAATATAAAGTCCCATTAATTCTTGAAAATGTTTAATGGCAGCAGTTGTTCCATAACCACTTGGAAGAATTGCAAAATCATCTGTAAGTTCTAAATTTTTTACTAAACTACTTCTTGCTAATTCATAATAATTTGTAGTTTTATCGGCATTTGAAGCCTCTTTAGAGTGAGTATTTGCATAAGTTTCAAGTACATCATGGATTCTATTTTCTATTTGTCTAAAAGCTAATCCTGATGCTGTATAGTCAAAATACTCTTTTTTATTTTTCCCAATAGTGTTGTATCTAATAAAATTTAACACATCGGTGTTTTCATTTAAAAAAGGTCTAAAAATATTTTTGTTCATGTTTATTTGCTCATTTAGATTATACTTAGTTATTAATATTATAATTTTATATTATTTTAGATAAGAATCATATTTAAGAAGCTAAATATGCATTATTATCTTTTGAAATTATGGCATTATATAAAAAATAGTTAATTAAAGGAATTCTTTTGGATTGGAATAATTTATTATGCAAAAAAAGATTTTATAGTTTTGAAGAAATTAAAGTTGATAAATATGATGATTTTTATAGAAATAGTTTTCACAAAGATTATGACAGAATAATATTTTCTAATTCTTTTAGAAGATTATCAAAAAAAACGCAAGTTCACCCTTTATCAAAAAATGACCATGTTCATAATAGACTAACTCATAGTTTAGAAGTAGCAAGTGTTGGAAGAAGTTTGGGTTTAAGAGCTGGAGAATTTTTAAATAAGAAATTTCCAGAAATCAAGGTAAATCCTTATGATATTGCATACATTGTCCAAACAGCTTGTTTATCTCATGATATAGGAAATCCTCCTTTTGGTCATGCTGGTGAAGAAGTTATAAAAGAGTGGTTTAAAAATCATAAGAAAAAAAAGTATTTAAAAACACTATCAAAGAAAAAGATGAATGATTTTTTACATTTGGATGGGAATGCTCAAAGTTTTAGAATAGTGAGTCAACTTGAAAATAATATGTTTTCAGGTGGAATCAGTTTAACTTTTGCAACTCTTGGAACATTGATAAAATATCCTTATTCTTCTGCTAATTGTAAAATTAGTGGTAAATCGAAATTTAATTATTTTCAAAGTGAAAAAGATTTTTTTAAATCCGTTTTTGATGAACTTAAGCTTGTAAAAGAAGATGGAACATATAAAAGACATCCGTTATCTTTTTTAATGGAAGCTTCTGATGATATTTGTTATGGGCTTCTTGATTTACAAGATGCTTTTGAATTGAATATAATAGATGAAAATGATGTTAGAAAAATATTTGAATTACTTTGTGAAGAAGAAATAGTTTCAAAAGTTTATGAAGAAAATATCTCTAAATTAAAAAAAGTTTCTAAACTTGTGGCAATTTCAATTGATAAACTAGCAAGACATGTAATGGAAGTTTTTGAAAGTAATTATGATGAAATAATAAGTGATAATCAACCTAGTGATTTAATAGATAGATTTTCGCATCAGAAATTAAAAGATGGTCTTAAAGAGGCTAAAAGATTAGCAAAAGATAAAATCTTTAATGAAAAAAGAAAAATAGAGTTAGAACTTGGAGCTTATAATATAATTGAAACTTTACTTAATAATTTAATTCCTGCAACTTATGAATTATATGAAAAAAAAGAGTTATCAAAACTTTCATTTAGAAATAAAAGAGCTTTAGAATTAATGGGAGAAGATTTACCAAATGAAGATAAATCTCTTTATACAATGTACCAAAGAGTTATTGATTATATTGTAGGAATGACAGATAATTACGCAAAATATGTGGCAAATCAATTAAATGGAATGGGAGATTAAAATCTTTTTATACAAAAGGATTAAAGTCTATTTTCTCAAGTTCAATAGCTAAATCATTTGCACTATTTGATAAGGCATCTAAAATTATGATATTTCCTTTATGGGTAATCTTGATTTTTGAAGCATTATATTTTTCAAGTAAAGATGTTAAATTATCTAGATTTGAACTTTGTATTGTTGAAGAACTAATTTTACAACCTATGTAACTTTGTTTTTCAATTTTACTTTTATTTATACCCATTCGTGGTTTTCTTGGGATTATTTGCTCTTTTATAAATAGATTTTTTCCTATTTTATAGTTTACAGTTGAGTTTAAAATATCGAAGAATTTATTTATTCCCCAGTTATTTACTAAAAATTCAAAAGAGCTATTTTGTGGATTTATTCTATCTCCAAAATCTTTGTAAATATTTGCAAGTGCAAGTGCAGTTTTTATAACTTGAGCAGGAGTTATATAACCAATTGTTTTATCTAAAACCTTTACACTAAAAACAATCTTATCTTTCGCATCTTTTGTTGCATTAAAACTAATATCAGGAGTAAACTGAACATTACATCCCTCTTCATAACCGCTTATTGCAATTTGAAGTTTATTTGGTAGATTTGAGAAGTTTTTATTTCCAATAAAAGTATCATTTAATTTATTCGCAAGTGGTTCAACATCAAATAATTGTGTATCATCTATTCCATTTACAGGACAAGTCAGAACTCTTCTTATTGTATGACCTGCTTCAAAATGAGTCTTTAAATTTACTTCTTGAAGAAGATTAAAGATATTTGGTAAATCATAAATTTTTAGATTTTTAAACTCAATTTTTTGTTCACTTGAAAAAATCAAAGTATCATCACTAAATTCTTTTGAGATTTGACTGAGTATTTTTAGTTGATTTAAATTTAGTTCTCCCAAAGATAGAGGAACTTTTAATTTAAAATATTCTTGTTTTTCATCTTGTGCGTAGATTCCGTACCATTTGAATCTTTCTAAGTCCGCTGGAGTAACAATTTCTCCAAAAATAGCATGTAAATAGATGTCTGCTAAGACATC
Source organism: Arcobacter caeni (assembly GCF_003063245.1). GTDB lineage: Bacteria > Campylobacterota > Campylobacteria > Campylobacterales > Arcobacteraceae > Aliarcobacter > Aliarcobacter caeni. The sequence goes on along the minus strand of NZ_MUXE01000003.1, from coordinate 17,819 downwards.
TATTCCATCTTTTTCTTTTTTTATATTTTCTAAGTTTAGGTTTTGAGACATAAAATTTCTTAAAAAATTTCTTTTGCTTCCCAATGAGGGAAATGTTTTCTCACAAGAGAATTAAACTCAATTTCAAAATCAGAATATTGAGTATCTTTTTTACTTTGGTCAATTGATTTATTTCTAATCATTCCTGCACCAACTGTGTTATTTGTGATTCTATCAATGATGATAAAACTTCCCATAACTTTGTTTTTATCGTAAGCATCAAAAGCAATATTTTGTTCCAAATCTAGTTTTGCATGGGCAATTTCATTTAGATTTAAAACATTTGCTTCACTTTCTTCTAAAGTGTTTACATCTGTTTTATAATAAAATTTATCAATAGTTCCAACTGTTACTGTTGTTGCTCTTTTGATAAAATATTGTTTTCCTTTTATAAGTGGTTCTTCACTCATCCAAACAATATCTACATCTAAGTTAGCAGCATGGTCTGGTTGCTCGTCACTTTTTACAATCGTGTCACCTCTTGAAATGTCTATTTCATCATTTAGTGTTAAAGTAATTGCTTGTTGAGCGTAAGCGTATTGTAAATTTCCATCGTAAGTTACGATTTCTTTTACGCTTGAACTTTTTCCTGATGGTAAAACAGTGATTGGATCACCAACTTTTATAACTCCACTTGCAATCGTTCCACAAAATCCTCTAAAGTCTAAGTTAGGTCTATTTACATATTGAACAGGAAGTCTAAAGTGAACTAAATCTCTATCTTCATCAATTTTAATAGTTTCTAAAACATTCATTAAAGTTCCACCTTTATACCAAGGTGATTTAGGACTTATATTTACAACATTGTCTCCATTTAGTGCAGATAATGGAATCAAAGTAATATCTGTTGTCATTCCTAACTCTTTTGCAAATTCTAAATAAGAAGCGCAAATCTCGTTATATCTATCTTCACTAAAATCAACTAAATCCATTTTATTAACAGCAACTACAATATGGTGAATCCCAAGTAATTTTGCAATAAATGAGTGTCTTTTTGTTTGTGTTTGAATACCATATCTTGCATCTATTAAAATAATTGCTAAGTCTGCTGTTGAAGCACCTGTTGCCATATTTCTTGTGTATTGTTCATGACCTGGAGTATCTGCAATGATAAATTTTCTTTTATCAGTTGTAAAATATCTGTAAGCCACATCAATAGTAATACCTTGTTCTCTCTCAGATTGTAAACCATCAACTAAAAGTGCTAAGTCAAACTCGCCATCTGTAGTATTTGTTTTTTTACTATCATTTTTAATTGCTGCTAATTGGTCTTCAAAAATCATTTTAGAATCGTGTAATAATCTTCCAATTAAAGTAGATTTTCCATCATCAACGCTTCCACAAGTAATAAATCTCAATAGTTGTTTATTCTCATGTTCTTTTAAGTACGCCTCTATATCGTTAGCTATTTTTGTTTCTAATTGTGACATCCTAAAAGTACCCCTCTATTTTTTTCTTTTCCATTGATCCAGCTGAGTCATTATCAATAACTCTTCCTTGTCTTTCACTTGTTTTTGTTAATAACATTTCTTGAATAATTTCAGGTAGTGTTGTTGCATTTGAATCAACAGCACCTGTTAATGGATAACATCCAAGAGTTCTAAATCTTACCATTTCTTCTTTTATTACATCATCAGGACCTATTGGCATTCTTTCATCATCAACCATGATTTTTACACCATCTTTTTCAACAACTGGTCTTTTAGCTGCAAAATATAAAGGAACAATAGGAATTCCCTCAAGATAAATATATTGCCAAACATCAAGTTCTGTCCAGTTTGAAATAGGGAAAACTCTGATAGATTCATCTTTGTGAACTCTACCATTGTAAACATTCCAAAGTTCTGGTCTTTGATTTTTTGGATCCCATCTGTGGTTTTTATCTCTAAAAGAGTAAATTCTCTCTTTTGCTCTTGATTTTTCCTCATCTCTTCTCGCACCGCCAAAAACAGCATCAAATTTATATTTATTTAAAGCTTGTTTTAAACCTTGAGTTTTCATAACATCTGTATGAACCGCACTTCCATGTGTAAATGGTCCAATTCCTTGAGCAATTCCATCTGGATTTGTATGAATTAATAATTCAAATCCTTCTTCTTTTGCTCTTTGGTCTCTAAATGCAATCATCTCTTTAAATTTCCATAAAGTATCCACATGTAAAAGTGGAAATGGTAACTTTGCAGGTGCAAAAGCTTTTAATGCAAGATGTAACATAACAGCTGAATCTTTACCAACTGAATACATCATTACAGGGTTATTAAATTCTGCAACAACCTCTCTAATAATATGAATTGATTCAGCTTCTAGCTGTTTTAAATGAGTTAATCTTTCTGTACTTATCATCTATTTGTCTCCTATTATTTGTGTAAACCACACTCTTTGTGTTCAGGGTTTTCCCACCACCATCTTCCAGCTCTTATATCTTCACCATCTTTAATGGCTCTGGTACAAGGAGCGCATCCAATACTTGGAAATCCCTTATCATGAAGTTTATTGTATGGAACTCTATTTGTTTTTATGTAATCCCATACATTCTCTTCAGTCCAATTAATCAAAGGATTTACTTTTATTACTTTGAAGTTTTCATCCCACTCAACTAAAGGCATATCAACTCTTGTTACACTTTGAGCTGCTCTTAAACCTGTAATCCAAACTTCAACATCTTTTAAAGCTCTTTTTAAAGGTTCGATTTTTCTAATATTACAACAGTTTTTTCTGTTGTTTATACTTTCATAGTGACCATTTATGCCTTGAGTTTGATATAACTCTTGAACTTTTTGGCTGTTGGGGAAAAACACATCAATTTTTACACCATATTTTAAATTTGTTGCATCCATAACATCATAAGTTTCAGGATGTAATCTTCCTGTATCTAATGTAAATATTGTTGCATTCTTATCTTGTTTTAAAATAATATCTGTCAAAACTTGGTCTTCTGCTGCTAAGCTTGAACTAAGCGCCACATTTTTGAATTTTGTTAAAAAATATTCAATTACTTCTTTCGTAGATTTATTTTCTAAATCTTTATTTATATCTTGTATTAATTCTTTATTACTCATTTTATAACCTAAATTTGATAATCAGTTTCTGGAGGTTTTACTCTTCCAAAAGATAACTTGTTCCAAGCTCTTTCATGAAAATAGTATAAAGCCATTTTTGTAACTACTTCAATTGAACCAATTGAAGCTGCCATAATTAAATTTCCAGTAATAAAATAAGAAACAATGATTGTATCAATTGTTCCTACTGTTCTCCACGAAATCGCTTTTACAATTGATCTATATGGTTTCTCGTGCATTTATTTCCTTTTTTTATCGATAAAGAGTATTTCTACTCTTCATCATAATCATATAAACCAGAACTTAAGTATCTTTCACCTGTGTCACATAAAATTGTAACAACAGTTTTACCTTTGTTTTCAGGTCTTGATGCAATTAATTCTGCAGCATAAATATTTGCACCAGCAGAAATACCAACTAATAATCCCTCTTTTTGAGCAATTTTTCTTGAAGTTGCAATTGCATCATCATTTGATACTTGAATAACTTCATCATAAATTTTTGTATTTAAAACATCAGGTACAAACCCTGCTCCAATTCCTTGAATTTTATGAGGTCCTGGTTTTCCACCACTTAAAACAGGTGATGCTTCTGGCTCAACTGCAATAATTTGGATATTTGGATTGTGAGCTTTTAAAACTTCACCAGTTCCTGTAATTGTTCCACCTGTTCCAATTGCAGCTACAAAAATATCAATTTTCCCATTTGTGTCTGCTAAGATCTCTTTTGCAGTTGTAAGTCTGTGAATTTCAGGGTTTGCTTCATTTGCAAATTGTTGAGGAATAAAAGAGTTTGGAGTCTCTGCTTGTAATTCAACAGCTTTATCAATAGCACCTTTCATACCTTTTTCAGGAGCTGTTAATACTAAATCAGCACCTAAAGCTTTTAATAATCTTCTTCTTTCAATACTCATTGATGAAGGCATTGTAAGAACTAATTTAATTCCTAAAGCTGCACAAACAGAAGCTAATGCAATTCCAGTATTTCCACTTGTAGGTTCAATTACAGTTGTACCTTCTTTGATTAATCCAGCTTTAATCGCTGCATTTATCATATTTGTTCCTATTCTATCTTTTACAGAATGAGATGGATTCATAAATTCACATTTACCTAAAACTGTTGCACCACTTGTATTACTTGCACCTTGTAATTTTACTAAAGGTGTGTTACCAATTAATTCTGTTATGTTATTTGCGTATTTCATTTTGTTTTCCTTTATTCTTATTTATATGTTGTAATGTAAAAATTCATTATATTTTTCTTGATAATCATCTAGTTTATCAAGGCTAATATCAAAAATCTTTTTCATACTATTTTTAGATTCATCAAAGAAAATATTCAAAATTGGATTATCCGCTTTTGAATCTATAATCTTTATATCATCTTCTAAAGCAATTAAAATATCAACTATTTTTATCTCTTTAGCACTTCTAGCAAGTATGTAACCACCTCTTGCTCCCCTTATACTTTTCACAAGTTCTGCTCGTCTTAATTTACTTAAAAGTTGTTCCAAGTAATTTTGAGGAATATTTGCATTTGCTGATATTTCCTTGATTTGCATGGGACTATCTTCTTTGTGTTTACTTAGCTCATACATGGCTGTTAAACCGTATACACCTTTTGTTGAAATTAATGGCATTTTATTAATTTCTTAATTTAATGCTTGATTTAAATCTTCAATTAAATCAATAGTATTTTCCAAACCAATAGAAAGTCTAATAGTTACAGGATTTACACCAGCTTTAATTAAATCTTCAGGACTCATTTGTGAGTGAGTTGTAGATGCTGGATGAACAATAAGTGATTTACTATCTCCAATATTTACAACTACGCTGAATAATTTTGCACTATCAATTACTTTTTTTGCTTCTTCAAAAGATCCAACATCAAATGAAATAAGTCCTGATGATTTTCCACCTTTGAAATACTTTTGAGCTTTGTCATAATACTTGTTAGATTTTAATCCTGGATAATTTACAGCTTTAACCTTTGGATGTGACTCTAGAAATTTTGCAACTTCTAAAGCATTATCAGAGTGTTTATCAACTCTTAAACTTAATGTTTCTAATGATTGAATTAATAACCATGAATTAAAAGGTGCTGGAACTGCTCCAATATCTCTTAAAAGTGATAATCTAATTCTTAAACAAAAGTTTGGAAGAGGAACATCTGTATAAACTAAACCATGATATGACTCATCAGGTGTTGTAAAGTGTGAATATCTGTTTTCGTTTGCTTTGAAAAATTCAGCTAATCCAGCTCTTTCTACAACAATACCACCAAGTGCTGTACCTTGACCACTTGTGTATTTTGAAGTTGAGTGAACTACAACATCAATTCCCCATTTAATTGGATTAAATAAAGCAGCACTCGCAACTGTATTGTCACAAATAGTTATTACACCATGTTTTTTTCCAATTGATGATATTTTTTCCACATCTGCAATGGCAATTTGTGGATTTGATAATGATTCAAAATAAATAGCTTTTGTTTTATCATCAATTAAACTTTCTAAATCAGAAGCATCTTCACTTTTAAATACTTTTGCAGTAATTCCAAATCTTTTCATTGTGTAAGCAAATAAAGTAACGCTTCCACCATATAATTTATCAGAAATAATTATATTATCTCCAGCTTCAGCCACATTTGCAATTGCATAAAATGATGCAGCTTGACCACTTGATGTACAAATAGCAGCAGCTCCACCTTCAAGTGCAGCAAATCTTTGCTCTAAAATATCCGTTGTTGGATTATTTAATCTAGTATAGATTGGACCTAATTCTTTTAATGCAAATAAATTAGCCGCATGCTCAGAATCTCTAAATGCATAAGCTGTTGTTTGAGAAATAGGAACAGACATCTCACCATTACCTTGTTTTTTGTTATAACCAGTGTGGATCGCAATTGTTTCGTTTTGCATATTCTTCCTTTCTTTTTTTGTTCATTCTCTTAATATGTTGGAATTATAGAACAAATATTTATTAATGTCAAGTGATTTAATCACAATTAATGTAATACCCTTTAAATAAGGGGTGTATAAGTAACTTGATTAAATCTATCAGGATTATATCAGATGATTAAGTAATTTTAAGTTAAAATACCAGCAAATCAACATCTTGGATAGTTCTTATATGGAAAAATATAACATTTTTGACAAAATAATAGTGGATAAAAAAGAAGAAAACTTTTTTGAAATTTTCAGAAATGAAACAATAAAAATAGAAAAAATAGTATCTAATGGTCAAAAATCATCAGAAAACTTTTGGTATGAACAAGAAAAAAGTGAATTTATACTACTTTTAGAAGGTTTTGCAATACTTGAATTTGAGAATAGAGAAGTGGAACTGAAAAAAGGTGATTGTATAAATATAAAAGCAAAACAAAAACATAGAGTTAAATTTACAAGTTTAGATGAACCAACTATTTGGTTTGCAGTTTTTTATTAAAAGGAAGAATTTGAGAATAGCAATTATAGGAGCAGGCGCTGCTGGGATTATGGCAGCGATTACTGCTAAAAGATTAAATAAAAATCTGCAAATTGATTTATTTGATGCAAATAAAAGTATAGGTAAAAAAATACTAGCAAGTGGAAATGGAAGATGTAATATCTCAAATTCAAATATCACTTCAAAGAATTATATAGGTGAAAATCCAGATTTTATAAATTATGCACTAAAAGAGTTTGATTTCAAAGCTTTTGAAAAGTTTTGTAAAAGTATCGGACTTTTGCTTGATATAAAAGAGAGTGGAAAAGTTTATCCACTTTCAAATGAAGCAAAATCTGTAACAAATCTTTTGGAGTTAGCTTTACAAGAGTTAGATGTTAGAGACTTTTTAGAGACTTTTATAAATGACATCGAAAAAGAGGGTGAAAAGTTTATAATAAGAACCGATGAAAAAGAATTTAAAGATTATGATAAAGTGCTAATTTCAAATGGTTTAGGTGCCGCTCCACAACTAAATGCTTCAGAAATCGGACTTGATTTCGCTTCAAAATTCGGACACTCATATAATCCAACTTACCCATCTTTAGTAGGATTAAAAACTGAAAACACTTATAATGGAAAACTTCAAGGAGTTAAAAAAGAGTGTAATGTAAGTTTATTTATAAATGGAAATTTGGAGCAAGAGATTTTTGGAGATGTATTATTTACAAGTTATGGAGTTTCTGGTTTTGCAATACTTGATATTTCACAATTAGCAGTTTTAAATCTAACTTCATATCAAGATGTAAAAATAGGAATAAACTTCTTTCCAAAAATAAACAGAAACGATTTAGCAGACCAAATCCAAGCACTTTTTAAAACAGTACCAAATCAAAAAGCAGTAGATATTCTAACAGGAATAATATCAAATAAAATAGCACCAGTTTTATTAGATATTTGCAAAATTGACCTAAATACAAAAGCCTCTGAAATAAATGCAAAACAAATAAAAGCAATCTCATATCAACTAAATCAATGGAAACTAAAAGTAATAGATTCACAAGGATTTGGTCACGCAGAAGCAAGTGGTGGTGGAGTAAGAACTGCTGAGGTTGATAATAAAACTTATGAGAGTAAGTTGGTTAAAGGTCTATATTTTGCTGGTGAAGTTTTAGATATAGTAGGAAATAGGGGAGGTTTTAATCTCCAATTTGCGTGGGCAAGTGGCTATTTGGTTGGGAAGAGTTTTGGGAAAATAAAGTAAAAAGGAAATATTTTGTTGTTATATCATTACACAAGTATAGAAGGTTTTTTAGGAATTATTTCCTCTAAAAGTTTATGGGCAAGTCATTGTCAATATTTGAATGATGCAAGTGAATATGAACATGCATTAAATTATGCAAAAAATATAAGTTCAGATATATTTATGAATGATGATTATAATGCAGGATTTGGATTTATATTAAGAAAAAATATTTCTTTAATTCCTGATAATAGTAATGTATTTATTACATCATTTAGTGAAAAATTTGATTTATTAAGTCAATGGCGAGGATATTGCCCTCCAAATGAAGGAATCTGCATCGGTTTTGATAAAAATATAATTAAAGAATTTTGTAATCAAAATAAGTTTAAATTTGAGAAATGCATATATGAAGAAGAAATACAATTAAGAAAAATTCATGAAATTGTAGAAAAATGTTATAAGTCTTGTCCTCAACATACTATATCAAAAGGTGAATATAATTTACTTAATTCTAAGGATTGTGTTGATTTTGAAATGGATTATCATGAAGAAATAAAGAAATTTAGTAATAGTACAGATGTATTTACAAAATTTAGTAATTCTCTTATAGAATATGCTCCTCTAATTAAAAATAATGGTTTTTATGAAGAAAAAGAGTGGAGAATAATTTGTAAAAGTCCAAATACAACAATTAATTTTAGAAAAGGGAAAGGATATCTAATACCATTTATCAATTTAGATTTATTAAATTTCTCAAAAGAGATTATAAAAGAAATAATAATAGGACCTAATGTAAATGCAAGAAGATGTGAAGAGTCAATAAAAATGGTATTAGAAAGAAAAGGTTTTGTAAATATAAAAATAAAACATTCAACAATTCCTTATATATAGGATATCAGTAGAAAAATGTGAGCATTTTCAAAATAGCGTAAAGAAAAATCAAATTAAATCTGTTAAGAAATTTGAACTGTTTGAGCGACTGAGCGAGTTTTCAAATTTTAAGATTTCATTTTATTTTTTAGCTATTTTGGAACTTTGCGAACGCTTTTCTTTTGCTTACTTTTCTTTACTAAAAAGAAAAGAATGAAGTATTAATACACATCATCATGTGTCCCAATATCAATGGGAATAATCTCATTATTTTTAATGATAAAATCAATAATCACTCTATATTCCATATTTATAGAAATAGAGTGAAAATCAGTTAATTTACCCTTTAATTTATGAAGTCTAAGACTTGGATGAAAAGGGTCATTTTCTAATATAAAGATGCATTTTGCATATCTTTCAAACATATCAGGGTGTTTTTTTAGAAACTTTTTTAATCGTTTTTTGTATTCATCTGTGATGACTAACTTATAATTCATTTCTTAACTCATCAATATGTTCACTTGCTGTTTGAACTTTGAAGTTACCATTTTGTATATCTTGAAGAGATTTTAAGTATGCTAAATCAAGTTCATTTGCTCTTAATTCTTTATATCTTTCTATATCAAGTACAACATATTGGTTTTTACCTCTTACATTGATGATTAATTCATCAAATTTTTCAAGAAGGTTTGCAAAGATTGAAACACCTTTTGTTTTTATATCATTGGCATTTATAATCATATAATACTCCTAATAGTACTTTTAATAGTATTATATACTATATACTAGAATTTGTCAAAATTTTTAATTCACCACATAAATAATAACCGGAAGTAAAAACAACACAGCAATAGTACTTGATGCTGTCATTACTGCTATTTCATCTGCTGGTCCATTAAATCTTAGGGCAAAAAGATAACTAGCTGAGGCAATTGGCATTGAGTATTGAATGATTAGGGTGTCTATTAATATTTTTTCAAAATTCCCAAAAGAGAAAGTTACATAAACCACAATAAAACCAATAATGACTCTTGCAACACCCATTCTTACAGCTTTCATATTTTGCAGGATTTTAATACCAACTAATGATGAACCAAAAGCAATAAGTAATAAAGGTATTACTATTCCACCTAACATATGACATACATCTTCAATTACAAGAGGGACAGATGTATTTGTTCCTTTTAGAGTTAAGGCAATAATCAAAGCGTATAAAATAGGTGTTTGTAAGGCTTTTTTAATATTTAATGAATTATTTGCGAGCCATAATCCAATAGTAAAATGATAAATATTAATCAAAGTAGAAAAAGTAATAGCATAAACAAATGCAGTTTCTCCTAATAATACATATACGATTGGTAATCCAAGTCCTCCAGTATTTGGAAAAATAAAACTTTGAAGAAATGGTCTTATTGGTTTTTTTTCAAGTTTTAAATAAAGTATTGTAAATATTGTACAAATGATAATTATTGATGTTCCATATATTAAAATAGTTATCATATTATTTGTAGTTAAATCTTTATTGTTTATTGAAGCGATTAATAAAGCAGGAGTTCCAAGGTTCATTATCAAAGAACTAATCATATCTTTATCAAATGGTAACTCTTTTTTCTTCCAATAATAACCGATGATTATTAGTATTACAATTGGCATAAGTTTGTTAAATAATAGTTCTATCAACCCTAATCCTTTATTTTGAGAGATTAAAATCTATCTTTTAAAATCACTAACTTCTTGATTTTTTCAAACTCAAAAATACCATTATCACAAAAAACTTTGTTTTTTTCATCTAGTTTTAAAGCTTTGATATTTTTATAGTTTTTATTTTCATAAGTAAAAGAAATATAGTTTTTATCGACAATAGCTTTTTGTAAAAATCTAAATTCTATATTCACTTTTCTGATACTTTTTGTGTTTCTTGGACATTTTCATTTCCACCTAAAGCACTATATAAACTTACTCGATTTGTTAAATCTTCTTGATATTTAGATATTAATATTTGTTGCGCTGAATAAAGAGTTCTTTGTGAAATCAACACATTAAGATATGAACCTGTTCCTACTTTATATGCTTTTAGGGCTAAATCATATCTTTTTGAAACAGTATCTACAAGCTCTTTTTGTTTTATGATTTGCTCATTTATTGTAGCTCTAGTTGCAAGAGCATCTGAAACTTCCTTGAATGCTGTTTGAATAGTTTTTTCATATTGTGAAAGTGCAATATCTCTTTGTGCATAAGTATAATCAAGATTTGCACTATTTTCTCCTGCATTAAAAATAGGAAGAGAAATATTTGGAGAAAAAGACCAAATATTTTGAGCTCCACCATCAAATAAAGATGAAAGAGATTTACTAGCAATTCCCGTATTTGCAGTTAATGAAATAGATGGGAAAAACGCAGCTCTTGCAACGCCTATATTTGCGTTTTTTGCTTTTAAATTATGTTCCGCTTCTATTATATCAGGACGACCAAGAAGAATATTTGATGAAATTCCAGCTTTTACAAGTAAAAGCCAATTCTCATAATTATTAAACTCTTTTGGTAAAAGCTCAGCACTTAAAGGTTGCGCGATTAATAATTCTAAAGCATTTTTATCTTGTTCAATCATTGTTGAATATGAAATAACATTTATTTGCGCTTCATTTAATGAACCTTTTGCATCAAGTACATCAGCTTGAGAAATCACACCTGCAGCGAATCTTTTTTGTGTTAGTTCATAGGCTTTTTGCAAATTTTGTACGGTTTCATTTGAAAGTCTTAATTGTTCTGTGTGTGTGGCTAAAGTAAACCACGCGTTAATTGTTTCAGAAACTAAACTAACTTTTGTGGCATTTGCTGCAAATTGTGTTGAAAGATAACTTTGTAAAGCACTTTCATTTAGATTTTTTATTTTTCCAAATAAATCAATTTCATAAGAAGCTCCAATTGTTGCAGAATAATTATGTGAAATCGTAGTGCCATTTGAAGAGTTTATACTTTTTGAATTAGTTAATGCACCATTTGCACTAATTTTGGGAAAATCCTCAGCTTTTGAAATTCTATAAGTTGCCCTTGCTGATTCAATATTTAAAAGTGCAATTTTTAAATCTTTATTGTTTTTAACAGCTAAAGAAACAACTTCTTTCAAAGTTTTATTTTGAACAAAATCTTCCCAAACGGGTTTTGTTTGTGTTAAATTATCTTGATTTTTTGTATCAATTGGATTTTTCCATTCAAGTGGAATAACTTTTGAATCAAGTGGTTCAAGTTCTGGTTTTAAAGAAAAACAACCAGTGAAAAGAACTAAGGCAAGTGTTATTGAGATATTTGTTTTAATCATTTTGTCCTGCCTTTTTTTCTAATTCTTTCTCTACTTTTGATGAAAAAACTTTTTTAATCAAAACAAAAAATAATGGTACAAAGAAAATAGCCAAAATAGTTGCAGTTAAAGTTCCACCCACAATTCCAGTTCCAATAGAAATTCTACTATTTGCACCAGCTCCTGAAGATAAAGCAAGGGGAGTAATTCCTGCAATAAATGCTAAAGAAGTCATAACAATAGGTCTTAATCTCAAAGTTGCTCCTTCAATTGCAGCTTCAAGAAGTGGTTTACCATTTTTATATGCAGTATCTACAAACTCAACAATCAAAATAGCATTTTTAGCAGCCAATCCTATGGTTGTTAGAAGTGCCACTTGAAAATACACATCATTGTCTAAACCTCTAAAATAAACAGCTAAAACGGCTCCTACTATACCTAATGGTACAACCATTAAAATAGAAAAAGGAACAGACCAACTTTCATATAAAGCAGCCAAACATAAAAAGATAATTAGAATAGAAACTGCATAAAGTAAACCAGATTGTCCTGTTGATAATCTTTCTTGATATGAAAGTCCACTCCATGAATGCATTGTTCCATTTGAAAGTTTATCAGCAATTTTATCCATCTCATCCATAGCAGTTCCAGAACTAATTCCATTATTTGCTGAACCTTGAATTTGATATGAAGCAAAACCATTATAACGGCTTAATTCTTCTGGACCATATTCCCATTTTGTAGTTGCAAATTCTGAAAAAGAAGTCATAGTTCCATTTGCATTTCTAACTTTCCATGTATATAAATCCTCAGGTTTTGATCTAAATGGTGCATCACCTTGAATATAAACTCTTTTTACTCTTGATCGATCAATAAAATCATTTACATAAATACCAGCCCAAGCAGCACTAAGGGTATAATCAATATTACTCATAGAAAGACCTAAAGATAAAGCTTTTGCAGTATCATATTCGATTTTTAACTGTGGAGTATCATCTGAACCATCTGCTCTGATTGAATTAATTTTACTATTTTGACCAGCTTCTAATAATACTTTTTCTTTTACCTCTGCAAGAGTTGTTCTTGAAGTAATTGCATCTGCTTGAAGTTGAAATTCAAATCCATCTGTTGATCCTAAGCCTTGAACAACGGGTGGATTCATAGCAATAACTTTTGCATCACGAATAAAATAAGGTGATTTAGGATCGGCAAATGTTTGGGCAGCTCTTTGACCAATAATATCAGAACGGCTACTTAGATTAGGTCTTAAATCCCAACTTTTTAAAGAAATATAAGCAGTTCCAATATTTTGTCCACTACTGTTACTACTGTAACCAGAAATTGTAAAAATACTATCTATATTATTTGCTTCTTCTTTTAGGAAATAATCTTTTATTTTTTCTGCTACTTCAACAGTTCTTGATGTGATTGCACCAACTGGAAGGGTATATTGAACCATCAAACTACCTTGATCTTCTTTTGGAAGAAAACTTGTTGGAAGTTTTATAAATACAAAAGCTAATAATCCAATAATTGCAACATAAGTAAGCATCCAACGAATAGGTGTTTGTAATACTTTAGAAACTCCATTTTTATATTTTGAAGTAAGAGATTCAAATTTTCTACCAAACCAATGAGTAAAGCCTTTTTGTTTTTCATTTTCATCATGGGGTTTTAATATAGTTGCACATAAAGCAGGTGTTAAAGTTAAAGCCACAATCACAGATAAAACCATAGAAGAGATAATCGTAACTGAAAACTGTCTATAAATAACTCCCGTTGAACCACTAAAAAACGCCATTGGTAAAAAAACAACTGAAAGAACGGTTGCCACTCCAACTAAAGCACTTGTGATTTCTTGCATTGAAATAATAGTGGCTTCTTTTGCGGGAAGTTTTTTTTCTCTCATATTTCGTTCAACATTTTCAACAACAACAATAGCATCATCAACCAAAAGACCAATGGATAAAACCATTCCAAACATAGTAAGAGTATTAATAGAATAACCAAGAACATTTAAAATACCAAAGGTTCCAAGTAATACAACAGGAACAGCAATGGCAGGTATTAAAGTTGCTCTCCAGCTTTTAAGGAAAACAAACATTACTAAAACAACTAATAAAATAGCTTCTAAAAGTGTTTTAACCACTTCATTAATAGAAGCTTGAATAAAAAGTGTTGAATCTCTTGGATAATCTATTTTATAACCAACAGGTAGATTTGATTCATATTTACTTAAAAGAGCTTTTATACTATTAGCTGTCCTTATGGCATTTGCACCAGAAGCTAGTTGAACAGCAATACCAGAAGCTGGTTTACCACTTAATGCTGTGATATTACTATATGTTTGAGCTCCTATTTCAACCCTTGCTACATCTTTTAATTTAACAAAAGAACCATCTCTATTATGTTTTATAAGAATGTTTTCAAATTCAGGTACGGTTTTAAATTTTGATCTAGCGGTTACAGTAACTGCTAATTGTTGGTCACTAATTACAGGTAAACCACCAAGTTTTCCTGCTGATGCTTGAGAATTTTGAGCGCTTATTGCTGATTCTATATCTTGGGGCATTAGATTATAAGCTTCTAGTTTTATTGGGTCAAGCCAAATACGCATGGCATATTGTCCACCAAAAACTTGAACATCTCCAACACCTTCAAGTCTTGAGATGCTATCTTGAAGATTACTTACTAAATAATCGGCAATATCAGCTTTTTCTGCCTTTTCAGTATCATCATATAATGATGCTAATAATAAAAAATCTGATTGTGATTTAACAACTCTTAATCCTTGTCTTTGTACATCATCAGGCAAACGAGAAAGAATTTGTTGAACTTTATTTTGAACTTGAACTTGTGCAATATCAGGATCAGTTCCTTGTTGAAAAGTTACTTTTATCCTTGAATTTCCAGAAGAACTACTTGATGATGAAAAATAAATCATTCCATCAAGACCTGTAAGTTGTTGTTCAATAATTTGAGTAACACTATTTTCAACAGTTTGAGCAGATGCTCCTGTGTATGTAGCAGAAATATTTATTTGTGGAGGTGCAATATCTGGATATTGTTCCATTGGAAGTACATAAAGACTTACAATTCCTGCAATCATAATTACTAAAGAGATAACCCATGCAAAAATAGGTCTAAAAACAAAAAATCTTGCTAACATATTAAGCCTTTTTGGCTGCTTTTATTATTTGTTTTCAAGGTATTTACTACTAACATCAATAGGATTCACATGGCTTTTTTCATTGATTTTATTTAAACCTTCTATAATAATTTTATCATTATTATTAATTCCACTTGTTACAAGCCACTTATTTCCAATAGCTCTTTGTGTTGTTATCATCTGTTTTATAGTCGTGTTATCATCTTTTACAAGAGTGATTATAGGATTTGCTTTTGAATCTCTTGATACGGCTTGCTGAGGTAATAAAAATGCTTTAGTATCAATAGCTCCTTGAATAGTTGCTCTTACAAACATTCCTGGTAATAAAATTCCCTCTGTATTTGAAAATTGAGCTCGAAGTGTCACAGAACCCGTACTTTCATCAACTGCAATTTCTTGAAGTTGAAGTTGCCCTTTGTGTTCGTAAGTGCTTTCATCACTTAAAATCAAAGTAACATCAGTACTTCCTTTTTGGATATTTTCTTGACTTAAAAGTTTTCGTAAAGCTAAAAGTTGTGTATTTGATTGACTCAAATCCACATAAACACTTGATGTATCTCTAATTGTTGCTAAAGCATCGCTTTGGTTTGCACTTACTAAAGCACCTTGAGTTACATTTGAAATACTAATATATCCAGAAATAGGGGCTTTTATTTTTGTTCTTTCAAGGTCGATTTTAGCACTTTCAAGGTTTGCTTCTTTTTCTTGAACTAAAGCCTCTGCTTGTAAATAAACGGCTTTTGCATCATCTGCTTCTTGTTTTGAAGTTCCATCAAATTTTAATAACTCTTCATATCTTTGACTTTTTGTTTTGGCATTTAAAACATCTACTTTTGCACTTTGCAAAGATGCTTTTGCTTGATTTAAAGTTGCTTGATAAGTAGCAGAATCAATAAGATATAAAACATCACCTTGTTTTACAAAACTTCCTTCTTTAAAAAGTTGTTCTTTGATAATTCCACCAATTTGAGGTCTAACTTGTGAAACCAATTTTGCTTTTACTCTTCCACTTAATTCTTGTTGTAGTGCAATTGCTTGTTCTTGAAGAGTTATCACTCCCACTTCAATAGTTTTAGCTTGTGTATTTGCAGGAGCTTTATCTTCACAGCCACTTAAAACTATCAATGTAGTTGCTAATAAAATAAAAAATTTAGATTGTTTTGACACTAGGGTAGCCTTGATAATAAATTAAATGATTGTATAACATCTATGTTAATAAAATATTAATAATTAATTTTGTGTGTTTGATTTTGACCAAGAAATTATTTTTCTATCCTCTTGAATTATGTGATGAACAAGTGCAATATCAATTATTTTTGCTAATTCCTTTTCAAAAAGACTCTCATCCATATTTGGAAGTTGTTTTACAAAAGTATTTATTTTTTCAATAATATTAAGATGTAATACTTTATGCTCTTCAAGTGAAGGATAATTCATTTCTTGCATAAATAGTTCTTCATGTTTAAAATGTGATTTCATATATGCGTATAATTCTGTTAAAACTTCTTTTATTTTTGCAGTTCTTTCCTCAAGTTCGACTTCAGTAAATGCTTCTTCTGCAATATCAAAAAGTTTTTTATGCTCTGCATCAATTTTCTTATCACCAACGCTATAAATATCTTTCCATCCAAAATTCTTTTTTAAATCTGATAATGAAGTGTTCCAAAGTTGAATTTTTTTATCTTCTAAAACAATATGTCTTATAAAGTACTCTTCAATAAAATCGTTAAGAGATTTTTCAATATCATGTAATTCTAAGTTATTTAATTCAGAAATTAAAGTTGTAAGCATATCTAACATATTTTTATGAAGAAGTTTGTGTGAGCTAAGTTCTGGATAATCTATTTGTGCCATATATTTTTGTTCATTAGCAAAATGTGTTCCCACATAATCAAAAAGTTTTGAGATAACATCTTTTAGTCTGATTTTAACCTTATCATCATCTTTTAGTTTTGAAATGCTCATGGCTTCTCTAGCAATCGTAAAAAGCTTTTGATGTTCCTTATCAATCTTGAAATTATGGATATTGTATTCAGATTTCCAAATAATTGAATTGGAATTTGAGTAGCTATTCATGAAAGCCTTTAATATTTTTTTTATTACTTTTATTATAGATTTAAATTATTAATACAAGCTTTATTTTAAGATAGTTTACTATAATACAAGCAAAAACAGGAAGCATTTAAAGATGAGCAATATAAATATTATAGAAAAACCAACAACAGTTGAACAAGAAAAGTTAGTACAATCACAGTTTAATACAAATGTAGCTTTTTTCATACATTTAAAAGCATATAATAATAGCGTAAGAGATGAATTAGAAAAAAGATTATCAGAAGTTTTTTTCTTTTCAAGGGGAGTTGACTGGAAATTTGATAGTTTTGGAATAGAAAAAACAGGTTCAAGAGGAACAGAAGTTTTAGGTTATTTTATTTTTAGAGCAGTGGAAATTGAGAAATTACAAAAATTATTTGTAGAAGAGTTTAAAGACTATGAAAACGCAATAAGAATTACATGTTCAGTTTCAAAATACGAAAAAGTTGAAGAGAGCTTTTTTGAGTTAGAGATATAAAAGTTTTAACTTTTGGTAGTGTTCATCATTCTGTGTCAGCCTAGATAATTCCTAAAATTCTATCATAAATTTAAAGCATCATCAAGCCGTCCATCAAAGTGGATGGCTAGTTGTGAAATTGTTAAGCTCCAATTTCTTATT
>NZ_MUXE01000039.1 GCF_003063245.1 Arcobacter caeni | reverse complement strand
CATTATATCATTGGGTTACAATGTATAAAAAAGCTCATAAAATTCCAACAAAAAGTATAAATTTATCATCTTCTAAAGAAAGTGAATCAGAGGAACTTAAACGCCTAAGACATGAAAATAAAATACTAAAACAAGAGCGAGATATTTTAAAAAAGGCAGCAGCATACTTTGCAAAAGAAACTCTTTAAGGTATGCGTGGATTTTTGAACATAAAAAGAGTTTTAGTATTAAGTTAATGTGCAAAGTCGTAAAAGTAAATTTATCTTCTTATTATCACTGGATTAAATCTGGGTGTGTAATTAAAAAAGTAGATAAAAAACTTAATAAATTAATTGAAATTATCTTTGTTCAAGGGCGACATAACTATGGAACACGAAGAATTCAAAGTAAACTTTTAGAATTATACGGATTAATAATTTCAAGACAACGAATTTCAAATATCATGAAAGATTTAAAACTAAAAGTTAAAATGAAACGAAGATATAAAAATACAACAGATTCAAATCACAATCTACCAATAGCTCCAAATATTCTAAATAGAGATTTTTATGCATCAAATCCGAATGAAAAATATGTTGGAGATATTACTTATATTCCAACAGGTGAAGGATGGCTTTACTTAGCAACTGTAATTGACTTGTACTCAAGAAAAGTAGTTGGCTGGAGTATGGATGACACAATGAAAGTTAGTTTAGTAAATAATGCTTTAAATATGGCAATGCTTCATAGGAAGCCATCTTCTGGGCCTTTATGGCACACAGATAGAGGAAGCCAATATGCATCTTACTCACATAAAGATTTATTAGAAAAATATAACATTGTTCAAAGTATGTCAAGAAAAGGAAATTGTTGGGATAATTCTGTTGCTGAAAGTTTCTTCAAATCGCTAAAACAAGAATTAGTTTATAACACGTATTTTTATACTAAAAAACAAGCTAAAAAAGAGATATTTGAATATATAGAATTTTATTATAATAGAGTTAGAAGTCATAGTTATTTAGGAAATTTATCACCTGTTAAATTTGAAGAAAAACAAGAAAAAGAAAAAGTGTTACAATCTGAAATGGTGGCTTAGGGATTAGCAAAAAAG
>NZ_MUXE01000038.1 GCF_003063245.1 Arcobacter caeni | reverse complement strand
TATATACTAGTTAACTCTTCGTTAACTTTTTATTTGACTTTAGTTAATGCTCATCTATTATAATTTTCATATGGATTAAGAAGAAACGCGAAACTTCTTAACTTTAAATTGCGAATTTTTTAAAGTTTTCCAAAAACTTATTTCCTTGTGTGTAAAAAAGCTCCTCTCCCTGGGAGCTTTTTTTTTGCCCGAAAAATAAGAATCATTATGCTAATATTCGCCAAATGAAAATACTACTAAAGAATATTAAATAAATGCCTCTATCTAATTTAAATAAAGAACAACTCGAAGCTGCAACATGTGAAAAAGGTTTTAACCTTATTATTGCTAGTGCAGGTACAGGAAAAACTTCAACTATTGTAGGAAGAATTGCTAATCTTATCAACAATGGTGTACAACCTGATGAAATTTTACTATTAACTTTTACAAATAAAGCTGCCGCTGAAATGGTAGCAAGGGTTGCTAAGTTCTTTGGAAAAGATATGGCTGCAAAAATTATGGCTGGAACATTTCACTCAGTTTCATATAAACTTTTAAAAAAACTAAATAAAAATATTACATTAAAACAACCAAATGAGCTAAAAACTCTTTTTAGGTCTTTATATGAAAAAAGAGTTTTTTATGAAAGAGAAGATGGTGTAAATCCATACGATGGTGGATATCTTTATGATATGTATTCACTATACCTTAACTCAAACGAAGGTGAAGGTTTTGAAGAGTGGATAAAAAATAAAAACCCTGACCATGAAATCTATACACCTATTTATGATGATGTTGTATTAGAGTTTAATGAACTAAAAACAAAATATGGTTACGCTAACTTTGATGATTTGCTAACTATTATGCTTGATACTCTAAAAGAAGAAGAGTTTGACTTTAAAGAGATTTTAGTTGATGAGTACCAAGACACAAACCCTTTACAAGGAAGACTTCTTGATGCTTTTAGACCTAAATCACTTTTTTGTGTAGGAGATTATGACCAAAGTATTTATGCTTTTAATGGCTCTGATATTGGTATTATCTCAACATTTGATACAAGATATAAAGGTTCAAAGGTATATACACTAAGAAAAAACTATCGTTCAAGTAGACCTATTTTAGACTTAGCTACAAAAGTTATTGAACATAATGAAAGAATCTATGAAAAGCAACTTCAAGTTATGAGAACAGATATTTCTATTCCGCCAAAGCTTTTAGAGTTTACTGAGTTGTTTGCACAATATCATCATATCTCGGAAAAGATTTCACAAAGTTCAACACCCCATAGTGATATAGCAA
>NZ_MUXE01000037.1 GCF_003063245.1 Arcobacter caeni | reverse complement strand
GGGATCGTTCAAAATTTTGTGTCAAACAGGTAAAATAAACAATACCAAAGGACACAAAGATGAAGATAGAAATAGATGTAGAGCAATTTGCTCGTGATATAAAAGCTGGTAAAAGTATCGGTGGAGCAAATGGCGCATTAGGTTCTTTAATAAAACAATTAACAGAAGCTGCACTTGCAGCTGAAATAGATTCACATCTTGCTCAAGATTTGAGTAGTAATAGAAAAAATGGATATAGTTCAAAGACTATGAAAAGTGATCATGGAACATTTGAACTTGATGTTCCAAGAGATCGAAATGGTAACTTTGAGCCTGAAATTGTAAAGAAAAATCAAACTAGTATTACAAGTGAAATTGAAGATAAAATATTATCTTTATTTGCATTAGGTAATAGTTATTCACAAATAGCTAAACATATAGAAGATTTTTATTGTGTAGGCTTCTCAAAAGCCACCATAAGTGCAGTAACTGATAAAATCATACCAATGCTAAATGAATGGAAAGTTCGTCCATTAGAAGCTGTATATCCATTTGTATTTCTTGATGCAATTCATTATAAAGTAAAGGAAGATGGTAAATATATTTCTAAAGCTTTTTATACTGTTCTTGGAGTTAAACTTGATGGTAAAAAAGAAGTATTAGGACTTTACTTGAATGAAAGTGAAGGTGCAAAATTTTGGCTACAAGTATTAACTGATTTACAAAATCGTGGTGTACAAGATATTTTAATAGCTTCAGTTGATGGGTTAAAAGGCTTTCCCGAAGCTATAAACTCTGTATTTCCAAATACTGAAGTACAACTTTGTATAGTTCATCAAATAAGAAATTCACTAAAATATGTAGGTTCTGCAAATCAAAAACAATTTGCGAAAGAATTAAAATCAGTTTATCAATCTTTCACAAAAGAAGAAGCCCAATTAGAACTTGATAAATTAGAAGAAAAATGGGGTAAAAAATATCCTATAGTTTTTACTTCTTGGAGAAATAAATGGGAAAATTTAACAGTATATTTCCAATACCCAGAAGATATAAGAAGAGTAATTTATACAACAAATATAATAGAATCAGTTCATAGACAATTTAGAACTTTAACTAAGACAAAAGGGGCATTTCCTAATGATGATAGCTTGTTAAAATTACTGTTTATGGGAATAAAAAATGCTCAAGAGAAATGGACAATGCCAATAAGAAATTGGAGCTTAACAATTTCACAACTAGCCATCCACTTTGATGGACGGCTTGATGATGCTTTAAATTTATGATAGAATTTTAGGAATTATCTAGGCTGACACAGAATGATGAACACTACC
>NZ_MUXE01000036.1 GCF_003063245.1 Arcobacter caeni | reverse complement strand
AAGCCTTTTTATAAAGAACACCTTAAATAATTAAAGGATTTATATAAAGGCAATATTTTATTAAAGATAAATATATAAGAAACATATTTTAGATAATTATTTCTAAAATATGTTTGATTCTGAAAGTACTTTTTAAAAGTCTATATTTGAGATTTAGACAAAGTATTTTTATAATCAAACACAATGTTTGGTTGAACAATTATGTACGGTAATAGCTATTTTAATAAGTGCTATTATGAAGTGATTTAAGTACTAATTTGAGTTCTTTAACTTTTTACTGTTTATGACTTTGCGAATACACGATTTGGATTATATGGTGTGTTATATTTAAATATAGCATATATAATAGTTGCTAATTTTCTTGATACCACAATAAGGGATTCTTTTTTGGATTTACCTTGAGATTTTTTAGTATCATATAAAGTTTTTAATTCAGGATTATGAAGTAAACAACCAACAGCTGACATATAAAGAGCATGTTTAGCTATGGATGAACCTCTTTTACTTAGATGTCCTGTATTTTTGGAATTACCAGAACTATTTTCAGTTGGAAATAATCCTAGATAACCTATAAATTTAGCAGTAGTGGGAAATCTTGTTAAATCTCCACATTCACTAATAATAGCAGCAATAGTTCTTTCAGCAACACCAGGTATTGATTTTAGATTATTTATTAAAGTTGTTGTTTTATCATCAGTTTTCATATCTTCTTCAAATTTCTGGGTTGATATATTCTGTTTTTCAAGTAAGCTAAAAATCTCTTGTTCTAATATTTCTATCTCTTGAAGATACATTTGAAGAAGTCTTATAGAACTTTTAATAGCTATTGCCCTAGCATCTTTGGCTTTACCTGAATATACAGATTGTTTAGATGCTTCTAATATTTGTTTGGCTTTTTCACTTGTGAAATTATTCCCTTGAATATGCCTAAATACTTTAACTATTCTATCAACGCTACTATGCTTATAATGTTCAGCTGTTGGATACTTATCAAGTAATGCCAAACCTATATTAGTAAATGGATTTACTATATATTCAAACTCTGGGAATGTAACTGCAAGATTTGTTAATATTCTTTTTTTTAAATCTTGCATATCACTTTGAATAGTAGTTCTATTGCGATATAAGGTTCTAAGACTTTGATACTCATCATCGGTTACATAACCCTCACTATATTTGCCATCTTTTAGAAATAGTGCAATCATTAATGAATCTATATTATCATTTTTAACTTTTTTCATTGTAGTTTGTTCTCTATACCTTGATGTTTGAAATGGATTTAATAGTTTAACATTATAAGCTTTTAGTTTTAGAAATTCCAAGAGGTTTTCACCATAAATACCTGTGGCTTCAATACCTATAATGAAATTAGTTTTATCAGGTGATATTGTTTCTAGTTTTTCAATAAAACCAGTATAACCATCTAAATCATTTTCAACTCTAAATGCTTTTTTAAAAACCTTAACTTCATTCTCATCAATGATTGTTACAACATGAAAGTTCTTTGCTATATCTATACCTACATAATGCATCTTTTTTGTCCTTTGTGTAATCTTTAGTTGTCTAATAATTATCTAAAAAGATAATTATTAGAATTCACAGCCTCGTTAATCTATATGTAATAAGTGCTAACAGCTACCCTTACAGCTTTTAAATAAGTGATTAACAACTAAAGATATCAACTGGCTTTATTTGATGAAGTATGTAAAAGAATTTACATCTACAAGGAAAAAAATGTTGTTTTATCTAAAGTCATAAACTGTAAAAAATTAAAGATTTGAAGTTAGTACTTCAATCTTAAAAGAATATATAGTTTAGTTAAAAACTAGATTATTTATTCATATGAAAATTATACGAGG
>NZ_MUXE01000035.1 GCF_003063245.1 Arcobacter caeni | reverse complement strand
AATAAGAAATTGGAGCTTAACAATTTCACAACTAGCCATCCACTTTGATGGACGGCTTGATGATGCTTTAAATTTATGATAGAATTTTAGGAATTATCTAGGCTGACACAGAATGATGAACACTACCAATAGAAATGTAAAACAGGTAGTGTATTATTTTAATACACTTGATGCTTGTGAGACATTTAAAGTAAATTATTTCCAATTACTTCCATATTTAACAAGAAAAAATTAATATGATTTCAATAAAATGGACTGTTCAAAATTTGAGTACTATTTGGCTTTGATTTAAAGAAAAATTCTTTTCTCTTTAATAAACCTCTTTTCTATGGGCGATTCTAACTAAAGTAATAAGTAAAATATCATTTTCTTTTAAATAAATAATTCTATAATTTCCAGCTCTTTTTCTAAATTTACCTTTATGTTTTCCTTGTAAAGATTTATCATTTTCGAAGTAACCATTTTCTAAATCTTTTAATTTATCAAATACTAATTGTCTATCTGTATTATCAATTTTTTCTAGTTCTTTAAAAACAATTTTTGGAATAATTACTTTAAACATCTATTTTAGACCAAGTTGAATTGCCACATTTTTAAGAGTAAACATTTCTGATTTTCCAGCTTTTATATCATCAATTCTTTTATCACTTATCATTTCATCAAGTGTGTCAAAATAGTTACTTACAGCTTTTTCAATAAGATATGTTCTTGTTCTATCCAATTCTTTTGCATAAACATCAAGTTCTTCAAGTAAAGATTCATCTATTCTTAGGTTAATGGCTTTTTTCATATTGTAAACCTTTGTATATATTTGTAAATACATTGTACTACATATTAGATTTATTTAAGATATTTAAAATAAAAAAGATGGAATTCCCATCTTTTTCTAATACATAAGCGATATATGCTCCTCCATCATCTTAAAGAATCTTTTTGAATCTTCAAGTAATCTAGGTTTATCACTTACATATGATATTTCCTTAAATTCAATATCATTTTTCCCTGCTATTGTTTTCCAAACATCATCTTTTAGAATTTCAGCTTGGAATCTATAATCAAAGCCTAATGGTGTGCCATTTCTATTATCATAGGTTAGTTTGAACTTTTTATTATTGTGTTCAACAAACCTAAGAATGGCTGTATTATTTGTTACTTCTTTTATTGTTTTCATTTTTAATTTTTTCCTTGTTCTTTTATTTTTATTATTAGTGTTTCTGGTACTTCAAACACTTTTGAAAGTGTTTGAGTATTTCCTGTACTGTTAAATATATTTATATATAGAAATTCTGGGTTTAACCCGTATGGGTCATCTTTACAAATATCAATTATTTGATTTTGCAAAGATTTATCTAACTCTTCAAATTTCTTCATTTTATTTCTCTTTTCTTGTTTTTGTATCTTTTTGTTCAGTTGTAGTGTTAATTATATAATTACACCTACAACCACCTATGCTATTTGTATTTTTATGATTTTCTCTTCTACTATCATTGCTTCTTTGAGTTTTGTTTTTTCTGTTGAAATACTCTGCTCTTGGATTATAGTTATTCATCTATTTTCTCCTGTAATTTTTGTTTTATGGTCTAATTTTCTATATTTTTGATTTTTTAATCTAATTCATTGTAATTCATTTATTTTTCCAAAGGCTTGTTCTTTAAAGTGTAAATCTCTTTCTATATGTAGTCCTAATGGACCTGTTGCTTCTTGTAGTTCTGCTAGACAGAAGTAGCCCCATTCTGGGAAATGTCCTTGGAGAGGTAACATAAATTCATACTCAGAATTAAAAGATTCTGAGATAAAATAAATGAATAAAGGTTGCAAATGAGACAAAGTAAATATAGTCAAGAGTTTAAGGATTCAACAGTACAGTTGATTAT
>NZ_MUXE01000034.1 GCF_003063245.1 Arcobacter caeni | reverse complement strand
TTAACACTAACCAATAATGGCTAATGTTTCTCCTTCTTCAACAGAATCAGTAGTATTAACTAAGATTTTAGATACAACTCCTGAAACTGGAGATGTTATATCTATTTCCATTTTCATAGCTTCTAATATCATTATTTGTTGATCAACTTCAACTCTATCACCTTCTTTTACAAGAATCTTCCAAACAGCTCCATTTACAGCAGCTGGTATTGCTGTTCCTGAAACAGAAGCAGCAGGTGTTACTGCAACAGGTGCTGCTGTAACTACTGGAGTTTGAACTGTATTAACAACAGGTGTTACTTGAATATTTGCATTTCCCTCAGCTACTGTTACATTGAACTTTTGTCCATCTACTACTACTGTATAATTTCCACTTGCATTAGCCATTTTATTTTCTCCTAATTTACAATTCTTATCATTAATCTTTCTAACATTTAATGGTGATTCACCTTTTAAAAATGCTATTCCTTTTTCATCACAAGCTGCTGCTATAAAAATATTCTCATCACTTGTTTCAATACCCTCAATTTCTAATCTTTGTTTCCAAACAGAGATTTTTTTCTTTTCATCTCTATCAGCTATATCCAAAGGATTTTCAGTTGTTGGTTCAAGTTTTAATTTTTCACTAGCTAGTCTTACAACTTCAGCATCAGGAGCAACCGGAGTTTTACCAAAGTATCCTAAAACCATTTTCCCATAACCAGGAGCTATTTGTTTCCATGGACCAAACATCACATTTGCGTAAGCTTGTTGCCAATAAAATTGAGAAACAGGAGTTACAGATGTACCATATCCACCTTTTTCAACAACTTCTTGCATTGCTTTAATAACTTGTGGAAATTTATCTAAAGTTCCATTATCTCTCATCATTTGAGTGTTTGCTGTTAATGCACCACCTGGCATTGGAGAAAAAGGAATTAAAGGAGAAACTTGAGTAGCTTCAGGGGGAATAAAGTAGTCTTTTAAACAGTGGTTTAATATTTCTTGGTATTTTAGAATTTTATTTATTTCTAAACCACCCAAATCATAATTTTTACCTTTTACAGCATGAAGCATAGTAAGAATATCAGGTTGGCTAGTTCCACCACTAACAGGCGAAGCAGCTAAATCTATACCATCAGCACCTGCATCTAAAGCAGCTAAATAACATGCAACTGAAACACCAGCTGTTTCATGAGTATGAAGTCTGATATGTGTATCATTACCTACAAGTCTTCTTGCCATTTGAATTGTTTCATATACTTTTTGAGGAGATGAAGTTCCAGAAGCATCTTTAAAACAGATTGAATCATAAGGAAGTCCACTATCAAGAATATTTCTTAAAGTCTTTTCATAAAAAGGAACATCATGTGCACCAAAACAATCAGGTGGTAAATCCATAAGTGTAACAACAACTTCATGTTTTAATCCATATTTTTTAATACATTCAGCAGAATACTCAAGGTTTTGAACATCATTTAAAGCATCAAAGTTTCTAATTGTTGTTGTTCCATGTTTAGCAAACATTTTTGCATGTAAGTCTATTAGTTCTCTTGAACCTGTATCTAACATAACAGTATTTATACCACGAGCTAAAGTTTGAAGGTTTGCATTTGGACCTGCTATTTCTCTAAACTTATCCATCATTTCAAATGCGTTTTCTTGCAAGTAGAAGAATAAAGATTGGAATCTAGCTCCTCCACCAAACTCAAAGTGAGTTATTCCAGCTTCTTTTGCAGCATGTACAGCTGGAAAGAAATCATTCATTAGGACTCTTCCTCCAAAGACAGATTGAAATCCATCTCTAAAAGTTGTATCCATAATATCTATATATTTTTTAGACATATATTTTAACCCTTTAGATTTTTATGATGTTGTACGGCTGCTATTACTGCAGCTATTTTTGCAGCGTCTGT
>NZ_MUXE01000033.1 GCF_003063245.1 Arcobacter caeni | reverse complement strand
AAATGTTGTTTTATCTAAAGTCATAAACTGTAAAAAATTAAAGATTTGAAGTTAGTACTTCAATCTTAAAAGAATATATAGTTTAGTTAAAAACTAGATTATTTATTCATATGAAAATTATACGAGGAATTCAAAATGGCAAAAAGTTTAATAGATGTTGCAAAACATGAAAATAAATTAAGAAAAATCATTCAATTAAATCAAGCTGGAGCAACTGTTTTTACAGATAAAACTTCACAAATTTTAGTTAGTGGTGCAAGTAAAAGTGAGTTTATAGAAGCTTTCAAAGATGATATAGATAAAACAGCTAGATTTTTAGTTGATAGTCTGGGAATCATTAACAGCATATCAAATGGGCTTATTATGGAATTAGAAACACTTGATAATACAGTTGAAAGTTTTTTCGAAAGTACTTATGAAGATGGAATTATCAGTCTTTGTGGTGTGAAATTTGATATAAAGCCTTTCGTTCAACTTCATTGGAAGTTGCTAGTTAGAAAGCTTCGCCTCTTTAGGGCGGAGTTGGTTCACACAACAAATGTAATAGATAATAAAAATAGAGAAAGTATCATATAAGTTATTTTTAAATATAATAAAAAGCTTAAAAATATAAAATATTGGACGATTCTGGATGATAAATAAAGAAAAGGTAATACTAGAACTCTTTGAAAAAGAGCCACAATTAACTAAAAAATTAATAGAGTTAAAAACAGATATTAAAGGTTCAACTCTAAACAATATTTTAAAATCATTAGTTGAGTCAAATTCTATAGAAAGATTTGGGCAAGGTAGAGCTACTTATTATCAAAGAGTATATAAAGAAACATTCTCATATAAAAATATCACGGTACTTAATGATGGCATTATAATAGGTGAGCTTAGTTTTGGAGATGGTAAATATATTTTTGAATATAACGAAAAATATAAAGGTTCTGAACTTATTGGAATACCAAGAAATGAAAATCCATATTTGAGTAATACTCTTTTTTATATCTTTGAAAACCTTATTCCAGAATCGCATAGAAGAGAAAAACATCTTAATATTGAGAACTTTGATGATCTAGCTGATAGTCTTACAACTTTACTCAATACTCATGGTTCTTATGAGTTTGTATATACTTATGAATTATTTAAATATAAAAAATCAAATGATAAAAGACCAAGTTATACCACTATAAAAAATAAACTTCTTGAAACCTATTCTTATCCAAATGTATTAAACTATGAACTTGATATATCAGATGAAATACTTGAAGATAAAAGTGATACAGATTACTCTTCACTTAGTGGTTATCAAAATAAAATAGATATAAATATAGATACAAAAAAACAAACAATTATCATAGATACTAAAAACCCACACTATTTGCTAAAACCTTTTAATAAAAATATTGGGGAGTATTTTGGAGATAAAAATAGTTATTATCCACAGGTATTAGTAAATGAACATCTTTTTATGAGCTTTGCAAAAAATGAATTAGGATTTGATGTTCCATACAACGGATTGATTTATCACAATGGTAACTTTCACTATCTTATTAAAAGATTTGATAGATATGAAGAGTTTAGATATGAGCAATACGATTTCGGACAACTTTTAAATATACCAAGTAGTAAAAAATATACTGCAAGTAGTGATGAAGTATTTCATAAGGCAAATGAACTATTAAAAGATAAAAACTCAAAACTAGAACTTCTAAGGTTTTACTTTTATTCTTATATTATTCAACATGGTGATTTACATGTAAAAAATATAGCAATAATTAATATAGGAAAAGAGAAATTCACCCTTTCTCCACTTTATGATGTTATATCACTAGGTGTAATAAAAGGTAAAGATATAGATGACCTTGCTCTTCCAATTCAAAAGAAACATAAAACACAAAAATCAAAGTTTACTATCGATGATTTTTTATACCTTGCTGATATATTAGAGCTCAATCATCTTGAAGTAAAAAATGAATTTAGAAAAATAGCTATAAAATTTATAGAAATGTTTCCACAATATATAGAAAAAACAAAAGAATTATTGCACTATGACGAACTATCTGTTAGTAAAACCAGACATAGAAAAACAAACCTAATAAAAAAACTAAATAGCTTTTATGAAGAAAGATTGATTGCTTTAAAAAAAGCTTTAATTTTTGAAGAACTTGAGATTTGAGATATTTTATGGACAAAATGTGACTCATAGGTTTGATAAAATTATAAAAAAGATGTGCATACGCCGACCATATCTGGACAGCCAGCCGATTCACATCCGGACACTTAGCATCAGCTAATCCTTGTTTTGTTCTTTCACTAATAATTTCTCTTTCTGTTTGTGCAAAATATCCATAGATAACAAGAAGTAATGATGATAGTGGAGAGGTAACTAAAAAACATACACTTTTTTGCTAATCCCTAAGCCACCATTTCAGATTGTAACACTTTTTCTTTTTCTTGTTTTTCTTCAAATTTAACAGGTGATAAATTTCCTAAATAACTATGACTTCTAACTCTATTATAATAAAAT
>NZ_MUXE01000032.1 GCF_003063245.1 Arcobacter caeni | reverse complement strand
TTGCTTTTTATCTGTATTCTTCTTTTTGTTTTTTATTTCCATTTTACTCTTCTTTATTTCTTATTCTTTTATGCTCTCTAATATCATCCTTCAATCACTTTATCACTTATTATGCTCCTCTTCGCTATAATACATCCTCAAGCTTGCATAGCTCCAATGGTAGAGCAATTCCATGGTAAGGAAGAGGTTATCGGTTCAACTCCGATTGTGAGCACCAGTTTACGGGGGTTTCTGACTTTTGTAATAAAAATGATACACAAAATGATACACAAAACTAGTTCCATTTTAGGTTCTTTTAGTGTATATAATAAAGACTTCAGCTAACAATTATAAGATTAGGATAAGGATTCCTGATAGACTAAAAAACGTGTTCAATAAGTGTGAAATAAACAAAAGTTTAAAGACAAAATCTTATAAAGACGCAATAATTAAATCTAAACCAATTATAAAACTATATAGAAAGATTGAATTATTATCAGATACTGGTATTTGCGATTTATCAGAACTAAGTGAATTAGTAAAAAAGTTCAATGATAGATTTAACCTTAGTAATCCTTCAACTACAGTAATGAATAATAAAAAGATTAAAACACATAAAGAGTGCCTTGAAGAGTTTAAACAATATTACTTAGATGAATCTGTAGTCACATCTAAAAGAGTATCTGTCGTTAATTTTTCGCTCTTATGTGGCAAAGTAACCCAAGTCAAAACTTGAATACTTTTCACAAAAAAAGAGGCTATTTTTTCTTAATAACCTCTGCTAAAACCTTATTGACTCCATTTCTTTTATCATTAACTCTTTGTAGTTGAATAATCCCACCATTGGTAGGACAATCCATATCATCAAAGAGCTTTTCAATAGCACACTCCATAATCTCTTGTGTAATATCTTTTTCCCAATTAAAGAAACCCTCGCTATAGGCTTGTAATGATATTATCCTTGTTTCATGATTGTAATTTATTTTTAATTCTGATGGTTCTTTGCTCATAATAATTTACCTTGTTTTGGTACTTTATTCAGAATTTTCTTTTTTAAAAATTTATCCTTATACCAATTTTCAATAAGCTCTATTTCTTCACTCGTTAAATTATACATTTGATATACTTTTTCATCTATTTGTTGTTTTAGTCCTGAGTAATTGTGGTCGCTATTTTGAGATAAAATTAAATCAACCAAACTTATGATTTTATTTTGTTCTTTTTTATCTATTTTTACTATTGGTAATCTTTCAACAAAAGTTTTTTTCCATTGCATTGTACCTGTTCCAGAACTATTAGCCATTGAGTGAAAATACCACTCTATTAATTTACTATTTAAGATAGATAAAATATATTTTAAATTCGTGCCAGTCATTATAAAAGTACCTGCTAATGTATAATAACCATTAGTATCTAAGGTAAAATTTGATTTATCAGTTAGCTCTTGCCAAATTATTTTTTCTTGTTTAAAATATGAAATAAATTTGCAATCCCTTAAATTATAAATGGTACTTCCTTTATCGCTCCTTGTTTGTAGTTTTTGTTCAAACTGATTTAGATGATTTTTTATTTTTTGGTATTCTTCAATATCAATGCTTGGATTGTTATGTATATTCAGCAAATATTCATTATTAAAATTAATTTTGTATTTTTTTACATCTGCACCTTTTAATATTGGCACTATAACCTCTTTGTTTTTCCCATCTTGTGATATTAAAGTATCTTTTTCTTGTTGATTAATTATAAAAGCCTCATTTAATCCTGTCAATATACCTCTTTTGATTTTAACATTCCAATCTTTGAGAGGTGTACCCAAACCATTAATTTTATTAATTAAAGTTTGATTTTCACTATTTGAAAAGCTATAATGGGAATAGTTTAATTCATCTTGTTTCATAGTATATTTTTGATTTAGTTGATGGTCTAAAACTGAAAAATCATTATCTTTTTGAGTTTTTTTTTGGGTTATAAAAATTAGGATATCCGTAGTAGCTTCTTTAAATTGCTTTTGTTTTTCAAAATCAACTATTGAAATAATTTTTGTTTTGTCTTTTAGAAATTTTCTTAAGCTGTATCCATAATCTGCTCTACAAAATTTATTAGAACTAAGTAATGCAATAATTCCATCATTTTTTAAAAGATTAAAAGATAACTCATAAAAATATGTGTATAAATCTGATGTGCTTTTATAAACCTCATAATTTTCTTCTAGTAAAGGCTTTAGTTCTTTTATTAATTCTTGTCTGATATAAGGTGGATTACCTATTATTAAATCAAATCCAATAAATTTGCCATTATTATCTAAAATTTCAGGAAATTCATATCTCCATTCAAATTTATTTTTATTTTCATAATCATCATCAAATTTGTATTTTACATCATCTATCCTATCTTGTATTTCTATTCTGTTATTTTTTGGATTTTTATACTCTTTTACTAAATCTTTATAGTTAGTAAAAATATCTACCTTAAATAATGAATTAAAATCTTCATTTAATAGATATTTTGAAAGTAACGAGTTTCCTTGTCTAATATTAATATCAATATTAGGCAACAATACCAACTCTTTTTTTGTTATAAAATAAGTATGTTTTAAAAGCTCTATCCATAATCGGAGTCTTGATATATAAACCGATTTAGGGTTAATATCAACCCCAAATAATGAATTTTCAATAATAAGTTGTTTGGACTCATAAAGTTCTTTATATATTTTATGAACTGTTTTATCAATCATACTATTATTGTAATCATCTATATTATTAATTACTAACATATCATCAACTATGGATAACTGATTTTCATCTATATTATCAAACAAGCCCAATTTCGCTTTATATAATAACATTGTATTTAGAATTGAAACAAGGTAGTGACCGCTTCCAATTGCAGGGTCACATATTGTAATAGAATTAAATATCTCTTTTGCGTTTATGAGTTGCTTTTTTGAAATATTATCCCCTATATCATTAATTGAATCTCCAATGAAGCCATGACTATTAAACTTCTCAATTATTAATGTTTCTAAAGTGCTTTTAGACATAAATTCTGTAATGTAACTAGGAGTAAAAAATGCTCTGGAGAGGTAACTAAAAAACATACACTTTTTTGCTAATCCCTAAGCCACCATTTCAGATTGTAACACTTTTTCTTTTTCTTGTTTTTCTTCAAATTTAACAGGTGATAAATTTCCTAAATAACTATGACTTCTAACTCTATTATAATAAAAT
>NZ_MUXE01000031.1 GCF_003063245.1 Arcobacter caeni | reverse complement strand
AATAAGAAATTGGAGCTTAACAATTTCACAACTAGCCATCCACTTTGATGGACGGCTTGATGATGCTTTAAATTTATGATAGAATTTTAGGAATTATCTAGGCTGACACAGAATGATGAACACTACCGAATTTACTGATTTTATATAATATGACCCTGTAAATATAAATATAAATATACAAAAAGTATAAAGCCCACTTTGCCATTGAATGGATGGAAAAATTTCATATAGTTTGGACATTAAACTAGACAAAGGATAACTCATAATCAATGTTCCTCTTTCACCTTCTGTAAGAAACATATATAATGCTGAATCATCGTTTAAAGTCATTCTTACTTGATGTGTTATAAATAAATATATTGACAGTAAACTAAATAATATGAAATAAATATATTTTTCTGAGTTACCTTTATATGGTGACTTATTAAATGGTATCATCTCTTTATTCCTATAAATATAAATCCAGAAGCAATATTTTTTGCCATAGGGTGTTTAATCAAAAAATAGTCTAAAAACTTTATAGGAAAAGTTAAACACATAACCAATATGTAAATAATTGTATGCAATCGCTTGCTACCAAAGGATAATAGTATCGCTATCCATTCTTGAAGTACCCATAACATTCCAGATGTTGGTCCTCCAAATGGTTTTACTTCCATTATTTCAAAATCTTTATGAAGTATTTTTATCCCTTCTTCTGTTACTCTTGTAAAGTCATAAGGAGAAGCATGAAAGCCTTGCATAAAAGGAAATGCTGTATATACAACACCATCAGGCTTTAAAACTCTATGTATTTCATCGATTACTTTTTGTGGATTTGGAACATGCTCTAAGACTGCTATATTTAAAATGACATCTATTGAGTTATCTTTGAAAGGGAGATTTTCAATATCACAAACTACATCAACATTGTCATAAGTAAATATATCAACATTACACACATTGTCTGAAACTTTGCTGTTTCCACTACCTATATTTATACAAACTTTATCTTTAGAGACATATGATTCAATAAACTTTTCTTGACTTCTATCTACAAATACAGGACTTATAACTTTTATAAGCCAATAGTAAAACTTATCATATTTTTTTAGCATATTTTTAAATTTATCCAAACTATCTTCTATATCAGAAGTTTCTAGCTTTTTAAAAATATACTTACCATCTTCTACTTCATATTTAACATCACTTTTAAACAATTCTTTACTTATCATTTTATATCCCTGCTTATTATAAAAACTCCTATTACTATACAAGTTACTCCTATATATTTATATATTGAAATACTTTCATTAAACAATACATTGGAGAAAAATAAAATAAATACAAATCCCAATGCTGTAAAAGGGTAAGCATAACTTATATCAAATTTACTCATAGCTATAATCCAAGACAAACCACTTAATAATGTAAATAGTATTGATACTAAAATATATGGATTTAGTAATAAGCCAAAAGCAAAATGAAATTTTTCAAATATATTATCAAATCCTTCAAATGAATAATTCTTCATTTGCCACTTAATTATTAGCTGACTAGATACTGCAAAAAAAACTGTTAGCAATATATACAAATGGTTTACTAAAAACTTCATCTATTTAATTCTTTCTTATTCCAGAATAGTTCTATATGCCAGTATACTATGTTTATTTTTATCATATTTTACCTATATTTTCAATTTTTGTATCTCTTTCTTATTTCTATACTGTAATGTGCTCTTTTTTATACTAATATATACTATTTATACTGATCTTTTTTTTTTAAGTAGTTTCTTGAACTATATATATAGGTCTATTTTTTGTTTCATCAAAGATTTTCCCTATATAAAGTCCAAGTATTCCCATATTTGCAAAAAGTAATCCACCTATAAAATAAATAGACACCATAACACTTGTCCAACCCTCAGTAGGAATAGAAAAAAGAAAATACCTCACAATCAACCAAAAAGCATAAAAAAGACTTAAAAGGGAAACTATAAATCCAAACTTTATAGAGAGTTTTAAAGGCTTGTTTGATTGTGAAACAATACTATCTATAGCTAAATCAATAAGTTTTTTTATTGTATAAGAACTTTTTCCTTCTTCTCTTTTAGCATGTTCGATATCTATCTCTGTTTTATTAAATCCTATCCAATTTATGAAGAGTGGATACATTCTATTTTGTTCTCGTAGTTCTTTTAAACTATCTAAAACTTTTTTAGAAATGATACTAAAGTTAGCAATAGTGTTATCAACTTTGCTTTCTGTAAAATAATCATATACTTTATAAAAAAGCTTTGAGCTAAGTTTTTTAAAAAAACCATCTTTTCTCTCACTTCGTCTACCAAAAACTATGTCATAACCCTCTTGAGCTTTGTTATAAAGCTTTACTATCTCTTCTGGTTGGTCTTGCAAATCACAGTCCATCACGACGATCCAATCACCACTCGCATAGTCAAGTCCAGCTGTTATAGCTTTGTGTTGTCCAAAGTTTCTTGAAAGGTTTATACCTTTTACTCGTTTATCTTTTAATGCCAACTCTTTGATACCTTCCCAAGCATTATCAGGACTAGCATCATTTACCATAATAATCTCAAAATCATTTGTGATCGTTGAAAGTGTTCTGTTAAGTCTTTCGTATAGACTGTTTAAACTGCTACAACAACCGTAAATTGGTGTTACTATTGAAATATGTATTTTATTATTTTTCACTCAAATTCCCTTCCTCTACAAAGACTGTCTCATAATCTTCTGTGCTTCTTTTGATATACGAGTATAAAATTCATCTATATATGGTGATGATTTATAAAGTGTTGTTACTATTGGTAGTTTCATTATTTTTACTAAACCTTTATTAACTTTTGCAAAAATAAAGTAGATTTCCTCCTCCTTTATTTCTCTCCACGCACAAGCAATCCTGTAGGCGTCTTATATACAAAATAAACCGTATGCAGTTTTATTTCTTGATAAACAGAACTACCATAAGTAATATCTATAAACCAGTTGAAATATTTAGTTAAATTTATGCCTTCTATTGAATAAGAAACAGTTTTTTTGTTATTTTGTTTTTTAATAGAGTTATATCTTCCTTCTATTCTATCCAAACTACAGTTAGACTTTAGCCCAAATACATTAGCTAAATACTTTATTTTTATAAAAGATACATCAATTCTCCATTGATCTCCATATATTTCATATTTACCAATATTATTAGCTTGTTTATCTTCTAGAATAGCGGTGTAAGAATCGTCACTTTTATTATCTTTTAAAAAATATACTTTTGCTACTAAAGTTTCATCTGATAAATTATTATAAGTTAAGGCTAATAAACTAAAACTCACGATATTAGCTACAACTAAAAATATCACTAAGAATAAAGGTATTAATAAAAGCCTACTCATAAATAACATCTAGTATAGGATTATATTTATTTTCATTAATCAAACCATTTTTTATATAATAA
This sequence comes from Arcobacter caeni, assembly GCF_003063245.1. Classification (GTDB taxonomy): domain Bacteria; phylum Campylobacterota; class Campylobacteria; order Campylobacterales; family Arcobacteraceae; genus Aliarcobacter; species Aliarcobacter caeni. Next base: position 273 of record NZ_MUXE01000031.1, on the reverse strand, counting down.
TCCATGGTAGTAGATAATCTTTTATGTCCCAACTGTTTTTGTACATAAGTTAGTGGTACATTATTTTCAACCATAACAGATGCAAAACTGTGCCTAGTTGCATAGAGGGTTTTATATTCGATGGAGAGGTAACTAAAAAACATACACTTTTTTGCTAATCCCTAAGCCACCATTTCAGATTGTAACACTTTTTCTTTTTCTTGTTTTTCTTCAAATTTAACAGGTGATAAATTTCCTAAATAACTATGACTTCTAACTCTATTATAATAAAAT
>NZ_MUXE01000030.1 GCF_003063245.1 Arcobacter caeni | reverse complement strand
AATTGAAGCTGGATGATCTTTAAAAATAATTATAAACAATTTATAAAGTAATCTTTATAAACCGAATATAGAATTCTTGTAGAATAATCTGTTGTTTATTACAGATGTAAAATAAGAATAAATGTTAATATAAAATATATATACATATAACAAGATAGAAATGGTAAAACATGAAATTCTTGTCTATACAATGAGTGATAATTTTGTAATTAGTAAAATAATACAGAAGAAGTCAAGTTCAAAAACTTCATTTATGGAGAGTTTGATCCTGGCTCAGAGTGAACGCTGGCGGCGTGCTTAACACATGCAAGTCGAACGAGAACGGATTATAGCTTGCTATAATTGTCAGCTAAGTGGCGCACGGGTGAGTAATATATAGGTAATGTGCCCTAGAGAAGAGGATAACAGTTGGAAACGACTGCTAAGACTCTATATGCCTTTAAGACAGAAGTCTGCAAGGGAAATATTTATAGCTCTAGGATCAGCCTGTACAGTATCAGTTAGTTGGTGAGGTAATGGCTCACCAAGACAATGACACTTAACTGGTTTGAGAGGATGATCAGTCACACTGGAACTGAGACACGGTCCAGACTCCTACGGGAGGCAGCAGTGGGGAATATTGCACAATGGACGAAAGTCTGATGCAGCAACGCCGCGTGGAGGATGACACATTTCGGTGCGTAAACTCCTTTTATATGGGAAGATAATGACGGTACCATATGAATAAGCACCGGCTAACTCCGTGCCAGCAGCCGCGGTAATACGGAGGGTGCAAGCGTTACTCGGAATCACTGGGCGTAAAGAGCGTGTAGGCGGATATATAAGTCAGAAGTGAAATCCAATAGCTTAACTATTGAACTGCTTTTGAAACTGTATATCTAGAATGTGGGAGAGGTAGATGGAATTTCTGGTGTAGGGGTAAAATCCGTAGAGATCAGAAGGAATACCGATTGCGAAGGCGATCTACTGGAACATTATTGACGCTGAGACGCGAAAGCGTGGGGAGCAAACAGGATTAGATACCCTGGTAGTCCACGCCCTAAACGATGCACACTAGTTGTTGTGAGGCTAGACCTTGCAGTAATGCAGTTAACACATTAAGTGTGCCGCCTGGGGAGTACGGTCGCAAGATTAAAACTCAAAGGAATAGACGGGGACCCGCACAAGCGGTGGAGCATGTGGTTTAATTCGACGATACACGAAGAACCTTACCTGGACTTGACATAGTAAGAACTTTCTAGAGATAGATTGGTGTCTGCTTGCAGAAACTTATATACAGGTGCTGCACGGCTGTCGTCAGCTCGTGTCGTGAGATGTTGGGTTAAGTCCCGCAACGAGCGCAACCCTCGTCATTAGTTGCTAACAGTTCGGCTGAGAACTCTAATGAGACTGCCTACGTAAGTAGGAGGAAGGTGAGGACGACGTCAAGTCATCATGGCCCTTACGTCCAGGGCTACACACGTGCTACAATGGGGTATACAAAGAGCCGCAATACAGTGATGTGGAGCAAATCTCAAAAATATCTCCCAGTTCGGATTGTAGTCTGCAACTCGACTACATGAAGTTGGAATCGCTAGTAATCGTAGATCAGCTATGCTACGGTGAATACGTTCCCGGGTCTTGTACTCACCGCCCGTCACACCATGGGAGTTGAACTCATTCGAAGCGGGGATGCTAAAATAGCTACCTTCCACAGTGGATTTAGCGACTGGGGTGAAGTCGTAACAAGGTAACCGTAGGAGAACCTGCGGTTGGATCACCTCCTTTCAGAGAATTAAGTTAAGATTTGTTTCTTAACTTAAAACTAAAATATATAAGATTTTATATTCGGTTTATAAAGATTATTTAAAATAGGTTTAAGGGCCTATAGCTCAGCTGGCTAGAGCGCTCGACTGATAATCGTGAGGTCCCAGGTTCAAGTCCTGGTAGGCCCACCATTAAATAATCTTAAAGATTAGTCATCGAGTCCTAAAAAATATAATTTTTTGGGTAGATCAGTGTGGGGAATTAGCTCAGCTGGGAGAGCGCCTGCTTTGCACGCAGGAGGTCAGCGGTTCGATCCCGCTATTCTCCACCACCTTTAAATAATTAAGAGTTTATAATTAGAAGATTTAGTAAAAGTCAAATATAAGTTCAATAAAGAGAGATTGAATTTATATTTGATTTTCGAATCAAAGCTTTCAGATAAAACTGAAAATGATATTTAAAAATATAATGTTAAAGTCTTTAATTTTTTCGTTTAATTAAAAGAAGTATGAGAATTTATTCAAATATAACTAATAATTAAAAACAAAAATTTAATTATCTAGAAATAGATAGAACACAACTTATTTTATTAATGTAGAAGAGTTAATAATTAGATTTATTAATTTGGGATATGTTTAATAAGATAGTAGCCAAAGAATATTATCAAAAATGCGACAGAATTTAATTCTGTTTATTAATAAGCTATTAAGGGCTAATGGTGGATGCCTAGACTGTAAGAGGCGATGAAAGACGTATTAGGCTGCGATAAGCCTCGGGGAGCTGCCAAAGAGCTTTGATCCGGGGATTTCTGAATGGGGCAACCCAGCATAGTGAGAGCTATGTTACCCTACGGGGAGCTAACCTGGTGAAGTGAAACATCTCAGTAGCCAGAGGAAGAGAAATCAAACGAGATTCCGTCAGTAGCGGCGAGCGAAAGCGGATTAGGACAAACCCAATGCTTGCATTGGGGGTTGTAGGACCATAATGTGAGACTAAAGAAGATAGATGAAATACTTGGAAAAGTGTAGCATAGAAGGTGAAACTCCTGTAATTTAAATTTTCAATAGCTCTAATGGTATCCTGAGTAGGTCGGAACACGTGATATTTTGACTGAAACTGGGGGGACCACCCTCCAATCCTAAATACTACTTACAGATCGATAGTGAACAAGTACCGTGAGGGAAAGGTGAAAAGTACTCCAGCGAGGAGAGTGAAATAGAACCTGAAACCATTAGCTTACAATCATTCAGAGCCCTATGATTTATCAGGGTGATGGACTGCCTTTTGCATAATGAGCCTGCGAGTTGTGGTGTCTGGCAAGGTTAAGTCAAGTACGAAGCCGTAGCGAAAGCGAGTCTTAATAGGGCGAATTAGTCAGATGCTGCAGACCCGAAACGAAGTGATCTATCCATGAGCAGGTTGAAGCTGGTGTAAGAGCCAGTGGAGGACCGAACCCATAGGCGTTGAAAAGTCTCGGGATGACTTGTGGATAGGGGTGAAAGGCCAATCAAACTTCGTGATAGCTGGTTCTCTCCGAAATATATTTAGGTATAGCCTTGTGTTGTAGCATATAGGGGTAGAGCACTGAATGGGCTAGGGCTGCTTACCGCGGTACCAAACCCTATCAAACTATGAATACTATATGTGGAATCACAGGAGTCAGGCGATGGGTGATAAAATCCACCGTCGAGAGGGGAACAACCCAGACTAACAGCTAAGGTCCCTAAGTCACATCTAAGTGGAAAACGATGTGGAGTTACTGTGACAACCAGGAGGTTGGCTTAGAAGCAGCCATCCTTTAAAGAAAGCGTAACAGCTCACTGGTCTAGTGATTCTGCGCGGAAAATATAACGGGGCTAAGATGTGCACCGAAGCTTTAGATTCGAATTTATTCGAGTGGTAGGAGAGCGTTCTATTCAGCGTTGAAGATGTACCGGCAAGGAGCGTTGGAGCGGATAGAAGTGAGCATGCAGGCATGAGTAGCGATAATTGAGGTGAGAATCCTCAACGCCGAAAACCCAAGGTTTCCTACGCGATGCTCGTCATCGTAGGGTTAGTCGGGTCCTAAGTCGAGTCCGAAAGGGGTAGACGATGGCAAATTGATTAATATTTCAATACCAACATACAAGCGCGATGTGGGGACGCATAGAGTTAATCGAGCTCACTGATGGAATAGTGGGTCGAAGGACGTAGGTTGATACTTAGGCAAATCCGGGTATCATAAGACCGAGATCTTACAGGCTCTTGACACTCTTCGGAGGAGATGGAGAATCGATGATACTGTCGTGCCAAGAAAAGCCACTAAGTATATTGTATGTTGCCCGTACCGTAAACCGACACAGGTGGGTGGGATGAGTATTCTAAGGCGCGTGGAAGAACCCTGGTTAAGGAACTCTGCAAACTAGCACCGTATCTTCGGTATAAGGTGTGCCTACTTTGGTATATGGGCTTGCCCCAAAAAGCTAGAGAGGTTGCAACAAAGAGTCCCTCCCGACTGTTTACCAAAAACACAGCACTTTGCTAACACGTAAGTGGATGTATAAGGTGTGACGCCTGCCCGGTGCTCGAAGGTTAACTGATGATGTCAGCGCAAGCGAAGCATTTGATTGAAGCCCGAGTAAACGGCGGCCGTAACTATAACGGTCCTAAGGTAGCGAAATTCCTTGTCGGTTAAATACCGACCTGCATGAATGGCGTAACGAGATGGGAGCTGTCTCAACCAGGGATCCAGTGAAATTGTAGTGGAGGTGAAAATTCCTCCTACCCGCGGAAAGACGGAAAGACCCCGTGCACCTTTACTACAGCTTGACACTGTAGCTTGGATATTCATGTGCAGGATAGGTGGGAGGCTATGATATATGGACGCAAGTACATATGGAGCCATCCTTGAGATACCACCCTTGAATATTTGAGTTACTAACTGCGACGAGTTAACCTCGTTCAGGACAATGTCTGGTGGGTAGTTTGACTGGGGCGGTCGCCTCCTAAAAAGTAACGGAGGCTTACAAAGGTTAGTTCATGGCGGTTGGAAATCGCCAGTTGAGTATAATGGCATAAACTAGCTTGACTGTGAGACATACAAGTCGAACAGAGACGAAAGTCGGTCATAGTGATCCGGTGGTTCTGTGTGGAAGGGCCATCGCTCAAAGGATAAAAGGTACGCCGGGGATAACAGGCTGATCTCCCCCAAGAGCTCACATCGACGGGGAGGTTTGGCACCTCGATGTCGGCTCATCGCATCCTGGGGCTGAAGTAGGTCCCAAGGGTATGGCTGTTCGCCATTTAAAGCGGTACGCGAGCTGGGTTCAGAACGTCGTGAGACAGTTCGGTCCCTATCTTCCGTGGGCGTAGGAAAGTTGAAGAGATTTGTCCCTAGTACGAGAGGACCGGGATGAACGTACCACTGGTGTACCAATTGTTCTGCCAAGAGCATCGTTGGGTAGCTACGTACGGATGTGATAAGAGCTGAAAGCATCTAAGCTCGAAGCCAACTCTAAGATTAACTTTCCCTGAAGTTCCCAGCAAGACTAGCTGGTTGATAGGCTGGATGTGTAAGCGTTGTAAGACGTTTAGCTGACCAGTACTAATAGAACGTTCGGCTTATTTAAAACAATTCTTTGGTTTACTATCTTATTAAGTATATTACATATATTTTTAAGACACATGTGTTTTTTTTAGAAAAAGCAAAAGACTTTAACATTATTTTTTCTTAACTCTAGTTTGAGTTGAGTGCAAAGAGCATTACATATGATTTATCTTATGTTCCAATACTTTTTTCACTCAACTTTGCTGGTGGCCATAGAGAAGTGGAAATACCCAGTCCCATTCCGAACCTGGAAGTCAAGCACTTCATCGCCGATAATACTGCCGGGTCCCCTGGTGGAAACGTAGGCCGCTGCCAGCTCTTGAGTTTTTTTACAAAGCTTTTTCTTATTTGAACTTATTATTAGTTCTTTTAGGAAGAAGCTTTTTTTT
>NZ_MUXE01000002.1 GCF_003063245.1 Arcobacter caeni | reverse complement strand
AGTTTGTATAACTTCTTTGAGTATATTTTTAAACTCATTTGTTATCTCATCTAGAGAAGTTAATTCTCCAGATTTTAATTGTCTTATTAGCTCTTCGTGGTTTATTAAACTCATGTAAATCCTTTACCAATTATTTACTTGATTATATATCAAATAAATCTATTTTTTTAGGTTTACACAGTTATTTTTACACTCTCTTCTCAACCATCGTATAATGTAACTCTAAACCTTTTGAAGTTGTAACAAATCCATTTACATTTATAGTTCCATCATGTACCATTTTGTGGTGTTCTTTACATAAGGGAATTAGATTATATTTATGATTTGCATTTATGTGCCCTATAAATCCATCTTTATTTGCCTTTGCTTGTTCTTTTATATGATGAACATCATCACAAGCTTTTCCACAAATTAAACAAGATGAAGCAAAAACATTATTATTATATTTTGAAGTTTTTCTTTGAGTTAATCTTTCAACTGAGCTATAATCATCAGTTAATTTTTTTCTTATTTCATTTGCCACAGATAAAAACTCTTTATCCATATGAAGTGATTTTGCATACTCTAATCCGTACATTGATGAACCACTTCCATAGGCTAATTTTCTATCGAATATCAATTTATCTTCATCATCTTTGTACATAACAGATAGATGAAGGGCAATTATATTTTTTAGTTTTTGTATCTCTTGGATTTCTGGAAGTTGATGTAAATGTGTTGCAAATACGAATAAAGCTTCTAGTTTTGCTAATTTCAAAATAGAACTTGCAACGATACTTAACCCACTCATTGTTTCTGTACTATGACTTATTTCATCACCTAAAATAAGTGAGTTTTTTGAAGCCCTATTAAATATATTTTTTAATTCCAACATCTCAACAGCAAATGAAGATAATCCTTTTGCGATATTATCAGCTCCTGAAATTCTCGTATAAACAGCATCAAAAATAGAAAATCTCATAGATTTACAAGGTACATAAAATCCAGCTTGTGCCATGATAACGGCTATTCCAATAGCTTTCATAAGTGAAGATTTTCCTGAAGAATTTATTCCATAAAGTAAAACACCATGCATTTTATTATCAAACATATTTATTGGATTTGAGTTTTTTATAATCACATTATCTTTATACTCTTTAGATGCAAGACTTAATTCTCCCAAAATAATATCATTTGGTACATAAATTCCCTGCTCTTCATTTGCTTCAATAATTGGATGTCGTAAATCAATTAACTCTATAAAGTTTTCATTATCTTTTGTTTTTACTATTTTTGGACAAGAATAATTATACTTTTTTGCTGTTTTTATATTAGAAACCGTTAAATCTACTTCTGCAATAAACTGTACTAATTCTTCAAGTAAAACTGCAAATTTCTTTTCAAATTCAAGAATTTTTTCTTTAAATACAAGTTTATTTAACTCAATTATTTTTCGTAAATTATGTACATATTTATCTGAAATATCCTCAGTTAATTTACAAAATATTTTCACAGAGTTTGTTTGAATTCGAACCGTAAAATCTTTGAATAAATACAACTCATCATCTACAATTAAGTGAGAATTTATCAACTCTTCTTTGATTGAATTAAATCTATTTTTTGTTAAAGTGATAAAAAATCCCTCTTTATCAAGTCTATTTATTCCCACATAATTCACATCATCTGATTTAATATAAGATAAAATATGTTTTTGTAAAATCTCTAATTTTGAATATAAAAGCTCGTTTTGAATATTTAATTCATCTATTTGAGTATTTATTCCTTGGCTAATCATATTTACTTCAACATCTTTTAGCATATATTTTCCACTAATACTTAAATCAAAAGTTGAATCAATAGATTGAATAAAAAGACTTAAATCTGCACTTGAACAAGGTGGTGTGATAAACTTGTAGTTCTCCATGAAAGTAACAACTTCTTTGATACTTAAAAGTGAATCATAAAGATAATTTAGCTCAAAAGGATGAAGTCTATTTAGTTTTATCCTTCGTGTTAATCTTTCAATATCGTAAATATTTGCCAACTCATTTTCAATTTGAGCATGATAATCATATAGCTCTTTTGAAAGGGCAAGTCTTCGTAAAATCTCTTTACTATCTTTTACAGGATGAGTGAGTCTCTCTTTTAAAAGTCTTTTTCCCATTGCAGTTGAAGTGTTGTTTATCAGTTTTATTAAACTTGGATTGTGTGTTGTTTCGATTACATTTAATTGCTCTAAAGCATTATTTCCCAAATAAATATATCTACTAACATCTAGTTTTAGGGGTGTTGAGAGTTTTTGAACAATATTTGAATCATGACCAATTACAAAATCAATTAAAACAGCCAAAGATTCAGTGCTAAGTGGAACTCTTTCCATATCAAGATGTTCAATTGAAGTCAAAAGCGATTGAATATTAAAAACATTTTTAAATAGTTCATTTTGATAAGAAATTTTTGGTCTAAAATGTCCAATATGAAATGTTTTAAGACTTAATTCTAAATAGTCTAAAACCTCTTTTTGATTTATATTTTTATCTGCAAAACTAACTATTATTTCATTAGTTTTATGCATATTCATATAATTAAACACTTCATCTAAAGCAAAAAATTTATCTTCACTAGTTCCATGAACTTCATTATAATAACACTTTCCAGTTGTTACATCAATAGCACTATAACCAACTAAATAAATTCCTCTTATTTGATCAACTAAAAGTGAAGTGATATTGTTTTCATCTTGATTTAATACAAAATCAAAGTTTGTTCCAGGACTTACAACAGTATCTAAATATCTAGTTACATTTGGTGGGATTCCCTTTTGTTTGATTAAAACAACTGTGTATTTTTGCTCAGCGATAATTCGCGCTAGGTGTTTTTCCAAAGAGATTGCAGGAACTCCGGCCATTATTGGATTTTCTTTTGAATTTTCTAAAATAGCTTTATTTTTTCTTGTTAATTGAATATTTAAAAGCTCTGCTATTTCTTTTGCTTTTCCTATTTTTTCATCATCATTATTTACTTCATAAACTTCAAAAAAAGTTCCTATTTCCATAAGGACAATAGTATTTACTCCATACTTTTTTTCAAATATTTTTTGAAGTTTAAAATAAGTAATAGTTAATAAATCTTTTCTATTGGCTAAAAGTTCTGCTACTTGCTCTCTCATTTAGACCTAACTTTCGTCCAATCTCGAATCATACTTCTTTGCTCTTTTGTTAAATTTGAATTTTCATGTAAAAAAATATAACTAGGAAGGGGCATAGATGCGTACGCTGTTCTAAATATTGTTTTCATTTTTTCATCTTTATCTTCTTGTGAATAGTTTTCCCAAGTAGAAAAATTTAAAGCTTTTTTCCCTTCAGTTATATGCGTTGAAATAACCCATGAAAACGGAGCAACATTTGAATACCAAGGATATTTAACTTCATTAGAATGACAATCATAACAAGAAGTTTTTAATATATTCATAACTTCAAGAGGTGCTTTTATTTCAAAGTTTTTATCAACTGCAATATTCTCTTTATTTGTTTGAATAAACTGCATCAAAATAAATATAATTAAAAATATTAATAAGGTTCTTTTCATTTTTTTACTCACTCATCAAATAATATGGTCTTTTTAACTCTTCTATAAACAAAGAAACACTCATATTTCTTCCAAATCTTTTAAACTCTTTTGAATCAAAAAAAATCAAAGTCGCAGGAATTGAAAATATCATAAAATGAGCTGTTAGTTCTTTATTCAAATCTGTTTGTACTTCAAAAAGTTCAAATTTTGGAAAAGTTTTTTTTATTTCTTGCTTGATTTTAGGTTTTAAAACCTTGCAAACACTACAATTTTCTCCTGAAAAATATACCAAAGTAGGTTTTCCAGAATTAATACTATTTTGTAACTGTTCAAGATTCGTTATTTGAGTCAAAATCATCCTTCACTTCATTATATAAATTAATATCTGCTTCTCACATATTTATCAAATTTATCTAAATTCTCTTTATATCCAATTACCACTAAAGTATCACCACTATCAATTTTATGATTTCTAAAATAAGAGTTAAATATGAACTCATCACTAAGTTCTTTATCTGTGAGTCCAATTATTATGATATTAAAATCTTTTGTAAAATCAAAATCATTTAGATATTTACCATCTAAATATGAACCTTTAATAATTGTAAATTCTTCAATATTTAATAAAGAATCACCAAACAAAATCTTATCTAAAACATGGGAAATAATTGGTTTTTCTAATAATCTAAATATTCTTAAAGCACCAATTTCATAAGGATTAATAATTTTAGTTGCACCTGCTAATAACATTTTTTTATTATCTTGTTTACTACTAGCTTTTGATATTATTTTAATATTTTTATTCAAATTTCTCGCTGAAAGTGTGACAAAAAAGTTATTATTTTCTGAATCACTTACACAATAAAAAGCTTTTACATTATTTTTTATTCCAATTTCAATTAACTCTTCATCTTCTAATAACTCTTTATTAAAAGCATTAAAACCATCTGAAATAGCTTTATTATAATTATCTTCATCATAATCAACGATTATTATTTCATATTTTGATTTTTTTAAGCTATTTGCAATTTTACTTCCAAGATTGCTATATCCATAAATTATTACTTTTGACATATTAAATCCTAAAATCTAAATTAATTAAATCTGATTTTAATTGTGAAATAGAAGTTTTAAAACCAATAATTATTAAAATATCATCTTTTTGAACTATATAATCGATATTTGTTGGATTAAAAATAAAATCATTCATATTTTTTAAATTAACAATACCTAAAAGTGTTAAGTTATAATTTCTGAAATCTACTAAATTAATATTTTTTCCTAAGATTCTTGAGTTATTTAATATCTCTACTTCATCAATAACAACTTTAAAATCTTTGTTCAATAAAATTCCATCAATTGCTTCAAAAGCCACTGGTTGACCTAAATATTCAGATGCTACAAATGCTGTTACATCATTAAATAAAATTGATTCATTAACTCCTGCTATTTCAAATTTTTTCTTTGAATTACTATTATTTACTCTTGAAATAATTTTAATATTTTCATTTAATGCTCTTGCACTTAAAACTATAGATAAATTTACAGCATCATTATTTGTTAATGCAACAACAGAATTTGCACCTTTATTTATACCCATCATTTCTAATGTTTGCATATTTGTAGCATCTAATTGAATTGCTAAATAATTTAAATTTTTTGCACTATTTACAGCTTCTTTATTATTATCTATTATTATAAATTTTTTCCCTATACTTAATAATTCTTCACAAAAATATCTTGCCATCATTCCAAAACCACAAACAATAACAAAATCTTTCATCTTTGAAGTTTCAGATTGAACTCTATTTTCTTTAATAATTTCCATTCTATCTGATAAACCAGTTGTAATAATAGAAGTTCCAAAAGCAATTACTAAAAAACTTGAAACAATTAAAACTAATGTTACAAGTTTTCCCTCAACAGTTATTGGTGTAACATCGCCATAACCTACCGTTGAAATTGTAATAATTGACCAATAAACTGCATCAAAGAAATCAACAATATTTGGATTTACACCCTCAGGTCCCTCATATAAAAAAATAACTGTTGAAGAAAAAAATACAACTGTAATATATAAAAGCCCTAAAGTAAAAAGTTCAAATTTTCTCTCTTTAAATACTTGTAAAAACTCTTTTAGTGAATTTGCATATCTTAGAATTTTAAATAATCTAAAAATAAGAAGAATTCTTAAAAGTCTTAACGGTCTATAATAAGGTAAAATTGCTAATAAATCTACTATTGCCATAGGAGAAAGCACAAAATTAATTTTATTGGAAATAATTTTTTTTATTGATTTACTTATTTTATATTTTTTGTTTAATAATTGATATTTTTCATAATCATCTAATATTATTTTGTGAATATCTGAACTTATCCAAAAACGCCCTAAATATTCAATAGAGAAAATAATAACAGCAAAAAGTTCATAATCATTTAATATTCTTAAATTTTTATGATTTACTTCAAATATTAAAATTCCAATAGTACTAAGTACTAAAAAAATCATAGAAGTATCAAAATATTTTTTCTTTGAGTAAGCGTTATTTTCTAATATATTATAAGTAAATTCTTTAAAGTTTTTGTATTTTATTGATGTTTCTAGTCTGTAGGCTAATGCGATTATATATTTAGTCATAATAGATAAATGTAAAGTAGCAAAGCTACTTTACATTTTATTAGATTTGATGTTCGCTATTTTTAGACAATCTCTCTTTTTGAGAAAGGTAAGAGTTTAAAGCTCCTAAATATGCCTTAGCAGTTGCAAGCATTGTATCAATACTTAATCCATGACCAACAAATGAAGGACTCGTTTGGTCAAAAGAAACTCTTGTTGTTACTTTTGCAAGAGCATCTTTCCCCTCTGTTACAGAAATTACTTTATAATCTTTTAATTCACCGTTGTATCCAGTTAATCTGTCAATAGTTTTAAAAATTGCATCCATTGTTCCATCACCAATAGCAGCATCTTTAATTATTTCATTTTTATATTTAATGGCAACAGCAGCTGTTGGAACACCAGCTGTACAGTCAGATATTTGTAATCCAACTAACTCATAAGTTTTATCTTGATTTAAAGACTCATCAGTAATTAACATTCTAATATCATCATCTGTTACATCTTTTTTCTTATCAGCTAATAATTTAAATCTTTCAAAAGCAGCATTTAATTCTTCATCACTTACTTTATCAAATCCTAAATGAGCAATTTTATCTCTAAATGCAGCACGACCTGAGTGTTTTCCTAAGATTAAAGTAGATTCTTTAAATACTCCAACATCTTCAGGTTTCATGATTTCATATGTTTCTTGATGTTTTAAAACACCATCTTGGTGAATTCCACTTTCATGTGAAAATGCATTTTTACCAACAATTGCTTTATTTTGTTGTGGTTCAACTCCTGTAATAGTTGCAACTAATCTTGAAGTTGCATAAATCTCAGGTGTATTAATAGTTGTATATAAATCTCCAAAAGCATCTTTTCGTGTTTTAATAGCCATAACTGCTTCTTCTAAAGCTGAATTCCCAGCTCTCTCACCTAATCCATTGATTGTAACTTCGATTTGTCTTGCACCATTTAAAACAGCAGCTAAAGTATTAGCAGTTGCTAATCCTAAATCGTTGTGATTATGAACTGAAATAATTGCACGATCACCTGCAAATGCTGATAATTCTTTAACCATTGCACCCAATTCTGTTGGTAATCTATATCCTACCGTATCTGGTAAGTTAATTGTTCTAGCCCCTGCTCCAATAACAGCATCCATTACTTCTTTCATAAATGAAATTTCACTTCTTCCTGCATCTTCTAAAGAAAACTCAACATCATCAACAAATGTTTTTGCGTATTGAACCGCATGAATTGCTCTTTTTATAACTTCTTCTTCGCTCATTTTTAATTTATATTTCATATGAATAGGTGAAGTTGCAATAAATGTATGAATTCTATGTTTTGAGGCTTTTGCAACAGCTAATCCAGCTTGTTTTATGTCATTATCAATTGCTCGTGCTAATGAACAAATACTTGAATTTTTAATTATTTGTGCAATTCTGCTAACTGCATCAAAATCTCCCGGACTAGCAGCTGCAAACCCTGCTTCTATCACATCTACACCTAATTTTTCTAATTGTAAAGCTACTTTTAATTTTTCATCAGTATTCATTGAACAACCAGGACTTTGTTCTCCATCTCTTAATGTTGTATCAAATACTATAATTTTATTTTTATCCATCATATTAACCTTTTAAAATGTTATTTATTATATCTTTTTTTAAATAAAAAAAGAAAAACTGTGTTTTGATTATATTTGTTGTAAATTATAATTATAAAAATTTATAATTAGAGAGAAGAAGAAAGAAGCAGAGAGTTTACACTTTTGATGAAATGGTTTTTATAAAAATTAAATATTTTCATATATCTCTCCTTGTTTTGTTTTTAAGTATTTAAGTATAATTAATAAATTTTTATTTGTCAATACTTTAAAATAAAGTTTTAGAAAAAAACTCTATTTTATGATTCATTTTCCTTTGATATAGGCAAGGTAATTACAAATTTTGCCCCCTCACTAGCATTTTCAAATTCTAATTTTCCTTGCATATTTTCTTCTATAATAATTTTAGATAAAAACAATCCTAAACCTGAAGATTTTTTGTATTTTTTTGTAGTAAAGTATGGTTCAAATATATTTCCAAGAAGTGCTTCTGGAACCCCACCTGCATTATCCACAATACTTACATAAGCAAAATCTTTATCCTTTTTAATACTAATAAATACTTTTTTTGAAGCTATATTTTTTTCAATTAAAGCCTCTTTTGCATTATGAAGGATATTAAATATTACTTGATTTATTTCATTTGGGAAACCATATAAATTGATTGATTTACTAAAATTATAATCAATTTTTATATTATGATTCATAAAAGTATCTTCTAGCATTTCTAAAGATTCCATTACAATTTCATCCAAGAAAAACTCTTTTTTTACTTCGTTTGGTTTAATAAAGTTTTTTAATTCTTCATTTTTGATTTGCATTTCACTTATGATTCTATTTAATTGATCCATAGTTTTATCAATAAAATTATTATTAATATTTATTCTTTTATATTCATCATTTATATTTTGTAAAAGAAAATTTACACTATTTACTGTTTCTTCACAAGCTTGAACACTATTTATTGCAACTTTTCCTATTCCAGCTAATCTTGATTGATGCACTAATAAAATTTCTTTTTTCTCTTTGCTTTGAATTTCTAATAATAATTTATTTTCTAAAGACTCTGTTAATTCTCTTTGTTCTTTAATTTTTTCTTGTAATGTTGCATTTATTAATTCTAATTCAAAGTTTTTTTGATGATTGCTATTTTTAATATCTTCATTAAACTTTTCAAATTCATCTTTTGTATTCTTTAAATCTAAATTTAAAGGCAAAATTATAATTTTATGCACTAAAAAGGTAATAATACAAGTAGAAAGAAATAAAATACCTGCTAAATAAAAGAATTCTTTTTCAAATAACATAAGTGTTAATTCAGAATAAGCAAATAAACTAATAAGTAGAATTAGAAAATTTAAAATAAATACTCGTCTTACTATTTTAGACATGAAAATCACCTGTTCCTAAATTTAATAATTATAATTCAATCATAACTAATTTTAATAAAAAAATAATATTTGATTGAAATATGTTTTAAAGGAGAGTAAAAACTTATATTTTTACTCTAAAGAATAAATAGTAAAACTATTTATTCTCTGTAGTTTCGTCACTATTATTTGAAGTTTCTTCAATAATAGTTTCTTTTTTAGCAGTTTCGATAATTGCATCTGAATGTAAATCTTCATCAACAAAAACTTTTCCACCAAATTCTGTGATAATTTCTCTTACTCTTTCACCTGATATTACTTCAATATCTAATAATTCAGCAGTCATTTTTTCAATGGCTGGAGTGTGATCTTTTAAAGATTGTAAAACAACTTTATATCTATCATTCAATGTATTTTTAACATGATCATCTAAATCTTTTGCCATTGCATCTGAGAAATCTTTTTGTGTTTGTCCACCTAAAAATTGATTAGTTCTTTTTTCAAGTACCATAAGTCCTGCAATATCACTCATACCATAAATAGTTGCCATTGATTTAATAATTCCCGTTGCTCGCTCAAGATCATTTCCAGCACCTGTTGAAATTTCACCAATAAATACCTCTTCAGCTGCTCGTCCACCAAGTAAAACATCTACTTCTGCAATTAACTCATGTTTTTGCATTAAATATTTATTTTCTTCTGGAGTATTTAAAGTATAACCTAAAGCAGCAAGTCCTCTTGGAACAATAGAAACTTTATTTACTTTATTAGCACCTTTTGTAATTTCTGCAATTAATGCGTGTCCTGATTCATGATAAGCTACGATTTTTCTCTCTTTTGGAGAAATTCTTTTTGATTTTTTCTCTAAACCAGCTATTTGTCTCTCAACTGCTTCTTTAAAATCACTTGGGTCAACTTGATCTTTTGAAGCACGACCAGCTAGTAATGCAGCTTCATTTATAATATTTGCCAAATCAGCACCAGCAAGTCCGGCTGTCATTTTTGCAATTTCTTTTAAATCTACATTTTTCCCTAGTTTTACTTCTTTAATATGTACTTGTAAAATTTCAATTCTTCCCTCATAATCAGGTTTATCAACTAAAACTTGTCTATCAAATCTTCCTGGTCTTAAAAGTGCAGGATCTAAAACTTCTGGTCTATTTGTAGCAGCAAGAACAATAACAGGAGCAGCATCAGTAGAGAACCCATCCATTTCAGCTAAAAGTTGATTTAATGTTTGTTCTCTTTCATCATTTCCACCCATTGGACCACCTGATGCTCTACTTTTACCAATAGCATCAATCTCATCAATAAAAATAATTGCAGGTGCAACTTTTTTTGCTTGTTCAAATAAATCTCGCACTCTTGATGCTCCAACACCTACGAACATCTCAATAAACGCAGAACCAGAAACCGATAAAAACTCAACATTAGCTTCACCAGCAACTGCTTTTGCTAAAAGAGTTTTACCAGTTCCTGGAGGTCCAACTAATAAAACACCTTTTGGAATTTGAGCTCCAAGTCTTACATATCTATCTGGTGATTTTAAAAAGTCAACAATTTCTTGAACCTCTTCTTTAGCCTCTTTATTTCCAGCCATATCATCAAAAGTTACATTGGGTTTTTCTGAATTAATCATTTTTTTAGATGAACCAATTCCAAGAATTCCTCCTGAACCTCCACCCATAGATTTTTGCATTCTTTTTGCAATAAACATCCAAATAGCAAAAAATATAAATATTGGTAAAACCCAACCAAATAAAATATCAGCTAAAACATTCTCTTCATTTATTCCACCATAAGAAATTGAATTTTTTTCTAATTCAGGAATTAATGTATCATCAGGAATAACTCTTCTTGCTGTAAAAGTTGTAACTTGTCCTGTTCCCATTTTAGAAACAGCTTTTATTTGTGTATTTCCAATTCCTACATATTCTATTTTTCCAGAACTAATTAATGCTTTTAAATCTGAATATGCAACTGTTTTATTTGAACTTTGTCCAAATGCTTGAATATTAGAATTTGTAGCATCACCACCCATTTGTTGTTCAGGGAAAATCGCTTTGAACGCAAATATTGTAACTATTGAAAAAATTACAAAGATTAATAATGGGTTATTATTAAAAAAATTATTACCATTTCCATTATTACCACTATTATTGTTATTGTTATTGTTATTAAGATTATTATTTTGTTGTTGTTTTTTAGCCATAAACTAAAACTCCTTCTTATTTTTAAATACTACACTCATCCACTCATTTTTATGAATAAGTTTGATTTGTTCTAAATCATTAAATTTACTTAATACTCTATTTATATGTTTATCTAAAATACCTGAAATAATCAATATACCATTTTCATTTAAACACTTTTTTAAATCAGAGGCAATCATCACTAAAACATCTGCTACAATATTTGCTATAACAACATCATATTTTTTTGCTGTTTTATTTGTTGAACCAATCCATGAATCATTAAAAGTCACACCATTTAATTCAAAATTTGCTTTTGTATCAATAACACAAACTTCATCTGTATCACAAATATCAACAATACATCCTTTTTTTGCAGCTGCAATAGCTAAAATACCGCTTCCTGTTCCTACATCTAATACTGTTTTATTCGTAGTTACAAACTCATCAATTGCTTCAATACAAGAAGATGTCGTCTCATGATGCCCCGAACCAAAAGATAAAGCAGGATTAATTATGATATCAATCTTCCCATCTTTTTTTTCTTCCCAAGATGGTCTGATATAAAAATTTCCAACTTCAACAGCTTTTACTGATTGTTGATATTGTTTTATCCAATCTATATTTTCTTTTTTTTCGTATGTAATTTGACATTTTGTATTTAATGCTTTAATAAACTCTTTAATTCCAAACATCAAATCATCAAGCTCTTCTTCGCTTCTGATTATCAGTATTCCATCTAGTTCTTCAATTGCATCTGTTGTTATAGCATTTACCAAATCTAGAAAAAGTTCATAATTAGCATCTGGTTTTAGTGTTAATTCATAATAGTATTTAGACAATTATTTCCCTTATTACAATTATATATAATTTTTCTTCATTTTTATAAAGAGATATATTTTATCTAAATATCTTTTGAATCATATTAAAAGAAATTAAAAAAAGTTATCTATCATATCTCGCATAACACTAATATCAGAGATTTTATTAACAATATCTCTAAATTCATTGGCTCCTGTATAACCTTTTGAATAAGAATGTAATAATTTTCTAAACATAATAGCACCATGAGGACCATGAAATTTTAACATTGCATCAAAATGTTCCAAAATTATCTCTTTTTTCATAGCATCTGAAATATCTTCAATTCCATGTTTTAATTGATAAAATACCCAAGGTTTACCAATAGCACCTCGACCAATCATTACACCATCTGCTTTTGTGTATTCTAAAACTTCTTTTGCTTTATCGTAATCTTTAATATCACCATTTGCAATAACAGGAATAGAAATAGATTCTTTCATCTGTTTGATTGCATCATAATCAACAGGTGCTTTGTATTTTCCTGCTCTTGTTCTTCCATGAACAGAAACAAAATCTGCTCCACAAGCTTCAACAGCTTTTCCAATTTCTACTGGAATTTTGTCATTCACACCAATTCTAACTTTTGCAGATGTATATTGTTTTTTTGAATATTTTTTTACAGTTGATAAAATCTCTTCAAGTTTTTTTAAATCTCCCAAAAGATTTGAACCTGAACCGTGATTATAAACTTTTGGTGCTGGGCATCCACAGTTTAAATCAATCCCATCAATTCCATCAACTTCATTTAAAAGCAAAACAGCATCACGAACCAACTCAACGCTATTCCCAGCAATTTGAACAAAATAAGGGTCTTCAGTAGGACATTTTTCAATCATTTTTAATGTTCGTTCTGATTTATAAACCAACGCATTTGATGAAATCATCTCAGAAATAGTTAAATCAGCTCCAAACTTTTTAACAACAGAACGAAACGGTAAATCGGTATATCCAGCAAGTGGCGCCAACACCACAAGGGGTCGGCTAAAATCAAGTTTTTTATTCATTATTTGTAAGATATCGCTTCTAAATTATAGTGTTTCCCAGCTTCTTTTAAATCAATTAATGCTTTAAAAGCAGGATATTCATTGTCTTTTGTATTTGCAAGAACTTCTCTTGCTTTATCAATCATTTCATATTCAAATAATACATGTAAATAAGCAGGAATAGCATCTTCAAGTTCTAATGATAATTTTTCAAATAGTGCAATTATTTGATCAGGTTTTAAAATAGTTTCATAATTTTTTGCTAATGCTAAATAATCATTTTTATCATAGTCTAAATCTTTTACAATTTTTAAAATCTCTTCACTTGTAAAACCAAATTCATTATTAGAAGCATCTTTTTCAAAAAGTTTTTTAGCCATATCTTTGTCTAATTTGATATTTTTATAAAGCTTTTTAATAGTTGTCATGCTTTTTTCTTCTAAAACATTTTCAAAAGATTTCAAGACAATATTTGAAGAAAAACTTTCTGGTTTTTTTAGAACATCAACTGCAAAATCTATTTGTTCATTTACTTTATTTAGCATATTTAAGTTTGCTAAGCTCGAAGTTTCATTTACTTTAAATGATTTATCACTTATATATTTACCATTTTTTACATCTTGAACATTTGCAACTATTTTATTTAATTCATCATCAAAACATGAAAATCTATTTTCTTGAACATCAATTTTTAGTTGAGAAAGAATTATTGCAAGGTTTTTAAAATCTTGAGTTTTAAATTTATAAACTTCGTTTTTTTCAAGTAAACTTGATTTTATCATTTTAATCATAGCTTCATGATCTTTTTTCACAGCTCTTTTTTTAAAATAATTAAGCATTGCGTACCATAAAATATGCAAATATGTTGCAAGAGCAAGTAAAGATATAGGAGATATTACCCACGCAGAAACTGGTAAAGAAAGGGAATATCCGAAAAATGAAACATTGTAATCACCCAACTCTAAACTATATACATAACCAAATACGGCAACAATTAAAATTATTGAGAAAATAAAATATTTCTTAAAACCCATTTTCTATCCTTTTTTTATTATACAAATTCTTATTATTTTTCCATTATACAAAAATGTTTATAAATTACTTATGATATGGATGATTATTTTGAATACTTAAAGCTCTAAAAATCTGCTCAATCAATACCACATTTGCAACTTTATGAGCCATTGTTAAATCACTTAAAGATATTGTAGTATCACATTTTGTTAAAAATTCTCTTTGAAATCCATAAGCTCCACCAATAAAAAAATTAACTTCATTTTTATCTTCAAGTAATGAAGAAAAAACATAAGTATCAACTTTTTTTCCTAAAACATCTAAAGCAATGTTATATCCTTTTAATAAAGGTTCATAAGTTTCGCTATAAGCTTGTTGCGCCTCTTTTTCTCCAATAGTTTGAGCTTTTGCAATATTTTTATTAAAAATATAAAAAACTTCAACTTTTGCATATTTAGATGACATTTTTATAAACTCTTTTGTTAAAACATCAAACTCATCTTTTGAGGGTTTAATTATTGAATAAATATTAATCTTCATAAAAACCACTCCCAACTACATTAAATCTTATGTTTTCGATAATATCTTCAACTTTAACTCCACCAATTGCACAAACTGGATGTTTTGATATTTTCGCTAAATATGAAATTTTAGAACCTAAGATTGTACTTACATCTTTTGTATTTGTATTTTTATAAGCACCAAGACCTATCATGTCTATTTCTAATTCATTAGCCTCTAAAATTTCTATTTCATTATGAGTTGAAAGTCCTAAAAGTTTATCTTTTATTTTTAATCGAACTAATTTTACTGCTAGTTTTTTATCTTTATGAATTTTAAGAAAATCTTCTTGACCCAAATGTAAACCATCTGCAAATTCAATTAATTCTATTTTGTCATTTATTATTATTGGAATATTAAGCTTTGATTTTAGATATAAAAGATTAGTTTTTTGTTCTTCTAATGATAAGATTTTATCTCTATATTGAAGAATTTTTACATCTTTTTTCTTACATAAATCTACAAAAATTTCAAGTGAGATATTTTTTTTAAGAAGTGTTTCATAATCACATAAAACATATAAATAATTAAAAGCTTTGAGTTCAAAACCCAAAGCTTTTTCTAAATTTGAAGTCATCAATTATTAACTAATTTTTTCTTTTTGAAACATACTTAATAAATCTGTTAAGGTTTGTTTCATAGCATTTCTATTAACAACCATATCAATAGAACCATTTTTAAGTAAAAATTCAGCTCTTTGAAAACCTGCTGGTAAATCAGCTCCTATTGTTTGTTTGATAACTCTTTGACCTGCAAAACCTATTAATGCACCTGGTTCTGCCATAATAATATCACCTAAAAATGCAAATGAAGCAGAAACTCCACCCATTGTAGGATCAGTTAAAATTGAAATATATGGAAGTTTTGCATGATCAAGTTTTTTTAAAGCTGCTGAAGTTTTTGCCATTTGCATTAAAGCAAATGTTGATTCTTGCATTCTAGCTCCACCAGATGCCGATATAATTATCACACCTTGTTCTTTTTCAATCGCTCTATTTACAGCTCGTACAATTTTTTCACCCTCGACAGAACCTAAACTTCCACCCATATAAGCAAAATCAAAAACAACTATTTGAACTGAAATTTCATTTATTTTTGCTTCACCACTTACAACAGAAGATGTTCTTCCTGTATTTTTAAGTGCTTCTTCTACTCTTTTTTTATAAGAAGTTTTATCTACAAATTTTAAAGGGTCATTTGGTTTTAATTCAGAATCATATTCAACAAAACTATCTTTATCAGTTAAAATCTCAATTCTTCTTTTTGCACCAATTCTCATGTGAAAATTACATTTTGGACAAATATTATTTTGACTTTCAACCTCTTTAAAAAACATTAAGGCACTACATTCAGGACATTTTATCCAATGACTTGGTGCATCGCTTTTTGTTGGTTGTTCTTTTGATTTACTATCAAAAGAAATTTTGCTAAATAAGTTTCTTAAATCCATTATAATCCTTTAATCATTTTTAAATATTTTCAAATTTATCTAATTCGTCAAGTTTTTCCCAAGGATAATCACTTTGTCCAACTTGTCCACGAGCTGCTACATCTGCATATAAAAATGTTTTTCCACTTGGTTTATCTAAAGCAAACTTTTGTGTAATCCATCTAGGTGTTAATGAGAATGTATCCATTACAAATTGTGATAATTTATCATCATCAAATTTTGTATAAGAACCCATTGTATCAACTGAAACAGATGTAGGTCTAGCTACTCCAATTGCATAAGAAATTTGTACAGTTGCTTTTTTTGCAAGTCCTGCTGCAACTATGTGTTTTGAAATCCATCTTGCAGCATATAATCCACTTCTATCTACTTTAGTATAATCTTTAGAACTTTGAGCTCCACCACCAATTGGTGCATATCCACCAAATGAATCTACGATTAATTTTCTTCCTGTTAATCCACTATCATGTAAAGATGAGTGATTTACATATCTTCCTGTTGGATTGATATGAATAATTGTAGATTTTTTATCATACATATGAGGAGGTAGTCCAGCATCATCAATTAATCCTTGAATTAATTCTCTTACTTCTTCAATTGGCATTGTTTCAACAGAAGGTGCACTTACAACTATTGTATGAATTTTTTGAGGATTACAATTTTCAAAATTTGCTTTTGTACCATAATCAACAGTAACTTGTGTTTTAATATCAACACCTAATTTTTGATTATGTTTTAAAGCATAATTGTAAACTTTATCACATAACATTCTAGCGTATGTAATTGCAGCTGGCATAAAATCAGCAGTTTCACTTGAAGCAAAACCGAACATAATTCCTTGATCACCTGCACCAATTTCTCCATCAACTTGATCAACACCTTGATTAATATCTGGACTTTGTTGATTTAATAAAACTTGAACTTTTACATCATCAGGATGCAAACATTGCTCTTTTGTAAAAGCAGATTTTCCATCGTATCCGATTTTTGCAAGTGCATCTAAAACTATTTTTTCATAATCTTTGTTTGATAATAAAGCTGATGATTTTACTTCACCACCAATTACAACATGTTTTCCTGCTACAAAAACCTCTGAAGCGACCCTGCTGTCTTTATCTGCAATAATTAATTTATCAACGATAGAGTCAGCTATTATATCTGCGCATTTATCTGGGTGTCCAGGGCTTACAACTTCACTTGTAAATAAGTATTGTGTTTGTTTTTCCATTTTTGTTTTCCATCCTTTGTTTTCCACAAGAGTAATCTTGAGTTGTTTTCCATCTTTTGTTTTCCATTTTTTGTTTTCTATATTTGTTAAGAAATTTAAAATAAAAATTTAAAGAATTCAATTTGCCAAAAAGGCAAAAAGTTACTAATATTAACTAAAAAAAGCTGTTATTTACTTTTTTTCTTTTAATTTTTTTTAAGATTTATTCAACAGTTACAGATTTTGCAAGATTCCTTGGCATATCAACATCATTTCCAAGTCTTATTGAAATTTCCATTGAAAATAGTTGTAAAACTATCAACATTTCAAAAAATTCCAACATATAATGATCTGTTTTATTTATTTTCACAAAATCATCTGCTAATTCAAAATCAAGTGGTGAAATTGCACAAATTGTACTATCTCGTGCGCTTAACTCTTCCACATTTGATTTGATTTTGTCATAAAGTAAATTTTGTGGCATTAAAGCAATTGTAAATAATTCAGGGTCTGCTAAAGCAATTGGTCCATGTTTCATTTCACCTGCTGGATAACCCTCAGCGTGTAAATATGAAATCTCTTTTAATTTTAAAGCACCCTCTAAAGCCAATGGGAAAAATACATCTCGACCTATAAAGAAAAAACCATGTCCATGTAAATATCTTTTTGATAATCTTTTCATTTTTTCATGGATTTTATCACTAATACAAAGTGATTTTGGAACTTCTCGTAAAGTGTGTAACTCTTTTTGTAAAACCTCATCTGAAATTACATTTTTTGCTTTTGCAAAATAAAGTGCTAACATCCATAAAACAACTGTTTGAGTTGAAAATGCTTTTGTCGAAGCAACTCCTTTTTCAATTCCAGCTCGTGTTAAAATCGTAGCATCTGCTGTTCTTGTCATTGAAGAGTTATCAACATTACAAACTACAAGTGTTTTAAGTCCTGCTTTTTTTGCCATTTTTAAAGCTTCCAAAGTATCGGCTGTTTCACCACTTTGAGAAATTACGATAAATAAAGTATCTTTTGTTAAAAGTGGATCTTTGTATCTAAATTCACTTGCAATTTCCACATTACATTTAACTTTTGAAAGTCGCTCAAACAAATAAGAAGCTGTAAGTCCTGCGTGATATGAAGTTCCACAAGCACAAATTTTGATTTCATTGATTCCATCTATTATTGAGGACTCAATTTCATCAAATAAAATTTCATTATCTTTAAGTCTTCCAATCATACAATCACTTACAACTGTACTTTGTTCATAGATTTCTTTTTCCATAAAAAATCTATATCCATCTTTTTGAGCAAATTGTTTAGATGTTGGAAGTGATGACCAAGAATAATTATCATTAAAAAACTCTATTTCATTTGCACTTGCAATTCCACCAACTCCATCTTCTAAATAAACTACACTTGAAGCTAATCCAATAAGTGGAGCATCAGATGATGAAAATAAAACTTCTTCTTTTTCATTTCCTTGTGCTACGATTAAAGGGCTTCCATGTTTAAAGAAAAATATTTTTGTTGGGTCTGCTTTTGTGATTAAAAGAATTGAAAAAGCACCTTCAAGTCTTGAAATAGTATTTTGAAAGGCTTTTTTTGTGTCGTTTAATTGGTTATAAAAATTTTCAAATAAGTGAACAATAACTTCTGTATCTGTTTGAGATACAAATTTATGTCCTTTTGAACTTAATTCTTCTTTTAATTCTTTGTAGTTTTCAATAATTCCATTATGAACAACATAAGAATATTCACCTAAATGTGGATGAGCATTTAGTTCAGTTGGTTTTCCATGAGTTGCCCATCTTGTGTGTCCAATTCCTAGTTCATAATCATTTGATGCTGATGTTTTTACTTTTTCTTCAAGATTAATTAGTTTTCCCAAAGCTTTAAAAACATCAATTTTGTCTTTTTTTAAAACAGCGATTCCAGCACTATCATAACCTCTATATTCTAATTCTTTTAAACCATCTAATAATATTTTTGTTGTCTCTTGTTTACCGATATATCCAACTATTCCACACATTAAAAAAACCTTTTTTCAAATTTTAATTGTAATTATTATATTTAATAGTTACTAAATATGTGCTTTTCGCACTTTTTTTATTATTTTATAAATTTAAATTTTTTATAAATTCATCGTGAATTTTACCATTTGAAGCAACTAAATATTTATCTTCAAATAATGTATAAGTATTTCCACTTATATTAGAAACTTTCCCACCTGCTTCTATAAGTATTAAAATTCCAGCACTTACATCCCATGCTTTTAAATTCATTTCATAATATCCCTCATAAGTTCCTCTTGCCACATAACATAAATCAAGTGCTGCTGAACCTAATCTTCTTAAATCTTGACATAAAGGAAGTACATCTTTTATTTTTTTTACCACATCATTTAAATCATCTTCATTTGTACCACTTGTATATGGAAATCCTGTTGCTAATAGTGCTTTTTGGAAGTTATCTTCATGGCTTACTTTTATTTTTTTACCATTTAAAAAAGCACCTTTTCCAATTTTTGCTGTGTACAATTCATCTAAAATCGGATTATAAACAATTGCTAAATATGGTTTTTTATTTTTATAAACTCCCACAGAAATAGCAGTATGGGGAACTCCATTTACGAAGTTTGTTGTTCCATCAATTGGGTCAATTATAATTGAGTTGTTAAACTGTATATTTGCATTGTCTGATTCTTCTGCAATGATATTAAAGTTTTTAAATCTTGTTGAAAATTTCTTTTTTAAAAAATTTTCAACAGCCACATCATAATCAGTAACTAAATCTTTTTTTGCTTTAAAAGTTATGTTTTTATCTGCATAAAATCCCTCTTTTAAAATCTTTCCTGCTTTTTTTATTATTTTTATTAATTCTTTTTTCATTATTTACTCTTTCTTGTTTTTTGTATTTTATCCAATATTAAACAAATCAATACTTACTATTTTATTTGTACTTGATTTCTTCCATTATTTTTTGCTTCATATAAAGCATCATCTGCTCGTTTAAAGCTCTCTTCTATTTTTTCATTTTCATTATAATTTGTAGAACCAATTGAACAAGTAATATGTTTTACTCCCTCAAATGAAGCTTCAGATATTGCATTTTTTATGTTTTCAAGAACTTTTTTTGCATTGTCTATAGATTTTACTTTTGTTAATAATAAAAATTCTTCTCCACCCCATCTTATTAATAAATCATCTTTTCTTGAAGATTTTTGAATAACATTTACAAATTGTTTTAATACTTTATCTCCAACATCATGGCCATAAGTGTCATTTACTTTTTTAAAAAAATCAATATCTAATATTGAAAGAAATACTAAATTATCTTCTTTTATATATTCATTTATAATCAATTTATAGTGAGTTTCAAAATATTCTCTATTGTATGCACCCGTTAATTTATCGTGTGTTGATTTATTCTCTAATTGAATTTGTTTTAAAATTGTATCGCTTATATCAGTTAGTGAAATCAAATATTGTTCATCTTCTAATTCAACTATTGAAACATTAAAAACTTTTGTTATTGATGTATTTGGATGTAATATTGAAACTATTCTTTTTTCAGATTTTAATCTTAAAATATTTTCAATCCAACTATTATTATCAACAATTTTTCCTAAATGAAAATACAACTCTTCTTCAATAAATGTTTGAGCAAGGCAAGAATGTTTTTTTTGAAACTCTTTTAAGTTTTTACAATCAAAAAAATCAAGGAAAAATCTATTGGCAAAAACTGGTTCTTTATCATTTACAATAAAAATCATATTTGGTTGAATATCCAAAATAGTATTAATAAACTTTTTTTGGTCTGATAACCTTGAATTTAATAGTTTTAATTTTGTATAAAAAAATACTCCAAATAAAAATATTAAAATAAAAGGAGTAATAATTTGCCAAAGTAAAGTGTAATCAACACCTTTTTCATAAATAGTTGAAGCCCATTTATCAGTTAATTCTTTTTTTTCTAAAGGAGTAATATTATTTACAACTTTTTGTAAAATATTAAATAAAATTTCATTATTATCTTTAACACCAATTGTAAATTCTAATTCATCATTAGTTTTTCCTGCAATTTTTAAATCATTAAAATATTCTGTTTGAATTTTATAAGAAACACTATATAAAGTCCCAATATAGCCATAAACTTTTCCTGCTTTTAATTGTTTTAGTCCTTCTTGTGTATTTTCAACTTCAACAATATTTAGGCTTGGATATTTATTTCTAAAATATTCAATATTTACATAGTTTTTTGCAATTGCTATTTTTTGATTTTTCAAATCCTCTAATTTATTAATAAAAGGAACATCTAATCTTGTAGCAACTACAAGTGGAACTTTAAAAATAGTTGATGTTAGTTTTAAACCATCTTCTATATTATGGGTATTAATTGTTAGAGATTGAAAATCACATTTATCATTTTTTATAAAATCCAAAACTTCATTTTGAGAAGTTGTTTTGATTAATTCAAATTTTGTTGATAAATTTTTTTCTAAAATTGCATAATAATCAGCAGCCATTCCTTTGTATTTATTATCATTTTCCATTTTTTCAAAAGGTAACCAGTTTGAATTAATACACATTTTAAGAGGTTGTTTTTTTTCTATATAACTTTTTTCTTCAGAATTCAAACTTGAAGCTGTAGTTAAATTCTCAAAAATTAAGTTATTAAAAGTTATGTTATTTTTTGCTAATCCTAAAAGTTTATATATATTATAAATTTTTTCTAACTTCTCAGCTTCCATTTTTCCCAATTCATTGGTATTGTGATAAGCTAATTTCTTTAATTCATTGGCTTCATAAATCAAAGCTTCTTTAGATTTTTTTTGAGGATTATATTTATTATAAATTATTTCTACACTTTCATTTATATTTGAAAAAGCATATTCCCAACCTTTTAAAGATGCTTCTCTGAATTTTCTTACTTCATTTTCTTCATTATGTAGGTATTTTTTACTTGTTGTTAAAATATCACTATAAAAATCAAAACCATAATCTTTTGGATTAAAAACAATAGGATTCCCACCTAACTCTTTTAAAGTAAAAGGTTCATTTGAAATATAAGAAGCGATTAAATCTGTTTTTTTATCAAGTAAATCTTGAGTATTAAAAGAAGGTGTTTGAATGAGTAAATCTTCAAGTTTTATACCATGAGAAAATATCATAGATAATAAAGAAACATCAGAACCTAAATCACCTGATGTCATAATTCTTTTATTTTTCAAATCACTTAATGAACTAATTCCAGAGCTTCTATCTGTTACTAAAACCAAAGGGCTTGATTGAAATATTGTTGCTAAATAAACAAGTTCTTTTCCCTTTGAAATATCAATCATTGATGTTGGACGAAGAACCGCATATTCTATTTTATTATTAGTTAAACTATCTATTACATCAACATTTTCATCCCACTGTTTTAACTTTACATCTAAATTTATATCTTGGTAAAAGCCTTTTTCTTTTGCAAGAATATATCCTGCAAATTGAAATTGATATTTCCAAGGCAATTGAAGAGAAACTTCTTTTAACTCTTTGGAAATCAAAAATGAGTATATAAAAATAACTAAAAATAATATTCGTATCATAAAATTAAAACCTTTTTTATTAATAAAATCAAATATATTTAGATATTAATAAATATTTTAATACCTAAAATAAAGTGCGGATTTTACTAAAATAATAATTAAATGTGAATTTATTTTATAAAGATTATTAATAAATTTTTATAATTCTTTAATAATTTTTATTTTTTCTATATGAACAAAAATTAATATTCTATTCATTGTATTTTCATATTCAAAGATTAAAATCTTTTAAAATAACAAAGGAAAACTATTGATTTTTTATGCAATAAAAGCATTATTAGCAAACAAACTAAAAACCACTCTTATTTATCTAAGTCTTGTTTTTTCAATTGTTTCTATTTTTTTGATAAGTTCAATTTCAAATGGAATAATTACAATGTATTCATCTATGCTAAAAAGTGACGGAGATATTATCATCACTCAAGCTAAGATTTCTGATACATTTTTTTCAAATGTAAATATAAATTTAATAGAACAAATAAATAAAATAAAAGATGTAAAAGAATCATCAGCTTTAATTGTTGGTGCAAGTCCCGTTGAAAAACTTCCTATTGTGGCTATTTATGGTGCAAGTTCTAATCGATTTAAAAATTATAAACTCCTTGAGGGAACTTATCCTTTAAAGGATGAAGTAATTATTGGAAAATCTATTTATGAGCAACTACTAAATAAAAATGAAATCCAAATAGCAAATAAAACTTTTAAAATTTCAGGTGTTTTCAAAAATGAAATTGGTTTTGAAAATGGTGGAGTTGTTTTAACTATTAGTGATGCTGGAGAAATTTTCAATAAATCAACTTCTATGATTTTAGTAAATACAACTCCAAACAGTGATATAGAAACTCTTATTCAAGAAATAAAAAAACTTGATGAAAAAATTGATGTTAAATCAACTCAAAATTTTGTGGATAATTATAATCAATTTAAAATCATAAAAACTTCATCGAATGTTATTTCATTTATTGCATTTTCTCTTGGATTATTAGGAATTGTGAGTTTAATGAGTATCACAATAAATCAGCGAAGAAGTGAATTTGGAATCAAAAGAGCATTAGGAATAAGTACTTCTAAAATCGTTTATTCTATTATGATTGAAAGTTTTATTTTGGGAGTTTTTAGTTTTTTAAGTGCTTTTGTTTTTTCAAATATTGTTTTATATTCTATTAAAAATATTTCTAGTTTACAAGGTTATGTAAATGGTGAAGTATCAAATTCTTTAGCTTTTTATATATTTATTACTTCAATTTTTATGGCTATTTTTGGCTCAATAATTCCTGCATTAAATGCGGCATTTACAGATCCAGTTGAATTGATTCAAGGAAATAAAATATGATTAAAGTAACAAATCTAAGTCACTATTATAATAAAGATTTAGCTTTAGAAAATATAAACCTAGAGATAAAAAGTGGTGAATTTATAGCAATAATTGGAGAAAGTGGAAGTGGAAAATCTACACTTTTATCTGTTTTATCAACTCTTTTAAAACCAAGTAGTGGAGATATTATTTATGAAAATATAAACTATAACGATATAAAAAATATAGATGATTTTAGAAAAAACAATATTGGATTTATTTTCCAATTTCACTATTTAATAAATTATTTAAGTGTAAAAGAAAATATTAATCTTGCAAATGAAAAAGCTTCAAAAGATGAAATTTTTGATTTATTAAAACTTTTAGGAATTGAAAATTTAATAAACAAATATCCAAATGAAATTTCAGGAGGGCAGAGACAAAGAGTTGCAATTGCAAGGGCTTTGATAAATAATCCAAAAATCATTTTTGCAGATGAACCAACTGGAAATTTGGATTCAAAAAACTCTTTAAATGTATTTGAATTATTCAAAACTTTTGCAAATACGGGAACAACTATTATTGTAGCAACTCACGATAAAAATTTAGCCCAATTAGCAAATAAAATTTATGAGGTAAAGGATGGAAAGATTGAATAATTTTAGTAGTTTTATAGACAAAAACTTCAAAATATCTATTGCTTTTTTTGCTTTAGGATTAGTTCTTGGAATTATTTATTCCATTAATCTTTTAGGTTTTAGCCTAAACTCTGAAACTTTAAATCCTGTAAATATAAGAGCTATTCATATTTCTTTAATGCTTTATGGTTTTATTCCTTTGATGCTTTCATATTTGCCTTTTTTACTTATAAATAAAGAAGTTGGATTCCACAAAGAAGGACTTAGATATTTAAATCTTTATACAATTTGTTGGTATATTTTTTTAGTTTTTATGGTTATTAGTTTACTTTTAGGGAAAAATAGAGGTTTAGCTTTTTATGATTTTGCCTATGAATTAAACTTTTTATTAGCTTTATCTGGAGTTTTTTATATCATCGCTTTATATAAATTTATTAGACTTTATAAGATTTTACCTTTATGGATAAAAGTATGTTTAAGCGTTGTAATTATTGCTCCAATCGCACTTTTAGTTTTAATGAACCCAATTATTGGGCAAGTTGAAAGTACAGTAACTGGTCCACATGGAGATAATACTCTAGGAATGAGTTTGGCTTTACTTCCAATTTATTATCTAATTATCAAACTTTTAAACCAAGGTGAATTTAAAGCTAGATGGAATATTTTATGGATTCTTCCAACACTTTTTTATTTTGGAACAGTTTTTTATAGAATCTTTTTTGAACCATTAACCTACGATCAAGAGTGGTTTGCTCAATATTTAACTCTTTTATATATTCCACTTTTATACAGATGGTATAAAGATAGCAATATTCAAAATCTTGCAAAAAAAGCTCTACTAATTTCAATATTGGCTTTTTTGTTTGTGGATATTGAGGGAAATATTATCTTTATTCCTGCAATCAGATGGATATTTCACAGAAATGATTTAATTGTTGCTCACGCTCATATGGCGATGGGAATATCAGTTTTTTTTATGGTTATTTCAATGTTCATAAATCAAATAAAAGAACTTCAAAAATCTATATATATAAACAGTTATTTGTTTGCACTTATTGGAATATTTGTTGTTTTATCAATTTCAGGTTTTACAGAAGCTGGGTTTTTAAATATTCCAACACAAAATCTTTGGATTTTACGAACTATTTTTGGATGTTTTTCTTTTATTTTTATTTCTGCTTTTATAAAAATAAATCTTAATACAAAAGATTACTCAAAACTGGAACTTTACAATATTATTGGAATTTTAAGTGATGGTTTTGGAGGAATATTTTTAATTTTATTTGCTAGTTTTATTTATCCACTTTTTGGATTTAGTTTTACAGGAGTTTATGAATATGTGGTTTTTACATTTGTAAGTATGACAGGAATCATTCATTATATGGCTTTAAAAAATCCATCAAGTCAAATAATTTTATCAAATTTAACTGTGATTATTAGAGTATTTGCAAGTTCTGTATTTTTTGCTTTATATGCTTCTGGGAAACTAGGATTTGAAGCTTTGCTTATTTCTCTTTTTGACCTGATTGTTGTTTTTGTTTATTTAATCTATTTTTACCAAAAAGAGATTGTATGCAAAGATTAATTTTAATATTTTTTATAGCAAGTGAACTTTGTTATTATTTATTAATAGCTCAAACAGGAGTTGTTGAATACTTTTCTTCAAATTTATTTCTAATTGCACCTCTTCCAATTGGTGGAATAATTGGCTCAATTGTAGTTTCATATATAAAAATAAATACAAAAAATAAAATCTCATTTTTTTTGATAATTCAATTAATAATGAGTTTTTTATATCCTCATTTCAATATTTTAACCCTATTTCTTTTAGGTTTTTCAATTGGAAGTTTAGCTCCACTTATAATAAATGAAATAAAAAAAACTTCACTTTTAGAATTAGGTTTAGCACTTAGTTTGTCTTATGCAACTGGAACAATATTATTTAATTATGAAGTTGCATCAAGGGGAATTATCGCAATTAGTTTAACAACTATTACATTAATTGCATCAAGATTTTTACCAAGAAATGAAGCTATAAATAAATCAAATCAAGAGTTTGCATTATTTATGATGGTTTTATGGGTATTTTTGGATTCAACTCTTTTTGAATCCCTTTCAAGGGATATTACAATTTCTATTTGGAGAGATGGTTTTACTTTTCAAATTGTTTTATTTCATATAATTGGAGTTTTTTCTGCTTTATTTTTTAAACTTGAGAAAAACCAAAAAACTTTATTTATTTTGACTTTGTTTGCACTTTCATATCTATTTTATTTTTTAAGACAAGGATATTTTTTATCAATGATTTATCCATTTGTAATTTCATATTATAATGTTGTGATTTTGCAAACTATATCAAAAAAAGATTTTAGAACCATTACATTTTATATGATTCTTATTGGTTGGATAGCTTCAGGTGCTGGACTTTTTGTAGCAATTACAAATTTAATTTTATTTGTTCCAATTGTATTATTAGCAATAATACTAAAAATAATGATAAGTGAATATAAACCAAATAACAAGGAGATAAAATATGTTTAAAATATTAGTAATTTTGAGTTTAACTCTATTTGCAAGTGCAAATAGCTTAACAGTACAAAATGGTGAGATAACAGCTCATACGGAAGTTTTAGGTGATAATCAAATCAATCCAAGTACAAAAGATGTTAAATCTGATTTAACAATGACTGATTCAATAGAATCAATCAAAGGAAAAATCTATTTTGATACTTCATCTTTAATTAGTGATAAAAAAACTAGAGATGAACATATGTATGAATTATTAAATATGGAAAAATCCAAAACAATTTCTTTTGATATTAAAAGTATCACGAAAATTGAAAATGATTATGAAATAAAAGGTGCTTTAACATTAAATGGCGTTACAAAAAATATTAAAGCAAAAATTTCTATTAATCAAAAAAATAATGAGATTTCATTAAATGGAAATTTCTCATTTAATCTTACTGACTTTTCAATGGAGCCACCAAAATTAATGTTTTTAACTGTTAGAAATCAAATAGATATTTCTTATCATATTAATCTTGAAGCTAAATAGATGTTAAAGAAACTTATTTTATCAATACTTATTTGTATTTATTCAAATGCAAATACTCTAAAAATAAATGATAAAATAAGTAACTTTTCATTAGCAAATCAGTTTGATAAAATTCATACTGTTAATAGTGAAATTTCTATGATTATAGTAACTTTCCAAAGAAATACTTCAAACCTTGTAAATGATTTTTTATCATCAAAAGATAGTGATTTTTTGCATAAAAAAAATACTATTTTTATAAATAATATTTCATCAATTCCATCTATTGTGACAAAAATGTTTATAATTCCAAAAATGAGAGATTATAAATATGATATTTTATTAATTTACAATGAAAATAATAAAAAATTCATAGAAGAAGAAAACAAAATCACTATTTATTTTATAGAAAATAGTTTTGTAAAAGATATAAAATATATCTCAACAGAAGAAGAATTAGAAAGTATCTTAAAATGACTCTTTCTAATCTTCAAACCGTAGAAATATTAGTTACTAATAAAAAATTAGATGATTTAAAAATCTTACATTTAAGTGATTTACATATAAATAAAAAAACAACTATTTCACAAATTGAAGAACTTATA
Source organism: Arcobacter caeni (assembly GCF_003063245.1). Taxonomy (GTDB): domain Bacteria; phylum Campylobacterota; class Campylobacteria; order Campylobacterales; family Arcobacteraceae; genus Aliarcobacter; species Aliarcobacter caeni. The sequence continues at coordinate 211,317 of NZ_MUXE01000002.1, read as the reverse complement.
AATATATGTAATGATTTAGTTTTTGATTTTTGTGTAATAACAGGCGATATAATCGATACAAAAGTAAAATTCATAAAAGAAAAACTAGAAATCTTGAATAAATTAAAAGGAAAAGTTTATTATATAAGTGGAAATCATGATCTATTTTATGGTTTAGAAGATTTGGAAAAAGGACTTTTTAATTTTATTTTTATGGATAATATTTGTAATGTAATTATTTATAAAAATGAAATCATACATATAGCTGGGCTTCCAGATAGATTTTCTAAGTTTTTTAAAATCAAAAGAGAAGAAAATAAAATAAAAAAATATCTTTTAAATGAACCTTCTATTCTTTTAGCACATCAACCAAAAGACTATAAAATAGCACTAAATTCAAATGCAAATCTTTTTTTATGTGGACATACACATGGCGGTCAAATTTATCCTTTTCATTATTTAGTAAGACTTGTTCAACCATTTATTGCAGGAATTTTTTACAAAAAAAATACAGCTATTTATGTAAATAAAGGAATTGGAACTTGGGGAATAAATTTTAGGTATAAAGCTGATGCCGAAATCACCATACTTAAATTAATATCAAAAAGTGTAAAATAATTTATGAAAATTTTAATAATAGAAGATGATATAAAAATAATTAACTTTTTAAAAAAAGGTTTAGAAGAAGAGTGTTATATAGTTGATTCTGCAACAAATGGTGATGATGGGTTATATCTTGCAAGTGTAAATGAATATGATTTAATTTTACTTGATATTATGCTTCCTATAAAAGATGGTATTGAAGTTTGTAAAAGCCTAAGAAGTGCTAAAAACCAAACTCCAATTATAATGTTAACAGCCAAAGATTCAATTGAAGATAAAATCAAAGGCTTAGATATTGGAGCAAACGATTATTTAGCAAAACCTTTTTCATTTGCTGAATTATTAGCAAGAATTAGAGTACAACTACGAACACAAAATGTAACTCAAACAAAAATTTCAATAGCTGATTTGGAACTTGATTTATTAAATAAAACTGCAATTAGAGCAAATGAAAATATCACTTTAACAGCAAAAGAGTTTGCATTACTTGAATATCTTATAAAAAACAAAGATAGAGTTTTGAGTGAAACAGCTATAAATTCGGCTTTATCTTCTTTTGAAGATTCAAATATTAGTAATATTGTAAATGTTTATATTTATAGATTACGAAATAAAATTGATAAAAACTTTGCTATAAAATTAATAAAAACCGTAAGAGGAATAGGATTTAAAATAAGTGATAAATAATCTATCAATAAAGAAAAAACTTTTAATTTATAGTTTTTTAATACAAGTTATCATTTTGGTAATTTTTTCTTTTTCCATATATAAAGCCTTAGAAATTTCCACTTTAGATAAATTTCAAGCTACTTTAAAAGTGATACTTCTTGATATTGTAGATGATTTAAAAGAAAAAGAAAAAATTACAGATAATGTATTAAATGAAGCAAAAGAGTATAATTTTAAACCTTTGTATATTAGAATTTTAGATAATAATACCCATTTAAAAATACTACAAACTTCAAATTTCCCAAGTAATTTCCCAAATGATAATGAATATTTAAACTCTTTAAAAGATGAAATTATTACCTTCCAAAAAGAAGATAATTATTTGATTAGTAGAATAAAAATGAATTCCAACAATAAAGAAAAAATTATAGTTGAAATTGCAACTACAAAAGATATGCTTTGGAAAACATTGGAAAATCTACTTTATATTTTATGTTTTTTAGTTCCAATAGTTTTAATATTTGCAGTTATTGGAGGTAAATTTTTAATATATAAATCCTTTTCTCCAATAGAAAAAATTCTTGAAGAATTAAAAAATATTACAGCTATTGATTTAACGGCTAGATTAAAAACTTCAAATAATCAAGATGAGATAAATCAGTTAATAAATGAAATAAATAATCTACTTGGAAGATTAGAATCTTCATTTGAAAGAATCTCTCAATTTAGCTCCGATGCTTCCCATGAATTAAAAACACCTCTTACAATTATAAGAGGAGAAATAGAAGTTACACTTAGAAAAGAGCGAACTATTGATGAATATAAAACTGCACTAAATAATTCTTTAAATGAATTAACTTTCATAGAACAAACTATAAATGATTTACTATTTTTAGCAAAAAATGAAAAAGATTTAATTGTAGATAATCAAGAAATTTTTTATTTTGATGAATTAATTGATGAATCAATAAATGAAATTAAAAGTTTTGCAAAATTACATGAAATTGAGATTAGCTTTATATTGGAAGATAGTATTGAGTTTAAAGGTTTTCCAAATCTTTTAAAAATCGCTTTAAAAAATGTACTAAAAAATGCCATTCAATTTAGTCATAAGAATTCGAAAATTATAATAAAAAGCTACAAAAAAAATGAGAGTTTAAATATCTCAATTCAAGACTTTGGAATAGGAATTCCAAAAAATGAACAAGAAAAAATATTTGAAAAATTTTATAGAACAGATAAAAGTAGAAATAAAAACTCAGGTGGAACAGGGCTTGGAATGTCAATTGTGAAAAAGATAATAGATATTCATAAAGGCTCAATCCAAATTAAAACTAAAGAGAATATTGGAACAACAATTATTTTATCTTTTCATTAAAATAATTTTTATAAATTCAGTTTGTTTTAATCTAAAAAGATGTTATAATTACATTATCTAAACAATATGGAGGTGTAAATGACGAAGAAATCACTTTTTATGGTTGTTAAACTTTAATTTAGAATATTAGATTTACTATTAAGTAGGTTTTAGAACACGAGTTTTGTTCTAATAAATAATTTTTTAATGGGTTTTTAGATTTATTCTAAAAACCCTTTTTTTATTGTAAAAATTTTACAATAAAAAAAGGGTAAAGTTCAAAACTTTACCCTTTTAAAATAAATAATTAATTAAAATTAATTATTTATTACATCATACCACCCATTCCACCCATACCCATATCAGGCATTGATGGCATTGAAGGTTTATCTTCTTTAATATCTGTAACTGTAGCTTCTGTTGTTAAAAGTAATGATGCAACTGAAACAGCATTTTGCATAGCAACTCTTTCAACTTTTGCAGGGTCAACAATTCCAGCTTCAAACATATCTACATATTCACCAGTTGCAGCATTAAATCCAATATTTTCATTAGTAGATTTTTCAACTTCATTTGCAACAACACCAGCATCATAACCAGCATTTGTAGCAATTTGTTTTAACGGTGCTTTGATAGCTCTAAAAATGATTGCAGCACCAATTGCTTCATCACCTTCAAGATCAAGTTTAACTTTAGCAGCAGCTCTGATTAGTGCAGCTCCACCACCAATTACAATTCCTTCTTCAACAGCAGCTCTTGTTGCACTTAATGCATCATCAACTCTATCTTTTTTCTCTTTCATTTCAGTCTCAGATGCAGCTCCAACTTTAATAACAGCTACTCCTCCACTTAATTTTGCAAGTCTTTCTTGTAATTTTTCTTTATCGTATTCAGAAGTTGTATTTGAAATCTCAGCTCTTATTTGACCGATTCTTCCTTTTACTTTTTCTTTATCTCCACTTCCATCAACAATAGTTGTGTTGTCTTTATCAATCACAACCTTAACAGCAGTTCCTAAACAAGAAAAATCAGCAGTTTCAAGTTTCATTCCCATTTCTTCAGAAATAACTGTTCCACCTGTTAATACAGCGATATCTTCAAGCATAGCTTTTCTTCTATCACCAAATCCTGGAGCTTTAACAGCTGCAATATTTAAAGAACCTCTTAATCTATTTACAACTAAAGTTGCTAATGCTTCACCATCAACATCTTCTGCAATAATTACAAGAGGTCTTCCAGATTGATTAACAGATTCTAAAATTGGTAACATCTCTTTTAATGAAGAGATTTTTTTATCATATAATAAAACAAATGGATTAACAAACTCACCAATCATTTTTTCAGCATTTGTTACAAAGTATGGAGATAAATATCCTCTATCAAATTGCATTCCCTCAACAACATCAAGTTCATCTGAAATACCTTTTGCTTCTTCAACAGTAATAACACCGTCTTTTCCAACTTTTTCCATAGCTTCTGCAATCATAGATCCAATTGCTTTATCAGAGTTTGCAGAAATAGTAGCAACTTGCTCAATTTCAGTTTTATTAGCAACAACTCTTGAAGCTTTTTTTAACTCAGCTAAAATAGCCTCTGTAGCTTTATCCATTCCTCTTTTTAAAATAATTGGATTAGCTCCTGCTGTTACATTTCTTAATCCCTCTTTAAAAATTGAGTGAGCTAAAATAGTTGCAGTTGTAGTTCCATCCCCTGCTTCATCAGCAGTTCTTGAAGCTACTTCTTTTACAAGTTGAGCTCCCATATTTTCTAAAGTATCTTTTAATTCAATTTCTCGCGCAACTGAAACACCATCTTTTGTAATTGTTGGTGCTCCAAAAGATTTTTGTAATAATACATTTCTACCTCTTGGTCCCATTGTAACTTTTACAGCATCTGCTAATTTTTCAACACCTGCATATAATCTATTTCTTGCGTTATCACTAAATATTATTTCTTTTGCCATTACATAACTCCTATTACATTTTCAAGATTTAAAATTAAATACTCTTGTCCATCAAGTTTAAATTCAGTTCCTCTGTATTGTTCAAATACAATTGTATCTCCAACTTTTACATCTTCAACTTTATTACCAATTGCCACAACTTGAGCTGTTTGAGGTTTTTCTTTTGCATTATCTGGAATATAAATTCCACTTGCAGTTTTATTTTCTACTTCTGTTCTTTTTACAAGAACTCTTTCGCCTAGTGGTTTAAAATTCATGGTATTTCCTTTTATATATGTGATAAATTTCTATTAAAACTTAGCATTTAGCACTCTAAATTTCTAAGTGCTAAATTTTATTAAAATTCTGGAATTTTGTCAAGAGGTTTGAGTTAATTTGACTAAGAGTTTAAAATTCTATTTATGTCTATTTATATATTTAAGAAGTAATTCTTCTAAAGATTCTTTTAAATTTGAATCAAAAGTTTCAAGTATATTTATGCATTCTAAAGCTAATTCATCTGCACTTTTTTTTGCACCATCCAGTCCTAATAAATTTACAAAAGAATTTTTTGAACTATCATTTTGTGTTGTTTTTCCAGCTTCAAGAGAACTACAAGTTTCATCTATAATATCATCTTGTATTTGAAATAAAAGTCCTAAATCAATACCAAAATTATAAAGTTTTTCTTGAGTTTGTAAATCATATTCACTAATAATTGCACCCATTTTTAAAGAAGCAGCAATTAATTTTGCAGTTTTATGAATATGCAAAAATTCTAATTGATTTAACTCCAACTTTTGATTTTCAAAATAACAATCAATTGCTTGACCAATTATCATGCCATCAATTCCACCATTTGAACTTAAACATTTAATTAAATCTATTCTAATATCATTTGATAATGAAGCATTTGAAATAAGATTAAAAGCTTGTGTATTTAAAGCATCTCCTACCAAAATAGCTGTAACTTCATCATATTTTTTATGTAAAGTTTGAAATCCTCTTCTTAAATCTGCATTATCCATAGCTGGTAAATCATCATGAATTAAAGAGTAAGTATGTAAAAATTCTAAACCTAAAGCAACAGGTAAACTATTTCGGATTAATAAACCTTTATTAGATTTTACAACACTCAACATTAGCATTGGCCTGAATCTTTTTCCACCAGCTTTTAACATATCAGCTAATGCCGCTTCAAAGTATGGATGAAAAGTTTTTGAGTTAGGAAGATTATTTAGTAAATAATCTTCAAATAAAGATAGTAATTCTTTCATATTGTTATTTTTGTCCAAAAGACCCTAATCCACCCATCATATTCATAGCTAACATTTTTTTATTTTCATCACTTTGTTTTATTACATCATTCATACAAGAAATCAATAAAATTTGTAATGAATCTTTATCTTCAAGAAGTGAATCATCAATTTTTAAATCTATTACTTCTGAATTTCCATTAATAGAAATTTCAATCATTCCACCACCAGCTTTTGATGTGAAAATTCTTGCAGCATTTTCATCTTTTGAATTTTTTGCCATATCTTGAAACTGGTTTAACATATCAGCTAAATTTAAGTTTTTTAAATCAATTCCCTCAAACATGATCACTTCCTACAAGTTCATGAGTTATTAATTCAATATTATTTTTTTCATCGACCAAAACAACTGTTGGTTTATAATTTTCAAGTTCAGATTCATTATAAGAAGCATACGAAATAACAATAATTTTATCACCAATTTCTACTTTTCTTGCAGCTGCTCCATTAAGACACATGTCTTTTGAACCAGCTTTTCCTTTTATTACATAAGTTTGGAATCTTTCACCATTATTAATATTTACAATATCAACTTTTTGTCCAACCCTTAAATTTGATGCTTTCATCAAATCTTCATCTATAGTGATAGAGCCAACATAATTCAAGTTTGCATCAGTTACTGTTGCTCTATGAATTTTGCTATATAGCATATCAAATGTCATATATAAATCCCTTTTTATTTTACTAATTTAACAGCTTCGCCCCAATATTGTGAAGGTATCAAATACTCTTCAACAGGGTTTCCACCTAATATATGTTCTTCTACTATTTTATCTATTTTTTCCTTAGATAAGTGAGAATACATGAAATGTCCAGGTTCTACTAACATCACAGGTCCCATTTGACATCTTCCTAAACATGAAGTCCGTACAATTTGTACAGGTCCCATTATTCCAGCTTTCATTAAACTTTGTGCAGCATGATTAAATAAATCTCTAGTATTTTCATTTACACATGAAGGTTTTGGCATTCCAGGAGGTGATGCTTGTTCACATTTGAATATATAAAATGTTGGTTGCGGGATACTTGGCATTTCCATAAATTTTCCTTTTTTTAGAGCATTCTATAACACTTTTTTGAATTTTAACACTTTTTTTTTAAATTCTACTAAAAAACCTTTTTTTATCTTTTTTTAAACCTAAAATAATATACTATTTCCCAAATTTACGAAATTAAGGATTATTATGAAAAAAATATTGTTTACTCTTTTTTCATTTGTTTTACTTTTAGAAGCTTCAAATCCTACAGCAATAGTTGAAACTTCAAAAGGAAATATTAAAATTGAATTAAGAGCAGATATGGCTCCAAAAGCTGTTGAAAACTTTGTAACACATTCAAAAAATGGTTATTACAATGGACTTATTTTTCATAGAGTTATAAAAGATTTTATGATTCAAGGTGGAGACCCAACTGGAACAGGTGCTGGTGGAGAATCTATTTGGGGTGGAAAATTTGCAGATGAGTTTGCACCAAATGCAGTATTTGATAAAGCGGGAATTCTTGCCATGGCAAATGCAGGTCCAAATACAAATGCTAGTCAATTTTTTATTACAACCGTGCCAACTTATTGGTTAAATGGAAGACACACGATTTTTGGTTATGTTAAAGAAGGTTTTGATGTTGTTAAAAAGATTGAAGCAGTTCCAACAACTAGTAAATATGAGGGAAATAAACCTTTAGAAGATGTAAAAATTATATCTATAAAAATAGAAGAATAAATCAAGATTTTCTTGATTTATTTACTTAAATTTTATTCTAACCAAATATTTTATTCATAAAATTTTTATCACCATGTGCAATTATTTGTTTTTCAAGATTTTCAATTTTAATTGTTTCTTGTTTTGCTTTTTCTTTCCAATATTCTAACTTTTGTAATAAAGTTTCATCAGTTTGAATAGTCTCTATTTTTTCAGTTAATTCATTTATTTTATCTGACAATTCACCAATTTTAGTCTCATAATTTACTCTTTGTTGTGAAATTGTTTTTTCACTATCTATTTGAAGTTGGGCTAATTTATCTTTTGTCTTTTTATTTTCTAATCTTAAATCACTATTTTCTTTTGAAAATTTAAAAGCTAAGTTTTCATCAGAATTCTTTTTATATAATCCCAATTCTGTTTTAAGATTTTTATTTTCTAATCTAAATTTTTCATTACTGTAAATATATTTATCAATAATTTTTAAAGATTGTGTTTCTTCTATTTGTGCTTTTTCTAACTTGTGTTTAAGGTCATTAATCACTTGATTTTGTTCTAGATTCCCCTCTTTACTTCGTATAAAAATGTCACTTTTTTCTTTCATCAAAGCTAATACAAGTTCTCTTTTTTTCTTTAATTCTTTTGTAATATCTCTTTGAATTGAAATAGCACCTATCATATCACCTGTTTCATCAAGAGTTGGAATCACAAAGGCATCTGTAGTAAAAGCTGTACCATCTTTTTTTATGTTTTTAAGCTTTCCTTGCCATGGTTTATTGTTTAAAATGTTTGCATATAAAGTTGTATAAATATCACTTGCCATATCTTTATATTTTAGATATTTCAACTCTTTTCCAATTAGTTCATCACTATTAAAACCTGATATTTCACAAAATAATTCATTTACATAAGTAATATTTAAATGAGTATCTGTTTTTATAACAATATTATTTGAGTTGATAATTTCTTTATATTTTTCTAGTTCTTCTCGTTGTTGTTTTAATAAAAATTCTTGGTATAAATTATTTACTATATCATTACATAAAGATAATAAATATCTAACATCAATTGGTTTTACAATATATTCTTGAACTCTTAGCTTTATAGCTTCTGCTAAAAATTCACTATCTGAGTGTGCTGTTGCAAAAATAATTGGTATTTTATTATCAAAAGAACGAATCTTTTTTATCATTTCTATACCATTTAATTCAGGCATATTAAGATCAGTTAAAATTAAATCTATTTCATCTTGATTTTCAAGATAAGTTCGTAAGCCATCTTTACCATTTTTTGCCACATGAACCATAGAAAAAAAGTTTGACAATAGCTGAGATAGCTCAACTCTTATTACATCATCATCTTCTACATATAAAAGTGTAAATTTTTTTAACAGATTCTTATCTATACTCATAAAATCACTTGTTTCTTATTTTATTAATCTTTTAACTCGTCTTTTGCAACAACTCTTTCAATATCCATAACTACAAGCATTTGATTATTTGCAAGTCTTATATAACCTTTTAAGTATTTTGATGGAATTGCTGAACCCATCTCAGAAACAGAAGCTAACATACTTGTATCAAGTCTTTGAACATCATCAACTAAATCTACAACTATTCCAATTATTCTCTTATCTTCTGTAATAACTGCAATTACTGATGTATTTTCATCATAAGTTCCAGGACCTGTATTAAATTTAAGTCTAACATCTAAAATAGGAACAACTTCTCCTCTTAAACTTATTAGTCCTTTTACCCATTTTGTAGTATTTGGTAAAGGAGTAATATTATCTGGATATGTTAAAATTTCTCTAATTTTTGGTAATTCAATTGCATACTTCATAGCACCCAATTCAAATGTCATAAACTCACTAGTATTTGCATAATCTATAACTTTTCTTTCATTATCTTCCATAATACATTCCTTTTTATAACCACAAGAGTTTTTACTTGTTTTTTATTATTCTACCTACTGTAAACTTAAATTTTATTGTTTTGCGATTTTGTTTAAAATACAGTTTGCAATATACTTTGGTGTTTGCAGTTGAATTTCATCCCCAATTTTTAAATCTTCTAAAGAAATTATTTTATTATCCTTAGAAATTTGTACAAATCCATTTTTATCTTTTTTATCTGGATGATTTAATTCAAAGTTTGATTTTAATAAATCAATTTGATTTTGTGATTTAACAAAAATTGCAGAAAAACTATTTTTAATACTATTTATTAGTAAATTTAACTCATTTTGAGAACTCAAAATCTTTTGAGATAAATCTGTTTTAAATGAAGATTTTAAAAGATTTATTTCTGTTTGAATATAATTAAATTTTGTTTCAATAGAGTTTTGTTCAAACAATCTTTTCATATTAAAAAGTTCTTGTTGTTTATTAAATAAAATATTTTTTAATCTAGTATTATATTCATTTGTCAAAGAATCTAAATAAATCCTATGTTCATTAATATCAGGCAATGCTATTTCCACTGCATTTGAGGGAGTTGCAGCTCTTATATCAGCCACAAAATCAGAAATCAAATAATCAACTTCATGTCCAACAGCTGAAATAATTGGAGTTTTGGCCTCATAAATTGCATTTGCTACAATTTCCTCATTAAATGCCCATAAATCCTCAATACTTCCACCACCTCGTCCTACAATCATAATATCACAATGTAATTTATCTGCAAATTTAATAGAATTTGAAATATCATTTGCTGCTCCCTCACCTTGAACTAAAGTTGGAACTAAAATAAACTCAACCAAAGGCCATCTGTGTGTTGCCACTTTTTTCATATCTTCAATTGCAGCTCCCGTTGGTGAAGTTACAAGTGCTATTTTTTTAGGATATTTTGGAAGTACTTGTTTATAATTTCCATCAAAATAACCTTTTGCTTCAAGTTTATTTTTTAATTGTTCAAAAGCAAATGCCAAAGCACCTTGACCTGCTGGTTCAATTTTATTACATAAAAGTTGATAATTTCCTCTTGGAGCATAAACTGTAATATTCCCATTTATTGCTATTTTTAAACCATTTTCAAGTTGAAATTTTAAATATTTTGTATTTCCTTTGAACATCACACACGAAAGTGTTGAACTTTCATCTTTAATAGAAAAATAAATATGTCCAGAGTTATGATAAGTTAGATTTGATATTTCACCCTCAACATAAACTTGAATAAAAGTAGTTTCTAAAAGTGATTTTATTTGAACATTAAGTGTTGATACAGAAATTGGTTTAGTCATAATAAAAGCTTAGAAAACTAAATTTTTCTAGCGATTATTAAAGTAGAGATATTCATTGAAAATGCTTTTACATGAATAGGTTCAAGACCCGCTATTTTCAACTCTTTACATAAATTCTCAGTTGTTAAAAATTCATCAATTGAGTTTGGTAAATATGTATATGCTTCTTTATTTTTTGAAATCAATCCACCTAAAACTGGAAGAATTTTATTCATGTAAAAATCTGTTAAATGATCAAGTAATTTCTCTTTTTTATTTTTTGTAAACTCTGAAATCACAACTAATCCATCTTTTTTTAAAACTCTAGCAAATTCATCAAATGCTTCTTGTCTTTGCACTACATTTCTAATTCCATAAGAGATAGAAATAATATCAGCACTTTCACTATCAAGTGGCATAGAAGCAGCTCCAGCTTCTATAAATTCAACATCAGGAAGTTTTTTCTTCCCTACTTCCATCATACCAACGCTTGGATCAACACCTACAATATTTTGCAGATTTATAGAATTTTCATTTGCAACTTTTTTCCAAAATAAAATCATATCACCTGTTCCACAAGCAACATCTACGATTTTTTCAATAGTTTTTTTTCCATAAAGATTAAAGGCTAAATTACAAGCTTTATTTCTCCATGATTTGTCAATTCCCATTGATAAAACTCTGTTTGCAACATCATAAGTTCCTGCAATATCATTAAACATTGATACGATTTTTTCTTGTTTTTCCATTCTTATTTTTATCCTAATTTTCTTATTTTTCTTATTTTATAAGAGATATTTACCTATTACTAATCCAATAATTAATCCAATATTCACAGCAACTGCAATATACATATATGATAATTTTTTGTCTGCATAAGGCAATTTACTTATAATATCTTCTTGGTGTTTTAAAGTTATATCAAAATTTTGTGATGACTTTTCAAAATTATCAACTGCTTTTCGTAAAGCAATTTCTGAAAATTCCATTCTCTCAACAAGCTCTTTTGCTTGTTTAAAACTCATATCACTCATTTTTTAATTTCAATCCATCTATCTAAATCACAAAAGATTTTATTTAAAGTATTTAATACATAATCTTTTGCTTCTGTTTGAATTCTTCTAAAAAATAGATATTTTCTAGCACTTTCAATGTCTCCCACTTCTTTTGCTTGAATAGCTTTTGCTGCAAAATCTGTGTTGTTATAAGCCATTTCCCAAACTGTTGAACCTAAATATCTACTCATTGTAATTACTTTATCATTTTTCACAGGGAAATATTTTGGGTCTTTTACAAAATCACAAATTACAGAATTTGACTCTAAATATTTATGTCCAAAAAAGTTAATAAACTGTTCATTATAATAATCTTCATCCATAGAAATAGCTCTATTTAAAGCAAAAATAATATTATCTTCTGGATTTTTTTCTATTTTTCTGATTTTTTTCATGGTTGCTATTGCATTTTTTCCATCAAGTTCACCATCACCTAAAGGAATAATCCACTTAATATTCCCAAAAGAACCTACTTTTTTTATTTCATCAAGAACTAAAGAAGATGTTTTATTTCCACCAACATCAACAATAACTTCATGGTTGTCATCCATTAAAATTAGTTCATCAAGTTCATTTAATCTATTTGTTCCAAGCATTTTCTTATTTACAATTTCTGTTCTTGTAAAAGATTGTGAATCATTATTTTCATCATCAATTTCAATATATGTAATTTTTTTTCCATGTTTTTTGTATAAATAAGGAGCAATAACCTGCATAGCAACAGTAGATTTACCTACGCCACCTTTTGTTTGTGGAATTATAATCATCAATTAAACCTTTGGATTTTGTTTGATATTTGTGTATAGTGTACTTATTTTATCCTAACTTATATTAATTTAGGATAGTTTAAATCTTAATCAATAAAAGCTTCTGTTATAAATAATTTAGGATTATTACAATATTTTTTTATTTTAAATGCACTTGATGCTTTTCCATCTTCTATATCAACAACCATCATTTGTAAAATTGATTTACACGAATTTGGAACTTCAAAATGCCCACCAATTCCCGTTGTTACTTTCTGAATTGGAATTTTACTTTCCATTCCAATTACATTATCTCTACATCCAGTTAATCCAATATCTGTTAAATATGCCGTGTTTTTAAAAATTTGTAAATCATCTGTTCCCACATGAGTGTGTGTTCCACAAATTGCACTTATTTGATTTTTAAACATCATTAACATTATTCTTTTTTCACTTGTAGCTTCTGCATGAAAATCTAAAAAGATGTTTTTAATATTTTGTTCATGAAGATTTGCTACTAATTTTTTTGCCCAATTAAAAGGATTTTCAACCGTTGGCATTCCATAAATTCCCATTAGATTTATAACTGCTAATTTTTCAATTCCATTTGCTGTTTGAATATCGCAAATTTTAACTCCGCTTCCAATAAGTCCTTCTGGGTAATTATCAGGTCTTAAAACATTTGAAGTTTCAAGTAAAACCATCATATCTTTTTTCTTATCGAAGCTGTGATTTCCACCTGTTATTAAATCTATTCCACTTTTTAAAAGCTCTTTTGCGCCCTCAATTGTTAAGCCAAATCCATGACTTGCATTTTCTCCATTTGCAATTACAAAATCAATTTCATACTCTTTTTTAATTTTTATTAAATTTTCTTTTATTATTTTTCTTCCAGGACGACCTACAATATCGCCAATAAAGCCTATTCTCATCTATCTTCTTTTGTAAAATTTTTCATAATTGTATTTAAATAACCTTTTATTCTTCTTCACACTTTTGTAATCTGATTTCAAACACAGCACCAAAATCTTGATTATAAGCTCTGATTTTGCCATCTTGTTCATCAACTATTTTTTTTGCAATATTCAATCCAACGCCCATTCCACTATGCTCTTTTGAAGAAATAAATGGTTCAAATATATCTTTTATGATTTCTGCTTTTATTCCACCTGCACTATCTTTGAATCTTATAATAACTTCATTTTTTTCTTCAAGAATATTTATATTTAAAATCCTTTTTTCATAATCATTAATTTTTACAAGTTCATCTAAAGCATTATTTATAACTATAATCCAAACTTGTTCAATTCTTTGTTTTTGAACTTTAGAAAAATATGTATATTCATTTTTATTTATAGAATCAATATCAAATAATTTGTCATTTAAATATATCTTAGAAACTTGTCTTGAACGATTATATGCCATTGTTAAAGAAGTTATCAAAGTTGCATAAATATTCGTTTTTTCTTTTATTTCTTTACTACTTTGAGACATTTCACGCATTGATTCAACAATATTTGCGATTCTATTTATCCCTTCTTTTATTTTTGAACTATCTTCTTTCATTCTTTCTTGAATTTCACTTTGTGGTAAATCAAAAATATCATATTCCATCAACTCCAAATTACCTTTTATATAAGTAAGTGGAGTATTTATTTCATGCGCAATTCCAGCAGCTAATGAACCAATTGAAGTTAATTTTGCATTTTTTATTTGTTCTTGTTGATGAAGTTTATCTTTTTGAATACTTTTTTCTACTTCTTGATTTATTCGTAATTCAAGATTTTGATTTAATTCTTGTAGTTTTCTTTTATCTTCCAAAGAATTAACTACAAATACAAAATGTTTTTTATCAGATAAAAGACTTAACGATAATTCTAAATGAATTAATGTTCCATATTTTTTTACAAATATCTTTTCAATATTCGAAATTGTCTCTATTTCTCTAGCTTCTTTTAGTATTTTGGATAAAAGTTCTTTTGAATTTTCAGGAACAATATCAATACATTTCATTTCCAATAGCTCTTCATTTTTATACTTCAAAAACTTACTAAAAGTGCTATTTATTTTTTTAAAATTTCCTTCTAAATCAATTAATGCAATTCCACTATTTACATTTTCAAAAATTGCATTATATTGCTCAACTTGATTGTTCATATTTTTATATAATTCTTCAATTTTCTTTTTATAAGTTGTATCATAAGTGATTATTGTATATCCAATGATTTGTTCTAAATTGTCAAAATTTGGTTCAACAAATAAATCAACCCAGAAAGATTCCCCATCTTTTTTAATTCCTTTAATTTCTCCAACATAAGATTTTCCATCATTTACAAATTTCCAAAGTTTTAAATAATCTTTCTTTTTTGTATCTTTATGAATTAACATTTTATAATCATGCCCGATTAATTCACCTTGAGAGAAACCTAAAAAATAGCAAAATGCAGAACTTACTTCTAAAATAATATTATTTTTACTCATTGTAATAAACATAATATGTTTATCAATAACTTTTTGGTTTTCATTTAATTCTATAAAACTTTTTTTAATACTTAAATCTAAGTTCTTATTTTCATCTTCAATTTTTTTATTTAATTTTGCTATTGGTTTTGAAAAAAGTAATGCTAAAATAATTGATAATCCCAAACCAATAATTATTATAGATTTGTAATATTCTTGTAAATAATTATTATTTTCATCTTCTTCAATATCTGTAATAAAAATAAAATATTTGTTCTCATTTAAGTAAATCTTTTTTGAATTAAATTGATTTGTTAAGATAATATCATCTTTTTTAATATTATTTATAACACTATTATTATCAAAAAAAACCAAAGTTTTTTTATCAAAATTTGTATAAACATCATTAAAGAAACTACTAAAATCAACCTTTAAAATTAGAAAATAATTTTTTTCTCTCAAAATAAAATTAATTATTGTTGGCTTTTCTAAATTTGAATTATCATGCCAAATTTCTTGTTCTTTTAAAGTTCTTATATTTTTATAATAAGAATTTGAATAAATATTTTGAAGTTTCTCTTCTGGAACAATTTTTATATTTCCCGAATCATTTGTAACTTTTATGATTTCTTGGGCATCCAAAGATATAACTTTAAATTCCAAAATATCTTTATTATTAAAAAGTATTTTTTTAAATATATTTAGTGATTTTTCTTTTTCATCTATATCCAAAAAATTCTTTTGATTTAGCAAAAAAAGTTTTTCATCAAAAAGTTTTACATAACTTTTAAAACTATTTTCTTGATGATTCAAAATATTTACTATATTTTCTTTATCTTTTTTTTGCTTGTCAAATTCATAGAAATTATTAAAAGCAAAAGAAGAAAAACCTAATAATAAAATAGCAAATATTATAAAAGCCAAAAAAAGTTTAATATAAAAAGAGACTCTCATTTAAATATTCTCATTTTTTAATTTTATATAATAAATCGTATCATAATTTGTACTTTCAAACCAAAAAAGACCTTTATTTTTTTCAATAAAAAGTTTTACTAAATATAAATTGCTATTTGAATATCGATTTTCATCTATTTTTTTATTTTCACCTTTGATATTATCTTCAATTTTAATCAATAAATCTTCTTCTTTTATGATATTAATTAACATAATAACTTCATCTTGATTATTTAACTTTTTTTGTTCTATACAATTTTTAATCATATTAAATATAATATTTTTTAGTTCATTAAAAGAATAATCAGTAGAAATTTCACTTTCTAAATCATATTTTATTTTTATATTATTTGCTTGAAGTTCTTCTTGTGTAGCTAAAATTGACTCTTTTATAATCTTTGTAACTTTTGATATTTTATTTTGGTTTTGTTGAAAAAGATATTTTATTTCATTTAATACTTCAGATAGATTTTTTAATTCAAACTCTGTTTGTTGAATTAATTCGAGTTTATCTTTACTATTTTCTTCATTTTTTATAATAGTTTTTAGATTATAAATCAATGAAGATATACTCAAAATTGGTTGTTTCCACTGATAATCTAAGGAATCTAATATTTTTGACATTAATTGAACTTTTGTACTATCAACTAATGTTTTATCTTTCATTTTTATTTCATTTAATTTATTTGATAAATCTTCTTTTAAAAGCTTATTTATTTTTTCTAATTGTTTTGTATCTGTAATATTTGAGCGAATTGAAACATAACCTATGATTTTATTATCAAAATCATATTTAGGGAAAATCACACCTTTTATCCAATAAGAGTTTCCATATCTATCTTGGTTTTTAATCTCACCTTCCCAAATATTATTAGTTTTTAATTCACTCCAAAGTTTTTGGAAAAAAGCACTTGCAATATTTGAATGTTTTAGAAGATTTACATTTCGTCCTAATAACTCTTTATGTGAATAACCTGAGATTTTACAAAATTGTTTTGAGGCATAAGTTATGATTCCATTTAAATCTGTCTCAACTTTGATTACATTATCATCAATTTGAGTGTGTAACTCTTGATACTCTTTTTCTATGCTTAATTTTTGCATTTTAAAATATTTCACTTTAAAAGAATAATAAAATATTATAAAAACAAGAAGAGTAATCACAACAAATAAAATATTAAAATATTTATTTATTTTTGCAATATTTGAATCCTTATTTAAATAATTAGCTACTAAATATAAACTATTTTCATTTGCAAAAGATTTTAATATTGGAATAAAAATAATAGGAAAATCAACAGAATGGCTTTTATTCAGCTTGATTTGATTTGAAGCTATCATGGAAAAAGAAAAATCACTGTTATATTCTAATTTTTTAATCAATGTTCTAAAATCAAACTCTATATTTATAACACCTAAAAAATTTAAATTTTCATCAAAGATAGGTTTTGAAAATAATAGATAATAATTATCATCAACTATTTTAAAACTACTCAACTCTTTTTTATTTAAAATAACCTCTGCAACAATTTCAGAGCTATCATTTTTGTTATTTTCTTGCATACTTAATAAAAGATTATTTGAAGATGAATAAAAACTTATATCATTTACATCTAAAGTTTTATAAAAAAGATAGCTATCTTTTAAATGATTATAAATCTCTTTTTTAGCATCTAAAAAGTTCATATTATTCATATTTTTAAAAGTTTTAACAAGTTGTTTATTTTTTACAAACTCATTAAAATATATAAGTTCAGAACTATTTTTATACTCATTGCTATATTTTAAATACTCTTTATGAACATTTTTTTTATAGTTTTCTAATGAATATTGAATTTCATCTTCTTTAAAAACATTT
Organism: Arcobacter caeni; assembly: GCF_003063245.1. GTDB lineage: Bacteria > Campylobacterota > Campylobacteria > Campylobacterales > Arcobacteraceae > Aliarcobacter > Aliarcobacter caeni. The sequence goes on along the minus strand of NZ_MUXE01000002.1, from coordinate 193,462 downwards.
ATTATAAATATAAAAACAAAAAGAGAAATTAAAAAATAAAATAAATACCTAATACTTAGGCTTTTATCACTCATACTTCTATGACTTTAAAACTTCTAATATTTTCTTTTCTAATGCTTGTAAAGAATCAAAAGGTTTCATAACATAATTTGTTGCACCCTCTTTATGAGATTTTAAAACCTTATCCAAAGTCGAATACGCCGTCATCATAATTACTTTTTGATTAGGTTCATTAGCTTTTAGCTTTTCTAAAACTTCTAAACCATTCATTTGGGGCATCATAATATCTAAAAGAACTAAATCAACTTTTGAATGTCCTATAGAACTTAAAGCACTAATTGGATTAGAATATGTAGTAACCAAGAAAGCTGGATTTCTTGTTAAAAATCTACTTAAAACATTTAAAATCTCAGTTTCATCATCTATAATTACAATAGAATATTTGTCATTATTCATTTTATTTTCCTTGTTCAAATAATTTATTTGCAGCTTCTTTCATAAGCACTTCATTTTTTTCTTCTAAAATTCTATCAAGATAAATAAATACTTGTTCGCTTCCATTTTCAATTAATTCAATCTTATCTTCAATTAGTTGTTTTGAGCAAGAAACACTATTTCCTGAACACTCTTTTGCTAATAAATTTGCTTCATGATGAACCGTATGATGATGTTTTTCTAAACCTTTGTATGATGGAACATAACTAAATTGTTCTTTTCCAAGTCCTGTGTCATACCATTTTCCAAGTCTACAATTATGATGATCAACCGCATTGAAGCTATGTTCTCCACCAAAAATCAATTGATATAAATTGTTTTTATAAATAACATGGTCAAGTTTTGCTAAGTTAATAAATATTTTATTTGAAATACTTTCAACTTCATAAACAGATCGGTTTGAATTTTTTTGGAAAGTATTCATTAGTTTACTCAAAATTTCAATTCTTGATTTTGTTTCATTTACTACTTCTGAAACTGTTTCTGAGCTATTTTTTATTTTTGCAGTTTCATTTTGAATTGAATTAACAACATCTTTTATCTGTTTTGCAGCATCCGCACTTCTATTTGCTAAGTTTCTCACTTCAGCTGCAACAACTGCAAATCCTCGCCCCGCTTCTCCAGCAGTTGCAGCTTCTACTGCTGCATTTAATGAAAGAATATTTGTTTGAAATGCTATTGCTTGAATAATATTAATAACTTGTGAAATATCTTTACTTTTTGAAACCAATGAATCTATAACATCATTTTCGATTTCAATCTCTTTATGTAAATTATTTGTATCTGATACTATTTCTGTAATTAAATCTAAACCTTGAGTTGAACCGGTTGCTGTTTCTTTTGATTCTTTTGACATTTCTTGAAGTTCATCAAGTAAAGATAAATATGTTTTTTGTGTATTATTTAAAGAGTTAGTCATGTTTTTATTGTGTTTGTCTAATAATCCACCATTTTTATTGTCATGGATTGAAGTCTTTTTTAATGAAACTATTTTGTAGTTTTCATAAGTTTTTATTGAAATATTTGCTTCACAATCTTCCATTATTAAGCGATTATTATTTTCTAAAATTGCAGTTAAAACTACATTATAATCTTTTATATTTGATTGAGCTAGATTATTTGAAAAAAATAGTTGGTTTTTATCATCAAAAACAACTAAACCCTCTTCTTGAGAATGACTGGCAATTTGTTTGAAAATTTCAACTTTTTTTTCATTTAAAGCAGATATATTTTCTAATTGTTTAGAAAAATCATTTTTTATCTCTTCTTTTTCTTGTTCTTTTAAAAGAAGTTGATTTTTTAAATCTTCAATCTCATTTAATAAAACAGAAACTTTGTCTTGCGAGTTTTTATTTCCAAAAAACATTTATAACCTTTTTTAATACGATATGAATTAAAAATGATAATAGCTAAATATTGTTAAATTATTTATAAAAAATAACTTTTTTTATTTATTCATTTGCCTTGCACAAACCATAGCTTCACTAAATGCAATTTGAAAATTAAATCCTCCAAGTTCCCCTGTTATATCTAAACATTCGCCTAAGAAATACAAATCTTTTTGTTTTAAACTCTCAAAACTATCATGATTTATCTCTTTTGTATTTATTCCACCTTTTGTAACCTCAGCTTTTGTAAAGCCAAAATTTCCAGCTGGTGGGAATTCATAATATTTTAATAATTTTAATTTTGCTTTTTCTTCATCTGTTAATTTTGAAATATTTTTATCTTCAAGTTCAACAGAAGCCAAAAACTCTTGAATAAATCTTTTGGGAAGAGGTAAAGATGAAGAGATTAGTTTATTTCCTTGAAAAAAAGTCTCTATTTTTTGTTTTGGTAAAAAATCAATTGCTATTTTTCCTTTTTTCCAATATAAAGAAGTTGTTAAAATAACAGGACCAGAACAGCCTTTATGGGCAAATAATAAAGAACCTTCAAAACTTTTTTCATCTACAAAAGTAAGAACAGGCATAGAAATACCTGAAAGATTCTTAAACCAAAACTGCTCTTTTTGAACAGTAAAACCAACAAGTGCAGGTTCAAGTTTTGTAATTGTATGTCCAAACTTTTTTGCAATATCAAAAGCAATTGAAGATGCACCTAATACAGGATAAGATAATCCGCCACTTGCAACTACTAATTTTTTGGCTTCTATGGTTTTTGAAGTGGTTTTTAATTTAAAATGTTTATCAAAAGTAACATCCAAAACTGTTGTATTTAGATATTTTTTTACATGAGTAGTTAGTTTTGTGAACATATCAATCACATCTTGTGATGAATTACAAAAATATGTTCCTTTTACTATTTTGGGATTTATTTTTGGGAAAACTGCATTTTTATTTAAAAAAGCTAATAACTCATTTTTTGAGAACTTTTCTAAAAGTTCTTTTACAAATTCTCTATCACCTAAATAATTATTACAAGTTACAAGTTCATTTGTGATATTGCATTTTGCACCACCTGAAACTTTTATTTTTGAACCAATTTTTTCATTTGTATCAATAATACAAATATTTTCAAATTTCTTTTTATCCAAATTTGAAGCCAACATCAAAGAACTTGCACCTGCTCCAATAATTACTATATCGTAGATAAGTTATCCTTTTTACATATAAATCTATTTATTCCATCAAAATATTCATACTCTAAAATATAATTATTTGCTTTTAAAATATTACTAATAATATACAATCCTAAACCAAAAGAGTCTTTTTGTTTATCTTCATTTGAGAAAAATGGTTCAAAATATTTTTCAAGTGGATATTTAAGAGCTTCACCACTATTTTCAAATATTATATTTTCATCTTCTGTTTTTATAACAACTTCTTTGTTTGGAGAATATTTAATTGCATTATCTATTAAATTTTTAACAGCAATTGAAAAAAGTTTAAAATTTATTTCTAATTTTTTATTTTCATATTTTGATATTACATATTCATCTTCAACCATCAAAATATCTTTCGCATTATCAACAATGTCATCTAAATAATAAAATCTTTTTTCTATATTTTTATTTGAAGAAATCAGTTCTTCTATTGATGCAAATTCATTTATCAAAGATTCTAAACGGTTAAAAACTGATTTTAATTTTTCGTTATTTTCTTCATTTTGTTCTAATTGTGTTAAAAACTTTCCTTTTGTAATTGGAGTTTTTAATTCATGCATAATATTTCTAATAAAAATATTTCTAGCTTCTTTTAAACTTTTTAATTTTTCTGCTGATTTTTTAAACTCAACTGCTAAGAGAGAAACTTCATCTTTTCCATCTGTATTACAACATTCAAAATCAAAATTTTCATCACCTAGCGTTTTTACTTTGTCTTTTAGAATTTTTAAAGGCATTAATTTTCGTAAAGTTATTAAATAAACCAAAATAATTGTGATAAATAAAATAGCAAAAACTAATATGATATAAATATGACTATTACTATTTGAACTATTATTATCTTCTATTAATAAAGTTTCTGCTCTTTTTTTCATATAAATATAGTTTTTATCATTTAAACTAAGAATTCTAAAAATATCATCAGATTTTGGATGAACTTTTTCAAATAATATTTGAGTTTTTTGGTTATATGTTATTGCATTTATATCAGTGATATTTACAAATAATTTATAGTTTATCTCTTCTAAACTTTTTATAAATTCATCATCAATTTTTGATTTTTCTTGCCTATTTATCATCTTCATAACAGGAACATATTTATCTAAAAGTTGTCCTTCTTTCATTCTGTAATCATGGGTTATTAGTATTAAAAAGCTAATTATTACTAAACAAATTGATATTACAAAACTTACGCTTATTGTAAAAAATATTGATTGTCTATTCATTGTATAAATTTATATCCCATTCCTCTAATTGTGTGCAAATATTGTGGTTCTTTTGGATTTTCTTCGATTTTATGTCTGATTCTATTTATTATTACAGCCAATGAGCCTGAACTTTCATAATCTTGGTTTAAAATATCTGAATTATCAAATATATCTTCTCTTGAAATTATAAAACCTTCTCTTCTTAATAATAATGATAAAACTTCAAATTCTGCGGCTGTTAATTTAATATATTTGCCATTTTTTGTTATCTCTTTTTTTTCAATATCTAAAAAGAAAGTCTTATTTATTGGTTCATCTTCTTGAATATTTGAGTGATTAAATCTTCGTAAAATTGTTTTTATCCGAACCTCAAGTTCTCGTGGATCATAAGGTTTTGGCAAATAATCATCGGCTCCAAGTTGTAAAGCTGTAACTTTATCTGTTATATCACTTCTTGCACTTGAAATAATAATTGGAATATCGAAATTTTTTACAATTTCTTTACAAACATCTAATCCATCCATTCCAGGAAGTGTTAAATCTAAAATAACAAGGTCAAATTTATTTATTTTTAAACTTGAAAGAGCCAAAAATGGCTCTTCAAAGTTAGTTACTTCCATACTAAATTGCTTTAAATACTGTGTTAGAACATTAGCTAATTCTAAATCATCTTCAATCATTGCAATTTTAATCAAAATTTACCCTTTTGTTTTTTCTTCAATTTTTTGATTCATTTTCTCTTTTTTTAAATCCATAAGAACTTTGAACTGTTCTTTTTGTTTAGCAGTTAAAATAGCATAAGATTTTTCGATTACTTCTGCTTGAGATTTTAACATATTATCTCTTTTTTCACTCATGATTTCAATATATTTAGCTTTATCAAATCCATCTTTTGTGAAAGCTTCATCTTCTGATTTCATATTTTTTCTGCTATCTTGCATGATTTGTTGTATTTTTGTTTCTTGTTCAGCTGTTAAATTTAATCCTCTAAATAAATGAAATTTTCCACCTCTTTGATTATTCATTTCATGCATTCTATTGTCATTCATCATACAATTATTATAATTACTTTGTTTAACATCACCTCTTTTATTCATATCAGCTGGTGCTGCATATAAACCACTTGATAATATTGCACTTAAAACTAATCCTGATATTACTTTACTTTTTGTTCTCATTTTCAATCCTTTTATTTTTGATATATGAAATTATGACATATAGATTTTAACAATTTATGAATTGAATCTTAACGCCAGATTAATGAAAAATAATAATATTTTTGGATATAATCAATTCTAAATATAATACAAGAATTCAATGTGCAATTATCCAATTTTATACGAAGAGTTATCTTTTCAACAGCTTTTATATCAACTTTTTTAGTTTTTAGTATTTCAATTATTTTTCAATATATAAATTTTGAAAATGATAAAATACATATTAGAGAAGAGTTTACTCAATTAAAAAAAGACCAAATTAAAAGAGAAGTTTTAAGTGTTTATAACTTAATTGAGCAAAAAGAAGAACTGCTAATAAAGTCAGAAAAAGAAAAACTAAAAGAAAGAGTTGGTCAAGCTAATAATTTAGCAATGGCTATTTACAATGAAAATAAAAACACAAAATCAGAAGATGAAATAAAGTTACTAATAGCAAAAGCTATAAACAACATAAACTATGAAACAGATAAAACATACTTTTTTATAAATAGCAATAAAGGTCAAGCTATTATTTTTAATAAAAAAATAGAACTTGATTCATATAAAGATGTTTGGAATTTAAAAGATGAAAATAATAATTTAATGGTTCAATCACAATCTAAAATTGCTTTAGAAAACAAAGAAGGATTTTTAATAAACACTTTTGTAAAACCTGATTCAAAAGATACTAAGCAATACTCTAAAATATCATTTGTAGAGTTATTTGAACCTTATGATTGGCATATTGGAATGGGCGAATACTTAGATGATATTAGAGCTCATGCACAAGATGAACTATTAGATTTTATTTCTACTGTTAGATTTAGCGGAGATAATTATATTTTTGTTAATACTGTTGATTCTGAAATTTTAGTTTTTGATGGAAAAAGAATAGTAATTCCATCTACTCATCCATCCAAAAATCTTTTTCATCAACAATTAGTTGCTGCCCAAAATCCTGATGGTGGATTTTTTTCTTATAAATTTAAAAAAATAAATACTATAAAAGAATTTGACAAACTTTCTTTTGTAAAAAAGTATGAGAAATATAACTGGATTGTTGGATGTGGAGTATATTTAGATGAAGTAGAAAATGAGCTGATTAGAAAAGAGGCTATTTTTAAAGAAACTATTATTCAACAATTGATTTATATGTTAATTATGTTTATTTTAATAAGTATTGGGTTATATCTTACATCAAGAAAAATATCGCAGTTTATTGATATAAATATAAACTATCTTATTTCATCTTTTGAAAAAGCTTCAAAAGAAAATAAAAAAATTGATACTAAAAACTTAACATATAAAGAGTTTATTTCTTTAGCAAATGATTTAAACATATCACTTGAGAATAAAAATGAAACTGAAAAAAAACTACAAGATCATATCCATATAATTAATGAAAATGTCATCATCTCTTCAACAAATAAAGAGGGATTAATTTTAGATGTAAGTGAAGCATTTTGTGAAATTTCTGGTTATTCAAAAGAGGAATTAATAGGAAAAAGTCATAAAATAGTAAGACATCCTGATACTTCTAATAAATTTTATCAAGAGATGTGGGAAAAACTTCTCTCTGGAAATATTTGGAAAGGTGAAATTAGAAATAAAAATAAAAAAGGAGTAGATTATTGGGTTTACGCAATTATAAAACCAATTTTTGAAAACGAAGAATTTATAGGTTTTACAGCAATTAGAACAAATATTACAAATAAAAAATATATAGAGCATTTATCAATTACAGATGAATTAACTCAACTTTATAATAGAAGATTTTTTAATTCTAAAATTATAGAAGAGATTAATAGAGCAAAAAGAGAGAATAATCATTTCTCATTTCTCATTATGGATATAGATTATTTCAAACAATATAATGATACTTATGGACATCAACAAGGAGATTTAGCACTAGAAAAAGTTGCTAATATCCTAAAAGAAAGAACAAATAGAGCAAGTGATTTTGCCTTTCGATTAGGTGGTGAAGAGTTTGGAATAATTACTGCTTTAGATAAAATAAAAGTTGTTGAATTTGCAAATTTAATCAAAAATGAAATAGAAAATTTGCAAATAGAACATAAAGCAAGTAAAATATCTAAATATTTGACTATTTCTATTGGAATAGTTTCAAAAGAGAATAAAGATATTCCAAGTAGCGATGAATTATATAAACAGGCTGATGATTGTTTGTATGAAGCCAAAAATTTAGGGAGAAATAGTATTTTTATACTTTAATAACATGAAAATAAGAATAGGAACTTTTAACCTTTTTCAATTTGTTGAACCACCATTTTCGTGGTATACAAAAAAAGAAAAATTCAATATTGAACAATGGGCAGAAAAAACAACTTGGATAAAAAATCAGATTTTAGAGATGAACTGCGATATTATTGGTTTTCAAGAAGTTTTTTCAAAAAAAGCTTTAAAAGATTTACTTAATGAATTGGGTTTTAAATATTTTAAAACAATAGATAGTGCAAAAATTGATAAAAAAAATGAAAAAGTTTATATAAGCACAACTGTAGCACTTGCTTCGAAATATCCAATAAAAAATCTAAAAAAAGTTGAAATAGATTTTTCAGCTTTGAAAAAACACTATTTGAATGGTTTTTTCAAATTTGCAAGAGCGCCAATAAAAGCTACGATAGCCTTGTCAAATCAAAAAGAATTAGATGTATATGTTTGTCATTTAAAATCAAATAGAGACAATGAATTTGAATATGTTTTTACAAAAGATGAAACTCTAAATGAAAAAAAAGAAAAAATCAAAAAAGCATTAGAAGAAAATTATTCAGTATCTTTAAAACAAAGACTTTGTGAAGCTAGTTCTATTTTTAGCGATATTAATAGAACTCAAAATCCAGCTATTTTAATGTGTGATTTAAATGATAAAGAGTTTTCTGTAACAATTGAAGCACTTACAAATAAAAAATATCATGATGAAACTTTGAAAAAAGATGATTATTTATTACTTGATGCTTATAATTATTTTAAACCAAAAATTTACAATCCACATCCAGAACAAAAAGAGATAAAACGAACTCCAACAAGTTATTTTGCTGGAAAAGGAAATGTTTTGGATTATGTTTTTGTTTCAAAATTATTTGATAAAAACAAACAAAATCATATAGGACAAATCACTTCTTATGAAGTTTTTGACAAACACCTGCAAAAAAATCAAAATGGCTCACTTTTTAATAGTGATCATGCGCAGGTTGTTTGTGAGTTAGAGTTTAATTAAACTCTTACTTTCTCAAATACCTCAAAGTTGTAGCAATAATATCGTCATCATCTTTGCTTGGTGATTTAATACTCTCTTTTGTAGCATCATCTTTTGTAAATGTTATATTCATTTCATAAGAGCTGATATTTTGGATTCCTAGATTTAAAGCTAGGATTTTTATGATGATTAACTCGATAAATTGTTTTGTATAAATATCAAGTTTTCCAAATCTATCTTCCATCTCTTCTTCTATTACATAAACTTCTTGAATATCATTTACCTTACTTAATCTTCTGTAAAGTTCGAGTCTAACTCTATCTTCAAGGATATAATCATCGCTGATATATGCTGAAATTGCTAGTTTTATATCAACTGATTTTTTCTCAATTTTTCCATTTTCACTTAAACTAGCAAGAGCATCTTCTAACATTTTTAAGTATAAACCATATCCGATTTGTTTGATATGTCCACTTTGGTCTTCACCTATTATGTTTCCTCCACCTCTGATTTCTAAATCTTGGTGAGCTAAGGCTGTTCCACTTCCTAAATATGAGTTTGACTCTAAAGCAACAAGTCTTTTTACGGCATCTGGTGTGATTTGTTTTTTATCTTCAACTATGTAATAACAGAATCCCTCTTTGTTACTTCGTCCAACTCTTCCTCTTAATTGGTGTAAATCAGCTATTCCAAATCTATCAGCTCCATCAATGATAATTGAGTTTGCATTTGGTAGATGAAGTCCTGATTCAACAATTGAAGTTGCTAATAAAATATCAAACTCTTTGTTTTCAAAAGCATCAATTACTTTTTCAGCATCTGCTGGTTTGATTTGAGAGTGGATAACTTGGATTTTGATATTTGGAACTATTGCTTCAATATCTTTCTTTTTAACTTCGATTGAAGCGATGTTATTATGCACATAAAAAAGTTGTCCACCTCTTCTTTTTTCCCTTAAAATTATCTCTTTGATTAGTTTTTCACTAAACTCTTTTACATAAGTTCGCACTCCCAATCTCTCCGTTGGTGGAGTTAGAAGTGAACTCATTCCTTTTAGTTTTGATAAAGCTAGGTTTAGAGTTCGAGGAATTGGTGTTGCACTCATTGAGAAAATATGCACATCTTCTCTTAAATGTTTTAGTTTCTCTTTTTGTTTAACCCCAAATTTATGCTCTTCATCGATGATTACTAAAGCTAAATTATCTGTTTGTATTTCAAGTAAAGAGTGTGTTCCAATTACTAATTTTATCTCTCCACTTGCTAAACCTTTTTTGATATGAGCTTTTTCTTTAGCAGATGTTTTTCCATCAAGTTTGGCAATACTTATTCCAAACTCAGAGAATCTTTTTTGCATACTGTGATAATGTTGTGTTGCTAAAAGTGTAGTTGGACACACAAATATTGCTTGAAAACCGTCTAAAATTACAGCTAACATGGCATTCATTGCAACTTCTGTTTTACCAAATCCAACATCACCTGAAAGAAGTCTATCCATAACTCGACCAGAACTTAAATCAGCAAATATCTCTTTAATACTTCGTTTTTGATCTTTGGTATAATCAAATCCTGCACTTTTTTGGAAATCTTCAAGGATTTTTTTATCTGTGTTGATTTTGATACCATTTACAAGTTCTCTTGCTGCTGCCATTTTGATAATATCATTTGCAATGGCAAAAAGTCTATCTTTTACTTTTTCTTTTAGTTTAGCAAAACTTCCTTTTCCTAACTTATCAACAACGGCATAAGAACTTCCATCGGCCACATATCTATCAATTAAATCTATGTTTTCAACTGGAATTAAAAGCTTGTCATCACCTGCATACATCACAATTACAAAGTCTCTTTTTGCACCCATAACTGTAACAGGCTCTATTCCTTTGTATTGACCAATTCCGTGTTTTTCGTGAACTACATAATCATTTAATTGAAGTTCATCAAGAACAAGTTTTACTTTTTTCTTTCTTCGTTTTTTTATCTCTTTGTTAAGTGAAATGATTACTTCGTCGTTACTTACTAGATTTAAAATATAGTTTTCAAAAACATATTTGATTTTTTTATCATTTAAATCTAAATCATAACCTTTTACTTTAGCCTCAGTTCCTGAAATAATTGTAATTTTTTTCTCTTTGTGAAAAGAGATAAACTCTTTTACATTTGCAGGGGCGATTTCTTGATAATTTTTACTAGAGTAGATTTGAGGTGTTAATAAAAACTTATCTTTATTTATTCTTTTTTCTTCAAAAACATAAACTTCATCCAGCTCTTCTAAAGCATCTTGAGTGATAAATGAGCTGAGATTTTGAGGTAAATATTCGCCCAATTCATCTAAATACCAAAAACCTAAAGAGTGAATATCTTTGATAAAAGCATCACTTGAAATATTTTCTATTTTTTCGTTTATTTCACTCAAAGAATTTTCATCAAGAGCTAAAAAAGCTGGGTTTATTGTAAAAAATTCTATTTCATCTTTTGTTGATTTTTGGTCTTCAATATCAAATTTCCTAATGCTTTCAACTTCATCATCAAATAAAGAAACCCTAAAACCAAAGTCGCTTCCAAGTGGACAAATATCGATAATATCTCCACGAATAGAGACTTCTCCCTCACTTGTTACAATATCAACAAAATAATATCCCCAATTGTAAAGTTTTGATTTTAACTCATCAATTTTGATTGTATCTGCAAAATTTATTGTAAAACTATCAAAACACTTCTCTTTTGGAAGGGCGTAAGAAATCGTTCGTATTGGTGAGATTAGGATTTTGTCTAGTTTTTTGTAAGAGTAATAAGAACTCAAAGTTTTTGTAATATCTTGAAGTTCATTTGAAAATGACAATAAATCATCCCCAAAATTTGCCCTAAAATCAGATAAAACAAAAGGTTTCAAACCCAAATATGCAACTATATCAGAAGCTATTTGTGCTTGTTTTTCATCATTTACGATTAGAAGTTGACACTCTTTTGTTCTTTTTTCATCTTTTAGATTTTTTAAAAATTCATAAATATTTTTCACTATTTTTCTACTTGTGCTAACTCAAAATCATTTGTATTTTTGTCAAAATAATATGTTGGATATGGCGTTTCATTTAATAAAAAAATCAAATTTGCATCATTAAAAACATTTTTTTGAAGCCCTTTTTTAAAGACTTCTAAAATATATGCTTTTGTAGAAAAAGTCGTAGTTGACGAAGTTGCCGTATATACAAAATCTTCTCCCTCAACAGTCTTAAAACCCTCTTTTTTCACATGTTTTTCAAACTTTTCTTTGTCTTGCAATCCACCAACATCTAATAAAACAACTACTTCAATCCCATCCATAATAACCCCAAAAAAATTTTGGCTTATTCTAACATATAATAGTTTTGTAATTGATTGTAATATAAATTTTTATACTATCTATTTAAAAACAATATAAAACTAGCAATTTAATGGAAAACATACAATTGGTATTCCTATTTGGGCAAGTATTGGCGCGATAGTTGTTGGAGGTACTTTACTATTTCTTTTTTAACTCCTATTTTCTACATAATATGCAAAAATTCTGTTATTTATTGTAATAAAATTCCACAAATCAAAGATTTTAAAGTAAAATAATATTCAAATACTATTTTTTATAATATGATATATATTATCGATTTTGTTTCAAAGGATTTAAAATGAACTATGAATTATTAAGCAAACTTGCGATGGAAGAAGCGCAAAAACATAAAAATGAAGCTTTAATTTTAAAAAGAAGAAATGAAATCATTCACGAAGAAATAGCAAAATTCGAGAATTTAATAGAAAAAATAGAGAAAGAAAATGCTCTTTTAAAAGAAGAAGTTAGCACTTTAAAAGAGGAGATTGATTCTTTAAAAAGTGTATTAGAATTCAAAAAAGATGAGAATTCTCATTATTCTCACTATTCTTAAGTTTGGTTATATTATTTTCTTTTTAAATTATAATAGAGAAATTGCTTATTTTTTAATTTTTATTAACCAACTGCCATTTTTGCAATATTCTTCCATAAAAATGCTGGTATCTCTTTTTCAAGTTCCCAAGTTATACTCATTGGTTGGGAACCATAATGATTTTTATAAAAACATTTTCCTAAACAAATATATGTCATAGTTTTTTTATCATTAGTATGATTTGATTCTCTTACAAATAGTATTATATTTTTATCATTTTTTTGATGATAAATATAACTTTGACCTTTTGAAGAATCTGGTTTTGTTGAATTCTGAGATTGCCAATGAAATAATTTTTCACTTATTGCATAATCATCATACATAGTTGTTGGTGAATATTTATCTTCTGTTTTTTCTAATGTAACAAATAATAACTCTGTGTTCTTTTCTTTTATATTTAAAACACCTTCTCTGCTACTTGATTTTTTATTTATAGTATTTTGTTCAAAAGCTGATAGTATTTGTTCTCTTGTATATCTTGAATGAACTTTTATAGGACAATTATAAGGTAAATCTAAATCATCTTCTAAATAATTTATTTTATCTATTAATAATTTTACAATCTGTTTCATTTCATCAACTAATAATCTATTTTGTCCTATATATTTTATTCCATCTTCTAATGTTTCAAATTTCTTAGGTTCTTGCCAAAAGTCATAATACAACATCGTAAGCATTAATCTTTCTGTTTGCGTTTTTATAAAATTTAAATCAAATTTATTTTCAATAATCTTTAAAATAAATTCAAAATAAGTTATTGATTTTGATAAAAGCCATTTTTTTGATATTGTTCTTAGTAATTCTATTTCATTAATTTCATCATAATCTTTTATCTCACCAGCTTCATAACAAAGTTTTGTAAAACTATCATTTTTATATAAATTTTCTAATGATATATGATTTATTTTCATAAAATTATCTATTGTTAATGGTAAAGTAGTATGGTTTTTAAAATCACGAATTTTAGATATTAATTTTTTTCGTCCAAAAGATGTAGCTTTTTTTATATTATTTAAAATATGTTCTTTTGCTTTCTTTTCTAATACAATTGAGCAACCTAATGGCAAATGAGGAAATTCATTCTCTATTTCATCTTTTACTGAGTTTGTAGTTTTTCCAATTAAACTTCTGAATTTACCCTCAAAATCATACTCATCCCTTGCATTTCCAACAAAATCAAGTACAGTTAAACACTCTTTGTTGTCAGAGAATCTAAGACCTCTTCCCAATTGTTGTAAAAATACTGTTAAACTCTCTGTTGGTCGCAAAAATAAAATTGTATCAATTTCAGGGATATCCACACCTTCATTAAAGATATCAACTACAAAAAGATAATTAATCTCTTTTTTTGATAATCTTGATTTTACATTATCTCGATTATTACTACCACTTATTAAATAATCAGCTTTTAATCCAGCTTCATTAAATTTTTCACTCATATATTTTGCATGTTCTTGAGTTACACAAAAACCTAAGGCAATAACATCATCTATATTAATTAAGTACTCTTCACATTTTTGGATTATATCTTGGACTCTATTTTGTGTTGTGAAAGCGTCTGTTAATTCACTTGCATGATATTTACCACTTTGCCATTTAATATTTTTTAAATCTACATTATCACTTATTCCAAAATATTGAAAAGGACAAAGTAATTTTCGATTTAATGCTTCAGGAAGTCTTATTTCTGAGGAAATAACTCCACAAAAATCATCTAAAATATTTTCATTATCCATTCTTTCAGGTGTAGCAGTAAGTCCCAATAGTATTTTAGGTTCAAACTTTTCCAAAATTGGTCTATAACTTTTTGCAGCGATATGATGAACTTCATCTATGATTATAAAATCATAATAATTTTTACTCAGATTTATCTCATTTATATTGTTCTGTAAAGTTTGTACAGAAGCAAAAACATATTCATTTGAAAGTGGAGTCATACCATCAACCCAAAATTCACCAAAATTATTATCTCGCAGTATTCCTTGAAAAGTAGCTCTTGCTTGAATTAGAATCTCTTTTCTATGCGCAATAAAAAGAAGTTTTGCACTACTATTTTGATTTTTAAATCTTTTGTAATCAAATGCACTAATTACAGTTTTACCAGTACCTGTGGCTGCAACTACTAAATTTTTATATCTATTATGAATTTTTCTTTGGACTTGTAACTCTTCTAAAATTTCTTCTTGATAATGAAATGGTTTTATTTCAAAATATGTAACTGCACTATTTTTATCAATAATTGAATCATTTTTCAATGCATTTTGAAGTTTTAGGGTATCTGCTTTTGTAAAGAGTTCAAACTCTTTATCTTCCCAATATGTTTCAAATGTTTTTTCAAACTTTTTAATAATATGAGATATTTCAGTAGAAGTAACTTTTAAATTCCATTCTAACCCACTTGTAAGTGCACTTTTTGAAATATTTGAAGAACCAATGTATCCAGTATGAAAACCTGTGTCTCTAAAGAACAGATAAGACTTTGCATGTAATCTTTCATTAGCTGTATTATATGAAACTTTAATTTGTGTATTGGATAAACTTGAAAGAAATTCAACTGCTTTTAAATCTGTTGCTCCCATATATGAAGTAGTAATAACTTTTAATTGTTTTCCTGAATTTGTAAACTCTCTTAACTCTTTTTCAAAAATTCTTATTCCAGACCATTTTATAAAAGAAACTAAAAAATATATCTTATCACTTGAAAGAATTTCTTTTTTTATTTCACTTTCTAATGATATACTAGCGTTACTACCTGTAAAAAGTTCACTTTGAGTTAGTCCTGTATATGGTGTAATTTCTTTTATAAAATTATCAAAATTATTTATTTTTGAATCTATTTTCGGTAACACCGCTTTTAAAATTGAAGTATTTGTATCTAATAAATTTTGTTCAAAATCTTGTTTTTCAATTTCATCTTTTAATAAAAGTATTATTTTATTAATAAGATTTATCTGTTTTTCAATACTATTTTCACCACTAATTAAATTTAATCCTAAATTTAATATTTTTGATAAATATTGTGTCAGAACTGTTGATGCTTCATTTTTATCTAGCTGAGTTGTTTTTAAATAAAATTTATTAGTGTCTAGTTGGTTTAATTTATTTGAAATTAAACTATTAATTAGTTGTTCATAGATACCAAATTGAAACATTATAATAAAACCCTTTGTCATGAAATAGTATATTGTAGTTAAAAAAACTTTAACTTGGGGTTTACAAAATCAATCAAAAATAACGAATTATAAATTGTTTATTTTAATTTTTATTATGAGAATATACTGTATAAGTTCAAAATAAAATTTTATATATTTAGATTATTAACAATAGAAAAATAGTTATAAAAAGGTTTTTTATGAAAAAAGAAATGATTTTGCAATTAGCATCTAAACTTAAAGAAGTTAGTAGAGTAGAGTTTGAATATAATAATTCATTTTATGAAATATTTGAAAGCACTGAGGGTGGATATATGATTAATATTTATTCTTCTAATGAAAAAGATGAAGATGATGAATATCTTTATGAAAACAATTTTGATGGAGGACTATGTACTGGGACTGCAAAAGATGCTATTCAGTTTATGTTATAAAAAAAAGAAAGAAAACTAAAAGTCCCTTTTTCTACGAAACCAACGCACTAAGCAATCCAATCAGTCCACAACCACAACATACATATATTTTTCTATATCTGTAAATGCTAGTCAATGTTCCTTGTATATTGAGTATCTAAAGCTTTTAACATCTATTTAATTTTTCAGATTTTCTACTTTTTTATTACAAAATATAATAAAAAACTAAAACAATGGGCTTTAATTCATATTTATTCTAAAATACAAGTTTAAAAGTATAAAAATTATAGTATTATAATCCATAAATTTAAAGGAATAAGAATGTATATTCAAAGATTAATTTTAGAAGATATAAAAGAATATCAAAAGTTTTTTCCAGTTTTACTTATTAGTGGGGCTAGACAAGTTGGAAAATCTACTTTAGCATTACACTTAAACATCGAAAATTATATAACTTTAGATGATATAAATATGTACGAAATGGCTAAAAATAATCCTAAAGGATTTATTGAATCATTATCTAAGCCAGTTGTCATTGATGAAATACAAAGATTACCCCAACTTCTTATATCTATAAAAGAGTATGTTGATAAAGACAGAATTAATGGAGAGTTCATTTTAACTGGTTCTGCATCACTTCAAGGCTTTAAAGAAATATCAGATTCCCTTGCTGGAAGAATAGGTATAGTAGAACTTTATCCTTTTTCATTAAAAGAAAAAAACCAAAGTAATGATAATATTATTGATATTTTTTCAAAAGATTTAAATAAATATCTTTTAACAAAATATGAAGATATAAGTATTGAAAAAGATATTATCGATGGGGGTTATCCTGAAATAAGTAAAATTGATAGCCAAAAAGGTAAATATCTTTGGTTTAGCTCATATATAAGAACATATATAGAATCAGATGCTAAAGAGCTTGCAAATATTAGAAATATGGATAAGTTTATAAATATGTATAAACATTGTATGTTTAGAAGTGGGAGTATATTTAATAAAAATGATATTCAAATACAAGTTGGACTTGATAGTAAAACATTTGATAGTTACTTTAGTGTTTTAGAACATACTTACCAAATTCAAAAATTACAGCCATATTTTAATAATCAGTTAAAAAGATTGGTAAAAACTCCAAAGATATTTTCTATAGATACTGGAGTATTATGTCATTTATTACAAATTAAAACAGAAGATGAATTTAATAAATCACCACTAAAAGGTGAAATATTTGAAACATTTATTTTTAGTGAATTACTAAAAGCTAATTCTTATGCTCAAAATAGAACTAATTTATATTATTACAGAACAACGGATAAAAGAGAGATTGATTTTATTTTAGAGTATTCAAATAAAATCATAGCACTTGAAATAAAAGCATCTAAAACAGTAAAAAAAGATGATTTTAAACATATATATAAATTAAAAGAAGAGATAAATAAAGAGTTTGATAAAGGGATAGTTTTATATATGGGAAATACATTTTTAGAAATTGATAAAAATATGTATGCAGTGCCAATTGGATTTTTGAGGTAAAGTAGATAGTTCTTTTATTTAAGAACTATACTATTAATGCACTAACCAATCCAATCAGTCCACCAAAAACTGCTCCCCAAATAACTAACCATCCTAAATGTTCTTTTATCATTTCTTGAACTATTTCTTTTACCATTTTAGGTGTTAGTTCTTCTAATCTTGTATTTACGATACGGCTTAGTTTTTCGTATACATCTGCTGTTAAATCTTCTGATTTAAGGGCTTCATTTATTACTTCTTGAAAAGCATCTGTTTGTGAAATTGAGATTATTGACACTTGTAGTTTTTTTGTGAAGGGTTCTCTTAAAGGTTCAAGTGCTGCTTCTCCACCAAACATTCCTAGCATTCCACCAAAAGATGATTGCATTACTGATTCTTTTAGAGATTCATAAGCTGGAGAAAAATCTGTTTTGTTTAGGATTTTTTCAAAATCTATTGTTTTTTTTGCACTATTCATTTCATCTTGGAAAAACTTTGTTAAGTGTTCTTTTGTGAAAAATTGATTCATAAGTAGATTATGAATTGAAATTTTGAACTGTGAAAATTTACTTTCAATCACACCACTTCCATATAAAAAAGGAACTTTTTCAAACAACATATGAATAGCTAAACTGTTTGTAATCGCTCCACTAAAAGCAAATAAACCAACCATATAAATTAAATTATTTCCACTTAAATATCCAAAAACCATAACTAAAACTGTGATTAGATTTGTAATATTTGATTTATTCATAAAAATTTTCCTTGTTTAAATTAAGAAAGATTTTATCATAAGTTTATAAAGCACTTCATAAACTGGTCTTGTCACCTTTTTGTAATCAAAAGAAATTAGAATTACGATAAATTAGGAGTATGAAATGATAAATATTCAAAAAGAAATTGAGAGAAAATTTCCAAATATAGAAAAAAAAGAAAATTTTCTAAAAAAATCTCTCTTTAAAATCGCAAAAAAAATAGTACACGAAGACTCAATAAACGAATTTTTATCACAAAATTCTCACTTAAAAGGATTTGAATTTGTCGATGCTGTATTAGATTATTTTGATTTTGATTATACGGTTTCAAGTAATGATTTGCAAAATATTCCCTCAAGTGGAAAAGTGGTAATTATTGCAAATCATCCTTTAGGTGGACTTGATGCTTTATGTTTGTTAAGACTTATAGGACAAGTAAGAAAAGATGTAAGAATCATCGCAAACGACTTTTTAGAAGGTTTTGAAGCTTTAAATTCTTTATTTATTACAATTAATAACTACAAATTAAAACAATCAACAAGTGATATAAAAAAAATCTATGAAGCTTTAAATAATGAAGAAGCTCTCATTATTTTTCCAGCAGGTGAAGTAAGTCGTGCTACAACAAAAGGAATAAAAGACCCAAATTGGAATAAAGGTTTTTTAAACTTTGCACAAAACTCTAATGCACCAATTTTACCAATATTCTTAGATGCGAAAAATTCAAAAACTTTTTATACAATTTCAATTATAAATAAAACTTTTTCAACACTTTTATTATCCAATGAAATGTTTAATAAAAAATCAAAAAGAATTGCTATTAAAATTGGGCAAATTATTCCAAATGAAAATATAACGCCAAAAGGAATAGATAAAAAGTTTTTATTAAATCTTTACAAAAAACATCTTTATAGTTTAAAAAAAGGAAAAAAGTCTTTTTTTGAAACTCAAAGTGCTATTGCACATCCTGTTAGTAGAATTGATTTATTGAATGAATTAAAAAAATCAAAACTAATTGGTCAAACTAATGATGGCAAAAAAATCTATTTATATGATTACACAGAAGATTCGATTGTTTTAAAGGAACTTGGAAGATTAAGAGAAGTTTCATTTAGAAAAGTGGGTGAAGGTGTAAATAAAAAAAGAGATACAGATAAATATGATATTTATTACCAACATATTATTTTATGGGATGAAAATGATTTAGAAATTGTGGGTTCATATAGAGTTGGGAATTCTGATTTTATATTTAAAAATATTGGAGTAAAAGGTTTTTATTCAAATACTTTGTTTAAATTCAACGAAGAATTTACTCCTTATTTAAAAGATTCTATTGAACTAGGACGCAGTTTCGTACAACCAAAATATTGGGGAACAAGAGCTTTGGATTATTTATGGTTTGGAATTGGAGCTTATATAAAAAATAATCCAAATATCAAATACATGTTTGGACCTGTTTCAATAAGTGGCTCATTACCAACTGTTACAAAAGATATGATGATATTTTATTACAATCACTATTATGGAGAAAAAAAGACTTTAATTGAAGCAAAAATTCCTTATTCTTACTCAAATAATCTAAATGAAATAAAAGAACTTTTTGACTTAAATGATAAGAAAAAAGATTTCAAATTTTTAAAATCAACTTTGGCAAGCATTGGTGTTTCAATTCCTACTCTTTACAAACAATACACTGAAATTGGACTTGTGGATGGTGTTAAATTTTTAGGATTTAATGTTGATAATAATTTCGCAGATTGTATTGATGGATTTATTTTAGTTGAAATTGCAAAAATCAAAGATAGCGCAAAACAAAGATATATGTAGAATTACGATAAAAAAGTAGTTTAAAACTACTCTTTTATCTCCCGTTTTTTCCTCTTTTTATGTCTTTTTAAATATAACATCACTCCTGTAACTGTAAAAAGTAACATAAAAAACGAGGCTAAAAACATACCAAT
The DNA here is from genome assembly GCF_003063245.1 of Arcobacter caeni. Classification (GTDB taxonomy): domain Bacteria; phylum Campylobacterota; class Campylobacteria; order Campylobacterales; family Arcobacteraceae; genus Aliarcobacter; species Aliarcobacter caeni. The sequence goes on along the minus strand of NZ_MUXE01000002.1, from coordinate 172,995 downwards.
TTGCCCAATTATTCCAAAATATTCACCGGTATGTAAAGGCAATATACTTTTCATTAATTGTTCATTTAATGGTTTATCTTCATATCTTTCGTGTTTTACTATTTGATTTGAATTTATGTCCAATTCTAAAGTATTTCTTGCTCTATAATGTGCTGAATCTACATCTAAATAACTGAAACTATAAACGCTTCCTTTTTGAGGGAATCTTATATTTGCGTCAGAATATTCTTTTTGAATTAAAACATTAAACAATTCAACTGCCTTTTGATAATCATCAAAGTTTGGTTCAGTTGAACCTTTTTGCATTTGAAGAGGCATATTTCTTTGAGGTTTTTCAACTCCTGCTATTTTATATAAAGTGGCGTTATACCACTCATAAGACCAATAAAGTCCAGTTAATGAAGCTAATAAATAAAATGGAAGAACCCACATCCCAATAGAACTATGCATTGTTGATAAAAATGCTCTTCCATGATGGTTAAAACTAAAAGTTAAACTTCTAAAAAATGCTCTTCTAACTCTTCCCCAATAAATATAAAGTCCACTTAAAGAAAGAATAATTAAAGAAATTGTACTAATTGCTACAACTTGTTTTCCAACTTCACCTAACATTAATCTTCTATGTAAATCTAAGATCAAAGAGAAAAATGCTTTTCCTTTGATTTCTGGCAAAATTTCAGCTGTATATGGATTTATATAATAACTCTTTCCCCTTTTTGCTTCTTTACCCTCACCTTTTCCTGCTACATTTATTATAACTGATGAGTTTACATCACTTGAAAAAGAAAGACTATTTATCTTAGCTTCTGGTAGTTTTTCTTGAAGTTTTTCTAATAATTCTTTTGTAGAAAGTTTTGCTTCATTTGGTACAAAAACCTCATAACTATCTTTATTTATAAATTTTGTTATCTCTTTTTCAAAAGATAAAATTGCTCCAGTAACTCCAACAACAAGTAATACGAAACCTGCTGTTAATCCTAAAATCATATGTATTTTAAACCATATTGTTTTATGCAAATTCTTGCTCCTTTTTTATTTTCTATGAAATATTAACAAATTAGTTTTAACAATTTTTTAATGTAATTGATAATTGTTATTAAAAGTGAGCTCTAATTTTTTAAGCTCTTCTATATTTTTACAACCTGTAAAAATCATAGAAACTTCAAGTTCTTCTTTTAAAATTTTTAAAGTATGAGCAACACCTAAAGCACCAGCTGTTGCTAAACCATACATTATTGGTCGTCCAATCATAACAGCACTTGCACCCAATGCAATTGCTTTTATAACATCTGTTCCTCTTTTTATTCCACCATCAAAAAGTATTGGAATTTTTCCTTTTATTTCATTTGCTATTTTTGGCAAAATTTCTATACTAGCAGGAAGTGTGTCCAATGTTCGTCCTGCGTGATTGGATACTACAATTGCATCAATTCCTAACTCTACTGCTTTTTTTGCATAAGAAACGCTAGTTATTCCTTTTAAAATTACTGATAAATTAGTATTATTTTTGATAAATTCTATATCTTTCCATGTTGGTAATATTTTTGCAATATCTAATATATTTTCAAAATTATTTGTTGTTTGCATTGGATTTATATTTTCAATATTAATTGCACAAATTTCATTTGGTAAATAAAATCCTGCTCTTTGTTCTGTGTTTCTAAGACCTGAAATTGGCGCATCTATTGTAATAACTAAGGCTTTAAAACCTAGATTCTCAGCTTTTCTTATAAGTTTTATATTTGTATTCATATCAGCTTGGATGTACAGTTGAAACCAAAGAGGTGAACTTGTAGTATTTGAAATATCTTCTAAAGTAGAACTTGAAAAGGAACTAACACACATACAAGTATTCATAGCATTTGCAGCTTGAGCGGTTGCTATTTCTCCATCAAAATCCACTAACTTTTGATAAGCAACTGGTGCTAAAAATATTGGTGAAGAATAAGTTTCTCCAAATAACTCTATTTTTGTATTTGCTCCACCTAAATCTTCTAAAGTGTTTGTTTCTAAAAAAATATTAGAAAAAGCTTCTTCATTTCTTCTAAAAGTTATTTCATCTCCTGCTCCACTACAAACATAAGCCAAAGAGTTTAAATCCATTCGCTCTTTTGCATATCTTTCATAATCTTTAAGTGATACTAAATCATTTGGAATAAAGTCTAACTTTTCTTTTATCATTAAAGTTCAGCCCACTCTTGAATTAATTTATGATAATGAATTGATAGGTTTACAGCCTCTTGTGTTTCTCCATATTTGGCTCTTAAACTTTGAATTGTATTATCAAGTTCAAATAAAATAGTTCTTTTCCAAGCACTTCTAATCATACTTTGAGTCCACATAAAACTAACCATTCGAACACCTTTAGTAACGGGTTCAACTCTGTGTAAAGAAGTTGAGGGATAAAGTATCATATCTCCAGCTGGAAGTTTTACTTCATGTGTTCCAAAAGTATCTTCTATTACCATTTCTCCACCCTCATATTCATCAGGGTCTGTGAAAAATAAAGAGCATGAAACATCAGTTCTATAGTGTTTTGCAACCGTTGCATCATATAAAATTGAGTTATCAACATGATTTCCATAAGCACCACTATTTTCATATTTATTTACAAAAGGAGAAATTATGTGATTTGGTAAGGCAGCACTTACAAATAAAGGATTTGTTTTTAAAGCTTGAGTTATCATCTGTCTTAAATATGCTAACAATTGGCTATCTTCTGCTAATTGAAGATTACTTTTTACATTAACGGCTTGACTTCCAGCTGTTAATTTTCCATCAATCCATGAAGCTTTATCTAACAACTCTCTGCACTCTTTTACTTGGTTTTGACTTAGTACATTTGGAATATGTAATATCATAGATTTTTCCTTTTTATTATTTTGTAAATAAAATTATTTGTAATTTTATTTACAAAATAATAGTTCAATCCCAAAAGGGATTGAACTAATTAAAATTTATATGCTAAAGAAATTAAACCACTTCTTGCAGCACCTGGTGTATATCTATTTCCATTTTTATTAACATTTGCAACATACTCTTTATCTGCTAAGTTATAAATATTGATTTGTGTAGATAAGTTTTTACTAATTTTATATGAAGCCATTGCATCATAAACCACATAAGCTTCAACTTCTGTAAGTCTTCCATCAGCAGGAGCAACTGTACCATTTTGATTAGCAGCAGATGCATATCCTGCATACATTTTCCCTGAATATCTAGCTCCCATTCCTGCTGTTAAGTCTTTTGTAAAGTTATAAGAAGACCAAAGTGTTGCTGTCCACTTTGGAGTATAAGCAAGTGCTGAACCAGTTGTTGCAGTTGTTCCTTTTGTAATTTCTGATTCACTTTTTGCAACTCCAGCTGTTACAGACCACGCATCTGTGATTTGACCTGCAAGACCTAATTCTATACCTTTAACTTCTCTTTCACCAACTTGTTCATATTCAGCAATACTTGTTGAACTTATATTAATTAATTCATTTTGATTAATTGTTTTATAAATCGCACTTGTTAAAGATAATCTATTATTTAATAAATCCCATTTTGTTCCAAGTTCTATAGTTTGTGCTTCTTGAGGATCCATTTCAGGATTTGCACCACTTGTTGCACTTGAACTTAAAGTAAAGTTAGCTCCACTTGGTGGTAATTGTGAATCTGCATAAGAAATATAAATACTTCCATTATCAAGAGGTTTATACACAGCTCCCACTTTCCAGCTTTTTAGAGTTCCTGAATCTTCTAAGTTTGATGGAACTAATGTTCCAACTGGAAGAGTTGGATTAGAAGTAGCTGTTGAAAGTGCTGTAATATCTGTTTTTGTTTCATATTTATCAAGTCTTCCACCACCTGTTAATATAACTTTTTCTCCAAGATTAATAGAATCAAAAGCATAAGCACCAAGGTTTTTTGTTTCTCCAAATGTTCTGGCACCTGTTGGGTCTAATGATAAATTAGAATATCCAATTGTTACTGGATTATAAAGATTTACCAATTTCTCATCTGCTGTTATACCATTTGCAGTTCTTATTTTAGTTGTTTGGTTTTCAATAGATACATCAAATCCACTACTTATATTATGTATAACAGAACCTGTTTGTGCTGATGTTTTAAAATTTGTTACATTTGCTAAGATTTCATTTTCCTGCCATCTTGCTTGTGCTACTCTTGTTGCTGTCCAATTTGATGGATTAGCATTTGTTAAAGTAAGCGCTGCACTTTGTGTTAAAAGTGAATCAATTTTTGATTTTCCATATCTTGTTGTATTTGTTACTGTTGTTTTATCTGATAAATCATGTTCAAATTTAGCTGTAAAAGTATCTGTTGTTACTTTTTCATAATCATTTGATGTTCCATAAAAGTTAGAAGTATCAACTTTATTTGCACCCATTAATGCGCTATTACTATTATAATAACCTTTTAATCCAATAACAGGAATTGCCCCATCTGGAACATCATCTTGTTCATATCTTTCATAAGAAAATGAACTTCTTGTATTTGTTCCTATTCCAAAAGCAACAGAAGCTGCAATACCAAGTCTATCAAGTTCAACTTCATCTCTTCCTGGTACTTCACCGTCTTGTTTCATTACATTTAATCTAACACCTGAAGTTTCACTTAATGCTTTATTTAAATCTGCTGTTAATCTTGAATTATCTGCTGTACCATAAGAACCTGTAACTTCACCTTTGTCTTTATTTGTTGCTGTTTTTGTAACTTGATTTATATATCCAGATGGAACACTAGCTCCATTATCAGCTCCAACTGTACCTTTTGTAATCTCAACAGCTTCTGTGTTAAACATATCTTTTGTTGCAGCATTTAAATCTTTTATACCATCTTTATAAATACTACTATTAACATCAAATCCTCTCATAGAAATATTATTTTTGTCGTTTGTATTACCTTGTTCACCCAATAACAAAGTAACACCTGGAGTATTTCTTAAAGCTTCTTGTAAAGTTGTAGCTTTTTGCTCTTCCATTACTTTTTTTGTAATTACTTGAATAGTTTGAGGAGTATCAACTAAATCTTGTACAACTTTTGCTGATGAAGATTTATTTACTTTATAAGTATCAGTATAATCTATAGTTTTATCTGTTTCAACTTCAACGCTTGGTAAAACTGTAGATTCGGCATTTAGTATAAGGGGTGTTGTTAATAAAACAGCAGCAGTTACAACTGATGCTCCTAGATAATTAACTGTTTTGTGTTTTTTACTTGTGATATATTTATTCAAATTTTTTTCCTCCATGGAAATAATTATAATTATTAAATAAACTTATTTATTTAATACCAGCGCGCTATAAAGTAAATTTATTACTGAACTTTAAAATTGGCTGGCTATTTGTAGGAGAACTTTACTATGGCTGGCTAGGTTTGTTTTTTATTTTGTAGTTACTTAGTGAGTATTAATTTGTTCGCTTTTGTAATTTTTAGATAATAAGATTGCCCATCATGTTTTATTTCAATAGTTTTTTCTTTTTCAAAAATTTCTTTTGAGTCTAAATGTTTATCTTTGTTTTCTTTCAATTTCAATACCCTATAAAATATGTACTTTGTTAACAAAATATTAACGGAATGCTAACAAAGTAAAACTTAATCTTTTATAAAATTGATAATAGTTATTAAAATTGATATTTGAGTCCAAACCTATATTATAAAATTGACATAAGTCAATGATAATCGTTATCATTCTTATTATAATTCGGAAAATATAATTAACTTTAGGAATTAAATGAAATTTTTATTTAAAATAATAAAAGACTTTCCCTCATATTTATGGAGTGGTTGGGGTTCTATTGCTTCAATCTTTCTATTTTTTGCATTATGGGATTTTGGAAATCAACTTTATGGAAATTTGGTTTTACCATCGCCTAAAGATACGATGATTACACTGTTTTCAATGTTAAATGAACCAAGTGCTTTAAATGATATGGCTATTACTATAAAAAGAGCATTTTTTGGTTTTTGTATTTCACTTATTTTTGGTTCAGCTTTAGGGTTACTAGCAGGGCTTTTTGTAACAGCTTCTATGATGAGTAGACCAATTGTAACTATTTTAGTTGGGATGCCTCCAATTGCATGGATTGTATTAGCAATGATTTGGTTTGGAATGAGCGATATGACAGTAATTTTCACAGTTGTTGTTGCATCTTTTCCTATTATTTTTGTAGGAGCATTACAAGGAACAAGGACTTTAGAGGGAGATTTAAAACAAATGGCTGATAGTTTTCATCTTCCATTTAAAATGAAAATGTTTGATTTATATTTTCCTCATATTTTTTCTTATGTTTTTCCAGCATGGATTAGTGCCTTAGGAATGTCATGGAAAATAGTTGTAATGGCGGAACTTCTTTCTGCAAATGATGGAATTGGCGCCGCCTTAGCCATTGCAAGAAGTCAATTAGATACAACAACTGCACTAGCACTTGTATTAATAATGGTTGGAAGTTTACTTTTAATTGAGTATTTAATTCTTGAACCTATAAAAAGAGAGGTTGAGGCATGGAGAAAATAGAAGAACTAAAAGTTGAAAATCTTAGCTTTTCATTTGGGTTTAAAGAGATTTTAAAAAACATAAATTTCAAACTAAATAAAGGTGAAGTGGTATCTATTGTAGGTCCAAGTGGTGGTGGAAAAACTACTTTACTTCATCTTTGTGCAAAATTATTAACACTTGAAGATGGAAAAATAAGAAATAGTTTTAATAGTTCATCATTTGCTTTTCAAGAAGCAAGACTTCTTCCTTGGAAAAATGTAATTGATAATATTGCTTTAGGTTTAAGAGCAAAAAATATAAAAAAAGAAAATGCAAATGACTTAGCAAAAAATATTGCTTTAAAATTTGGATTACAAATAGATGATTTTGAAAAGTTCCCAAAAGATTTAAGTGGAGGAATGAAACAAAGGGTTTCATTTGCAAGAGCTTTGGTTTTAAATCCCTCTGTATTATTTTTGGATGAACCTTTTTCAGCTCTTGATATTGGGCTTAAAAAAGAACTTCAATCTCTTTTGATTGAAGAAATAAATACAAATAAATTAAGTATTTTATTCATAACCCACGATTTAATGGAAGCTATAAAATTAAGTGATGAAATACTTGTATTAAAAGCTGAACCTGTGGGTCATATTGTAAAAAGTTTTAAAATTGATACACCAAGAGAAAAAAGAGATGATTCTTTTGTATATGAACAAACTGCAAAACTTTTAAGTGATGAATATATTATTAATACTTTTGAATTAGGATTTAAATAATGGAAAATGAAAAACAATACGCATCAAAACATTATGCATATTATCCCAAAGGGGATTTTCCTGTATATTTAGCTTATGGATTTAGACCAATTTTATTGCTTTTAGCTCCATATATTGTGATTTCTATTATTTTATGGTCATTAGCTTTTAGTGGTTATATAAATTTGAGTTTTATTTCAAATCTTTTAAATTGGCATATGTATGAAATGATTTTTGGTCTAGGAATTGCAGGAATTATTGCTTTTTTCCTAACAGGTGTTCCTGAAATGTTTCCAGAAAGTGTTCCAATAATTGGAACAAGATTGGTTTATATTGTAGGTTTATGGTCTGCTTCAAGAGTTAGTTTTTGGTTTATGGATTTTTTAGGCGTTTACCTTGTAGCTATTTTAAATATTTCTTTAACTATATGGATTATTGCATTAGTTATAAAACCAGTTTTTGCAGATGTAAACAAAAGACATATTTCTCTTGCTTTTACTTTAGTTGCAATTTTAATTATACAAACAATGTTTTTTTTAAGTGTTGCAAATATCATAACTATTGATGCTCATTCTATTTTGATTTTATCACTTGGGGCGTTTATAGTTTTGATTTTATTAGCTCTGAGAAGAATAAATATGGAAGCTATTAACGAATTATTGGAACAAGAAAATATTGATGAAACATTTTATTCAAGACCACCTAGATACAACCTTGCTATTTTTTGTGTACTTTTTTACACAGCAGTTGAGTTTTTATATCCAAACAACTCTATTTTAGCCTATTTAGCACTTGCTTGTATGGCTTCAATTTTAGGAATATTAAATGATTTTGTTTTAAAAGATAACAATATTTTACTTAAACCTTTTATCATTTATTTAATGAGTATTGTGGTTATGACAGCGCTTGGTTATGGTTTTTTAGGTTTTGATTATTTAAATGAAAAAATAAATGCTTTAAATCATTTTAGACATTTTTTAACAACGGGAACTTTTGGTTTAGTATTTTTTATAGTTATGATAATTATTTCAACAATTCATACAGGAAGAAAAATATTTACAAATAATTGGCTTCATCTTGGAGTTTTTCTAATAATTATCTCAACATTTATTAGAAGTTTTATTCCATTTTATGAAGAGTATACAATACCAGCTTACATAATTTCTTCAATTCTTTGGAGTATTCCATTTATTATTTACATGAAAATTTTTTACCCATTTTTACTAAGCTCTCGAGCTGATGGAATAAAAGGTTAATTTAAAAAGGAGTTTTATTTTGAAAAAAATATTTTTAATTTGTTTTGTTTTTTTATTCTCACTTTTTGCAAAAGATGAAAATAAAATAGTAGTTGCAGGTCCATTTGCAACAGTTTCTCATCCTATTATGCATATGATACAAACCGATGCATTAAAAGATTTAGGCAAAAAAGTTGAGTTTATATTATGGAAAAACCCAGATGAACTAAGAGCTTTAATACTAAAAGGCGATGTGGATTTTATTGCACTTCCTACAAATGTTGCAGCAACTTTATATAACAAAGAAGTTGATATAAAACTTCTAAATGTTTCTGTTTGGGGAATTTTAGGAATGATAAGCCGTGATCCAAATCTAAAAACACTAAAAGATTTTAAAGATAAAGAAATCGCTGTTCCATTTAGAGCTGATATGCCTGATATTGTTTTTCAAGAACTTGCTAAAAAAAGTGGACTTGACCCTAAAAAAGATTTCAAAATCCAATATGTTGCAAGTCCAGTTGATGCTATGCAAATGCTAATTTTAAGAAGAGTTGACCATGCACTTTTAGCAGAACCTGCCATTTCAATTGCTTTACGAAAAACAAAATCTTTTCCAATAAGTGTAGTTGCACCTGATTTATACAGAAGTGTAGATTTACAAAAAGAGTGGGGAGAATTATTTCAAACTAAAGCAAAAATACCACAAGCAGGAATTGCTTATTTAGGAGATACAAAAGGAAAAGAAAAACTAATAAATAGATTTTTAGCAGAATACGAAAAATCACTTAACTGGTATAAACAAAACCCTAAAGAAGCGGCTGCTTTAGTTGTAAAAACTCTTCCAATGTTGGAAGAGTTAGGACTTGCTGATTCAATTGAACATGTTTCTTTTGAAAGTATAAAAGCAATTGAAGCAAAAGAGGATTTGGAGTTTTTCTTTAATATTTTAGAAAAAAGTGAAGCAAAATCAATAGGTGGGAAAATTCCCGATTCAAATTTATATTACAAATAAGGAAAAGAAATGAAAAAATTAGTCTTGCTTTCAACAATCACGAGTTTTGTTTTAATTCAAAATAGTTTCGCAAATACGGCTTTAGAAGATGTTACTGTAACAACTGCCACAAAAACTGAAAAAAATATAGACGGGGTGAGTGCTTCTGTTATTGTTATAACACAAAAAGATATTGAAAAAATTTCAGCATCAACTTTAAAAGATGTATTTGAAAAAATTCCATCAATAAATGCCCAATTTGGAAGATTTCCACACCCAAGTTCAGCTTCAAAAGCTTCTGTTTCAATAAGAGGTGCGGGAGCAAATGGAACACTGATTTTAATTGATGGGAAAAGATTATCAGGAGAAACTGAAGGTCCTTATGAATTAAATAGAATTCCAGCATCTATGATTGAGCGAATTGAAATAGTAAAAGGTTCTATGTCTACGCTTTATGGTTCAGATGCAATTGGTGGAGTAATAAACATAATTACTAAAAAAGTTGATAAAAACAGCTCAACTCTTGATGTAAAATATGGACAAAATGGTCATGGTGAAGCAAAAGAAAAAAATGTAAACTTCACAACATCGGGAACAAAAGAAGATATAAAATATAAACTTTTTGGCTCAATCATTGATACAAGTTCATATTCAAAAAATAAAAGTTATACACAAGTTGCCACAAATCCAACAACGGGTGCAGTATTAGTAGCAAATCCACAAAATAATATTAGTGGAACAAACAAAGTAACATTTAGTGATGATGCAAATGTAAAAAATGTAGGAACTAGAATTGAAAAAAATCTAAATGATAATGTATCTTTAGGTTTTGATTTAAATTATTTAGACGAAAATAGAGAAGGAACTTATATAGGAAGTGCTGCTTTTTCTGGTGGTGGATTAATCAAAAACACACCTGTAAATTCAGAAGATAATAATAGAAGATTTGATGTTTCAAGTGATTTAAAATATCAAATAAATGATGATTTATCAGGACAAACTAAAGTTTACCGTTCATACTATAAAAAAAGGAATGAAACTACACCTATAAATTTTGCAGGTCCAATTAGTACAAAATTCAGTGCAAATGTGACAATTGATACTATTGAATCAAATTTAACTTATGTTTTAAATGATTCAAATATTATTACAACAGGTCTTGAATTTAGAGAAGAAACAAGAGATTCAAGTGCTATAAATCCAATTGCAAGTTCAAGTGATTTTATTACTAAAAGAGTACAGTATAAATCACTTTTTATTCAAGATGAAATAGCACTAACAAATAGTTTAAATGCAACTATGGGAGCTAGATATGACAAAATTTCAAACGCCGATAATAAAGCAACTATTCAAACAGGACTTGTGCAAAAACTAACAGAAAACACAAATCTTAGAGCAAATTATGCACAAGGATATAGAGCTCCTGATATTGCAGAATTATATGTGGTTTCACCATCATACAAAGATGGAAAAAGATTTGGTTCAGATGTTATTTTTGGACCTAAAACAAGTGCTTATGAATTAAAACCTGAACAATCACAAACTTTTGAAATAGCACTATCTAATAGAATGGATAAACTTTTCTCAGAAATTGTTTTATTTAACACAAAAATAGATGATAAAATCGAGCTTGTATCTTATGGTTCTGGAAATGCAAAATATTATACTTCTGAAAATTTAGATAAAGTTGATATAAAAGGTGTTGAGTTAAATCTTGATTATACACTTAATGATAATGCTGATTTAAATTTCAATCTAACATATCTTGATACAGAGGATAAAAGTACAAATAAAGAGTTGATATTTACACCTGATTTATCTGCATCTTTAGGATTTAATTACAAAATTCTATCAAATGTTGCAACAAATTTATCACTTAGATATTTAGGTGAACAATACTCAGATACTCAAAATACGGCAACAACAGATGATTATACACTTGTTGATGTTGGAGTAAAATATGATGTAAATAAAACTTTGACTTTATATACAGGAATTGATAATATTTTTGATACAAAAATTGAAGAAGAGTTAGGAACAAATGTAGGTGCTTATTATTTTGCAGGTGCTAGAATTAATTTCTAACACTATTTTAAAAAAGAAGAATCAACTAAAACGATTCTTCTTCTTATTATCTTTTTTAGCTTTCTTTAGAGTTTTTTACAAGATTTACATACCAATCTTCATGCATATCTTCAAGTTCTAAATCTTTTAGAACAATTTCCAGTTCATCATTTTTCATGTTTAATTCATCTATTTTTTCATCAGGAATAAACAAAACTTCCACACAATAATCAAATAATTGTTCTTCACAAATAAACTCATCATCCATTCCCCCAACCCTCTTCAAACTCATCAAGTAAAAAATATTTTTCTAACTCTTTCAATCATTTCTCCAAATTATAAATTATGCTTTTGCTGCTATCATCTCTTCTGGTTTTACATAAGAATAAAACTCTTCTTGGCTTAAAATCCCAAGATTAACCGCTTCTTGTTTAAGTGTTGTACCATTTTTATGTGCTGTTTTTGCAATAAGTGCTGCTTTTTCGTATCCAATATATGGATTCAATGCAGTTACTAACATCAATGAATCATTTAGATATTTATTTATATTTTCCAAATTTGGCTTTATTCCCACTGCACAATTATCGTTAAAAGCCAACATCGTGTCACTTAAAAGTCTAATTGATTGTAAAATATTTAAAGCAATCACAGGTTTAAATACATTTAATTCAAAATTTCCCTGAGATGCAGCTACTGAAACTGTTGTATTATTTCCCATAACTTGAACAGCAACCATTGTCATGGCTTCACTTTGAGTTGGATTTACTTTTCCTGGCATTATTGAGCTTCCTGGTTCATTTTCAGGAATATTAAGCTCACCAATTCCACATCTAGGACCGCTTGAAAGCCATCTTATATCATTTGCAATTTTCATTAGATTTGAAGCAAGTGCTGTTAAAACTCCACTTAAAACAACTTCTGCATCATGGGCTGTGAGCGCATGAAATTTATTTGGATGAGATTTAAAAGCATATTTTGTATTTGTTAAAGTATTTAATACTTCACAAACCATAGGTGAAAAATCAGGATGAGAATTTAATCCAGTTCCAACAGCAGTTCCGCCAATTGCCAATTCAACAAGATATTTCATGGCATCATCTATTTGATTTAAAGCTTTATCTAACATATCAACATAAGCTGAAATTTCTTGCCCTAGAGTAAGTGGAGTTGCATCTTGAAGATGTGTTCTTCCTATTTTTACAATATTTTCAAACTCTTTTGATTTATTTTCAAAGGTTATTTTTAATACATTTATTGCAGGAATTAATCTTTCTTGAATATCTAAAACAAAGGCTATTCTCATAGCTGTTGGAAAAGTATCGTTTGAACTTTGACCTTTGTTTACATCATCATTTGGATGTATGATTTTCTCAACTCTAAAATCTTTTCCTAAAATCTCACTTGCTCTTGAAGATATAACTTCATTTATATTCATATTTGATTGAGTTCCTGAACCTGTTTGCCAAACAACTAAAGGAAATTCATCATATAATTTTCCTTTAATAACCTCATCACAAGCCACACAAATAGCGTCTGTTTTAGACTCATCTAATTTATTTAAATTTTTATTTACAATTGCACAAGCTTTTTTTAAATAGGCAAAACCTTCAATGATTTTTTTTGGCATTTTTTCATCACCAATTGGAAAATTTTCCAAACTTCTTTGGGTTTGAGCGCCCCAATATTTGTTATTTGGAACATTAATTTCACCCATAGTATCTTTTTCAATTCTATAATCCATACTTTTTTCCTAATTTTGATATAGGTTATCATTATTATATATATTATCTTAATAGTTATTGAATTATTAACATCTTGATTAATATCATTGTTAATATACATCAATTTGCTATATTTCTCATAAATAAAAAGGAATAAACAAAATGGATAACTTAACTAATAATATAAACAACTTTCCACAAGGTCACCCTGTAAGAGTTTATCTTGAAGAAAACATCTTAATAAAACAACTTTTTGAAGAGCTTTTTAAAGTAGATATAAATACGGATTTTCAACTATTTTTCAATCTTTTCAACCAACTAAGTCAAGTTGAAAAACACTTTGCAAGAAAAGAGAATCAACTTTTTCCATATCTTGAAAAATATGGTTGGACAAGTCCTAGCCAAGGTATGTGGGCTTTTCATGACCAAATTAGAGCTGAAATAAAAAGTGTAAGAAAAAAAATCGAAGATAAAGATTTTGAAAACATATTAAATTCTTTAATTGTTGTATTTAATAGCTTATCTCAATTGATGTCAGTAGAAGAAAATAGACTTTTACCAAATGCTATGAATTTATTAAATGAAGATGACTGGAAAGAGATGTATGAAGGTGATTGTGAAATTGGTTGGATGTTTGCAACACCACCTGTTAGATACCCTGAAATTAAAGAAGAAGAGTATATTCACCCAAGTTTAGATACGAAAAAAAGAAAATTATCTTTTTCACTTGAAGATAGAACTCACTTTGATGAGGGATATTTAACTATGGAACAAGTTAATTTTATATTTAAATTTCTACCTGTTGATATTACTTATGTTGATGAAAATGACAAAGTTGTTTTTTATAATAGAGGTGATGAAAGAGTTTTCCCAAGAAGTGCTGGGATTATTGGAAGAGAAGTTAAGTTTTGTCATCCGCCAAAAAGTGTTGATCAAGTTTTAAAAATTCTTGAAGAGTTTAAAGCAGGACGACAAGACACAGCTGAGTTTTGGATTCAATTTAAAGGTAAATTTATTCATATTAGATATTTTGCAATTAGAGATGAAGAAAGAAATTATAAAGGTGTAATTGAAATGTCTCAAGATGTTAGTGAAATTAGAGCTCTTGAGGGTGAAAAAAGACTTTTAGACTGGAATTAAGAAAACTTAGGCTTTCTCCTTTTCCTGAAGGTTGGTTTTTCCACATTTAGGGCAAGGGTTTCCAGGATTTGAATAACAAGCATAACAAAATCTTGTATCACATCCCTCGCAAGTATATTTACAATGTTTACATACAAAAGTTCTTAAACGAACAACTTTTTTTTTCTCTTTGCTTTTAAATAACCAACCAAACATTGTACTTCCTTTTAAAAAATTCAAAGGAAGTATATTTGATAAAATTTATCTAAACAATGATTTATATCAAAACTATTTTTTATAATTTTATATTTCTACTCAAAAAAGAAATCATATCTTTATTTACTAAACTTAAAGCACTTTTTTCAACTCGTTCATTATCATTAAATTTTATCAAAGTATTTGTGTAGTTTTCAATTTTATCACTTAATTTTCTATCATTTATAAGTAAGATGATTTTTGCTGATGTTTTTCTTATTTCTCTTAATTGAAGAGTAATATTTGTAGAATCAGTTGATAATATATCTTCTGTTAATTTTGAAAATAATTCTACTTTTGTATTTCTAAGCCATTTATTTTGTTCTATTTTATTATTTATTTTTGAAGAGATTAAAGTATCTACTATTTTTGTAGCAACCGCTCCAACTAAGGCACTTTTTGCAACAGCTGTTAAAAGTGTAACATTTAACATAAAAATCCTTTTTATTTTTTTTGATTATATGTATAAATTACTTAATTTAGATTTAAAATGATAATTACAATCAATATTCTTTAAGATAATAAATGTTAATATCTACCTTTATAAAAGGAGTTATTTTGAAACAATTATTTAATCAAATAGACATTACAAATTCATCGTTATACAAAAAAAATGTTAAAATACATAATAATCTATGGAAATTATATGGTTTTACCTTATTTTTAAGTGTTATATTTATCTTCATAAAAGGTTTTAACTAATGGAAATTAATATAGAAAATAATCAAGAAATATCATTTGATATTTTTTTAAGAAATTTTAGAAACAATGTATCAAAGATAGGTTTAAAAAACTCAATTCAAAAAGATTATATATTAAAAATTTTATACTTTTCAAAAGAACATTTAACAGCTGATGAAATTTCAAATAAAATCAAACAAAATTATAATGTATCAATTGGAATCGCAACTGTCTATCGTGCTATGAAATTTTTCCATGATATAAAACTTATAAATCAATTAGATATTGGAGATGGTGTTATTAGATATGAACTAAATATTGCAGAACATCATGACCATCTTATTTGTACTTCTTGTGGAATTATTATAGAGTTTTCAGATGATGTAATAGAACTAAAACAAATCTCTATTGCAGAAAAAAATAATTTTATCTTAAAAGAACATGTTATGACTATTTATGGAATTTGTGAAACTTGCCAATAATAGAAGAATGATAATGATTTTTAATTTATAATAAGTTAAACTTAAGAGTACTTAAGAAAAAATACTAACAATGAAAGGATTATTTTGATTAGTACAGAAGATATTATAAAAATTGCTAGTTTTTTTTCAATTATCGCCCACACACCTGGAAGATTAAGAGTTAGAGTAAATCCTAAAATAAAAGATTCAGGTGGAAATATAACTATCAGTGATATTGAGAATTTACCAAATAAAATAGATGGAATAATTAGTATTAAAATAAATAAAATTATTGCATCTATTACAATCATTTACGAACCAACTATATTCAAACCAACTCATTGGGAAGATTTAGTTAAAAATGAAAATATAGATGAGTTATCTATATTAATAAATAGACTTGCAAAGGAGGTTATTTAATTGGAAACAAATTTGGAAACAAATACCGACGAAGCACTATTAATATCTGCTCGAATTGATGTAAATAGTCAAATTCCCATAACTTCTCAGATTTTAAGAATTGCTGTTTATGATGAATTTAAAGCTTATGAAACTTACACAAAAATAATTGAAAAATTTGGTTTAGTTCAACCTTTTGTAAATATAAAAGAAGCAGAAGCTGTTCATTATGCTGCACTTATAAAATTGATGGAAAAATATGGTGTTGAAGTTCCACTAAACGATTGGGCTTCAAAAATAGAAATCCCAAATACTTTAATAGAGTGTTGTGAATTGGGAGTTGCAGGTGAAATAAATAATATTGCAATGTACAATAATTTACTTGGATTTGCAGTTGAAAATGACATAAAAGATACTCTTTATAGACTTCAAGCAGCATCTTTTAATAATCATTTACCAGCTTTTAGAAATTGTGTTTTGACTCATTATAATAATGGAAATAATACAAATATTAATCCAGAAAATATTATGGAAAAACTTGGAGAATATCAAGTTATATTAGATGATATTATGAGTGGAAATATTGATGAAAGTTCAATCTCTAATATTTTTTCTAAATTAAATCTATCTATGGTTAGTGGTGCTGTTTTAGGAGCTGCAACAATTGCACTTTTAAATAATTACCTTTCAAAAAAGAATCTTACTGAAGAACAAGAAGAAGAGGAGTAGAAAATGCCTTTACCATTTATATTAGGATTAGCTGTGGGTGCCGGTGCTGTTGTTGCTTTTAAAAATAAAGATAAATTAAAAGAAAAAACTTCAAAATTATTTGAAAAATCAAAAGAGTTTGCAAATACTACTTTAGAAAAAACAAAAGAAAATGTAAACGAAATCAAAGAAACTATTTGTGCTACAAAAGAGTGTATAGAAGATAAGAAAAAAGAAAAAAGCAAGGATGAAGTATTATGAAAGATTTAACAATTAATACAGGAGCACCAAGAAATGTATTAGGACATGTAATTAGTGGTGCAGTTGCAAGTGCAATTATAAGTGGTGCAATTAATTATAAAAAAGCACAAAGTAGAGAAATCTCAAAAAAAGATGCTATAAAAGACACTATTAAAAGAACTTCACAAGGTGCTATTGTTACAGGAAGTGCGATTGCAACTGCAAACTATTTAGGTCAAAAAGGTGGATTGTTTAAAGCTCTTACAGCTGCAAGTATTGGAATGATGGGAATTTATGCAATTGAAGTAATTGAAGAAAAACTTGATCAAAAATATTTAACAAATGAAAATTGTCCAGTGGAAGAAGAAGATTATGAATAATCAAAATCATAATAATCAAGCAAGTCAATATGATATAAATATTGAGAATTCTAGACCAAAAAATAATCAAACAGGTGTTAATATAAATCAAAATCCGTATATTAATCAAAACTTTAATCCTTTACAAAATCCACAACAAACAAATATGACAACACAAAGTACTTTTACTAGTGGCGATTTTATAAAAGGAGCATTATTAGGAGCTGCTGTTACTTATCTTCTTACAAATAAAAATGCTCAAGATACTATCTTTAAGGCTTTTGGAAAAGGAAGTCAACTTTTTAGTGCTGGAATTGAAGAGTTAAAAGAAAGATATGAAGATACAAAAGCTCAAATGCAAGCTAATCAAGAACAGTAATTATGAATAAATTTATTAAAGTACATCAAACGAATCTAAGATTTAGATACAAATATTTTTTATTAAAAGATGAATTTATAGATGAAAATATCTTAAAAAACTATTTTGAAAAAATAAAAGATATAAAAAATGTACGAATAAATAAAAAAGCTTTTAGTATTATTTTTGAATTACATAAAGATATAAGTTTACAAATTGAAGAGATTTTAAATACTCTTACTATTGAGGATTTATTAAAATCTTGTGAAGATGAAGTGGCCGCTGTTTGTATTTCTTGTGTTGGAAGTGAAGAACCATCACTAAATGGAATAATAAGAGCAAGCAGTGCTTTGATTGCTGAAAGATTTATTAAAAATGATTTATTAAAAGCAGGAGTTACAACAGGTGCTTCAATTCCTTTATTAATTGAGGGTTCAAAAGAGCTTTTAAAACAGGGATTAACTTCAAAAGTTTTAGAAAGTGCAGCTGTTGCTATTTCTATTTATAGAAAAGATTATTTAGCTGCAAACTCTACAAATGCAATGCTTGAACTTGGTGAATATATTGAAGAAACAACTGTTCATAAAAGTGATGATTTATTAAAAGAACTTTCAAAACCAAATGTTGAAGAAGCTTGGATAGAAAAGAAAATCGATGGAAAAATCACTGAAATTTTAGTAAAAAGTAAAGATATTGAAATTGGCGATATTGTAGTTGTTGGAGTTGGAAATACAATTGCAGTTGATGGGCATATTGTTGAGGGAACTGGAAGTGTAAACCAAGTTTCAATGACGGGAGAAGCTGAACCTATAATAAAATATAGAGGTGATAGAGTAATTTCAGGAACAATTGTTGAAGAGGGAAGATTTAGGATTTGGGCTGAAAATGTTGGTGCAAACACAGCAACTCAAAGAATAAAACACTACATTGAAAACTCTTTAAATGAAAAATCATCTGTTCAATTAAAAGCAAATAAATTAGCAAATAAACTAGTACCTGTAACGCTTGGACTGGCGACTGTTTCATATATTTTTGCAAAAGATTTTGAACGAGTGGCTTCTATTTTACAAGCTGATTATTCATGTGCTTTAAAACTTGCAACACCCGTTGCATTTAAATCAACTATTTCCAAAGCTGGTCATAATGGAATTATGATAAAAGGTGCAAAATCAATTGAGGCTTTAAGTAATGCTGATACTTTTGTATTTGATAAAACAGGAACTTTAACAGGTGGAGAACTTGAAGTTATTTGTGTGGAATCATATGATGATAACTGGAGTGAAGATGAACTTTTAAATCTTACAGCTTCAACAGAAGAACACTATTTTCATCCAGTTGCAGAAGCTGTTGTGAAAGCCGCTAAACAAAGAGGTTTTGTTCATATGCACCATGAAGAAGTTGAGTTTATTGTAGCACATGGAGTAAAAACTGAAGTAAAAGAAAAATCTGTAATTATTGGAAGTCGTCACTTTTTAGAAGATGATGAAAAAATTGATTTTACTGAACATAAAGATAAAATTGAAAATTCTCTAAGAGATGGAAGAACTTTACTTTACATAGGTTACGATGGGAAACTTTTAGGAACTATTACATTAGCTGATGAATTAAGACATAATGCTAAAGCAGCAATTTTACGACTTAAAAAACTAGGTGTTAAAAATATCATTATGTTAACAGGTGATACAAAACAAAAAGCTCAAATGATTGCAGATGAGTTAGGTATTGATGAAGTAAAAGCTGAACTTTTACCACAAGATAAAGCAATAATAGTAAAAGAACTTATGGCTAAAGGTAAAAAAGTAGCTTTTGTGGGAGATGGAATAAATGATGCTCCAGCACTTATCTCAGCTCATGTTGGAATTTCTATGAGTAGAGGTGCTGATATTGCAAAAGCAACTGCTGATATATCTTTGTTAAAAGATGATATTATGGCTGTTGTTGAAGCAAAAGAGTATGCAAATAAAACTATGAATTTAATTAACAATAATTTTAATGCAACAGTAGGAATAAACTCTTGTATCCTAGCAGGTGCTACAATTGGAGTATTTTCTCCAATAGTAACAGCTGTTTTGCATAATGGAACTACAATTGGCTTATTGTTTAATTCAATAAAAGGTGTTAAAGTAAAATAGTATATGATAATAATTATCAGTTCTATTTAAGATTTCTTTGATAGAATTGTGATAATTATTATCAAAAGGAATACTATGCCAATATTATTATTAGCAACAGCATTAACAGCTGTATTAACTATGAAAACTGTAACTAAAACCGTAAAAACAATGGAACGAAGAAAAAAAAGGAACCAACGAGATGAAATTTGATTTAGAACTTCAAAAAGAAACTGCAAAAATTGGAATGACAGCAACACTTGGTGCTACTGTTGTAACTTCTATGTTCATGAAAAATAGCGTAGCTAAAAAAGTACATGTTGTAGCTGGTGTTGCATTTTGTGGTTTTGCACTTTGGCATCATATGCTTTACCAACCAAAAAAATCTAAACAACTTAAACAATCAAAAGAAATAAAACCTCAAATAGACTAAATTTAAACTTCACTTAAGATTCTTTATATTATGATATTGATTATCAATATAAAGGATTTAAAATGTCTAATAATATCTTTTTAAATAACAACATAGAAGAACAACTGTTAAATAAAATCTTCTTTACTTTAATAACAAAAGATAAGTGGGATACTTTATTAGAAGTATTATCACTCAAAGTTATTGATATAAATACAAAAGATTTTAGAGGAAGAAATGCTTTGTTTTGGGCGATAAACAAAGGAAATATTTCTTCAATAGAAAAACTAATGCAACTAAACATTAGTACAGAGGTTTCACCTAATTTATCAGCAATTAATTATGCTGTTTATAAAGACAATGTAAAAGTAATAAAATGCCTTAGAAATTGTGGTGTAAATTTGAATGAAATAGATGATATAAATTCTACTCCAATTATTTATGCAGTTTTATATAATAAATTAAATAGTATAAATTATCTAATTGATAATGGTGCTAATTTAGAACATGAAGATTTTCTAGGAAATAGTGCCTTAAATCTAGCGCACAATCTAAAAATAGAGTATCTAATACAAAAATTTAAAATCCTTCAATCAAAATAAAATCTTCTCTATAATAGAAAAGATTTTATTTCAAATTTATTCATATCTTAAAGCATCAATAGGATTTAATCTTGCTGCTTTTCTAGCAGGAAAATATCCAAAAACAACTCCAATAAGTGTCGAGAAGAAAAATGAAATCATAATTATTTGATTGTTTATGATAAATGGTAAATCTATCATAATTACAGTTCCATATCCAATACCTAAACCTAAGATTATTCCTATTATTCCACCCAAAGTTGATAAAACAATAGCTTCAACTAGAAATTGAAGTAAAACTTCATTTTCCATAGCACCAATAGCAAGTCTTGTTCCTATTTCTCTGGTTCGCTCAGTTACGGAAACTAACATTATATTCATAATTCCAATTCCTCCAACAAGTAAAGAAATTCCTGCAATTGAGCCTAAAAGATAAGTTAACATTTTTGTTGTTGATGTCATTGCTGAAAGTGTTTCTTGCATATCTCTAATATGAAAATTATCAGGTTCATCAACTCTTAAACTTCTTCTTTCTTGCATTAAAGATGTTATTTCAGTTTTTGCATTTTCAATAAATTCTCCATCTGTTATTGAAATCAAAATTGATGAAATATCTTTATCTCCCTTGATTTTTTGTTGATACATTTTAAGTGGAATTATTATTATTTCATCTTGATCATTTCCAAAAGCCGCTGCCCCTTTTGATTTTAAAATTCCAATTACATTACAACTTAGATTTTTAAGTCTTATATTTACGCCAATTGCGTTCTCTTCACCAAAAAGTTGTTTTAATATAGAAGTACCTATTAAGCAAGATGATTTTCCATTACTTAATTCATGTTCATCAAAAATTCTTCCATCTGTAACTTCCCAATCCTTGATTATAAAATAATCGTTACTTGTTCCAATAACAGAAGAACTCATACTTTTATTTCCATAAACAATATTTATTTTAGTTGAATTTTCTGCTGCAACTGCTTTTATATTTTGAACTTCATTTTTTATAGCACTAATATCACCTTCAGTAAATGGTTTTGCACTATTATCTTCTCTTGGACCTCCACGCTTCTCTTGCCCAACTCTAAGAGTCAACATATTTGTTCCAAGTTTGGAAATACTTTGTTTTACATTTTCAGTTGTTCCATCACCTATCATTACCATAGCAATAACAGATGCAACCCCAATTACAATCCCAAGAATTGTAAGAAATGATCTTAAAAGATTTCTTTTTATCTCTTTTATAGCTATTAAAAAGGCATTTATTAACATTATTTAAATCCTTTTTTTAAACTATCTTCAATATGTCCATCTCTAAAATATATAATTCTATTTGCAAAAGATGCCATTTCTTCTTCATGTGTTACCATAATTACGGTGATATTTTCATCTTCATTTAACTGTTTTAATAAATTCATAATTTCCATACTTTTTATACTATCAAGATTTCCTGTTGGTTCATCTGCTAATAATACTAAAGGAGATGAAACAATAGCTCTTGCAATTGCAACTCGTTGTTGTTGTCCACCTGAAAGTTGAGCAGGAGTGTTATTAACGACACTTTGAAGCCCTACTTTACTTAATGCTTCAAAGGCTAACTCTTTTCTTTGTTTAGATGGAATTTTTCTATAAACTAAGGGAAGTTCAACATTTTCTAAAGCACTTGTTCTTCCTAAAAGATTAAAACTTTGAAAAACAAATCCTAAATAGGTTCTTCGTAAAAGTGCCATTTGATTTCTATTTAAATTTTCTACATTAATTCCATTAAATAAATATTCCCCGCTACTTGGTTTATCTAAACATCCTATCATATTCATAGCAGTTGATTTTCCACTTCCACTAGCTCCCATAATAGCTACAAATTCTCCTTCTTTTATAGAAAGATTTACACCATTTAAAGCATAGGTTTTAGCATCCCCAATTCCATAAGTTTTAACTATATTTTTGAATTCAATAATAGTTTTTTTACTTTGCATTATCACTCTTTTGTGAAACAATTAGCTCATCATCAATTTTTAAATCATTAGATTCAACAGTTGTTGATTTTCCATCTGTTTCCAAAACCTTTACCATAATCTTTTTGGGTTGATTATTTTCTAAAATATATATAGGTAAAAACTCTTTTTTAGCCATTTCTTTAGGTGCATTTCCACCTTGTGGTCGTCTAGGTCCTTGCGAAAAATTCATCGTATTTGTTTTTTGTTCAGTTTGAATTTTTGGTTTAAATCTTAAAGCTGTATTTGGAATAATTAATTTGTCAATACTTTGTTTTGTAATAATTTGTGCAGTTGCTGTCATTCCAGGTCTTAAAAGTAACTCTTCATTTTCAACTCCAACAATTGTTTCATAAGTAACAACTCCATTAACAGTAACAGGATTTAGTCTTACTTGTTTTATTTTTCCTTTAAAAGTTCTATTAGGATAAGCATCCACAGAGAAAGTTACAGCTAAATCTTTTTTTATATCAGAAACATCTGATTCATCAATACTTATAATTAAATCCATTTGAGTCAAATCTTTTGCCAAAGTAAATAATTTTGGAGCAGACATTGTAGCTGCTAAAGTTTGTCCAACTTCAACAGCTCTATTTAAAACTATTCCTTTGATTGAAGATTTTACATATGCTTTATCTAAATTTTGTAATGATGTTTTTAAAGTAGATTCAGATTGTTGAACTTTAGCTTTTGAAGCCTCCAAAGATGAAGAAGCAGCTTCATAAGCAAATCTTGTATCATCAAGCTCATTTATTGAGGGATATTTTCCACCTGAACTGTTATACATCTTTAAAGTTCTATCATAAACTACTTTTTTATTTCTAAGATTCACTTCACTCTCTTTAGAATTAGCTTTTGCAATAGCTAAAGAGGCTAATTGTCCATCTACATCTGATTGTAGTTTTCTTGTATCAAGTACAGCTAAAAGTTGCCCTACTTCAACTTCATCATTAAAATCAACATAAATCTCTTTTAATGTTCCTGATACTTCAACCCCAATTTCAACACTATTTGTTGGATTTAAAGTTCCAGTGGCACTTACAATTACAGACAAATCTCCACGAGTTACTTTTTTCATATTATATGAAGCAATTTCTACTTTTTGTGTTTTATTTATAAAAAAGTAATAAAATCCTGTAGCTAAACATAAAATTATAAAAATTATAAAATAATATTTTTTCCAAGAATTTTTATTTGAATAATTATTTAATTCATTTTGTAAATTTGTATTCATTAAATATCAGCCTTTGTTTTAAAGTATAGTTTTGAGTATTGAAGTTTTTTATTAATATCATTTATTTGTAAATCATATTCATTTATTATTTTTGTATTTTGTAAAACTTCTAAATCAAAATCAGAAGTCATTCCAGCAGAATTTGAACTTTTATTAACCATAATCAAATCATCATATAATTTTAAATTACTAGCAATAGTTTTCCCCTGCTCTTCATAAGTATTTATTTGAGCTAAAATTTGTTCATATTCATAAACTAACTCATTTTGTATATCCGTTACATTTACTTTTTGTTTTAATACTTCCAGTTTTGATTTCTCTAGTTTTGCATCTTTTGTAATATCAAATAAAGGCATTGAAGCAGTTAATCCAATACTTCCGGCCTCATTATTTTCTTGATTTTCATTATTTTTATATGTAGCATTTGTACTTAAACTTACTTTTGGTAAATATGAACTTTTTAGTTGTTTATAACTTGTATCAAATAGATTAATTTTTGAGTTTTCATATCTAATATTTAAATTATCTTTTACAAATTTATTTTTATCAATAATTCTAAAATCAATGATTTTTATTTCATCATATTTAAAACTAGTATATTTTGATAGTTCATATTCTTTATCTTTTAAAGAATTTTTTAAAGAAATATTCTCTTTTTGTTGATTGTTTTTTGACATAATTGCATTATTCAAATCAATAATATCAACTTTTCCTGCTTCATATTGAATTCTTTTTAAAATAAGTTCTATATCTTTATTTTTTAATGCATAATCACTTTGTTCTATTTGAAGCTTTAGTTTTTTTATATTTAAAAGTGTTTCAAAAATAGTTTGTAAAATCGCAATATTCTCATTTTCCCATGCTATTGTTTCTGAAATCAACTCTTCGTTAGCATATTTAATTCCTAATTCTATTCCACCTGATTCATATATACTTTGGGTTAAACTCAACCCAACACTTCTATTCATATCTGAATTTTCACTTACTGTAAAATCACGGCTTTTACCCAAACTTGAACTTAAATTAATTGTTCCAATCCAATCATCTTTTGCACTCTCGTACTTCTTTTGTATAACTTCTTTTTCTATTTGTCTTAACTCTTTTTTATCTTTTTGCAAAAGATCTAACTCATTTGAAAAGAGTAAAGAACAAAGTAAAGAAGGAATAATAATTTTCTTCAAAAAAGCTCCTTTTTTTAATTATCGCAATTGTATATGATTTGTTTTAATGAATCTTTAACAAAATATTAACTTTCTATTTCAATTAAGATAATTATTATCAATATTGTATTATTATTCCCTTTATAAAATCTAAAAAGGATCGCAAAAATGGATATGAATATAGAAACTCTAAAACATACAGTTGACTATGGAGTAATAGGACTTCTTGTTTTTATGAGTTTTATTGCTGTTTGGTTTTTTATAGAAAGAATTTTCTTTTATAAAAAAATCAACATAACTTCTTATAAAAATAAGAAACACTTAGATGTTGCATTAACAAAACATCTTACAATTATAGGCACTATTGCTTCAAATTCTCCTTATATTGGACTACTTGGAACTGTGTTAGCAATTATGCTTACATTTATGACTATGAGTAATGGTGACATAGAAGCTGCTAAAATTATGGCATCTTTAGCTTTAGCTTTAAAAGCCACTGCAGTTGGTTTAGTTGTGGCAATTATTTCAATGGTATTTTATAATATTTTAAGTAGATACGCCGAAGTTTTGGAGAGTTTATATGAAACTGAAGAAATATGATTCAATAAATGTAATACCATTTATTGATGTTTTACTTGTACTTTTAGCAATTGTTTTATTAACATCTACCTTTATTTCAAAAGGTATTATTCCTATATCTTTACCAACTGCTTCAAATGCAGACAATCTAAAACCAGATAAAGAGATAATTTTAGTTATTCAAGAAAATGGTGAAATACTTATTGAAAATAAAGTAGAAATCTTAGAAGATGTAGAAAGAATAATTTTATTATCATCAAAAGAAACTCCAATACATATAAATACAGATAAAAATACAAAGTTTGAATCTTTTGTTCAAGTTTTAGATTTATTAAAAAAACATAATTTTTCAAATGTTTCAATAGTGACGAAAAAATGACTAGATATTTAAACTCATTTTTTATAACTATGGTTTTATACCTATTTGCTGTATTTTTTTTCTTTTTTCTTTTTGCTGATTCAGTAATTATTCCTGAAAAAGAAGAAAGAATAATTTCAATTAATCATATTAAAGTAGCACAACAACAGCCAACTCCTCAAGAAAGTGTTAGTGAGCCTGTGCCTGAGAAAGAAGTTGAGCCTGTGCCGATAGTTGAAAAGAAAATTCACAAACCTAAAAAAGAAAAAAGACATGAAGATAAAAAGCGTGAACATAAAAAACCAATACAAGAACCAATAAAACAGATTGTTGAAGAGCCAAAAGAAGAAGTTATTCCAAATATTAAACCAGTGGAAAACACTCCGATTTCAAATGAACTAGAAAATCTTGAAGCTTTATATTTATCTCAATTAAGAGCTAAAATTGAAAAAAATAAGGTTTATCCAAATAGCGCAAAAAGATTAAATCAAAAAGGAAAAGTTTATGTAACTTTTACTCTTTCAAAAGATGGACAAATCACAAATATAAAAATTAGTAAAAGTTCAGATTTTGATAAATTAGATGAAGCAGCTTTAAAAATTTTAACTGATATAAAAGCAATTGAACCAATTCCTAAAGAGTTAAATAAAAACAGTTGGGAAATAACTGTTCCTATTGTTTATCAAATCAAATAACTAAAGAAATTAATCTTTAGTTATGTAAGCCTACAATACATTATTTCATCAACAACTGCTCTTGCTATTTGTTTTGTTTCAACAATAACATGTTTTAAATGCAGACCTTTTAATGCCTCTCTTTCTTCATCTGTTGTAACAGTTACAATTGTTTTACTATTATGCGTTAAATCATTAACTGCTTGACAAATAAGATGTAAAATATCAGGATTATTAACAGCCACAATTACTGCTGATGCTTTTTTGATATTTATTGAATTTAAAATATGTCTTTGTGCCGCATTTCCAAAAACTATTGGCTCGCCTTTGTCTTTTCCTATTTGATAAAATTTTACATTATGCTCTAAAACAACATAATTTTGACCAAATGTTTTTAACTCTTCAACAATTGCCTGACCAAATCTTCCATATCCTAAAACAACAACATGATTTTCTGTATCTTTCGCGACATTATATGTATTTGTTATCATCATAACATCTTCAGGAATTAATCTAGCCGTTGCTTTTGAAAGATTTTTTAGAATAATTGGTGTTAAAATCATTGATATTACAATTGTTACGATTAATATTTGAGAATATGTTATATCAATTAAATTTTGACTACGCGCAAGTTCTAAAATAGCCAATGAAAATTCACCTATTTGTATCAAAGAAAGTGCTGTTTTAAAAGCTACTCTTTTATTATCTTCATATCTTACGAGAGTATAAATTACTACAAATTTTAATCCCATAACTAAAGGTAACAAAATAGCAATAATCCAAGCATATTCAAAAATTACTTTAAAATTTATCTGTAACCCAACTGTTATAAAAAACACACCTAAAAGTATATTTCTAAAAGGAATAAGGTCAGCTTCAACTTGATGTTTAAATTTAGTTTCTGAAATCATCATTCCTGCAATAAATGCTCCTAAAGAATATGAAAATCCAAAATAATATGCTAAATAAGCAGACCCAACAGCTAAAAGTAAAACAGAAGCTACAAATAATTCATCAGATTTTGTACCTGATACATATCTTAAAAATGGCTCTAACAAATATCTACCACTAAAATATAATAAAGCCAATAACACAATAGCAGCTAAAATAGTTTTTCCAATAGTAAAAATCAAAGCCCCTTCTTCT
Source organism: Arcobacter caeni (assembly GCF_003063245.1). Taxonomy (GTDB): domain Bacteria; phylum Campylobacterota; class Campylobacteria; order Campylobacterales; family Arcobacteraceae; genus Aliarcobacter; species Aliarcobacter caeni. The sequence continues at coordinate 144,922 of NZ_MUXE01000002.1, read as the reverse complement.
GTCATAGAAAAAAATGAAATCATTAAAAGTATTGGAATAACTGCAATATCTTGCATGATTAAAATTCCAAAAACTCTTCTTCCATGTGGTTTATTTATTTCTTTTGTTTCATTAAAAGTTTTTAAAACAATTGCCGTTGAAGATAATGATAAAACTGTTCCAATAATTAACGCCGTTTGAGTATTAAATCCTATTACAAATCTTGCAATTAAATATACAAAAATTGTCGTTATTACAATTTGTAAAGTTCCTGTAAAAAACACTTCTCTTCTGATTTTTTTTAAATGATTTAAAGAAAATTCTAAACCTATTGTAAACATTAAAAAAACTACTCCAAACTCTGCAATCTCTTTTAATTCATGATTATCAGCAGCTGAGTGTAAATTAAAAGTGTAGGCAATAATTGTACCTGTTAAAATATATCCAATAATTGTGGGTAATTGCACTTTTTTTAATATTAGATTTAAAACTAGAGTAATAAGTGTTGTTGCAACAATAATTCCTAACATTTAATTCCTTTATAAATTTATTTGTAATGCATTTGTTTGTATCCCTCAAGCCTTTTTTTATAAGCTGAGTTTAACATTGCATTTTTAGAATCTAAAAAATCAACAGCTAAACACTCTTGATTCCCTCGACCTATTCGTCCTAGATATTGAACAAGTCTTCCATAGTATGAAATTGGAGTTACAAACATAATCGTATTTAAATGTGGAAAATCTATTCCCTCACCAAAATAAGAAGTAGTTGCAATAATTAATGATTTTGTATTTACCAATGCCATATTAGAAACTTGTTCTTTTTTATTTAAACTTCCATGAACACAAACATAATCTAAATTCTCTTTTTGTAAGAGATTTTCTAAAATATTTATATGTTCTATTCTATCGGTTAAAACTAAAATTTTTCTTTGAATATTATCTTTTATAGCCTGTATTATTAAATTATTTCTATTTTCGTCTAAACACAACTCATTTATTATTGTTGCGTAGTTATCAGCTGTACTTTCAAAATCTGTTCTTATGATTTGAAGTTTGTTTGTGTGAGTTCTTTTTTTCTTATATTCATAAGAAATTTCGCCTAATTGTTGATATAAAATCGGTTGTAAATCATCTTTTCTATTTGGAGTTGCACTTAAACCTAAAATATATTTACCTTTGAAATTTTTGATTATTTGCTCAAAAGTAATAGCTGGAATATGATGACATTCATCAACTATCACAAAAGAATAATTATTTATTATTTCAGGAGAATTTTTTAGGCTTTGCATTGTTGCCACATCAATTATTCCATTTAATTTATTTTGACCTTTTCCTAAATATCCAATATCTTTTTTGTCATAACCAAAATAGTCCACAAACCTTTCAATCCACTGATTTAAAAGCATATTTTTATTTACAACAATTATAGTGGTAGTTGCTCTTTGTTCAAAAATCTTAGCACCTAAAAGTGTTTTTCCAAAACCAGGAGGTGCTACACAAATTGAAAAATCTGTTTTTTTTATCTCTTTTATTGCATCTTGCTGTTCAGGTCTTAATGTAAATGTAACTTTTTTAGTTTGAACTTCTTTGAAATTTCTTTTATCCAAAAATGTAAAATTAAGTGCATTTGAATTAAAAAAATCTACAATTTTCTCTTTTAAACCTCTAGGAAGCATCAAATATTTTTCATCTTCATCAAAAGATTTGATATATTTAGGAGTGTTATACAAAGGTTTTCTAAGATTTAAAAGAACTTTTATTTGGGGATTTTCAAAGGTTGCAAAAGATTTTAATTTATTCAAAAATGATTTTGATAAATTTAATGTTGGAATATAAATAAAATCATGTAAAATTATTTCCAAATTTTGCATAGGAAAACTAATCTTTTCAAAATCTTTTTCATAATTTACAGAATTAGAATTTTCATTAAAACTATAAACAATCTGCTTTGAAACTTTTTGAACACTATTTAATAATATCCACTGGTCTTCATAAATTTTATTTGTATTTACATCAATAAAAACAGTTTTATTTTTATCTCTTAGTTTTAAATGAAGTGGAAGTTCAATACTATTTCCCAAATTCTCTTTTGTTGCAAACTCTTTATTTGGGTAAATTTTTGCACTTATATTTGCTTTTTTTAATATAAATGAAGCAAAATTAAAGACAATTTTTGAGGGAAGTTCTTCTTGCAAAAAAATCCAAACAAAAACACCATTGTAAGAATTTAGTTCATAATAAGCATTTATATTTAAAGAATTTAGAGTTATTTGAAGTTTATATTTATCTTCATCTAAAATCTCAAAAACTATAAATTTAGAAATATTTTGTAAATTTATACAATAAGAGGCTAAAAAAATATTTCCTCTTAAATGCTCTTCAATATCTTTATTTGTCAAAGGAAGATAATCTTCACCTTGAAAAGTGGCAGTTACAGGATAAAAACCTTGTTTGTTTCCATCTTTACTAATCCATTTTTTTGCGTAAATATCAAAACGACCTACAAATAAAGATTTAAAAATTTCTATTTTTTCATTTTTTGTAAAATCTTTTTTTAGAACTACTTTTTCTTTTTCAAGTTTGATTTTCTCTTTTAAAAGCTCTATTTCATCTTCAATTTTATTTTTTTGAATATAAAGATTTTCTAGTTGTTTCTCATAAAAATTCATTGTAACCAATCAAAGATAAGAATTTTTCGACAACTAAAAATGAACCGAAAACCAAATATTCTTCATTTTCTTTTATATTAATTGTCTCTATATTTGTTATATTTAATTGTTTAATAACTTTTTCTAACTCATCTTTTTTTACAACTCTTTTATCATTTAGTTCAATTATCACAAGTTCTTTTATAATTGGTTTTAGAATTTTTAAAACCTCAGAATAATCTTTATCAGCATAAGAATTATATATTAAAGTTATCTTCTTATTTTCGAACTCTTTTGCAATTACAGTGGCAGCCAGTGGATTATGTCCCACATCAATAGTTATATTTGAAGCTATTTTTTGACATCTCCCAAAAAGTGGAACATCATCAAAGAGTTCTAAATTTATAGGAATTTTCAGTTCATTTAAACAAGTTATTACAAGATGCAAATTTCGTTTTAAATATGAAGCAAATTTATCATTTATAGCATATTTCTCAAAATCTTTTACTTCAATAATTTCTATATTTCTATTTCGTTGCTCTAAAATTTGTTCTTTTACTTTATAAGCTGTTTTTACAACTTCTGGAAAAACTTGACAACCAATAATCATTTTATTATCAACAGAACGCATTTTTGTAGCTGCTATTTCTTCTACTGTGTTCCCTAAAAAACTTTGATGATCAAGTCCAATAGTTGTAATTAATGAAATATTATTAGGAACCACATTTGTAGCATCAAATTCTCCACCAAGACCAGCTTCTAAAACTAAATAATCAAAATCTTTTGATAAATAAAAAGCTAACAAAGTTGTATATTCAAAATATGTTAATTTTTCTAGTAACTCTATTTCAAATAAATTTTGTAAAAACTGATGGGCTAATTCTAAATTTTCATCACTAACATCAAAACCATTTATCCAAATTCTTTCATTAAATTTTAGAATATGTGGTGAACTATAATGTAAAACTTTGAATTCTTTTTTATATAAATAATGAGCTAAAAATCTTCCAGTGCTTCCTTTGCCATTTGTTCCAACAATATGAATCACAAAAGGAAGTTTTATTTTTTTTGATAGTTTTTCCCAAGAAGATTTTACAATCGTAAAATCTATCTTGTCATAATAAAGAGTTTTATATTTCAAAAACTCTTCTAAGTTTGCTTTTTTAAAATCTACTAACATCTATTTTTTAAATGAAGCTACTGCAATTTTTGATAATACTTCCTCAACAGCTTTATCTGAAGCTTTTTGAATAGCATTATATCTTTGAGAGTCATTTATTGAAGTACCATTATCTATAGAGAAGTTATAATCTCCATCAACTGTAAATGATTTTCTTTTATTATCACTTTTCTTAAAATAAGAAACATTAATAACTACAACTGCTCTATATAGTTTATTATATCCTGCCTTGTCGTATTGTAAAGATTGCATACTAACACTATTTACAACAACATTCATAACAGTATCTGCTAATGATTCTTTATCCACAAGATCAGCATCTAATTTTTGTATTAATAACTTATTTATTTCATCTTTAATTAAAACAGAGTTTTGAGGATCTACTAAATCAATAGTAACTTTTAGAAATACTTTTCCTGAAATTTCTTCTTTTGCATAATAAGTTGCAGGTTTATATCCACATCCAAAGAATGAAATTGAAATAGTAAAAGTAAAAAGTACAAATAGCACTTTTTTTAAAATATTCATAATAGTGTTATCCTTTTATTACAAAGTTCACAAGTTTATTTGGAACAACTATCTCTTTAACTAATTCACTATTCCCTAACCATTTAGCAGCTGCTATTTTTGCAAGAGCTAAAACTTCTTCTTTTGAAGCATCAGGAGAGACTTCGATTTCACATCTTTTTTTACCATTTACAGTAACTGCTAAAATTATAGAATCAAAAGTGAAAACTTCTTCTTTTACAATAAGTTCTTTGTTAAAATTCTCAAGATTAAATAACTGTTTGGATAATTCCCAACAAGCATGAGGAATAATTGGTTCTAAAATATTAGTTAAAATATAATAACCCTCAACCCAAACAGCTTCATTTTTTTGAGCTTGTAATGCATTTAAAGCTTCCATACAAGAAGCAATTAAAGTATTAAAAGTATAAGTTTTATTAAATACTTCATTTGATTTAATTAAAGCATCGTAAACTTTTTTTCTAGCTTCTTTTTCATCTTTAGACAAAGATGAATGTTCAAGACTAGCAAAAGTTTCTAAACCACTTTTCGTAACATTAGCAGCTCTTTCATAGAATTTTTTAATAAATCTATATGCTCCATCAACAGCACTATCATTCCATTCAAGCTCTTTTGTAGGAGGTGCTGCAAACATCATAAATAATCTTGCAGTATCCGCACCATATTTTTCAACTATTGAATCAGGATCAACAACATTTCCTTTTGATTTAGACATTTTTGCCCCATCTTTTAAAACCATACCTTGAGTAAGTAATCTTTTAAATGGCTCTCTTGAATTTGTATAACCTAAATCGTTTAATACTTTTGTAAAAAATCTAGCATATAAAAGGTGTAAAATTGCATGTTCAATTCCACCAATATATTGATCAACATCCATCCAATAATCACTATCAGCTTTTGAAATACCAACTTCATTCCAAGATTTTGGATTTGTTGCATATCTTAAAAAATACCAAGATGATTGAACAAAAGTATCTAAAGTATCTGTTTCTCTAAGTGCTGGTTTGCCACATTTTGGACAAGCACAATGTTTCCATGTTGGGTGATTATCAAGTGGATTTCCCTCACCTGTAATTTCTACATCTTCTGGTAATGCAATAGGTAAATTTTCAGTTTTTTCAGGAACTAATCCACAAGTATCACAATGTACAAAAGGAATTGGCGCACCCCAATATCTTTGTCTTGAAACTCCCCAATCTCTTAGTTTAAAATTAACTTGTTTTGCACCTAAAGAGTTTTGCTCAAAATGATAAATAATTGCTTTTTTTGCTTTTATATTTGATAAACCTGTGAATCCTTCACTATCAATTAAAGTGCCTTCATTTGTATATGCTTCTATTTGTTTCGCAATTATTCCATCAGCTCCTACAATTACTTGTTTAATTGGTAAATCATATTTTTTAGCAAATTCAAAATCTCTTTGATCATGTGCTGGAACTGCCATAACAGCACCTCCACCATAAGATGCTAAAACAAAATTAGCCACCCAAACAGGAATTTTTGCACCAGTTAAAGGATGCATTACATCTATTTCTAAAGAAACACCCTCTTTATCTTGAGTTGCTCTATCTCTTTCTGTAATTTTTTGCATCTCTTTGATTGCTTTTATTTTATTATCAGGTAAAAGCTTATTCTCAAGTATATATTTTACAATTGGATGTTCAGGGGCTAAAGCTGAATATGAAACTCCATAAATAGTATCAGGTCTTGTTGTAAATACAGTATATTTAGAAAATTGTCTTTCAAGTTTTACTTTTGAATCTTTTGATAATTCAAATTTAAATTCTAAGCCTTCACTTCTTCCTATCCAATTTTCTTGCATAGTTAAAACTTGACTTGGCCAATCATTTTTTAATAATTCTAAATCATCAAGTAATTCTTGAGCATATTTTGTAATTCCTACATAATATCCTGGCATCTCTTTTTGTACAACTTCTGTTCCGCATCTCCAACAACAACCATCTTCTAATTGTTCATTTGCTAAAACTGTTAAATCGTGTGGACACCAGTTTACTGTTGCAGATTTTCTATAGATGATTCCTGCTTCATACATTTTTATAACGAACTCTTGTTCCCATTTTGTATAAAGTTCGTCACTTGTTGCAAATTCTCTTGTCTCACTAAAAGATAATCCTAAAGCTTTTAACTCATCTCTCATATAATCAATATTTTCGTAAGTCCATTTTTTTGGATGAAGTTTATGTTTTATTGCTGCATTTTCTGCTGGCATTCCAAAACTATCCCAACCAATTGGATGTAAAACATTAAAATTTGATTTTCTAAAATGTCTAGCAAAAGCATCTCCTAGACAATAGTTTCTTACATGTCCCATGTGAATTCTTCCACTTGGGTATGGAAACATACTTAAAATATATTTTTTTTCTTTTGTTTGATCATCACTTGGTTCAAAAGATTGGTTTTCACTCCAAAAATTTTGCCATTTCTTTTCAATCTCTTTTGAAATATATTCCATTAAAACTCATCCTTATTTTGACTTTTTGAACTTTCTATTAAAGCTAAAGCAATAGAAAACACATTAGCAACAACTGCACCAATTGCTAAAGAAATAGCTAAAGGTAAATCATTTGAAAATGTAAGTACCATAAATGCAGGAATTAAGTGTAAATCAGCAACCAACGAACTAGCTAATAATTCAGCAGCAAGTAGGTTTTTAACTCCAAGTTTTAATATTGTAGAGATTACATTAACCCCAGCTGCGATAAATAGTGCGATAGCATTTGGTTCATATAAGAAACCAGCAGTTGTAGTTAAAGACATTAGTGAAAAGAAAATATAGGTTACTTTACCCCAATCCATTTTTATCCTTTTATAATTTTTGCTTTTGTTAAGGCTTTTATTTTAGCTAAAAAATGATAAAAAATTCCTTTTTATGGTTCTTTGGAATATTTTAGATGTCTTATTTTCTTCTTGTGTTTTGTCTTATTGAGATGATTAATTGGTAGATTAAATATGCTATTGTAATTTTGTAAATTAATATTCCAAAGGTTAATTCTTTTTCAAAATTTGAATTCTTGAAAATTGCTAATTTTTCAAATGTTGTGTATTCAAAATTGATATTTTCTTTAAATAAAATATTTGAATTAAAAATCATGCCGTTTAAATCTATATTATTGAATTGACACTCATAAAAACTTATTTGAGAATAATTTTTATTTAATAATTCTTCAAAATTTTCTTTATATACACATGGAAATATAAAATTTGAAATTTTGATTGATTCTTTACTATCACTATCTATATAGCTACTAAATTCATTCCAAAAATTCATATTTTTAGAATCATCTTTTTCACAATGTAAAATACATTTATTTTCATTTTTTGTTATTTGAAATTCTTTTTCATCAAATTCTTTATTACAACTTTCATATTTACAAGTATATTTTTTTATTTCTTCCATAAATCTCTTTTATCGATTATTTCTTAGTAAGATTATACATTTCTTATTCTTTGAGGATTCTACTTTTCTTTTTAGTAAAGAAAAGTTAGCAAAAGAAAAGCGTTCGCAGGGATTCAAAATAGCTAAAAAATCTATATAAATTCTTTTTAACGCTATTTTGAAAATGCTCACCTCTTTTTTCTTGATATTTCTTTATTCAAAAAAAATTGATAAAAATTTAAAAGTATAGATGAGCAGGATTATAGTATCGATTTGTATTTTGAGGATCAGATTTATTGATTGATGAGCGTAAAGAAATTGCAACTGTTTGAGCGACAGCGAGTTTTGCAATTTTAGCGAAGATTGAAATAAATCCCTCAAAATACAATTTTCGATACGCTTTTCTTTTTGTTACTTTTTCTTTACTAAAAAGATAAAGTAAGAAGCATCACAACAAACAAATCCAAGAAATAAAAAAAGGGAAAGAGTAAAAAACTCTTTCCCTCATAAAAAACATGAAATTAAACTAACAATTTTTAAAGTGAACCTTGTTCAAACATAGCTCTATTTTTAGCTTTTTCTTTTTGAATTCTTATTTTCTCAACTTCTTTTGCACGATAATTAGCAATTGAGAATCTAAAATTAACTAAGAAAGATGAAGCAACAAAGATAGAAGAATATGTACCTACGATTACTCCAACTAACATAGTAAAGGCAAATCCATTTATTATTTCTCCACCAAATAAATAAAGAGTTAAAACTGTAAAAAGTACTGTTAATGATGTTAATGTAGTTCTTGGTAAAGTTCTACTAACTGATTCATCAATTAATTTCTCTAAATTATCTTCTTTTGTAGTTTGAATAACTTCTCTGATTCTATCAAAAATAATAATTGTATCATTTAATGAATACCCTAAAAGTGTCAAAATTGCTGCTAATATATCTAGATTTACTTCTACATTAAATAAAGAAACAGCACCAATTGCGATAATAACATCATGAATTAACGCAAGTAAAGAAACAAGTGCAAATTTCCAGTCAAATCTAAAAGATACATAAATAATAATTCCAACAAAAGCCAACAGTAGTGACATTAAACCTTTTTCAGCAAGTTCACCTCCAACTTTTGCTCCAACCATATCAACTCTTCTAATTTCAAAAGTACCAGTATTTGCTAAAGTTGTTTTTAGTTCTTCACCAATGTCACTACCTAAACTACTATTACTACCTGTAATTCTAATAATTATTTCTTGGTCACTTCCAAATTTAGTAATTGCTGCATTTGAGTGATTAGTATCTTTTAAAATATTTCTAATATCAGAAATTGGGGCTTCTTTATCATATTTTATTTGAATAACTGTTCCACCTGCAAAATCAATACCAAAATTTAATCCCTTAGTAAAAAGAGAAACTAGTGAAATAATTATTAATAATGCAGAAACTGCTGTAAGCGGTATTCTTTTTGCCATAAATCCATAAGTTTTATTTGTTTTGAAAATTTCCATTATTTAGCTCCAAACCACTTATTTGTATTTTTCGTATTAATACCCTTAGCTATTAATGCTTGATAAATTCCATGTGTTCCTAAAATTCCAGTTACCATTGAAGTTATAATACCAATAGATATTGTCACTGCAAATCCTTTTATAGGACCTGTTCCATAAACATATAAAACAACTGCAACTAATAAAGTTGTAACATTCGAGTCAACAATTGCTCTAATTGCATTTGAATATCCATCTTCTATTGCTTTTGGTATAGAGGCACCTTCTCTTAATATTTCTCTAATTCTTTCAATTATAATAATATTCGCATCAACTGCCATACCAATTGTTAGAAGAATTCCAGCCATTCCAGGAAGTGTTAAAGTAGCTCCAAACATTGCCATTATTGCAATAATTAAAAAAACATTTGCAATTAGTGCAACATTTGCAACAATTCCCGCACCTTTGTAATAAACAATCATAAATCCAAAAACTAATAAAAATCCTGATACTAAAGCTATTGATGAAGCTCTAATTGAATCAGCTCCCAAAGATGGTCCAACACTTCTTTTTTCAAGTAAAGTAACAGTTGCAGGTAATGCACCACTTCTTAAAGCAATCGCAACATTTCCAGCTTCAGCAACTGTAAAGCCACCTGAAATTTGTCCGCTTCCTCCACCAATTCGCTCTCGTATATTTGGTGCTGAATAAACTTTTCCATCCAAAACAACAGCTAATCTTTTCCCAATATTTTTAGAAGTAAATTCTCCAAAAATTCTAGCACCCGTTGAATTTAATGTAAAATTGATAATTGCTTGATTTCCTTGGTCAAAAGCAACTTGTGCATCAATTACTTGAGACCCATTTAAAATAGGAATCTCTTTTACAAGATATTTTAAATTTGGATTTTTTGTATCTTCAAGAATAACATCTCCATAAGAAGAAGCTTGAGAATTTGTCATATTATTAACTTGGTCATTTTTTTCTTCATCAATTGCCATTAATTCAAGGTTTGCAGGTTTTGAAATAAGCTCTCTCGCTGCTTTTTCATCTTCTGCTGTTTTAATTCCTGGTAATTCAACAACAATATCACTTTCACCTTGTCTTACAACATTAGGTTCAGACAATCCAAATTGATCAAGTCTATTTCTAATTGTTTCAACAGCTTGTGCAACTGCTAAATCTTTTGTTTTAATAATATCTTCTGGAGTTAATTTAATAGTATATTCTAAACCATTTTTTGTAATAGCAAGTCCTTTAATACCACTTAACATTGTATCAATTTTTACTATTTCATCTGCGTCTAATACACTAAATGAAACATTATCTTCATTTATTAATAAGCCATCGATTAACAACTCTTCATCATCTGAAAAATATTTTACTGTTGTAGCTATTGATTTGATTTTTGAACCAACTGCTTCGTGTGTATTAACACCTAAAAGCATATGCAATCCACCTTGTAAATCAAGTCCTAGTGCTATTTTTTTTCCTGTATTTGTTTGTAATAGAGATGGAATCGAGAAAACAACACCAAAAATAATACATAGTAGTAATATTATAAGTCTATAATTAAAGATTTTCAATTTTTTTCCTTAGTTTAGGTTTTAAATTTGAAGTAAATAAGATATGTAAAATTACATATCTTATAGATTTTGAAGAGAATTATTCTACTAAAAGTTTAGCAACAAACTCTTTGATAAGTTTCATTTCAGTATTATCACTGTTTTTAACTACAAAATAAGTATCTTCTACTTTTGCAACTTCTACAATTAAGCCACCATTTGTTACAATTTTGTCACCCTTTTTTAAATTAGCAACCATTTCTTTATGAGCTTTCGCTTGTTTTTGTTGTGGTCGAATAATCAAAAAGTAAAAAATTGCAAATAATGCAACTAGAGGTAGCAATGAGCTTATTAAATCTGTATTCATCAAATTCCCTTTTAAAAAGTAGTTTATTATGTTTTTACTAAAACGCGATTATTCTAACAAAAACTTCATAATAAAAGGCTTCATCAGCTCCATTTTATTAAGTTCTTTTATATATTTGAGTTATTTCAATATAGAAATCAAATTTTTAAATACAATCGTAGCACTATTCGCTTTGTATTTTTTATTAATTATTCCTAAAAAAGCCCTATTTATTAGTGGATTTATGACAGGGATTTTATGGTGTTGGTGGATGGCTGTTAGTTTACAATACTATGATTTGGTATATCTAACTCCTGTTATTTTAATCTGTATAGGAATTGTATTTGGATTAATTTTTTACTTTTTTGCTTTATTTGATAGATTAACCTTTAGAATATTGACTATTTTTGCTTTTACTTTTTTTGCTCCTTTTGGTTTTAATTGGATGAAATTTGAACTAATTTTTATTGATTCGTACATTGGTATTGATAAACTTAGTTTTATTTTGGTTCTAATTTCATTTTATTTTATTATAAAGTTAAAAAGATTCAAAATTTTGGGAATTATTCCTCTTTTGTTTGCTTTATCTTTTCCAAAAGGTCATTATATTCAAAATCCTAATGCTAAAATTTATATGCCACAAATGAATGTAAATCAAAGCCTAAGATGGGATAAACAATATAAACCAACCCTTGAACAACAAAACTTTGATGAAATAAATTATGCTATAAGTCAAAATAAAGATTTAGTAGTTTTACCTGAAACTGCATTTACAACTCCATTAAATAGAAATGAAATCTTATTTCAAAAATTAAAAGAATTATCTACGCAAATTGATATTATAACGGGTGCTATTTATATAGAAAATGACCAAATTTATAATGCTTCTTATCATTTTAGTAATGGCGTTGTACAAATTGCTAAAAAAGTTGTTTTAGTTCCTTTTGGAGAAGAGATTCCTTTTCCTAAATTTTTAGTTGATTTTATTAATAATATTTTCTATAAAGGTGCGCAAGATTATTCAAAAGCTAGTGAACCAACTGATTTTATGATAAAAGGTGAGAAATTTAGAAATGCAATTTGTTATGAAGCAACAACAGATAAAATATTTGAAAATTTAGGTGATACAGAATATATGATTGCAATATCAAATAATGCTTGGTTTACACCATCTATTGAGCCAACATTACAACATTTGTTACTTAAATATTACTCTAAAAAATATAATGTAAATATATATCATATTGTAAATGGAAGTCAAAATAGAATCTACCGACCATAAAAGATTAAAGAAAATTTTCTTTAATCTTTTAGAAATAATAAAAGATTCCAGCTTTTACTCTTTCTTTATCTTTTTCATATAAATCATCATTTATATATTTTATATTTAATGCAAGATTTCGATCTATTTTATAAGTTGTAAATATTTCAACTTCATTATTTTCAAGACTTTTATTATATTTATCATAAGAATATTTAATTCCTAGTTTTATATCCTTGAATTGATTTGTTATAAATCCAATAGAGGTTCCAAGAGAATACAATTGCTCACTATTTTTATAATAAAGATTTGAACCAACCATAGTATAAATAAAATTCTTTTCATTTCCAAAAGTAAGACCAGCTTCTGGTTTAATTTTCAAATAATCACTTTGGTCTTTAAAATGTTCATATCCTAAATCAATACCCCAAGAAAATGGTTTAAAAATCATATCTTGTTGAGCTAATGACTTTATCTTTAAAAGTGTAAATTTATCTAATTTAATATTTTCATCTTTTGTTTTTTTAATATTTAAATCAAAAAAATCAATATAAGCACCCTCTAAATAACCATCACTTATGTCATAAATATCCGTATAAACTGGTTTTAATCCCAATTCAAAACTATCAGTTGAATCATAAAAAAATGACACTTTAGCAGAATCATGTGAATCTAAAGGATTAAATGGAGTTTTTATATCATAAGAAGAAGCTTTAGAATAAGAACTTCTCTGTTTCAATAGTTGCAAATATTTATTTAAATACTCTTTTTTATCATATTCATTATTTGCTCTTTGGTATTGTAAATACAAAATTTTAAAATCTAAATAAGATATTTTATCATCAGTGCTTAATGAGTCATTTAAAGGTTCATTTTCATTTACAAAAGTTTTTAAATACTCTTTATCTTCTATTTTTTTTTCTAAGATATTTTTCATTTTTCCCATATTTGAATAACGAAACTTTGAATCTTTAATTAAATTATATGATTTTAATATTTTAATAGAATCAAGAGGAACTGTTTTAAAAGTAAAATAACTAACTAAATCCAAATCATTTCTTGCAACTTCCAATAACCACAAAATATTATAAGAACAATTTTCTTTAAAAAAGAAATAATCAGAGTAAGAATCTTTTAATTCAAAGGCATGTAAAACCAATCTATCTATTTGCTCTTGAGTTAAATCTAAATCATATTCCCAAATATCTCTTTGTTCTAAATTATTATATTCTTTGATTTTTTCATAATATGGCAAAATTGAATATCTTCCTTCATATTCTCCAAATAAACCTTTATAAGCAAAAATAAAACCATTTGTATCATCTGTTTTTGCAGCAAAATTTATCGCATTTGATATTAATGGTGTATCTTCATTTGAAGAAACTCTTAAAAAAGTATGTCCATACATTGAAGCTGGTGAATTTATATGAGCGGTAGGAAAAACCATTGTCACATATTTTGCATCAACAGAAGAAATATATTCATCCAATTCAGTACAAGGATAAGTAACAATATCTTTTTCCAAAGATGGAATATTTTCTTTTAACCACTTAACTCTTAATGGAAATCTACACAAAACATTATTTTGAGCATTTTCTAAAGAGTTTATAGTCTCAAATAACTCTTTTTTTAAGTCAGTTTTACCATCTTTTGATATAAAAAAGTTATCTGAATCTATTTCACTTTTACCATTTGTATAATGCAATAATTTTGACCAATATGGATTTTCATAAAGTTTGGTCTGTTCAATAAAAGAATCTGTGGTTGAAGAAGAAAAACAAAGAGTAGAAAATAGAAAAGTAAGTAAAAAATACTTACTTTTTCTATTCAAGAAATTACATATATTTAGCAATTGAATCAATAACAGTAGCTGAAGTTACATTTTCACTTGTATAAATAGTTGAAAAATTTGCTTGTAATTTAGCAGAAAATTCAGGTGTATTTTCTACATTCATAAGTTTTGCAACAGTTGATAAAGTTTCACCTTTTCCTGATGAAATATCCATTGCTAATTCATCCATATTTTCAGAAACAAATCTATTTAACTTATCATTTGATACGAAATTATTTGGTTTTGCACAATTTGATGTACCACTTGTTATACCAAAAGTTTGACTTCCTGAAGTTCCATTTGTAGTTGCAGCTAATACTTGAAGTGCCGTTGTACTTTGATTTTTGATGATAAGTGAACCTAATCCACAACCTGTATTTTCATTTGCATAAAGAGATGCTGTTAATCCAGCAACTGCTAATAATGTGATAATTTTTTTCATATTTTTCTCCTTTTAAATTTGAACATATTTTATTGTTTTTATTTAAAATTTAGCTTAAATAAATTACTTTAATATTTTTCAATAATTTTTTTTATAATTAATTCTTTTTCTAAATGAAAATCCAACTGTAAATCAAAAGCAAATTCTAGAATTTCTTTAAATTTATTACTTGGTTTAAACCCAAGATTTATTAAATCTCTTCCTTGAACTATTGGTCTTATAGGTTCATTATGAATATCTAACTCTTTCGCTTTTTCTAAAAGCCAAGAAGTTGCTTTTGGACATTTTTCTTTATCTTTTATTGTTCTTCCTAAACAATCAGCCAAACAAACTAAACATAAATCTTCAATATTTACTTTTAAAGAGAGTCTTTTTACAGCTTTTAAAGATGATTCTGTTTTATATAATTGAAAAGGAGCAAGATGATTTTTTACCAATGAACAAACTATTTCTATAAATTTTTTTTCATTTGTGAGTTTTGATAAAAAGCTAATTGTAGGTTCTATTCCTAAATTTTCATGTTTAAAAGAAGTTATTTTTCCATTTATCTCTTTTGTACAAAATGGTTTTCCTAAATCATGACAAAGAGTTGCATAAAATAGATAAAGTTTTTTATATTCATCTTCTATTTTTTCTTCTTTTAAAATTCTTGCCATTTCATCTAATGCCATCATCGTATGAATCCAAACATCACCCTCAGGATGATATTCAGGCTCTTGAATACAATCTATTAAAAGTTTTAACTCAGAAAAATATTTTAGAACTCCTAATTCTCTCATCAGTTCAAAAGCAATTGAGGGTTTTGATGATTTTAAAAAAAGTTTTTTGAACTCTTCATAAATTCTCTCTTTTGGTAAAAAATCTAACTCATTTTTAAACACTATTTGTTTACAAAGTTCTTTTGTTTTTTCTTCTATTTTAAAATCAAATCTACTAGCAAATCCAACAGCTCGATAAACTCTCAAAGAATCTTCAACAAAAGTTTTATCATTTATATGTTTTATTGTTCTGTTTTTTAAGTCTTTTATTCCATTAAAAGGGTCTAAAAACTCTTTTGTAGAAAAATCATATCCTATTGCATTTATTGTAAAATCTCTTCTTAAAGCTGCTTCTTTGAAGCTTAGATTTGCATTTGTTATTACTTCAAAATCTTGATGAGTATTTCCAACTTTTTTTTCAGTTCGTGGAAGTGCAAAATCAAAATCGTACTCATTTACTCTTAGAGTTAAAACTCCAAATGACTTTCCAACAAGTTTAACACAACCATATTTTTGTAAGCAATTTTGAATAATTTCAAGGGAGTTTATTCCAAAAATTTCAATATCATAATCTTTGATTGGAATATTTAAAAAGTGGTCACGAACACTTCCACCTACTAAAATTGGAGTTGCTCCAATTTTTTGTAGGGCTTTTAGAATCTCTTCTAAAATAGAAGGTAAATTAAATTTTGTTATAGTGATGCACATCTTGTTGAGGATAAGGAATAGAAATTCCTTCTTTATCAAATGTAATTTTGATATTTTCAGTTAAAGCAAATTTTACATCCCAATAATCAGGTGTATTAACCCAAACACGAACTACAAAATTTACAGAATAATCAGCAAGTTCAGAAACAGCAACGGTTGTTCCTTTATCAAGTAAAACTTTTTCATTTGATTTAATAATTGTATTTAAAACATCTTTTGCTTTTTTAATATCATCGTTATAACCAATTCCTACAACTAAATCTATTCTTCTCGTATCATTTGCATTTACATTAGTTATTGAACCTTTTGTAATTGCTCCATTTGGAACAATAATTTTTTGGTTATCACCTGTTAAAAAAATTGAATTAAAAATACCAACTTCTGTTATAGTTCCAGTAACTCCAGCTGCTGTTACTAAATCTCCAACTTTAAAAGGTTTGAATAAGATAATCATAACACCTGATGCAAAGTTTCCTAAAGAATCTTTTAATGCTAAACCAATAGCTAAACCAGCAGCTCCTAAAATCGCTAAAAATGAAGTTGTTTCAACTCCTAATTTTCCAAGAGCAGTTAAAAGAACAACAATCATTAAAGCGTAATAAACGATATTTTCTAAAAATCTAATAAGAGTTTCATCCATACCTTTTACTTTTCTTAATACTTTTCCTAGCAACGAAACGATTTTATGTACAGCCCATTTTCCAATAATAAAAACTAATAATGCCATTACTAAAGAAAATGCATAACCACTAACTATTTCTACAATATTATGTGGAATATAAGAAGTTATATCTTTTGTTATAACATCAATATTTTTTTCTAAATCTTTTTCCAAAGTTATCCTTTTATTTAATTAATTCTAATATTTTTGAAACTACTGATTCAACTTTAACATCAGTTTTTTCTAAAGTTTTTCTATCAACTATTTCTACGAATCCCTCTGATAATCTTTTACCAATTATAATTGCGTATGGAAAACCAATAAGTTCAAAATCACCCATTTTAAAACCAAATCTTGCATTTATTCTATCATCTAGAAGTACTTGAACCCCAGCTGTTTTTAAATCTGTGTAAATTTTTTCACCAGCAATTGCTTCATCTTCTTTTTTAGAATTTGAAACAATTATATCAACCATAAAAGGTGCTGTTTCTTTTGTCCAAATACAACCTTTTTCATCATGGTTTTGCTCAATTACAGCAGCAACTAATCTTGAAACACCTATTCCATAACATCCCATAACAAAAGGTTTTGCTTTTCCATTTTCATCTAAAAAGTTCGCATTCATAGCACTTGAGTATTTAGTTCCAAGTTGGAAAATATGTCCAGCTTCTATTCCTTTTGTATATTTTAAAGTTCCACCACAACAAGAACAACTATCATTTTCTTGAACTGCAACTAAATCAAAATATTTAACATCATTTAGTGTTGATAAATCTGTATTTATTAAATGATAATTTATTTCATTAGCTCCACTTGCCAATCCTTTTGCATTTTTGATTTCATTATCAACTACAAAAGTAATATTTGAAGGAAGTCCAAAAACTCCACAATAACCAGCGATTAATCCAGCTTCATTTATCTCATTTTCAGAAGCATCATCTAATTCTAAAGCACTAACAGCATTACAAGCTTTTGTCTCTTCAAGTTCATCATCACCTCTTAAAAAGAAAACAACAATTTTTGTTTTATCTTCATAAATAGCTTTTTTTATAACTGCTTTAATTGTTTGTGATTTTGAAATATTTAAAAAATTAGCAACTTCTTCAATTGTTTTTGTATCAATAGTTTCTACTTTTTTCAATTCTTTAGAATTTGAATAATCAAAAACTCTTGGTTTTCTAGTAGCTGCTTCAATATTTGCACCATATTCACAATCAGGACAAACAACTATTGTATCTTCTCCTGAGTCTGCTAAAACATGAAATTCTTTAGAACCACTTCCACCAATTGCTCCTGAATCAGCAGCAACTACTCTAAAATCTAAACCTAATCTTGTATAAATCTTTTTATATGTACTTTCCATAAGATTAAATTCTCTTACTAAATCTTCTTCACTAGAGTGAAAAGAATAGCCATCTTTCATTAGGAATTCTCTTCCTCTCATAAGACCAAATCTAGGTCTTGCTTCATCTCTAAATTTTATATTTATTTGATAAAGATGAATTGGTAAATCTTTATAAGAAGTAATTCTATTTTTTACCATATTTACAACTGACTCTTCATTTGTAGGAGATAAAACAAAATTTGTATTCTTTCTATCTTTAAATCTAAGCATTTCAGAACCCATAGTATTAGCTCGTCCTGATTCTTCCCAAAGTGATAACGGAGTTACAAAACCAAACTGAACTTCATTTGCTCCTGCATTATCCATCTCTTCTTTTACGATAGCTCTAATTTTATCTAAAACAATTTTTCCCAATGGCATAAAATCATAAATACCAGCACCAGTTTGAGCTATAAATCCACCTCTTACTAAAAACTGATGAGATGGAAGAGTTGCATCATTTGGTGTTT
The DNA here is from genome assembly GCF_003063245.1 of Arcobacter caeni. Lineage (GTDB taxonomy): Bacteria > Campylobacterota > Campylobacteria > Campylobacterales > Arcobacteraceae > Aliarcobacter > Aliarcobacter caeni. The sequence goes on along the minus strand of NZ_MUXE01000002.1, from coordinate 126,278 downwards.
CTTTAGTTGTTGGAATAAAAAGTTTACTAAATTTCATTAATCATTTTCCTATTTTAATTTTTTATTAAATGTTCACATTTATATTTAATTGGTGTACTTGAATCGTTTTTTAATCCAAACATACTTTGAACAGCTCCAACTACAATATCACACTCCATATTTCTTGAAATATCTTTTAATTGTTTTGATGGTTTATGTAAATATTCAGTTATTATTGTTTGACAAAGCTTTCTAATATTTTCTTCATCATCTGCTTTTATAAAACCTTTTTTTATAGCCGTTTTTAATTTTTTGTCAATTATTGATTCACCTTTAACATAAAGATGTTTTACAACAGGTTCAATTTCTAAAGACTTTAACCATTCAAAAAACTCTACTGACATACGACTTACAATTGCATATGCTGTTTTAGCTTGTTCTGCTCGTAAACTCATATTTTCATTCACTATATCTTGTAAATCATCAACTGAATAAATTCTTAAATCATTAAGACAAATATTTTCATCAATATCTCTAGGAACTGCTATGTCAAACCAGTATCTTTCAATTGATGAACTTGGAGCATTTTCTTTTGTAATTACTGGATATGGAGCTGATGTTGCTGTTATCATTACAGGTGTTTTTGCTAATAAATTTGTAAGTTCACTATAAGGTTCAACACGAATATTAGCCTCAAAACTTGAAGCTAATATTTGAGCTTTTTTAATATCTCTACTTGTTAATATTACATCAAAACCAGAAGAAACAAGATGTTTAATTGTAAGTTCACTCATTTCTCCTGCTCCAATAACTAAAGCTTTTACACCTTTTGTATTGCCTATTATATCTTTTGCTTTTGCAACAGCAGTTGAAGCCACAGAAACAGAACCTGTTCCTAAAGAAGTAGCAGTTCTTACATTTGCAGCACATTTAAAAGCATAATGCATTACTCTTATTATGTTTGAAGAACAGTAATTTTTTGCTTGTGAAAATCTAAAAGCATCTTTTAATTGCCCAACGATTTGCGTTTCGCCAATTACCAAAGAATCAAGTGCTGAAGCCACCGAAAATAGATGATGAACAGCTCCATCATTATCATAAATATCTGCTCTTTCATACAAAATATCAAAATCAAGTCCAGAATATGAAGCCAATTTTTCAATAATATTCTTAGCACTTACTTTAATATTTGATGACCTTGTAATAATTTCAACTCTATTACAAGTTGATAATAAAACAACTTCTTTTGTATATTCATTTTCTAAAAGTACTTTTATAAATCTATCTTTATCTTCAACACTACCAAAAGCTAATTTTTCTCTCATTTTAATATCAATATTTTTGTGAGAAAAACTAATTATTAAGTAACTCATCTAAAACTCTCTTTCAATCATTGCTTTCATAATAAATATTAAAGTTTCACTATCATTTTCATCTTTTACAGCATCAATCGCAATATTTCCTATTTGTTTTGCTAAAGTAATTGAATCTTCTAAAGCTTTTGTAATAGTCATTTGCTCTTTAATCCATAAACTTTCATCGTTAGTTAACTCTTTTTTATATAAAGCTTCTAATTTTGTTTTATTTTCTATTCTTTCGTGAAGTAAAAGATAAGGGATGGTTACTTTCCCCTCAACAAAATCTAACATTGCTGGTTTTCCCAAAGTTTTTGAATCTTGTGTAATATCCAAAATATCATCAACCATTTGAAAAGCAAGTCCTAGATTTTTTCCATATAAAGCATATTTATTTTCATCTTTTTTTGACAAAATCGCTGCTGCTTTAGCAGAAGCTTCAATTAAAGATGCTGTTTTTTTATAAATCATATCAAGATATTTGTCGTAAGACTTGTTAAAAGTATTTGTTAAATCAACATCCATCATCTCACCAATACTTAAAAGTGTTACAGCATTTGAGATTGTATATGCAATATTTTTATCCATTTGAGATAATTCTGTAAATGCTCTTGAATACAAAATATCTCCAAACATTATAGATGTTTTATTGTCATAAAGTGCATTTACACTAGGCTGACCTCTTCTTGTATTAGCTTCATCTATTACATCATCATGTAAAAGTGATGCTGCATGAATCATCTCTACGATTGCACAAAGTTTTATACTTTCTAGTGAAACTCCAGCAATTTTTAAAATAAGTTTAGATCTTAACATCTTTCCAGTTGCTAATTTTTCTAAAAGCTCTAAACTTTTTTGATGATTACAAACACTTACAAATTCTCTTATTTGATTTTTTACTTTTTCTAATTCTTCCACTTAAATCTTTACCTTATGAGTCTAATCTACAGATGATTTCACCAGTAAATTCCACATATAAACCTTTTTTCATAGCTTTTACTTCTGCCATATTATCTAAAGTATAGTCTTGAATGTATTGATTAATATCAAAGCTTTCACCTTTTCCTTCACTAATAATCATTTCTAAAACTGCTAATTTTTCAATAATTTTATCAATCTCTTCTTCAACTATATCTTTTGAAGCTTCTCTTGAAACATCAAAAAACTTTGATTTTGGGCTTCCCATAAAAATATCATCTTCATCTTCATTAAACCAATCTTTAAATGATGCCATTTATAATTTCCTCTTTAATCTTTATATTTTTTAATTTAATTCTTATTATTTATTGTTATTTTCTAATCTTACTCTAACAGCTTTTGCATGAGCTGTTAAACCTTCTGTATCAGCAAGTAAGGCACAAGCTTCACCTAATTCATTTATAGCATTTTTTGAAAAATTAATTATTGAGCTTTTTTTCATAAAATTTTCCACATTTAAAGGACTATAAAATTTTGCTGTACTTCCTGTTGGAAGTGTATGATTTGGACCAGCTAAATAATCACCAATTGGTTCAGGAGTATTTTCACCTAAGAAAATCGCACCTGCGTGTTTAATATATGGTAAAAGTTCAAATGCATTTTTTGTCATAACTTCTAAGTGTTCAGGTGCAATTTCATTCATAAGAGCTATTGCTTCTTCCATAGAAGAGGCAACTATAATAGCCCCTCTATCTTCGATTGATTTTCGTGCAATTGTTTCTCTACTTAAAGTTTTTAAGTACTTTTCAACTTCCTTACTTGTAAGAAAAGCTACCTCATCACAAGTTGTAATCATAATTGAACTTGCCATCTCATCGTGTTCAGCTTGTGATAATAAATCAATTGCTAAATAGTGAGGTTTTGCTGTTTCATCTGCAAGAATTCCAATTTCACTAGGACCTGCAATCATATCAATATTTACTTCACCAAATACAAGTTTTTTTGCAGTTGCCACAAAAATATTCCCTGGACCTGTAATTACATCAACTTTTGGAATAGTTTGTGTTCCATATGCCATTGCAGCAATTGCTGATGCACCACCAACTTTATATGCTTTTGTTATTCCACATAAATGACAAGCAGCTAATAAAAGCTCATTTATTTCATTATTTGGAGTTGGTGTACAAACAACTATTTCTTTTACACCAGCTACGATTGCTGGAATTGCATTCATTAAAAGTGAACTAGGATATGCAGCTTTTCCACCTGGAATATAAAGCCCTGCTCTATCAACAGCACTCACTTTTTGTCCTAAAATAGTTCCATTTGCTTCAAAATCTAACCATGATTTTGGAATTTGTTTTTCGTGATAAGTTTTGATTCTATTATAAGCAATATGTAAAGCATCTCTTAATTTTTCATCAATATTGTCATAAGCTTTTTTCATATCAGCAGGATTTATCATTAAATCTTCATCTGATTTAACTTCCCATTTATCAAACTTTTCAATATGTCTTTTTAAAGCAGTGTTTCCATCAAGTACAATTTCATCAATAATATTCATAACAATTGTTGAAACACCTTTGATGTCACTTTTTGCTCTGGCTAAAATTCCATCAAATTCAGTTTTGAAATTTGTATCTTTTGTATTAATTATTTTCATTTATATTTGTCCTAAAATCTCTTTTACAATATCTTTTATATCTTTATTTTCAACATCAACTATAATTTTTGCAACTTTTTCATACTCTTTTGCTCTTAAATTATAAAGTTTTAAAGCCTCTTCCATATTTTGTAAAAGTGGTCTTTTTTTCAATTTATTTTCTGCATTTGGTGCATTATTTATTCTGTCTAAAATACCTTGGAATGATGATTTTAAATAAACAACTTTTCCAATTTTATTTATATTTTCTTGTTTATAAAATCCACCACCTGTTGAAATAATTGTGTCAAAAACACTTTTTTCCAACCATAAAGCAGCCTTTTTTTCTAAATTTCTAAAATATGGCTCTCCCTCAACTTCAAAAATCTTTTTGATTCTTCGGTTTTCCATACTTTCAATTAAATCATCAGTATCAATAGCAAACATATTTGATTTTTTAACCAATGCACGAGCTACTGTACCCTTACCAACACCCATAAAACCTATTAATATTATATTGTTCTTTTTCATAGTTTTGGATTATATCTAAACTTATTTAAATATTTTTTGTTTATTAGGAAATATTATTGAAAAATTAGCTCCAGCGTAATTATTTTCTTTATAAAGATAATTTTCATTTTTAACACTAAGATTCCCTTTCATATGTTTTTCTATAATTTCTTTTGACATATAAAGACCAATTCCTGTGCCTTTTGATTTAAATTTAGTTGTAAAATATGGTTCAAACACTCTATTTATAATATCTTTTTCAATTCCACCTGCATTATCTTTTATACTAATTATTATTTCATCTCGTGTAATTTTTGTATCAATAAATATATATTTTTTCTCAAACTCTTTTCTTTCAAATTCATCTTTTGAATTATTTAAAATATTTATTATTACTTGTAAAAACTCATTTTCCATTCCAAAAATAGTAACATCATCAATATCTTTTATTACTTGAATATCTTTTAAATGCAATTGAGGTTCCAATAAATCTGAAACTTTTTCAAAAACATTTCTAAGATTAAAATCTCTAGCTTCTTTTTTAGGATTAAAATAATCCCTAAAATCATCAATAGTTTGTGATAAATATTTTGTAGTTGTGGCTATTGTATTCATTGATTTTATAACTTCTTCTTTTTTTATCTCTGAATATTCATATTGAATTTTAATTCCAGTAGAAATTGTAGAAATTGTACTTAATGGTTGTCTCCATTGATGGGCAATATTTTCAAGCATTTCTCCCATTGCTGCCATTTTTGATTGTTGGGCAAGAATAGTATCTTTTTCTCTGCTTTTTTTAATATAACTAAAAACTTGGTCTTTATATTTATAAAATCTTTTTTCAAACTTTTTTGAAATATAAAAAGAAATGACAAGAAAAATAGCTGTTAAAAAAAGGCTTATCAAAAATAAATTTATCAAATTTTTTGTATATCTATCTTTTATTTGTATTTGTTTTTCAATAATTTGCTTTTCTAATTCATCTGTATAAAAACCTGTCGCAATTGCCCAATCCCAATCTTTAAAACCTTTTACATAGGTTATTTTCTCAGATGAAAGTTTTGTTTCTGGTTTTACTGTTGCAATATATTTCAAATATCCACTATTACCATTTTTTGCAAGTTCTACAATCTCTTTTGTAATCATAAATCCATTTTTATCTTTTAATTCTATTCTATTTAATCCATTATAAGATTTATCAAGATGACTTAAATATAATCCATCTTTATCAACAACAAAAACATAACCATTCTTATCATATTTAATAGTTGAAACATAAGATAAAACTTCTTCTTTTGTTATATTTTCAAAATCATTTAAATACTCACCTGTTCCTATAATAAAATTATATGGTTCAAAAATTTTATTAAAAGTGATTTTTTTATATTGACGATTTGGATTTTCTGGTTTCTGCCAATAGATTGTTGTAAAAGACTCTTTTTTATTTTTTAAATTTTTTATTACATCTTGTAAAACAAAATTTCCAAAACTATCTTTATAATTAATAGCCGATTTATTTTCAAATTCTGGGTTAATAGGATGAAGAATATTAATTCCTTCCATACTATTTATATAAAAATATCCACGATTATCATTAAATCTAATAGCTCTTAAAGAATCTTTTATTCTATTAATAATTTGTTCTTTACTCTCTTTATCTTTATATTTTTCATAAATATAATTGGCCAAAGAAGAAGCTTCTTCAACTCTTGCTTTTAGGTTTTTTCTTAAATCTTCTTCACTATTTAGTTTTTTATGTTCAATATAATCAAAAACTTTTTGTACTTCATTTTTTATAATTTCTCTATTTTTCTCTAAATAATCTTTTTGTAAATTTTCTAAATCTTGTTTTAAAGAGATATTCTTTTCAATAGATAAAAGAGTAGTAATAATAAGACAAATAATTCCTACTATAAAAATAGGCGTATATTTAATAAATTTAATAAGTTTGATTTCTTTTTTTGATAACATAATGGAATACTATCTTTTTTTATATTAAAGAATATTTGTGTTTATATCTATCATACATTGATTCATTTCCAATAATTCCACCTTGATGAATATATAAAAAAGTTGTATTTTCTTCTTTTAATTGTTTCACATAATTTTCAAAACAAATCCAACCTAAACTATCATAAAGAAAATCAAACTCTATTTTTGTTTGATTTAAAAGTTCATTATGTATTTCATAAAACTCTTTATAAAGCTTACCAAAATAGTATTTTTTATCTGTTTTTATAATTGTTGGATGATAATTCTTTTCAAGAGATTCAAACTGTTTTATCAAATATTCTTCATTTCCAACACAAGCACAAGTTAATACTTCAAAAGGAAGAAATTTTTGTAAAAAAAGAGCTGTAGTTCCAGTACCACTTGGAAGAAAAATTTTTATATTTTTTATATTATTTTGATTTATCCAAAGTTTTATCTCATTGGCTAAAATTTCTATACCGTAAGCTGCTTGCGCTAATGCTCCACCTTCATTTATAAATAAAGTTTCTTTATCAAAAAAATCTGGTAGTTTACTTTCTATTATATTCATTGAATTTTTTATTGCATATTTATAATTTCCACTTGGATTTTCTTTTAAAAATGATGCTGTATGGTCAACATAATAATCAAATTGCCAATTTTTTAATTTACATAAAACAGATAAAGAATACATCGCATTTGATTGGCTTGAGCCATGCGATACTACTTTTTTTATATTAGGAAAATCATTTATTAAGTAATAATAAAATTTTCTAGCTTTATTTCCAGAGAAATCAGGATTTAATAAATCATCTCTTTTTATAAAATATTTTTGTTTGTTAAAAGTTACTTCGTGAATTTGTGAATTTGTGTAGTTCATGGCTAAATTGTACCATCTATTAATAAAAATTTTGTACAATACAAAAAAATGATTGGGGTTAATATGAATTTAATGAGTTATATAGATAAGGGTGGAATTATTGTTTATATTTTAATTATATTAAATATAATTGGATTTACTATAATCTTATGGAAAGCCTTCACACTTCCTAGAAAAAATAAAATACTTTCTGATATAAAAAGAAAAATAACTCAAGAAACATCTGTTCCTGCTCAAATTGAATATGAAGTAAAAAAACTAGAAAGCGGACTTACTGTTATAAAAAATATTGCAATTATCTCTCCTTTATTAGGTCTTTTAGGAACAGTTATTGGAGTTTATATATCTTTTGAAGAAATTACAGTAAAAGGATTAGGTGATCCAACTATTTTTTCAAGTGGAATAGGAATAGCCTTAATCACTACAATTGCTGGAATTATTGTAGCAATTCCTCATCAAATTGCTTACAATCACTTTATTGTAATGATTGATAATATAGAACTAAAAGCAAAAAAAGAGCTAGTTGGAAATAACTAAAATGAAAAGAAGAGAATCATTAGGTTTAGATTTAACACCTGTTATTGATGTTGTTTTTATTCTTTTAATATTTTTCATAGTAACTTCTGTTTTTAAGAAAGAAGAACTAGCACTTATCTTAGATTTACCAACATCAAATGCAAAAGAAATGAAAATTGATGATGAACAAATTTTTATTGAACTTAGTAAAAATAAATTAGCTATTAAAGGTATCGAAGTATCTTTTGCATCTTTAGAAGATAATCTAAAAGCTATAAAAAACAAAGAAAAAGCCGTAATTGTAAGGATTGATAAAAAAGTAGAGTATGAAAGAGTAGTAAAAATATTAGATTTATTACAAAAGTATGATCTGAAAAACCTAGCTTTAGTGACAAATGAAGAGGCAAAAAAATAGATATTTTTATAAAAAAGAAAAAAAATTTATGAAAAAAGTTTTTTTTTTAATTTTTGTGCTATAATTTCTGTATTGAATGATGGTTTAGGGTTCATCTATAGTTTATGTTTTTCTTGTAACGCTAGTTTTAAGTACACTCAATCTAAAGAATTCTCAATTTTATATCTTCAACACTTTAGAAATGAAGTATATTTTAACAAAAAAGAAAAGGAGTTACAATGGCAACATTAGTAAACGGAACAGTAAAATGGTTTAATAGCGAAAAAGGTTATGGTTTTATCGAGCAAGAAAATGGTGGTAAAGATGTATTCGTACATTACAGAAACATCAACAATTCTGGTTATGGAAGAGTTTCATTAAATGACGGTCAAAAAGTAACTTTTGAAGTTGGTCAAGGTGAAAAAGGTTTACAAGCAGAAAACGTTACAGCTTTATAATTTTAGCTTTACTGTTTAAAAAGGGAAAGAGTTTTACTCTTTCCCTTTTTTTTAATCTATTTTTTCTAAAGAAGCATATTCTTCATCAGTAAAGATTCTTGATTTTGTAATAAACTGATAACCCAAGTCTATTTCTAGAGAAAATGAATTCCCAAAAGCAGCTTTTTCTTCTCGAACATCTATAGTAATAAAAGAGTGTTTAAAATATTCAAATTGGTCTTTATCTATAAAAAACTCACAACCACAAATTTCACCCATTTTTACATTTCGACTAGGAACATAAAAATCACCTTTTTCATAACACATAGGAGCAGTTCCATCACAGCAACCACCACTTTGGTTAAATACTAATTCACCATGTAACTCTTTTAATTTTTCTATAACTTCTGCAGCGGCAGGTGTTACATCTACTCTTTGTGTTGACATTTTATATCCTTTACACAACGAAAAAAACCCATAGAGGAGAACTTTCTATGGGTTTTTGCGATTTTCTTCTAGAATTAAATCCTAAAAGAATCCTAATTTATTTTTATTGTAAGAAGTTAAAATATTTTTTGTATGTCTGTAAGAGTTTAACATCATCATATGAGTTTCTCTTCCGATACCTGATTTTTTGTATCCACCGAATGATGCATGTGATGGATAGATATGATAACAATTTACCCAAACTCTACCAGCTTCAATTCCTCTTGAGAATTTATGTAATTGGTGAGCATCTCTTGACCAAACACCTGAACCTAAACCATAAATAGTATCATTTGCAATTGCTAATGCTTCTTCTTCATCTTTAAAAGTTGTAACTGCTAGAACTGGACCAAAAATTTCTTCTTGGAAAATTCTCATTTTGTTGTGACCTTTAAATAAAGTTGGTTGAATATAAAAACCATTTGGATTAGTTTCTGATTCGTAAACATCACCACCGATTAATAATTCAGCACCCTCTTCTTTACCAATTTTGATATATTCAGTAATTTTTTCTTTTTGATTTAAAGAACATTGAGCACCCATCATACAATCTGTATCTAAAGGATTTCCTAATTTAATAGCTTTTACTCTTTCAAGTACTCTTGCCATAAATGGCTCATAAATTGACTCTTGAATTAATGCTCTTGACGGACAAGTACAAACTTCTCCTGAATTAAATGCAAATAAAACTAAACCTTCAATTGCTTTATCAAAGAATTCATCATCCGCGTCCATGATTGATTCTAAGAAAATATTTGGTGATTTTCCACCAAGTTCTAAAGTTGAAGGAATAATATTTTCAGTTGCATATTGCATAATTAATTGGCCAGTTGTAGTTTCACCTGTGAATCCTACTTTTTTTACTAATTCATGTGTTGATAAATATTTACCAATTTTTCCACCTGCACCATTAATGATGTTAATAACACCCTTTGGTAATACTGATTGAATTGTTTCCATTAGAATTAAAATTGACATAGGAGTAGCACTTGCTGGTTTCATTACAACACAATTTCCAGCAGCTAATGCAGGTGCTAATTTCCAAGCAGCCATTAATAATGGAAAATTCCAAGGAATGATTTGAGCAACAACACCAAATGGCTCATGAATTTCTTGTGAAATTGTATTTTCATCTATATCAGAAACTGTTCCAGATTCTGCTCTTATAACTGATGCAAAATATCTAAAATGATCCACAACTAATGGAACATCAGCAGCTAGTGTTTCTCTAACTGCTTTTCCATTATCTAAAGTTTCTGCAATTGCAATATTTACTAAATTTGATTCAATTGCATCTGCAATTTTATTTAATAAAGTACTTCTTTCAACAACTGATGTATGTTTGAATGATTGAAATGCTTTATCAGCAGCTAAAATAGCAGCTTCACAATCTTTTTCATTTGATCTTGGAATTCTTGTTAAAACTTCACCATCAACTGGAGAAATATTGTCAAAATACTCACCACTAATTGGAGCTAGCCATTCTCCACCAATGAAGTTTTCATATTGTGCTTTATATGTTGGTTTACTATAGATCATTTTATACCCTTTTTATTTATTTTTTTTTGGAAAAAGTCGTTAATTTTATTAACTTATCTTTTCGCTTAATGAAATTCTACACGAGAAGTATAGCGTGAATAAAGCTATAGTATAGCATGAGTATAGCAGTGATTAGATTTGTTACAAATCACTTTATTTTCGTGCTTTTTAAGAGTTTTTTTTCTTTGTATTTTTAAAAATATCTGCTAGACTTTTTCTATGAAAACATTTAATTACACACTAAATCAAAAACCAATCGAAAGAATAATAGATTTCTCTATTTTTAAGAATGAGAAAAATTTATTAATCCAAATATTTTGTGGAGAAAAAAAAGATATTTTAGAATATATCTTAAATGTAATCGCAAAAGAGTTACCACAAGCTATTTGTATAGGTTCATCGACAGATGGGGAAATAAATGATTCGCAAATTACTACATTAAATACAGTGGTTGCAATTTCTATATTTGAAAAAACCACATTAAAAATCGTTTCAGTAGATGAAATTGACTCTTTTTCAAATGGTGTAAAATTAGCCTCAGCACTTTGTAGTGAAGAAACCAAACTATTAATTACATTTACAGATGGAGAAAAAACAAATGGTGAAGAATTTTTAAATGGAATTAGCTCAATCAATGATAAAATAATTGTATGTGGTGGAATGGCCGGTGATAATGCTGATTTTATGCAAACATTTATTTCTTGTCAAAATAAAATATTAACACAAGGAGCAGTTGGAGTTTCTTTGAACTCAACATCTTTAAAAGTTACTAATGCCTATAATTTTAATTGGTCACCTATTGGAATTGAGCATGAAATTGAAGAGGTTGAGGGAAATAGAGTTTATAAAATTTCAGGACTTACTCCTTTAGATTTTTACGAAAAATACTTAGGTACTTATGTAGCTAGTTCACTTCCTGCAACCGGAATTGAATTTCCATTAATTGTACAAAAAAATAAAATTCCAATTGCAAGAGCAGTTATTGCAAAACATGAAGATGGAAGTTTAAGTTTTGCAGGAAATCTTCACAAAGGAGATATTGTAAAACTAGGATTTGGAAATGTTGAATTAATTATGAATAATCCTTTGAAGTCCTTATTTACAAAAGGTTATATAAAAGATACAGAAACTTTTTTTATATATGCATGTATGGCAAGACGAAGATATATGCCTGATTTAATAAATATAGAAATAAAACCTTTTTCAAAAATTGCGTCAACTGCTGGTTTTTTTACCTATGGGGAGTTTTATCATAATAAAGGGAAAAATGAACTTTTAAATCAAACACTAACTATATTAGCCTTAAGTGAACAAGAACAAACAACTACACAACCTGACGCAATACATGAAAATGAAAATACAAAATTAAGTGATCATGCAAAAAGTTTACAAGCATTAACACACTTAATACAACAATCCTCTACTGATTATAATATTCAATCCAAAGAGCTTGAAGAAGGTAATATTTATGCTCAAAATTTAATAACTTCTCAAAAACAGTTTTTAAAACATGCTGTTCATGAAACAAATACTCCCTTATCTGTAATTATGGGAAATATTGAAATGTTTGAAATGGAATTTGGGAAAAATAAATATCTATCTAATATTGAAGTTGCTATGAAAAATATTTTTAGTATTTATGATGATTTGAGTTATTTAGTAAAAAAAGATCAAGTAAACCAAGCATCACATAAAATAGATTTAGTTGATTTTATAAGAGCTAGAATAGATTTTTTTTCATCTTCTGCACTAAAAGTAAAATCTGAATTTAAATTTAAAAGCTCTAAACATAAAATTATATTAAATTTCAATGAAACAAAACTTCAAAGAATTATAGATAATAATTTAACAAATGCAATAAAATATACTCTTCCAAATGAAATTATAAATATAAAATTAGAATTACTAAATAACAATTGTGATTTTATTGTAGAAAGTAAATCTGCTCAAATTCTAGATCCTCAAAAAATATTTGAAGAATATTATAGAGAAGAAGTTTCAAAAGATGGCTTTGGTCTTGGACTAAATTTAGTAAAAAGAATTTGTAGCGAAGAAAATGTTGGAATAAAACTAGAATCAGGTAAAAATTGGGCTTCATTCACATATACATTTAAGGAAATATTATGAAAATATTATTAGTAGAAGACGATGTTATGCTAAATGAAATGATAACAGAATATATCATTTCAACAGGACATGCAATAAAAAGTGTAAAAACAGGTAGTGAATCGTTGGATATTTTAGAAAAAGAAAAATTTGATTTATTGATTTTAGATATAAATCTTCCAGATATTGATGGTTTTACTATTTTAGAAAAAATGCATGAACAAAAAAGAATGATTCCAACTATTTATATTTCAGCACTTATTGATATTGAAGATATTTCAAGGGCTTTTGATTTAGGTTGTTTTGATTATTTGAAAAAGCCATTTCATTTAAAAGAATTAACTTTAAGAATTAATAAAATTTTAAAAACAAGAATAGTTCCTCAAAGGCATAAAAGATTATCAAAACATTATAGTTTCGATTCTGAAAATATGACTCTATTATTTAATAATGAACCTCATATTTTGCCAAAAAGACAACTTCAAATAATAGAACTTTTAGCTCTAAATAGAAGTTTAGTTGTGCAATATGATATGTTTAGAGAGTATGTTTGGAATGATGATTATATTGATAATGCAACTATTAGAGCTGAAGTTAATAGAGTAAAAACTGTATTAAAAGAGGATTTTATAAAAAATATTAGAGGAAGCGGATATATGATAGAAAGACCTGAATAGATTTTATACAAACAATCTTTACAATAAATATTTTTAAAAGGACTAATATGAATTACACAATATATCTTTCGGGAGAAATTCACTCTGAATGGAGAGATGAAATAATTAATGGATGTAATGAGCTAATGTTACCAATTACTTTTTTATCTGCAATAAATGATCATGAAGCTTCTGATAATGCTGGAAATATTTTAGGAGAAGAGAATAAAGCATTTTGGAAAGACCATAAAAGTGCTAAAATTAATGTACTAAGAACAAAAACTCTAATTCAAAAAGCAGATATAGTAATTATTAGATTTGGAGAAAAATATAAACAATGGAATGTAGCATTCGATGCAGGAATTTGCACAGCACTAAACAAGCCATATATTACTCTTCATTCTGAAGAATTAATTCACCCACTAAAAGAAGTAGATGCAGCATCTTTAGCATGGGCAACAAATACTTCTCAAATAGTAAAAATTTTAGAATATACCACTAGAAAATAATTCTATTTTATTCTATAAGATATTTAGTATTTGAGTTTTTAATGTTAAAATAAGGCTCTTTATTTAACTCATATGCTAAATACATATAATCTAGCATTGTCCATAAAACATCTAATTTAAATTTTAAGATTTTGAATACTTCTTTCTGTAATTCATAAGTATTAAAATGATTTAATACAATATCTAAAGCATGGATATTGTCTTTTGGTGTATCATTTAATCTTTTTTTAAAATAAAGCAAAGCATTTTCATCTATCCATGGATATAATAATGGCCAAGTATCTAATCTTAACTTATGAAGTTTAATAGCAAACATTTCACTAAGAGAAGAAGCTACTGATTCTTCCCATCCTGATCTTTTTGTATAATTTAAATAAGCATCAATTGCAAATTTTACTCCTGGAAGAACATATTTAAAAGATAATAAATCATCTTTACTAAGTCCTACTGCAACGCCTAAATCAAGCCACGCATCTAATGCACCATTTGGTTTAATATGAGTCTTTACTCTTTGAATCCATAATCTTCTATGTTCTATGGGAGGATTATTAGATATTATTGCTAAATCTTTTGTAGGTATCGTATATTGATAATAAAATCTATTTGCAACCCAACCTTGCATTTGGCGTTTTGTAAAATTTCCACTATTCATTTTTTGTTGAAAAGGATGATAAAGGTGATACATATATTCCATCTCTCGCAATTTCATTTCAAACTCTTTTTTAGAATAACCATTATTCATAATCTATCCTCTTTTCTAATCATATTTTAGAATTTTACTAGATTTTTATAGCTCAAATATAGCTATATTTACGCTATAAAATTTCAGTAAAGTTTGATAAATTTATTATTGGAGTTTAAAATGATCGAACTATCAACAACAATTAGCAATTATGAGCAATTAATAAGAACAGATATTTCTTCCTATGATGCCTTATATTTGGGTGATGTTTCATGTCCTTTATATCCAAATAATTTTTGTTCTAATAGTGAAGATTTAGAAAAAACTATTAGTTATTTAAAACAATTAAATAAAAAATGTTATCTAAGGCTTTATGCAGTACCTGAAAATAAAGATATGGATTGGATGAAAGAGCTTATTAAAAGAGCTATTGAACTAAAAGTTGATGCTTTTGAAGTACATAATCTAGGAGTTCTTCTTTTATTAAGAGATTTAAACAATACTATTCCTATTCATTTTGGTGTATTTGGAAATATCTATACAATAGAGACAATAAAAGTACTTCAAAAATATGGTGTTTCAAGAGTACAACCAAGTCCTGAGTTAAGTATTGAAGAATCAATCTTCATAAAAGATGAAACTCCAATTGAAACTACTTTTGTTGTTCATGGAAAAATTCCACTTGTTGCATCAGAAACTTGTTTTATTATGGAGCAAAATGGTAATGATGAAAGTAATTGTGGTTTTGCATGTAGTAAAGACCATTGGTTAACTAGGCAACAAGGTGAATGGTCGATGAAAGATACAGGAAGAATGACGATTAGTGGTAAAGATTTATGTATGGCTGAGCATATTGTAGATTTATTAGAAAAAGGTGTCAAGAATTTTCTTATTCAAAGTCATGGAGAAAGTAGTGAGTTTATAGAAACAACAGGTGCTATTTATAAAGAGATTATTCAAAAGGCTATAAATAAAGAGGATATTTATTACACAGATAAAATTGAAATTTTATCTGCTTTAGCTCATGAAGGTTTATGCAATGGATATTATTTTGGATTAACAGGTCAAGATTATTATAAAAGAGATAGTAATGACTGAAATTCTAGCTCCAGCAGGAAGTTTAGAAATGGCAATAGCTGCAATTGATGCTGGAGCAGATGCTGTATATGCCGGTCCTAAAGGTTGGAGTAGAAGACCTATGGAATCAGAAGTAAACGATGATGAAATAGAACAAATGATTGAATATGCAAATAAATTCAATAAAAAAATAAAAATTGTAGTTAATACCTATCCTACTCCTTTTGAAATGGCTCTTTTTATAAAAAAAGTTACAAAATTTCATAATATGGGTGCATCTGGTTTTATAGTAACAGATGTAGGTATTGTAAAACTTTTAAGAGATAAATTTCCAAATACACAAATTCATGTAAGTATTGGAGCAGGAGTATCTAATGCTTTAGATGTAAAATTTTTTGAAGAAATGGGTGCTGATGTAATTGTTTTACCTTTTAGATGGAACACTGATGAATTTGAGAAAATAAAAGAAATCTCAAATATCACACTTGAAGCTTTTTTATATAATACAATTAAAACAGGCAAAATTTGCCCAGGAAATTGCATTATGAGTTCATTTTTTCAGTATAGAGATTGGTTTAAAGAAGAAGAAAAAACAAATGAATATGGAAGTGCAAATAGAGGGAGTAAAGAGTGTTATAGAATTTGTCAAGTACCTTGGGAAATAAACGATAATGCAAAAGAATCTAAATCGATTTTAAAACAAGATACAAATTTAATTCAAGAACAATTAGTTGATTTTATAAACTGCGGAGTAAAAGTTTTTAAAATCTCAGGAAGAGAAAGACCTATTGAAACTATTTGTAAAGTTATTAAGTTTTATAAAAAAGTAATTACACAAATTGAAAATGGAATTATAAAAGATTTAAGTTCTTATACAAAAGAATTAGAAGACTTAAGATATGAATGGAATAAACAAAAACAAAAAAGAGTAGCCGTTTTAATGAATAAAGCCAAATCTTATCGAAATATGGAAGGTGTAAAAAAGCTATGAATGAAATTAAAACCAAACCACCATTATGGATATTGTTAGAATTAACTCATAAATGTCCTTTAGAATGTCCTTATTGTTACAATCAACTTGATTTTGCAAAGATTGATGACAAAATGCAAAAAGAAGATTGGTTTAGAGTAATGGAACAAGCAAGAGAAATGGGAGCTGTTCAGATTGGTTTTTCAGGTGGAGAACCTTTATTAAATAAGGATTTACCTGAATTGGTTAAAAAAGCCAATGATTTAGGATTTTATACAAATTTAATCACATCAGGAGTAAGTGCTCCTATTGGAATTGTTCAAAAATTAAAAGAAGCTGGTTTAAAAACAGTTCAAATTGGTATTCAATCTCATGATAAAGATATAATTACATTACTTACTAATAATAAAACAGCCTACGAGCAAAAACAAAATTTTATAAAAGAAGTTAAAAAAGAAGGTATTCAACTAATTATTAACTCAACCATTCATAAGCTAAATATTGACCATGTTGATAAAATAATTGAATATGCAAATGATGTAGGGGCAAATTATTTAGAATTAGCAAATGTTCAATATTATGGTTGGGCATTAGAAAATATAGATAAATTATTACCCTCAAAAGAACAAATTGAAAAAGCAAGAAAAATAACCCACACTTACAGAGAAAATAAAAACAATAAAATGAAAGTATATTTTGTTGTACCAGATTATTATGAAGTAAGACCAAAAGCTTGTATGAATGGTTGGGGAACTACTTTTTTAACTATAAACCCAGAAGGAGATGCTCTTCCATGTAATATGGCAAATACTCTTCCTCTTAAATTTCCAAATGTAAAAGATTATTCTTTAGAAGAGATTTGGAATAGATCAAATTCTTTTAATTATTTCAGAGGTGATTCTTGGATGAGCGAGCCTTGTAGAACTTGTAATGAAAAAGAAAAAGATTTTGGAGGATGCAGATGCCAAGCCTTTGCACTAACAAATGATATGAATGCAACTGATCCTGTATGTGAAAAATCACAACATCATAATATAATAACAGACACTATAAATAGAGCACTAGAAACATCAAATGATGGATTAATTTATAGAAATAGAAATAATTCTATTAATTTTATTGGCAAAAATCATGCAAACTGCTAAATATATATGGATGGATGGCAAACTTTTAAAATGGGAAGATGCAAATATTCATATAACAACTCATACATTACATTATGGAAATGGTGTTTTTGAAGGTATCAGAGCATATAAAACAAAAAATGGTTTAGCAATATTTAGGCTTAAAAAACATATAAAAAGATTATTAGATTCTGCAAAAATAGTAATGATTGATAGTCCTTATTCATATAAGGAAATTAAAGATGCAATTGTAACTCTTATTAAAAAAAATGAATTTAAAAATAATATTTATATAAGACCTATTATTTATTATGCAGATGGAAATTTAGGAATATTACCAAGTGAATGCAAAGTAAGATTTTCTATTATCGCTTGGGAATGGAGTAGTCTTATCGATAAAGATGGATTAAAAACTGGTATAAAAGCAAAAATATCATCTTTTAGAAGAAATTCTATTAATTCAACCATGTCAAAAGCAAAAGCTGTATCAAATTATTTAAACTCTCAAATGTCAAAAAAAGAAGCTTTAGATTGTGGATATGATGTAGCTTTATTATTAGATGACAATGGATTTATTGCAGAAGCTAGTGGAGAATGTTTTTTTATGGTAAGAAATAAAACTTTAATTACTCCACCAAATGATAATTCACTAGAATCAATTACACAAGATACAGTTATAAAATTAGCTAAAAATATGGGTATTAAAGTTCGAAGAAGAAATATTACAAGAGATGAAGTATACATTTGTGACGAAGCTTTTTCTACAGGAACAGCTGCTGAGATTACACCTTTTTATGAAATTGACAATAGAGTTATAAATAATTCACAAACAGGAAAAATCACAAAGAAAATACAAAAGGCATATTTTAATTTAATTTATGGAAATACTTTAAAATATAATAAATATTTAACATACATATTATAAAAAAGGAGAAAATTATGGAAATCTTAGCACCAGCTGGTAATTTAGATATGGCTTATGCAGCGATAGATGCAGGAGCTGATGCAATTTATGTTGGTCCAACAGGATGGAGCAGAAGAACAAATGATTCAGAAGCTTCTGATAAAGACATTCAGCTTATGATTGATTATGCAAATAAAAATAATGCTGAAGTTAGAATTGTTATAAACACTTTTCCATCACCTTTAGAAATGAAAGCTTACTTGAAGAAAATAAGTACTTACCATCATATGGGAGCACATGGATATATTGCTTCTGATATTGGAGTTTTGAAATATTTAAAAAGTAATTTTCCTGATAGTAAAATTCATGTAAGTGTTGGTAGTGGAATTTCAAACGCAATGGATGTAAAATTTTATGAAGAATTAGGTAGTGATTTAATTGTTCTTCCTTATAGATGGGATGATAATGATTTTAAAGAAGTAAAAAAAGTCTCAAATATTGGACTTGAAACATTTTTTTATGAAACAACACAAACAGGAAAGCTCTGTCCAGGAAATTGTATTATGAGCTCTTATTTAAGCTATAGAGAAGTAAGTGAACAAGAAGAAGCAAAAAATGAAAAAGCAAGCGCAAACAGAGGAAGTAAAGAATGCTATAGAGTTTGTCAAGCTGCTTGGGATTTAAAAAGTGATGGTAAAGAAAATAAAAAAGCAAAATTAAAACATGATGCTAACTTAATGCTGAGACAATTACCTTATTTTATGAAAATAAATACAGAAGTTTTTAAAATATCTGGTAGAGAAAAACCCGTTGATTTAATACAAGATATAGTTAAATTTTACAGAAAAGTAATTGATTCATTAAAAAAGGATATTAATACAAATCTTGCTATTTATGAGGAAGAGATGCAAGAATTAGGAAATAGATGGAAAAATCAGAAAAGAAAAAGATTAGGCTCTTTAATAAATAGTACTAAAGAAGAAAAAATGAAAATTAGTTAAGGATAAAACTAATGAAAAATCTTGATAAAAATCATCCTATAGAAATTTATTTAAATGAAAATATATTAATAAAAGGGCTATTAAATCAGATTAAATATATTAATATTGAAAATGATTTTGAAACATTTTATAATATTTTCAATCATTTAAATGAAGTTGATAAACATTATACAAGAAAAGAAAATCAACTTTTCCCATATATTGAAAGATATGGTTGGGAAACAACCACTCAGTACATGTGGACTTTTCATGATCAAATAAGAGATGAATTAAAACAAATAAAAAGAAAAATCGAAGAAAATAAGTTTTCCGATATAACCTTTATGATTGAAGATTTAATTAATAATATGAATCATATGATTTTACTTGAAGAAACTACCTTGTTTCCAAATGCCATTAATTCTTTAAATAATACAGAATGGCAGGAAATAAGTATAGGAGATAAAGAAATTGGTTTTATGATTGATATTGAAGATAAGAATTTAAAAAATCTCGCAAAAACTAAAAAACTTGAAATTGAAATAGATGCTATTTCTTACGATGAAGATTTTTTAACACCAAATCAAGTAAATCTAATATTCAAACATTTACCTCTTGATATAACTTATGTAGATGAAAATGATAGAGTTGTTTTTTATAATAATGGGGATGAAAGAATTTTTCCAAGAAGTCCTGGAATAATTGGAAGAGAAGTAAAATTTTGTCATCCTCCAAAAAGTGTTGATCAAGTTTTACAAATATTAGAATCTTTTAAAAATGGGAAAAAAGATAGTGCTGAATTTTGGATAAATTTCAAGGATAAATTAATACATATTAGATTTTTTGCAATTAGGGATGAAAATAAAACCTATAAAGGAGTAATGGAAATTACTCAAGATATTACTGATATAAAAGATAGGAAAGAAGAAAAAAGACTTTTAGTTTAGAGTCAAACTCTTTAACTTTTACATAAAAGTTAAAGAGTTTAATCTATTTCTATGAATAATTTTATCTTCTGAAAAAATCATGCTATCTTCTATTTTTTTATTTATTACACCATGATTTGGTGATTTTATACACACAGGATCAGTTGCATTCATATCGCCTGTTAGGGCAAATGCTTGGCATCGGCATCCTCCAAAATCTTTCTCTTTTTCATCACAAGTTCTACACGGTTCTTGCATCCAGGAATCACCTCTGAAATAATTAAATGCTTTTGATTCATTCCATATTTCTTTTATTGAAAACTCTTTTACATTTGGAAATGTAAGTGGTAGAGTATTTGCAGTATTACAAGGAAGTGCTACACCATCAGGGTTTATAGTTAAAAATGTTGTTCCCCATCCATTCATACAGGCTTTTGGTCTTGTTGCAAAATAATCAGGAACTACAAAAAATACTTTCATATCTTTTCTTTGTTCTCTGTAATATTTTGTAACTTCTCTAGCTTTTGTGATTTGCTCTTGTGATGGAAGTAAGGCATTTACATTTTTTAGTGCCCAACCATAATACTGGATATTTGCAATCTCTAAATAATTTGCCCCTAAACTTTCAGCAAACTCGATAATTTCTCCAACTTGATGGATATTTTGTCTAGTTATACAAGTATTTACGATTAATTGAAGTCCTGCTTCTTTTATCTCTTTTGCAAAGGCAATTTTTTCATCATAGGCACTTTTATTATTTGTAATCAAAGTCATAGTGTTTTTATCATGTGATTGAATACCTAATTGCACTGTTTTAAGACCAGCCTCTTTTAGTTTTGCAACAACACCTTTTGGAGCACCAACTCCTGAAGTTATAAGATTTGTATAAAATTTTAAATCATTTGCTTTTCTTACAATTTCAACTACATCTTTGTTTAATAAAGGTTCTCCTCCACTAATTCCTAATTGAACAGCTCCCATATCTCGTGCTTGCTCCATCACTCTAAACCAATCTTCTTTGCTCATAACATCTTTTGTATTTGCAAAATCAAGTTGGTTATAACAATATGCACACTCCAAAGGGCATTTGTGTGTTAATTCTAAAAGAATCCATAACGGTGGTTTTATTTCATTATTCATAATGTATCCAATTTCTATTTTGTGCTTCTTCTAAAAAAGCATTTATATCAGCTGTTAAATCTTGCATTTCAAATTTTTTACATAAAAGTTTATTTATCTCTTCAACATCTTTTTCACCGTCACAAAGATTTAAAATTTCTCCCGCACTTTGGTTTAATTGAACCATACCTTCTGGATAAAGTAATACATAACAGTTTTGTTTTTCTTCCCATTGAAACTGGAAATTTGGATTTAGTTTTATTTTTTTATTTTCCATTTTATTTCTCGCAATTAAAATATGGTGGTCTTTTTAACTCATAGGCTAAATATAAAGCATCGCAAATTGTCCATAAAATATCTAATTTAAACTGTAAAATCGAGAAAGCTTTTTCTTGTAATTCTCTTGTATTAAACTCTTCAAGAGTAATAGCTAAACCATGTTGCACATCTCTTCTTGCTTCACTTAATCTTTTTTGGAAATATCTTAAACCTTTTTGTTCAATCCAAGGGTAATTATCAGGCCAAGTGCTAAGTCTTTGTTGATGGATTTGAGGTGCAAACATCTCTGTTAAAGATGACATTGCAGCTTCTTTCCAAGGTCTTTGTCTTGCAAAATTTACATAAGCATCAACAGCAAATTTTACAGATGGTAATAAAAATTTATGGGAAACTAAATCCTCTTTATTTAATCCAACAGCTTCGCCTAATTCCAACCAAGCTTCGATTCCACCACCAACACTATCATGGTCTGTGATTCTATCAATCCATTTTCTTCTATCAACTAAACTGGGACAATTTGACATAATAGCTGCATCTTTAATTGGAATCATACATTGATAATAAAATCTATTTGCAACCCAACCTTGAATCTCTTCTTTTGTACAAGTACCTTCGTACATTCTTATATGAAAAGGGTGATGAATATGATACATTCTTCCCATATCTCTTAGTTTTGATTCAAACTCTTCTTTACTATAAGCCTCTTGCATCTTTTCTCCTTTTAATTTAGATTGATTTTTTAGATTTCTATACACATACCATCATAAGATATTTCAATACCGTGAGATATAAGTTCTTTATATTCAGGACTTGATTCATCTAAGATAGGATTTGTATTATTTATATGTATTAATATTTTTCGTGGATGTACTAACTTGTCTAAAAGCTCAATTAAGCCACCTTTATCACTTAAAGGTAAATGTCCCATATCAGTTCCAAGTTTTGTTGAAAAACCATTTTTTATCATCTCATCATTGCTCCATAATGTCCCATCAACTAATAAAACATCAGCTTTTGCCATCTCTTCAATAATATGTTTTTGTAATACTCCAAGTCCTGGAAGATAAAAAAGTCTTTTTCCTGTTTCTTTATTTACTACAATAACTCCGATATTATCTCCATCTCTTGGTTTATCTCTATATTTTGAATATGGAGGTGCGTTTGAAATCAAAGGCATTGCATAAAATTCATGGTTTGGCATAACAGGAATTTCAAAAGGTTTATTTAAAATTATTTCATTATAAATAGTTCCACCACCATCCCAATGTTCTAACATTTTAAATAAAGGGAAAGAAGTATTAAGTTCTTCTTGAACCTCTTTTGTGCAATAAACAGGATGAGGACAACCTTCTCTTAACATCAAAAGTCCTGTGGTATGGTCAATTTGAGCATCAATAAAAACTATCGCTTTTATTTTTGTTTCTCTTCTTTCTTTAGGATGTAAAAATGGCGAATTATGTATTTGTTCTAAAATATCAGGTGAAGTATTAAATAAAACCCAATTTTGTCCATCTTCACTAATAGTTATTGAGCTTTGTGTTCTTCTTTTAATTGTACTTTTTCCCTCTCTATAACCTTTACAGTTATGGCAATTGCAATTAAACTGAGGAAGTCCACCCCCTGCACTTGAACCTAATATTTCTATTCTCATATTTTTCCCTCATATTTTTTGATAAGTGAATCTATTTTTTATAAACTCAATTATCAAAAAAGCAAGAAAGAGGAAACTCTTTCTTGCCAAACTAAATTTTTACTAATCAAACGGTTTTATCTATTATTCATGACAAATATACATTGTCACTTCAAAACCAAATCTGTTATCAACGAACATCGGTGTTTCCCATTTCATAATAGTTTCCTCCTTTCTTAAGATTTATTTTTTAGTTTTGTGTAATTTAAATACATGAACCGTTCCACCTTGGTTGATGTTTTTAATCTGTTTTGCAACTTCACCACCCCATAAAGGAACCGCTCCACCCCAACCTGAAACGATTGCAATATATTGTTCACCATCTTGTTCCCAAGTAACAGGAGAACCAACAATTCCTGATCCAAGTTGGAATTTATATAAAATTTCACCTGTTTCATCATCAAATGCTAATAATTTTCCTTCAGGAGTTCCTGTCATTACAATGCCACCAGCTGTTGTTAAAACTCCACCCCATAATGGTGCAGGATTTTTATATTCCCATTTTACTTTTCCAGTTAATGGCTCAATTGCTTTTAAAGAACCAATATGGTCTTCAAAAACTGGTTTAATAGTGAATCCTGCACCTAAATATGCTGCACCTTTTTTATAAGAAATAGGTTGATTCCAAATATCCATTCCCCACTCATTAGATGGAACATAGAAATTTTTTGTTTTTTGAGAATATGCCATTGGCATCCAGTTTTTAGCACCCAAGAAGGCAGGTACTGCAAATACTGATGTTCCTTTACTTTCTTCTCCTGGGTTTCCAGGTCTTGCTTCATCTATATAAAGAGGTCTACCATTTTTATCAATACCTTTTGCCCATGTAATATTAGAAACAAATGGATTGGCAGTAATGAATTTACCATTTTCTCTATTTAGGACATAGAAGAATCCATTTCTATCAGCAGTAGCTGCTGCTTTTACAGTTTTCCCATCTTTATCTTTATAATCAAATGAAATTAATTCATTTACACCATCAAAATCCCAACCATCATGTGGAGTAGATTGAAAATGCCAAACTATTTCTCCAGTATCTGGATTTAACGCTAATCTTGAAGAAGAGTATAAATTATCTCCTGGTCTTAAATGTGAATTCCAAGGAGCAGGATTTCCAGTACCCATAAAAATTAAATTTGTTTCAGGATCATATGTTCCACCAAGCCATGTTGCAGCTCCACCATTTTTCCATAAATCTCCAGGCCATGTTTTACCAGCTTCACCACCAGTAATTCCATTTTCTTTACCATTTAGGTAACCCATATGTCCTTCAACAGTTGGTCTTGTCCAAACTACTTCACCAGTTTTAGGATCTCTAGCTTCTACTTTTCCAACAATTCCAAACTCACCACCAGCAACACCTGTAATAATTTTATCTTTTACAATAAGTGGAGCAGCAGTTATTGAATAACCATCTTTATAATCTGCAATTTTTTGTTTCCAAACTACATTCCCAGTTTTTCTATCAAGTGCCACTAATTTAGCATCAAGTGTTCCAAAAATTACTAGATTATCATAAATTGCAACACCTCTATTTATAACATCACAACATGGTAAAATCGCATCAGGTAACTTTGCATCATATTGCCATAACTCTTCACCCGTTGCTATATCAATAGCAAAAACTCTTGAGTAAGATGCAGTTACATACATAACACCATCTTTAATAATCGGTTGAGACTCTTGCCCTCTTTGCTTTTCACCACCAAAAGAGAAATTCCATACAGGAACTAAATCTTTAATAGTTTTTTTATTGATTTGTTCTAAAGGTGAAAATCTTTGTCCTCTTTGTCCCATACCATAAGTCAAAACATCATTTGTTGTTTTTTCATCATTTAAAATCTCATTATATGTAACTGGATTGTATGATGGTTCTGTAACTTTAGTTGTGTTACTATTCGCAGAAGCGCTAATTAATGCACAAAGTGTAACGGCCGCGGCACTAGTTAGTAGCTTTTTTTTAATCATTTTTTCTCCTTAATTTTTGTCCTAACAAACTAAAAATTTGTCTTATCGAAAGTATACATAACAAATATAGCCTAAGTTTAGCTATGACTTATTTTCTTAGATTTAAAACCTACAAAGGCCATTATTAGGCTGATAACGAATAAAAATCCTAAAATAAAAAACAATTCTAAGTCAAATTTACCATAAAGACAGAAACGAATTGATTCTACAATATGTGTAAATGGATTAAAAGATGAAATATTAAAAATCAAAATTGATGAATCTTTTATTTTCCATAAGGGATAAAGAGCTGAACTTAAAAAAAACATAGGAAAAATCACAAAATTCATAACAGTTGCAAAATTTTCCAACTGTTTAATAACAGATGATATAAAAAGTGCAAAAGCATTTAAAATTATTGATGAAATCATAATAATTGGTATTGTTAAAAGTATTCCACTAATTGAAAGTTCAACTCCATAAATTTTTGCAATTATTAAAAAAGTAAGAGCTTGTAAAGTTGATACTATGGCCGTTGCAAACATTTTACAAAATAGAAGATAATTTCTATTTATATATGAAGTTAAAAGTATTTTCATACTTCCCATTTCACGGTCAAATATCATAGTTAGTGAGCTTTGCATTCCATTAAAAAGTAAAACCATTCCCACAAGTCCTGGAACAATATATGTTTCATAAGTAATATATGTCTCATAAGGTGGAATTATTGCTAAACCTAAAGCTGATTTAAACCCAACTGAAAAAATAAACAACCATAAGAGTGGTCGCACAAGTGCAGAAAAAAATCTACTTTTTTGTTTTAAAAATCGGATTAGTTCTTTATAAACTATTCCTTTCATACAATATATATATTTTTTCATTTTATTACCTAACTAGATGGTTAAATGTATCAACCAAATTTTCTTGTTTATATTTTTCTACAATATCTTTTACAATTCCTGATTCAACAATTTGCCCTGCTTTAATAACCGTAACATTGTCATTTTGCTCAACCTCATCAAAAAGATGAGTTATCCATAAAACAGAAATATTTTTTGTATGTACCAAATCTTTTACATAATTTAAAATATCAAATCTACTTTTTAAATCAAGTCCAACTGTTGGTTCGTCTAACAAAAGTAATTTTGGTTTATTAATCAAAGCTCTTAAAATCTCAACTCTTCTTCTATGTCCTCCATTTAGTTTTCGAACTTGTGTATCTAAAATATTTTCTAATTCTAATTTTTTTATTTCATCTTCTATTGATTTAATAGTTTCTTTAAAATTTAAACCTTTTAAAGCTCCATAATAATAAAGATTTTGTTTAACTGTTAAATCCAAATCTAAAGTTGGTTCTTGAAAAACAATTCCTAAATCTTTTAAAGCATTTGAATACTCTTTGATTGAGTAGTTATTTATAGATATTTCTCCACTTGTAAGACTTTGCAATCTTGTAATTAAAGAAAAAATAGTAGATTTACCAGCACCATTAAGTCCTAATAAAACAGAAAAAGTTCCCTCTTTTATGCAAAAAGAGATATTATTTAAAACTCTTTTTTCCCCATAAGAATAATCTATATTTTTTAATTCTAAAGCTATATTTTCCATTTTAAAAATTACTTTCTAGAATTTCTAACTGTTGTTGTATTTTTTCAATTACATTCATACTAGAAATTAGATTCTCAAAACTTGTTTTTTTATTTCCTATAAAACCATTACTATGATTTGAGTTATCATGTATTTTTCCTATAGTTTCATTTATTAATTCCATATCTAAAGATACATTTGATAATTTTTTACTCGCATTTTTAATATCTTCTGAAATAGAAGCTACACTTTTTATTGTTACATCAACTGAATGATTACTATCACTTAAACTAACTTGTGTTTTTGATGCTAATTTTTTCACCTCATCAGCAACAACTTTAAACCCATTTCCAAACTCCCCTGCTCTTGAGGCTTCAATTGCAGCATTTAGGGCTAAGAGATTTGTTTGAATTGCAATACTTGATATTGAAGATAATACTTGTTTTGTATCCCTTGCATTTTTTGTTAAATTATCCATATTTCCTACAAGTATTGAATTTGTTTGCACATTACTTAAAATATCTGTTGAGAAACTTTCAAATTTTTTTGTCATTTGTATAATTAATTTATTAGTTTGAGTTGTATCTTCATACACATAATTTAAAATTTCAACCATATCTTTAATCAGTGGAAAAGCCTCTTTTAAACTATTTATTACAGCCATTCTTACTTTTGCTATTAGTTGATATTTATGAATTTCTCTTTGGATAAAATATCCACTGAATTTTGCATATTTATGAACAAAATTATCCACATATTCATCATAAAAATCATTTTTATTCTCAACTTCATAAAAAAATAGTGCTGTTAAAGTTTGGTTGATATTTAATCCTAAAAGTTCTCCAAATGTGGAAAAACCAGCAAGGGGAATATCATTAAAAGTTTTTAAAGAGTTTAGGTTTGCTGTATTTAATAATCTTCGTAAGATACAATCATTTAATATTCCACCAATTGGTTTTGTTTTTTTTCTTGCTGAAAAGTTAGCAAAATCAATATTAGTTTGGGAAACAAACTCTTTATTTTTTACTAAATATAATAAATCTCCAAAGGAAATATCACAAAAAAATGAAATTTGTTTATTTTCAATATCAAGATTTGAAACAGACCTAATATAAAGTTCTCCATCAACTTCAATGGCAAAAGTATAATCAGCTAATACAGTTTTTAAATTTTCCAAAGAACAATTTAAGTGAAAACATAAGGCATCTACAAAATTTACAATTCTATTTCCCTTTGAATTTAATATACTTTGAACACTTCTATTTAACATATTTGATTGAGCAACTAAAAAACTCAAGTTTGTTTTTTCACAACTTTGAGATTTGAATACTCCATATTTGATATTTGATTTTAATTTTGTAAGAATAATTATTGCGTTATGTCTTAAAGTTTGTTCATTATTAAATATAAATGTCTCTTTAAAATCGAACTTCCCTCCAGCACTTCCACCAATAATCAAACAAGGTAATTTCCCACTTGCATAAATAGCTTCTGTTAAAAAACTTTCACTATTTGATAAACCATCCACAAAAGTAAGTGCATAACAATTTTCATGGTTTATTTTAAATGGAATTTTTTGTTTATCTATCTCATCTTTTATTTTTTCTATTCTTTGATTATGTGAGATTGTTTGAGTTGTTATATTTTCACTGTGCAGTGGAATAGTTAAGATTTCAACTTGGTCTATTATTTCATCACTAAAAGCTTGTAATACAATATTATCCCACACGCCACTTGCATCTTTATACAAATTATCTTTTTTTTGTTCTAAATTAAAAGTACATAATTCACCTGCGGTTGAACTTAATACTATTTTTACATCATTTGAAAAGGCCGATTTTATTTTTTTTGATACATTCTCAAAATTAATATGGGGAGAAATAAAACCCAATATTAATTTTGTATTAAAATCATTTGATAGTGATTTTATATCATTTTCTAAATTTGCCTCTTTTGTATCAACTATACGAATATATTTAAGAGGGTTGTTCATTTTTTTTCCTAATTATTATTTATTACTTGGTATTACAGCCAAGCCCCAAGGATAACGACCTACTTTAATAGTTTTTTCAACTTTTAACTCATTTACATCAATAATTGAAACATCTCCACTAACACCATTTGTTGTGTAAAGTTTTGATTCATTTTGCGCAAAAGCTAATTGCCAAACTCTTTTTCCAACTAATAAATATTTTATAACTTTAAATGTTTTAGCATCAACAACAGCCACATGATTAGCAGGTCCAAGTGCAATAAAAGCATATTTTCCATCTGATGTTAATTTTATTCCAACTGGTTGAATTAAATCTTTGAAAACTCCAGGAATTTTAAATGTAACTTTACCAATAGATTCTTTTGTTGTTGAATCAACTATCATCACAGTTCCACCTATTTCACTTGAAGCCCAAACTCTATCTCCTGTTTTTGAGAATTCTATATGTCTCGGTCTTTGATCAACCAAAGTAGTATGAATTATTTTCTTTGTTTTTGTATCAATCCAATGTAAAAAATTTGATGTTTCAGTTGTATTAATAGCTACACTTCCATCTGGACTTATAGCCATTCCCTCAGGTTCAACACCAACTTCTATTTGGCTTGTTACACTTTTATTTATCGTATCAACAACTGTTACAATTGCATCATCTTCATTTGAAATATATAACTCTTTTCCATCAGGAGTTAAAGCAAATTGTTCTGGATCTTCACCTGAGGGAAGATTATATAAAATCTTTTTTGATTTTAAATCTAATACTTGTACCGTGTCATCATCACTTGCACAAATATATAATTGAGTTTTATCATTATTCAATAATATTCCCCTTGGTCTTTGACCAACTTTTATAGTATCAGTTACTTTGTTTGTTACTGAATCAATTACAGATATAGTATTGTCTTTTTCATTTGAAACATAAATAGTATCTGCTAATAATGAGCTTGTTAAAACTGCAACTGTTAAAATCTTTTTCTTCATGTTATCTCCTATTTGATATGAACAAATTCTATACTATATTTATAGCTTGAGTTTAGCGACACCTTTGCTAAACTCAAGCTATAAATATTTTATATAATAACTACAAATTAAAAAAGGGGCAAAAATGAAAATATTCCTATCTTTACTATTTTTATTAAGTATTATAAAAGCTGATGTTTTAAATGTAAATATTTTATATTTAGAACAAAAAATAGAAAAACCACCCGTTTTATCTAATGTAATAGAAGAACCAACTGATTTAGGATTAAAAGGAGCGCAAATTGCCATAATTGATAGCAATAAAAGTGCGAAATTTTTAAATCAAAACTTCACCCTTGAAACAAAAGTTTCTTATGATGAAAATGAATTAATCTCTACTTTTGAAGAGTTTATAAAAAACAAAAATCAATATGTAATTTTAAATGTTGAAGATTCACTTTTAGAAAAACTTCTAAAAAATCCACTTTCAAAGGATGTTTTATTAATAAATGCAAGTAGTGAAAATACAAATCTTAGAAAAACTATTTGTGAAAAAAACTTACTTCATACAAGTGCTAGTAATGCAATGCTTTATGATGGTTTGATGCAATTTTTAGTAAAAAGAGATTTTAAAAAGATTCTTTTACTTAATGGAACAAATCCAAAAGATTTATTAATAAAAGAAGATATAAAAAGAGCAGCGAAAAAATTTGGAGCAAAAATAGTTGCTGAAAAATCTTGGGAAAATAATAGCGATATTAGAAGAAAAGCCTCAGATGAATTTCCAGCATTTACCCAAGCAAAAGATTATGATGTGATTTTATTGGCTGATTATTATGGAGATTTTGGCGAATTTGTATATTTTAACTCTTGGCTTCCAAGACCAGTTGCAGGAACTCAAGGACTCACTCCCGTTTTATGGCATAAAGTAATTGAACAATGGGGCGCAGCTCAAATGCAAAGTAGATTTGAAAAGTTTGCTTCAAGATGGATGGAATCAAAGGATTATTCAAATTGGTTAGCAGTTAGAACAATTATCACAGCAATTTCAAAAACAAACACAGCTGATTTAAAAACAAATCTTGATTTTATTTATTCAGATGATTTTGATGTGGCAGCTTATATGGGAAGAAAACTCTCTTTTAGAGATTATAATGGTCAAATTAGAATTCCAATTTCACTGGTTCAACCAAAAGCTTTAATTTCAACTTCACCACAAGTTGAATTTTTACACCCAATTACTGATTTGGACACACTAGGAATTGCACCACATGAAATGGAATGCAAAAAATGAATAAAATTTTTTTACTCACTTTTGTATTTTTGTCTTTTTTAAAAGCAAACTATGAAATAACGGAAAGTGAAAATTTATTTGTCGTAAAAGTTGATAAAGCAAATTTTGATGAAAAATTACTTAGTTTAAAAGATGAAATAAACTTTGAGGGTTTTACAATAGTTTATGAATTAAATCTCGCAAAAGCTACAAATGAGGTTGCTGTTCTTCTTGAAAAAAAAGGTGTTTTAGAAAAAGGAATAAATCTAGGAATTTGTAAAAGTAGTTTTACTTTTGAGATGTTGGAAGAAAATTTTAACAATATAAACTACTGCCCACTTGGAATATCTATTTATAAAAATAGTGATAATTCAATCTATGTTTCATACAAAAAATACAAAGCTTTTAAAGATGGTGATAAAATGGCAAATACAATAAATGAGGTTTTAAAGAGTTTGATTCTTAAAAGTTTAGATTGATTTTTGTGGAATTTGTGAACGAGAAAAATTAACACTTTCAAAAAAAGTTGACTGTCTCCTTTTCCTATTTTTTAAAGAGTGGTTTAGCTATAATCAGAACAATTATTAAAATAAAGACATTATATGAGTGAGTATTTAGATGAACTAGAAGATAGTGAAAAAACAAGAATACCAGCTCCTGAAGATTTTTTTCTAAAAACTCAATTATATAAAAAGTTTAAAATTGATAGAGATAATGAAAACGATATTGATAGAGTAATTGAAATAGAGTTTTTTAATGGAGCTATTAGTTGTTATTGTCCTGAATGTAAAGCAACTAGAACATTTAGAAATGATTTAATCAAAAATAAAAGTTTATCAACAAAAACTACACCTCATAATTATATTAATGATTTCAACGAGGAAGAGTATGATAAATTAGAAGAGGTGAAATCAGTTATAGCTTTTATGAAAGAAATTGAGATAAGAGAAAACAGAACTTTTATTCTTGAGTTTTACTGTACTCATAATCACGACCATAGAATATATTTTATATTTACTATACAAAACTCTTTTATTCAGAAATCAGGACAATTCCCAACCTTATTAGACCTTGAAGATAATACAGAAATTAACAAATATAAAAAAGAATTAGGTTCAGATGAAGGTAGAAATTATCATAAAGCAATAGGCTTGGCTAGTCACGGAGTAGGAGCTGGTTCGTATGTATATTTAAGAAGAATTTTCGAAGGTTTTATTTATGAAGCAAAAGACAAAGCAATAAAAGATGGTGTAATAGCTGAAGATGACTTTGTACCTAAAAAAATGGATGAAAGAATAGAACTATTAAGAGATTATCTTCCTATAATACTTGTTGAACATAAAGAATATTATAGTGTTGTAAGTAAAGGTATTCATGAATTATCAGAAGATGAGTGTCTTACACATTTCAATATTTTAAAAATGGGTATAGAAGTCATATTGGATGAGAAAATTGAGGCAAGAAAAAGAGAAGAAAAAAGAAATACTTTTAAAATAGGTATTAATGAAACTCACAAGAAAGTAAAATAATATATAGCAGACTCTTAAAGTTTCTCCTAAACCACTGAGACCATTAAATATTTCATGTCAAAGTATTTTTAATAGGAGAAATCCTATCTAACTTTTCTTATTCCAAAGCTCTAAAAGAAATTCCAAAATCTACATTTTCAGACAAGCTTATCATAATTTTGTTCTACTACAATAAAAGAAATTTTTATACACTATTCTTTTAAATGGAGAAATTATGAATAATAAAAAAATACCACTATGCGTATTAGATTTAGTTCCTATTGCACAGGGATTTTCAATATCACAAGCCATAGAAAACAGTACAAAACTTGCTCAAGCTGTTGAAGAGTTTGGATTTACTAGATATTGGGTTGCCGAACATCACAATTTTAGTGGAATTGCTAGTGCTGCAACTTCTGTAATTTTAAGTTATATTGGAGCAAAAACCAACAAAATCAGAATTGGTTCAGGTGGAATCATGCTTCCTAATCATGCGCCATTGGTTATTGCTGAACAATTTGGAACTTTGGAGTCTTTATATCCTAATAGAATCGATTTAGGTTTAGGAAGAGCACCTGGGACGGATAGACAAACAATGTTGGCTCTGCGACGGGACCCAAATAATGACGGTTCAGATTTTCCTATGATGCTTAAATATTTACAATATTATTTATCAAATGAAGCTGGAAATAAAGCAGTTAAAGCAATACCAGGATATGGATTGAATATTCCAATTTGGTTGCTAGGTTCTAGTACTTTTAGTGCCGAACTAGCTGCACAAAAAGGTTTGCCTTTTGTATTTGCTTCACACTTTGCGCCTGATTCAATGGATGATGCAGTAAAAATATATCATGCAAATTTCAAAGCATCTGCACAACTAAAAGAACCTTATGTAATGATTTGTATAAATGTGATTTGTGCCCAAACAAATGAAGAAGCTCAATATTTAGCCACAAGTGAACTTCAAAAATTTCTTTATCTAAATAGAGGTGATGATAAACAATTACAAAAACCCACAAAAGATATGAATAGTTTATGGCAAGAGTGGGAAGAAAAAAGCATAAGACACAAAACAAGAGAATCAATATGGGGAACTCCAGAAGTTGTCAAAAAAAGACTTGAAAATTTGATTGCAAGAACTGGCGCAAATGAAATAATGATAAATTGCATGATACATAATCCAGAAGATAGAATAAAATCTTATGAGCTGATTTCGAAAGTTTGGTTTGAGTGACATAAAACTTTTTTCTTCCTAGAAAAATACTCGTTTCATTATATTCCCAAGCTCTAGCTTGGGAATTTCTAATGAGTTAAAATATAGCGAATTTGATAAAACATATTGATATAAATACCAATAAGTCCTATTATTCCTACCATACCACTACCGTGTTCTTTTATAATTTTCATTTATTTTTAGAAATCAATATTAACAGCAGCTACAATAGTTTGCATATCTTCTAGGCTACTTTCATCAAAAGTACCTAATGCATATCTTAAACTAACAATTGCGCTTTTATTAAGTTTATAAGCTAATCCTGCGTCATATTCTGTGATTTTTAAATCTTTATCAATAGACGCAAATGTTGCATCTTTAATATTATGTAATCCTAGATTTGCTTCAAGAGTTAAATCTTTTGTAGCTTCATAAGCAAAGTTTAAAGCCACTAATGAAGTATCTCCATAAGAACCAACTCTATCTAAAGAAGCTGTTCCTAAATCATCATTTGTTAGATAAGTAACTGGTAAATTTTCACCTGAAACATATCCATCTTTTGTCATAACTCCAGCAACTCCTACATTAAAATCATTTATTTCTTTAGAAACTTTTAAATAAGCTCCTAACATTTTTTCATCACTTTTTGCAATAGATGAATTTGTTCTATCACCTATTCTTTTTTCTATTTGTGCTTGTAAATCTAAATCAGCAACTTCTCCCATTGCAAAAGCATTAAACATATGACTTGTTGCATCATTATAAATATTTGAAGCTGTTGATGTTTCTGTATTATTTTGTAAATAAACATATCTTCCACCAACTAATAACTTATCAATTGTAACTTGACCACCTAATCCATAAGCATCAAAATCTCCAACACCTGTACCTGATGAATTTACTCCAAAAAATGCAGTTTGGTCATCATTTTTACCTTCAACTGCTTTAAAATCAAAAGCATATAATAAAACATTTTCAACAGGTGTATATCCTAAAAGTGCTAAATCAATTTTATCCCCATTAGAGCCATAAAAAGGTGTTCCGTAAGTATCGTTTATTCTTCCTGCAATTAATAATTTATTTTCATTAAATGGAACAGTTACATATGCTTCTTCCCATGTAAATGTATCATTTGAATTATCTCCCCACGCATCATTTTGTAATTTGATTGCTGTATGAACTTTTACTTTTTCTAAAGTTGTAAAATCTAAGTTTAGATTTATTTCTGAATCAAGTATTTGTTTATCTTTTTTTACAGTATCAGTATCACCTTTTACAGATATTCCTCGCACTTGAGCATCTCCTGAAACTTTTAAATCAGATGCTAATTCTATGTTTGCAGCTACAGCAGAGCTTACAACAATTGATGCTGCTAAACTTAATAATCCTAGTTTTTTCATTTTTAGTCCTTAATAATTTTTACAAGAATTTAATCAGAATAAATTCCGCATTCGTTATTATACTTCAGAGTTATAGCCCTAGAATAGCCCTTAAATAGCCTATCTATAGCCTTTACATAGCTTAATTATAGCAAGGGTTAAAAATTATTTTATTGAGTCTTAATTGGAATTTTATTTGAAAAAAATATTACTTATTTTTAATGATATTTCCCAAATTCTTTATAAGTTTTATCTTGAAAAATAATAAATACTATTTTTTCTTCTTTATCATTTTCATAAGCAGGAAGAGATAATCCAATTGCATTTTTTGGAGTATTTTTTAAAAAATCTTTTATTGCAAGGGATGGAACATTTCCCTCAAATACATAATCATTTAGAATTGAAGTATTACAAGATTGAATCTCTCTTGGAATTCCTATTTGTCTTTTTAATTCTTTCACATCAACTAACGAAACAATTTTCACCTCATCCAGATCTTTTTTTATATCATCCAGCCAAGATTGAGGACAAGTGCTAGTAACTGGTTTAAAAATTTGAATCTCATTTTGAGCATATAAAGATAAAGCTAATAAGGGTATAAGTATTATTTTTTTCATAAAAATCCTTCTAAAATATGTGGGTGTTTTTCTAATAATTCATTTTTTAATTCATCTATTTTTTTCAGATTAAACTCTTGATTATTAAAATTTTTATATTCAAAAATAATAGAAGCTGGTTTTTTACTAAAAAATATAATTCTATTTGATAGATAAATCGCTTCACTTAAATCATGAGTTACTAAAATTATAGTTGTATTAAATTTTTTGCATAACTCTAAAAAATCTTTTTTCAAAGCAGTTGCAGTTGGATAATCCAAAGAGATAAAAGGTTCATCTAAAAATATAAGTTTTGGTTTGTTTACAAAAGCTCGGACAAATGAGACTCTTCTTGCCATTCCACCTGATAAATCTTTTGGATATAAATCTAAAAGATTTTCTAAATTTACTAATTTTAAAAGTTCATTTATAAAAATAATATCTTTTTGCTTTGAGATTATTAAAAGATTTTCTTTTATGGTAAGCCAAGGAATTAGTCTTGAGTCTTGAAACACAAAACCAATATTTGAAGAGTTTAGATCTATACTTCCTTTGAAATTTTTATCCAAAGAAGAAACAATATTTAAAAAAGTAGTTTTGCCACAACCAGATGGTCCAATGATTGATAAAAACTCTGTTTCTTCTAATGAAATATTTATATTTTCTAAAATTTTTATTTCATTAAAACTTTTTTCTTGAATATTAATTTTTATCATTTTATCTCCATCTTTTTGCTTTTTTCTCAAGTGGATTTAATATTAATTTTTCTATTAATATAACAATAAATATAAAAGCAAATGAATAAGCAAAAATAGATGTAATATCAAAATTCTGAAAAAACATTGCCATTTGAAAACCTATTCCATTACTTCTTCCTAGAAGTTCAACAACTAAAACTATTTTCCAAATTAAAGATATGGTTAATCTGGTTGTTGCAATAATATATGGATAAATCTGTGGTAAATATATTTTTCTAATTAAATCTTTTTTTGGAATCTCATAAACTTGAGCCAATTGTAAATATTTTTTATTCATGGCTTTTACACCTTCTCTAATATTTACAATAATAATTGGAACTTTATTTATTACAACGGCTAATATTGCAGAAAAATCACTTAATCCAAACCAAATATAACAGATAATTATCGATACAAGAGCTGGAATATTTAATCCAATTATTAGAAAAATATCAAAAAAAGAGTCGATTTTTGGAAATAAACCCATAATAATCCCAAAAAATATTCCAATAAACATAGAAAAGACAAAAGCTATAAAAACTCTTTGTAGAGTTATCCCTAAATTAAATATCAAATCTTTATTTATTAAATGATCAAATAAACTTCCTAAAATATCTATAATAGATGGGAAAACATCAGTATTTGCAACTATTGCTATTGATTGCCACAATATTACAAGCAGACATATTGACAAAAGTTTATTTGAATTATTCATATATTTTTAATCCTATTTCGAGTCAAATTTCCAAAATATATCATTATT
The DNA here is from genome assembly GCF_003063245.1 of Arcobacter caeni. Taxonomy (GTDB): domain Bacteria; phylum Campylobacterota; class Campylobacteria; order Campylobacterales; family Arcobacteraceae; genus Aliarcobacter; species Aliarcobacter caeni. The sequence goes on along the minus strand of NZ_MUXE01000002.1, from coordinate 88,676 downwards.
TAGAGAAGTACTTTTCCCTAAATCCTCTGAACTATCTTGAGAAAGTATTTTGTAAACTTTTTGTAAATCAGATATATTTGATTCATCAAAATTTTCTATTATTCCTTTTTTATAACCATCTTTTAAAGCTTGAAATTCACCATTAGATTTTACTTCCATTATTGGTTTTATTCTATCCCATTCTTTATCATTAGTTTTTAGTATATTTTTACTCTCAATTGAAGCTTTTAAAAATGAGTTTATTAAGTCCTTGTTAGTTAATCCAAAATCCTTATTAAATACCCAACCAACAAAAGAAACATCTTCTTTCAAGCCTAAATCTTTATATACTTCTTCAATTTCTACTAAATGTTTTATATTTTCATTTTCTAATTTTGAATTAAATTGCCAAAAATTAATACTTGCTTCCAAAGATTTATCTTGCATTTTTTTATATAAAATTGGCGCACTTGCATATACAGGAGTTACTATATCTTTTAAATCAATATCATATTTATTTTTACTATATGCTCTAAATAACAACCATGTTTTATCATAAGCACCACCTGCAATTCCTAGCTCTTTTCCTTTTAAATCAAGTAAAGTTTTAATATTATTTGCTTCATTTACAACTAAAGTTCCAGTAGCTTTTGAATATGGATAAAAATTAAAATCTTTTCCATTTGCTTTTTGAGTATTTACCCAAACCCAGTCATTTACAATAATATCTACACTTTTGGCTTGTAGTGCAACTAATTGGGCATTTTTTGAAGCTAAATTTACGATTTCTAAATTAAAACCATATTTTTCATCTAGTTTATGAGACTTTATAACATTAAGCTCCCAGTTTACTGTTCCAAAAGCTAAAACACCTATTTTTAGACTCTCTTGCGCACATAAACTCGTAATACTTAGAAATATAATTGTTATTAATTTATATAGCATTTTTTCTTCCCTTTTATTTTATTCATGAATTGTATATCAATTTTATAGCCCTAATATAGCCTTTTTCAAATATTTTTTGTTGCTATAATCAGGCTATAAAAACTGTTTATAATTCCAGCAAGAAAAAAATTAAAAGGGATTCTTATGAATAAAATTCAAAAATTAGGTTTAGCTGTATTAACAACTACAGTATTCGCATTTGGACATGGAAGTGTAACTCCACAAGCAGTTGATACAAAAGGTTTAGCACCAGTTGGAGCTGAATGGTTAGAAAAAAATCCATATGTAGGAAATGAAAAAGCAAGAGAAATTGGTGAACATGGATATACAGAAAACTGTGCTAGATGTCATGGGCTTGAAGCTGTTTCTGGTGGAATTGCACCTGATTTAAGATATCTAGATCCAGGTATAGAAGGTGATGAATGGTTTATGGAAAAAATTAGAACAGGTGCTGTTAGAAATGGAAATGTATATATGCCTCCATTTGAAGGTGTTTTAAACCAAGAAGCTATGTGGGCAATTAGAACATATTTACTTTCTTTACACCAAGATCAATAAAGTATTCAGATGAAAAAAATTCTTAAATTATCTTTATTAACTTTGTTTCTTTCAATAAGTTTATTTGCAAGAAGTATTGATGATATCAAAAAAAGTGGCGAAGTAATTATTGCTATTTATGAAGATTTTCCTCCTTACTCTTTTATTGAAGATGGAGTTCCTAAAGGAATTGATATTGAACTTGGAAAAATGATTGCAAAATCATTAGATGTAAAACCAGTTTGGTCTTTTACAAGTTTTGATGAAAATTTAGCAAGTGATTTAAGAAACAATATTTGGAGAGGAAATGTAGTTCATAAGAATAAAGCAGATGTAATGCTTAGAATTCCTTATGACTATGATTATTTAAGAATTACTGATAAATCAACGGGACAACTTGAAACGGATATGGTTTCAATAAAAGGTCCATACCAAAGTGAAAAGTGGATAATAGCTACAAATAAAGCTGTTATTCCACAAATAAACACTTTGGGGATTTTTGCATATCAAACAATTGGTGTTGAAATTGATTTACTTCCAGATTTACATATAAGTGGTTTTGCAAGAGGATTATTGAGTAAAAATATTAAACATTACAATAAATTTACTGATGCAATAAATGATTTAAAAAGTGGAAAAATTGATGCAGTTGCTGGTTTAAAATCACAAATAGAGTATTTATTAGATTATAAAAACAACGCTGATAAATATTATCTTACAGAAGATATTCCACAAATGAAATCACAATGGGACTTAGCAACAGCAGTTTCAAGTAACTATAGAGATTTAAGTTATCACATAGATGGGCTTATTGATGAAGCTTATGAAAATGGTGAAATTAAAAAAATCTTTGAAAATTTTGGAGTTAATTATCTTTCACCAGTTTCAAAAAAACAATAAGGAAAAACCATGAAATATATTTTTTTTATATTAGTGCAATTTTTACTAATTCAAAACTCTTATGCAAATAATCCTGTTGCATCCCCTACTTTTGATGATATTTTAAAAGAAATTATTAATAATGAAAAATATATATTTGATGATAAAAATATAAAAATCAATGTTCCTTCCTTTGCAGATAATCCAATCCAAGTACCTATTTTTGTTGATGCAAAAGCTATAAAAAATGCAAAAAGATTAATTGTATTTGCTGATTTAAATCCAATTCCAAAAATAATTGATATGGATTTAAAAAATCTATTAGCTCTAATTTCATTAAATATAAAAGTAGCTCAAGAGACTCCTATTCGTGCTTTAGTTTTAGATGAGAATAATCTTTGGCATATAGGAAGTAATAATATCAAAAGTTTTGGTGGTGGATGTTCTGTGTCAAGTATAAGTTCATCAAATACAGATTTTGAAAAACTTTTAGGAAAAATAAAAGGTGATATTTTTAAAATTGGAGATATTTATAGATTAAAAGCCTCAATTTTTCACCCAATGGAAACAGGTTTAGTTTTTGGAAATAGTGAATTTTATATTAATAAAATAACTATCAAAGCTGAAGATAAAATTTTAGCAAATATATTAACATACTCTGCAATTAGTGAAAATCCAAGATTTATCTTTGAAACTTTAATGAAATCAGATGATTATAAAATTGAGTTTACAGATATTGATGGAAATGAATTTAGCTCGGATATAAAATGAAATATTTTATTTTTATTATATGTTATTTGACTTTGAGTTTTTCAAATGATTTTGATTATAAATTAAAACCTATAAAACTATCTGAAAATAGTTACTATTTTTATGGAAAAGAGGAATATTTTTCTAAAGAAAATGGTGGGGATATTGCAAATGCTTCTTTTATAATTACTTCAAATAGTGTTATCTTAATTGATACGGGAAGTTCAAAATCATATGGGGAACAAGTAAAAAAACAAATAGAAAAAATCACTTCAAAACCAATTAAATATATTTTAAATACCCACCATCATCCTGATCATTTTTTAGGAAATAGTGCTTTTTCTTCTAGTGATATTTATGCAGCTGAATTTACAAAAAATGAGATAGAACAAAATGGAGATTTATATATAGTAAACTTAGTAAATTTAGTTGGTGAAGCTATGAATGACACAAAAATCAAAGCTCCAAATCAAGTTCTTACGGCAAAAACTTTGAATTTAGATGGTTATAAATTAGATATCTTACACCTAGATGGACATACCCAAAGTGATATTGCAATCTATGATGAAAATACAAAAATTCTTTATGCTTCTGATTTAGTTTTTAATAAAAGAACCCTTACAACTCCCCATGCAAATATGCAAAACTGGATAAAATCCCTAGAAGAACTTCAAAAAATTGATTATTCTATTTTAGTTCCTGGTCATGGTCATGCATCTAAAACAAAAGAACCTATAAAAGAGAATATTGCTTATTTAAACTATTTAGATAGTACTTTAAAAAGTTCAGTAAAAGAAGGTCTTGATATTTTTGAGATATTAGAAAAACCCATTCCAAAAGAGTTTGAGAGTTTTACTATGTTTAAAGAAGAGTTTGAAAGATCTGTTATAAATCTTTATCCTTTATATGAAAAAGATTTGAAAAAATAACTATTTTTTCAAATCTTCCATAAACTTAATAAGTAATCTAATAGCAACTCCTGTTGCACCATAAGAGTGATAAGCCCAATTTTCTTGTCTATATGATGGACCCGCAATATCAAAATGTAGCCATTTTTTCTTATTTTTATTTTTTATAAATTTACTTAAAAATAAACTTGCTGTTATTGCTGCACCATTTTTATTTGCACTTGTATTTACAAAATCTGCAACTTGGCTTTCTAATAATTTTTCTAAATAATCATTAAAAGGTAAAAATCCTACTAATTCACCTGATTTCTTTGAAGCTTTTAAAATCTTCTTTTTTGTTTTTTCATTGTATCCCATAACAGCAGTTGTATATCCACCAAAAGCTCCAATACTAGCTCCCGTTAATGTGGCTAAATCAAAAATATAATCAAAATCTTGAATATTTTTTTGAGCATAAACTAAACAATCAGCTAAAACCAATCGCCCTTCCGCATCTGTATTTGTAACTTCTATTGTTTTGCTATTTGCAGCTTTTAAAATATCACCTGGTTTATATGCATCCCCACCAATCATATTTTCAACGGCTCCTAGAATTCCATGAACTTCAAAAGGTAATTCAAGACTTCCAAGAGCTTGTATAACTCCCATAATACTTGCAGCTCCAGCTTTGTCACACTTCATAGAAACCATTCCATCACCACGCTTTAAACTCATTCCTCCCGTGTCATAAGTTACACCTTTTCCCACAAGAATAATTTTGGCTATTGGATTTTTGACTTTGTATGTTAAATGAATTAATTTACTTTCATGTGGCGAAGCAATTCCAACACTATAAAGTGCATTCATTCCTTTTTGTTTTAAATAATCTTCACCAAAAATCTTACATTCAATATTTTTATGTTTTTCTGCAATTTTCAAAGCATCATCTGCCATAATTTGAGGATAATAATCTTGTGGTGAATTATTTACTATATCTTTTGTAAAATTCACACTATTACAAATAATAAAAGCTTTTTTTAATTCGATTTCTAGTTCTTCTTTTGTTTTAGAAGATGATTTTGTACAAATATTTATATTTTTAATTTTCTCTTTTTCATTTGAAGATTTATATTTTAGAAATTCATAATTTCCTAAAACTAATCCCTCAACAATAGTTTGAAGTTCTAACTCTTTTTTTGCTTGAGTAATATTGATTTTAAGATTTTCTATTTTTAGATTTTTGAAAAATCTAATTGCTGTGCAAAAAGCTGTTTTTATATTTTCTTTTTTAAATTTCAAACATGAAACATATAATATATTGTTTTTTATATCAAAATATGTGTTAAAAGATTTTTCATAAAAATTAATATTTTCAAGTAATTCTTCTTGATTTTGTTCTAAATTTTTAGTTTTATTTAAAATAATTATTTCAGCACTTGAGTCTATTTTGTGGATATTTTTTTTATTTAAAGATATATTCATTGGATTTTCCTTTGAATATATTATATAGTTTTAAGATAGATTTTTATTAAAAAAAAGGGCAAATAATCAAATTATTTACCCTTTTAACTTTAATTAGTTTTTATTTAAAGCACATAAATCACTAAATGCAACTTCAAGTCTAGCAATCATAGTTTCTTGCCCAGCTCGAATCCATTTTCTTGGATCATAATAATTTTTATTAGGTTTATCAGAACCCTCAGGGTTTCCAATTTGTCCTTGTAAATATCCATGATATTTAGCTTCATAAGCTCTAACACCATCCCAAGTTGCCCATTGTGTATCTGTGTCAATATTCATTTTAATAACACCATAAGTAATAGCTTCTCTGATTTCTTCAAGTAAAGATCCTGAACCACCATGGAATACAAAATCAACTGGTTGAGCTGATGATGTTCCAATTTTATTTTGGATATATTTTTGAGAATTATCTAAAATTTTTGGACTTAATTGAACATTTCCTGGTTTATAAACCCCATGAACATTTCCAAAACTTGCAGCTATTGTAAAATTACTTCCAACTTTACTTAACTCTTCATAAGCATAACAAACTTCTTCAGGTTGAGTATAAAGAAGCGAATTATCAACATCTGAGTTATCAATACCATCTTCTTCTCCACCTGTAATTCCAAGTTCAATTTCAAGCATCATATCAAGTGCATTCATTTTTTTGAAATACTCAACACAAATTTCGATATTTTCTTCTAAAGGCTCTTCACTTAAATCAAGCATATGAGAAGTAAATAAAGGTCGTCCAGTTTTTTCAAAATGAACTTTTCCAGCATCTAATAATCCATCAATCCAAGGTAAAAGTTTTTTAGCAGCATGGTCTGTATGTAAAATCACAGGAATTCCATAAGCTTCAGCCATCATATGAACATGATTCGCACCACTAATTCCACCTAGAACGGCAGCATTAGCAGTTTTTAAACCTTTTCCAGCATAAAAACCTGCTCCACCATTTGAAAATTGGATAATAATTGGTGAATTAACTTTTGCTGCAACTTCTAAAACAGCATTTACAGAATCTGTTCCAACTACATTTACAGCAGGAATTGCAAAATTATTCTCTTTTGCATATGCAAAAAGTTTTTTTGCTTCACTTCCAGTTAAAACTCCTGGTTTCACAACATCTAATACACCCATTTTATTCCCTTACTTAATAACTATTTTTGCATCTTTTTTTAATTCGTCTGTTAATTCTTTTATTTTTTTACTAAAAGCATTTCCAACTAAAATTTGAGAAATTTTTGGTTCAACTTCAGCATAAGTTAATGCTTTTGGAGCTGTTTTGTCTTTTAAGAAAATTATATGATAACCAAACTCAGTTTTCACAGGTGTTTTAGAATATGTATTTTTAGCTAATGCTTTTGCAGCAGCTGTAAATTCAGGAACTAATTTATCAGCAGGAACTTTTCCTAAGTATCCACCATTTTGAGAAGTTGCATCAGCTGATTTAGTTTTTGCTAATTCAGCAAATTTGTCTTCTTTTTTTGCAGCTTTATCAAGTTCAATAATAATAGCTTTTGCTTCTGCTTCTGTTTTTACTAAAATATGTCTTGATTCTAAAATTTCAGGCATTACAAATTTATCTTTATTTTTTTCAAAGAAATCTTTTTTATCTTGATCTGTAAATTTTAATTTGTCAACTTCATTTTTTTGCCAAACTTGAAGAGCTAAATCTTCTTTAATTCCATTCATTGCTTCTACATATTGAGGATCTTTTTCAATTCCATTTTTAATTGCATTTTTTGCAATTAATTTTTTATTTACAATTTGTTCAATTACTTGTTTTTTTGAAGTATCAGGTAATTTATCAAAATCTATTCTTTGATCTTGTAAAATCATCGCAATATCTTGTTTTGTGATTGCATCACCATCAACTGAACCATAATCACTTGCATTTAAAACAGTTACTAAAACTATTGATGCAACTAAACTTGTTACTATTCTTTTCATAATTTTCCTTGGGATTTTATATTTTGCGTATTTTATCAATTCATAGTTAATAAACAGTTGATTTATCACTAAAAAATAGCTATTTTTATATAATATTTTAGTTTTATAAATTTCTATTTTATGAATTTTAAAATTTAGCTTAAAAACACTTTAAATTTCGAAATTTTTATGATACAATTCCGTCAAAATTTAAACTTAACTTAAATTTAAGGAATAATAATGAGAATTTTGATTATTGAAGACGAAATAACACTAAATAGAACACTACAAGAAGGTCTTTCAGACTTTGGATATCAAGTAGATACAGCTGAAAATTATAAAGATGCTGAATACTTTATCGACATTAGAAACTACGATTTAGTATTAACTGATTGGATGTTACCAGATGGTGACGGAATTGAACTATGTAAATTAGTTAAAAATAGAAGTTCAAGAACTGCTGTTGTTATTATCTCAGCAAGAGATGATAAAGAAAGTGAAATTGAAGCACTAAAATCAGGTGCTGATGATTTTATTAAAAAACCATTTGATTTTGATATTTTATTAGCTAGAATCGAAGCAAGACTTAGATTTGGTGGAACAAATATCATAGAAATTGATGATTTAATAATCAATCCTGATGAAGAAAAAATTGAATATGCAGGTGAAGAAATTGAATTAAAAGGTAAACCTTTTGAAGTTTTAACGCACTTAGCAAGACACAGAGACCAAATCGTTTCAAAAGAACAATTACTTGATGCAATTTGGGAAGAACCTGAATTAGTTACTCCAAATGTAATTGAAGTTGCGATTAATCAAATTAGACAAAAAATGGATAAACCATTGAATATTTCTACTATTGAAACAATCAGAAGAAGAGGTTATAGATTCTGTTACCCAAATAAAATAGAAGACCCAAAAGCTAAATAATTAGGCTCTTGAAATAAATGGAAAGTAAAAGTATTTATAAACAGTTTTATAGTAAACTGATTATAGCTACCTCACTTTTCATTATTACTCTCTCATTTATATTTTATGAATATGCTAGAAGTACCGTTTATGACGATATTCAAAAAAATATGTTAATCCATGCAGAACAACTTTACAAATCTTCACTTTCTACTAATAGTTTTGTTCCCGTTGAAAATGATAATATAACAATTAATCTAGTTGAAAATATACAATTAGGAAATTATAAATTCTTAAACTATCAAAAGCATGGTGATTATTTTATAAAACTTCTTTACCCATTTGATTTAGAAAATAAACTTTTTTTAGAAATTGATAAAAATATAAGTTTTGAACGAGAACTTTTATATTCTGTAATATTTAAAAATCTTTTTGTTTTAGCAATTCCTGGTTTTATTTTGATGCTTATTTATTCTTTAATAGTTTCAAAATCTCTTTTAAAACCTATCATTCAAATCAATAAAAAATTATCAAATATGGATGAAAACTCTTTAACACAAATAGATAAAAAAGATTTACCAATAGAATTTCATTCTCTTGCAAACTCTATAAATACACTAACAAATAGAATTGAAACCTATGTAAAATTTAAAAAAGAACTCTTTATCGGTGCCGCGCATGAACTTAAAACTCCACTTGCGGTTATGAAATTAAAAAATGAAGTGACTTTAAGAAAAAAAAGAGAAGTTGAACAATATGAAGAAGCTTTAAATTTGACTGTAAAACAAATTGATGAAATGAATAAAATGATTTCTTCAATTTTGGATATAGGAAGAACTGAAGGCGCACAATTTGAACAAACTATAAATCTAGATTTGGTTGAATATATAAAGAAAAAAACAAATGATTATAGAATGTTAAGTGCTCAAAAAAATATTATTATCACTTTTTTTTCAAATGTAAACCATTTAAATACTTCTATTCAACTAACTTTATTTAATCAAATATTACAAAATTTCGTTCAAAATGCTATTAAATTTACGCCAAATGAAAAATCAATTTCTATTAGATTAAAAAAAACTAAAGAAAAAATAATCATAACTGTAACAGATGAAGGGATTGGAATACCAGAAGATGTAGATTTATTTGCTCCATTTAAAAGAATAGGAAATCAAAGTGGAGTTGGATTAGGTTTATTTTTAGCAAAAAATGCTGCTGATGCACTAAGAGCAAAAATAACTCTTCTAAATAGAGATGACCAAAAAAGTGGATGTGTTGCTAAACTTGTTTTGAGATGCAACACACCAAAAGAGCTTATTTAGAATAAATTTCTATGCTCTATTTTCGTACATTTATTTTGTACTACATTTAAACCAGCTTCTTTTGCAAGAGCTGCTGCTTCATTATTCACAAGTCCCAATTGAAACCAAACAGTATCAATATTACCAATTTTTATCACTTCATTCACAATTTCAGCTATTGCATCTGGTTTTCTAAAAATATCAACCATATCGATTTTAAAAGGAATTTCTGAAATAGTTCTATAAACTTTTTCTCCTAAAATCATATCTTCTTTTGGATATACAGGAACTATTTTATATCCAACACTTTGTAAATATGCAGCAACAGCGTTTGAAGCTTTTGAAGGATCAGGAGAAAGTCCAGCAATTGCTATTGTTTTTGTATTTTTTAAGATTTCTATTATTTCTTCACTTTTTGAGTTTACAGTTGGAAAGTCACACTCCATTTTATATCCTTTATAATAAATTACTCTATTATAAATAAATTATTTAAAAGTATGCTAAAAAAAGAAATAAACTAGATTTTATCTAGCTTATTTTGTATATAAGTTTTAACTTCAGAAAAATCAATAACTTCTCGAAAGTCATCAAATTTTCCACCACTTGCATTTACATGTCCACCACCATTTGCCAGTTTTGAAGCCATTAATGAAACATCAACTTTTCCATCAGCACGAAAAGAAGCATTTCCTTTTTTATTTATATCAATAAAAAAATCATACTCAGGATTTGCTCTTAAAAAAGCATTTGCGGGAATTGAAATAGAACCTAAACAATAAGTTAAAAGTCCTTTGTGACCTTTATAAGTAACTGTTAAATCATCTTTTACATCAACTAATGTTTTTACAAGATAGGTTGCAGATAAATTATCTAAAGTATCATCTTTTTCACTTAATTTTAGAAAATCTTTTTTTATAAAATGAACATCATTATCTAATTTTATGTGCCCATCAACAACATCAAGGTATTTTGCAGCTTGTTTTAGTAAATGACATCTAAAATCTCTATTTAAATCAGCAAATAAAATATTATTTATTTCTCTAACTTTTGTAATCATTGACATTAAAACTTTTCCAAATTCAAAATTTTTTATTTCATTTTCAAGCCAAATATCAACAGCATTTATCGTATCAACTAAAGGTTTTAACCAAGAACTTGTATTATGTTCAAAACCGTCATACTCTTCAAATATATAATCGTAAACTATTTTCGTAGCACATCTTTTATCATCTAAATAATACCAAGGAAAAGTTTCAGCAGCTTTTTTACCACTTATGTGATGATCTAAAAGTTGAAGTTTAATTTTATATCCAATTTTTATAAGTTTATCTATTTCATTATCTAAATCTTTTGCTTCTTGAAAAGTTAAGTTTAAATCACTTATTAATATAAGAATTTCATCTTCTTTATATTCTAAAACTTGTTCTAAAACTTTTTTTATACTTAATTTTACTTCTAAACCATAATTTGCATTATAAAAAAAACCTTCTTTAAAATACTCTTTTGTAATTAATTGACATCCATATCCATCTAAATCTGTATGAGAAATATGAAACAATTTCATTAAGCAATATCTTTTAATGTTAATTTTTCTAAGAAATCATTGATTTTCAGTTGTAAATTATTTAATAAAGGCCAAATAGTACAAAGCATTGCTACTTGGTTTGGACAATTATCAGCTGAGGGAGAACACTCAAATACAGATGGTATTTTTTCTTCTGCTGCAATAACTATCTCTAAAATCGTAATTGATTCCCAAGATTTATTTAAAGCAAAACCGCCATTTACACCTCTATGAGATATAACTAAATTTTGTTTTGCAAGATTTTGCATAATTTTTGCTAAAAATGATTTTGATATATTTAATTCTCTTGATAACTCATCTACATTCTTTGGCTCATCACTTTTTGCAATGGCAATTAAAGATAATAATGCGTATTCACTCTTTTTTGTTAATAACATGTTATATATTTCCAATGTTTTTTGTTTATTCTACAAGAACTATTATTAAGATTCGTTATTAAAATCAGTCAATTGAAATATTTAGACAAAAAAAAAGGGTTGTAGCAATGCTACAACCCTTTTTTTAGACAAAAAACTAAAATTATTTAGCTCTAATTCCTAAAGAAGCTACTAATTCAACAAATGAAGCATAATTTTTACTTCTTAAGTATTTTAATAATCTTTTTCTTTTACCAACCATTTTTAATAGACCTAATCTTGAAGAGTGATCTTTTTTGAAAACTTTTAAATGTTCTGTTAATATTTTAACTTGCTCTGTTAATAAAGCAATTTGAACTTCTGATGAACCTGTATCACCATCTTTTTTTCCGTATTTTGCTATTATAGCTGCTTTTACTTCCTGATCTAAAGCCATGTTGACCTCCTAATAGGTATATGTTAATTTTTTCATTTATAATAAATGAGCGCAAATTATATTTAAACTTTACTTTATTTTTACTTTAAACAATTGTTTTCATCCACCTGTTTGGTAAAAAGCTCTAGTTGAAATTTCATTATCATCTTTTTTATTTGACCATTTATTTTTTTCTGGTTTTCCTGCTAATACTTTTTTTAAAATTGCAACTGCTTCATCAATATTGTTACTTCTAACTGCATCTTTGATACTCATTGCATCTTCAAAATATAAACAAGGTATTAAAAATCCCTCAGCTGTTAGTCTGATTCTATTACAAGCAGCACAAAAATCATCTTTATGTGGTTCTATTATTCCAAACTGAAAACCATCTTCAAGTTCATAATATTGTGCAGGTGAACTATTATCTCTTGGAACCATTTTAAAATTTGGGTATTTTGTTGCAATTATTGCTTTTATTTCATCAGAATTTAACCCTTTTGCACCATCTTTTGCATGATTATTTTCCATAAATTCAATAAATCTAACAACATAACCTTTACTTTTACAAAAATCCAAAACTTCAACTAAATCAACATCATTTATTCCTTTTATTGGAACACAATTTATTTTTATTTTAAGTCCTGCATCAGCTGCTGCTTGAATTCCTTCAAGAACTGTTTCTAAAACATCTTTTTGTGCAATTTTTGCAGCAGTAGCTGCATTTAATGAATCAAGAGAAATATTTATTCGTTTAAGTCCAGCATCTTTTAATTTTTGAGCAGCATTTGGCAATAAAAAACCATTTGTAGTTAAAGCCAAATCTATATCATTTTTATAGTCATATATCATTTTTATAAATTGTTCTAAACCTTCTCTTAAAAGAGGTTCACCACCTGTTATTCTTACTTTTTTTATACCTTCATCAATTGATGCTTTTATAAATTTAAATAAATCCTCGTACGAAAGTAAGTTTTCTTTTGGAACCCAAGAAAAGGGTTTTTCTGGCATACAGTATTGACATCTAAAATTACATCTTTCAGTTACTGAAACTCTTAGATAATCATGTTTTCTTCCAAATCCATCTATTAGCATATTTTATTCCTATTTTTAATAGCTTCTAGAATAGTATAAACTAGCTTAAAAGGTAAAATTAATTTAACCTTTTCCATGCATCTTCAAGATTATTTACTCTTTGAGCAAATACTAAATACAATGCAATATTGAATTTTGCTAGTTTTAAAATCTCATCACTTGGATTTTTAACTATTTCTAAAGCTTCTTCTAAAGAAATATTTTCATAAGTTTTATCATAAGTGATTCCAAAATCACTCAATGAAAATTGGATTTCAATAACTTGTCCATCCACTTCTTCCCAATATTTCCCATTACTAAATACTTCAGGACTTCCCTCTGCACCTTTTAAAACTATAACATCTTTATAATATTCTTTAAACATAGCTATGTATTTTTTTACATAAGGTTTATGAAAAGCAGCCGTAACACCAAAATCACTCGAAGCTGGATTTAAAAGTTTTTCAATTGTATTAAAAACTGTTCTTAAACCTAGTTCTTCTCTTAATTTTGTTAAATCACTCAACTCTTTTAAGTATTCTATCCTATCAAAATAGTGTACATATTGACCCTTGTCAATTGAATTAAAAATATCTTTTGTAGTTAAACCATTTTTTGCAGGTTGAAGAAAATCTCCTGAGATTACAAGATTTAAAGGTGTAATATCTTTATTTTTTTCATGAAATTCTTTTAAGATATTTTCATAAAGTGGAAATAAAAATGGATTATTTTCTCTTCCATCAAAAGAATAACCAAGTTCAAGCGAATTTTCTATTTTTGTAAATTTAATGTATTTTTTCAAAGCTTTTACAGCTGCTGTTAATTCATCATCTGTTTCAAGTTTTGTTCTCCAAGCAATCAAAAATGCGCCAATTTGGGCTTGTGTAACTTTGTTTTCTAAGATTAACTCTATTGCATCAATTACTTCTGCTTCTGCTAAATCTCTGTTTCCCTTAGGACCTGTTCCAACTGCTTTTATATATTTTTTAAAACTCATTTTTAACCTTATTTTATGTCTTTAATTAGTATTTTTACAAGCATAATATACAATAGCTTAAATAAAACAATATGAAGGTTCGATGTGACTCTACAAAAAATTATTAGAAAAATAAGTTTTTTTAATAACTTAAATGATGAACAAATAAATATCATTGCTTCCATTTCAACTGTATCAAAACAGCCTAATAAATCAATTTTATATTATGAAAGTGATATAAGTAAAAATTTGCTTTTTTTAGTTGAAGGTCTTATTAAAATTTATAAAGTTGATAAATTTAATAATGAAATATTTTTATATCATATTTATAAAAACTCTATGATTAGTGAACTCACATCTACTAATAATAAAGAAATATACTGTTTTTCTAATGCAGAATTTATTGAAAATTCAATTGTATTATCTATTAATTTTGAAAAATTCCAAGAATATTTTTTATCAAAAAATATTTTAACAATGGAATTATTAGAAATTTTACTAAACAAAACTCACCAATTACAATGTATCGTAAATAGAGAATTAGTTTTTGATGCAACTGCAAAAGTTGCTTTTATGTTAAGTCAAGATTTGGAAATGTTTAATAAATTAAAAAGACAAGAAGTCTCATTTATGCTTCATATTCAGCCAGAAACTTTATCAAGAGTTTTAAAAAGATTATCAAGAAATGAAATTATTCAAGTCGATGCTGGAACTGTGAAAATTACAAATAACGAAGCCTTAGTATCTATTTTTAGAGGAATTGGGATATGAAACCAAATACAATAAGCACAAAAATAAAATTAATTGGAATATTTTTCATTATATTAATGACAAGTATAATTATCACGACAATCTACTTAAATGAAAAAAACAAAAAAGATGCTCAAGTTATAAATATAGCTGGGAAGCAAAGAATGCTGACACAAAAGATATCTAAAAGTATTTTTTATATATATCACAATAATAATCAAATATATAATGAATTAGACAATGCAACAATTGAGTTTATTTATAATCTAAATTCTTTAAAAAATGGAAATGATGAACTAGGTATTTATAAAGCTCCAACAAATGAAATTGAAAAACAAATCGCAAAAGTTGAACTTCTATGGAATAATTTTTATTTAACTATAAACGAATTTAAAAATATTATTGATTCAAAAGATAATATAAATGAACAAAAATTCAAAAATACAATTGATTCTATTTATACTATGAATACAACGCTACTAAATGAAGTTAATATTTTGGTTTCTATGTATACTTCACATATGGAAGAAAAAAGTGATTATTTAAAAACTATTCAATACATTTTTGGATTAATAATCTTATTTTTAATGATGTATAGTTTTAATCAATTAAAAACAATGGAAGAAAATGTAAAAAGATTCTTTGAATTATCTAAAAAAATTGTTGAAAACCCTACAAATGAGCCACTAGAACCAATTCAAATTGAAGCTGAAAAAGAAATTGTAGAAGCTACTGATACAATTAATTGCTTTATTGATAAAATAAATTCAGCAATGACTTATTCAGCAAATGCAGTTGAACAATCAAAAAATGCATCAATAAAACTCGAAGAAATTACTGATGAATTCGATATTATAATTAGTGAACTAACCAACTCAGCAGAAATATCAGTACAACTTAATAAAAGTGAAGATATAGTTATTCAAACCCAAGAAGAACTAATAAGTTCAACAAAAAAGCTACAAGAACTTAAAAATGAATTAGATAAATTATTAAAATCTTGTAAAACAAAATAAAATATTTTTTTACTTTTTTAATATTGACATATATCATTTTTTTCTCCTTGGGTTTAGACTAAAATTTTTCCATAGTTCTGGTATTTCAAAATAAGGAGAAAAAAATGGAACCAATCATGATTATTAGACCAGAAATTGCCCTTGACGATTTCTTGCCTATATTTTTATCTTCAGCTTTTGTTTTACTATTTGGACTGTTTTACGTAGCTATTTATACGCTAGTAAAAATGGAAAGATTAAAAAAAATATACATGCCTTTTGCATATATTTTTTGGGCTTTGCAAACATATTGTATGTACTATGTCGCAGACAAAATTCAAAGTAATGATTTTACTATTAAAGCATTAATGGTAACTATGGTGTGTTATTTAATTTTACCACATCTTTATTATTACTTAAATATTAGGTCTGAGCAAAGATATGAACAATAAATTTTAGGAGGAACAAGTGTCAAAAAAAGTTGTTTCAGTATGGACGAGTATTCCTTTTTGGAGAAAATCAGCTGCGTGGGTAACTGGTTTTGCTGCAATACTATTAATTTGGTTAACATTCGATTCAATGGGTCAAATTAAAATGGGAACGGACGCTGATCTTAAAAACGGTATTACAAAAAGAGTACCAGGTCCAACAGTAATCAATTATAATATTGATTATAAAATGGATACAAGAAGAGGTCATGAGGTGCCAGTTATTGGTGAAAAAGAGAAATTCTTTGGTAGAGATGATTGGTCTGAACAAGAAGCTGCGGAACTTCTTCATTTAGGTAAATTAGGAAGTCAAGCGAAAAACTGTATGAATTGTCATACATTACTTGGAAATGGTGCATATTATGCTCCAGATTTAACAAAAGCTTGGTTAGATCCAGCATGGGGACCAAACGGAGCATATTTAGGTATGACTAATTCTACTACGAAAGAAGAAGCTATGTCTAAATTTTTACAAAATCCGTCTCAATTCCCAACACATCAAAGAATGATGCCAAATCTTGGTATTACTGAAAAAGAAGCAATGGGTCTTGTAGCATTTTTAAAACATATGTCATCAATTGATACAAATGGTTTCCCAAGAAACTTCGCAAGAATGTCAACAGATGGTGTAACAGGAGCGATTCATGGCAAATAATTTAAAATTTGAATCTCAAAAATTAGCTATTAACTATTTCGTAGTTGCAGCTATTTTATTTGGTGCTCAATTAGTAATGGGTCTTATTGCTGCTACTCAGTTTTTATATCCAAGTTTTCTTTTTGAAATCTTTGATTTCTCTGTAGCTAGAATGGTACATATCAACGCTTTAGTTGTATGGATGTTATACGCAATGATTGGTTCTGTTTATTATTTATTACCAGATGAAACTGGAATAGAAACTGTAGGAATCAAACTTGGTAAATTAGGATTTTATGTTTTAACTGCTGCTGTTACAGTTGTAGTTTTAGTATTTATTTTAGTTCAAGTTGGACCTGCTAGTGAATCAACTATTTGGTTAATTAACGAAGGTAGAGAATATATTGAAGCTCCAAGATGGGCTGATATTGGTATAGTTGTTGTTGTTTTAATATTCGTATTTAACCTTTTTGCAACTGCAATAAAAGGTAAACAAACAGGTATTGTAACTGTATTAATGGCGGATGTTCTTGCACTTGCTGGTCTATATCTTGCAGGTATGTTCTTTACAGATAATATCTCTATGGATCAATACTGGTGGTGGTGGGTAATTCACTTATGGGTTGAAGCAACTTGGGAAGTTTTTGTTGGTTGTTTATTATCTTATGGATTAATCAAAATCATTGGAGCTAGAAGAGAAGTTGTAGAAATGTGGCTATGGATTGAAGTTTCAATGTTATTTGGATCTGGAATCTTAGGTATGGGACATCACTACTTCTGGATTGGTACACCTGAGTACTGGTGGGAAATTGGAGCACTATTCTCAGCACTTGAGCCTGTTCCTTTAGTTGCTATGTTTGTTCATGTTGTTTATGACTGGGGAAAAGAAACAGGTATTAAAGAAGGTAGCGGTTCTGGTGAGAAAACTATGAACAATTCACCTGCTTTTGCTTGGTTTGTTACAAATGCATTTGGTAACTTCCTTGGTGCTGGTGTTTGGGGATTCTTCCACACATTACCACAAGTAAATATTTATACACACGGTACACAATTTACATCGGCGCACGGTCACTTGGCATTCTTTGGAGCATATGCAACTATTTTAATAGGTATGTTCTATATGGGAGTACAAGGTAAAAATAGTATTAAAGTAATGAAAGCAACATTTGAGTCTAAAATGGCAATCTTCCTTATCACATTTGGTGTATTAGGTATGACTGTTTCTTTAACTGTTGCTGGATATGGTCAAGTATTAGTTGAAAGAGCTCAATTAGGAGCAACTTGGGAAGGATTCTTCGTATCTCAAGATATGGTATGGTTTGTTCAAGGTCTTGGATGGAGATTAGCAACTGGTATTATGACATTTGTTGGATTTTTATACTTAGTTAAAGATTTATTAACTACTTCTAAAAGCCCTAGACACGAAAGATAAGGAGATAACATGTTTGAACCAATGACAGATTTAGTACCTAGTTTTTTTGCAATATTAAACCAAGGTCCATTAACATTAACTATTTTTCTTCATACTTTTATTGTACTTCCAATGTTCTGGATTTATAGACAAGAGAAAAAAAGACTAGAAGACGAACAAAAATAAAAATCAAGAGAAGTTTTTCTCTTGATTAGAACAATTGTATAAATAGTAGAACTGCGTTCTAAGAGACTATTTATTGGTAGTAAGGTATGAAATTACATTAAAAAAAGGTAAGGAAAACATTATGAAAATTGGAAAAATTTTAAGTTTAACGGCGTGTTCAGTAATAGCAGCAAGTTCTTTATTTGCAGGAAGTTCAACTATGAATTTCGCAAATGTATATGAAAAAGAGTGTCAAGGATGTCATGGTCCAATTCACCAAGGTGGAGTTGGTTCTGATTTAAGACCAGATGCTTTAAAGAAAAAAGAAAGACATGTATTAAGAGATGATATCTTAAATGGTATTCCTAATACTGCAATGCCTCAATGGCAACATTCATTTAGTAAAGATGATGCAGATGGAATGGTTGACTGGTTAATGAACTGGAAAGACAATACTAACTTTAAATTAAATTTAGAAGAAATCAAAGGTACTTGGACAAAACTAGCTGATAGAGAAGAATTAGCTAAAAAATATCCAAATGCAGTTGATACTAAATCAGTTCTTGATGTTACATTTGCAACAGAAAGAGATGCTTCTTTAGTTGACTTTATTGATAGTACAACTGGAAAAGTTTTATCTAGACATAAAGCTGGATTTGCTGTACATGTTACTGTTACAAATAAGAAAAATCCAAGATATGCATACTCAATTTCTAGATCTGGAAGATTAACAATGTTTGATATTGCAGCACCTGGTCAACCAGCAATTGCTTCAGTACAAGTTGGATTTGAATCAAGAGGACTTGCAGTTTCTCCAGATGGAAAATATGTAATTGCAGGAAACTACACTCCAGGTGGAGCAGTTTTATGTGATGCTATGACTCTTGAGCCGTTAAAAGCTTATGATACATCTGCTGTTATCAATATGGATGGACAAATTGAAGCTTCTAGGGTTGCATCATTAGCTGATACTCCTTATGGACCTTATTTTGCAATGGCATTAAAAGATGCAGGAAGAGTATATTTAATTGATTATTCTAAACCTGGATTCCCAATCGTTGGAGATGTTGCTAACATTGGAAAAATTTTACATGATGCATTCTTAAATGAAGATGAAGGTAAAGATTTCGGTAGATACTATATGATTGCTTCTCAAGGAAGTGATGTTATGGGTATCGTAGACTTTAAAGAGAAAAATTTAGCTGCAAAAGTTTACACCGGTGAAAAATCTAAACCACATCCAGGTCAAGGATCTTCTTGGTTTAATAAAACAATGGGAAAACAATTACACGCAACTGTTTCTATGAACATTGGTTCTGTTGTAATTTGGGATTCAAACTGGGAAATTGTTAAAAAAGTTCCAACTTCTGGTGGTGGATTATTCGTAGGAACTGCTCATGAAACTCCTTATATCTGGGCAGATACTGTAATTGGAAGTCCTGAAACTTATAATGAAGTTTACTTAATCAATAAAGAAACTTTAGAAGCAGATAAAATTGTAAAAGTTGGAAAAACTGAAGGTCAATTAATTGATGCTAAAACTAAAAAAGTTTTACAAACTTGGGATGCAACACAATATGAAACGATTACTTTCCCTGAATCTGATCCACAAATTGGAAAAGATAAAATTATCAAATATACAGATAAATTAGGTGAAAAAGTTAAAAATCCTGTTCAACCAAGATTATTACACGCTGAACCTGCAAATCATGGTAAATGGACTATGATTTCTGAGTGGACGACTGGAAGAATTGGTATTTATGAATCAGATAGTGGTAAATTTGTTAAATATATTAACAACTTAACTACTCCTACATTTACTTATTCTGTTGAACACAGACAAACTATTCCTGGTGCTTAATTAGGAAAAATTAATACCCATCTTTTAAGATGGGTATTTTTATATTATGTATAAAATACTTTTAATTCTAATCTTACTTCTTTCAAATCTATTTTCAAATAATATTCCAAACAATATTTCTTGGTATCATTCTTATGATAAAGCTTTAATAACAGCGCAAAAAGAGAAAAAGAATCTAATGCTTTTTATAGCATCAAGTAAAAACAATAATTCAAATGAGATTTTAAAGCAGTATTTTATAAATCAAGATTACATAGAGTATATAAATAAAAAATTTATAAGCGTTTTAATAACAATTGAACACAAAACTTCATATCCAATAGAGCTATTTTATACAACAAGTTTTCCGAGTATATTTTTTGTATCGTATGAGGATGAGTCATATTTAACTCACCCTATTTATAAGTTTAATTCAAAAGAAGAGTTTCTAAATATTTTATATTCAATAGATTTAAAAACTAAATAAAATATAATCCAGCACCAACAATCAAAGCTAAAACTATTGTTATTGATACTGTTAAAATACTATACATTCTGTCACTAATTTCCATCTTAGTCTCTAAAAAACCAACTATTTTAATAGCAGGATAAATCATAAATACTAAAAGAACACTAGTAAACGCCAAAGTCATTATAATATGCATTTTAAATCCTATAACTCTTTTTCTAACTCAAATTGTTCCCATAAAGAAGCAGCTTTTTCATTTCCATTATCTTTTGCTTTTTTAATATACATTGCAGCTTTTTTCATATCTTTTGGAATACCTTGTCCTGACATATACATAAAACCTAAATTTATTTGAGCATTTTCATCACCTAATAATGCAGCTTTTTCATACCAAGAAGCTCCTGTTTCATTATTTATAGGAACTCCAATTCCAATTGTATACATATATCCTAAATTATAAGCAGCTTGTGGATTATCCAAAAGTGCAGCTTCTGTAAAAAGTGCTATTGCTTTTTTATAATCTTTTGGAACACCTAAACCATTCATGTAATTATTTCCAAGTTGTGTCATTGCATAAGGATTTTTTGCATCACTTGCAATTTGTAACCATTTTATTGATTCTGTTGTATCTTTTTTAACACCATCACCATTGTGATACATAATTGCTAAATTATGTGCTGCTTGAGAATTACCAGTATTAGCACTCTTTAAAAAATATTCATAGGCATTTTGATACTGTTTATTTTTGTAAAAATCAAGTCCTACATCATAGTCATTTCCAAATAAGAAACTTACACAAGCCATTGAAAATAAGAATTTCTTCATCATCTTTTCCTTAATAAATATATATCTTATTCTACCCATTTTTATTAATTATTTATTGACACCAATCAATCCTTTAGATTTTTCTTTATGTTAAGATTTATCTATATCAAAAAAAGGAGTACAACATGAGTATTAAGTATAAAATACCTCTTGTACTAATATTTTCTTTTAATCTTTTAAATGCTTCAGCATTAGATGGAGAGAAAGTATTTAAACAATATTGTTGGGGCTGTCATCACGAAACTTCAGTTGCTTTTGGTCCATCATTTGAACAAATAGCAGACAAAAGAACTGTAGGAGAGATTCAAGGGCAAATAATAGCTCCTAAATCAATGTATAAACAATTAGGTTATAAAAGATCAGTAATGCCTAGCTTTAAAGATGAATTATCTCAAGAGCAACTAGACGCTATTACCGATTTTATACTATCATACAAATCAAAAAAGGATTAGGAAAATGTTTAGATTATCAAATTTGATTAAATCAACTCTCGAAAATCAAAAATCAAGAACATTAGATGGTTCTATTATGATATGGAATTTTACAAATAGATGTAATTTACTTTGCCATCACTGTTATAGCAAAGCTGATGCAAATGAAAAAGATACTTTGACTTTTGAAGAGATTGAACAAACAATTTCAAAACTAAAAGCTGGTGGTGTAAATTTTGTTATTTTTTCAGGTGGAGAACCACTTTTAAGAAAAGATATTTTTGATATTGCTAAAGTTATGAAAAAATATAATATAATGACATATTTGTCTACTAATGGAATTTATGTAAGTCCTAAAAATGTAGATCAAATTATAGAAACTTTTAATTATATTGGTATTTCAATAGATGGAATTGAAGAAATTCATGACCAATTTAGAGGTCAAAAAGGTGCATATAAAAAATCTATTGAAGCTATTAAATTAATACAAGCTCATGGTGGAAATGCTGGAATTAGATTTACAATCACAAAAGAGACACAGGATAGTTTTTATGCAATGTTTGAGTTATGTGAAGAGCTTAAAGTTGATAAACTATATATTTCACATCTTGTTTATTCAGGTAGAGGAAAAGATAATCTTGAAATAGATATATCAAAAGAACAAAGAAAAAAATATGTTGAATTTATTATTGATAAAGCATTTGAATATTACAAAAATGGAAATAATATTGATTTAGTAACTGGAAATATGGAAATGGATGCAATAATGCTTTTAAATAGATTTAAAAAAGAGTATCCAGATTTTGTAGAAACTTTAAAGCAAAAGCTAAAAACTTGGGGAGGAAATTCAGCTGGTCATAGACTTGGAAATATGGACTGGGCTGGAAATGTAAAACCTGATCCATTTTTTCCTTTTGTTGTTGGAAATTATTTAGAAACACCTTTTGATGAGATTTGGACTTCTAAATCAAATGAAATCTTAAATAAACTGCGAGAACATCCAAGACAAATAAAAGGAAGATGTGCGCAATGTAGATATATTGAAATTTGTAACGGAGGTTCAAGATCGCGTGCATATGCAATTAGTGGGGATTTGTGGGAAGAAGATCCATCATGTTATTTAACTTTAGAAGAAACTAGGAGATAGGAAATGAAATTATTAAATTTATTGCTAATTGTAAGTATTGCAAGTAGCTGGGTTTTGGCAAAAGAGAAATTTTTCGTAGTTGAAAGAGAAAGTGAATCATTAGCAACAATCTACAATGGTGTAAAAAGAACCAATATTGAAGGTATGCATAACATGAATCATGGTGTTGTAAAATTTGATGGAAAAGATGGTTATGTAATTTCAAGGGATGGTTTCGTAGTAAAATTTGACCCTGATTCTGAAAAAATCTTAGCAGAATATAAAACTTCAAAATCAGCAATTGGTTTTGTAATTGGAGCAAACTATGTTGCAGTTGCAAACTATGATGATAAAAGTGTTGATATTTTAGATAGAGATTTAAAACCTTTAGAAAAAATTCAAACAAATTCAAAAAATGTTGGAATTAAAACATATGAAAATTATCTAATATTCTCACAAATGGATAATGACACAATTTCAGTTTACAAAGATATGAATGAAGGTAAAAACAAACCCAATTTTAAATTATTTAAAGAATTTAAAGATGTTGGAGAACTTCCTTTTGATGCTATGATAAAAGATGAAAAATATATAGTTGGATTTTTTACTTCAAAACATTTTGGTGTACTTGATTTAAAGAAAATGGAATACAAAAAAATTGATGTTTTCTTAGATGAAAATAGACAAATGGTTTTAAAAGTTCCTCATTTTGGATTTTGGTCAATTGGTGGAGATAAAATATTTGTTCCAGCAGTTGGTGATAATAAAGTAATGGTTTATGACAATGATTTTAAATTTGTAAAAAATATTCAAACTCAAGGATTACCTGTATTTACAAGTTTAAGCCCTGATAAAAAATATTTAGCAGTTACATATTCTGGAAAAGATTTTCCAACTATTCAAATAATTGATACTACAACTTTAGAAATTGTTCATACATTTAATTTTGATGGAAAAGTATTACATGTTAGATGGTCAGAAAATTCTCCACAACTTTATGTATCGGTAAATGATACTAATAAAATCGCAGTTATACACACAAAAGAGTGGTTTTTAAATAGAGAAATATTTAATGTTAAAAAACCTTCGGGAATATTTATATATGAGGATGGAAAATAATCATGGCAAAAGTATATTTAACTGGAGCTGGTCCTGGTGACATGGAGTTAATGACTCTAAAAGCAGCAAGAGTAGTAAAAGAAGCTGATATAATCATCTATGATAGACTTGCAAATCCAGGAATTCTTGAAATGGCAAAAGATGGTTGCGAAATGATTTATGTTGGAAAACAAGATGGGAAACACTCTGTTCCTCAAGATGAAATAAATGAAATCATTTATCAAGCTGCGTTAAAATATGAAAATGTTGTAAGATTAAAAGGTGGTGATCCTTTTGTATTTGGAAGAGGTGGAGAAGAAGCTATTTATCTTTTTGATAGAGATATAAAGTTTGAAATAATTCCAGGTATTAGCTCATCAGTAGCTGTTCCAGCCTATGCTGGAATTCCTGTAACTCATAGAGGAATAACTACTTCTTTTAGAGTAGTAACGGGACATGAAACACCAAAGAAAAAAATATCACAAATAGAGTGGCAAACTTTCTTAAATGATGAAACAATAGTATTTTTAATGGGATTCCATAATATCAAACTAATCACTAGAAAACTTATGAATCTTGGGAAAAGAAAAGATTATCCATGTGCTGTAATTTCAAAGGGAAGTACTCCTGAACAAGAAGTTGTTGTAGGAACTTTAGAAACAATAGTTGAGCTTTCAAAAGATATGCCAACACCTGCTATTATTGTTATTGGTGAAGTTGTAACTTTAAGAGATAAAATTAAGTGGTTTAAATAACCACTTAATCAAAAGCATTATAAAAATCTTATAAAAATAAAGCGCTTAATCGTTCTTTATCTACTGTCTTCTTTTTATTATCAATTAATCCATCATTTTTAAATACTCTTAACATTCTTGAAAGTGTCTCAGGTGAGATGTTTAGGATTTCTGCAACTATTATATTTTTTGTATTAAAAAACTCTTCTGAGTGGTCACATAGGTATTTTGCTATTCTTTCTTTTGAATCTAAAACAACATGTAAAGATACTATATTTTCAAGGTTTCTTATTTTTTTTATTAAAGAAGTTTGAATCAAAAAAGACAAATTTGGGTCTGAATAAATTATGTCTTTTAAACTTACAAAATCAATTCGTAAGACTTCTGTATCTGTAAAAGATTGCGCAGTTGCTGGATATGGAATTTGTTCAAAATTTGCAACTTCAGCTATTAATTCATTTGAATGGAAATATTTTAAAAGTATCTCTTTATCATTTGATGAAGTTTTATAAAGTTTCACTATACCTTTTTTCAATAAGAAAAGATATTTTGGATCATCTCCTTCGTAAAATAAAACATTATCTTTTGATAATTTTAGAAAAGTAGTAAATTCACCTATTCTGTCTAAAGTTTCATCACATAAATCTTTAAATAAATATATCTCTTTTAACTTATTCTTCATATAAACTCCTAATCTTTAACAGTAGATTATAATCAATAAATAATTATAACCTACTGTTTACTCTAATTTTCATCAATTAAAAACTAAAATAATTTTTAACCCAGTCTAATTCATCTTTTGTTTTTAATTCTACTCTTTCTACTTCATTTTTATCTTTATCTAAAATTATCAAAGTATTATTTTCTAATTTCAAGAAATCTTCACCCCATAATTTTTCAAGTTGCTCTAGTCTTAAAAACAACTCTTTTGCTGGTGGCTTTTCTTTTATCCCTGTTTCATTACTTACAATAGAATATCCACCTACTCTTTTTTCTAAAGTATAAGGCATATGTTTTTGTAAAACTGCATAAACTCTTTCATTTTTTGGACTAGGCATTCCTTCTTTTAAAGCCATAATTCCTAAAAACATAAACATTGCAAAAAATGCAAATAATAATAATTTCTTTTTCATTTATCTTCCTTCATAATACTAGATTTATTATATTTAAATTAAAAAATAAAACTCTTAATTCATATCAAGTAATTTAGTTGTTTTAAATCAATGCATAAATAATTTTTTGTTGTTATACTTTTTGAAATTTTATTAGGGGCAGAAAAAATGAAAGACCAAATATTATATAGAATACAAAAAAACTTTCCACTTACTATTCGACCTTTTGAAGAAATCGCAAAGGAATTAAATACTACAGAAGATGAAGTTTTAAGAATCTTAAAAGAAGAAAAAGAAAACAAAATCATACGACAAACTTCAGCGATATTTGATACAAAAAAACTAGGATATACTTCATCTTTAGTTGCTTTTGAGATTGCACCTGAAGATATTGATGATGCGGTTTTAATACTAAACTCTCATCCTGGAATTTCACATAATTATGAAAGAAATCACAAATATAATATTTGGTTTACACTTGCAATCGCACCAAATTCTAAATCAACTTTAGAAGATACGATTGCAACTTTAGCAAAACTTACAAATGCAAAAGATTATATTATTTTGCCTACATTAAAACTTTTTAAAATCTCTGTAAAACTTGATACTACAAATAAAGCAGAGAAAAAAGAGCATGTTGCGAAAACTGATTTTAAAGGTATGGAGTTAAATGAATATCACTATAATATAATCAAAGAAGCTCAAAATGATATAGAAATAAAACAAGAACCTTTTAAAGAAATGGTAGAAAGACTAGGTATTTCTTATGATGAATTTTTTAGCGTTTTAAATGAATTTCAAGATACAGGTGTTATGAGAAGATTTGCAACAATATTAAATCATAGACACGCAGGTTTTGGAGCAAATGCAATGGTTGCTTGGGACATAGAAGAAGGGGTGAAAGGCGAAGAAATAGGAAAAATCGCAGCTTCATTTTCTGCTGTTTCTCATTGTTATTTAAGACCAAAATATCCAACTTGGAACTACAATTTATTTACAATGATTCATGGTAAAACAGTTGAAGATACACAAGAAGTAATAAATAACATAGCAAAAGAGATAGAATACAAATCAAATCTTCCACTTTATTCATCAAGAGAATTTAAAAAAGTAAGAATTAAATACTTTTGTGATGAATTTAAAAACTGGGAAGAAAAATATTTAAATTAAAAAAAGGATTAATACAATGGAATTATTTTTAACATTAGAAGCTGGATATTTGGCAATCGCAATCTTCATATTGGTTGTTACGATCATCGTTACTACAAGAAAATTTATACCCGCTGGTGTTTGGAAAAAAGCATTAACGATTATGGTTGGAATCATGGGGATTTTTATTGGTTCACACTATGTTGTGACAATTGACAGAATTAATGAAGTTGAAAACGCTTTTAATAATCATGAAAAAATTATATGTGAAAACAGAGCTATAAGAAAAGTTTCACAAAGTGTAACAATCGAAAAATCAAATGAATGGACACTTGAAAATCATATGTTATCTTCACCAAATTATAGTAGAGATTTCTTCACAGCAAGATGTATAAAACATGTTCCTGTAACTTTGGATCAAACTAAGTAAAGTAGAGTTTTTACTCTGCTTTAAAATACTATTTTAATCTCTTTAAAACTTCCAAAGTATTCATCTCAAACTTAGAAAAAGCAAACCACTTTTTACCCAAATCTTTCAGACTTGCTCCTAAATGGTAAATATCTTTTTTATCAATAATTAGAAATCTATCATGGGAATTTTTGAATTCAAATAGTTCTATATTTTGGTATTGTTTTTGATATTTCTCAAAATCTAATTTTAGTTGTTTTGAAATATTCTGAGTATAAATTTTTATTTTATTATTTGGATATTTTGAGAAAAGAGTAAATACGGTTTCATCAATATAATTGTCAATTAGGATTATTTCACTATTGGCTGTTTTTATTAAATCATTGATAAAAACATAAGCATCAAAAATCTCTCCATCATAAAATATTCCTTGTTTTGGTTTTAGTGATTTATTTTCTAATGCTGCAAAAAGCCTATCAAAGTTTTTATCATGAATACTCAATCTTTGCTCTACTCTTTCAAATCTCTCAAACATAGATATGTTTTGTGAGATAATTTTTCGCAGATTAGCAAAAGTTTTTATGATATATACCGTTACTTGAGAAGCCATTTTACTTTTCAAAATTGTGGCTAACATATAAATACCTTGTTCAGTAAAAACTTTTGGATTTATTCTTGTTTTTGAGAAATTTGCGGTCGAAAATTTCGACCGCAAATCTTCAAATTCATAATCTGATAATTCAAAATAAAAGTCATCTTGAAATTTATCTTGGTTATTTTTAACTGCTTCATTTATTCTTTTTGTCTCAACTCCATAAAGTTCAGCCAAATCTTTATCCAACATAACTTGAAGATTTCTTATTGTGTAGATTTTATCTTTTATATTATTTTCATTGATTATTAATTCTTGCATTTTTTAGCCTTTGAAATTTCTATCTTATTATATTTAATTTCGAAACTAATAATTAAAAACATTACAAATCGTTATTCTTTTCAAATTTAAATTATTCTAGTTTCTCCAATATCTTCAAATTCTCAATCTCAAACTTAGAAAATGCAAACCATTTTTTACCTAGGTCTTTTAAACTAGCGCCTAGATGATAAAGCTCTTTTTTATCAATAATTAAAAATCTATCATGGGAATTTTTAAACTCTTTTAATTCTATATTTTGGTATTGCTTTGAATATTTCTCAAAATCTAGTTTTAGTTGTTTTGAGATATTTTGAGTGTAAATTTTTATTTTTATGTTTGGATATTTAGAAAAAAGAGTAAAAACTGTTTCATCAATGTAGTTATCTACCAAAACAACTTCATGAACCGCAGTTTTCAATAAATCATTTACAAAAACATAAGCATCAAATATTTGTCCATCATAAAATATTCCTTGTTTTGCTTTTAAGGATTTATCTTCTAATGCTTCAAAAAGTTTATCAAAGTTTTTATCATGGATTGTTAATCTTTGTTCAACTCTTTCAAATCGCTCAAATATAGATATATTTTGTGAGATTAGTTTTCGCATAGATACAAATACTCTTATTATTTGAACACTTATATTTACAGCAATTTCACTTTTTAAAACAGAACTTAGCATCGATACACCTTGTTCTGTAAAAACAAGTGGTAAACTACCTCCAAGATGTTTTCTTGAAGGTATCGCATTTTGCGATACCATAAAATCCACTTCAGTTTCACTAAGTTGAAACATAAAATCATCTGGAAATCTAGCAATATTTCTTTTAATTTGTTCTCTAAGTCTAATAGGTTTTACTCCATAAAGTTCAGCCAAATCTCTATCCAACATAACTTGAAGATTTCTTATTGTGTAGATTTTATCTTTTATATTATTTTCATTGATTATTAATTCTTGCATTTTTTAGCCTTTAAAATTTATACAAGAATTATATAAATTTTTTTGACTAATGATAAAAAATATTGCAGTTTGTTATTATTTATTTTCTTATTTTTGATTTTTATTTATTTTATAAAATAAAATTACTTCTAAAAAAGCTTTAAATTAGGGGTTTTAATCATATTTGTTTTCATTTTGTTTTTTATTTGTTTTTTATTTACCAGAAATAAACCATATTCTTTTTTTCTCCATCTCTTTTTATTTCATGTTTTTCATACCTTTTATAATCATATATTCTATCTTGCTAACTTTTACCCTTCCAACTTCTTTAAAATCTCATCTATGTCTAAACTCATCTTTGAAAATGCAAACCACTTTTTACCTAAATCTTTTAAACTAGCACCAAGATGATAAATCACTTTTTTATCTAATATTAGAAATCTATCATGAGAATTTTTAAATTCAATTAATTCTATATTTTTATACTGTTTCTTATATTTTTCAAAATCTAATTTTAGTTGCTTTGAAATATTGTTTGTGTAGATTATAAAACTTATATTTTCGTATTTGCTAAATAGAGTAAAAACCGTATCATCTATATAATTATCTATCAAAACTATTTCGTTAATTGCTAGTTTTAGTAAATCATTTATAAAACTATAACTATCATAAATTTGTCCATCGTAAAAAATATTTTGAATTGGAACACTATTTTTATCTTCTAAAGCTTTAAATATTTTTTCAAATTTATCATCATAACTTATCACTTTTTGCTCAAGATATGTAAATCTTTGAAAAATTGAAGCATTATCGATTAAAAATCTTCTCATATCTACAAAAGCTCTTAATATAGAAATATTTATCTCAATAGCAATTTTACTATTTAAAATACTTGATAAACTAGCAAGCCCTTGTTCTGTAAAAGCGAAAGGTTTTGCTCCTCCGAGATGCTTTTTGAAGGTATCACAGATTGTGATACCATAAAATCTATCTCAATATCTGTTAGCTCAAACATAAAATCTGCGGGGAATCTCTCAATATTTCTTTTCACAGCTTGTTTTAAAGCTCTATTTTCAACTCCATAAAGTTCTGCTAAATCTCTATCCAACATAACTTGAAGATTTTGTATAGTATAAATTTTGTTTTTTATATTATTTTCATTGATTATTAATTCTTGCATTTTTTAGTCTTTGGAATTTATATTTATTATATAAACTTTTTCGACTAATAATAAGAAATATTGCAGTTTGTTATTTTTTGGTAGTTTCATTAAGAGTTAAGAAAAATAAAATGTATCTATCCCCTTTATTTATAATTTAATTCAGCAGTTTCTTTTATCTTTTAACATTTATATTCATTCTCAAGCTCGGACATTTCTATTTTCCATTGTTCAAAATTAGTTTTTTTAGGAGTTATATCTTTTACATGCCTATCTAAATTTCTATTTAATACCATTTTAGAATTTTCTTGCAATTTTTCAAGCTTTATATTTATGGCAACTTCAAGCAAATCTAATAAAGTAGTCCAAAGTTTTATTACATTTTCTCTATTTGGTATTATTCCATCATGTAAAAGATTATTTCTGTCTGTTCTATTACTTTTTAAAATTTGAAAGCTTTGTTCATTTATAATTTTTATTTCATGTAAAATATCATGTTTTGTTTTTATATTGATATTTTTTGGTAATGCTCTTTTCAAAATTTTTGATATAGAAGAGTCTATTTTATTTTGATATAAAAAGTCTGTTATTTGCTCCATAACTATCCATAGATTACTTAAAGATTCAGCTATTTTTCCTTGATTTAAATAATGATATCCCAATGCTAAAAAGATAGGCGAGAAATTCACTTTATTGATTATATTGATGCCAAAGTTATAAGCTTCTATAAATTCTTCTACTTGTATATGGTTGGGATACAGTGCTTTTATTCTTTCTGTTATGCTTGAAGATTTATTTCTAAAGTCATTATTCGGTGATGGTATATAAGAAAAATTAGAACCTCCATTTTCTATAATACAACCTTGTTGTAGTTTAGTTAAATCAATAGGTTTTACTAAAATTCCCCCTAAAAACAAAGCTCCTATTATTTCGTTGAATTTACTTACAGCTTTTTCAGTTGTATTGTAGTTTTCATCTATTGGTAACATAATTGAACCATCAAATGTAACTAGAATATCTAATTGAGATTTTTCATCATAATTTTTTAGTTTAGTAACAAACTTTGATAATATTCTTGTGTCATATAAATTACTATTTATTTCATCTAATGTAACTACAAAATCATCTTTGTTTTTAGAAATAATTACAAGTGCTTCAAAAAGAAAAGTTATCCAAGCTGGATCATAACTAGGTATTTCAGAAATTGGTTCTTTATAATCTTTTGGCAAAAAACTTTTTTCAACCCAATTTTCTTCAAACCACATACAATTTTCATTAGGCTTTTGTTTTATATTTTCACTTAAATCTTTTGGAATATTTCTATTGTTTTCCCAAACTTTTTGTTTTACTTGGAATGGTGAAAAAGAAAAAAATTGTCCAGTTTTTTTATCTTGAAGTAATATATCTTTTCCCATATTATAATCCTAGATTTTTATATAATCATTTTTTTGATTGTTGTAATTCATCAATAAATTCTTTATAAATATTTTCATAATCTATAAACAAATAAAATCTTTCTCCTAAAGTAGTAAGTTTATATTTACTTTGATTAAACTGATTATCTATTTTTTCAATTAATCCATAATTTTCTAAACTCGTTAAAGAATATTTTTCATGATCTTTTAAATCTGTAAAATAATGTACATTCTTGTAAACAATTTCACTATGACTTATCATATGTAAAAAATAAAATTGGTGAGTTATTAAATCTTCGATTAATTTTATAAATAATTCTGTTTCCAAATCAACACTTTGACTATTAATCGCAATATTTTTTAAAACAATGCGAAATATTTTAGACTTTATCACATTATTTTCTACCATAGCTTTATTGAATATCCTTAAAAAAGTTAAGGTAAAATCTTCACTTTTTAAAAAATCATCATCTATCTTGTTTTTTATTTTTTCTAAATCATTAAGTATATTTTCTAATAGTTGATTTTTCTTCTTTTGAAGATTATCAGGTATATATTTATCTATTAAAACAGATATTCCTCCACCAAATGGTAAAGTACTAATTCCAGCTACAATGGTATTTTTTAAATGCAAATTCATTTATTGCCTTTTTTTTGTGTTCTAAATTCTCTTTGTACTAAAAATAGAATATTTGAAGATGTAGAATATAAATCATAATCTACAAGTGATTTATCTAGATTTTTTATAACTCTTTTTTTATGAAACCCTTCATAATTTCTTAAATTTAGAAATAGATAAAAGTACTTTTATTAGTTCATTTAAAATCTCGTTATTATAATTTTTTATAAAACCTTTTATTTTTTAGTATATCAATTAGTTTTAATAGAATTAATTTAAATCGTAAATAATTTTCATTGTAGATTCAAATACTTTTGAAACAACGACCATCTAAGAACTACTAAACTCTCATCTTGAGAAAAACTTTTTAATACTGAACTTTGAAACATAGACATAAAACTTAACCTTGGATATTTATTTGTGTTAATAATATCCAAAGTATAATAAAAATCGTTATTCAATCATTTCAAAAGCTATCTTTATATCATCGGCTTTTTGGGCAGCTACAAGAAACATTGCTGCGTTTAATTTTGCTAATTTTTCTAGTTCATCACTTGGATTTTTTGTCATATTTAATGACTCCTCAGGTGGGATTATATCTGTTGATTTTTTGTAATTTATTCCGAAATATTCAGGGTCGATTATATATTCACTAATTTTTCCATCTATTGTTTGCCAATATTTACATTTTGAAAAGATTTCGGGTGTTCCTTCATTTCCTTTTACTATGATTAGGTTTTTATAGTTGTTACCAAATATTTGATTATATTTTGCAACATAAGGTTTATGAAAAGCTGCATTTACAGCATAATCAGAAGTTCCTGGATTTAGTAGTTTTTCAACTGTGTTAAATGCAGTTCTTAGTCCTAAAATATTTCTTATTTTAGTTAAATCATTTAACTCTTTAAAATAATCAGCCCTATCAAAATAGAAAATATTATCATCAAATTCTATGTTTTCATAAAGTTGTTTTATTGTTAAACCTTTTTTTGCAGGTTGGATTTCATCGCCACTTACCACAAGATTTAAATCAAACTTTTTCAAATATTTAGGAATCAATGGCAATAAATATGGATTATCAGCTTTTCCATCAAAGGGATAACCTAGTTCTATTGAGTTTTCTATTTTCACTCTTTTTATATATTTATTACAAACTTCAAGAGTTGTTTTTAACTCCTCAACCGTTTCAAGTCTAACACGCCAACCTAATAAAAAAGCTGCGATTTGTTCACTATGAACACTTTGATTTAAGATTGATTCTATCGCATCAAT
The DNA here is from genome assembly GCF_003063245.1 of Arcobacter caeni. Taxonomy (GTDB): domain Bacteria; phylum Campylobacterota; class Campylobacteria; order Campylobacterales; family Arcobacteraceae; genus Aliarcobacter; species Aliarcobacter caeni. The sequence goes on along the minus strand of NZ_MUXE01000002.1, from coordinate 54,694 downwards.
TGTTTCATTTTTTGTTAATTCTCTATTTGATTTAGGACCAGTTCCAACTGCTCTTATATAACTATGAAATCCCATTTTTTATCCTTTTCTTCAACTATTTATATAGGAAGATTTTATCTTAATGAAGATTTCATGGTCTTGATGCAGGTCAACCGTAAATTTGGGCTTAAGTGTTACAATTCAGAGTAAAGAATTATATTTCAAAAAAGGAGAAAAGATGTCGCTTTCAAGAAGAGACTTCCTAAAAAGTTCAGCAGCAGCAAGTGCAGCAGCAGCAATTGGTATGAGTGTACCAGCTGATTTACAAGCACAAGCAGATACAGCTGAAGGTGGTTGGAGATGGGACAAGGCAGCTTGTCGTTTCTGTGGAACTGGTTGTGGTATTATGCTTGCTACTAAAGAAGGTAAAATTGTTGCCGTAAAAGGGGATCCAGCAGCTCCTGTTAATAGAGGACTTAACTGTATTAAAGGTTATTTTAATGCTAAAATCATGTATGGTGCAGATAGATTAAAACAACCTTTATTAAGAGTTAATGCAAAAGGTGAATTTGATAAAAAAGCTGATTTTGCTCCTGTTTCTTGGAAAAGAGCCTTTGATGAAATGGAAAAACACATAAGAGTTGCCCTTAAAGAAAAAGGTCCTGAGGGAGTTGCAGTTTTTGCATCTGGACAACATACAATTATGGAAGGATATGCAGCTCAAAAAATGATGAAAGCTGGATTTAGATCAAATGCAATTGATCCAAATGCTAGACATTGTATGGCTTCTGCGGTTGTTGGTTTCTATCAAACTTTTGGTATTGATGAGCCAAGTGGTTGTTATGATGATATTGAACTTACAGATACAGTTGTAACTTGGGGTTCAAATATGGCAGAAATGCACCCTATTTTATGGTCAAGGGTAACAGATAGAAAATTATCTAATCCAGACAAAGTTAGACTTGTAAATATTTCAACTTATAGACATAGAACTTCTGATATTGCTGATATTGAAATCATTTTTACTCCAAATACTGACCTTGCTTTATGGAATTATATAGCTAGAGAAATTGTATATAATCGTCCAGAAGCTATTGATTGGAATTTCATTAAAGAACATATTGTATTTGCAGCAAGTCCTGTAAATATTGGTTATGGTATGAGAAGAAGTGATGAAAAATCTATCGTTGATGGAAAATATTCAGATTTAGAAATGCAAACTATTTCTAAAGAAATGGAAAAAATCGTATCTGAAAATGAAGCTCCTGCTCTTGCTCCTTATGGATATAAAGCTGGTGATAAATTAGTAAATAAAAATACAGGTTTAGCACACTGGGAAATTTCATTTGAAGATTATAAAAAAGCATTAGAACCTTATACTCTTGATTATGTAGCAAAAATTTCAAAAGGAAATCCTGATGAAGATATTGAAGAATTTAAGAAAAAACTTCAAGCATTAGCTGATTTATATATTGAAAAAGATAGAAAAATTGTTTCATTCTGGACAATGGGAATGAACCAACATACAAGAGGAACATGGGTAAATACACTTTCATATAATGTTCACTTCTTATTAAATAAACAAGCAAAACCAGGTTCTGGAGCATTTTCATTAACAGGACAACCAAGTGCTTGTGGAACAGCTAGAGAAGTTGGAGTATTTGCACATAGACTTCCAGCTGATATGATGGTAGATAATCCAAAACATAGAGAAATCGCTGAAAATGCATGGGCAATTCCTGCTGGAACTTTAAATCCAAAAGGTCACCAACATATTATGAAAATCCATAGAGATATTGAAGATGGAAATATCAAATTTGCGTGGGTAAATGTTTGTAATCCATACCAAGATACAGCAAGTGCAACACATTGGATTAAAGCAGCAAGAGAAATGGATAACTTCATTGTAACATCAGATGGATACCCAGGAATTTCTGCAAAAGTTTCTGATTTAATTTTACCAACTGCCATGATTTATGAAAAATGGGGAGCATATGGAAATGCAGAAAGAAGAACACAACATTGGAGACAACAAGTTTTACCAGTTGGTGATGCAATGTCTGATACATGGCAATGGGTTGAACTTTCAAAAAGATTTACTGTAAAAGATTTATGGGGTGAACAATCACTTTTAAGTTCAAAAGGTGAAATCAAACTTCCAGATGTTATAGAAGCAGCAAAAGCTATGGGATATAATGAAAACACAACTATGTTTGATATTTTATTCGCAAATAAAAAAGCTAAATCTTACAAATTAGACCAAAAAGACCCTGTTCAAGCTGGATATGATAATAGTGAAGGATTTGGTGACTCAAGAAAAGTTCTTGGAAGTGATGGAAAAGTATTCAAAGGTTATGGATTCTTTATTCAAAAATATTTATTTGAAGAGTATGCTGGATTTGGAAGAGGTCATGGACACGATTTAGCTGACTTTGATACTTACCATAAAGTAAGAGGATTAAAATGGCCAGTTGTTGATGGAAAAGAAACACAATGGAGATTTAACACTAAATATGATCCTTATGCTAAAAAAGCAAGTCCTGATAGCGATTTTGCATTCTATGGAACATTAGCAAAAGAGTTAGCTCAAGGTGATTTATTAGGTGTTAAAGACCAAACTAAAAAATCATTAAAAAACAAAGCGAAAATTTTTGCAAGACCATATATGGATCCACCGGAAGTTCCAACAGCTGAATATCCAGTTTGGTTATGTACAGGAAGAGTACTAGAGCATTGGCATTCAGGAACTATGACTATGAGGGTTCCAGAACTTTACAGAGCTGTTCCAGAAGCATTATGTTATATGCATCCTGAAGATGCTGTTACATATGGTGTAAAACAAGGTGCATTATGTTGGGTTGAATCAAGAAGAGGAAAAGTAAAAGCAAGAGTTGAAACAAGAGGAAGAAATAGACCATCAAGAGGTTTAGTATTTGTACCTTGGTTTGATGAAAAAGTATTTATCAATAAAGTTTGTTTAGATGCAACTTGTCCACAATCAGGTCAAACAGACTTTAAGAAATGTGCGGTTAAAATTTATCAAGCGTAAAAGTTTAAACAGAAATAAAAGAAGAAAAGATGAAAACAGAAAAAAACCTACCAATAACTGAAAGAAGAAAATTTTTTCTAACAATTGCACGAGCTACTGGCTTAGCAATTCTTGGAGGTTTAACTTGGAGTGCTTTCGTTGATGAAGTAAAAGCTACTTCATTAATATTAAGACCTCCTGCTGCACTTAAAGAAGATGATTTTTTAGCAACATGTATAAAATGTGGGATGTGTGTAGAAGCCTGTCCATTTGATACTTTAAGATTAGCAAAACCAGGAGATAACAAACCTCTTGGAACACCATTTTATATTCCAAGGGAAATACCTTGTTATATGTGTGTTGATATTCCATGTGTTCCTGTTTGTCCAACAGGAGCATTAAATATAAAATCAGTACAAAATGAAGAAAAAAAACTAGACATAACAAAAGCTCAAATGGGAGTGGCTGTTATTGATGATAGTTCATGTATTGCTTTTTGGGGTATCCAATGTGATGCTTGTTATAGAGCCTGTCCACTTTTGGGAAATGCTATTAGTATTGAATATACAAAAAATGAAAGAACAGGAAAACACGCCTTTTTAAAACCGGTTGTTCATACAGATGTATGTACAGGTTGTGGATTGTGTGAAAAAGCCTGTGTAACACAAAAAGCAGCAATTTTTGTACTACCACGAGATGTAGCTTTAGGAAAAGTCGGAGATCATTATGTGCAAGGTTGGGATAAAAAAGACGAAAAAAGAGTAGAAAATGCTACAAGCACAACTACAAAAACAAAAATAAGTAAAGATAGTGCAGTTGATTCTTTAAATAATAGCAATGATATGGAGGATTTATTAAAATGATAAATAATATTTATAAAAAATATAGATTCCTAATTGCTAGAAGAATTTCGCAAATATCTATTATGGTTTTATATGTAATTGCAAACTTATATGGAATAAATATTTTAATGGGGAATTTAAGTTCTTCATTGGTAGCAAAAACTATTCCATTAAGTGATCCTTATGCTGTTTTACAAATGTTTTTTGCAGGTGCAGTTATATCGTTTGATATTTTGCTGGGAGCTTTTTTTATTCTTATATTTTATATGATTGTTGGTGGTCGTGCTTTTTGTTCTTGGGTTTGTCCTGTAAATATGATTACAGATTTAGCAAACTATTTACGAAGAAAATTTGGATTTAATCAAATCCAAAAAAAACAACCAGCTTCAAGAAGTATAAGATATTGGGTAATAGCAATTAGTCTTGTAATATCTTTTTTTATGGGTGTTGCTGCTTTTGAATTAGTATCTCCTATTTCTATGGTTCATAGAGGAATCATATTTGGATTAGGATTTGGTTGGGCTGCAATACTTGTAATCTTTCTTTTCGATTTATTTGTTTTAAAAAATGGTTGGTGTGGTCATATTTGTCCTCTTGGTGGATTTTATTCACTAGTTGGAAGATTTAGTTTAATAAGAGTGCATCACAATGCTGATAATTGCACAGCTTGTATGAAATGTAAAGAAGTTTGTCCTGAAAATCAAGTTTTACACATGGTTACAAAAACTTCTATTCCTGTATTAAGCGGGGAATGTACAAACTGTGGAAGATGCGTAGAAGTTTGTGATGATGATGCTCTTAATTTTTCAATAAAAAATTTAAAAAAGGAAAACAAAAATGAAGTTAGGTAAATTAGCTTTAGCAATAACAGTAGCAACAACAATATTATTTGCTGCAAGTGCACCAAAAACAGTGACGGAAGATTCGTTAGGTTTAAGAAAAGTTGACATATATTCAGAAGACAAAGCTGCTCCTGATGAGACAAAATATGGTACTTCACAACCAATGAGTGGATATAAAATAGAAAGAGCTTACCAAAATGCTCCTCCTATGATTCCACATGATGTTGAGGGATTATTAGAAATTACACCTGATAATAATGCGTGTGTTGGTTGCCACGATGCAGCAGTTGCTGAATCTATGGGTGCAACTGCTATTCCAAAATCACACTATATTAATTTTAGACCAAAAAATACAGTTCAAGAAGATGGTAGTTTTGTAAAAGAAGTTGATAATATGAAAAATGAAATTTCAATAAAACCTATTGACACATTATCAAATGCAAGATTCAATTGTACTGCTTGTCATGCTCCTCAAAGTACTGGAGGTTTAGCTGTTGAGAATACTTTTAAATCTAACTTTACAAGAAAAGATGGAAAAAGTCATTCAACTTGGAATGAAGTTATGACTGATGATTTAGATACTCTAAAAAATAAAAAATAATGAAAAGAAGAGAACTCTTTAGTTCTCTTGTTTCATCATTTAAAAAAGATGAGAAACAAGAGAAAATAATAAGACCTCCTTACTTTAAAGATGAAGATATTTTCTTTACAAACTGTAAAGATTGTGAAGGTATTTGTGCTACAGTTTGTGAAGAAAATATAATATTTATTCAAGAAGATTTTACTCCAAAACTTGATTTTTCATCAAGTGGATGTACTTATTGTGATAAATGTGCAGAAGCTTGTCCTAATGAAGTTTTAACTATTGAAGATAAAAAAAGAATAAATATAAAAATAGAAATAGATGTTTTATCTTGTTTATCATGGAATAAAACAATGTGTTTTTCTTGTAAAGACCCATGTTTAGATGATGCAATAGATTTTTTAGGTATGTTTAGACCAAGTATAAATGACTCTTGTACTTCATGTGGATTTTGTATAAAAACATGTCCTACAAATGCCATAAAAATTGTTAGTTAAAGGAAAATAAATGAGAAAAATCATATTTACATGTTTAACTATTTGTTTATATTTATCTAGCTCTTGGGCAAAAGATTTAATTCCAAACTATTCTTTAACCACAAGTGGTGGAGTAACTGATTTGGTTTTAAAAAATGAACATTTATATGTGGCAACAGCTGCATCTAGTGTTGATATTTTTGATTTAAAAACAAAAGAAAAAGTTGATTCAATTAAAGTTCCAAAAATCAAAGATTTTATGAATGAAACTATAGATGCAAGGATTTATAGTGTTGATATTTTAGAAAATGATTTACTAATTTTATCTCAAGGTGAAAATGGTGGAAGAAATATCGATATTTATAAAGATGGAAAATTAAATAAAATCATAGAAGATAAAGATAGATTATTTATTGCATATGCAAAATTTATAGATGAAAATCACATAATTTATGCCCTACTTTCAAATCAAATTTATCTTTATGATCTTAAAAATAAAAAGATAATAAACGAGACTCAAATATCTCAATCAAAATTTTCAAATTTTAAATTAAATGAAGATAAAACAAAAGTTGTAGTTGCGGATGAAAGTGGTATTTTAACTATGGTTAATACAAAAGATTTAAGTCAAATAAAAAAATTTGATACTTTAAATCTTGATAATGTTTTCCAAGTTGACATAAAAAATGATATTATTATTACAGCTGGACAAGATAGAAGATGTGCGATTTATACTTCAGACAAAAAAAACTCTTATTATAAAGAAGCCTCTTTTTTAATATATAGTGCAGCTTTAAGTCCAAGTGCTAAATTAGGCTCTTTTGCAAGTGATGAAGAGAATAATGTAACTGTTTTTAATATAAATACAAAAGAAAATTTATATAAATTAACACAAAATAGAAGTACTTTAACAAATATTTTATTTATAAATGAAAATGAAATTTTTGTATCAAGTGATGATAAAAAGATAAATTATTATAAAATTGATTAAATTAAAAGGATTATAAAATGAATATTTCAAGTATCGTTGTAAAAACATTGCCAAAACATATAAACGAAGTTGTTGAATCTTTAAAAAACTGTGATGTATGCGATTATCATATGCATGATGAGTTAGGAAGAATCATTATTACAATTGAGGGAAGAGGTGTTGCTGAGGAGCTAAAAAAATTAAAAGTTATTGAAGCCATTCCTCATGTAATGAGTGCTGATATGCAAATGGCTTATAGTGAAGATGAATTAAATTCTCATATGGAAGTATTGGAAAATGCAGATGCTGTGCCAAAAGTTTTAAATGACCATACAATTGATGCTTCAAATATAGTTTATAATGGAGATTTAAGAAAAAAAGATTTAGAGGGATTTGCTGAATCGTTTGATAAAACAGGAAGATAATATGGAATTTTTATCAGGAAATTTTTTGTGTGAAACGATTGTTCCTAAAGAAGAATTAATAGTTTCAAGAACAGATTTGAAAGGTAATATTACTTATGCAAATGAAACTTTTGCAGAGATTTCAGGTTATACAGCTGATGAACTAATAGGAAAACCTCACAATATTGTAAGACATCCTGATATGCCAAAATCTATTTTTAAAGAACTTTGGAAAGATTTAGATATAAAAGGTTCATGGAGTGGAGTTGTAAAAAACAAAAGAAAAGATGAAGGTTTTTATTGGGTTTATGCTGAAGTTTCTGGAGTTTATAAAGATGGAGTTTTAATTGAATATAAATCAATTAGAACACCTATTTCTTTTGATGACAAAGTTAAATATCAACTGCTTTATGATCAACTTAAAAAAGATGCAAATGAAACTACAAGAAGAATTATTTATAGTTAGATTAAATTAATCTAACTATATTTACTTAAGAAAGTTTTTGTTTTACTTCATCACTCGCCATTGAAATATTCCAAGCTGGTTCCCAAACTAAATCAATTTCAACATGTTCAACTTTTTCAAGCTCTCTCAAAACTGCTTCTTCTACCCATTGTAAAATCATTTGATGTAAAGGACAAGCTTTTGTACTTAAAGTCATTGTTACAACTACATTCATTTTTTCATCACAAACACCATCATAAATAAGACCCATTTCTACTAAATTAAAGCCAACCTCTGGGTCATTTACAGTTGAAACTGCTTTAAAAATCTCTTCTTTTGTGTACATAAAATTATCCTTTAAAATTTATGATATAAAAAACATCTTTTACAATAAAAGACGCTCCAACAAATAAAAAACTAACTGCTGATTTAAATAAAATATCACTAGTAAAAATAAAAGCTATTAAACTTAAAACAAATCCTAATAAATAAAAAACAAAACCAAAATCTGAACTTTTAACAGGCACCATATCAGCTAACATGGGAACTTTTTGTTTTCCAACTAAACTTGAAAATCTATGAAACCAAACCAAAAAAGGAATGATTTTATATAAATGTGCTGTAATAATTGGAGTTAAAAAACCTAATAAAAATATAAATCCAGCAACAAATAATAAATAATCATTTGATAATACGAAATAAAAACAAACTAAAACTAAAGCAATAATAAAATTTGTAATCGAAAATACAATATATCTATAATAAATATCTTTTTGTTTTCTAACTTTTGTTTTAAATATTAAATATAATTGATAAATAAAAAAAATAAATCCAATTAAAACTTCAAAATATCCTAAATATTCAAATATATAAAGGTCAAATATTTGACTAAAAACGACTAAAACCACACCAAAACTAATCTTATAAAATGCTATTTTTAGATAAATATTGTTAAATGAATGTGAAAGCCAAAACATAGGAATCAAAATATAACTCATCGAAATAATCGTAATTCCTAAATATCCCACAAAAACTAAATATATATGAGATAACATCAAAGCTTTTATATTTAAAAATAATACTCCTGAATAAACAAAAGATAAAATAATAGCAACAACTAATCCTAAAAATAAAAATATATTTGCAACTAAAACTGTACTTGATAAAAAATTTAATTTTTTTACTTTTTTAATAGTTAAAAAACTTTCTAATAAAAAAATGAAAAATGAAATAAAAACAACTACTCCACCATAAGATAAAACCATAGGATATTTATAAAAACCAATAAATATTATTGTAGTTCCAATAAAAAGTAAGGGATTAACAACATAATATAAATCGATAGAAAAGTGTTCAACTTCCAAAACTACAGGTAAAAGTTGTGCCATGGAAGCAAAAATACTCATCATAACAAAACCTAATAAATATAAATGCACCCAAGATAAAACTAAACTATTTTGAGTATGAATCATATTTATATCAAAATTAAAAAGCAATAATATACTTATAAAAAATATAATCATAGCACTAATAAAGAAACTTCCTACAAGTTTAAAAGGTGGGGCAAATTGTTGTGATATATTCATTTTTTAGTGCATACATCCAGAACCACTACAAGAACTATCTGTATCTTTTAGATTTACACTTGTATTAGTTTTTTTTATAAAAATTACTTTAACTTTATCATTAGGTAATTCAACTATTTCATAATTAAATGAATCTTGTATTTTAGGAAATAATCCCATTGGAGGCTTGTGATTTATCATTACTAATTTGTGTTTGTCATCAAGTAATTGAAGTCCAACCATGGCATTTACCATAGGTTCAGGAGGACCTGTTAAACTTGAATCAAAATAATAAGCCTCTTCATCTTCAAAAAATGGTACCGTTGCACCATTTACTTCTATTTGTTTTGCATTTTCTGGAATACCCATTTTCTTCTCCTTAAATTATAATTAAAATAATAACCCTTAATTGTAAATAATTCCTTGATAGCTATCAATATAACTATACTTTTATACAAAAATTACACTAAATCATTGTAATATTTCTCATGAGAATAATTATATATATACTTTTAACAAGCTTTGCACTTTTTGCATCAAATTCAGAGATTCAGGCATCTTATGCAGTAGGAGTTTTCCATGAAAATGGGAATGGTGAAAATATTCAACACAAGAAAATTACAGACCAAGATTATAATGGAATTTGTTTTTCAAAAATAGTTGTATTTGGTGAAATTAGAAATAAAAGAATTGAAGTAAAAATAGGAAACTCTTTAGGTTATTTTGAAAGCTCAATTCCTATTTATAATAAACAAAATATTTTTATTGCAGAAGAATTAACTTTTAAACATTACAATGTTTCAAAAGGCTATTTTGAAGTAAAAATTGATAATAAAATTTATGATACCAAAGTTTTTGTAAAGTAATTCTTTTAATTTTATAAATTAATTGTTAAATTTAAATAAATTTTTATAATCGTAGCATTAAAATAGCATTCTTTAAGTTTTAAGTATGTATAATTTTACAAATAAGAGGTTTTGTCTACTTTCTCTCTCCTTAGTTAAGAAATTTTGTTTTTATAAGATTTTTTTTTAAGATGAAACTTCTTTTTTATTCCTTCCAAAAAAAAATTAAAAGTTTTATTGTATATATTCTATAAACTATTTTTATATAAAACTTAAAGTCCAAAAAAAAAGGGAGAAGTTATCTAACTTCTCCCTTTTTTATTTGCTCTTATTTTTATTACATATATTTTTTAAGAACTTCTGGAATTCTTACACTTCCATCTTCATTTTGATAATTTTCCATAATAGCCACAAGTGTTCTTCCAACAGCTAAACTTGAACCATTTAAAGTATGAGCCAAAGTATTTTTTTTACCATCTTTAAATCTAATTTTTGCCCGTCTTGCTTGAAAATCAGCAGTATTAGAAATAGATGAAATTTCTCTAAATTTGTTTTGTCCAGGTAACCAAACTTCTAAATCAACAGTAACAGCGGCACTAAATCCTAAATCGCCTGTACAAAGTTGAACTTTTTGGTGAGCTAAACCTAAAGAAGTTAATAAATCACTAGCGCAATTTACCATTTTTAGAAAAACCTCACTTGATTGTTCAGGAGTTGTAATTGCTACCATTTCAACTTTATCAAATTGATGTTGTCTAATTAATCCTCTTGTATCTCTTCCAGCACTTCCAGCTTCTTTTCTAAAACAAGGAGTATAAGAAGTAAGTAACATTGGAAGTTCTTCTATTTCTAAAATCTCATCATTAAATAGGTTTGTTAAAGATACCTCAGCAGTTGGAATTAGGTATAAATCTTCACCTTCAATTTTAAATAAATCATCAGCAAATTTGGGAAGTTGCCCAGTTCCTTGAAGAGTATTTGAGTTTGCCATAAAGGGAACATACCATTCATTAAAACCTCTTTCTCTGTTAAAATCAAGCATATAGTTGATTAAAGCTCTCTCCATTCTAGCACCATCACCTCGAAGTGCTGCAAATCTTGATTTTGCGATTTTTACACCTCTTTCAAAATCAATCCAACCATTAGGTAAATCCCAATGTTCTTTTGGTTCAAAAGTAAAAGATGGTTTTTGTCCAAGAACTTCTAAAACTACATTTTCATCTTCAGAAGCGCCAACAGGAACTGATTCGTCTGGCATATTTGGAACACCTAAAATAATAGAATTTAACTCTTCTTCTAAAACTCTAACTTCTTCTTCTAATTCTTGTTTTTTGTTTTTTAAATTATTTATATTTTCTTGAAGTGTCGTAATATTTAAGTTCTCTTTTTTATATCTTCCAAACTCTTTTGAAAGAACATTTTGCTCAGCTGTTACATCTTCCATCTCTTGTCTTTTTTGTTTTGAAGTAGATGCAAGAATTTTTAAGTTATTTAGGACAGAGTTATCAACACCTTTTTTTTGTAAAGCTGTTGTAACATAGTCAAAATCTTTTTGTAGTAGTTTTATATCTATCATCTTTGGCTCTTTGTATTATTTTTTGTGCATTGTAGCCAAAAAAACTCTACAAAGAGATTAGATGATAAGTTAAATTTATCCGTTCATTTCCATTTTTATCATTACATTACCATCAACATATTGTGTTTTAAATGTGTGTTTGTGACAAAAATCTTCATTCATAATTATACACATTTCATTTGCTTTTTCCAAAGCTTCATCTACATTATCATAGTGTGTTTCTTGCTCGAAATCTGAATTTCTAAAACAACCACATGCTTTTTCAACTATTACAGCTGCCATATTATCTCCTTTTAAAAATTTCGGCAATTGTATCATAAACAAATTGAACTTTCTTTTGATAAGTTTATTCCCATTCAAACTGAAAAGTCGTATGAACTATTTTATATTTCTCTTTTAATTCATGGTTTATTTCATGTAAAAGTTGTTCATAATTTTCTAATGATTCTTTATTTATTTTAACATGAGCTGTCATATTATACATATCTTGAGTTATTTCCCAAATATGAACATCGTGTAATTCCAAAACTTCTTTATGTTTTTCAATAAATTCTTTTACTTCATTTATATCCAAAGGTGAACTTTCCATCAAAGTATTAATTGAATTTCTCAAAATATCAATCGCCCATTTCCCTATGACAATTGAAACAATTACAGCAAGAATCATATCTATGAAATACCAAGAAGTAAAATAAATAACTACATATCCCAAAATAATTGCAACCGAAGATAAAGCATCACTTAACATATGAACAAATGATGATTTTAGATTAATATTGTTTTTATCACCTTGCATTAAAATAAAACCTGTAATTATATTTATAATTAAACCTACGATTGCCACAATCATTGCAGTTTTTATATCAATAATTTGAGGATTGAAAAATCTTTCAATTGCTTCATACACAATCCAAATAATTGATAACATAATAGTAATTCCATTCACAAACGCTGCTATTACTTCCGTTCTATAAAAGCCAAATGTTTTTGATATTGGAGCTTTTTTACTAGCAATTACAATTGCAAGAAGTGAAACAATCAAAGCAAAAGAGTGAGTAAACATATGAATTGCATCTGAAATAAGTGCTAATGAATTTGATAAAAAGCCATAAAAGAACTCCAAAAACATTGTGATTAGAGTAATTCCTAATGCCCATTTTAAAACTTTTTTATCTGTTCCTCTGTGGTCATGAGAATGTTCATGATTATGCTCGTGGTTATGATGATTGGTATTTTCATCCTTTAAAAAAGGTTTATGATCATTTAATCCAAATTTACAATTTTCCATTTTATTTCCATATATTTTATAATTTTCAGCATAGTATATGAAGAATGCTTAATATTTTTAGTTACAATCCCACCTTTATATAAAATAGGAGAATTATGTTAGAAGTTTTTATTTTATCAATAGCACTTAGCATGGATGCTTTTGCTGTATCTATTGGACTTGGAATAAAAAATAAAGGAAATATAAAAGTTTTGGCTTTGAAAGCTGGATTATTTTTTGGTATTTTTCAAGCTTTAATGCCTTTTATTGGCTACCTTGGAGGAATTGGACTAAAAGAGTATATTCAAGGATATGATAGCATTGTTGCTTTTGTATTATTAGTCATTATTGGTGCAAAAATGATATATGAAGCACTTAATGAAAATATTGAAGAAGAGATAACAAAAATTTCAAATAAAATTTTATTAACTTTAGCAATTGCCACAAGTATAGATGCCATGGCAGCTGGGTTTACTTTGCATTTATTTAATTTAAATATTTATCTTTCTTTATTTATTATAGGAATTACTACTTTTATATTTAGTATTTTAGGTGTTTATCTAGGAGAAAAAGGTGGAGCTAAATATGAAACAAAAGCTGAACTTCTTGGTGGAGTTGTTTTGATTCTTATTGGCTTTAAAATACTAATCTTTTAGTTACTTTTGATATAATATTTCCAAAAAAAACAAGGATTATGATTTGAGAATTTTATCAGGTATTCAACCATCAGGAACAATTCACATAGGAAACTATTTTGGAATGATTAAAAAAATGGTTGAATCTCAAAATGATGGAGAACTATTTGCATTTATAGCTTCTTATCACGCACTAACATCTGTAAAAGATAAAGAATTTTTAGAAAAAAATATTTTTGAAGCTGCTGTAAATTTCTTAGCTTTAGGAATGGATCCTGAAAAATCAACATTTTGGGTTCAACATGATGTAAAAGAGGTTTTAGAACTTTATTGGCTTTTATCAAATCATACTTCTATGGGATTATTAGAAAGAGCTCATTCATATAAAGATAAAACTGCAAAAGGTTTTCAAGCAAGTCATGGATTATTCTCATATCCAGTTTTAATGGCTGCTGATATTTTACTTTTTGATTCAAATATTGTACCTGTGGGAAAAGACCAAATTCAACATGTGGAAATGACAAGAGATATTGCAACAAGCTTTAATCACATATATGGAGATTTATTAGTTCTTCCTGAGTCAAAAGTAGATGAAGATGTGGCAACAGTTCCAGGAACTGATGGAGCTAAAATGTCTAAATCTTATGGAAATACTATTGATATGTTTGGTACACCTAAAACTATCAAAAAACAAGTTATGGGAATAGTAACTGATTCAAGAGAGTTGGACGAACCAAAAGAGTGGGAAAATTGTAATATTTATACTTTATGTAAACTATTTATGAATGAAAATGAATTAACAGATTTAAGAAAAAGATATGCAACTCCAGGTGAGGGTTATGGACATTTTAAAATGACTTTATTAGATAAAATAAATGCACATTTTGAACCCTTTGCACAAAAAAGAGAACATTTTTTAAATAATCCAAAAGAAGTAAAAGAGATTCTAGCATTTGGTGCTTCAAAAGCTAGAAAAATTGCGGCTGCTAAAATGGAAATTATTAGAGATGCTGTTGGTTTAAATTAGTTTTTTTAGTTTTATCAAGATTCAAGATTTTAATCTTGAATCTTGAATTAGTTAGTTTTGTTTAGCTTTTTACTTTTATAACTTTTTCAATATTATTTGAAATATCTTCAACTCTTTGTTGCCAAAGTTTACCAAACTCAATTCTTTCTTCTTTTGTTGCACTTCCTTGAACAGATTTTTGCATTAAAAAATTCATATCAGAATGAGCAGAAATGCTACTTGCATCATAAAAAACATCTACACTTTTTTGTGTATCAAGTCTTGTAAATCTAACACTTGCACCATCTATGTTTTTCTCAAAATTCATTAAATGATTTCTATCATATTTTCCAGCAAGTCCTTTAAAACCATTCGTTGTAGTTGAACCTGTGATATTTGTCATTACACTTCCGATAACTCCAGCAACGCCTGTTGTTTGGCTTTCTTTAAACTCAATTAAGATATTTCCTCTTTTTGGGATTTCATTTTCATGTAAAGCTTTTAATCCCTCAAGAACCATAAGATACGCTCCTAAAACTGTTGGACAACTATGCCCTGCACTTTTTACGCTATCTAAATATGAATATTCTATAAATCCATCTTCAAATGCACCTAAAAGCTGTGCTAAATCATCTTGTAATTTTATTTTTGGGATATTATCAAAAAATTGTGGGTAAGTCATTTTAAACCTTTGTATTTTAGTATTATTACTCTAACACAAAAGTTTAAATATTTTGTGTTAGGCTATTTTTTTACAAATAAAGATTAATTTATCTGCAGTTTCATCTGTGTGTAAATTAAACTCTTTTATCTCTTTTATTTCAAAACCTGTATCTTCTAAAAGTTTTATTAAAAACTCTTTTGTGTGATATTCTTGGATTATAGAATCACTTTGTTTAGAAAACAATCCATTTTTTTGTTTCTCAAAAAGTGTAATATCTGTTTGAAGTTTGTTATCTTCAAAGTTTGCATCAATAGCTATAAATCTATCTTCTAAATCAATAGTAATACATCCTTGAGCAACCTCATCAAACCCAAAATACGAGTTTACATCAAAAATAAAATAAGCTCCTTGATTTAGGACAATATTTGTCGTAAGAATAAATGCTTTTAAATCTTTTTTGGGAATATAATTTAATACATCAAAAATAGCAGTTGCGCAATCAAATTTTTCTTTTACATCTTTTAAATCTATTGCTTTTGCATTTAAGTTTTTCTCTTGGCAAACTTTTATTTGCTCAGCACTTAAATCAATTCCAAAATATTTCTTTTTATTTACTTTTAGATTTTCTAAAAAATACCCTTGTCCACAACCAATATCAATGATATTATCTAAATCTTTAGTCATTACAAATCGTAAAAATTCTCTATGTAAAGTATAAATCTCTTCTTCAAAATCTAAATAAGGTTCAACTTTTGCGTATAAATCTAATCCCATTATAATGTTACTTCTATTTTTTCTTTTAATTTTAAGATTAAATCTTTTTTAGCATAAAAAGAGTTTTTATTTGCAATTAAATGAGCGCTACTTTCCATAATTGTAGGTCCGATTTCTAAACCATTTTGTTTCATTGTTTCACCAGTTTCAACAATATCAACAATACAATCACAAAGTCCAACAAGTGGTGCTAATTCAATAGAACCATATAGTTTGATAATCTCAACAGCCATTGCTTTTTGTTCAAAAAACTTTTTAGCAATCACTTCGTGTTTTGTAGCAATTGTGATTTTACTTTTATTAAAATTTAGTTTTTCACCCTTTCTTAATCCAAAAGCAACTTTACACTTTCCTAGTTGTAAATCTAAAAGTTTGATTAAGTCGTACTCTTTTTCTTCAAGAACATCCAAACCAACAACACCTAAATCAGCAGCGCCATGCATTACATAAGTTGGTACATCTTGATTTCTAACATTTAAAAATCTAAATCCAGCTTTTTCAAGTATTAATTTTCTATCTTCAAAAATAAACTTTTCACCAAAAGCTTTTTCAAATTTATCTAAAGTTTCCTCAGCAATTCTTCCCTTAGGCAATGCAATTGTTAGCATCAATAATCCTTTTCATGTTCTCAAATATTAAATCTTTTTTATATATGCTATTTTCAAAATACTTACTCAAAAGTTTTCCATCGCCACCTGTGAATATAATATTTTTATTTAAACTTACTTCTTTGATTGGTAAAATGATAGATTTTAACATAGCAAATAAAATAGCATCTTTCGTTTCTAGCGGTATTTTATCTAAATTTATATTTTTTTCAAACTCAAATTTTAGTTTTTTTGATATTTTTGGATAACTTTTTATAAAACTTTGAACTCCAAGAAGTATAAATCCACCCATGTGAATGCCCTCTTCCATAATATCAACTGTTATTGCACTTCCCGCATCAACTATTACACAATTATCTTGAAAAGAACAAGCAAGAGCTCTATCTATTCCTAAACCTAAATATTGGGTTTCAAAGTTTAGAAGTTTGTTTATATTTTTTGCATGAGGATTTTTTTTCAACAGTTTTTTACTTGCTTTTTCATTTACAGAAACAAAATAAATATCATCATCAAACTTTGGAACTTTTTCATCTAAAAAATATTTTTTATGTTTACCCTTTATCAAAAAATGATAAGTTGTATTTCCAATATCACATAAAATCAACTCTAACACTCCAATCATTTTGTTTTAAGTACTCTTTTGCTTTTGAACAAAGTGGACTACTTATAAGTAATTCTTTTTTCTTAAAATTATGGTCTAAAAAAGTAGCTAATTTTTCACAAAGTTCCATCAAATCATTGGCATTTTTTCTTATAAATCTACTTTTTGAATCTACTATAAATATTGCATAAAATTTAGCATCAATAGTTGTGGCACAATAAATATCTATTTTTTTTCTTGATTCTAACTCTTTTGGGAAAATTTGTTTTATCTGTTTAAATAATATATCTTTATTCATATAATATGTTGTTAATTTTTTCAATTTTTACCTTTGTATAAATATTATATCAAATATAGACTTTTTTCTATTATTTTTTCTAACTTATTTTGATATACTGCAAAAAAATTAATTAGAAATATAAAGTAAAATGAAAGATTTAAATTACCAAAAACAATCCCTTATTACAAGAACAATTATCAAAGCTGCTGTTTTGATGTCAGAATTTGGAGCGGAAAGTATTTTAATAGAACAAACAGCTCAAAGATTAGGCAAAGCTTTAGGCATTGATTCAGTTGAAATATCGTTAATCCCATCCGCAATAGTTTTAACAACACTTTACGATAATCAATGTGTTACTACAACAAGAAGAGTTCATCACAAACCTATTAATATGTCGATAGTTTGTGATATTCAAAAAATAGTAATAAACATGGAAAAACAAAAATATGATGTAACTTATTTAGTAAAAGCATTAAAAGATATTCAACCAAATTATTACAATAGATGGCTTGTTATTTTTATGGTTGGAATTGCTTGTGCTTCATTTGCATATTTACAAGGAAGTGATTGGAGTGCATTTTTTATCACTTTTTTTGCTTCTTCTATTGCTATGTTTGTTAGACAAGAATTATCAAAAAGAAGATTTGTTTTAATTATAACCTTTGGAGTTACTGCTTTTGTGGCAACCATAATTGCAAGTATTTCTCAAATAAATGGTATTAGTTCCACTCCAAATATAGCCCTTGCTTCAAGTGTTTTATTATTAGCCCCTGGATTTGCTTTTATTAACTCTTTTTTAGATTCTTTAAAAGGTTATCTAAGTATGGGTTGGGGGCGTTGGCTTGATGGAATTCTTTTAACAATTGCTACATCAATTGGAATAATTATAGCCATGGCTGTTTTAAATATAAAAGGTTGGTAGATGTTAGATTTTATTTTCAAACTACTTATTGAAGGACTTTTTGCAAGTATCGCATCAACAGGTTTTGCGATGGTTTTTAATGTCCCAAAACATACTTTGATTTATTGTGCAATTGGTGGAGCTATTACTTTTATGATAAGAACTATTTTATTAGATTTCGGTTTTGGTGTTGAATTATCAACATTTATTGCTGCAACATTCATAGGAATAATTGCTCTTTATTGGTCAAGAAAATATCTCATTCCAAGACCTGTTTATACAGTTGCTTCAATTATTCCTATGATTCCAGGAACTTATGCATTTGCAGCAATGATAAATTTAGTTGATATGAATTCACATGGAGTAACACCTGAATTAATAGAATTATTTGTTCATAATGGTTTAAAAGCAGTTGCAATTTTGGGAGCTATTAGTTTTGGTTTAGCTTTACCATCTTTATATTTTATGAGATTAAATCGACCAGTTATTTAAGAAAAGAGAATTTTTCTCTTTTCTTATAAATAAAATTTATTAATAAATTCATCACTTACATCAATTATTTTTCGCTCGCGTAAAGACTCTATAACTTCTTTTGTACAATCAACATCATCAGGCCATCTTCGTTTGAAATTATCATGTGCATTTTTATCTGTGGCATCCAAACAAATAGTATGTCCATCTATAAATAAATCTCTGTTTGAATCAATATTGTTACAAACTCTCCAAACAAGCATATATGGATTATTTACATCATTTTTAGCTACATCAACAATCATTAAAATTTTAATATGTTCAAAAAGTGGTTTTAACTCTTCAAATAAATATTTTTGATTTCTATTTTTTTCTACACTTATTATTGTAATTGGATTTTTTGTATCTTTAAAATATTGTTTTAAAGCTTTTATTTCACTTGAAATATTTTGCATTTTAGACAATAAAACCTCATCATCTAAAAGAGTGATTCCCAACTCTTCTATTTCCTCTCCCGTACAATCAAGTCCTAGTTTCCCACCAACTGCGAATTTTGGACTTGAGTGATCAAGGGCATCAATAACACCTTTTGAGATTAACATATCATCAACATTTATTCTATTTAAGATATGTTTTATTATTTCTTGATGATTTGTAAGTTCTGGTGCATCGTCATTTACAAAAATAGCATGTTTAACAAAACTCATTTGCCCTACTCCCCAAAATGCGTGCATCATTTGTGAAGCGTGACCTGGATAAAATGTTTTAATTTTAGCCATTATAAGATTATGAAAAACTCCATTTTCAGGCATATAATAATCAATTAAATCAGGAGCAGTTGTTTTTAATAATGGTAAAAATATTCTCTCAGTTGCGTGTCCCATATATTTATCTTCAAGTGGTGGTTTTCCAACAACTGTTGCTAAAAATGTAGGTTTTTCTTTACTTGTAATTGCTGTAATTTCCATAAATGGATACTCTTCTTCAAGTGTATAATAACCAGTATGATCTCCAAAAGGTCCCTCTATTTTTATTTTTGATGGGTCCACAAATCCCTCAATAATAAAGTCATTATCTTTTGGAACCCAAATATCATTTGTAATCGATTTTACAAGTTGCGCGTTTTTATTTTTAACAAATCCATAAAGCATAAGTTCAAAAACACCAATAGGAAGTGGTGCTTGTCCACACCAAATATACATAGGATCACCACCAATTCCAATACTTACTGGCATTTTTTTACCAGCTTTTTTATATTCATGGAAAAAATGATTTGAGTCTTTATGAATTTGCCAGTGAAGCCCTAAAGTATTGTCTTCATAAACTTGAAGTCTGTACATTCCTAAGTTTTTCAATTCTCCATTTAAAGATGTTGTGTAAACTTGCCCCATTGTAATAAAAGGTCCGCCATCTTGCTCCCAAGTTGTAAGAATTGGTAAATCAGAAAGTTTTGCATCTGAGCCTAATTTTATTATTTGTTGACATTCACCTTTTCCTTTATTTTTTTTAGGAATTGTATTTTTTAAAGCAAATAATTTCCCAAAAGTTGAAAGTTTTTCACTAAAAGTTGTAGGTGGTTTCATTTTTAATAAAGACTCTATTTCTTTTCCTATAACATCACCATCGCCAATAAATAATTTTACGGCCTTTTCATTACAAAATACATTCATTAAAACTGGAATATCAAATTTTTTATTGTTTTTTCTATCAACTGGATTTGTAAATAAAATTGCTTTTGAGTTTTCTGTTTTTACCTCAATATAGGCAATATGCGGGATTTCTAAATAAATATCAAGTTCATCATCAATAATTTTTAGTAAATCATGTTTTTTTAATAGTTCAATTGCTTCTTTCATTTTTCCCTCAAATTATACCTCTAATGAGGTAATTAGTATAAATCTTATATCATTTTATCAATAAAAAATAGTTTATAATAGGGGTTTTGAATATGCTTAATAAAGTTAAATACAATTTTGATGAACAGATTAATAGAAAAAATACAAATTGTGCAAAATACGATGGTTTAAAAAAATATTTTGGTTATGAAGATTTAAATCCACTTTGGGTAGCTGACATGGATTTTAAAACTCCAGCTTTTATAAATGATGCAATAATAGATGCTGCAAAAAATTCACTTTATGGATATAGCATTGATAGTGATGAAATTTATCAATCAATAATCAACTGGCAAAACACACAACACAATTGGCAAATAAATAAAGAAGATATTTATATGATAAACGGTGTAGTTCCTGCATACAGTGCTTGTATTGAAGCATTTAGTGAAGAAAATGATGAAGTAATTGTTCAAACTCCAATTTATCCACCACTTTTTAAATGTGTAATTTCTAATAATAGAAAAGTCGTTGTAAATGAACTAAAAAAAGATGAAAATGGTTATTACACTATGGATTTAGAAGATTTAGAAAAAAAAATCACTCCTAAAACAAAGATATTAGCTTTATGTTCACCTCACAATCCAGTAGGACGAGTTTGGAGTAAAGATGAACTTGAAAAACTTGCAAATATTTGCATAAAATACAATATCATAATTGTTTCAGATGAAATTCATTCTGATATTACATTTAAAAAATTCACACCACTTGCATCAATTTCAAAAGAGATAGCAAATCAAACTATTACTTTAAATAGTGCTGGAAAAACTTTTAATATTGCAGGTTTAAATAGTGCTTATGCGATAAGTAAAAATCAAGAAATTTTAGATAAGTTTAAAAAAATTGCTCAAAAAAGAGAAATTCAATCAATAAATTTTTTTGGATATATAGCTACAAAAGCAGCTTATGATAATGGTGCTTTATTTGTGGAAGATTTGAAAAAATATCTTTTATCTAATATTGAGTTTACAAAAAATTATTTCAAAAAGAACAATATGAAGATTGATTTTCACATTCCAGAAGCAACTTATCTTTTATGGCTAGATTTTTCTAAATACAATTTTTCACACAATGAAATAAAAAATATTTTACTAACAAAATCAAAAATAGCTTTAAATGATGGTGTTTCTTTTGGTAACAATGGCAATGGATATTTTAGATTAAATCTAGCCCTTAGTCAAAATGCCCTAGAAATAGCATTATCTCAGTTATCTAAAGAGTTTTTATAGCAAGAAAATAGCAAAGTATTACATTTTTTCTCACTATGTTGATTAATGCTTATAATTATTCGGAAAACTTTATGATGTACTACAAATTTGTGTACAATTGTTTCATAATTAAAATCAATAGGAGGAAAAATGTCAACTGAACTAATTCTGGCCTCTGCTATTTTTGTGGCTATCGGACTTATACTCACTTGCGTATTTGTACTTAGTAGGTTTGTTGGTCCTAAAAATGAAAATTCTGAAATGAAAAATAGTGTTTATGAAAGTGGGGTTACAAATCCTATTGGAACAACAAATATCAGATTTTCAGTAAAGTTTTATTTGGTTGCTATTTCCTTTTTATTATTTGATGTGGAGATAATTTTTATGTTTCCATGGGCTATAAATATTTTAGAATTAGGTTATTTTGGACTTTTTAAAATGTTTATATTTATGGGATTATTATTTGCTGGATTAATTTATCTTTATAAGAAAAAGGCATTATCATGGGATTAGGCGTTGAATCTAAATTAGGTGACTCTATTGTTACAACAAGACTTGATCATGCTATAAATTGGGGAAGATCTTATTCTTTGTGGCCAATGGTTTTTGGAACTGCATGTTGTGGAATTGAGTTTATGGCGGTTGCTGGTTCAAGATATGATATATCAAGATTTGGAGCAGAAGTTGTAAGATTTTCTCCAAGACAAGCAGATTTATTGATTGTTGCTGGAACTATTTCGTATAAACAAGCTCCTATTTTAAAGAAAATTTATGAACAAATGTGTGAACCCAAATGGGTTATTTCTATGGGTGCATGTGCTTGTTCTGGTGGATTTTATGATAACTATACAACTTTACAAGGAATAGATGAGATTATTCCTGTTGATGAGTATGTAGCTGGTTGTCCTCCAAGACCTGAGGCTGTACTTGATGCAATTATGAGAATTCAAGAAAAAGCAAATGATGAATCAATTTTAAAAGATAGAATCAAAGAGTATAAAGGAATTTTAGATGTTTAAATGCGATTTATTAATTGATTCTAAAGATATTAAATCTACTCTTGCTAAACTAAAAACTGAAAAAGAATTCACAATTTTATTAGATATAACAGTAATTGATTATTTAACTTTTCCTGATATTACTCCATCTAGATTTGCAGTAGTTTATATACTAAGAGATAGTTCATTTAAAAATCAAATTTCTGTAAAAACTTTTGTAGATGATTCAACATTAGAAGTAGATTCTGTTTGTTATTTATTTAATTCTGCTAATTGGGCTGAAAGAGAAGCTTATGACCAATATGGAATAACATTTAAAGGTCACACTAATTTAAAAAGATTATTAAATCATCATCAATTTATAGGTTATCCTTTAAGAAAAGATTATGAGATTACTAAAGGTCAAATTTGTACTCATACAGAAGATTTGATGGACGAAATGGATCCTTTATTAATTTCAAAAGGTTATACACCTGAAGATATAAATGATTTAATGCTTTTAAATGTTGGACCATCACATCCAGCATCTCATGGAACAATAAGAAATTTCATGGCACTTGAGGGTGAAACAATCACTGCTTGTGTAACAGAAATTGGTTATTTACATAGAGGGTTTGAGAAATCATGTGAAAATCACACTTATTCTCAAGTTATTCCTTATACTGATAGATTAAACTATTGTAGCGCGATTTTAAATAATATCGGTTATTCAAAAGCTGTTGAAGAGATGTTAAATATTGATATAACTCCAAGAGCTAAAATGATAAGAATCATTATTGGAGAATTAAGTAGAATCATCGACCATTTAGTTTGTAATGCTGCAAATATGGTAGATTTAGGTGGACTTACTAACTTCTGGTATTTATTTGCCCCTCGAGATATGGCATATGATTTATTATCAAAACTAACAGGAGCCAGACTTACTAATACATACACAAGAATTGGTGGTTTAGAGTTTGATTTATATGATGGATTTAGTGAAGATTTAGCAGTATTTTTAAAAGAAACTGAAATAGCTATAAATGATGCTTTGTCTCTAATAGCGCATAACAAAATTTTCTTAGATAGAACACAAGATGTTGGTGTTATAAAAGCAGATTTTGCAATGCAATATGGAATAACAGGACCAAATTTAAGAGCTGCTGGTGTAGCTCATGATTTAAGAAAAGACAAACCTTATTATGGTTATGAAAATTTTGATTTTGATATTGTTGTAGGAAGTCATGGAGATGTTTATGATCGAATGATGTGTAGATTTGAAGAAATGAGACAATCTATGAGAATTATTAAACAAGCAATGAATGAGCTTCCAACTGGGGCTATAAATGTAATTGCACCTGGGATTTTGTTACCAAGTAAAAAAGATGTTTACGGAAATATTGAAGGTTTAATGAATCAATTTAAACTTACATTTGAGGGAATAAAAGTTCCAAAAGGTGAATATTATTCATCAACAGAAGCTGCAAATGGAGAATTAGGATTTTTTATAGTAAGTGACGGAAGTGGAAGACCTTACAAAGTAAAATGTAGACCGCCATGTTTTTATGCACTTTCAGCATTCTCAAAAATTGTTGAGGGTGGAATGTTAGCGGATGCTGTTGTAACAATGGCAAGTATGAATTTTATTGCAGGGGAGTTTGATAGATAATGAGTAATTTTGAATATTCAAGCGAAAATGAAATCAAATTTCAAGAATATGTGAGTAGATACCCACTTATTGATTCTGTAATGCTACCAGCATTATGGTTAGTTCAAGAACAACTAGGTTGGGTTAGTCCAGAAGCAATGATTTATGTTGCAGATAAATTAGGAAAAACTCCAATTCAAGTATATGAAGTAGCAACTTTTTATACAATGTTTAATCTAAAACCAATTGGAAAGCACCATATTGAATTATGTAAAACTCTTTCTTGCATGTTATGTGGTTCACAAAAAATTAAAAATCATATAAAAGAAACGATAGGAATAGAAGCTGGACAAACAAGTGCTGATGGTTTATTTCATTTAAGTGAAGTAGAATGTATGGGAGCTTGTGGTGGAGCTCCGATGTTTGCACTAAATGGTGAATATCATGAAAAACTAACTATTGATAAAGTTGATGAATTAATTAAGGAGTGCAAAAAATGATAACAAAAATTGTAAGCAAAAATTTTGACATTCCAAATTCTCATAAATTAGAAGTTGCTCTTGCAAACGGAAGATATTCTTCTATTCCTAAACTTTTTTCTATGACTCCTGATGAAGTTACAGCAGAAGTTACAGCATCTGGACTTAGAGGGAAAGGTGGTGGTGGAGCTGCTTGTGGACCGAAATGGGAATTAATGCCAAAAAATGATCCAAGACCAGCATATTTAATAGTAAATGGTGATGAATCAGAACCGGGAACTTTTAAAGATAGACAAATTTTCCAGTATGACCCGCATTTATTAATTGAAGGTATTATTTGTACTTGTTATGCAATAAATGCGCATCACGCTTATATTTATATAAGAGGTGAATATAAATTTTTTATAGATAGATTAAATGAAGCAATAAAAGAAGCTTATGAAGCTGGAATCATTGGTGATAAAATCATGAATACACATGATTTTAAAGTTGATATTACAGTTCATAGAGGAGGAGGTGCTTATATTTGTGGTGAGAAATCAGCACTTATTGAATCTCTTGAGGGCAAAAGAGGACATCCACGACTTAAACCTGCAGGTAAAGAGTGTGAATGGTTCTTTGATAATCCAGCAACTGTAAATAATGTTGAAACAATAGCTAGTGTTCCTAATATTGTAGAAAATGGTTCTATTGGATACACAAAATATGGAACACCAAAATCACCAGGAACAATGCTTTTTGCAATTTCTGGACCTGTTAAAAATCCAGGTGTTTATGAAATGGCTTATGGAAATAAGATGATTGATTTTCTAAACATTCTTGGTGGTGGAATGATTGATGGGAAAAAATTAAAAGCAATTATTCCAGGAGGTTCATCTTGTCCAATTTTAACAGCTGATGAAGTTCATAAGGCTGTATTGGATTATGAATCTATGTGGGATATTGGTTCAACTTTAGGTACAGGAGGAATGATAGTTATTGATGAAGATACATCTATGGTCGATGTAGCTAAAAATTTGATAGAGTTCTATCACCATGAGTCTTGCGGTCAATGTACACCTTGTAGAGAGGGTACTGGCTGGATTGATAAGATTTTGAAAAAAATCTTAAAAGGTGAAGGTTCAAAAGAAGATTTAAATACAATACTTGATGTATGTAGCACTATGAATGGAAAAACTATTTGTGTTTTTGCACCAGCGGTAAAAGATATTATTGAAAGTATTGTAAGAAAATTCCCTCATGAATTTGATATACATTTTAAAAACTAAATTAACTAAAATAACAGGAGAAAATTATGACTAAAAATACAATGACATTAACTGATAACAGAAATGGAAAATCATTTGAATACAATATTATTGATGGTACAAGAGGACCTAGCGTTGTAGATATTTCTACATTCTACAAAGATTCTGGAATGTTTACTTATGACCCTGGTTATACTTCAACTGCTTCTTGTGAATCAAAAATTACATTTATTGATGGTGAAAATTCAGAGTTAAGATATAGAGGTTATGATATTACAGATTTAGCTGGAAAACACTCTTTCTTAGATGTTTCTTATTTATTAATGAGAGGAAAACTTCCAACTCCTGAGGCTTCTAAAAACTTTGATTTAGAAATCAGACATAGATCATTTTTAAATGAAGGAATCATTAGATTATTTGAAGCTTTACCAGATGGTGCTCACCCAATGGCAACTATGGGAGCTGCAACAATGGCTCTTGCTGCATTTTATAAAGATCACTTACATTTAGAAGACGAAGATGCATTTAAAATGATGAGAAGAAGAATCCTAGCTAAAATGCCAGTAATTGCAGCTATGGCTTATAGAAATTCAATTGGTACACCACTTATTTATCCAGATGTAAATAGATATTTTACAGAAAACTTCTTATATATGCTAAGAGCATATCCAGGTGGAAGAATGAAATATTTAGGTGATGGTAAAAATGATGAGATTAAACAAGTTGAAATTGATGCACTTGATGCAATTTTAACTTTACATGCAGACCACGAACAAAATGCTTCTACAACAACTGTTAGAAATGTAGGTTCAACAGAAGCTCACCCTTATGTTGCAATCGCATCTGGAATCTCTGCTTTATGGGGATCAGCACATGGTGGAGCAAATGAAAAAGTTATGGATCAATTAAAATTAATTGGTGATGTTAAAAATGTTCCAACTTATATTGCAAAAGCAAAAGATAGAAATGACCCATTCAGATTAATGGGATTTGGACACAGAGTTTATAAAAATAGAGATCCAAGAGCTGAAACATTAAAAGCTTTACAAGATAAATTAAAAGAAGAGTTAAATCTTGATTCTAAATTACTTGATATTGCACATGCTGTTGAACAAGCTGCATTAAGTGATGATTACTTTAAAGAAAGAGGTTTATATCCAAATATTGACTTTTATTCAGGTGTAATTTTAACTGCTCTTAAAATTCCTATTGAGATGTTTACTCC
The DNA here is from genome assembly GCF_003063245.1 of Arcobacter caeni. Lineage (GTDB taxonomy): Bacteria > Campylobacterota > Campylobacteria > Campylobacterales > Arcobacteraceae > Aliarcobacter > Aliarcobacter caeni. The sequence continues at coordinate 27,253 of NZ_MUXE01000002.1, read as the reverse complement.
AATTTTTGTTATTGGTAGAACTCCAGGATGGTTAGCACAATGGTCAGAATTAAAACAAGATCCAAAACATAAAATTGCAAGACCAAGACAATTATATACAGGTAACTAAGAAAAATTTTAACAAGTGTAAGGGGACAATTAATGGGTGAATTGATTAATATAACAGTAAATGGAGCGCAAATGCAAGCTGCTAAAGGTAGCTTGCTAATTGATAAATTGCTAGATGAAAATATACATATTCCTCATTTTTGTTATCACCAAGCACTTGGCAAAGATGGTAACTGTAGAATGTGTATGGTTGAAATTGAGGGTCAAAAAAGACCTCAAATTGCCTGTGATACTCCTGTAAAAGATGGAATGGTTGTAAGAACGATTGGTGAAAATATTGAAAAAGTTAGACGGGACATTCTTGAACTTGAACTTATAAATCATCCAATCGATTGCCCAACTTGCGATCAAGCTGGAGAATGTAAACTTCAAGATTATTATATGGAATCAGGATTTTATGAATCAAGAATAAATCTTGAAGCTAAAAACCATGCAAGAAAAAGAGTTGATTTAGGCTCAAATGTAATGCTAGATGAAGAAAGATGTGTACTTTGTACAAGATGTGTAAGATTTTGTTCTACTATTACAAAAACAAATGAACTAGGAGTTATCAATAGAGCTGATCATTCAGTTATTGGAACTTTTCCTGGTCGACCATTAAATAATCCATATGCTATGAATGTTATTGATATTTGTCCAGTTGGAGCTTTAACAAATAAAGATTTTAGATTTAAACAAAGAGTTTGGTTTTTAGAAACTTTTGATGCAATTTGTAATGGTTGTTCAAAAGGGTGTAATATTTATGTTGATCACAGAAAAGAAAAATATAAAGATGACCAAATTTTTAGATTTAGACCAAGAGTTAATAGAGCTGTAAATGGTTGGTTTATGTGTGATGAGGGAAGATTATCTTATACAAATGAGAGTGAAAATAGATTTGAAACTCCATTTATTAATAATACTCCAACACTTATTGATAATACTATTACAAATGTTTTCAAAGAACTCACAACAAATAAAAATATATTATTTGTATTAAGTGCAAATCTTTCTTATGAAGAGATGTTAAATGTAAAAAATTTAGCAACAAAATTAAATATTCAAGTTTCTGGTTATTCTCCAAATACAATAGATGAAAACTTTGGGGATGATTATTTACGAACAAATGATAAAACTGTTAATAGAAATTCATTTAAAGAGTTAGAAATAAATGAAACAAAAGAATTTTTTGAGATGGCTTTAAATAATACTTCATTAGTAATAATTATAGAAAATAATTATTTTGATAATAACACAAATTTATTAAAAGACAAAAAAGTAATCTCTTTATTTAGTCATAACTGTGTAACTATTGAACATTCAAATGTTGCAATACCTGTTGCTTCATTTTATGAAAAATCTGGAACTTATATAAACACTGCTGGAATTAAACAAAAAGTTATATCTAAAATGAATAAAAATAATTCAATGAAAACTATAACAACAATAATAGAAGATTTAAAATCAATGATTGAGAAAGGAACTCTATGAGTACTTCATCTATAATCATCATAATTGCGAATATAGTTATAGCTGTTATTTTAGCAGTTGGACTAACTCCAGTTTTTGTATGGTGGGAAAGAAGAATATCAGCATTTATGCAAGATAGAAGTGGACCAAATAGATGTCATATTGGACCATTTAGATTAGGAGGAGTAATTCAAAGTTTTGCAGATATGCTAAAACTTATTTTTAAAGAAGACTTTACTCCTTCTCATATCAAATACAAATTTTTCTTTACAATAGCTCCTGTTATTGTATTTATGTGTTCATTTTTAACTTTTGCAGCTATTCCTTTTGCTGATGTTTTAGTAATTGATGGAAAAGAAAATATTATGCAAGCTATTCCGAATAAACTGGGAATAATGTGGTTTTTAGCATTTGCTGGATTATCTGTTTATGGAATAATTCTAGGAGGTTACTCATCTGGAAGTAAATATGGACTTTTAGGTTCGATTAGAGCTTCAGCTCAAGTTATTTCTTATGAAGCCGCAATGGGATTGGCAATTATTTCTATGCTTTTATCTTATGGTTCAATTCACTTAACAGATATTGTAAATGCTCAAACAGGAACTTATTTTGGAATAGTTCCAATGTGGGGAATATTTATACAACCTCTTGCTGCGATTATTTTTATTATTTGTGCATTTGCAGAAACAAATAGAGCACCTTTTGACTTAGCTGAGGGAGAATCAGAATTAGTTGCTGGTTATCATACTGAGTATTCAGCAATGAGATTTGGACTTTTTCAAGTTGGTGAATATTCTGCAATGAGCGCATCAAGTGCAATAATTGTAACTCTATTTTTTGGAGGTTATCAAATTCCTTGGTTAGACACACAAGCAATTCAAGGAAATATGAATTATGTAATTCTTGCAATTATTATACTTCTTCCAATAAAAATATTTTTTCTTACAAAATGGATGAAGAAAAATAATAAAGCAGTAGGTTCAAATAAATCAAGAGAAAAAGAGACAAAAGTCTTAACTTTTATATTTTGGGCTTTAGCTATTTCTATAATGGCTATATTAATCTCTTTTTTAGTTGTAGGACTTGGAACAAATGGTGTTAATATTGCAACTGCTGTAATTCAAATTGGAACTTTCTTAGTAAAATTCTTTATGATGTCATTTGTTTATATTTGGGTTAGATGGACTGTGTTAAGATTTAGATATGACCAATTACAAATGTTAGGTTGGAAAGTTCTAATTCCATTAGCTCTTTTAAATATTGTAATAACAGCAATCTTTGTTGTAGTAAGAGGAAGTTAAAATGGGAATAAAAGTAGTACCAAGATATGGTAAATCATTTAAAGATAAATTATACCTTCCAGCAATTGCTGGAGGAATGAAAACAACTTTTAAACATTTTGTTAAAAATTTCAAAGATATAGATAATTTAAAAACTATGGCTTATCCAGAGGTTCAGCCAACTGATTTAAATGAGAGATACAGAGGTGTTCATAGACTTACAAAACATGAAAATAACACAGAAAAATGTGTTGCTTGTTTTATGTGTGCAACTGCATGTCCTGCTGATTGTATTTTTATTGAAGCTGAAGAAAGATTTGATGGATATGATGAAAAAAGACCAAAAGAGTTTAAAATTGACCTTTTAGAGTGTGTATTTTGTGGATATTGTGTTGAGGCATGTCCTTGTGATGCAATTAGAATGGATACTGGAATTTTTTCATTTACATCTAGTAAAAGAGAAGATTTTGTATTAGATAAAAAAGCTTTAATGGCAAATGAAAGATCAAAGGATTTGAACAATGGCTGATTTAGTTTTTATTGCTTTAGCATTTTTAGCAATTAGTGGAGCAATTGCTATGATTATATATAGAAATCCTATGTATAGCGCACTTGGAATTTTAATTACAATGTTAAGTGTTGCTGGAATGTTTGCTTTGTTAAATGCAACATTTTTATTTTTAGTACAAATTATAGTTTATGCTGGTGCAATTATGACTCTAATTTTATTTATATTAATGTTCTTAAATATAAAAGAAGAGGATTTACCAAAAGAACCAAATAAATACAAATTTATGGTTCTTGGCGCTTTTATTATGATCCCATTAAATGTACTTGTACTAAAAGCTGTTTCAAAATTACCTGCAAAAGATTTAAGTATTAGTGACACAAATTTTGGAGATATAAAACCAATAGGACTTGAACTTTATAATAATTGGTTTATCGCTTTTGAATTAATTTCTATTTTATTATTAATTGCCCTTATAGGTTCTGTTGTACTTGCAAAAAAAAGAAAATCAAAACTCAATAACAAAGGAGAGCAATTATGATTTCATTAACATCTTATGCTTTTGTTTCAATGATGTTGTTCTCTATTGGAGTAATTGGAGTAGTTTCTAGAAGAAATATCTTTGTTATTTATATGTCAATTGAACTAATGTTAAATGGAGTAAATCTATTTTTAGTTACATTTGCAAGATACCATTTTAACATGGATCCACAAGTTATTACTATCATGGTTATTTCAATTGCTGCTGCTGAAGCTGCAATATTTTTATCTGTAATAATCTTATTATATAGATCAAGAAAATCTTTAGATACAGATATTTTCACAACTCTTACACAAGGTGAGAAATCATGAATACACAATTATTAGTATGGATTATCTTAGCACCATTATTGGGTGCAATTGTAAGTGGTTCACTTTATTTTTATCATATAAAAAAAGCGAAAGTTGCTGATATTTATTTTTCTTTAATTGGAACAATAACTCCTTTTATCTCTTTTGTAATCACTTTTTGTCTATTTTTAAGAATGTATAATGAAAAAATTATATTTAAACAACAACTTTTTACTTGGCTTAATGTTGATAAATTAAATATTGAAATGGCCTTTTTAGGGGATAATCTTTCAATATTTATGTCAATGTTTGTGACTTTTGTTGGTTGGCTAATTCATATTTATGCAGTTGGATATATGAAAGGTGATAGTGGATATGGTAAGTTCTTTGCTTACTTTAACTTATTTTTAGCTTCTATGTTAATTTTAGTTCTTGCTAATAATCCAATTATTTTATTTATTGGTTGGGAAGGTGTTGGAGTTTGTTCATACCTTTTAATTAAGTTTTATTATGGAAAGTCTGAAAATGTACTTGCAGCAAATAAAGCTTTTATTGCAAATAGAGTTGGGGATTTTGGTTTTTTATTAGGGGTTGTAACACTATTTTTTGCTTTAGGACAAGTTGATTTATCATTTGATTCTATTGAAGCAAATTTGGGTAATGTATCTAATGAATTATTACTTCTTTCAGGCTTTTTATTATTTGTAGGAGCAATGGGAAAATCTGCACAAGTTCCACTTTATGTGTGGCTTCCAGATGCGATGGCAGGACCTACTCCAATTTCAGCTTTAATTCACGCAGCTACTATGGTTACTGCTGGGGTTTATATGGTTGCAAGATTTCACTTTTTATATGTTGGAATCGAGCAAGTAGGAATATTTATAGCTTATATTGGTGCATTTTCAGCTTTATTTGCTGCAATCATTGCAACTAGACAAACAGATATTAAAAAAATTCTTGCTTATTCAACTATGAGTCAATTAGGATATATGTTTATAGCTGTTGGACTTGGTTTTTATTCAACTGGACTTTTCCATGTATTTACTCACGCTTTCTTTAAAGCAATGTTATTCATGGGTGCAGGTGGCGTTATTATGGCACTTCATCATGAGCAAAATATCTTTAAAATTGCACAACATAGAGCAAATCTACCAATTATTGGAACAACATTTTTAATTGGTGTTATTGCAATTTCAGGAATTCCACCATTTTCTGGATTCTTTTCAAAAGATGCAATATTAGCTGCTGCTTTTCAAGAGGGACAATATTTAATTTGGGCAATTGCAATGTTTACAGCATTTTTAACAGCATTTTATATGTTTAGAATGTATTTTATAGTTTTCGTAGCACCCAACCATCATGATGAACATTATGTTTATACATCAAAAACAATCACTATTCCATTGTTAATTTTAGCAATTGGAGCTATTGGAGCTGGTTTTTTAAATCTTCCTACAATATTTGGAGGAAATCATTTTGTGGACTCTTGGTTAGGACAATTACATTCAAAACATATTCATATGGATTATATAACAGAATATGTATTAATGGCTTTATCAGTTATTGTTGCTGCAACTGGAATTATGGCGGCTTATTCTAAATATGCTAATTTTGATGTAAATAAACCAGAAGATGAAACTGGATTAATTGGAAATAAATTTTATATTGATGAGATTTATAATGTTTTATTTGTTCAATCATCGAAAAAATTATCAACATTTATAGATAAAGTTATTGATGAAAAAATAATAGATGCATTTATTATGAATTCATCAATCGGTTTTGTAAATATTGGGAAAAAAGTTGCCATGATACAAAATGCAAATGTTAGATTTTATGCTGCCTTCATGCTAATTGGTATGACTTGTGTATTTATCTACTTATATATCACATTAGGATTATAGTATGAGCTCAGATATACTTTCATTTATTATATTTTTACCAGCAGTTGTAGCACTTGGTTTGATGCTTACAACAAGAGATGTAAATACTATTAGAAATATTGCTTTTTTAACTACTACAGTTATTCTAGCACTTGTGTTAAAAATTTATATTGAATTTGTTCCAAGTGCTGGAATGCAATTTGTTACAAATGTTCCTTGGATTGAAACTTATGGAATAAGTTATTATATTGGATTAGATGGATTTTCTCTTACTATTTTAATGATGATTGCTATTTTAATTCCTACAGCATATTTATTATTATGGGAAGGTAAAACTAAAGGTTATTGGATAAATATGCTTTTAGTACAATCAGGTGTTACTGGAACTTTATTCTCTTTAGACATTGTTCTTTTTTACTTCTTTTGGGAAGTTATGCTTTTACCTGTTTTCTTAATGATTGGTTCTTACGGATTTGGGGACAAAGTATTTACTACAATTAAAGTAACTGTTTATACAATGGCTGGTTCGTTATTGATGTTTATAGCTATTTTATATTTAGGTGTTGCACACTTCAAACAATTTGGAGAATGGTCATTTGCATATGATAGTTTAATGCAAATATCTACAATTCCTTATGATACAAAAGTTTGGTTATTTTTAGCATTTTTAGCAGCTTTTGCCATTAAAATCCCAATTTTTCCACTTCATACTTGGATTATGGAAACATATAAAAATGCTCCAACTGGTGCAGTATTTTTATTATCTTCAATAATGGCAAAACTTGGAGTTTATGCAATTGTTAGATTTATGATTCCAATTTTTCCAGAAATTTATGTTGAGTTTTCAACTTGGTTTGTAGCTATTGGATTATTTGGTTTAGTATACTTTGGAATTGCAGCACTTATGCAAGATGATATTAAAAGAATGTTTGCTTATTCATCAGCATCCCATTTAAGTTTTATTGCTGCTGGTATTTTTTCATTAAATGCTTATGGTATAAATGGGTCTTTATATTTAATAATTGCTCACGCAATTGCAACTGGAGCATTATTTTTACTTGTAGGATTAATGCATGAACAAACAGGATTTAAAACAATTAAAGATTTAGGTGGAATTGCAAAAAAAGCTCCAATCTTTACATTTATTTTTGCAGTTATGTTATTTGCAAATATTGGACTTCCTGGAACTAATGGTTTTGTTTCAGAATTATTAATAATTTTTGGTATATATGAATTTAACCATACATTAGGATATATAGCAGCATTAACTGTTATTATTGGAGCTACTTATATGTTATGGATGTTTCAAAGAGCAATTTTACAAAATAGACCTGAGGGTTCTGTTGAACTTAAAATGAGAGATTTAAAAATAAAAGAAATTATAGGATTAGCTCCTTGGGTAGTTTTAGTATTTTTAATGGGATTTTATCCAGAGATTTTTATGAATAAATTTGAACCAACGGTAACTTATTACTTAAATGATATTTTACACATAGGAGCAGCAAAATGAGTCAATTTTTCTATTTAATACCAGCTTTAACTGTATTAGCTGGTGCTTTAGTACTTATGTTTATGAGCATGTATGAAAAATTTACTGTAAAAAGCTTCATAGTTGTTTCTTCATTTTTTTTATTAATTGCTTTAGGTTTTTCTTTAAGCAATATTAATAGCTCTTATTCTGTGCAACCATTTGAAAGTTTGTTAAATAATGTTTTAACTTTTGATACTTTTTCAAACTTTTTTAATATTTTATTAATTGCAGGAACTTTATTAACTTTATTAATAGGAGAACATTATTTCCAACATAGAAGTTATTTTAAAGGTGAGTTTTTTTCTATTTTATTATTTGCTTTATTTGGAATGATGATTTTAGCTCACGCGAATGAATTAGTTACAGCTTATATTGCACTTGAAATTGCTTCTTTTTCTATTTATATTATGGTGGGATACAATAGTGATGATTCAAAAAGAGTTGAAGCTATTTTTAAATATTTAGTATTAGGTTCGTTTATTGGTGCTTTTTATCTTTTAGGTGTAGTTCTAATTTATGGAGCAACTCAAAGCACAAATTTAGCTACTTTATCAGCATTTATTTTAACTGCTAATTCAGATCAAATGATACTTGTTTATATTGGATTAACTTTAATTTTATTTACATTCTTATTTAAAATAGCTGCATTTCCATTCCAATCTTGGGTTCTTGATGTTTATCGAGGTGCACCAATGGTTATTACTGCTTATATGGCATCAACATTTAAAATTGCTATATTCTCATTCTTTTTACGAATGATATTAAGTTATATTGCTCCAATCATTGATTTCTGGGATGGTATTATTACTATAATTATTGTTTTAACTTTAGTATTTGGTACATGGCTAGCAATTACTCAACAAATCATAAAAAGAATGTTAGCAGCTTCTTCAATTGTTCATACAGGATATGTGCTTTTAGCATTTATTGCTTTAAGTTACAAAGATGGGCAAATTATTAATATTGATTCAGCATATGCAACAATGTTTTATTTAATTGCTTATTTATTATCAGCGCTTGGAGCTTTTGGATTAGCTTCACATATTATTTCAGAAACAAATGTAAAAGTAACTTATGATGATTTTAAAGGTTTAGCAAAACAAAGACCATTTTTAGCAGCAATGATGACCATATTCTTATTTTCACTTGCTGGAATTCCATCAACAATTGGATTTATCGGTAAATTATATGTATTTACTGAAGCTATAAATGCGGGTTACATTGGACTTACAGTAATTGCAATAATTGCAACTATTATTTCTGTTTATTATTATTTTAAACTAATTGCAATGATGTATTTTTATTCTCCACAAGAAGCTTGCATTAGTGAAGAATTTAATGACAAAAGAGTTTCAACTTATGCAATTGCATTTGTTGCTATTCTTACACTTTTAGGTGGAATTGGTTCTGCTATTGTGTTTTTTATTCCAGCAATGAATATTGATGAAATAATAAAATTAACTCAATTTGCAGTTCAATCACTATTTATAAAATAGGCTGTGTTAATAAGTAACATCTGCGTTTCTTATTAATTAATTTTTTTCATAAAATTCTTCTTTATAGAAACCCCTTGACAGGGGTTTCCTCAGATTATTTCCTCTTTTTTTTAACATCATTTTTCATAAAAATATAAAGACATTTGAAGTAGATTTAAGCTATTATATCGCTATTATTCAAAAAAATCTAATTCGCAGAAAGGATAGCAAATGAGTGACCTAATAGAAGGTTATTTGGGGAAAACAGAGGAAGGGAAAAAAAGTAGATTACCTGCAAAACTTGATTTTATGCAAAGTTTTACGGGTGGTTTCTTAGCTTTATTTATGTGGGGACATATGCTTTTTGTCTCGTCAATTTTAATCAGCAAAGATTTTATGTATACAATTACAAAATTCTTTGAAGGTAGTTTTATTTTCAATGAAGGGCAACCAATCATTGTTTCTATTATTGCTTTTATAGTATTTGTAATTTTTATTGTTCATGCAGCTTTAGGAATGAGAAAATTACCTAGTAATTTTAAACAATACCAAGTAATGAAAGCTCACTCTAAAAGTATGAATCACGATGATACAAAACTTTGGTTTATTCAAGCCTTTACAGGTTTTGCAATGTTCTTCATGGGTTCTATTCATTTATATATTATTATGACACATGCAGATGCAATTGGACCAAATGCTAGTTCAGATAGAGTTTGGTCTGAATATATGTGGCCTTTATATATTCTTTTATTATTAGCTGTTGAATTCCATGGAACAATTGGTCTTTATAGATTATGTGTAAAATGGGGATGGTTTGATGGTGAAAATCCAAAAGCTACTAGAAAAACACTTAAAAAAATCAAATGGGCATTAACAGTATTCTTCCTAGTATTAGGTTTTGCATCACTTGCAGCTTATATGAAAATTGGAATGGAAAATGCAGCAAATGGAACAGTTGGTCAAAAATATACTCCAACTGCATGTGTAATAGAATATAAAATTACAAATAAAAGTGTTGGGGGAATTGCATAATGAAAATTAATTACTGTGATGCGTTAGTAATCGGTGGTGGATTAGCTGGTTTAAGAGCTGCTGTTGCTGCGCAAAAAAAAGGTTTAAATACAATCGTTTTATCTTTAGTTCCTGTTAAAAGATCACATAGTGCTGCTGCACAAGGTGGTATGCAAGCATCTTTAGGTAACTCAAAAATGTCTGATGGTGATAATGAAGATTTACACTTTGCTGATACTGTAAAAGGTTCAGACTGGGGATGTGATCAAGAAGTTGCAAGAATGTTTGTACACACTGCACCAAAAGCTATTAGAGAATTAGCAGCTTGGGGGGTTCCTTGGTCAAGAGTTAAAGAGGGATCAAGAGAAGCTGTTATTAATGCTAAAAAAACAACAATTACAGAAGATGCTGATAGACATGGATTAATTACATCAAGAGACTTTGGTGGAACTAAAAAATGGAGAACTTGTTATACAGCTGATGCAACTGGTCACACTATGTTATTTGGTGTTGCAAATGAAGCATTAAGACACAATGTTGATATTAGAGATAGAAAAGAAGCACTTTCACTTATTCATGAAAATGGTAGATGTTATGGAGCAATCGTAAGAGATTTAATTACAGGTGAATTAGAAGCTTATGTTGCAAAAGGTACATGTATCGCAACAGGTGGATACGGAAGAGTATTTAAACAAACTACAAATGCTGTAATTTGTGAGGGTATTGGTGCTGCTATTGCACTTGAAACTGGAATTGCAACTTTAGGAAATATGGAAGCTGTACAGTTTCACCCAACACCAATCGTACCATCAGGAATTTTATTAACTGAGGGTTGTAGAGGAGATGGTGGAATTTTAAGAGATGTTGACGGACATAGATTTATGCCAGATTACGAACCTGAGAAAAAAGAACTTGCTTCAAGAGATGTTGTTTCAAGAAGAATGATTGAACATATTAGAAATGGGAAAGGTGTTCCTTCACCTTATGGTTACCATGTATGGCTTGATATTTCTATTTTAGGTCGTGAGCATATTGAAAAAAATCTAAGAGATGTACAAGAAATTTGTATGATTTTCAACGGTATAGATCCAGCTGATGAGGGTAAAAAAGGTTGGGCGCCAGTTCTTCCAATGCAACATTACTCAATGGGTGGAATTAGAACAAAACCAACAGGTGAATCTCAAAACTTAAATGGTTTATTCTCTTGTGGTGAAGCTTCTTGTTGGGATATGCATGGATTTAATAGACTTGGAGGAAACAGTGTTTCTGAAACAGTTGTTGCAGGTATGATTGTTGGAAATTATTTTGCTGATTATTGTTTATCAAATGATGTAACAATTCCAACTTCTACTGTTCAAAGATTTTTAGATAAAGAAGATAAATATTTAAATGATATTTTAGATTATACTGGAAATGAAGATATTTTTAGAATCAAAAATAGAATGCAAAACTTAATGGATGAAAAAGTTGGAATCTTTAGAGATGGTGTTAACTTAAAAGCTGCAGTTGAGGAACTTGAAGAGTTATTACTTAAAACTAAAAAAATCACTGTTAAATCTAAAGAAAGAGCTGGAAATCCAGAACTTGAAGAAGCTTATAGAGTTCCTAGAATGTTAAAAATAGCACTTTGTGTTGCTAATGGTGCATTATTAAGAACAGAATCAAGAGGAGCTCATTATAGAGAAGACTTCTTAAAAAGAGATGATGCAAACTGGTTAAATAGAACGCTAACTTCTTGGCCAAATGAGAATCAAACTCTTCCAACAATTTCTTATGAAGCATTAGATATTATGACTATGGAATTACCTCCTGCATTTAGAGGATATGGGGCTAAAGGTATGATTATAGAACATGATTTATCAGAAAAAAGACAAGCGCAAGTTGATGAAATTACAGAAAAAATGCAAGCAGAAGGTAAAGATAGACATGAAATCCAACATGCCTTAATGCCATTTGATTTACCTATGAATTATAGAGAAAAAAATGAAAGAGCAGGAGATTTATAATGAGTATTGAAAAAGGTAGAGATATAACAATATCAGTTTTAAAGTTCAATCCAAGATCTAAGGTTTCAAAACCTCATTTCGTGGATTTTCATTTAGAAGAAACTCCTGGTATGACTCTTTTTATTGCATTAATGAAAATTAGAGAAGAAATGGATGCAGATTTATCTTTTGACTTTGTATGTCGAGCAGGAATTTGTGGAAGTTGTGGAATGGTTGTAAATGGTAAACCTACACTTGCATGTAGAACTTTAATTGCAAATTACCCAACAGGTAAATTACAATTAATGCCTATGCCTGCATTTGAACTAATCAAAGATTTATCTGTAAATACAGGTAAATGGATGGATGGGATGTCTAAAAGAGTTGAATCATGGATTCATAATGACCACGAAGCTGATATTACTAAATTAGAAGATAGAATTGAGCCAGAAATTGCTGAACAAACTTTTGAATTAGATAGATGTATTGAATGTGGAATTTGTGTTGCTTCTTGTGGAACTGCATTAATGAGACCTAATTTTGTGGGACCTGTTGGACTAAACAGAGTTGCAAGATTTGAAGTAGATCCTCATGATAAAAGAACTGCTGAAGATTTCTATGAATTAATTGGTGATGATGATGGAATTTTTGGTTGTATGTCTTTAATGGCGTGTGAAGACCATTGTCCAAAACATTTACCATTACAAAATAAAATTGCTTACTTAAGAAGAAAATTAGTAGCACTAAGATAATTTTTACGAAGGATTTCCCCTTCGTAATAAAAATATAAAAAGTTAAATATCATTGGTGATATTTAACTTTTTATATTTTAGGGCAATAATGGAGTGACAAAATGAGTTTAGCAAATGACTATTTCTTACTGTATCACGGTATAACTTTTGAAGTAAATTTAGATTTAGAGCCGATTGAAACAGAAGTAAATGAAGAAATATTTACAATTTATGCTTTAATAATTAGTGCAACAAGAAAAAATTTTGATAAATATTTACCATTAACATCATTCAAAACTTTATGCCAACAATTAAAAGTTAAAAGTCCTTCAAATATAAATGAACTAAATCATTTACAACATATGATAGTAAAGTCTATATTATCGAATAAATCAAAACAAAATATTTCAGTTTTACATTCATCATTTGAATATTTGAAAAGCGAAAATATAATCAATGGTCAAAATTATCATAAATTAATATCTTTATTTGATTATAAAGAGCTGGATTTAGTAGATGAATACACTATAACTTCAAGTAATAAAGTTGATACTGAACTTGAAAAATCATCATTTAAAGAGTTAAAAACAACTGTTGAAGAACTAATATCTCAATTACAAGAGGATATTATAAATGAAGAAATTTCAAAAGAGATTAACGCTACAAAAAACTATTTAAATACTCAAAAATTCTCTATTGGAATTACAGGTGTTATGAATGCTGGTAAATCTACAATGTTAAATGCTTTAATGGGAAGAGAAATCCTAGGAAGTGCTGTTGTTCCAGAAACTGCAAACTTAACTATCGTAAAACATAATCCAACTGATACTGCAAAAGTATATTACTGGAATACCAAAGAATGGGATAGAATTCTAAAATCAGCGGAACAATTAGAATCTATGAGAGAATTTGTAAATGAAACAAATAAAATCTTTGGAGATGATTTAAAAAATTATATTAGACCAACTTCAAGATTTGATGAAATAGATATTAATGATTTATCATCTTATACCTCAGCTGCTGCTAGTGGAAAAAAATGTAACTTAGTAAAGTATGTAGAATTAGGTTCTAAATTAGATTTTTTATCTGATGGAATTGAGATAGTTGACACACCTGGACTTGATGACCCGGTTATTCAAAGAGAAGAGATTACAAAAGAATATATTAGTGCTTGTGATATGATGTTACATCTTATGAATGTATCACAAAGTGCAACTTTAAAAGATGTTGAGTTTATAATTGATGCTGTTTTATATCAAAATATTTCAAAACTTTTAATTGTAATTACAAGAGCAGATACTGTTTCAAAAGAACAATTAGATGAAGTAATTAAATATACAAAATCATCAATTGAAAAACAATTAAAAGCTCAAAATAAAGATTCTCAACTTGATTATATTTTAAAAACTATTAAGTTTATTCCAATTTCTGGAAGAATGGCACTTTTACACAGAACAGGTCATGAACAAGAAGCACTTGATGCTGGATTTACACTTGAACAAACAGGTATTTTAGAAATAGAGCAATATTTAACTGAAACTCTTTTTGGTTCAAACTCACAAAAAGGTGAACTTGTAATTCAATCAGCTAAAAACCAATTACAAAAAATTATTGAAAAACAAATCTCATTTTATAACTATGAATTACAACTTCTTTCAAAATCAAAAGATGAATTAGAAATAGAACTTCAAGAGTTTAATAAGAAAAAATCTGTAAATACAAGAATTTTTCAAGCGATGAGTGAAGATATAACTTATTACAGAAATGATACAAGAGATTACACAAACTCATTAGAAACTTTTTTACAAAGTGAACTTATAGATTTACAAACTGTTATAAAACAAAGAGTTGTGGGAGATGTTCGATATTCTTTTGAAAAAATTAAAAAAAGACCAGAAAACACAAGAATAAGAGTAATTGTTGAAACTGCAATAAAAGATGGAATTATTGATGTAATTAGAGATTATAGATATAAATTTATCAAGAAATCTCAATCTATTGGGGAACAATGTGAACAAAAATATCAAGATTTAGGTTTCTCAATAGGACATAAAAATGAAAATTTTGATGCAAGAGGATTTTTTCAAGATGATTTTAAATCTGGATTTTTAACTTCAAATAATGAAGTTTTAATTTCACAAATAATAGATGCTGTATCAAAATCGAAAGATACTAAATTAAATGAATTAGATAGAGAAATAGAGTTACTTATTAAATATCAATTTACTTCAATAGAAGAAGATATAAAAGCAAAAGCAAAAAAAGTAAGTAGTCTTTTAATTGAATCATTTTTTATGACACTAAATGCTCCACTAAAATCATTTGAACAAAAACTTAAAAATGATGAGGAATTACTTCAAAATCAAATTAGTTCGTTTGAAGAAAATGATAAAAATAGAGCTCAATTATCAATTGATATTCACAAAAATATTAAAAAATTTGAAAATATTTCAACAACAATAAAAGGATTATACTAATGAGTGCAAATTTAAATATCCTAAAAAGTTTTGTTAATGAATATAAAGATACTTACTCTTTACAAGAAGTTGTTTATGAAGATGGTTTAGTTGGGGATATTAAAAAAATTCAAACAAAATTACTTGATGAAAAATTTCTGCCATCAAATCAGCTTGAAAGTATTTTAAAAAAACAAATAAGACGAGCAAGATACCCAATGGAAATTGCAATTACAGGACAATTTTCTTCTGGGAAATCAACTTTTTTAAATGCCCTACTTTCAAGAAATATTTTACCAACAGGAATTACTCCTGTTACTTCAAAAGTAAATTTTATAAATTATGGGGAAGAGTATAAACTAAAAATTACTTATTATTCAGGCGCTCAAGAATTTGCTCCAATTGAATCAATTGCAGATTTTACAGACCAAAGACAAGATGAAATGAAAGATATAAAATATCTTACACTTTATGCTCCAATGGATATTTTAAAAGATATTTCATTTGTTGATACTCCAGGACTTAACTCTCAATCTCAAAGTGATACAGAAACAACACGAAAAGTTTTAAGAGATGTTGGAGGAATTATTTGGCTAACTTTGATTGATAATGCAGGAAAATTATCAGAAGCAGAAGTTCTTGATGAATATATGCAACACTTTAAAAACAAATCTTTATGTGTTTTAAATCAAAAAGACAAACTTACTCCTGAACAGGTTGAGACTACTACAAATTATGTAAAAGAAAAATTTGGGAAATATTTTGCACAAGTTACTCCTATTTCTGCAAGAATGGCACTTGAATCAAGAGCTTTACAAAAAAATGTATTACTTAAGGATTCTTTTGATGCAATTACAAAAGAGTTTAAAAAAGAATTAAATAATAACATTGGTGTTTCATCATTGGAATTTTTCAAAGATTCATTTGAAGAATTTCACAAAAAAGTTGAAGAAATTAATTCAAAAGATATGTCAAATGATATGAAACTTTTAAAAGAATCAAATATCAATGAAGTTTTATCATTTATTGAAAACACGATTAGACCACAAGCTGCTGAAGCAAAAGAGTTTGCAATTAAAAAAGATTTAAGAGGTATTTGTGATATTTTAATAAAAGAGTATGAAACTATTACAAAAATTTATGATGCATTAATTGAAGTTTTAAAAAATTGTGAGAATAATGTTATTGAACATTTTGAAAATATTTATAAGAAAAATTCAAAAGAACTATTTAATATTTACAATTCTCTTGAATCTATTATGGAAAAAATTGCCCATGAAACTTATAAGGGAATAAAAAAAAGAACAAATAACAGATTTGAAGAAACAAAAAGTTTTATAGGTTCAAAAATTGAAAAATATGATTATGAAACTTACTGGATTGATTCAGATAGTATTTATAAAAAGCTTTTTTATGACGACCAAACTGTTGATAAAATGTTCAAAAGATCTATCAAACTTCTAAAAAATATCGAACTTGATACAGATGAAGCATTTAGAGATGCTTATAATATTATCAAAAACGAAGTTACCAAATGGCAAGAACCTTATGAACTTATTAGAAAACAAAGGGAAATTAGTTCAGATTTAGAATTCTCAAATACAAGACACTTTGCTGCAAAAGTTTATGAAAATGTTTTAAAAACTTACCATACAGCTATTTTAGAAAATATTTCAGCGATTAGAAAAAAATTTGCTTATTTTAATGGAGCATTGTCATATTCATATATTCAAACAACACAAGCTACTATTGCACACTTTGAACAACAAATCTTAGAATCTGAAGAGTTATATAAAAAAGAACCAGCTAAATTTTCTATTACTCATCCAAGAGAAGATGAAATTGTTGTAAAGTTAAAAGCAAACTTTGGATTTGAAAAAATTGAAGATTTTTTAACTTCAAAAAGAAACTACTTATTCAAAATTGTAAAATATTCAAAAGAGCAATATTTAGAAATAAATGAAGATAGAATCAATTTTGTAAGATCAAGAAAAGAACAGTATTTAGAAAAAATTAAAGATTTAGAGAAGATTAAAGAAGAGATTTAATTCTCTTCAAATTACTTTTATACACTAAACTATTGTAACTTTATTTCTACCACTATTTTTTGATTGATAAAGTGCTTTATCAACCCTTTTAAAGATAGTATCTTTTGTATCATCTGGATTAAACATAGTAGCACCTATACTAATAGTAAATTTATGGCTTATCTTAGAATCAAAGGCTTCAACTTGAAGTCTAATTTTATTTGCTAGTTTTTCTAAATTTTCTTTTTTTATTTCTTTTACAAAAATTACGAACTCTTCTCCACCAATTCTAAAAAGCATATCAGTTTTTCTAATAGTTTCTTCTAAAATTAATACCAATTCTTTTAACACCAAATCTCCAGTATCATGTCCATAAGTATCATTTATATCTTTAAAAAAATCTATATCTAGAAATAAAAATGCTGTATTATTTTTAGCTCTTTTATTTAATTCCAATTCAAAACATAGTGCTTCATTGTACATGTTCCTATTTTTTATATTTGTTAAAGGATCAGTAGTTGATAGAATTTCTAGTTTATTTCTTATTTTTTTATTTATTAGATAAATTATAAATACTATTAAGAAAAAATCAATCAAAAAAATAAAAAATGTATTTTTTAACATATCTGTTTTTTTTGATGATAGTATTGAAACAGTGTACAATGCATCTTCTGAAAGATTCCAAATATACTCACTTTGTGCAATTAAGCTTGATTTATCAATACCTTGTTTTGTTAAGTGATAAGTAAAAATTAATTCTTTTAAAACTTTCCATTCTCTTTGTAATAACTCTAATTTTGAAACAAAGGTAATCATTTTATCATTTACTAATTTGTATTTTTCTTCCATAAAAAACTCATTAAATATAGAATCAATATTTGATATATATTCAGTAGTGTCTTTATTATCTAATTCAAGTTTAATGACTCTTTGTATACCACCTCTTATCATTCCACTTTTATTTATGAGCGTTGCATCATTTTCCATTTCAAGAATTGAATATTCTACAAAAAAAGAGTTTCCAATAATAATAAAAATATGAATAGATACTATTAATATTAATATAAGTCCAATACCAAGTTTTTTACCAATTTGATTAAAGATATATTTTAATTGCATAAAATTTCCTGATATTATATAAGGGCGCATTGTAGCACAATAGGTTATAATTATTTATGAAATATATAAACCATTACCCAAAAGATTTACAAGATAAAATCAGAGTTTTGATTGAAAAAGAAAAATTATCTTCTTATATTAAAACAAAATATCCAACAGCACACACATACACAAATGACAAATCTTTGTATTCCTATGTGATGGATTTTAAAAACGAATACTTTAAAAAATATCAAGTTTCAAAAGTAATGTACGATGGAAAAATAAATGTAATCAACAATGCTTTAGGAATGCACAGTATTATTTCAAGAGTTCAAGGTGGCAAACTAAAATCAAAAAATGAGATTAGAGTTGCCTCAGTTTTTAAAAATATGCCTGAAGAGTTTTTGGAAATGATTGTTGTTCACGAACTCTCTCACTTCAAAGAAAAAGAACACGATAAAGCTTTTTATAATCTTTGCACTTTTGTAATGCCCTCTTATCATCAAGTTGAGTTTGATTTGAGAGTTTATTTAACACATGTTGATTTATTTGGTAAACTTTATTAATTTTTATACAAAAATAACTAAAATGCTTTTTTGTTGCAACACTTAAATGTTAAAATGTTCGAAAGAATTTTAAAGGAAGTTATTATGAATAAGTTTTTATATATTACCGACCAAGATGAATATGCTGACCATAGTTTTATTGGTCCTTTATTTCAAAAGTATTTAACAAAACATTTTGATATAAATACAACTTTTTTCTCTAAAGAAAAAACGACTGTTGAAATAAAAGAAGATGGAAGAATCATTATTCCAGAAAAATCAAAAAGTCATATTCTTCAAGAATTAGAGAAAAATGGAATAAATCTAAATGAATATCAATTTATTGTAGTTAGAAATAGTATTGATTTGTTAAAAGAAGTATTAAAACAAAAACTAAAATATAACTTCAAAGTTGGATTTAGACTATCTTTTCCAAAAAGAATTGCAAAACTTGAAACAGATTTGGCAAATAATAAAAAATCAATTCTTGATATTATAAGTAATAAAATTCAAACATATAATGAAGTTAGTTTAATAAACGAATGTGATATTTTTCTTCCAACTTCTTTTCAAATGAAAAATGATTATTTCAAAGATGTAAAAACTAGAACATTTGTAATTCCATCTGCTATTGATCCTGATGTTTTACATGAAAACATCCAACATGAAGGAAATGAAAAAAGATTTTTTTATGCAGGAACTTTAGATAAATTGAGAGAATTTGAAACAATTTTAGAAGCTTTTAGTCTTATAAATACTTCAAATTTCAAACTAATGATTTCTACAAAAGATCCCGAATTTTTAGATAATTTACTAATTGATTTTCCAAACTTAAAAAATAATATTGAAATATATGATGCAAAAACAAGAAAAGAGTTATTAAACTTAATTTCACTTGCTGATGTTGGATTATCTCCACTTCCTGATATTGCATTATTTAGTAGTTCAACACCTATGAAAGTTTTAGATTATTATTCAAGTGCAGTTCCATGTATCATGAGTAACAATGAAAATAATGCTTCAATTTTTGAAGATAATACAAGTGCTTGGTTTACAAATTTTGATAAAAAATCAATTCAAGACAAACTAGAACATATTATCTCATTATCAAAAGATGAAATTACACAAGTTGGAATAAATGGTCAAAAAAGACTTTTAGCCGTAAGAAACTATGAAAGAATTGCAGCAGATTTAGCTCATCAATTAAATATTCTATAATTTGATTAAAATCAGGAAATAAATTCTATTTTTTTGTTAATATTTGACTTATTTAAATTTAAAGAAATAGAATGAAAAAATTTTTTAAACAATTCAAAAAAGTAAACTCAGAACCTTTAGAAAAAGCAAATATTATTTGGTCTTGGTTAGGTTCTTTTTTGGGAATATTAGCCATATCTTATTTTCATAGTGATTTTTTAGATGACACTGATTTAACTTTGGTTATTGGCTCTTTTGGAGCTAGTGCGGTTTTAGTTTATGGAGCAGTTAACTCTCCATTGGCACAACCTAGAAATCTTCTTGGTGGACATATATTATCTGCTATTATTGGTGTTATTTCATATAAACTCTTTTCTTCAAATATTTTATTAGCATCAGCGTTTGCTGTTGCTACTTCAATATTGGTAATGCAACTAACTTTGACACTTCATCCACCTGGTGGAGCAACTGCACTTATTGCTGTAATTGGAAGTACTCAAGTACATGAATTAGGTTTTTTTTATGTTTTAGTTCCTGTTACTTCAGGAGCATTTATATTATTAATAATTGCAGTAATTGTTAATAATATACCAAAACATAGGCATTATCCTGAGTCTTTAAAAGATTATAATAAGAAATGGTTTAGTGACGATTAGAAATAAGATAATTTGTATCCTATATTGATTTAAATCAAGACAATTATTGTCCTATTTATATATACTTTCTTTACAAATTACAAAAAAGGATTTAAATATGAAAAAAATAATTACAATTAGTTTATTAACAGTAGCTTTATTTAATATAGCAAATGCAAATGATAAGTTCGCAGATTTAAGTGAAGACTACCTAAGCACAAAAGCTTCATTAAATGTTAGAACAACTATTGCAAAAGACCCTCAAACAGCTGTTAGCGTTTTGAAAATTTTAGCTCAAGATAGCAATGATGAAGTAAGAGAATATGCAAAGAGAAATTTAAAATAATCAAATAAAAAAATACAATAGAATCGTTTTTCTATTGTATTTTATTCTGTCTATATCAACTTTTATTTGACAAATACTCGTATAAATATAAGTGTTGTCTCAATTGCTTTAAACTATCTAGCTTTATTCCATTTTCAATCCATGTTTTTATTTCATTTGGAATTTCAAGAGGTTTTAGTAATTCTTCTTTTTTTTCGTCTGATATTTTTTTATGCTCACTTAAAACTGTAATATGAGATAAAACAGAAGTAAGTGTCAAATCTCTTATTTGTGCAATTTCTTCAAGACTTTTCCCATCATTTAAAAGTTCATAAGTTTCCAAATATGTTTTTGTTAATTTTTTAGATGGTTCTTTTTTTTCTAATTTCTCACTAAACTCTTCTTTTATTTCTTTACATAAATTTAAAAAAATATCACCATATTTTTCATATTTTACAAGACCAACACCATTTATTTCTAACATTTGTTCTTTTGTAATAGGAAGTTTATTTGCAAACTCTTTTAAAGTTTTATCTCCAAATATCACATAAGCTGGAACTTCACTTTCAAGGGCAATTTCTCTTCTTAAAGTTTTAAATCTTTCAAAAATTAACTCATCAAAACTTAGTTCTATTTCTTCATCTTGAATTTTTGAAGCAATTCCTAATTTATCACTATCAATAAGAAGTTTTTCTTTCCCCTTTAATATTTCTAATCCTAGATTTGTAATCTTTAAAACTCGAAATTCACCCAAAGATAAAGCTTGAATATCAATCAATTTATCAGCAATCGCAACCCATTCATTTTTACTTTTATCAATTCCAAGATTATAAACACTCAGTTTTTCATGCCCAAACTCTAAAAGTTTTTGATTTTTAGAACCTCTTAAAATATCAATAATATGATTTAAACCAAATCTTTGTTCACTTCTGTAAATCGCACTTAAAAGTTTTTGAGCATCCACACTCATATCAACCTGTTCAACTTCACCTTTTGTGCAGTTGTCACATAAAGTTTTGCACTCATTTATTTCATCTTCAAAATAACCTGCAATCATCTTATGACGACAATTATTACTCACACAATATCTATACATAAATTCTAATTTATCAAGCCCTGTTTGTTTGTAAGCATTATCTATGGCTTCTTCAATTTGTATTTTTCTTTTTACCTCATCAGATTTTGAATAAAGCATATAAACATAAGACATTTCACCATCACGACCAGCTCGTCCTATTTCTTGGTAATAATTTTCAAGAGTTTTAGGCAATGAAGTATGAATTACAAAACGAATATTTGATTTATCAATTCCCATTCCAAAAGCGATAGTTGCCACAACAATATCAATCTTTTCATATACGAAATCATTAAAAACTTCGTTTTTTCTATCATTACTTAAACCCGCATGATAAGCTTTTGCACTATAACCGTTTTCACTCAAAAACTCAGCTGTTGATTCGGCTTCTTTTCGTGTAAAAGTGTAGATGATTCCACATAAACCTTTGTGAGTTTTTAGGAAGTTTATAATTTGTGTTTTACCATTTGCAATTCTGGGTTCAACTTTTATATCAATATTATCTCTAACTGTTTTTGCCCTAAAATGTCTTGGACTTTGAAGATTTAAACTCTGAACAATATCAGCTTCAACTTTTTTTGTAGCCGTTGCGGTAAATGCACAAATTGCCGTGTTTGGAAAAAATCTTTTTAATCTATCAAGGTTTCTATATTCAGCCCTAAACTCATGTCCCCAAGCCGAAACACAGTGTGCTTCATCGATAACAAAATAGTTAATATTTATTCGCTGTAAAACTGAGACAAACTCATTTGAAGTAAATCTCTCAGGAGCCACATAGATAAATTTCAATTCACCATTTAAAAGCTTTTGAAGAGTGAAACTATTTTCATCATTTGAAGTTGCAGAACTTATCATTTCAGCACTAATATTCAAATCATTTAAAGCTTTGATTTGGTCTTGCATCAAAGCAATTAAAGGAGAAATTACAACAGTAGTTCCATTCATAAGTAAAGTTGGAAGTTGATAACAAAGTGATTTTCCACCACCTGTTGGCAAAATTGTCAAAACATCTTGTTTATTAAGAATGCAATCAACAACTTCTTCTTGGAAAGAACGAAATGCATCGTGTCCGAAAATATCTTTTAGTATTTGGTATTTTTTATTCATATTATTATTTCAAAATAACTTTTACATCATCCAAACTTTTCAAATCTGAAAACTGATTTAACAAAGTTGCTAATTGTACAACATCGCCATTTTTCATTCTAATACATCCTGCTGATTCATTTGTTCCAATTGTTTTTTCATTTAGAGTTCCGTGAATTCTATATGTACTTTTTCCGTCTACTTCATGGGTAAGATTTATTTTTGCAGCGCCCATATAATTGTATTTGTCTCCAGGAAGAACTGCATTTGGAAGATTTATTCCTCTTTTTTTGAAACTTTGTTTAGTATTTTCAGTTGGATACCAAATTGGATTTAATGATATTTTAGAAACTTTTCCAATACCAAAAGGTTTTTCAATATTATCTTTTCCAGTTGATACAATATAGTTTTTTATCTCTTTGTATTCATTATCTATTTTTGCTTTTAAACTCATTGTGTTTTTTACAGAATCAACTTCTATTAAAATTTCTTCATATTTTGCCACATTTGAAAGAGGATTTGTATTATCTTCTTTTTTTATTTTAGTTTTTTCTACTAATTTTTCAAGCTTTACGGGTTTCTCAATCTTTTGTATTTTTTCTACTTTTTCATAAGTAGTTATTCTTTGAACTTTTTCAATAGTATCAACAAGTTTCTCAACTTTTGGAGCTTCTACAACTTTCTTGATTTCTTTAGGTTTTTCAGGCTCTTTTGGTTTTTCAACTTTTACAGAAGCTTTTTTTGACTCTTTTTGCTCATCTGCTTCATCAAACTCATCCATACTTATTTGTCTTAATTCTTCAATGTATTCTAACTCTTGTTTTGAATAAACAACTGGTTTTTTCCATTTTTTTACAGGTTCACCATTAAGTTTTTGTCCTTCTTCAAAAGGATATGATTGTACTAATTGTAGCTCTTCAGCTTTTGGATAAGTTGAAATTAAATCTATTACTTTTTCACTTTTTTTAGTTTTATTTTTTATAGGTTCATTATTCATCACCAGCTCCTCAATAGGAGTATTTAAATCAATAACTTGTTCATTTTTTAGCTTTGAAGTTATTACTTCATTTGATATTTTCTTTACAAAAGGCATTTGTTTTTTCACATATAATGATGCACTTTTTATAGCATATTTTGCTGTATTTTCATCTGCAAAAATCCCAATATTTGTTGAATATTTTTCATTTTCTTTTACTATAAAAACATCTAATTTTACATTTTCTGCTAAAACTTTATATTTACAAGTTAGTGCATTTTCAAGGCTTGAAGTTGCGCAAACTGCAATTGTATATTTTTCATTTGCTGCATAAACAGATGAAATACTGCTAAGCATAAATAATAAAGGTAAAACTTTTTTTATCATAATTTTACTTATTCCCTATTTGAGTCGTTTTGTTATTTTACCTTTTAATTCTTATAACTTGCAAAATAACTTATAATATTGAATAAAATAATAAAATCTTTGTGTTATGAAATAATAAATATGCTAAACTTGCAGATTAATTCAAACCAGTTTTATAAGGAATATTTATGTTATCAAACGACAATTTAATTGACTTAAGTTCAATTAAACATCAGACAACTTGCAAACCAATTTCAAGAATATTTACTCTACTTACAATTCCTACTGCTTTATTTGCAATAATTATTTTATGTTATTTAGGAAAATTACCACTAAAAGTAGAAATTCATAGCGTTATTTTAATAGGATTTATTTATTTTATTTATTTATTTTTTGTAATTCACAATGCTTATTATGTTTCATGCAAATTTAAAACTCAATATACTTCTATGTTTTTTTCTTTAAAAGAATATGTTGATAATAATTTATTGACAATTGAAAATTCTACAAAAGCAAATGGAAGTTTTGATGACTTTTTAAAAGACTACACAAGTAATTTAAGAAATACAAATTTTTCATCAATTGCATCAGGAATTTTCCCAACACTTGGGATTTTAGGAACTTTTATCTCTATTGCACTTAGTATGCCTGATTTTTCATCTGGGACTACAACTGCTCTTGAACAAGAAATTTCACATCTTTTAGGTGGAGTTGGAACTGCTTTTTATGTTTCAATTTATGGAATATTTTTATCTATTTGGTGGACTTTTTTTGAAAAAATTGGAATGAGTAGATTTGAACATGATACTTTTTTAATTAAAGAATCAACTAAATCATTTTTTTGGACAAAAATTGATATTGAATCAATTCATATAAAAAGTAATATTGATAATTTCTCTAAAATGTCAGAAATATTTGAAAAATTAACTTCTAGTAATATGATGGAAAATATAAATCATTTAATCGAAAAAAGAGTTGAAATATTAGATGAAATTCTAAAAAAAGAGTTAATTTTATCAACAAAAATTAGTGAAAATATTGATAATAATGAAAAATTATCAATGATGTTAAAAGATATGACTTTAAATATGAGCACAACAATTACAAATTTTGAACAACAAAAAGATTCATATACTCTAAGCGCTCAACTTTTAAATAATAATATTGGAAAATTAAATAGTCATATGGATAATCTAAGTTCAGATAATTTAAAAGCAATTTATACAAATATTGTAAAAAGTATTGAAACTATGAAAAATGATATGGAAAAAATTGAGTGGAAATTTAAACAAGGTTTAGATGAATATGATGCTAAATTTACAGATAAATTACAAAACTCTTTAGAATCAATAGATGAACAAACAGTAAAAATTATAGAAGATTTAACACAATTTAAAGAACTATCAAAGTAGATAAAAATGTACAATAATGAACAAAAAAACGAAGAAAACTTCTGGATTTCTTATGCAGATTTGATGGCTGGATTACTTTTTGTATTTATTTTAGTATTAGGTGCTATTGTAATAAAATATGTTTATACTCAAAGTAATTTAGAAAAAGAAAAAGTTGCATTAAATCAAAGTCAAGAAGAACTTACAAATAAAAATGAAGTATTAAATAAATTAAATGCTTTATTAAAAAATCTTGAAAATGAAAAAGCAGAACTATCTAATCAATTGTCAAAATCAAATGAAACAATTAATCTAAACAATCAAGAACTTCAAAAGTTAAAAGATGTATTACTTGATTATGAGGTAAAAGATAAAGACAAATCAACTGAACTTGAAAATACTAAAAACACTATTTCTTTAAAAGATGAAGAACTAACTGTTCTACTAAATAAATTATTAGAACAAGAAAAAGTTCATCAAAAAACTGTTGAAGAGTTTGATATTACAAAAGCTAAAATCAAAAGTTTAACGGGAATAAAACTAAATGTTATTACAAAACTAAAAGAAAAACTTGGGAAATCTATAAATATTGATGAAAAAAGTGGAGCTATAAAATTCTCTTCAAATATTTTATTTGACCAAGGTGCATATAAATTAAAAGAGGATTCAAAAAAAGAGTTAAATGTAGTACTAAAAAAATATATAACTACACTTCTTGAAGATAAAGAAATCAGAAAATATATTTATGGAATTACTATTGAAGGACACACAAATAGTGATGGTTCATATTTGGGTAACTTACAACTTTCACAACAAAGAGCCTTGGAAGTTATGCAGTTTTTATATGAATCAAATACGATAAATAAAGAATTATTAAATAAATATGTAAGTTCAAGTGGAAAATCATCTTCTGAATTAATTTATAATAAAGATGGTTCTGAAGACAAAGATAATTCAAGAAGAATTGAAATTAAATTTATCATCAAAAACGATGAAGCAGTAAAAGAACTTCAAAATTATTTAGGAGAAAAACAGTAGTGGAAATATTAAAAGAAACACTTTATAACCCTAAAAAACTTGAAACTCTAAGCGCTGATGTAAGGGAAAAACTAAAGAAGAAAAGTAGATTTTCTTTCTTTAGGAAAATTAAAAAGGGGATCGTTCAAAATTTTGTGTCAAACAGGTAAAATAAACAATACCAAAGGACACAAAGATGAAGATAGAAATAGATGTAGAGCAATTTGCTCGTGATATAAAAGCTGGTAAAAGTATCGGTGGAGC